>JAWKHU010000042.1:0-166539 GCA_041394685.1 Vicinamibacterales bacterium
ATCCCCCTCATGCTCAGGATGCCCACGACGGTCTTCGTCCATTCCGTGGCCGCAGCGATGGCGGCGTGCGGTCCGTCCCAATCGGCTCCGCCGGCCAGGACCGCCCCCCTCGAGGACGTCTGGCCCGATCGGGAGTGGGCCACGGCTACGCCCGAGGACGCCGGTCTCGACGGCCCGACGCTCACGGCACTCGACGCCGAGTTTGCCTCCGGCAGCCGCGGGCAGGTGACGGGCATGCTCGTGGTGCGGAGGGGCCGCATCGTGTTCGAGCGGACGTACCCCCACGACTTCGACGCGCTGTTCACCGGGCGCGAACCGGAGCGCGGGCCGTACAACTACTTCGATCCCGACTGGCATCCGTACTACCAGCACGGCCAGCTGCACACCATGCAGTCCGTCAGCAAGAGCGTGACCTCGGCGCTGGTCGGCATCGCCATCGGGCGTGGCGAGCTCCCGCCGGTCGAGACCCGGGTGCTCCCGCTCTTCGAGGGCTTCCACCTTCCGGACCACGACGCGCGTCGCGAGGCCATGACCCTCGAGCACGTCCTCACGATGACGACGGGCATCCAATGGGACGAGAGCACGGTGGCCTACACGGACCCGGCCAACAGCTGCGCGGGCATGGAACGGAGCGACGACTGGGTGCAGTTCGTGCTGAACCAGCCGATGGCCGATCCGCCGGGCACGCACTTCGTCTACAACAGCGGCGCCACCGAGCTGCTGTCGTACCTGCTGTTCAAGGGCACGGGCCGGCAGGCGCACGACTACGCCGCGGAGCACCTCTTCGAGCCAATCGGCATCACGGACACCTACTGGAAGACGACCCCGAAGGGGCTCGCCGATACCGAAGGGGGCCTCTACCTCACGGCGCGCGATCTCGCTCGCATCGGCCTCCTGTACCTGCACGACGGCGTCTGGAACAGCACGCGCATCCTGCCGGAGGGATGGGTTGCACGTTCGACGTCGCCGCTCGTCGACACGCGGCCGGGCATGGACCGCTCCCGGAAGTACGGCTACCAGTGGTGGGTCCTGCCGACCGTGACCGGCTCGACGCGCGCCTTCGCCGCCCTCGGCTACGGCGGCCAGCGCCTGATCGTGGTTCCGGAACACGACCTGGTGGCCGTGTTCACCGGCTGGAACATCTACGAGCACGCCGAGCTCGCTCCCTACGACGCGCTGGACCGCGTGCTCGAGGCGGTGCGAGAGGTGCGTTAGCGGGAACGGGGAGTCGAGTGGGCGAACGCGTCGGGAGTGGCCGCCGCGTCGGGAGGGGCTTCGGCTCCCGGGAGGGAAGGTCTGCCGGGAGTCGGGAGTCGAGTGGACGAACGCGTCGGGAGGGGCGTGCGGGTCGGGAGAGGCTTCGGCTCTCGGGAGGGAAGGTCTATCGGGAGTCGGGCAGGGGCCAGTGCGCCAATGCCGCATCTGTCCAATGGCTCAATCGTCCAATGGCGCAATCGAGGAAATTGGCCGTCCACGATGGCGATGGCGGATGACGACCCGGCCGTACTCGCGACCCACGCGAGGGCGTGATCCCGAAGGATGCGCCAGTCCCGACAGATTGTCCCTCCCGATAGACTGTCCCTCCCGATAGACTGTCCCTCCCGATAGATTGTCCCTCCCGATAGAACCTCGGCTCCCGACGCGGTCCCTCCCGACACGGTCTCTTCGACTCCCGACCTCCCCCCACTCCCCTCGTGTTACAGTCCGCACGCTCCACCCATGCACTGCCGGCTCTTCCTGTTCGGCGCGGCGGCGGCCGCGGCGCTCGTTCCCGCACACGCCTCTGCCCAGATGCCGCGCCTCCGTGCCGCCGACGCGGACGTGCGAGATCGTCTCGGCCGATGCCTGCGAGGTCCGGCTGCGCGTGGATGTCGGCGAGGCGCCCCTCGTCACGCACCGGATCGAGGCGCGCACCGGCAGCCAGATCACCTGATCGGCCTCGAGGGCGCACGGGCGGCCGGCCCGGCGACCGCTGTCGGCCGCACCCGTGTCCTCGCCGTTGCACCGGCCGGCGAACGCTACACCCTTCACTACCGCGCGACGCAGGACCGGGGCGGGTTCCGCTGCCCGCTCTGGATCCCTGAAGCAGCGGCCGACGACACGCCGTGACGTCCGGTTGCGCGTGCAGCTGCCGGAGGGAGCGTCGCCGGTCGGCACGATGCCCGCTCTCGACTGGAGCGACGGCGAGGGCCGCGCGACCCTCGCGCACCTTCCCGCCTTCGTGCGTGTGCCGTATGCCGACGCAGGAACGGCTCGGCCGTGGAACGTCGGCCGGCTCATGGACGTGGTGACGATCGTCACGCTCCTGGCGGCCAGCGCCGTGTTCGCGTGGCGGACGCGCCTGGCCGGGACGACGTAGGCATGGGCTTCGGCTGGAGTTTCTACGGCTTCTTCCGGCCGCGGGCGCGTGGCTCGCCGTCTACTTCCTCTGGGCTGGTCGGCGGCGCGCCGGACGAGGAGGGCCGGCAGTGCGCCGCGACCCCGCGTGGCTCGCGCCACCCGACGACCACGCGCGAGGTCCCCATGGTCGCTGATTCGACCGTGTTCCCCACGGGTCGTCGGCGCGCACTGCTGCTCGTGCTCGGCATCTCGATCTGGGGATACCTCCGCGCCACCAGCGAGGACGAGTTCCTCGCGGCGGGGCGGACGATCGGCCGTGGGTGGGCGGTGCGGTGCTGGCGGCAACGCAGATCAGCGCCGGGACGTTCGTCGGCACGCTGGGCCGCCACTACCTCACCGGCGTCAGCTGGACGTGGATCTGGTTCGGCGTCTGGGCTGGCTGGGCGGCGTCGGCGCTGCTCGTCGCGCCCCGTCTCCGCCGCTTCGGCGCGCTCACGGTCGCCGACTACATCGGCACGCGCTTCGCCAGCGAGGGGCCCGCACCTGGCCGCCGCGCTCATCGTCGTCACCTACACGATCCTGCTGACGGCGCAGTTCCAGGCCATCGGCGAGATCGCGTCGGCGGTGTTCGGCATGGCGCCCATGGCGGCCATGGCCCTGCTGCTGGCGAGCACAGGCGTGTACACCGCGCTCGGCGGCGTGCGCGCCAGCTCCTACGTGGAGTTCATCCAGACGCTCATCATGGTGCTGGCGCTGGTCGGGTCCGTGCCCGTCGTCCTCACCTACGTGGGCGGGCTCACCGCGCTCGGCGAGTACGTCGGCTCGATCGACCCGCGCGTCACCGGCTGGTGGTTCCCCGCCCGCGAGCTCGTGTCCTTCGGCATCGCCTTCGGGTTCGGCATCGCGGCGGCGCCCTACGAGATGACCCGCTACTACTCGATGCGCGACGTCGCCACGGTCCGCTACGCCATCGGCATCTCGATGCTGTTCCAGGTCGTCATCGGCTCGAGCGTGACGATCCTCGGCATCGGCATCCGCGGCATCTACCCCTACCTGCCCTCGCCGGACCAGGCGTCCAGCCTCATGGCCGCGACGGTGATGCCGCCCATCCTCGGCTCACTGTTCCTCGTGGCGATGCTCTCGGCGATCATGTCCACGGTGAACTCGATCCTGCTGGTGACGGGCGGGGCCTGCGCCCACGATCTCTACAAGCGGCTGGTGCATCCCCAGGCGTCGCAGCGCCGCCTCGTCTGGGTGACGCGCATCTCGATCGTGGCGCTCGGCATCCTGCCGTTCTGGCTGGCCACGCTCAGGCTCGGCGACGTCCAGGCCATCGTCGTGGAGCAGGCCAAGTTCATCGCCAGCTTCTTCTTTGTGCCCGTGGTGCTCGGCCTCAACTGGCGGCGCGGCACCAGGCAGGGCGCCATCTGGAGCATGGCAGCGGGGTTCGCCGCCTGCCTCGCCTGGACGTTCACGCTGCAGGCCAGCGCGGCCGCGCACGGCATTGACGCCGTGGAAGTTGGTGTGGCCACGAGCGCGCTCGTGTTCATCGTCGTGAGCCGGATGACGCCCCCGACCCCGGCCGCGAACCTGGCGATATTCTTCGGTGACGGGGCGCCACATCCCGGGAGGACCACGTGACGACAGGGTTTGCCGTGTTCAGAGACGACGCCGTGGAGGCCGCGGCACGGGACGCCGTCCGGCTGGACGAACCGCGGGCGCTGCTCGATCGCTTCGTCACGCTGGTGCGCGAGTCCGGCACGCCCGACGAGGACGCCGCCGCCCGCTACCTCGTCGGCCGCCTCGAAGCGCTCGGGATCCCGGTCAGCGTCCACACGCCGGAGCTCTACATCAGCAATCCCGTCCGCGCCGAGTTGCACGTGAGCGGCAGTGGCACCAGTCGAGCCCTGCACGCGCGCCCGCCCGCCATGGCCCGCTCCACGGGCGATGTCCCCGTCGAGGGCGAGGTCTGCTACGTCCCGTCGAAGTACGCCGGCGGCACCTCCTCGCTGTTCGATCTGCCCGAGGCCGCCCGCGGCGGCGGGGCCGACGATCCGGTCCGCGGCCGCATCGTGCTCACCGAGGGCTTCTCGATGCCGGCGTCGGTCGGCGCCTTCGAACGCCGGGGCGCGATCGGACAGATCTACATCCACCCGGGCAAGCGCGTGCACGAGGGGATCTGCACTTCCATCTGGGGCACGCCCACCCTGGACTCGCTGGGCCGGAAGCCGGGCGTTCCCGTGGTGTGCATCAACCACCCCGACGGCGAGGCGCTCGTCGCCGACGTGCAGGCGGGCACCGTGCGCGCGTCCATCAAGACCTGGCTGCGCGAGGGCTGGATGCGCTGCCCGCTGCCGGTCGTCGAGATACCGGGACAGACGGCCCCTGACGAGTTCCTGCTCGTGCACGGCCACTACGACTCCTGGTACGAGGGGATCGGCGACAACGCCACCGGCGACGCGGCCCTGCTGGAACTGGCGCGCGTGCTGTGGGGGCTCCGCGGCCGCCTTGCGCGGACCGTGCGCATCGCCTGGTGGCCCGGCCACTCCACGGGACGCTACGCAGGATCGACCTGGTACGCCGACACCTTCGCCGACGAGCTCGACGAACACTGCATCGCGCAGCTCGACATCGACTCGCCGGGGTGCGCCGACGCGACAGCGTACGAGGAGGTCATGTGGATGGCGGAGGCCGACGCGCTTTGCCGTGCCTCCATCCACGATGCCCTCGGCCTCGGTTCAGCCCGTGTGCGCCCCCTCCGCGCCGGCGACTACTCGTTCAACCAGATCGGCCCCACTGGTCTCTACATGCTCCTCTCCAACATCCCCGCCGAGGAACGCGCACGCCGCGGCTACTACGCCGTCGGCGGCTGCGGAGGCAACATCGCGTGGCACACGGTGGACGACCTGATGCCGGTCGCCGACCTGGAGATCCTGCGCCGCGATCTCGCGGTGTACCTGACGACGATCGTCCGGATCCTGAACGCGCCGCTCCATCCCTTCGACTACGCCGCCGCCCTCGACGAGATGCGGACGGCGGTGGACGGCTATCACCAGGCCGCCGGCGGCATCGTCAACCTGGAGCCGGTCGCGGCCGACATGGCACGCCTGGCAGATGGCGTCCGCGCGTGGCGGGCGGAGGCAGAGGCCCGGGTGGCGGCAGCCGCGGACGACCACGCGCTCGCCGCCCGTCTGAACGCCACCCTCCGGCGCGTGGCGCGGCTGCTGGTGCCGCTCAACTACTCGCGCGGCGAGCGTTTCGATCACGACCCGGCGCTGAAGCTGGGCATCGTCCCGCGCCTGGAGGGCGCGGCGGCCATCCCCGCGCTGCCGCCGGAGCTCCGTGGATTCGCGGCCGCGGGCCTGCGACGCGAGGTCAACAAGGTGCGTGCCGTGCTGCGCGCGGTCGCACGGGAGCTGGCACGCTGAGCGCCTGGGCGCCATGACCCCCGCCACGGGCGCCCCGCCGGTCAGCGTCGTCATTCCCACGTTCAACCGGGCGGACCTGGTCACCGAGGCCGTGGACAGCGTCCTCGCGCAGACGCTGCCCGGCGTCGAGATCATCGTCGTGGACGATGGCTCGGAGGACGACACGCTGAAGCGACTGGCGCGCTACGGGAATCGCGTCACGTGCCTGCAGACGGCGCACGGCGGCCCCGCGCACGCGCGCAACGCGGGCATGCGGCACGCCCGCGGCCGCTACATCGCCTTCCTCGACTCCGACGATCGGTACGATCCGTGGAAGCTGGCCCTGCAGGCGGCCGTGCTCGACCGTCACCCCGAGGTCGGGCTCGTCTGCACCGAGTTCTCGGCCTTCGACGCGCGCGGCCCGATCGAGCGCCGGCACCTCCGCGCACACGCCTCCGGCTTCCGCGGCATCCGCGAGGGCTACGGCCCGGCGTTCGGCCGCGGCCGCCCCCTCGACGACGAGGGCCTGGTCGCCGTCCTCGAGGGCGCGCCGATCGACGGGGCGCGGCTCTACATTGCGCCCCTCTTCGACGCCTACCTCACGCGCACCATCGTGTTCACCAACAGCATCGTGTTCCGCCGGGCACTGCTCGACGAGGTCGGCTACCAGGACGAGCACCTGTGGCTGTTCGAGGAGCTGGACTTCGCCCTCCGCCGGTGCCGGCATCACGTGGCCGCGTTCGTGGACGTGCCCACCTACTGGCTGCGCTACCACGAGGGCCAGCTGTCGGACCGGGCGGGCGCGTCCGGCAAGTACACGTGGATCCGCAAGCAGCAGATGCTGCTGCGCGTCTTCACGACGCACGCCCATGCGGACGAGGCGTACTTTCGCGCGCACGAGGCGCGCCTGAATCACCATCTGTCCGAGTTGTGCCGGGCGGTCGCCGTCCCGCTGCTGCTGTATCCCGGCGGGAGCGCAGCCACCCGCCGGCGCTACGCACGGCGGGCGCGCCGGTATCTCGCGCGCGCGGCGGAGGCCGGCCATCCCCACACGCTGTTGCAGGGCCTCAGCTACTGCCCCGGGCCTGTGCGCCGCCTTGCCCTCAGCGTCATCGGCCGGCTGCGCCGATTCCGACGAGGGCGATCCGCGTAACCCGCATACGCGCGCCCGGCCGGCATCGCGCGGTCCGCTGGTATAATGCGCGCCTGTCGATTGCCCCCTTCCTGCTGCTGGGTGGAACCGTCGCATTACTCGTCCCGAGGGTTACTCGCGCGACGACCCTCTGGATGCTGCAGGAAGACCGTCCCGTCGAGCAACTCACGTTCCTGTTCCTCGCAGCCGCCGGCGGGTTGGCGCTTCGCCTGGGCCTGTCGGGGCGCACGCGGACCCCGGCGTGGACCACCGCGTTCTTCTGCACGTTCGGGTTCGGTCTCCTGCTCGTCGCGATGGAAGAGGTGTCCTGGGGCCAGCGGTTTCTCGGCTTCGACACGCCTCCGCTGCTCGACGCGGTGAACGCGCAAGGCGAGGCCAACCTGCACAACATCGGGCCGCTGCAGGGCCGCTCCGAGTGGATGCGTCTCGTGTTCGGCGTCGGCGGCCTCGTCGGTATCGCGCTCGGGTCCGACGCGCGCTGGCAGCGGGTGGCGGTACCACGCGTGTTGTTGTCGTGGTTCGGGCTCATCACCGCGCACGCGGCCATAGACGTGTGGAATGACATCTGGCCCATCGAGGAACGCTTCGACTTCCTGATGCAGCGTACGTCCGAGGTGGTGGAACTGATGATTGGCATCGCGGCGTTCCTGTACGTGTGGCTGCACATGCGCCAGGCAGCCGCCGCGGCTGACGCCCGATGAGAGACGCACGCCGGAACATCGTCATCAATCCCGACCTCACGGTCGGCGTCCTGGCAGGTGTGGCCGTTGCCCTGGCCGTCATCCATCTCGCGCTCCTGGGCGTCGCCGTCGCCACCGGCCACGACTACCTCTTCGGGCTCGTACCGCTGTTCGACCTGGACGGCGAAGGCAACATCCCCAGCTTCTTCTCCGGGCTCCTGCTCCTGACCAACGGGCTCCTCTTCGCGCTCACCAGCCGCACGTCGCGCGACCCCAGGCGCGGCGCGTGGGTCCTGTTGTCCGCCGTGTTCGTGTTCCTCGCCTACGACGAGATGTTCAGCGTGCACGAGCGGTTCACCGAGCCCATTCGCCACACGCTGCGCACGTCGGGCCCGCTGTTCTACCCGTGGTTCATCGCCTACATCGCGCCCGTCGCCGTGCTCGCCTGGCGCGTGCTCCCGGTGTGGAGCCGCCTCGCGCGACGGCCGAGGACGCGCCTCGCGGTCGCCATCATCGTGTACCTCCTCGGCGCCGTCGGCATGGAGATGCTCGGCGGGTGGTGGGACGAGATGTACGGGCACCATCGCACGCTGGGCTGGGGCCTCCTCGTCACGATCGAGGAAACGCTGGAGATGGCGGGGCTCATCCTCCTGGTGCGCACGCTGCTGGACCTGATGGCCGGCGACGGCGACAGCGTGCACGTGTGGTTCGAGCACGGGCACCGGCGTCCCCCGCCTGACGCGCGCTGACACACGCCGCGGCCACTCCGGCGAGACGGGCGGCCTCAGTCCCCTGACACCAGCATCGCCATGCGCCAGCGCCCGTCCACGCGACTGAAGAACGCACGGTAGTCCAGCGGACTGCGCACCAGCGACGATGCGATGACGCCCCGGCGGCCGCCGGGCAGACCCACGGCCGTCCAGCCATCCGTTTCCGGCGACGCATCGGCGAGCGGCAGGATGGCGTAGCTGAGCGTGTCGAGGATCGGCTGGTCGAGGCCGGGCCGCGCACGCACGTGTACGCGAGACCCGATGATGGCCACATGGGTGAAGGCGTCCACGTCCATCGGCCAGCGGGCGAAGACGTACGGCGCCACGAACGCGTCCGGGCCCGTGAACGTGCCACCCAGCCGCAGCAGCCGCCGCAGCTCGTTCCACAGCGGCGATGCCGCCTCCTCCGGCTTCCACATCGCCTTGAACGCGTCGAGGCCGCCTTCGTCTCCGAAGCTGATGCGGATGTTCGGGTCCACGATGCCGTCGAGCGCGCCCGCGTCCTTGCGGGCGATGATGTCCAGCAGCGCCGTGCGGAAGGCGAGGAACGACGCGTCGCGCGGCCCCTCGTCAACCGGGGTGAGGGGCGGCAGCGCCTGGACCCCCACGGCCAGCGCAACGATCATCGCCGCAACCACACGCACGGCCGCGAACATCCCCCTACGACTCCGGAAGGACGGGAAGGGCGAGGTCGGCGGGAATCACGCGCGTGAAGCCGCCCCGCTGCATGAGCTCCCGTCCCTTCCCGCCGCGGCCGGTCACCTCGTACTTCGCGGTGCTGACCGTCTGCTCGCTGCCGCGCGTGGTCTCCACCGTCATGAGGTCCCGGTCCCCCGTGGACACGATGGCGCCGAGCACGCGGTCGTCGTCCTGCAGCTTGATCAGGATCACGCCGCGGCCCGGTCCGGCGAGGAAGTTGACCTCGTCGGCGCGGCAGAGCATGGCGCGCGCGTCCCTGGTGGCCGCAATCACGGTCTCCTCGCCCGTCGTCTTCGCGACGGCGACGACCTCCGCCCCGTCCGGCACCCTGGCGTAGCGGCGTCCGGCTCGCGTGCTGGGCTCGACGAAGCCCGCCAGGGAAAAGCGCAGGCTGTAGCCGTCACTGGTCACGGCCAGTGCGTGGTGAGGCAGCGCCTCCACGTCCTCCTCGTCCGCGGCCTTCGCCCCGCTTTGCGGCGCTGTCCCTGGCGGCTCGTCGTCGGTGTCCGGCGTGTAGCCGATGTCGCCGCACGCACGCCGTGGATCGAGCTGAACGCCGCAATCACCCGCTCGCCGTCCTTGAACTTGAAGAGCTTCTGCACGGGCTCGCCGTAGCCGGTGGACGCGGGAATGTCCACGATCCGGGCGGTGTATGCCGTGCCGAAGTTGCTGAAGAACACCGCCGTCGCGCAGGTGCTGCCAGCCACCGCGGCCAGCACCACATCCTCACCTTCCCGCAGGCGCGTGGTCCCCAGGTCCTTTACTTCCTTCTGCCGCTTCACCCAGCCGTCCCTCGACACGATGACCACGTTGTCTTCGTCCACGATGAACGACTCGGCGGAGTACTCGATCTCCTCGGTTTCCTCGATCCGCGTCCGGCGCGGGTTCGACTTCGGGTCGCCGTAGGACCTTCTGGACCTCCACGATCTCGTCGCGCACCAGTGTCCAGCGTCCGGCATCGTCCCCGAGCAGCGCGGTGATCTGGCGAGGCGCGCTTCCGCTTGTCGCCCAGCTCGTTCTGGATCCACGGGGATCTCGAGGCGCGCCAGCCAGTACGCTTGAGCTCGAGGATGGCGTCGGTCTGGTCGGCGTCAGCTCGAAGCGCGCGATGATCTTCTCGGCCGCGTCGGCGCTTCACCCGTCCGACTTTCGGATGATGCGGATGATCTCGTCGAGGGCGTCCCGAAGAATCTTCTCGAAGCCCTCGAGGATGTGGATCCGCTTCTGGAGCTGCGCGAGCTCGTGCTCGAGCCGGCTGGTCACCACGTCGAGCCGGAAGTGCAGGAAGTGCCAGAGGAGCTGCTTGAGATCAGCCGTTCCGGCCGACGCAACCTCGGGTTCTCGGTCGGCACCAGGCACGTCATGTTGACGGCGAGGTCGTCTGGAGTGGCGTGTGCTTGAAGAGGTGCGCCATCACCAGGTTCTCATCGGCGCCGCCCTTGAGCTCAGCTCGTTCGCACGTCGTCGGTGGAGAGATCCTTCACGTCCACCAGGTGCGGCATCTTGCGGCTTCTGACCACGTCGCCGATCTGCTGCACGAGCTGCGCCTTGTTGACGCCATGCGGCACGCTGGTGATGTAGACCATCTTGCTGCTGCGCGTGGCGCCACCGGTCTCCCACGTGCCGCGGATGCGGATCCGAGCCGGTGCGATAGATCTCCTTGAGCTCCGCCGGGGAATTGAGGATGTGCCCGCCGGTCCGGGAAGTCCGGGCCCTTCACCCAACGGCACAACGCCAGTGAAGACAGATCGGGATCGTCCAGCAGCTTCACCAGCGCGGTGCAGACCTCGTGCAGGTTGTGCGGCGAATGTTGGTGGCCATGCCGACGGCAATGCCCGTGGCGCCGTTGGCCAGCAGGTTTGGGATGCGCGAGGGAGCACGACCGGCTCCTGCCGCGTGCCGTCGTAGTTGGCGCGGAAGTGGACGGTCTCCTGCTCGATCTCCTGCAGCACCTCGTCGGACAGGCGCGCCAGGCGGCACTCCGTATACCGCATGGCGGCGGCCGCGTCGCCGTCGAGCGACCCGAAGTTGCCGGAGCCGTCCACGAGCGGGCAGCGCAGCGAGAACGGCTGGGCCATGCGCACCAGCGTGTCGTAGATGGCGGTGTCGCCGTGCGGGTGGTAGTTGCCCATCACGTCGCCGACGACCTTGGCGCACTTGCGGTGCTTGGCGTCGGCCGTGAGGTTCTGCTGCCACATCGTGTAGAGGATGCGGCGCTGCACCGGCTTGAGGCCGTCGCGCACGTCGGGCAGGGCGCGCGAGGTGATGACCGACAGCGCGTAGTTCAGGTAGCGCGACTGCGCGGCCTCGTGGAGCGCGACGTCGGTGGGCCCTTCGGGCGGCGGCGCCGCGGGCGGCCCCCCTCCCCTGGGCGGGGCCGGCGGTGGGGCGGCAGAATCCGGCGGGGACGCGGCGTCGTCGAAGAGCGAAGGTTCGGGCGGGCGCTTGGCCATGCAGCTAGGAAGGATAACAGGCGACAGGGCGCCGACCGCGAGGCACGCTCGAGACGTCGCGGCGCGCCGGGGGCGCTCACCCCTCCGGCGAGGGCTCGATCTGCAGCCGGTGGGACAGCCACGCACGGGCCACGCGCAGGTCGCGCTTGGCCGTGGCGAGGGAGATGTCGAGCAGCTCGGCGGCCTCGGCACGCCCGCACCCGAGAAACGCACAGAGGCGCACCAGCTCCGCCTTGCGCGGGTCGAAGGCCGCCAGCTCGTCGAGCGCCCGGTCTAGATCCAGCAGACTCGCGCTGGTGGGATCCTCGAGCTGCAGATCCTCGGTGAGCGGCACCCTGACCCGGCGCGCACCGCGCTTCTGCGCGTCGCGGGATCGGATGTGGTCGATGAGGATGTGGCGCATGGCCTCGGCCGCAAAGCCGAAGAAGGCGCGCCGGTTGGGGAAACTCGCACGCCCCTGGCGAAGGAGGCGGAGGTAGAGGTCGTGCACGAGCGTGGTCGCCTGAATCGTCCCGCTCCGGCTGCCGTCGAAGTGACGGCCGGCCATGGCTCGCAACTCGGGGTACACCTCGGCCACGAGCCGTTCGAACGCCTCGCTGTCACCAAGGCTCCACTGCTGGAGCAGGTGCGTGAGCGGTGGGCGTTCAGAATCGGACATGCGGACTGTCGTCTAGTATGGCACCCTCCCCCTCTGCCTCATCTGCGCCTCCGCCTCATCTGCGCCCTCTGCGCCATCTGCGCCATCTGCGGCCCATCTGCGGCCCCTCTGCGTCATCTGTGTGGCGTCATCTGTGGCGCCGTTCCGTGTGCACCGTCCGCTTGAAGAGGTCGCCCTCCACCGATCCGACGAATCCGCGGCGCAGGAGCCAGCGTCGCAGCGCATCCTTGTCGGGATGCGTCGCCGGGATCACGTTGTAGAGGTAGTTGAGCCCGCGTGACGCCGCCTCTTCCTCGAGCCGATCGAGGACGAAGGTGCCGACACCCGCGTGCTGGCGCGACGCGTCCACCGCCAGCAGCACCTCCGCGTCGCCCCACGAGTAGTCCATCCAGCCGTAGCCGACGACCGTGCCGCCGTCCTCGACCCGCCACCAGTCGCCGGGAAGGGCCGCGCCGGGCGCCGAGTCGGCGACGGTGAAGACCCCGGCCGGCGCGCCGCCCACGATCCGCTGCTTGTCCGCATCCCACTGCGGCAGCGATTCACGATGCCAGGAGAGAGCCATGCCCGTAGTGTAGCTAACGGACCGGCGTCCGCAGCGGCGTGAAGTCGGCCCAGAGCCGCTCGACGAGGGCGGGGTCGAGCGTCATCGTCTCGGCCGCGCCCGTCTCGGGCTGCAGCGTCAGCGTGATGCGGCCGCACTGCGGCGCCAGCGCGTCCGGCGGGAAGACGTACAGGCCCTCGCGCACGACATCGGTCCCGCGCGTCCGGTGCTCCAGCACGAATGGATGCAGCGGCCGGATCTCCGTCTCGCCGCACGACGCGCGCAGGCTCGCGAAGTTGGCCTTGAAGTCCTTCAGCGGCGGGAGCACCGCGCCCTGCGTGCGCGCGGCCTCGCGCGCCAGGCGCTTCCAGAAGCCCTCGACGAGCCGCGGCGTCACGCGCACCACCAGCACGGCCGGCACGTCGGCGAAGTACCCGGACCAGTCGCCGAAGTCGGTGAGCCGGCCCAGCACGGCCTCGGCCTCAGGCGATCGGCCGGTCGCGCCCCCCGTCCGGTCCGCCCGCTGCTGCGCACCCACCACCATGGGCGGCGTGATGAACGCCACGTCGAAGCCCGACGACGAGACGGTGGGGGGCGGGGTGTCGGAGACGGCGGCATCGGACGACACGGGGAAGGCCCGCCCCGGATCCACCGGGACCGGCGCCGCATCCGGCGGCGTCTCCGCCAGCGCCGCACTCGCGGCGGCCAGGGCGTCGCACACGATGCCCGCACGCACCACCAGCACATCCCGCGCGCGCATGCCCGCGTCGTCATCACGGAGCCACGTCAGCCCGGCGACGACGCCCTTCGCGTTGAAGACCGGGCCGCCCTCCCCGCCGAAGGGCACGCGGAGGTCCGTCTCGATGCCACGCGGCGTGAGCAGGGTGACCTCGCCCCATGTCTGGTCCGTTGCCCGCCGCACCGACGAGACGAGCGTCGTCACCTCCTCGCCGTCCCCGAGCGCGGGTCGCGATGCCGGCGCGCAGTCCAGGGGGATCGGTGTCCGGCCGGCCACCACGTCGGGATGCACCCGCAGGATGGCGGCTGCGCCGCCGGGGTCCCTGGCCACCACCTGCGCCGCCACCGCGAGAGTGTCGGACAGTTGCACGTCCACCTGCGAGGAGCGGCCGACGGCATGCGCGCTGGTGGCCAGCAGGCCCCGCTGGTCGATGAGGAACGCCGTTGCGCGGGCCGTCGGCGCCCACACGGCCACGACGCTCTCCTGCCAGCGGGCGAGCAGGAACGACGTATCGCTGGCCTCTGGCGCCGCACTCCCGGTGGCCGGTTCCACCGGGACCTCGGACAGGGACGCGTTGGCCGCGGACAGGCCGAGCGCCACCTCGGCGCCCGCGGCGAGCGTCACGAACTCGGTCCACTGATACGCCTTGCCGAGAAACGCCGCCGGCCGGTCCGACTCGACGACGTAGGCGCCAGGCTTGAGGGTGACGCTCAACGTGCCGTCCGGCCCGGTGACGACGCGGCGGGGCGCGGCCGTCGGTGGGTCGTCGCTGATGAGGAGCGCGTGACGGGCGACGGGAATGACGCGGCCGGCCTCGTCCTGCAGGGACACCGTCACCCGAAGCACGGCAGGCGCCTGCGCCGACACGGCGGTGGCCACGGCCACACACGCGGCGACGAGCAGGGGGTATCGCATGCCGTCCCATCGTTCTCCCGGGGCGCCACCCTGTCAACCGCCCCCGGCCGCACGCCGCGCCCCGCGGCCGTATAATCCGCGGCTGGAGGCTCCATGACCTGGACACGTCGCGATTTCGTGAGGGCGTCGGCCCTGGCCGTCCCGGCCGCCGCGGTGCCTGCCGCGGCGCAGCAGGGCGGCGCACCCGCCACGCCGCCGCCGGCGCCAGCCCTGTTCACGCCGCTGCGCCGCAACGTCGGCATCTTCAACCAGCGCGGTGGAACCATCGGTTGGCTCATCAACGGCGACGGGCTGCTGGTCGTCGACACGCAGTTCGCCGACACGGCTCCCAACCTGGTGAGCGGGATCAAGGAGCGCAGCCCCCGCCAGATCGACGTCGTGGTGAACAGCCATCACCACCCCGATCACACGGGCGGCAACACGGTGCTGAAGGCGGCCGCGAAGAAGATCGTCGCGCACGCGCGCTCCAAGGAGAACACCAGCGCACGGCCGCGGAGCGGAGCAAGGCCGAGGTGACGCTGCCCGACGAGACCTTCACCGACACCTGGCGCGTCACCGTGGGCGACGAAACCGTCAGCGCGCGCCACTGGGGCCCGGCACACACCGGCGGCGACGCCTCCATCCACTTCGAGCAGGCCAACGTGGTGCACCTCGGCGACCTGCTCAACAACCGCGGCTATCCCAACTGCGACGCGCCCGCGGGCGGCACGGTGCACGGCTGGATCACGGTGCTCGAGAAGATGGCGCCGCACTTTCCCGCCGATGCCCTCTACGTCTACGGACACGCGGAGGCGGGCTATCCGTTCATCGGGACGCGGCCCGACCTGCTGTACCAGCGCGACTACCTGTCGGCGGTCGTGGACTACGCTGCGCGCGCCCGCAAGGACGGCCGCACGCGTGAGGCGCTGTCGAAGGTGGAGGTCCTGCCCGGCTTCGAGCACTTCGGCGGCACCAAGGCCCGCCTGGGCCTGGCGCTGACGATTGCCTACGACGAGCTCGCGAAGATGTAGGAGGGGATGGGGCGCGCCACCGGCTAGCGGCGTGCCCCTTCCTTGGCGATCCGCGCGTCGAGCCCGGCGCGCGCCGACCGCGCCAGCGCACGGCAGGCGCCGGCATCGATGAACGGGTCCTGCGCCGCTCCCGCCTCACGCGCCTGCACCTTCTTCTCCATCCCCGACGCCGACGGGTGCGTCGTCAGCGCGATGTCGCAGGGGAGATTGTCCACGACGTCCAGCGAGTGGCGGAACGCGTCCACGATGCCCGGGTGGCTGGCGTCACCGCTGAACCGATAGCCGTCGTCGGAGATGGCCGTGAGGCTGTCGACGTACGCCACGGAGAGGCACCGCGCCCCCTCGCACGACTGCCAGGTCCAGCTCGTCGCCCCCGGCGTGTGTCCCGGCGTGTAGTGGGCCGTGATGGCGATCGAGCCGAGCCGCAGGGTCTCGCCGTCGGCGGCCACGCGCAGGTTGGTGGTGACGGCTGGAAACGCGCCGGTGCCCGCCTGCGGGTCGTCGGCGGTCGGCTTGCCCAGGCGCAGCGCCTCGACGCCGCGGGCGCTGCTCACCACGGTGGCGCCGGTGTGGCGCTGCATGGAGCGCACGCCGCCGACGTGGTCGTAGTGGGCGTGCGAGGTGAGAATCAGCTTGATGTCGCTGGTCTTGAATCCCAGCGCGCGGATGTTGGCGTCGATGAGCGGCGCACTCTGCGTGAGCGCCACGTCGATGAGGACGTGGCCCTGGTCGCCGGTGACGAGCACGCTCGACAACCCGGCCGACCCGACGTAGTACGTGTTGCCGAACACCTTGAACGGCTTCTGCGGCGCGTTCCACTCCGCGCAGGCATCGCACGTCATCGGCGGGTCGGGCTCGAACGGCTTCTGGCGGGCCTCGACGAGGGCGATCGAGAGCGACGCGGCAAGCAGGGCGCACAGCGGACGGATCACGGCAACTCCATGGGGCTGCGACCGGCCGGCACGCGCGCGGGCCCGATGCAGGGATGGCCTTCGATGATACGCCTTGATTGGGGCATTGGGGCATTGGGGCATTGCCGGGCGGGCCACGTGGCGGGATGCGTAGCCGGCCGGCGGCCCGGCGGCGTCCGCCGGTCACAGGTCTCTCGGCCCCCATTCGCTGAGGCGAACTCGCCCACGCTGTCGCCCCGGCTCGAACATCGCCGAGTCTGCGCCTCGAGCCCTGTGTCGGTGCGCTCCGCGGCGGCCGCCAACGGGCCGCCCGCCGGCCACGCACCCCGCCACGTCACCCGCGCGTCCTCTTGTGATTGCGCCATTGGGGCATTGGTGCATTGGTATTGGCGCATTCGGAATGAGGCAATCGCTCATACGGAATGAGAGACCGTTCCATCCGCGCCATCTGTGCGAAATCTGCGGCTCGGCGTTACGAGCCGTGTCTGAGGGCGCGGCCGGCTCGGGTGTCGGTCATCGCGCCGTCGCGCAGCGCGAACTGGCCGTTCACCAGGACCGTTGACACCCCGACGGCGTACTGGTGCGGCTTCTCGAAGGTGGCGAGGTCCTTGACCGTGGCCGGGTCGAAGACGACGAGGTCGGCCTTCATGCCCGCGCGGATCAGGCCGCGGTCGTACAGGCCGAGACGGGCGGCCGGGAAACCCGCCATCTTGCGCACCGCCTCTTCGAGCGTCAGCACGTGCTTCTCACGCACGTAGTAGCCAAGCACGCGCGCGAAGGTGCCGTAGGCGCGCGGGTGCGGGACGTCGCGGCCGAATTCCGGCATGCCGGGCGCCGCGTCGGACGCAATCATCGTGGCAGGGTGCTGCATGATGCGCACGAGATCGTCCTCGTTGATGGCGTGGTACACGGCGCTGCAGCCGCCCTTCTCGACGATCTCCACGACGAGCTCGGCCGCGCGCGGAATCGTGACCGGGCGGCCGCGGTCGCGGAGGACGTCGGCCGCTCTTGCCCGCCAGGCTCTGATCCCAGCCGCACGCCGCCAGCACGACGTTGGCGGGGTTGCCACCGCCGCGGTCGTTCTCGATGGACGAGGCGACCGCCTCGAGGACCTTGCCGCGCGTGGTCTCGTCGCGCAGGCCCTTCAGCATGGCCTCCCGGCCGCCGGCCTGCGCCCACTGCGGGATGAGGCCGCCCTGGATGGACGTGCTCGAGGCCGTGTACGGATACTGGTCGATGGTGGCGTCGACGCCGCGCGCACGTGCCTCGTCGATCAGGCGCAGCGTCTCGGTGCTGCGGCCCCAGTTGGCCTTGCCGATGATCTTGTGGTGGGTCACCTGCGTCGGCAGGCCGCCGCGCTCGCCGATGGCGATCGTGTCGCGCACGCTGTCGAGGACCTTCGTGGCCTCGTCCTTCATGTGCGACTGGTGGATGCCGCCCGACTCTCCGGCCACGCGCGCCAGGTCCACGACCTCGTCGAGCGGGGCGTAGTTGCCGGGCACGTAGAAGAGCCCCGTGCTCAACCCGAACGCGCCCTCGCGCATCCCGGTGCGCACCAGCGCCTTCATGCGCTCCAGTTCGTCCGCCGTGGCCACGCGGTTGGCCTGTCCGACGACGGCGCTGCGGACCGACCCGTGCCCGATGAAGGCGCCGACGTTGATGGCCGGACGCGCCGCCTCGATCCGCCCGAGGTAGTCGCCGATGTCCACGGGGCCGCCGCCGTCCGGACTGGCGATGACGGTGGTCACCCCCTGGCGGACGTCGTTCTCGGCCGCCGGGTTGCCGACGATGCCCTGGCCATCGTCGCGCTCGGCGTGGGAGTGGATGTCCACGAAGCCGGGCGCCACGACCAGGCCGCCAGCATCGATGACACGCGCGCCGCCCGGCTCGAGGCGCGGCGCCACCGCCACGATGCTGTCGCCCGCGATCCCGACGTCGGCCGCGAACCACGGGCTGCCGGTGCCGTCCACCACGCGCCCGCCCCGGATGACGATGTCGAAGGCCGGCGCCTGCGAGTGCGCCACCGGCTGCCACGCCAGGGAGGCGAGACCAAGTGCCGTGAGAAGGGCGGCTCCAGCCGTTCGGGTCATCGCGGCTCCTTTCCCCGTTGATCGGGGCATTGTGTATTGGGACATTGAGGACCGCGCGTGTGTCGCGGCTGCGCGACGGCCCGGCCCGGCGGGCCGGCGGCGTCCGCCGGTCACAGAGCCCTCGGCCCTCATTCGATGAGGCGAACTCGCCCGCCTGACGCCCCGGCTCGAACATCGCCGAGTCTGCGCCTCGGGCTCTGTGTCAGCCTCCCCCGCGGCGGCCGCCAACGGCCCGCCGGCCGGGCCGCCGTGCATCCGCTCGGTCCGCGCTCGCCAATGAATGCGCCATTGGGACACTAGGCCATTCTGAATGGCGCATTGGAATGGCGCATTGAGCGACTCTCTGCGCCATCCCTGCTATCTGCGGCCGGCATCCCCGTAATCTGCGGCCCCGGTTTTATCTGCGGCTCGCGCCTTCGGCGGCGAGCATCTCCTTCATCTGCGCCACGGTGTTCCGCACGCCGATCTCGTGGAAGACCTTGCCCAGTTCCTTCGACGACTGGTGCGGGTCGCCCGTCAGACCGTTGTTCACCTTGGGCGGCGCGTTCGGGTCCGGGGCGGGGCGCTGGCGGCGCTGCTGCGGCGGCGGGGTCTGGCCGGCGGCGATGGCGGCTTCGCGCGCCATGCGGGCGTCACGCGCGGCCTTCCACTCGTCGTTGGTCTGACCCGTCGGGTCGAAGGGCACCGTCTTGTAGAGGGGCCGCACGTACACGCCGGGCGTCGGCTCGAGGAACAGCATCTTCGACGTGTCCATCATCGCGCCGTGACCGCCGACGGGCAGCTTGTGCTCGTACAGGTACATCTGCACGTCGTCCTGGAACTTCGCATAGAAGGCGTCCACGTAGTGCACCTTGATCCCGCGCGAGGCGTACTTGGCGGTCATCTCGTCGGCCGCTTCCTTCATCATCCGCTGGCCGCCGCCGTGGTCGCCCATCACGAAGATGTCCTTGAAGCCGCTCCACGCCATGCTCTCGATCTCGGCGATCTTGAGCTGCTTGAAGACCTCGGGCGGCAGCGTGATGCCGCCGGGCGTGTTGGTGCCCTCGGCCACGCCCGTCGCGCCGACGTCGATGGGCATCACGGGGGCGACGAAGGTCTTGCCCACCTGCCTGGCCACCTCGATGGCCGTCGCGCGGGCCATGATCGTGTGGCCGCCGAGGATGTTCTGCGGGCCGCGCTCCTCGGTGCCGCCATTGGCGATGATGACGCGCGTCCAGCCGTCGGCCTGCCGCTGGGCCACCTCGGCGTGCGTCAGCAGCTCGAGTTCCACCACCTCCGACACGGGCTTGCCCATCTGCGCCCACGCCGGCGCCGCCATCAGCAGTGCCCCCACCGCCAGAACGAGACCCCTCTTCATACGTCCCCCGCACACCAGAAATCAGCCCGGTCCATCCAGGCGCCCTCATTCTATGCGGGCGGGGGGACGGCGGACGCCTGCCGGCGCCGGCCACCCGAACGATTACAACAGGAGACGATCGGGAGGGCTGGGGGGAGGAGCTGCGCCGGGACCCGGACGCCTCACGCGTCGGGAAGCATCTTGCCGGGGTTCATCAGGTCGTCGGGGTCCAGCGCCTGCTTGATCGCCCGCATCACCGACAGCGCGTCTCCGTGTTCGGCCTTCAGGTACTTCATCTTCCCCATGCCGACGCCGTGCTCGCCCGAGCAGGTGCCGCCCATCCGCAGGGCCCGCTCCACCAGCCGCCGGCTGTAGTCGCTCACACGCGCCAGCTCGGCCGGGTCGTCGGGGTCGAGCATGATGATCAGGTGGAAGTTGCCGTCGCCCGCATGCCCCACCAGCGGCGCGGCGATGCCGGTGTCGCGCGCGTCGGCCTGCGTCTCCAGGATGCAGGGCGCCAGCTGCGAGATCGGCACGCACACGTCCGTCGTCAGCGCCCGCGCGCCGGGCCGTGAGGCCAGCGTCGCGTAGTAGACGTCGTGGCGCGCCTGCCACAGCCGGGCCCGGTCCTCCGGCGTCGTCGCCCACTGGAAGCCGAGCGCGCCGTGCTCGCGCGCGATCTCCTGCACCGCCTGCGTCTGCTCGTCCACGACCGCCTGGCTCGTCCCGTGGAACTCGAAGAAGAGCGTGGGCGTCTCCGGATAGCTCGTCTTCGAGAAGCGATTCACGATGGCGAGCTGCGTGGCGTCGATGATCTCCATCCGCGCCACCGGGATGCCGAGCTGGATGGTCTGGATGACGGTGTTGGCCGCGCCGTCCATCGAGGGGAACGGACAGACGGCGGCGGCCACGGCTTCCGGGCGGCCGTACAGGCGCAGCGTCACCTCCGTGATGACACCGAGCGTGCCCTCCGAACCGACGAAGAGCCGCGTGAGGTCGTAGCCGGACGAGCTCTTGCGCGCGCGGCTGCCCGTGTGGATGACGCGACCGTCAGCGAGGACCACGGTGAGCCCCATGACGTTCTCGCGCATCGTGCCGTAGCGCACGGCCGTCGTGCCGGATGCCCGCGTGGCCGTCATGCCGCCGATGGTGGCGTCGGCGCCCGGGTCGATCGGGAAGAACAGCCCGGTGTTCCTGAGTGCGGCGTCGAGCGTCTTGCGCGTGATGCCGGCCTCGACCGTGACGTCGAGGTCGTCGGGGCTCACGCGCAGCACCTTCGTCATGCGCGTGAGGTCGATGGACACGCCGCCACGGATGGCGTTGACGTGCCCCTCCATGCTGCTGCCCATGCCGAACGGCACCATCGGCACGCGCGCGGACGCGCACGCCCGCACGACCGCGGCCACCTCCCCGGTGGAGCGTGGAAAGACGACGGCGTCGGGCAGGCCGGGGGCGTGCCACGACTCCGCGTGGCTGTGATGTTCGCGCACGGCGTCCGCGGTGGACACGCGGTCGCCCAGGACATCGCGCAGGGTCTCGGCAATCGTCATGGGTGGGGTACCTGCTCGTGCGACACTGGGGTGATTCTCCCATGTTCTCGAACAAGACCCTCGCCTTCCTCCGCGCGCTGGCCCGCAACAACGACCGTGCCTGGTTCCACGCGCACCGCGACCAGTACGAGCGCGACGTCCGCACGCCGGTCGCCGCCATCGTCGAGCGCCTGGCCGCCGACTTCCCCGCGTTCGCGCCCGACATGATGGCCGACCCCAAGGTGTCGCTCTTCCGCCCCTGGCGGGACACGCGGTTCAGCGAGGACAAGAGCCCCCTCAAGACCAACGTGGCGGCCGTCTTTCCGCACCGCCGGCTGGGCCGGATGAACGGAGCCGCCTTCTACTTCGAGGTGACGCCGAAGTGGGTGTGGATCGGCGGCGGGGCCTACGCGCCGGACGCGGGCCAGCTCCACGCCATCCGCAAGCACATCGCCGCGAACCTGCCGCGCGTCGAGCGCATCCTGTCGACCCCCGCGATGAAGAGGCTGGGCGGCCTGCAGGGCGACACCATCTCCCGCGTCCCGCGTGGATGGCCGAAGGATCATCCGGCGGCCGACTACCTGGTCCACAAGCAGTTCCTGGGCTTCCGCGAGGAGCCGGCCGCCTTTGCGGCCCGGCCGGACTTCTACCGGCAGCTCGTCTCGACGCTCAAGGCCCTGGCGCCACTGGTCGCCTTCCTGAACGAACCGCTGGTGGACCGCTTGCGCTTCGATCAGCGCGCTCATATCCTCGACGAATGACGCGACGGGTGTTCGCGGCGACCGTCCTGCTGGCCGGCTCGTCGGCGCGCGCAGCCGCCCGCCAGCCCTACGTCCCGGGCGTGTTCGCGCGGGCTCCCGGCGTGCCCATCGAACTGGCCGCCTACGCGGTGCGGACCGGCACCGGCCGCCTGGCGCTGGACACCGGGACCTTCGACGAGATTCCGGTGCTCGGGGCGGTCGATCGGTTTCTCTGCAATCTCGAGCGGTGGACGCCGTCAGTCGTCTGGCTGTCCACGCGGCGCATCTTCGACGATGCGTATGCCGAACGCCGGCTGGTCCCTCATACCGTCCGACCCATCACGCTGGTGGCCTCGGAAGTGCGCGTGGTGAGCCTCGAAGATCCCGATCACCTCAGGCGGCTCGTCCGGGCCGTGCAGGGTGGAGGCGACGATCCGGCCTACCTGTTCATCACGCTGACGTCGGTGGACTCGCTCGTGCGCGAGTATCCGGTGCAGATCGTCCCGGACTGACGCGACACGCCGGGGCGATCGCCGATCCGCTACCCGCGACGGGCCGCGGCGAACAGGACGGCCCCCACCACCAGCGCGGCGCCTCCGGCGGCAAGCTGCTGCGCGGTTGCCCCGAAGAGGATGCCGCCGGCCACGACCGTGGCGACGACCGGGATCACCGGGCCGAGGGGGATCACGAACCGGGCGTCGCTCATCTCGGTGGTCGGCTGCCGGCGGCGGAGCACCAGCGTGGACAGGCACACGGCCAGGTACATGACCAGGCGCGCCACGGCGCTCACCGCGGCCAGGAACACGAACGACCCGGTCAGTGCCAGCGCCAGCGCGACGACCGCGGTGAAGAGGATGGCGTTCTCCGGCGTGCGGTACGTCGGGTGCACGCGCGCGAACCACGGCGGGAGATCGCCGTTCTCCGCCAGGGCATACAGCGTGCGGGAGCCGTTCAGGATCTGCCCCATGTTGTTGCCCGTCATCGACACCGACGACCCGGCCGACACGAGGAACGCGCCGAACGCACCCAGGAAGACGGCCGCGCCGTCGGCCAGCGGCGTGCGCGTCTCGGCGATCGCCGGCAGCACGCCCGTCGCCACCACCGAGGTCAGCGTCATCACCGCGGAAACCACCAGCAGCGTCACCACGAAGGCGAACGGCACGTCGCGCCGCGGGTCTTTCGCCTCACCCGCCAGGATCCCCGTGACCTCGTAGCCGCCATACGCGAAGATCAGCAGCAGGGCCGCGGACCCCACCTGCGCCGTGGTCACCGGCGGCATGACCGCCCACCGCGCGCCGTCCACGAACCAGATGCCCGCGACGATGAACAGGAAGAGCGGTACCAGCTTGCCGATGGTCAGCACGTTGACCACCCACGACGACTGCTTCACCCCGCGCACGCAGATCAGCGTGAGGACGACGGTGACGACGGTGACGAGCGCGGCGCGATGAAGGCCCTCGGCGAGCGAGGGCCAGTAGAAGGCCAGCGCCAGCGCGAGTCCGTTGGCTACGGAGGCCTGGCTGGACACGCGCGTGAACCACATCATCCAGCCCACCTCGAACCCGACGAACCGCCCGAAGGCCTCGCGCGCCGGCAGGTAGGGCCCGCCGGTGCGGTCGAAGCGGCTGCCCACCTCGGCGAAGCACAGGGCGATGGAGAGGGAGAGCAGCCCGACGGCGAGGAACGCGACCGGGCCCCATGGCCCGACGAGCCTGGCCACGTCGGCCGGCAGCAGGAAGATGGCGCTGCCGATCACCTGGTTGATGCCGATCGCGGTGAGGTCCCAGCGCCCCAGGGCGCGGCGCAGCTCGATCATGAAGGCTCCACGGCGGGCGGGCGCCGGCTGACGAGGGTCACCGGGCGACCCACGCCCCGTAGAGCTCGGGGCGGCGGTGGCGGCGGAAGAGGGTCCGCGCGTGCGACGCCTCACAGGCGGCCAGGTCCACGTCGGCGAGCAGGACGTGGTCCAAGCCCTGCGGCGCCCGCGCCACCACCTCGCCGTTCGGATCGCAGACGAACGACTCGCCCGCGAAGGTGACGCAGTCTTCCGCACCCACGCGGTTGCACAACGCGACGAAGTACCCGTTCTGCAGGGCGGCGACGCGCATCTCGCCCTCGTACAGCCCCTCGGGCCACTCGCCCACCGAGCCGGCCTGCGGTACGACGACGAGGTCGGCGCCGTCCAGGGCGAGCGCGCGCATGTACTCGGGGAAGTGCCGGTCGTAGCAGATGGCGACCCCCACCCGTCCCGCGCGCGTGTCGTACACGGGCGCGCCGCGGTCGCCGGGCGTGTAGTACCCCTGTTCGTGGAAGCACGGGTAGTCGGTGATGTGCACCATGCGCGTCACGCCGAGGAGCGCGCCGTCGGCATCGATCACAGGCGAGCTGTCGAAGGTCCGCTCCCCGTCCCGCTCGAACAGGTTGAGCACGACGACCACCCCGAGCGCGCGCGCCCGGGCCTGGAACGCGGAGACGATGGGGCCGTCGAGCGGCTCGGCGAGGTCCCGGACGTCTCCCGAGGCGGGCCGCTGCGGATGGAACCACTCGAACGCGAGCTCCGCAAAGGCGACGAGCTCGGCGCCCTGGCGTGCGGCGGCGTCGAGCGCCTCGAGGCCACGCGCCAGGTTGGCGGACTTGTCGGGCGTGGCGTGCTGCTGAACGAGGGCGAGGCGCATGCGGGGGGTAGTGTCGCACAGCGGGGCGCGAAGGACAGGGTCGGGAGGCGGGAGTCGCAAGTCGGGAGTCCGAAGTGCACCCCCCGGGAGGGGAGCGCTCTCGGGAGCTGATTGGCTCAATCACCGCCTCAATCGATACGCCAATCAATGCCCCAATCGATGCGCCAATGCCTCCTTGCCCCAATGGCGCAATCACCTCAATGAGGCGTGGCGGGGGCGGGTGCCGGGGCGGGACCTCCTTGCGAGCCACGCGAGGGGCGACAGTATGAACCCGCGTTCGCGGGGCCGAGGAGTGCACGCGCCGGCTCCGCCCGTGTGCGGAGCGGCGCGTTCGGCGTCAGTCGGCAATCCGAGCGCCCGCGGGCGCGGGTTCGAGCGTGGGCTCGCGGAGGTCCCGCCCTGGCACCCGCCCCCGCGCCACCACCGAATGCCGCCATGATCGCTCCATGCCCGCCACCACCCGCCTGTTCGGCATCGTCCTCATGCTCATCGGCATCGGCAGCTACGTGCTGACCGGGCAGCATGTCACCGCCCTGATCCCCGCCTTCTTCGGCATCGTCTTCGTGGCGCTCGCCTACGTGGCGCGCAACGAGTCGGCGCGGAAGCATGCGATGCACGCGGCGGTGGCGCTCGCCCTGCTCGGGGTCCTCGGTACTCTCGGCCGGGCGCTGCCGGCCGTCATCGACGGGCAGATCGGGCGTCCGGCTGTCATCGCCCAGGTCGTCACGGGCATCGTGATGGCCGTGTACGTGGCCCTAGGCGTACAGTCGTTCATCGCCGCCCGCCGCGCACGCAAGGTGTAGGGGCGCAACGCCTCACACGTTCACCTTCACATCACTGGCCCCTGCGGGCTTGCCACCGCCGAGCTGGGTGAGCACGGTCGTCAGGCGCACCAGCACCGGCAGTGCACCCGACACCCCGGCAGCCATCGCCACCGTGAGGTCGAATGCCTCGCGCTGGGTGGCGAGCAGGAACGCCATCGACACCAGCGCGGCAGCGCCCAGCGGCACGCGGAGCCGGTCCCACAGGCTCGGATCCGCTCGACGCTCCAGCACCGTCACCTCGGCGCGCCGGTCGGCGCCCAGCACGAACCGCCGGAAGCTCTGATTCATCAGCCGGAACTCGGGGTCCTTGCGAAGCAGGCCGCGCGCCAGGAGCCGACGCACGGTCCGCCTCGACGACGCGCTGGCGAGCCCGTGGCGCGCCACGTGTTCCAGCACGATGCGCTCATCGTCGGAGCACTCCTCCCAGCGCTGGCGATAGAGCTGGCCGGCGCGCTCCTCGATCTCCTCCAGGATCTGGTCGCGCGTCAGCGACCGGGTCTGGAAGGCCGGCGTTGCCTGCAGCTGGCGGCAGATGCGTTCGAGTGTCCGGTTCGGGCGCCCCTCGTCGGCCATCAGCTGCGCCCGCCAGCCAGCCGGCCTCCGGTGCCACCACCGGCGCACGATCATCCATGCGCGCGTCACGAGTCGCCCGGACCCCACGGCTCGCTCGGCGGCAGGACCGGCGAGCCCGGCGTCTTCGGCGCCCGACGGCTCCGACTCGACCACGTGGAAGCGCGCGGCGAGCGCAAGCCAGGCGGCGGCTTCGGCCGGCGTCGCGGCGGCCTCGCGCAGCATCGACGACAACACCGACGGCCGGTGGGCGGTCAGGACGATGAGCGTCTGCTCCGGCTGGGCCACCAGCTCCTCGATGATGCGCATCTTCTGGCGCATGATCTCCGGCTCGTCGCCTCGATCGTCGAAGTCCGGAACGGCCACGCGCTGCACCGGCGCCACGTCGGCAACGGCCGTCCGCTCCCGGCTCCACGCACGCTGCGGATTCGCGTCCGACGCAATCGGGGTGAGGAGCAGCACGTACGCGTCCTGCAACGACCGCGCCCTGGCGCCCGGGTCGTCGCAGACCAGCAGCACGTGCTGACCCACCGCGGTCGTCACCTCGCCGTTGGGCCGCACCGGCTCGACGACGTCCGCGAGCAGGACCTGGCGGAGCAGATAGCCAACGACCCAGAACGCCAGCCAGCCGATCCCGGCCAGCAGCGCGAGCGCGGCCATCGCAACCCAGTTGCCCCCGCCAGGTGTGACGCCAGCTGCGGAAAGGAGCTGCGGCAGCGGCGACGTCACGCGAAGCCGGTAGCCTGGATCGGCCGCCCGCACGCTGACCTCGAGCGCCGCGTCGGGCTGCTCGCTGAACCATGCGTCATCGTCGGACCGGTCGTGCATCAACTCCCGTAACGCCACGGCAGCCGAGGTGTAGTAGGGGACGTACGGCTCGAACCGCGGGTGGACGACGGGTTTGGGCCCCTCGACGCCCGACTCCTCGCATGAGACGCGGCTGCCGTAGAAGATGGCGTCGTAGCGGCGGCCCTCGCCGCCCATCGGCTCGCCGCTGGCGGGCCGCGCGCATGCCGTGGCTCCGTCCACCGCGTGCGCCAGCGCTATCTGCCGTTCCTTGACATAGGCCTCGAGGTAGCTGCCGTAGGACCACGCGAAGAACGACGCCGCAGGGACGACGGCCGTGAGGATCAGGAGGACCGCGCCCGTCGTGCGGTAGTCGCGGCAGAGCTCGGCCCAGCGGCGCACCTGTCCGGACCCTGGCGGCCTGCGGACGAGCACGGCATAAGCAATCAGCCAGCACAGCGCGGGCAGCAGCAGGCCGAGTCCGACCAGGCGCACGGGATCCGCCGACGGCACGCGCAGCAGCCACGCCATCAGCATGAGGAGGGCGAGGCCGGTCAACGGCGCGTACCACACGTGGCGAAGCGGATCGGGCCAGAGCCAGGCGCCGCCGAACCACGTGACCAGCAGGATGGGAATCGTCCAGATGAGGAGCGACAGGGTATACGGGGCCATGGCAGCGAGGAACCACTCAGGACCAGCGCACGCGTGGGCTGCTTCTCGTGCAGCGTGACGATGGACCAGCCTGGCATGGCCGTCGGCCGCACGTAGGCGCGGTAGGGTCGGCCCCAGTAGGCGGTGTTGAGCAGACCGGCGCCGTGTGAGCCCATGAGCGACTGCAGACGCGGCGTCCGGTCGGTCTCGATGAAGAGGTTCTCGTGCACGTTCCGTTCGATGTCGGAATGGAAGTGCACCTGCCCGCCTTCGTCCACCACCGCGAACTCGAATCCGGGCGGCAGCACCGGCTTGAGCAGCGGCTCCATCGGCATGGCGAGCGCGGCAACCGGCAACGAGGGGTTCGAAGTCGGGGTGGAGAGCACCACCTGCGGCTTGCCGGTCGTCCACGACCAGTGCGACTCGAGTCCACAGCCGGACGGACAGGCGGCGGACCGCCACAGCCCCTCGTGCGTGAGAGCGGCACGGAAGTACCCGCGATCGGCGACCAGCACGTGCCGGTCGGTCCCGTTCGCCCCTCGCGCCGCTTTCACGCGCTGCCAGCCGCCGGGGTCGATCAGGGCAAAGGCGGTGAAGTCCAGGTAGGTGCGGACCGGCAGGTCGTTTCGCCCGGACCAGCGCGTGGTCAACGCCTCGCACGGATCGATCGTGGCGCTCGCCTGGTCGACGGCCGGTTTCGACAGGCGTGGATCCCCAAGGCACGGCGCCTCGAGCAGTGCATCCCGCATGGCCGACAACTGCGCTGCGGCGCTGCCGACCTCTCTCGTGAACCGCTGGTCGATCTGGTCCCCCAGTTCCCGGAGCTGTCCGTCGATGTCGGCGCTGAGCCGCGCATACGCCGCCACCGACAGCAGCAGGATCGTCCCGAGACCGAGACCAAAGAGGCTCGACAGGCACAGCAGCACCACGTCCCGGCGCATCACGCGCTGCCGTGTGCCCATGAGGGCCACCTTGAGGAACGGCCAGCCGCAAACGCCGCGAGCACGAAGCACACGCCGCCGAGCACCAGAACCGGTGAGATGGCCAGTGATGCCACATACAGGGCGTCGGCGTCGGCGAGACCGACGACCACGAGACCGTGGCCCGCGTCCGAACCGAATCGACAACATGGCTGCATGAACATCCGGTAGGCGGCGCCGGCCAGGCGCACGTCCACGTCCGCAATCGTGGACGCGTAGCGGCCGAATCCGCCGCCCCCCTCCGACGTCGACGAGGGCACGACCGCGGCCAGGGAGGTGGCGCGCAGCTGGCCGGCCCGCCGACCCGCGGCGTAGACGACGGTGCCATCGGAAGTCGCCAGTGCCACGGTGTCGAACGCGCCCTGGCGCACCCGGGACTCGAACAGCGCGCCGAGCGCGGTGTCCGCGGGGATGCGCAGGCCGAGCACCGCGGCGGGTGACTCGGAGAGCGGCCACTCCAGCCGCAGGGCGCTGCCATGCGCGGAGGCGCGCATCTCGGAGCGGACCAGGCCCGCGCGCACCTGACGGGCCGACAGGTTGGCCGTGACCTCAGGTACCGACAGGTTCAGGCCGTTCTCGTTCGTTCCGGCCTCGCGTAGCCGCTGCGTGACGGTCTCGAGCCAGCGTTCGCTCGTCTCGCCGCTCTGCGTGGTCTGCCCGACGACGATGTCGTGAAAGATGCGGGCGCGGTTGGCGAGCAGGTTCTCGGTGCGGCTGGCGAGGACCGCCAGCAGCCGGAAGTTCCGGCTCTGCAGGTAGTGCTCGCGCTCCTTGACGTTGCTCCAGTACGTGAGACCCAGTGCCGAGAGCGCCAGTACGCCGAGCAGGCTGCCCACGACGGACCAACTCTTCCAGACATCTCGCATGGCGTGCTCCCTTCGCACCGTGCGATGGAGGGTTTCCGCAGCTAGTGTTCCGGACGGACCAGGCGTGTCAGTTCCCGGGTGGAGGGCTCCCGGTCGGGGCCCATCATACGGCCGTCCGCCTCGGCCGTGGGCTAGAATGGACGCCCTTCCCGTGCCCCCCCACGACAGCTACGCGGACCTCACCCGCCGCCAGGTGATCTTCACCATCGGCGGCATGATGCTGACGCTGCTGCTCGCGGCCATGGACCAGACGATCGTGGGCACGGCCATGCCCCGCGTGATCGCCAGCCTGAACGGCTTCGACCGCTACCCCTGGGTCACCACGGCGTACATGCTGTCCTCCACGGTCGCCGTACCGGTGTTCGCGAAGTTCTCGGATCTCTACGGACGCAAGTGGCTGTACCTGTTCGGGGCCGTCGTCTTCATCGTGTCGTCGTGGCTGTGCGGCGCCTCGGGCAACCTGCCGCTGCCGCTGGACGGGATGAACCAGTTGATCCTGGCGCGCGGGCTGCAGGGCATCGGCGGCGGCTGCATCATGGCGCTCACCTTCACGATCATCGGCGACCTGTTCTCGCCCGCCGAACGCGGGCGCTTCCAGGCTCTTCGCGGCCGTCTTCGGGCTGGCGTCGGTCATCGGCCCGGTGGCCGGCGGCTGGATCACCGACAACCTGTCGTGGCGGTGGGCGTTCTACGTGAACGCGCCGCTCGGCATCGTGGCGGTCGCCACCCTCTACTTCACGTTTCCCCACGTCCGGCCGCACAAGCTGGGCCGCGGCATCGACTGGTTGGGCATCGTCGCGCTCGTCGCGTGGATCGTGCCGCTGCTCGTCGTGCTGTCGGAGGTGAACGACCGCGGATGGGCCGACCCGGCGGTCGTGGCCGCCCTGGCCTGGACCGCGGCCGCCTTCGCCGCGTTCATCGTGATCGAGCTGCGCGCGCCGGAGCCGCTGCTGCCGCCCTCGCTCTTCCGCATCCGCAGCATCTCGCTGGCGACCTCGGCGGTCTTCATGCTGGGGATGGGCCTCTTCGGGATGTTCCTGTACCTGCCGCTCTACCTGCAGGCGGTGCTCGGGCTGTCGGCTGAAGCCTCCGGACGCCTGTTCACTCCGCTCGTCTTCTCGATGATCTTCGCGAGCATCGTCAGCGGACAGCTCGTCTCGCGCACCGGGCGCTACAAGGCCGTGGCCGTCGTCGGGGCCGCGCTGGCGTCGGCAGGCATGCTGCTGCTGGCACGCATGGGCCAGGACGCCTCGAGCGCCCTGATCGTCCGGAACACCCTGGTGCTGGGCCTGGGCTTCGGCCTCGTGCAGCCGATCTTCAACCTGGTGATCCAGAACGCCGCGCCGCGCGAGTATATGGGCGCCGCAACGGCCTCGTCGCAGTTCTTCCGGTCCATCGGGAGCACGATCGGCGTCGCCATCTTCGGTACGATGCTGCTCACGGTGTACCACCGCGGGCTGGACGCGGCGATTCCGCCCGGCACGCCGCCGGCGGTCGTCCACCTCTTCGACAATCCCCTTGAACTCGCGCGCACGCAGTCGCAGCTGGCCGCGCAACTGGCGGGCCTGCCCGACGGCGACCACCTCACCACGGTGCTGCTGGCCGCCACGCGCGACAGCCTCGCCTCGGGCATGCACGGTGTTCGTGGTCGCGGCCGGCGTGCTGGCCGTCACGCTGCTGCTGACGCTGTGGCTGCCCGAGCTCCCGCTGCGCCGCGGGCCGCAGGCGGCCGCCCCCGCCCCGGCCGAAGGCTGAGCGTCAGGCCGTCTTGCGGGGCGGGTTGAAGAAGGGCGTCGGAACGACGCGCGCGGAGCGCGGTGTGGCGGACGGCATCGACCGTCACCTCCATCTCCACGCGTGTGCCGACGGCGAAGTGCGGCCGGTCGATGGTGGCCAGTGCGATCATGCGCTTGAGGGTGGTGGACCAGGTCGTGGACGTGGCGCGGCCCACCTGCGTGCGCCCCTTGTACACGGGCACCGCCACCCGCGAGGTCTGCGCAGCCACCGCGGGCGGCAGGCCCGCGGCCTCGTAGAGCGCCTCGACCGCCGTCCACTCCAGCTCGAGTCCGACGATCTGGCGGCGATGACCGCGGCGGAACTCGTCAACGAGGGCGCGGCGGCCGACGAAGGTGGGCTTGGCCAGGTCCACGAGCCGTCCCGGGCCGAGCTCGAACGGCGAGTAGGCCCGGGAGTCGATGAGGGCGGTGCGGCTGCCGTGGAAGTCCACGTCGATCAGGAGCAGGCCCGCCTCCACCCGCGCCACGTCGAGCGCGAGCATGCCGGCGGGGTGCAGGTCGAAGCGCGGGCCCTCGGCGGCCAGCGCGTCCCACACCTCGAGCGCTCGGTCCCACGGCATCCAGATCTCGTAGCCGAGGTCGCCCGTGCACCCGGTGCGGGACACGTCCACCGGCACCCCGGCGATCTCGTCGCTGGCGGCGCGAAATGCTTCAGCGAATCGATCGCGCCATGACACACCGCCTGCAGCAGGGCGCGCGACATGGGCCCCTGCAACGCGAGCGCGGCGAGCCGATCGGACACGTCCTCGACGTGCACGTCGAGCCCGGCGGCGTTGGCCGTCAGCCAGCGGAGGTTCGGGTGCGCGGCCGTCCAGCGCCACTCCTCGTCGGCCACCCGCGTCACCGTCCCGTCGTCGATCACGGCGCCCCGTTCGTCGCACCAGGGCGTGTACCAGACCTGCCCCACGCGCATGCGCGTGGCATCGCGGGTGATGACGCGGTTGACGAGCCGCATCGCGTTGGGGCCCGACAGCCGGTACTTGAAGAGCGGCGAGATGTCGATCACCGCGCAGGCATTGCGGATGGCGTTGTACTCGTGGTCGTGATGCGTTTCGAACGCGCTGACGGCGTAGTAGCCGGACCAGTCGCGGAAGTTGAGGCTCCCGGCCAGCGGGGCGGTGCGCGCATGGAACGCGGTGCCGAGCGGCATGCGGGGATTATAGGCATTTGGGCGGTGGGGTTCGGCGCTGCCGGGCGCCGGTCCGCGGCCTCCGCGAGTCCACGCTCGAACCCGCGCCCGCGGGCGCTCGGATTGCCGACTGACGCCGAACGCGCCGCTCCGCACACGGGCGGAGCCGGCGCGTGCACTCCTCGCCCCCGCGGACGCGGGTTCATACTGTCGCCCATCGCGTGGCTCGCAAGGAGGCCGCAGCCCGGCGCCCGGCAGCCCCTCACCTCTCGCCCTCATTGGTGATTGCGCCATTGGTCCAATGAGGCATTGGCGCATTCATTGGCGCATCGATCGGCGCATTTGAATGACGCAATCAATGACGCAATCCATTGCGTCAATCAATGCGCCAATCAGCCCCCGAGAGCGCTCCACTCCCGCGAAGCGCCTTTCCGACTCCCGACGTGTTCGTCTCCCCTCCCGTAGGCCGCACTTCCAACTCCCGGTCTCCGACTCCGCCTCCCGACACCGTCCGCTCGACTCCCGACTGGCGACTCCCGACTCCCGACGCGTTCGTCTCCCCTCCCGAAGGCCGCACGTCCAACTCCCGGTCTCCGACTCCGCCTCCCGACCCGTCCGCTCGACTCCCGACTTGCGACTCCCGACTCCCGACGTGATCCGACACCCTCGCCCCCGATCGCCTATCCTGTCCCTTCGATGCAGTTCCGTTCCCTGCGCGCGCGGTTGCTGGCAACCTCGGGCGTCCTCGTCGTCGGTCTCACCCTTGCCACCGTCGCCTACGTGAGCTGGCTGGCCAACCGCACGGTGGACGCCCGGCTCGTGGACGAGCTCGAGCGCACGCGGGGCGCGGTGGTGGCCGCGGAGGGGCAGCAGTACGAGCGCCTGGAGCTCGTCGCGGGCATGGTGGCGTCGTTTCCGGAGTTGCGGGCGCTGCTGGCCACGGATGCCGCCACCGTGCGGGATTTCCTGGCCGACTACCGCCAGCGGCACGCGCTGCAGGGCCTGCTGGTCGCGCTCGACCCGATGGGCCGCGTCGTGGCGCGGAGCGACTCGTTCGCGCCGCTCGACCTGCCCGAGGTCGCGGCCACGTGGCTGACACCGCTGGCCGAAGGACGGCCGGCGCGCGGCTTCATCGTCGTGGACGGCACCGTGCACCACGCGGCGGCGGCGCCCGCGGAGTCGGGCGGGACGGTGTTCGGCGTCGTCCTCGCCGCCTCGCCGATCGACGACACATGGGCGACCTCGCTCCGCAACGCCGTCGGCGCCGACGTGGTGGTGCTCTCGCCCGGCGGCGTCGAGGGCAGCTCGCTGCCCCGCGGCCGGCTGCCGTGGGCCAACGCCGCCGACCTGCCGGCGTCACTCGAGGACGCGCCGCTCGACCTGACCCTCACCGGCGAACGCTTCCAGGCGGTTGCCGGACGCCTCGATCCACCGGGACCGCGCCGTGTCGTCATTCTCCAGTCCCGGGATCAGGCACTGGCGCCGTACCGCAACCTGCAGCTCGGTCTCCTCGCCCTCGGCATCGCAGCCGCCGCGCTCGGCCTGGCCGGCAGCGCGTGGCTGGCGCGCTCCATCACCGCGCCGGTGCACCAGCTGGCGACCGCCACGCGTCGCGTGGCCGGGGGCGACTTCGACGTACGGCTCGACGTGCCTGGCGAGGACGAGATCGGACAGCTCGCGCGCGCGTTCAACCAGATGACACGCGGGCTGCGCGAACGCGCCGACATGGCGCGATTCGTCTCCGCCTCCACCATCGAGATGATCCAGCGCCGTCCCGGCCCGCAGGCCCGCGCGGGCGAGCGCACGACGATGACCGTCCTCTTCGCCGACATCCGCGGCTTCACCCAGTTCGCGGTCGAACGGCCGCCGGAGGACGCGCTCGCGGCCCTCAACCGTGCACTCAGCCGGCAAGCCGACCTGGTCAAGCGGTTCCATGGGGACGTCGACAAGCATCGGGCGACGAGGTCTTCGCGCACTTCACTGGCCCGGACATGGCGCTCGACGCCATCCGCTGTGCGCTGGAGATCCAGCGTGCGGTCAGGAGCGAGGCTGCGCTCGACGGCGTGCGGTTGTCCGTGGGGGTGGGTATCGCCACCGGAGACGTGCTGGTGGGAAGCGTGGGCTCGTCGGATCGGATGGATTACACCGCCATCGGCCCGGCCGTGAACCTCGGCTCACGCCTCTGCGCCGCGGCCGAGGCCGGGCAGATCCTGCTCTGTGCCGACACCGTCAGCCGGATCGGGGCGCTCGTCGCCGCGCGCCCCCTGCCGCCGATGCCGCTCAAGGGCCTCGGCGAGGTGACGGTGTACGAGATGCGTTCTGAATTCTGAATTCTGAATTCTGAATTCTGACGAAGTTCCGAAAGCGCGCCCCCGGGATGTTCCGGGCGGCGCGCCTCGACGGCCGCTCTGTTACGGAGCGACCATCAGCTCGTTCTGGACCCGATAGCCTTCGGCTTCCTCGCGCGCGATCTGCTCGGCAGCCGCCTTCTGCTCGGCGGTCGGGACCTTGCCCTTGAGGACGACCGTCTTGGTCTCGTGGTTGGTGTCGACGTTGATGTCGCCGGCATCGACGCGGTCCGACGCCATCAGCGCCATCTTCACGTCCATCGTTTCCATCGCCGCTCCAGCGGCGCTGCCGGCGGTGCCCATCGCGTCGCCCGCCTCGCGGCCGGCTTCACGCGCCGCGTCCGCCGCACCGTTCCCGGCATCGCGCGCAGCCGCACCCGTGCGGTCGGCGGCGTCGTCCGCGCGGCGCTCGGCGCTGTCACTGCAGGCGGCGGCGAACAGCCCAATCGCGATGGCGCCAACCCATGCCGTTGCTCTCGTCGTCGTCTTCATGGCTCTCCTCCCACGCGTCCGGCCGGCGCTCGGTGCCGTGCCTCGCGTGTGTTCGCCATTCAAGAGGAGCAAGGCGCGTGCCTGGTGTCAGGCGCCTACGGCTGAGCGAAATGGGGACGGCCGGCGGTGAGGGGCTGCCACGTCTGGGCAGGGCCATGCCACATGTGGCACCGGGGCAGCTGAGCCGTCGTCACACCTGGTCCTGCATGAGGGATGCAACCGTCTCCTGAATCCGGGACCACCAGCCACGGCGGCGCCACGCCTCCAGCGTCATGGCCTCGCTCGCCCGCTCGTCCGCCTGGTACGCCCGGGTGAGCGCGGCCACGAAGTCGGGGTCGGTGGACGAGACGTTGCTCTCCTCGTTGAAGGCGAACGACCGGTTGTCGAAGTTGGTGGTGCCGATGGTGGCCCAGCCGCCGTCCACGATCATCGTCTTCTGGTGGAGCATCGTCCGGTGGTACTCGAACACGGCAATGCCGTGCTCGAGCAACGCGCCGAACAGGCGCATGCTGTTCTGCCGCGCCAGCCAGTTGTCGTTGCGGCGCCCCGAGACGACCACCCGCACGTCCACGCCTCGCCGCCTGGCGTCCACGAGGGCGTCGATGGCCGTCTGGTCCGGCACGAAGTACGGGTTGCTGATGTAGATGGAGCGGCGGGCGCAGATGATGGCGAAGTAGTAGAGGATGCGTGCGGCCGACGCGCCCGTGGACGGCGAGCTGAGCAGGCCGTGCAGCGCGACATCGCCACACACCTCCGGTTCCGGGAAGTAGAGGGGACCGCTCACCAGCTCGCGCGTGGTCTGCAGCCAGTTCTGCGCGAAGCCCGTCTGCAGGACGACGGCGCCGGGGCCCTCGATGCGCACCTGCATGTCGCGCCAGTGATCGGCGTCCTGCGCGCAGCCCGACCACTGGTCGGCAATGCCCGCGCCGCCCGTGAATCCCACGACCCCGTCGACGATGAGCGACTTGCGGTGCGTGCGGTCGTTGAAGCGGCCGAGCGAGTACGCCCGAATCGGGTTGAACCAGGCGAGCTGGCAACCGCCGCCTTCGAGCGTCTCGAGAATCTCGGATCCGATCGTCGACGAGCCCACCGCGTCGAGGAGGATCTTGACCGCCACGCCGGCGCGGGCTCGCTCCGCCAGCGCGTTGGCAAACGTGGTCCCGACCTCGCCCTGCCAGTAGATGTAGGCCTCGATCGTGATCGAGAACTGGGCGCCGCGGATCGCCTCCAGCATGGCCGGGTAGAACTCGTCGCCGTTGTTGAGCACGGCGATCGCATTGCCGCCGACGACGTTGCTGCCGGTGAGGCCGGTGAGGCTGGGCAGGAACTCGGGCGAGCCGACCGTCGTGTCGTGGTCGAGGCCGAACGTGGGCGGGTATTCGCGCGGGCCGATCAGATAGGCGACCAGCGACACGGCGCCCGCACCGATTGCCCAGCCCCACGAATCGAGCGAGATGGCCAGCACGCCGAGCGCGGCCCACAGCATCCACGACCAGAGCACGCGGCGCGCGCGCGTCCACAGGCCGGGCAGGCCACGTGGACGGCGCTCGCGCGTGACACGCGGCTCGAGACGATGACGCCACTTGCGCGGAACGCGTCCCTTGCGGAAGCGAGGGGGCTCGGAACGGGCGCGGCGGGGGCCGGACGAGAGGGAGGACATCGCGCCCATTCTGCCCTGCAAACTGCGCGCCTTCATCACCGCACGCGCGCAGAGCGCGGTCGGATACCGGGCGCGGCGGCGGACCGCCAGCGCCCGGACACCCGAGGACTCAGTTCACGCGTTCCACGGTCAGCTGCGCACTCACGGCCGGGGCCAGCGCCATCGTCAAGGGCACGGCGCTGTTGTTGCGGATCGTGATGACGTAGCCGCCCGCGAGCGACAGGATGGCCGTCCCGTGGAGACTGCCTGTCGCGACGAAGGCGGGCACGACGGTGGAGGCATCCACGGTGCCGTTCACCGCAACGGCGATGGCGGACCCGATCCCCGCCGAGATGGTGATGCCGTAGGCGACCCGGTATTGCCCGGCGGTCGCCACGGTGATGGTGGTGGTGCTGGCGGTGTGGCTGATGCCGCTCAGCGGACCGTTGTTGGAGAACGGCACGTCAGCGCCGCCCACCACGGTGGCATCGGCAATGGTGGAGAGTTGATAGACGTACCCGAATGCCGAGAGCCCCGCACCAGTCGGACCGGTCGGCCCCGTCGCACCCGTCGGCCCCGTGGCCCCCGGCAACCCGATCGCGCCCGTCGGTCCGGTGGCACCGGCCGCACCGGCAGCTCCCGTCGGACCGGCAGGGCCTGTCGGACCCGCGGTCCCCATCGCCCCGGTCGGTCCGGCCGCACCCGTGGGTCCGGTCGGACCGGCCGGTCCGTCCGCACCGGTTGGCCCGGCCGCCCCTGCCGGACCGGTGGGACCCGTCGGGCCTGGCGTACCGCCGACGGCGGCGAACGAGCGCTTGGTCAGCGTGCCCGCCACGACGAGCGTTCCGCCGCCGTTCACGGGCATCGCCGTCACCTCCCCGCCCACGATGCCCGCGACGCCCGCGTACAGGAAGTTGTTGCCGATCACCACGACGTCGCCATCGAGACGGTAGCTCTCGGTGATCTGGTAGGTCCGCGGAAAGCCCACCGACGGGCGCACGGTCAGATCGATGGCGACCATCCCCGACGATGTGGGCCCGCACGATGTCGGCGGCGTGAACGTGAAGGTGCCGCCAGTCTGTCCCGGTCCCGGCGCCGTCAACAGGGATCCGGCAAACACGAACTCACCCTGTACGGCACAGACGGTCACCTGCGCCCATGCCGGCGCGGCGCACGCCACGCCGAGGGCCACGGCCAGAATCGTCGTCCTCAGTCGCACGATCCACCTCCTCTCGTGTGTCGACGATGGGGTTGCGGCGCCATCATAGCCCGGCCGTTCGACAGCGGCGTGTCGCGGGGGAAGGCGTCAGCGGGCGGCGTCCCGCTGCGCGCGCGCCCAGGCCAGGTTGTTGCGCGCGAGCGGAAAATCCGGCTTGAGGGCGAGCGCGCGCTCCGCGGCCGCAACGGCCGGCGCCCACTCCTGCAGCGCGGCGTGCGCGGCGGCGATGTTGTTGAACGCTTCCGCGTACTCGGGCCGGAGGCGCGTCGCCTCGGTCGCCGCGGCCAGCGAGCCGTGAAAATCGCCGATGTTGTACAGGCGCAGCGACAGGTCGAGCCACCCCTCGGCGGTCGGCGCCGCCATCACCGCCGCCCGCACCGCGGCAAGATCGCCGTTGCCGCGTTCGGCAGCGTCGAGCGCGGCAGCGGCCTGGGCGTCGCCTGGCGCCACACGCAGGGTGTCGCGAGCGGCTTCCGCCAGGCGCGCGAAGTCGCGGTGCGCGCCGAGGGCCTCGAGCAGCCGGTGCCGCGCCATCATGTCGCCGGGCGCGCGGGCGACGGCGTACTCGAGCCGCACGATGGCTTCCGTCACCCGTCCCTGCCGCAACAGCCAGTCGCCGTAATACGACGACACGACGGCGTTGTCGGGCGCCAGCTCCAGGGCACGCGCGAAGGCGCGCTCGGCCTCGACGGGCCGGCCCACGGCGCCGCGTACGATGCCGAGATTGACGTGCGCGAGGGCGTAGGTGGGCGAGAGCCGCACGGCCGCGTCGAACTCGCGCTCGGCGTCGGCCATGGCGCCGCGCGCCATCAGCGCCACGCCGAGGTTCATGCGCGCACGCCCGTGGTCGGGATTCTTCGCTACGGCGTCGGCCCACACGCGCTCGTGGGAGGACCAGACCTGGTTGCGCTGCCACGTACCGGCGGCCGCGAGGGCCATGACGAGCACGGCGGCGCCTGCCACGGCACGGACCTGGTCCTGACGCGTCGCGATGCGCGCCGCCGCGGCCGCCGCGGCCATGCACGCACCGGCGAGCGGCAGGAACATGCGATGGTCGTTGGTGACCTCGGCCAGCGGGAACACGCTCACCGGCAGGAGCGTCACCAGGAACCAGGCGAGCCCGAACCCGATAGCGGCCGTGTCACGGCGCCACGCACACCACACGGCGGCACCGACGATGACGGCCAGGCCCGCCATCCCGGCGATCGCGCGGGCTTCGAGCGGCGAGGCCAGCGGCGCCCATCCCGGGTCGATGCTGAGGTCGTGCGGGAACACCATGTTGCCCGCATACCGGAGCACGATCCAGGGCTGCGTCCAGAGGTACTGCGCCCGCGGGGGCGCGCCCGGGTCGAAGCTCTGGGTACCGTAGGTCATCGCCGCGCAGAGGCCGAGCGCGGCGCCGGCGGCCACGCCAGCCACCGCGGTCTCGACCCACGGACGTCGTCCCTTCTGCCGCTCCACGACGGTCGCGTAGAGGAGCACCAGGAGCGGGAAGATGCTGGCGGGCGTCGTCTTGGCGAGAATGCCCAGCACGCCCGGCACGATGAAGAGCCCGTAGCGGCGCGCCGCGGGCCACCCGGCGTAGACGGCGACGGCACCGGCCGTGCCCAGCGCCGACCACACCTCGGCGCGCTGGATGATGTAGTTGACCGTATCGGCGGCCACGGGGTGCAGCCCGTAGAGCGTTGCGGCGCCAAGCGCCGCCCACGGCCGGACGCCGGCGTCGAGGTCGCGCATCGCGTGCCGCGCCACGACGAACACCACCGCGACGAGCCCCAGGAAGGCGGCAAACGTCGATGCGTGGAACGCCCATGGCTCCAACCCGCCGCCGAGCGCGTAGTCGAACGCGAGCGTGAGATAGGTGACCGGGCGGTAGACGGCGTGCGTGGGCAGGACGCTGGCGGCGCGCGCATCGGTCAGCAGCCGCGGCACGCCCGACAGCGAGCGGATGGCCGGGTTCTGGACGATGGTGTGGTCGTCGTCGAACTGGAAGGGATTGGACCAGTGGTTGGCGTAGGCGAGCGTGATGGCGGCCAGGCAGATCGCAAGGCCCACGCGCACGAGTCTGGGAGAACGGTCCGGCATCGACAACGCGGTTCCCGGCGTCAGCGCTTGACGAGAACCACCATCTCCTGGGTCAGCAGCAGCGGCCACAGCACGCGGCGTTCGATGACGGCAGCCCGCCCGCCGACGGCGGCCTCGACCTCGTCGAAGCGCAGGGGCCGCTCGTCGGGGAACTTCCAGAGCCGGAGCGACTCGAGCACGCGCCGCGTGACCACGTAGAGCCACGTCGGCGTGGGGTACGACACGACCACGGCGCCGCCGGGCCGGACCATGGCCAGGTGCGCGTCCAGCACCTCGCGCGTGCCGGCGACGTCGAAGTGCTCGATGAGCCCGACGCTGAAGACGACGTCCACCGGCGGGCGCTCGTCCATGTGGCGCACGTCGTGCTGCACGAGCTCCAGCGCCGTCTGCACGCCGGCTGGCGGGTGCCACGACTGCAGGCGCGACAGGCCGCGCGCGTTGGTGTCCACGACCACGTAGGTGGCCGGCCGCAGCGCCAGGCACACGCGGTCCAGGAAGCAGCTCGAGGCGCCGCCGAACTCCATCACGTGGCGGACCGGGGCGCTCGCGCGCGCCGCCTGCGCCAGGGCGGCCACGAGCCGGCGTCCCGCGTACTTCCGCGTCAGCCGGGCAGTCACCGGCACCGAGTCGTAGTACGCGGTCCAGTCGGTGTTGGGATCCGGGTCGGGCCGCGCGCTCCGGAAGATCAGGTCACGCTGCAGCAGGAAGTTGGGCAGGAAGAACAGGGTCTCCCACGCGATCTTGGCCCCGAACGGCGTCAGGCCGCCCCACGACTCGGCGGCTGCCATGCTGATGCGCGCGGCCACGACGTGGCAGGCCACCAGCAGCAGGTACGGCGCCAGCGTCGGCAGGCCCCGCGCGGCCTCGCGGAACACCCAGCGCGTCACCACCGGGTAGTTGAACGAGGCGCCTGCCACGCGCGCGATGGCGAGCGTCGCCAGCGGGCCCATGCCCCACGCCGACGCCGCCAGGAACGCGAGGTTGTCCACGCCGGCAGTGGCGACCGAGACCAGCGCGAAGCGGAGAAGGACCGAGTAGATGCGCCAGGAATCGCGGACGGGCCGGAAGTGCGACCCGCGGTTGCCGTCCTCGTAGACGGTCGCGATCGGGACCTCGCGGAGCGCGACGCCGCGCTGCCGCAGGTGGATCAGCATGTTGAGCTCGTACTCGTAGCCTGCGCCCTCGAGCCTCGCGAGCTCGGCGAGCCGGGCTCGCGGGATGGCGCGCAGTCCCGTCTGCGTATCGCTCACGCGCTGGCCCACGAGCCAGGCGTAGAGGTGACGGGTGGCCCAGTTGCCCAGGCGGCTGCGGAATGGCGTGCCGCGGCTCGCCTGACGCACGCCGAGCACCGCCGCGTCAGGATGGGCTGCCGCGGTCTCGGCCACGCGCGCGATGTCGTCGGGCCGGTGCTGGCCGTCGGCATCCGCGGTCACGATGGTCCGCGCCTCCGGCAGGTGTTGCTGGATGTAGGCGAAGGCGGTCTTGAGGGCGGCGCCCTTGCCGGCGTTGCGGGCGTGCCGGAGGACGGTGACGCCGGGCAGCTCGCGGAGCCGCTCGAACGCGCCCCCGCCCGCACACCGCTCCCGTCGTCGACGACGACCACGGCACAGGGCAGGTCCGCGGTCAGGCGCCGGACGAGGTCCTCGAGGGCGTCCGGCGGATCGAGGGCCGGAATCACCACCGCGATCATCGCGGCCATGCGCTAGCACACCCGCGCGACGGGCGCGCAGGCGCCCGCCCTCCCGTTTGCACGAAAGCTGGAGGCGCTGCCGGCCCTCGCGCGCGGCCCGCGCCGCCCGCTTGCCGCTCCATGTGTGATCGATATATATAGTCCCATATGCCAACCGACAGGACGCACGCCGCGCTGAAGAAGGGCACGGCCGAGCTGCTGGTGCTCGCCCAGCTGGAGGACCAGGCCCGCCACGGCTACGAGATCGCCCAGCGCATCGCGGCGCGCGCCGCAGGGGCTGTCACCTTTCACGCCGCGTCGCTCTATCCCATCCTCTACAAGCTCGAGGAGCAGGGCCTGATTGCGGGACGCTGGGTCGAGCGCGCCGGGCAGCAGCGGCGGCGCTACTACCGCCTGACGGCCACCGGCCGACAGGTCCTGGCGGAGCGCCGCAAGAGCTGGAGCGCCTTCATCGAAGCGGTGAAGCAGGCCGCGGGGCTGGACTATGCGTGACCTCCGCGCGCTGGTGCGGGACCGGGTCGCCGCGCTCGGCCTGCCTCCCGACCGCGAGGACAAGATCGTCGAGGAGTGGGCGGCGCAGCTCGCGGACGTCCACGCGGACCTGCGGGCGCACACCACCGAGGACGAGGCACGGGAGCAGCTGCTCGCGCAGCTGCCCTCAGAGGGGACCTGCGGCGCTCGCTGCTCGACTCCGCGCCGCTGCATGTGCGCGTGACGGCGCGACCGACACCGGCACCACGGCCGCGGCGACGTGCGGCCAGGCTGGCCGCCGCCATGCGCACCGCGGCCGCGGGCGCCGGGAGGACGTCCACGCCGCCTGGAGGCTCCTGGCGAAGGACACGGGTTCACCGTCACCGTGGTCCTCACCCTCGCCGTCTGCCTCGGCGTCAACGCCGCCGTCTTCGCCGTGGTGGACGCCGTGCTGCTGCGTCCCCTGCCCGTGCCCGAGCCGACGCGCCTGGTCGGCATGGGGGACGTCTACCCCACCATCACGCCGAACGACATCCTCGCGAACGACGTGCCCTCCTATTTCGACCGGCGCGAGGCGCTGACGACCCTCGACGAGCAGGCGCTCTTCACCTTCTGGGTACGACACGATGGTCATCGACGGCCTGCCACAGGAGCTGCGCGGCCTTCGTGTGACGCCCTCGCTCTTCCGCGTGCTGCGCGTCTCGCCCGCCCTCGGGCGTTCGTTCACGGATCGCGAAGGCGACCCGGGCGGCGGCAGTCCCATCGTCCTCAGCCACGGCCTGTGGCAGTCGATGTTCGGTGGCGATCCGGCGGCGCTCGGCCGCACGATCCGCCTCGGGTGGACGGGTGAGCCGTACACCGTCGTGGGCGTGATGCCGGCCGGATTCCGTTTCTTCGACGCCGGGCCGGATGGCCACGCCTCGGGAACGCGGGGCAACCAGTTCTGGATTCCGCTGGTCCTGACACCCGAGCAGAAGGCCGACAGCGCGCGCACGCGCTACGGGTTCTTCCACGTCGGGCGCCTGAAGCCGGGCGCCACGCTCGCCGCGCTGCAGGCGGAGCTGGACGCGCTGCGGGAGCGGAACGGCGAGCGCTTTCCGCAGTTCCGCTACGACGAGCTCGGCATGCTCGCTGGCGACACCGCTCAGGACGCGCTCACCCGCGGCGTCCGGCGCACGCTATGCTGCTCTGGGCGGGCGCCGCCTTCGTCCTGCTAATCGGCGCCATCAACGTCGCGAACCTGTCGTTCGCGCGGGCGAGCGTCCGGCGCCGCGAGCTCGCCACGCGCCTCGCGCTGGGGGCGGCGCGCGTCCAGGTGGCGCGCCAGCTCCTCATCGAGGCCCTGCTGCCGGCCGCGGTGGGCGGTGCCGCCGGCCTGGCCGTCGCCGCGCTGCTGCTCGGCGCCCTGCGGTCGCTCGGCATCACGGACCTGCCGAACGCGGGCGATGTCGGCCTCCACGCGCGCAGCGCCGGTCTCTCGGCGGCCGCCGCGCTCGCCGTGGCCTCCCTCGTGGCCTTCGTCCAGACCGTCGCGGCCCGCGACGCGGGCCTGGCGCGCGTGCTCCACGGCGCCGGCCGCAGCGCCACGGCCAGCCGTCCAGCACGGTTCTTCCGCCGTGGGCTCGTGATCGTCCAGGTGGCCGTCTCGGTCGTTCTGCTCGTGTCGGCGGTCCTGCTGCTCACGAGCGTACGCCGCCTCCTGGAGGTGGACGCGGGGTTCGCCGCCGACGGTGTCGTGACCGGCACCGTGTTCCCCCCGCCGTCCCGCTACCCTGATGCGGCGTCGGCGGCGGCACTGTCGCAACGCGTGCTCGAACGCGTGCGCACGCTGCCCGGCGTCACCGGCGCCGGCATGACGAGCAACATCGCCCTGAGCGGCTACGAGAATCCGTCAACGGTCTCCCGGGTGGACCAGCGTGGCGACGAGGCGATGGTGGTGCCGTCGGTGATCGCCGTCACACCCGGGTACTTCGCCGCCATGTCCACGGCACTCGTCGCCGGACGGGACTTCACGGATGCCGACCGCGACGGCGCCGCCCAGGTCGCCATCGTCGATGAGCCCCTGGCCGCGCGGCTGTGGCCGGGAGAGCCGGCTCTCGGCCAGGCGCTGATGCGCGGGGACGCCGGTCCGTACACCGTTGTCGGGGTCGTCCGACCCGTACGCTTCGAGGGCCTGACCGGGCCTGCCGATGCCATCGGCGCCGCCTATTTTCCCGAGGCGCAAGCGCCACCCCTGGGTCGCCTGCGGTGGCTGGCGGTGCGCTCGTCGGTCGAGCCCGCGGCCACCGCACGGGCCGTCCGCGCGGTGATGCGGGAGATCGATCCCGACCTTCCCCTGGCCGACATCCAGACGATGCGCGAACGCACGGCACGGTCGGTGCTGCCCCAGCGGCTCGCGTCCACGCTGGCCGCCGGGTTCGCGGTAGTCGCCCTCCTCATGGCGATGCTCGGCCTGTACGGCGTCCTCGCCAACCTCGTGGCGCGCCGGACGCGCGAGATCGGAATCCGGATGGCGCTCGGCGGCGGTGTCGCCGACATCTACGCGCTGGTCCTCTCGGAGGGGCTCGTGCTCATCGGTATCGGCGTGGCACTCGGCGTGGGCGGCGCGGTGGCGGCAGCCGGCGCGCTCAGGGGCCTGATGTTCGGCGTGCAGCCGACCGATCCCTGGCTGCTCTCGTCGGTGGCGGCGGCGGCCGGACTGGTGGCGATGCTGGCGTGCATCTCACCCGCGCGTCGCGCCACGCGCGTGGACCCGGTGCGCGTCCTGTCGGAGCCGTGAGCGGCGGCCGCGCGGGCCGGGCGCCTTGACTTCACCGTTGCAGACAAGGGCCCGAAGGCCGGTCCCGCCCTATGTCCTAAGACCTTCGCTCGACTTCGAGCCGTCGTCGCGGCAGTGTACAGCCGCCCTGGCTGCAAGAAGGGCGCGGGACCAGCGACGCGAATCGAACGGACATGCCAGAACCGAGACGCTTGGGTTCGCCAGGCAGGGGCTTTCAGAGCCCTGACTCAGCGGCTAGCTAGCCGCCTCTTGCAGGTGATCACGGATGCCCCACGATTCGATCACGATTGTCAGACAAGCTGGAAAACTGCTTCTCGCAGACATCGCTGAACCGAGCCAAGACTTTCCGGTTGATCTCCTCTTGGTCGGCAAAAATCCCGATGCTCCTCACTCGCAACATCGTGCGCTCAAAGTGTTGGATCGATATGGTCGCGTCGCGCACTCTGTCGTCGCCCGGAAGGGCAAAGACACAGAGAGGGGCGCGCCCTGGACTGCGACATAACAATCGACCGGATAATGCCTTCGCTTATCCTCCGGCGCAGCCCAGTCGAATACAGGATCCGGCGTAGACTCACGCATGACGGAGCGAAAGTCCTCCAGGAACGTCGATCGGATTCGCTCCCGAGTTAGGTAGGAGACGTCGGAGATTCGAAGGATTGTCTGGGCGATGCCATAGAGCGCGTCCCCGTATTGCTCACCATCGACTGCCAGTACGAGTTCGCCGTCGCGATCCTTGACGCCGAACATGCTCAGGGCGTTTGAGATGATTTTCGCCCGATTGCCAGACGCTAGGTCGCGCGGTTCCATCTTGTAGGACAAGTGCATGAACGTCTGCCCTTCGTCCGATAGAACCCAATGGCCATCCTCGTTCCGCAGAACAAGCCCAAGTTCATCCCCGTCATCGAAGATGAATGGAGTGCGAACGTGAAACCGGTTGGGCCCGGCCGGCTCCAAGCTGATAGCCGTTGACAGGCGATCCTGAAAGGACTTGGTGACCGCTTGAAGTCGCTCGCTGAAAGTCATGGCAGCCGCCCTACAGCAAGCGCCCCTGAGCCTGCTCGTCTATGAACCCGCAATCGCCGATCAGACACTCGAGCGCCGTCCACAAGTCCCCGTATCTGTCTGTCGACTCCGCAAAGGCGTCCTCGTCGAACCCTGCCTGCTGATACCGCTCCGTGGCAGCATGAATATGGAAGCCGATGCCCAGACGAGAGCCTTCAATCTGGTTTCGATGCCCATGGCTGCGGCCATTGTACCGTCGGAGCCGAAACCTACGGATGCCGTCAAGATCCAGAGCCATCAGGATTGCCGAGAACGCTAGGACATCTCGGGTTGATTGCCTCAGTCGAATCTCAAATGTGTTGCCATCGTCCCCAACCACTTCCAGCTCAGCCCCTCTGTGCCCACGATACTCCTCACCGAGACTGAGGCGCTGAAGCAGTTCGACGGTAGGCGTTTGGTCTCGGCCAGGAGGGCGGCAATTCGGGTGTCCGAGATGACAGGTCGCAGACCAACGTCCGCCATGGGTGCATAAGACTACCTGAACTCTTCACCGGAAGCCGCTCGGCTTGAAACCACCGCGCGGGCCGGGCGCCTTGACTTCACCGTTGCACGGCACTACCGTCCGCCACCATGCGTTGCACCATCTCCTGGCTCCTGACCGCCGCCTGCGCCGTCGTGGTTCTGCCCGCTCGCGCGGAGGCGCAACTTACCGCCTGTGCCGTCTCCGGCGAGTACGTGCTGTCGGCCACCCTGGGCAGCGCGCCCGGGCCCGGGCAGGTGGGCGGCACATTCGTCTTCACCCCGCCCGCGTCGTGCGACCCCGGCGCAACGGGCACGGTGACCATCGACGTCGCGATTCAGTCGGCCACCGGCGCGCGACGGCTCTACCAATCCACCGACGTGTACCAGGTGGACGATGCGGTCGTGACGATCGGCAACGGCCTGATCTACGCGGGCACCTCGGGCGTCGTCGGCTCGACGGCAACCTCCCTGCCCATTGTCGGCGGCGGGTCGCTGGTCCTCGCCGGGACGTTGGTGAAGCGCACGATCGACGCGCTCGGCGGGCCGCCCGGCCCGACGGGCCCGACAGGACCTGCCGGCGCGGCCGGACCGACCGGGCCGACGGGCGTGGCGGGAGCCGCGGGTCCGACGGGAGCCGACGGGGCCGCAGGGCCGACGGGGCCCGCGGGGCCCACGGGTGCGGTGGGGCCGACGGGCATTGCCGGGCCGACCGGACCGACGGGCGCGGACGGCGCCGCCGGGCCGACGGGGCCCACGGGACTGACGGGGTCGGCGGGCGCCCCCGGCGCCACGGGTGCCACGGGTGCCACGGGCCCGACCGGTCCGACGGGCTCGGGTGGAAGCGGACTCGGCGCCTACGCCTCGGCGTCGAACGACTCCGGCAGCGTCATCGCCGTGGTGCTCGGCGGGACCAGCGTACCGCTGCCCAACTCGCAGCTCCTGCAGAACGTCACGGTCAACGGCAGCAACACCATCTTCACGGTCCCGAACACGGGCGCCTATCGCCTGAACTTCTGCGTCCGCACCACGAGCGATCTGCTCGTCTCGGCGCGGCTGGCCATCAATGGGACCGGGTCGACGCCGTTGTCGATCGTGCCGAATCAGTCCCAGTCCACGTTCTGCCGGAGCGGGATCGTGGCACTCACGGCGGGTGACACCGTGGAACTCCAGCTTTACAACCTGCTGGGCGCGGCCACGCTGATCAACCCCGGAGGCGCGGAGCTGACGATCGAGCTGCTCTCGCCCTGATCCACGGCTCCGCGTGTCAGGCGTGCGTGGTCTCGCCGACGCCGTAGTGCAGCAGCACGCGGCGGACGGTGAGGCCCTGCACGAGAATCGAGAACACCACGACGGCGTAGGTGCCCGCCAGCAGGTAGTCGCGCGCGGGGAAGTGTGGCAGCGACAGCATCATCGCCACCGAGATACCCCCGCGCAGCCCGCTCCACGTCAGCACCGGCACCAGGCCCCGGCGGTACTTGCCGCGCAGGCTCATGGCCGCCATCGGCACGGTGACCGACACGAGGCGCGCGAGCAGGGCGACGGGCACGGCGGCCAGCCCGATCAGCACGGGCGCCAGCCCGGACGGCACGGCGAACACCTCGATGCCGAGCAGCAGGAACAGCACGGCGTTCAGGATCTCATCCAGCATCTGCCAGAACGCGTCCACGTGCTCGCGCGTGCGGTCGCTCATGGCGAATCGGCGGCCGGGGTTGCCGATCAGCAGCCCCTCGACGACCACTGCGATCGGGCCGGACACGTGGACCCAGAACGACAGCGAGTAGGTGAACATCACCAGCGCGAGCGTGATCAGCAGCTCCAGTGAGTGCTCGTTCAGGCTCTTGAGGGCGTGATACCCGACATAGCCCAGCCCGAGGCCCAGCGCCACGCCGCCCAGGACCTCGCGCAGGAAGAATCCAGTGAGCCCCGTGGGGCTGACCGTGATGGCCTCGACGTCCCCGCCGGCGTGGAGTCCCGCGGCGGACACGAGGCCGAAGAACACCACCACCGCCACGCCGTCGTTGAAGAGTGACTCGCCCGCGATCTGCGCTTCGAGGCTCTTCGGCGCCTTCAGTTCCTTGAGCAGGCCCATCACCGCGATGGGGTCGGTGGGTGAGATCAGCGCGCCGAACACCAGGCACACCACCAGCGGCACGTTGACGCCGAGCACCCCGAAGGCGGCAAAGAGCAGGCCGCCGACGGCCAGCGTCGAGATCAGCACGCCCACCGTGGCGAGCGTGCCGATCATCCACTTGTTGTCGATCAGGTCGTCGAGCTCGATGTGGAGGGCGCCCGCGAAGAGCAGGAAGCACAGCATGCCGTGCATCAGCGCCTCGTTGAAGTCGATCTCGCCGAGGAAGGCGGCCGCCGCCCCGCGCAGGCCCCAGGCGGGCACGGCGTGGTCCACGACCACCAGAACGAGCGAGCTGACCAGCGCCACGGCGAGCGTGCCGGTGGTAGCCGGCAGCTTCAGGAAGCGGTGGTTGACGTACCCCGAGAGCGCGGCGACCGCGATGAGGACGGACGCCGTGTCGAACGCGTTCATCGTGCGGCGGACGCGGGCGTCAGTACCGCCACCACGGTGTCGTCATGCCCTCGGGCTTGTGGCGCGCCATGTGCGCCGCCATCTGCGTCAGCCGCTCGGGCACCGACTCGGGCCCCTGCCAGCAGTGGCCCTTGCCGTCGCCGTAGAGGAAGAACCCCTCGTAGTGCGGGTTCTCCGTCGTCCGCATCCAGAGCTCCAGGTCCTTCGTGGAGTTGTTGAGGAAGAAGTTGTCCATCGTGCCGGTGTACACGTGGATCTTGTCCACGAGCTTCGGCCCGAGGGTGGGCCAGTTGCGCTTCATGTGCTCCAGCAGGTCGTAGTGGTCGCGCCAGTAGTCGGCGACGCTCCGGTCGATGACGCCCGTGCGCTTGTCGAAGAGCGGCTTGAAGTAGCCATCCGGCCCCACGGGCCCGAACACGGCCGACCAGATGTCGAGCTGTTCGCCTGAACGCCCCTTCGTGCCGTTGGCCAGCTCGAAATGGTTCCGCTGCTCGGAGGTGAGCCGGACGTGGCCGTTCACCTCGCGCGTGTTGATGATGGGCACGGTCCGCCAGTCCACGCGGCGGTGGAACGCGTTCTCGTCCTCGTAGACGTTGATGCCCTCGACGTCGGTGAAGGTCACCGAGTCCGGACAGTACGACCAGACGCCGCCGTAGAAGTCCGGGTAGAGGATCTGGTGCGCCAGCGAGATCCAGCCGCCGGTGGACCCGCCGTCCGTGATGCGCGCCCATGGTTGGCCGATGGCGCGGAAGCGGGACTCGATCTCGGGAATCAGCTCCTGCATGATCGCGTCGCCGTAGGGCCCGACGTTGGCCGAGTTCACGCCGTAGCTGTCGTCGAAGTAGGGCGCCGGGTGCTGCAGCGTCACCACCAGCATCCGCGGGAAGTCGTCCCGCATCCATGCGTCGTAGAGCGGGCCGCTCTCCTGGAAGTTGAGCGGCGGCGCCAGCGAGAAGTGGCCCTGGCGGTACAACACCGGATACTCGACCGTCGACGACTCGTAGTCGCGCGGCAGCAGCACCGTCGCCCCGAGATAGATGGGCCGTCCCCAGAACTTCGTCAGCAGCGGGCTTTGAATCTTGATGCGCTTCACGAACGTGGTGTCGGGCGGCACCGTCACGGGCGGGATCACCTGATCGGCCACCAGCCGGATGGGCTCGGTCGTGGCGTCGATGTGCAGCTTCTGCGGCCGGCTATAGAGGTTGCCGGGCGACACGTTCCAGTGCTGCCCCTCCCACTGGTCGTCGTGCATCCACACCGTGTGGCCGTCGGACCGCCGGAACTCGGAGTAGACGTTGACGAACGCCTGCACGACGTAGTCGCCGGGCGGCAGGTCCTTCAGGCTGGCCAGCGGCGTCCCGAGGTCCGTCCCGTCAACGATGGCGGCCTGCCCGGGCGCCAGGTTCTCGACGTCGCGGCCGAAGAAGGGCGTGCCCGTGCGGCCGACCTGCAGCCGCGGCTCGCGCTCGTCGCTGCGGGCGACGATGAAGAAGACGCGACCGGTGAGGGGCTCGGATCGCACCGCCGGCGGCACGGTGATCTCGACGCGGACGCCCCGGTCCGACTGGGCCTGGCGGCTTCGCTGGGTATCCGCCGCGAGCGTGGCGGCCAGGCAGACGGCGGCGGCGAGGGCGATGAGGATGCGCGGCATGCGGTATCGTCGCCGCGGACCTCGCACCGCGTCAACGGGCGCGTCGCTCAGTTCGGGGCGGTGGACACGATCAGGAGGCCCGCCGCCACGATGCCGGCGCAGGTGCGCACGTGGTTCCATCGTGTCCAGCGCACCAGGTACTCCGCCCAGAAGCGCTGGGCGTCCGGTGCGCCCGCATCGAGGCTTTCGAGGCGGTTGTTCAGCGGCACGTTGAGCGCGGCCGTGATGCCGAAGACACCGATGAGGTACGTCACAGCACCCGCGATGCGCCACGGCGCGCCTGGACCAGGCGCCAGCGCCGACCAGACGACCAGCACCCCGCACGCGACGGCGGTCCCCATGAACGTCCCCAGGAAGACCGGGTTCAGGATCACGCGGTTGACCGCCTGCATGGTCTGCATCCCCTCGGCAGGCGGACGCTGCCTCAGGGCGGGCATCACCGCGGTGGAGAACGCGAACAGCAGGCCGGCGACGACGGCGGAGCCCACGGCGGCGGCGGTGGTGACCATGAACATCGGCGACAGGCTACCGCTGCCCGAACCAGCCGGCGTCGAACGCCGCCTCGAGGCGCACGCGCATGTAGGCCCACAGCGAGGGACAGCCCCCGTGAATCGGGCCTTCCAGCTTGGCGATCACCTGGTGATAGGTGATGCCGTTCTCCCGCCAGCTCTGTCCGTCGTTCTCGAGGTTGATGAGCGCGGGCATGGCGCGGTCGAGGGCGTTCGCGAACCGCGCCTCCGGCGTCTCGGCCGCCTCGAACTCGTCCCACAGGGCGAGAAACGGCGCGGCCTGCGCGCGCGGCAGGAGCCCGAAGATGCGCTCGGCGCCGGCGCGCTCCGCCGCCTTCCTCTCCGCCCAGCCCTCCTCCGCATAGACGATGGTGTCGCCGGTGTCGATCTCCCCCACGTCGTGGACCAGCAGCATCTGGATCACGCGGTCGAGCCGGACCGGCGCCGACGCCAGTGGGCCACCGACGCCGCCAGCATCGCAATCTGCCAGCTGTGCTCGGCGGAGTTCTCGTAGCGGTCGAGCCCCAGCGGGCGCGTCTTGCGGGTCACCGCCTTCAGCTTGTCGAGCTCGAGGATGAAGGTGACGAAGGGCTGGAGCGATTCGGACATGGCTGCAGGGACTACGGTATCAGTCTCCCGGCCCTCCGGGCTGCCGGCCCCGTCAACGCGGCGAGCGGCGAGCCCGCGGATCGCGGCGGTCAGCTCGTGCGCTTCGACCGGCTTGACGAGGTGCAGCTGGAAGCCGGCCTGCAACGAACGGGTGCGGTCCACCGACCGTGCGTACGCGGTGAGCGCCGCCGCAGGCACCAGCCCCTGGCGCGATGCCGGCCGCGCCCGGATGGCGTCGAGGAGGGCGTAGCCGTCCATGCCCGGCAGGCCGATGTCGAGTACCACCGCGTCCACCCGCTCGCGGTCCAGCGCCTCGAGCGCCTCCACGCCGCCCGGTGCGGCCACCACGTGCGCCCCGGCCGCCGTCAGCACCATCGTCGCCATCCGCAGCGCGTCGGTGTCGTCGTCAACGAGAAGCACGCGCACGCCCGACAGGTTGGCCAGCGCGACGTCCGCCGGGGCCGGCGGCAGCGCCGAGGGATGGACGCGCCCGGCGTCGCCGCCGGGCGCCCCGTGCACGATCATCAGCGGCAGCTCCACGCGGACCGTGGTGCCCTGGCCCCGGCCGGGGCTCTCTGCCGAGATGCGGCCGCCGTGAGCCTCGATCAGGTGGCGGCAGATGGCCAGTCCGAGGCCAAGACCGCCGTGCCGGCGCGTGAAGGTGCTGTCGGCCTGGCGGAAGCGCTGGAAGAGGTGCGGCAGGAACTCGGGTGCGATTCCCTCTCCCGTATCGCTGACCGTGATCTCGACGTGCGAGTTGACGCGCGCCAGCCTGACCTGCACGCGCCCGCCCCGGGGCGTGAACTTGATCGCGTTCGACAGCAGGTTCCACACCACCTGCTGCAGCCGCTGCGGGTCGCCCGCCACGGGCACGCCGGGCTGATCGAGGGCGGACTGCAGCCGCACGCCCTTGGCGTGCGCGGCGGGCGTCACCGTCTCGAGCGCCTCGCGGATCACGAGCGGCAGGTCGGCGGGCTGGATGTCGAGCCGGAGGTTGCCGGTGATGATGCGCGACACGTCCAGCACGTCGCTGATGAGCCGCTCCTGCAGGCGCACGTTGCGCTCGACGGTCTCGAGCGCGGCGGGCACGCCGCTGGCGTCGATGAGGCCGCGACGCAGCATCTGCACGTAGCCGAGCACGGAGTTGAGCGGCGTCCGCAACTCGTGCGACAGCGTGGCGAGGAACTCGTCCTTGAGGCGGCTCGCCGTCTCGGCCTCGAGCTTCGCCGCCGACAGCGCGGTCACGTCGTACCCGATGACGACGATGCGATCCGTGTTGCCGCGATCGCCGCCGAGCGGCTGGTAGACGAAGTCGAAGTAGTTGTCCTCGAGCGTCCGTTCGGGACCGGTACGCAACCGCAGGTGCACGGCGTCGCCGACGAACGGCTCGCCGGTCTGGCGCACGCGGTCGAGGGTCTCGATCAGGCCCTGCCCCTCGAGCTCGGGCAGCGCCGCCCGGAGCGGAAGGCCCGCGACGTCGCGGCCTCCGACCAGGTCCAGGCACCGCGGGTTCATCAGCTCGATCACGTGGTCCGGGCCGGAGAGGACCGCCACCGCGACCGGCGCCTGCGCGAAGATCCGGAACAGGTCGCGGGCATGGCGGCGCTCGATCCGCCGGACGCGCGCCTTCACGACCTGCGTCTCGACGCGCGCCATCAGGTCGCGGGCCGAGAAGGGCTTGACCAGGTAGTCGTCGGCCGACGCCGCCAGCCCCTCGTGCCGCGCCTCTTCCCCCGCACGCGCCGAGAGCAGGACAACGGGAATCGACGACAGTTCGGGATCGCGACGGATCTCGCGGAGCAGTTCGAAGCCGTCGAGTTCCGGCATCATCACGTCCGAGACGATCACGTCCGGCGTCCGCGCGCGGGCGGCCTCCAGCGCCTCGCGCCCGTTGGCCACCGCCTCGACGTCGAAGCGCTCGGCGAGCAGCCGCGACGCGTACGCGCGCATGTCGGCATTGTCGTCGGCCACGAGCACGCGGTCCCGCAGGGTCGCCGGCACGGCGGCCTCGTCGGGTGCGGCCTCCGCATCCGGGGCGGCAGACGCCGGCAGCCAGCCGATGGCCTCGCGCACGAAGGCGTCGGAGGCGCCGGGCGCAGCGCCCGGGGTAGCCTCGTGCACCTGGTCCGGCGGCAGGTGTACGGATCCGTACGGGATCACGACCGTGAACTCGCTGCCGGCCCCACGCTCGCTGGTGGCGGAGAGCTCGCCCCCGTGCAGCCTGACCAGCTCCTGCACGAGCGCCAGGCCGATGCCCGACCCTTCGTGGCTGCGTCCGCCACTGCCCTGCACGCGGTGAAAGCGCTCGAAGACGCGCGGCAGCTCGTCGGCGTCGATGCCGACGCCGGTGTCACGGACGGACAGGCGCGCGCCGTGTGACTCGCCTGTCAGCGTGACCGTAATCCCGCCGGCGAGCGTGAACTTGAAGGCATTGGAGATGAGGTTGAGGACCACCTTCTCCCAGAGCTCCCGGTCAACGTAGACGGGCCGGGGCATGGGCTCGACGCGCACCTCGTAGGCAAGCCCGGCCTGGTCCATGGCCGACCGGAACGCGCTGGCCAGGTCTGTCGTCAGTCGGTCCAGCTCCACCCGTTCGAAGTGCGCCAGGTGACGGCCGGCTTCGATGCGCGAGAAGTCGAGCAGCGTGTTGACCAGCTTCAGCAGCCGCTGCCCGTTGCGATGCGAGACCTCGAGCGGCTGCCGGAGGGCGTCGGGGATGCGCTCGTCCCGGCGAATGTCCTCGAGCGGGCCGAGCAGGAGCGTCAGCGGCGTGCGGAACTCGTGGCTGACGTTGCTGAAGAACGTCGTCTTCGCGCGGTCGAGTTCCGCCAGCGCCTGCGAACGGCGGCGTTCCTCCTCGTACGCGCGGGCGTTGGCCATGCCCGAGGCGATCTGCGCGACGAACAGCTCGATGAACGCGCGGTACGCCTCGTCCAGCGGCCTGAACGGGTTGAGCCCGGCCACGAGCACGCCCGCCACGGTCTTGTGTGCGTGATCGGGAATCGGCACGACCAGCGCCTGCGCGGGCGGACGCGGCCAGGGCCCGCCGGGAAGCGTCCCATGCCGAGGCGTCAGCATGGCCACCGTCGGGCCGGACGGATCGTACGGCCAGAGCGCGTCGGGACCAGCGAAGGACACCTCGGCGGCGGCCGCCGGGTGGTCGGCGGGCAGCCCGGCGCGGCACGCCAGCGTCCCGCGCGCGTCATGGGCGTCGAGTCGATAGACCAGGGCGAACGGCAGATCCCGCGCGCCGGTCGTCGTGCGCTCGAGCGAGTGGAACAACTCGCCCGCCGTCATCGCCGACGCCATCGCACTGCCGGTATCGGCCAGCAGGGCCATGCGCCGGACCGACAGCACGCGCTCGGTCTCTTCGCTCACGACGCAGAGCAGGCCGGCGACGCGGCCCGAATCGTCCGATACCGGGCTGTACGAGAACGTGTGGTACGTCTCCTCGGGAAAGCCATTGCGCTCGAGGAAGAGCCGCAGGCCTTCGTCCCAGGTGGCTTCCCCCGTTTGCAGCACCCGATGCACGCGGGCCTCGACGTCCTCGTACACCTCGGCCCAGACCTCGCGGAAGGGACGGCCCAGCGCCCAGGGATGCTTTGCCCCGAGCGTCGTCACGCCGTAGGCGTCGTTGTAGAGGAAGGTGAGGTCGGGGCCCCAGCCGAGCCACATCGCGAAGCGCGACGTCAGCAGGACGCGGACGACGGTCCGCAGGCTGTGCGGCCATCCGTCCACCGGACCGAGCGGTGTGCGCGACCAGTCCAGCGCCCGCATGAGGCCGGCCATTTCGCCGGACGCGTGGAAGGGATCGTGGTCGGAAGCGGTCGGCATGCGTGTAGGGAGGACAACGCACGCGGGATGAGGCGGGCGGCTCCGCTAGGAGCATACCCCGCAGCTCTGGTCTGCCGGCTCGGCCGCAGCGGAACAGACGTCGTCCGCGCGGGGCGGTGCGGGCGCGCCACGCGTCGAGACCATCGGCAGGCCGTGAGGGCCCCACCGGCGGACTCGACGCGCGAGGCGTCCAGGACACTCCGTCTACTGGCAGCTCATCGTGATGTAAGCGTTCACCGCGTCGGACCCACCCGAGACGCTGTAGGACAGCAGGTCACCCACCGTCACGCTCACGGTGGAGCCGGTGTTGGAGCAGGTCGGCGACCCGGTGGTGATGCTGCACGACAGCGAGGTGTTGGACCCGTTGATCCGCAGCGTGAAGGTGCGCGAGACCGTGGTGCCTGCCATGTTCACGCGGAGGTTCTGCGCGGTGCACGTCAGCGGCGACGGCATCACGACCGTGGACTCGGTCGAATTCGTGATGATGAGGCCGGTCACGCCACCGAAGGTGCCACCCGAGTTCAGGGCGTTGCGCGCCGTGAAGTTGACGCCGCCGGATCCGGCCGCACCCGTCGCGCCCGTGGCACCGGTCGCGCCGGTAGCCCCGGTCGGACCGGGAACGGTGGACGCGGCGCCAGTGGCACCGGTGGGCCCCGTCGCCCCAGCCGCACCCGCCGGACCGCTCGGCCCCGTCGCGCCGGTCGGCCCGGTCGGGCCCGGAACCGTGGACGCGTCGCCAGTGGGCCCGGTCGGACCCGTGGGCCCGGGCACGGTGGAGGCGGCACCGGTCGGCCCCGTGGCGCCGATCGCGCCAGTCGCTCCCGTCGGGCCGGTCGGACCAGGCACCGTCGAGTCGGCGCCCGTCGGACCGATCGGGCCCGCGGGACCGGTGGGCCCCGTCGGCCCCGGCGTGCCGCCGAGCCCATCGATCGTCCGGCGCACCATCGTGCCCGCCAGCAGCAGCGAGCCCTGGCCGTTCAGCGCCAGCGACGAGACGAAGCCCCCGGTCACGCCGGACACGCCAGCCACCATCAGGTTGTTGCCGATGATCACGCGGTCGCCGGTCAGCACGTACGACTCCGTCAGCTGGAGGATCGTCGTGGGCGCCGAGGTGGTGGTCAGGTAGACGTTGAGGCTGACGGACCCGACGGCCCCGTCCACGCAGGTGGCGGGCGGTGTGAAGACGAAGGTGCCACCGATCTGCCCCGGTCCGGGCGCGGACAGGATCGTCGCGCCGACGACGAACTCGCCGCTGACGGCGCACGTCGTCAACTGCGCGTACGCCGGAGACGCGATCGACAGGAGGGACAGCACAGCAGCAGCAGGCAACAGGCGGGACGCGTTGTTCATGGCCGTTTCACCCTATGGGCGTGCAATGGGCGAGTCAAGGACGTGCGACACTTTTTACACGCTTCGCGAGGAGTTCTTACACGATTGCGCAGGGGCATGGCCCTGCTCCTCTGGAGGTTTCGGCTGTTGTCCGGTGTAGCTGCAGCGCAGGCGTCCCACCTCGACGGCTGCAGCGGCCGGACGAGGCGCGTGGACTCAGCTCAGCCGTTCAGCGTGGCGCGCGTCGCCTGCAGCGACTCGACCGCATCCTTCGCGTCCTTGAGCCCGATGCCGGTGCCTTCGCGCAGCGCCTTGATGGCCTCGATCTTCCGATTGCGACCCAGCGCATCGAGCACCGCCTGCGTCTGCGACGCGCTCAGCTCGCGCGACACGCCGTCCACGGTGACGGTGATACGCGAGCCGCCGAACGCCGCCCCGAGCGTGGCGGTGGCCGGCGGGCCGCTCGGACGCGCGGAGCCCCCGCCGCGCACGACCAGCCCGACCAGGAACCCGATCACGAGCCCCGCGACCAGGGGGCTGATGCCCATCGACGTCAGGTACTCGGAGAACCCGCTCATCGCTTCCTCCGCGCCGCACGGCGGCGTCAGTGCGGCTTGTAGGCGTCCTTCGGATACGGTTTGCCGAACTTGTTGGTGTGCGGGGTCGATACGAACGCCGACTCGTCGAGGACGAGACCATCGACGTCCGCCTGCCCGGATCCGACCGACACCTCCACGCTGACCGGCGCCGCCCGCTCGGAGAGCGCGGTCACCCTGTACTTCCCGGGCGGCACCTCGAGGCGAAAGGCGCCATCCTGATCCGCAACCGCCACGTACGGCGTCGGCGCCACCACGAGGAACGCGGCCATCTGCGGATGGATGTTACAGAACACGTGATACACGCCGGGCCTAGCAAACTGCTGCTTCCGCGACGCGCCGGCCCGGTAGAGGCCCATGTCGAACGGCCGGGGGGCCGACAGCGAGAACACGTTGTGGAAGATCGCATCGTCGTTCGGGAAGACGACCGTCGATCCCTCGGGCACCGCCGTCACGTGCGGCAGGAACGTCTTGTTCTTCTGCGTCACGGTGGCGGTGGCCGGGCTCGACGGTGCGCCGCGATCGAGCGGCTCGGCGTACACCACCGCCTGCGCGGGAGGCGCGTCGCCGCGGGTGGTCCAGCCCACCGAGCCGACCAGGTGCGCGGCGCGCGCCGGCGCGGACGCCGCGGCGACGAGCGCACACGCCACAGCCACGCGAATCAGCGAGCGGTCCATCAGAACCTCACCACGAACGTCGCGTTGACGTGGTGGTTGTCCCGCCTCGCCAGCGACCGGCCGAGCGTCGTCTCGAGCCAGCGGTACTCCATGGCCATCGCCACCTCTGGCGTCAGGTCGAAGACGACATTGCCGAAGGCGCTGCGGTTCTCCTGGCGCGAGCCTGCAGGCACGGGGTCGCGCACGCGGTCGATGCCGACGCCCACGTTCGCCGACAGGCGCGACGTGAGCGCGAGCCGGCCCTCGAGCCAGCCGCCGTGCGCGGGCCACGCCTGCGCGACTGCCGCGCCGAACTCGGCGGCATCGTCGGTGCGGAACCACTCGCCCGCGGCCCCCAGGCGGCCCCAGCGTGCGTTGAAGTCCACGGCGTACGAGGTGGTGGACACGGTTTCGGCGCGCGGGGTCCGCCAGCCATGGCGGCCCGACACGCCCACGCTGAACTCGCCGGCCGATTCCGCGGTGCCGGCCGAGTAGTCGATGCGGCTCTCAACTGCGGGCCGCCGCGAGCGCTCGCCCTCCCCGGCCGGCGGGGCGAACGTGTAGAAGCTGTTGGCGTCGCCGGCGACGGGCGCGGCGATCCCGCCCTTGAGCGTGAGACGGCCGACACGGTGCTCGACGCGGACCTGCGGGGATCGCAGGTAGAGGTTGCCCGCGCGGAAGAGGAGCGGGAAGGTCTGCGCCGCCAGCGACGTCGGATCCCGCGGCGCCAGCAGGTCGTGATCCTGGCCGATCTGCAGGGCGGTGCGCTCGCCCTCGATGCGGGCAAACGCGTAGACCAGCCGCGGCAGGCCCATCACCGAGCCGGTGACGAAGCCGGGCGTGCCGCCCATGAAATCCGCGACCACCGTGCCGTGCACCGTGGCCGTGCCCAGCGGGATGGGCCCGACATTCAGGCCAATCCGGCTCTGCCTGAGCGTGGAGGTCATGGAGCCCTCCTGAACCCCGGCGGCACCGGCTCCCACGATGTTGGGATTCTCGAGCCAGTTGGCGTCGCCGCTGTTGACGACCGTGTTCGAGACGATGGCGCCGAACAGACGCACGGGCATGCGCGACTGCGTCTCGACGCGCGTCTGCGCCAGCTCCTCCACCTGCGTCCGCAACATGTCGAGACCGGGGTCCACGGGCTGCGGCTGCGACGCCGCCGCGGCCGCGGCCGGGCCTGGCGTGACCGCGACACCGTCGGCGCGTTCGCGGCCGTCCCGCAACCGGCGCAGTTCCCCGCGCAGCGCGTCCACCTCCCCGCGCAGTCGCGCCAGCTCGGCGACGACCGACGCGATCTCGTCGCGGGTCACGGTGTCGCCGCGTCCGGGCTCGTCTCCGCGGGCGGCGAGGACGGCGGCGGGCGTGATCAGGCCCAGGATCAGCCCGAGCACGAGCGCACGGGTCGTACGGTGATGGCGCATGGCGGGCATTCTAGTGCGGCGCCTGTCGCGCCCCAGGTCAGAAATCGGTAAGGAATCCGTAAGGGAGCCGGGGCGGCACGTATAATTCCGGCGCATCGTGACCCATGACGCCATCGTGATCGGCGGCGGCCACAACGGCCTCACGTGCGCGGCGTACCTCGCTCGGGCGGGCCGGCGCGTCCTCGTGCTGGAACGGCGTCACGTGCTGGGCGGCGCCGCGGTCACCGAGGAAGTGGTGCCGGGGTTCCGCTTCTCGGTGTGCTCCTACGTCGTGTCGCTGCTGCGGCCCGAGATCATCCGCGACCTCGACCTGCCCGGACACGGCATGGAGCTGCTGCCGCTCGACGGCACCTTCACGCCGATGCCGAACGGCGACTACCTCTGGCGCGTCAACGATCACGAGCAGACGCGCCGCGAGATCGCCCGTCACTCGCGGCTCGACGCCGAGGCCTACGACGAGTACGGCCGCGCGATGATCGAGATGGGGCGCTTCGCCAAGCCGATCCTGTCGATGACGCCGCCCGATCCGACCTCGCTCGACCCGCGCGGGCTGCTCGAGCTGCTGTCCATCGGCCGGCGCTTCCGCGGCATGCGCGCCGCCGACCGGCTCAACCAGGTCCAGTTGCTGACGATGAGCGCCGTGGACTTCCTGGACCAGTGGTTCGAGACCGACGTGCTGAAGGCGACGATGAGCGCCTCGGGCATCATCGGCACCTTCCTCGGCGTCCGCTCACCCGGCACGGCGTACGTCCTGCTGCATCACTACATGGGGGAGATCGACGGGTCGTTCCGATCGTGGGGCCTGTCGCGCGGCGGGACCGGCGCGGTGTCCAACGCCATCGCCGACGCGGCGAGGCGGTTCGGCGCCGAGATCCGCACCGAGGCACCGGTGGCCCGCATCCTGACGCGGAACGGGCAGGCGACGGGCGTGGCGCTCGAGAACGGCGACGAGTTCCACGCGAAGACCATCGTCTCCAGCGTGGACCCGCGTCACACGTTCCTCCACTGGATGGACGCGCGAGCTGCCGGCGGAGTTCGTCGAGGGTGCGGCGCTACAAGTTCCGCGGCTCTTCCGGCAAGGTCAACCTCGCTCTGGACGGCCTGCCGACCTTCACGTGCCTGCCCGGCGCGGGGCCGCACCTGCGCGGGGCCATCTCGATCTCGCCGGGCGTGGACTACATGGAGCGGGCGTACGACGAGGCGAATGCGGACACTTCTCGCGGCGGCCGTACATCGACATGGTGATCCCGTCGCTCACCGACCCGTCGGTGGCTCCGCCCGGCAAGCACGTGATGTCGTGCTTCGTGCAATACGCGCCACGACCTGCGGCGGGAGCCGGGAATGAGACTCCGGAACCGGGAGCCGGGAGCCGGGAAACGGATCCGGCCGCGTGGGACGGGCAGCGTGAGGCGTTCGGCGACACGGTCATCGACACGATCGCGCAGATGCCCCGGACATCCGCGACCGCATCATCGCGCGGCAGGTGCTGACGCCGCTCGACATCGAGCGCGACTTCGGCCTGTCGGAGGGCAACATCTTCCAGGGCGAGCTGACGCTCGAGCAGCTGTTCTTCCTGCGGCCCGTGCCCGGATGGGCGCGCTACGCGACGCCCATCGACGGCCTCTACCTGTGCGGATCGGCCACCCACCCGGGTGGCGGCATCATGGGAGCGCCGGGGAAAAACGCGGCGGAGGTGATTCTGGGGAAGTAAGGGGGGAGGAACGGGAGTCGGGAGTCGGGAGTCGGGAGTCGCAATGCCCCAATCAGCCCGCAAGCCCCCAGGCCCCCAAGCCCCAGGTCCCACACCCCACGCCCCAAGCCCCAAGCCCCAAGCCCCGGAGCGAACACCGAATGAGCGACACGCGCTACGACGCCATCGTGATCGGCGGCGGCATCAACGGCCTGACCGCGGCGGCCCTGCTCGGACAGGCGGGCCAGCGGACGCTGCTCGTCGAGATGCGCGACGAGGTCGGCGGCTGCGCGGCGGAGCGCGTCATCGCGCCCGGCTTCCGTGTTCCCGCGCTGGCGCACCGCAGCGGGCCGCTCCGTGCCGACGTGGTGGAGCGGCTGCGCCTCACCGAGCACGGACTGTCGTTCGTGGCGCAGCCCTATCGCTGCACCGCCCTGCTCGACGACGGCCGGGCGATGGCACTGGCCCATGCGCCGGCGGCGGCCGCGGATGCCATTCGCCGCGTCTCGACCGGCGACGCCGAGGCGTGGCCGGGCTTCGTGCAGTCGCTGGATCGCCTCGCGCGAGTCGTCGGGACGCTGTTCGCGCGCACGCCCCCCGACGTGGATCATCCCGGCGCACAGGACCTGTGGACGCTCATGCGGACGCTCGGCGCCTTTCGCGCGCTGCCGACCGACGATGCCTGGCGGCTCCTCCGCTGGGGGCCGATGGCCGTCGCGGACCTGGTGAGCGAGGTCTTCACGCACGAGGCGGTCCGCGCCGCCGTGGCCGCCGACGGCCTGCTCGGCGGGATGTTCGGACCGTGGTCGGCGGGCAGCGGCCTCCAGCTCCTCCTGCACGAGGCCAATGCGGCGGTCGGCGTGGCGCGGGACACCGAGGTGGCCGGGGGGCCAGCGGCCGCGGCCGCCGCACTCGCGCGCGCCGCGCGGCGGCACGGCGTGGAAGTGCGGACGGGAACGGCCGTGCGCCAGATCGTCATCCGCAACGATCGCGCGGCCGGCGTGACGCTCGCCTCCGGCGACACCTGCCTCGCGCGCGTCGTCGTGTCCGCGCTGGATCCCAGGCGTACGTGCCTCGACCTGTGCGAGCCCGAGCACGTGCCGCCCGAGTTCGCGTGGCGCATCCGCCACCTGCGGATGCGGGGCACCCTCGCCAAGGTGCACCTCGCGCTGTCGGCGCTGCCCGCGTTCGGCGACGCCACGCGCGCGATGCTGGCCGGCCCGGTCCGCATCGCACCCGATCTGGAATACCTGGAGCGCGCGTTCGATCACGCGAAGTACGGCGAGTGCTCCGCCGCGCCATGGATCGAGTTCACGGTCCCCTCACTCGCCGACCCCACCCGCGCACCGGCCGGCGCGCACGTCCTGTCGGCATACGTGCAATGGGTGCCAGGGGAGGGCGCCGCCGGGAGTCGGCAAAGCCCAAGCCCCACGCCCCAGGCCCCAAGCCCCACGCCCCACGCCCCAAGCCCCAAGTCCCACGCCCCAAGCCCCGACCGAGACGCCGTGCTCCGCACGGTGCTGGACACCCTCGAACGCTACGCTCCCGGGCTGCGCGCTATCGTCGTCCAGGCCGAGCTCATCACGCCCACCGACATGGAGGCCGGGTGGGGACTGACCGGCGGGCACATCTTCCACGGCGAGTTGTCGCTCGACCAGGCGTTCACGATGCGCCCGCTCCTCGGCTGGGGCCGGTACGCCACGCCCATCTCGGGCCTGTATCTCTGCGGCTCCGGCACCCACCCGGGCACCGGCCTGACGTGCGGCTCCGGTGCCAACGCCGCGCGCGTCGTCATCGACGCCGCCACCTGACGGCCGAGCCCAGGCGCCGCACCCTGCACTTCGGCCGCGCACCCTGCACGCGCACCCTGCACCAGGCACCCTGCACTCGCACCCGGCACCTCGGCACCAGGCACCCTGCACTTCGGCCGCGCACCCTGCACCCGCACCCCGCACCAGGCACCCCGCACTCGCACCCGGCACCTCGGCACCAGGCACCCTGCACCCCTGCCGGCCATCCCTCCCCTCCCCTCGTCCTATAATCCGGTGCCCCCCTGAATTACTCCGTCTGCGGGAGGTGACCATGCGCGGCGGCACGTCTCTTACGGCCCTGTTACTCCTGTGTGCCGGCGCGGTGGCCGCAGCCACCAGCCCGGCTGCCCAGGCGCCCGGCGTGGTCGCGCCCCAGACGCCCCGCCAGCCGGCGCCGGGCGTGCCGCCTGGTCCCACGCGCGACCGGCCGGCGACCCCGGCGCAGGAAGAGGGGACGGCGTCCATGCGCGGCGTGGTGGTGGCGGCCGACACTGGCGTCCCGCTGCGGCGCGCCATCGTCCGGGCCAACTCGACCACCGGCGCCGGCAATGCGATGGTGCAGACCGACGAGCAGGGGCGCTTCGAGGTGACACGCCTGCCGGCGGGCCGCTACATCGTGTCGGTCTCGCGCAGCGGCTATGTGTCGATGCAGTTCGGGCAGCGGGCGCCCAACCAGCCTGGCATGCCGGTGACGCTTGAGGACGGCCAGTCGAACGACAAGGTCCACTTCGTCCTCGCGCGCGGCGGCGCCATCACGGGCCGCATCGTGGACGAGTTCGGCGAACCCGTCTCCTCGGCGCAGGTGACGGCACAGCGCTTCAGCTACATGTCCGGCGTGCGCCGCATGACGGGCGCGGGCGGAGAGGGCGGCTTCGATCGGACCGACGACCTCGGACAGTTCCGCCTGTACGGCCTGGCGCCAGGGGACTACTACGTGACGGCCACGCTGCGTAGCGCGCAGCTCATGATGCCGGTCACGCGCGCAGGCACGGAACCTCTCGAAGGGTACGCGCCGACCTACTTCCCGGGCACGGCCTCGCTGGCCGACGCCACGAGGGTGATCGTCAAGGCGGGGGAGGACACCGCCAACGTGAGCTTTGCCCTGCTGGCCACCACCGTTGCGCGGATCTCGGGACGGGTGACGACGAGCAGCGGCGAACCCTCGCGCGACGCCATGCTGATGGTGATGCCGGCAGACGACGGGATGGAGATGTCGGGAATGGGCGCCACGGGCACACCCATTCGCGGCGACGGCGAGTTCGTGACGCAGCCGCTCGCACCCGGCACCTACACCCTCATGGTGCAGCGGCGTTTCGACCCCGGCGCGTCCGCGGGCGAAGTGGGGAAGATCGACGTGGCGGTGAACGGCACGGACGTGTCCGGCGTGCTGCTGGTCACCGGCCGCGGCGGGATCATCCGCGGTCGTGTCGTCACCGAGGACGGCACGGTGCCCGACTTCGCGCCCGGGTCGATGCGCGTGATGGCGACGCCGGACGGGCCGCGCCGCATGTTCTCGACCCCGCCTGCAACGGTGAACGCCGACTGGACGTTCGAACTGGCGGGCCTGCTGGACCCGGTCCGGCTGAACGCGTTCGTCGAGGGCGGCGGCCGCGGATGGTGGGCACGCCGTGCGCTGCTCGACGGCACCGACGTCATGGACGTGAGCATCGAGGCGCAGCCCGGCCGGCCGGTGGACGGCGTGGAGATCGTGCTGTCGCGCAAGCGAACCACGCTCACAGGATCCGTCCGCGACGCGCGCGGCCAGCCGGTCACCGACGTCACGGTGGTGGCGTTTGCCGCCGACCCCGCACGCTGGACGTTCGCCGGCCGGTACGTGCGCAGCACGCGGCCGGACGCCAACGGCACCTACTCGCTGTCGCTGGTGCCGACCGACGACTATCGGGTGATTGCGGTGCGGGGCCTCGAGAGCGGACAGGCCTCCGACCCGGAGTTCCTGGCCCGCGCCGTCGAGGACGCCACGGCCGTGGACATCCGCGAAGGCGAGACGCGCACGCTGGACCTCCAGATCAAGTAGCGGGTACGCGCCGGGCCCGGCCGGAGGGTAGACTCGGGACATGACCAGGCACGCTCTCGTCCCCATCGTCGTCGCCGGTCTGCTGGTGCTCGCCACGGGCGCCATGCACGCGCAGGATCGCGGCCAGGGGCTTCCGCGCGGCGGAGGACAACGGCTGCCCCCGCGAGCCCAGCCCGTGGCTCCCGACACACCGGCCGGCACCGGCGTGCTGGCCGGCCAGGTCGTCGCCGCTGACACCGGCACGCCCATCCGCCGGGCGCAGGTGCGCGTGAGCGGACGCACGATTCGCCAGTCGCGGCTGGCCGTCACCGACGCCGAGGGCCGTTTCGAAGTGCGGGATCTCGCTGCCGGCCGGTACACCCTTACCGCCAGCAAGGGCGGGTTCGTCACGCTGCAGTACGGGCAGCGGCGGCCGGGCGAGTCGGGCACGCCGCTGGAGTTGTCCGAGGGACAGACCATCGGCAAGCTCGTCGTCGGCCTGCCGCGGGGCAGCGTCATCGGCGGACGCGTCACCGACGAGTACGGGGAGCCGGTCGCCAACGCGTCGGTCACCGCGCTGCACTACGCCTACACCGGCGGCGCGCGGCGCCTCGTGCCGGCCGGCGCGCGCGACACGACCGACGATCAGGGCAGCTATCGCCTCTTCGGCCTGCCGCCGGGCGAGTTCATCGTGAGCGCCGTCATCCGCACCGGCAACGTCACCGATCCAGGCGACGACCCCTCGGGATACGCGCCCACCTATTACCCGGGCACGCCGAACCCCGGCGAGGCGCAGCGCGTGCGCGTGGACCTCGCGCAGGAGAACACCTCTGTCTCCTTCGGGCTCGTCGCCACGCGCCTGGTGCAGCTCACGGGCCAGGTGGTCTCGTCGAGCGGCCTGCCGCCCGGGGGCGGCATGGTGCTGCTCACGACGGCCGGCGGGGCCACGGACATGGCGTCGTTCATCGCCGGCGGCCGCGGGCGCATCGACGGCACCGGCGCCTTCCGCGTGAGCAACGTCCCGCCGGGCCGGTACGTCCTGCAGGCGCGCACGGGCAACCCGCGGAGCGGCGGCGGCGAGTTCGCGCGGCTCGACATCACCGTGGGCGCGGGCGACGTCGAAGGCCTGACGCTCGTCACCGCACCGGCCGGCCGGGTCGCCGGCACCGTCGTCACCGATACGGGCGTGCCCCTGCCGTCGGGCGCCATTCAGGTGACCAGCCGGCCCGCGTCGCCCGAGGCGCCGGGGTTTGGCGGCGGCGGTGGCGGCCAGGCGCGCGTGGGCGCCGACGGAACCTTCGAGATCGGCAACCTGATGGAGCCGCGCTACATCCGCGTGAACGCTCCGCAGGGCTGGACACTCAAGTCGGTGTCGATCGCGGGACAGGACGCCACCGACATGGCCGTTGACGTCCCGCCCGGGCAGGTCGTGAGCGGCGTGCAGATCGTGCTGACGCAGAAGGTGAGCGGCGCGAAGGGCACGGTGCTCGACGAGCGAGGCGCCCCCGTCCTCGACGCCACGGTCGTGCTGTTCCCGGAGGACGAGCGCCTGCGCACCTACCAGTCGCGGTTCATCAAGGCCGCGCGCCCGGATCAGGATGGCACGTTCACCATCGCCGACCTGCCGCCCGGCGCGTATCTGGCCGTGGCGGTGCAGGCGCTCGAAGACGGCCGCGCCGGCGATCCCGAGTTCATGGAGTCGGCCGAAGCCTTCGCGACGGCCGTAACGATCGACGAGGGCGAAACGCGGACGTTGACGCTGGCGCTCAAGCGCTAGCCGCTCGCGCAGGGCGTCGCCGGCTAGAAGGCGTCACCCTGCCAGTAGACGACCTCGTCGGCCGACAGCGGCGGCAGCGGCAGAATGCGATCGCGGAGCGGCCGATCATCAGCACGTCCTGCGTGGGCGTGGCCACCACGACCCGCACCTGCGGCGGGCGCAGGCGTGCAGGCAGCCAGGCCCGGATCCGGGAACGGCCTCGCCCGGGTGCCGGGCGAGCATCACCTGCAGCATGGCACCAAGCCGGGCCCCGGCCGGATCGCGATCGCCCGCGTCCACCAGCGTCCATCCGCCGCGATAGGCGACGCAGACGAGATAGGCGACGGGCTGGTGCCCTTCCTCGGAGACGAGGAACTCCACTTCACGGACGCCGATCGGGCCCAGCCCCGCAAGCAGCCGGCGGCGCGCGATGCCGAAGCGGATGAAGTCCTCGCTGCGCTCGATGGCCAGGCGCGCGCCACCCGCACACGCGGCACTGATCTCGGTGATGCCGGGGATGTCGCGGTCCTCGCCGGCGCGGACGAGGATGGCGGCGGCCCGCCGTTGCCGCGCTCCACCTCCAGGCGCGCGGCGGTGCGCGGCACGGGCACGAAGTCCTGCCGCTCGTAGAAGGCGGGGTCGATCTCCGAGAACAGGGCCGCGAACTCGTACCCTTCGGCCTCGGCGGTCTCCATGATCCGCGCCAGCAGTTCGCGCGCGGCTCCGCAAAGCCGCGGTAGGCGGGCGCCATGAACACCGCGCCAATCCCCAGCACGCGTCGATGGCGGCCGTCGATGCGGCAGGCCAGTCGTAGCGCTTGGCACTGGACACCACGTGCGGCCCGTCCTGCAGTGCCACCCGGTCGAGGTGGCCACTCCCACGGCGTCCCGAGCTGCGCGGCCCAGTAGCGGCCGTAGTTCTCGCGCGGCGACAGGCCGTCGTGCCACAGCGGAAACGTGTCGTCGAGAATGCGCTCGAGCACCGGCCCGACCGCAGGCACCAGGTTCAGCGACACGCCGCGGATGCTCCCCAGGAAAGCACGAAGGGCACGGAGGACACGAAGAAGCACGGAGGGCACGGAGGCACGGAGAGCACGGAGGGCGTGGAGGGCACAGAGAGCCTGGCGTCGAAACGGTTAAACCTTGTGGGGGTCGGTGCGGTCATACGGATCAGCAGAGGTTATCTCATGTCGCAACCGCCCGCCCGTTCCGTTGCACTCACACTCGTCGTCCTGTGCCTCGGCGCCCAGGCGGCCACGCTCGCCTCGCCACCGGCGGTATCTGTGCATCTGCGCCATCTGCGGCATCTGCGGCATCTGTGGCGCCTGTGTCATCTGCGGCCGTGTTCTCCGTGCTGAGTCGCCTCACCTACGGTCCGCGGCCCGGCGACGTCGCGCGCGTCCAGCGCATGGGTCTCGAGGCTTGGATCGACGAGCAGCTGCGGCCGGAGCGCATACCGGACGCAGCCATGCAGGCGCGGCTCGCCTCGTTCGAGACGCTCGGCCTCGACGTCGAGACGCTCGCAGCGAGTACCAGCCGGCCCAGCTCGAACGGCGGCAGCGGCAGCGCCAGCGAGGCCGACACCGCCGGCACACCCGCCACCGGCAACGGTGCCGGCGACGCCGCGTCGGAGATGACCATGCGCGACCGGATGCGGACGCTCGCCGCCAGCCCGGCGCAGCAGAAGGACCGCCAGGTGCTCGTCGAGCTCGAATCCGCCCGCATCCTCCGTGCCGCCTACAGCGAGCGGCAGCTCGAGGAGGTGCTGGTGGACTTCTGGTTCAACCACTTCAACGTCTTCGCCGGCAAGGGCCCGACGCGCGCCTACGTCACCGCGTTCGAGCGCGATGCGATCCGTCCATATGTCCTGGGCAACTTCCGCCAGATGCTCGAGGCGGTGGCGTCGAGCCCCGCGATGCTGTTCTACCTGGACAACTGGCAGAACTCAGATGGGGGGGCGCCACAGATGGCGCAGAGGGCACAGACGCCGCAGACGCCGCAGACGCCGCAGATGACGCAGGCGCCGCAGATGCCACAGATGGCGCAGAGGGCGCAGAGGGCACAGAGGGGGCGGCAGGGGCAGGGCCGACGGCGGCCCTCAGGACCCGGAGCGGCCGCGCCCGGCGGGCAGGCGCGACCACGGATGACGCGAGGGCTCAACGAGAACTACGCGCGGGAGCTGCTCGAGCTGCACACGCTCGGCGTCGATGGGGGCTACACGCAGGACGACGTGGTGCATGTCGCCCGGGCGTTCACGGGATGGACGATGCGGCCGATGCAGGGGGCGGCGTTCCGCTTCGCGCCCGGGATGCACGACCGCACGGAGAAGGTCGTGCTCGGTCACCGCATCACCGCCGGCGGCATCGGCGACGGGCGCGCGGTCCTCGACATCCTGGCGGCACATCCCTCGACGGCACGGCACCTCGCCACCAAGCTGGCGCAGAAGTTCGTCAGCGACACGCCGCCGCCGGCGCTCGTGGATCGCGCCGCACGCACGTTCCTTGAGAGCCACGGCGACCTCCGTGCCGTCACGCGCGTCATCGTCATGTCCGCCGAGTTCCTGTCCGCCGAGGCCCGGGGCGCGAAGATCAAGACGCCGTTCGAGTTCGTCGTCAGCGCCGTGCGCGCGACGGGTGCGGACCTGCGAAGCGCCCTGCCACTCGCGCGCGTGCTGCGCGACCTCGGCCAGCCCCTCTACTTCTGCCAGCCGCCGACCGGCTACGACGAAACGGGCGACACCTGGGTGTCGTCGGGGGCCCTGGTGGCGCGCATGAACTTCGCGCTGGAGCTGGGTGCCAATCGCCTCCGGGGGGTCCGGCTGGACACGAGCGGCAGCCTCGACGAATTGCGCGATCGGCTCGTCGCCGACGCGCTGGGCGGATCCGTGTCGGACACGACGCGCGCCACCCTGGCGAAGGCGACCACGCCCGAGCAGGTCGTGGCACTGGCCATCGGCTCGCCGGAGTTCCAGCGCCAGTGACGTAGAGAGCCTGGGCCTGCTGGCCTGCAAGTCCGCAAGCCCCCAGGTCCGCAGGCCTGCAGGCCTGCAGGCCCGCAAGCCCCCAAGCCCTCCAGCCCCCAAGCCCTCAAGCCCGCAACCCCGCCTCACACAAAGGGAGTCTTCCATGCAGTCGCGACGTGTATTCCTCAAGTCGAGCGGGATGGCGCTGGTCAGCCTCGGGTTTGCACCCTCGTTCCTGTCCCGGGCCGTGGAGGCCGCGAGCGCGCGCAGGAAGCTGCTCGTCGCCGTCTTCCAGCGTGGCGCGGTGGACGGCCTCAACATGGTGGTGCCCTTCGGCGACGCCGACTACTACCGCGCACGGCCGACGATTGCCATCCAGCGGCCCGGCCGGGATGGGGGCGCCATCGACCTCGATGGCTTCTTCGGCCTGCACCCGCGCATGGCGGCGCTCCAGCCCTTCTGGGCGGCCGGCCACCTGGCCGTGGTGCATGCCTCGGGATCGCACGACGCCACGCGATCGCACTTCGATGCGCAGGACTACATGGAGTCGGCCACCCCAGGCGTCAAGAGCACGCGGGACGGGTGGATCAACCGCTACCTGCAGGCTCGGGACGAGGAGCGCAACCCGCTGCGCGGGGTGGCGATGACACGCCAGATGCCGCGCGCGCTGCAAGGGCCGGCGCCGGCGCTGGCCATGGGCAGCGTCGCCGGCTTCGACGTGCACGGTGACGGCGCCGCGCGGGCGTCGTTCGAGTCGGCCTACGAGGCCGCCGCCGACCGCGTGCTCAACGGCACGGCGTCAGAGGCCTTCGACGCCATGCGCACGCTGTCGCGCCAGGCGACGGGCGCCCGCTACCAGCCCGCCGCCGGGGCACAGTACCCGCGCACGCCGTTCGGCCAGGCGCTGCAGGAGATTGCGTCGCTGGCCAAGGCCGATGTCGGTCTCGAGATCGCGTTCGCCGAGAGCACCAACTGGGATCACCACGTCAATCAGGGGGCGGCCACCGGCCAACTGGCCAACCGGCTCGACGACCTGTCGCGCGGCATCGCGGCGCTGGCCACCGATCTCGGGGAGCGGATGGCCGACACCGTGATCCTCACGATGTCCGAGTTCGGCCGCGCCGTGCGCGAGAACGGGAGCCGCGGCACCGACCACGGCCACGGCAACGCCATGCTGGTGCTGGGCGGCCCCGTGCGGGGTGGCGCCGTCCACGCGAAGTGGCCGGGCCTTGGCGCGGATCAGCAGTACGAGGGCCGGGACCTGGCCGTGACCACCGACTTCCGCGACGTCTTCGCCGAGCTCGTGGTGCGTCACCTTGGCGCCAGCCGGGAGGCGGCCGCGCGCGTGTTCCCCGGCTACACGATCGAGCCCGGACGGTTTCCGGGCCTGGTGCGGGCGTAAGGCAGACGGCCGGGCCTCGGGGTCGTGCCATGATCTCCGGGTGACGATCCCCGAGCTTCCGACGCCCGCCGTCCTCATCGACAAGGCCCGCGCGATCCGCAACATCGATCGGCTGCAGAAGACGGCCGGCGCGCACGGCGTCGCCCTGCGCCCGCACGCCAAGACCCACAAGAGTCCCACCGTCGCCGGTTGGCAGCTCGCCCGAGGCGCGGTGGGCATCTGCTGCGCCAAGCTGGGCGAGGCCGAAGTGTTCGCCGAAGCCGGCATCGAGGACATCCGGCTGCCCTACCCGCTCCATCCCGCCAACGCCGACCGCGTCATCGCGCTCGCCCGGCGCACACGCCTGTCGTTCATCGTGGACCACATGGACATCGCGTCGGCCTGGTCCGCCGCGCTCGCCGCGGCATCGGTCGAAGTTGACGTGCTCGTCAAGGTCGACGTCGGCTTCCACCGCTGCGGCATCGATCCGGCGCCGGCGACGGCCATTCCGTTCATCGGCGCCGTGGCGCGCCTGCCCGGCCTGCGGCTCGCGGGCCTGCTGTCGCACGCCGGCCACGCGTACCACGCGACGTCGGACGACCACCTGCGCCGCATCGCGGCCGACGAAGCCGCCACGCTCCGCGATCTCGCGGCGAAGGCACGGTCGGCAGGTGTGGAGATTCGCGAACTCAGCGCGGGCGCCACGCCCACGGCCCGGTTCTCCCTCGAGGAAACCGGACTCACCGAATACCGCGCCGGCAACTACGTGTATCTCGACCGGACGCAGGTGGGCCTCGGTGCGGCTTCGATCGACGACTGCGCCCTCACCGTGCTGGCCCGTGTCGTCAGCGCGCCGCACCCGTCGCGTGCCGTGGTGGACGCGGGCAGCAAGACGCTCAGCAGCGACGGCGCGCGAGGGTTCACCCCCGGCGCCGGTTACGGCGGGATCCTGGCGGGCGGCGCGGCCGCCGACGGTCCGGCCGTGTGCGACGACGGCCTCACCCTCGAGCGGTTGTCGGAGGAACACGGCGTCGTGTCGATCGCGCCGGGGCACCCACCGCTCGCCCCCGGCGATCTCGTGCGCATCGTCCCCAACCACGCGTGCGTCGTGTCGAACCTCGTTGACGCGGCCTGGGTCGTGGACGCGGAGCGCATCGATCCGCTGACGATTGCGGCCCGCGGGCGGCTGACCTGATTCCTGGGGCGTCGAAGCGATCCCGCTCCGCGCTCAGCCGTTACACTTCAGGTGCATGCGCCGGAACGGCCGGCGCCGGCGGACCCGTTCATGCCCAGCGCCCTCCCTCGCTCGCTGCGGTTCGTCGCGTCCCTGATCCCCGCGGCCGCGGTGCTGCTGGCGTTCGTGTCGGTCGCCGGGTTCGTCGCCACGCGCCTGGGCGGAGGCCTGGGGCTGGGCCTCGGACTGCTCGCCGGGGCGAGCCTGGGGCTCGGGCTCACCCTCGGCTACTGGGTGCTGGTGGACCTCCTCAACCTCCGCGTGCTCCGGCGCGGCGCCGGGCTGGAGGACGCGGCCGGCGGCATCGTGGCGTTCGAAGGCGTGGTGCGGGTCAGTGGCGACGCGCTGCACGCGCCGTTCAGCGGCGTGCCCTGCGCCGCCTATACCTACGTGGTCGCCGCATCGCTGCAGTCCGGTGCGGGGCGCGGCAGCCGGCGGCGCGTGCTGGCGCAGGGGTTCCACCTCACCGATACGCACATCGACGGGACGGCGCACCGCCTGCGCCTGCGGGCGCTGCCCGACGTGGAGGACGGCCTGCGGCGGAACGAGCGGGGCACGACGTGGGGCACGCAGGCGCGCGCGCTCGTCGCATCGCTCGAGGGTGCCGCGCGCGCAGGCGAGGCCGAGCGTGAGAGCCGGTTGCTCGAGGCACGCCGCGGCGGGTTCGATTCCGTTCACCAGGACTACTGCACCGGCACGCTCGGAGCGCACCTGGACGGGCTGGTGATCGACGAGACGACGCTGCCTATCGGCGAGCGCGTGTGCGTCATCGGTACCTACGAGCCGGAGTCGCGGACCCTCTCGGGCCGCCTCGGCCGGATCGGCCCGAACGTCATGGTGTATCGCGGCAGTGCGGACGAGGTGCTGGCGCGGGTGGGAGGCGAGACGCGCGGCTACACCACGGCCGTGCTGGTGCTGGTCGGCATTGCGGTGCTCGTCCTCGCCTTCGCGCTCGCGACGCCGGCGGCAGGCTGACGCCGGCTCGTCCGTCACGTCGGATTCGACGCGCTGATCCGACGCCGCGCACCATCGCGCGACACGCGAGCCGCGTATGACGCGTCATAATCCGATATGCGAATCGCAGGAATCGCCGGAAGCCTTCGGCAGGGGTCGTTCAATCGCGCGCTGCTCGCCGCCACCCGGGAACTGAAGCCCGAACACATGACCATCGAGGTCCTGGAGATCGGTGACGTGCCGTTCTTCAACGCCGACGTCGAGGCGCAGGGCACGCCCGAGCCCGTGGCCCGGTTGCGCGAGGCCATCGCGGCCGCCGACGGTCTGTTGATTGCGACACCCGAGTACAACGCGTCCGTGCCGGGCGTGCTGAAGAACGCGATCGACTGGCTCTCGCGGCCTCCCGGGAAGAGCGTGCTCGTGGGGAAGCCGACGGCGCTCGTGGGGGCGTCCACGGGTACGCTGGGCACCGCGCGCGCGCAGGCGCACCTGCGGGCGGCCCTGGAGCACAACGCGGCGCCCGTGATGCCCTATCCCCAGGTGTTCGTCGCGCAGGCGCCCAGCCGTTTCGACGAGCAGGCGAAGCTGACCGACGAGAAGACCCGCGCCTTCATCGGCAAGTTCCTCGAAGCCTTCTCGGACTGGGTGCGGCGCAACGGGCCGCAGGCGGCCGGTCGATGACGGGTTCGGGGCCGTGCGAGCACGGCCCCGGCACCCGGCCTGCCTCTACTGTCCGGGCTTGAGACCCGGACGCTCCACCAGCTCGACGCGCGCACCGGCCGGACCGGCGACGTACGAGAAGTTGATGGGCGGACCGTTGGGCAGCTCCAGCTCGCGCGGCTGACTGGTGATCTCCACACCCTTGGCGCGCAGGCCGTCGATCGTGCCGGCCAGCGGGCCGGTCGAACGCCAGCCGATGTGGTCGATGGCGTGGCCACGGCTGGGCACCGCCTCGCCTTTCGACACGAGGATCCACATGTCGCTGAAGCCCTCGGCGCTGTACTTGATGGCGTCGATGCGGCCCTTGAGCGGCGTGCGCTCGCCACCGAACTTGCCCAGCAGCCAAAGGAACGCTTCCTCAGGATTCGGGTTGCGCAGGTGGATGTGATGCAGGCCCAGGAGGTCGGGGTCCTGCACGACCTCGATCCGCGTCCCCCACGGATCTTCGACGAACGCCAGCTTGAACAGCCCCTGCACGTCCCGCACCGGCGCGGTGATCTTCACACCGTCCGACTGGAACGCCTTCATCGTCTCGTCGATGTCCTTCACGGAGAAGCCGACGTGATCGATCGCGCTGCCGGCGCTCGGCTGCCCGTCGGCGTTGCGCAGGAACATGAAGCGCGTGCTCCCGCACATCAGGCGGTTGGGCGCCTCGGTGATGCGCCGGCCGCCGAAGTGCGACTCATGCCCAGCTCGCCGCAGCCTCGGGGTCCGGGACGTTGAGATGGACGTGGTCGTACGGCAGCGTCGGCACGGGCGCCTGTGCGCGGCCGGTGGTGACGCCTGACACGGCCACGATGGCGGCGCAGACGACGATGCGGGCAAGCGGCATCGGAACCTCCAGAGTAGAGGCGCAAAGATTACCACCGGGGCCCACGCCCGCGGGCCCGCAGGCCCGCAAGCCCCCAAGCCTTCAGGCCCGCAGGCCCCCAGGCCCCAAGCCCGCAGGCCCGCGGGCTGACTCAGGCTTGAGGGCTTGGGGGCTTGGGGGCTTGGGGCTTGGGGCTTGGGGCTTGGGCTTGGGCTTGGGCTTGGGCTTGACACTATGCCTGCCACAAGCATAGTGTTTCGTCCGTGACACGATTCGACCCGTCACCGTACTTGCCGCTCACCCCGGCCAGCTTCCAGGTCCTCGTCGCGCTTGCCGACGGCGAGAAGCACGGCTACGCGATCATCAAGGAGGTGAGCCGGCGCACCGACGGCAAGGTGCGGCTGCACGCCGGCACCCTGTATGCCGCGATCCGGCGCTTCGTGGCCGACGACCTGATCGTGGAGTCGGCGGCGCGCCCGGACCCGGCGCTCGACGACGAGCGGCGGCGCTACTACCGGCTCACCGAGCGCGGCCGCGCGGTGGCGATGGCCGAGGCCGAGCGGCTCGAGGAAACCCTTCGCCAGGCGCGCGCCAAGCTCGCGCCGCCGGCGCGCCGGACGTCGTAACGGGTCAGCGTCATGCAGGACCGCCTCTTCCGCCTGCTCATCCGCCTGCTCCCGGAAGAGTTCCGCGCCGGCTACGCGCGCGAGATGGAGGCCACCTTCAGGGCCGAGCGCCGCGGCGCGCGCTCGTGGCGCACGCTGGCACGGGTGTGGACGGCAACGCTCGCCGACCTGGTCCGCACCGCCCCGTCCGAGCACCTCGACATCCTGCGGCGCGATCTCGCCGTGGCGGGCCGCGCCATGCGCGCGCGGCCGCTCGCCACGTCCGCGGCGCTGGTGACACTGGCGCTGGGCATCGGCGCCAACGTCGCGATGTTCGCGGTCGGTGACGCGGTGCTGCTGCAGCCGCTGCCGTATCGCAACCCCTCGCAGTTGGTGACCGTCAGCGAGACCCAGCCCGATGGCGCGTCGCCGGTCGGCTACCTGACGTTCGTGGATCTGCGGGAGCGCGCGCGCAGCGTGGCCACCCTCGTCGCCGCGTCGCAGTCCACGGCCACGCTCACCGCGCCCGGCCTCGACCCGGAACGTGTCGATGCCATGCGCGTCTCGCACGGCTACTTCGACATGCTCGGCATCGCCCCCGCCCTCGGCCGCGCGTTCACGGCCGACGAGGATCGCCCCGGCGCGGCGCGACGCGTCGTGATCATCACCGACGGGTTGTGGCGGCGCCGATTCGGCGCGGACCCGTCGACGATCGATCGCGTCATCGACATCGGCGGGCTGCCGCACCGCATCGTCGGCATCCTGCCGCGGGGGTTCTCGGATCTGGTCGCCGAGCGTCTCTACCAGGGCGCCGAGGTGTGGTTTCCGCTCGGCTACGACCCGACGGCCTCCTTCGCCTGCCGCACCTGCCGTCACCTCCGGGTGTTCGGCCGCCTCGCCCCCGGCGCGAGCGCCGCCGACGCCGGGCGGGAACTCGATGACATCGTCGCGGACCTGGAGCGGGACCATCCGTCGGAGTATCACGAGGCCGGCGCGCAGGTCGCCCTGCTCGGCGATACGTTCCTCGGCCCGGTCCGTCCGGTCCTGCTCGTGCTGTGGGCGGGCGTCGGGGTCCTGCTGATCGTGGCCTGCGGGAACGTCACCAACCTGCTCCTGCTCCGTGCGAGCGAACGGTCGCAGGAGATGGCCGTGCGCACCGCGCTGGGCGTGACACGCGGGCGCCTCGCACGGCAGCTCCTCACCGAGTCGGCGGCGCTCGGCGCGCTGGGCGGCGCCCTTGGCGTTGTGCCGGCGTGGATGGCCATCCGCATCCTGGCGGTCTCCGGCCCGGACCAGATTCCGCGCCTCGCGTCCGCCGCCCTGGACGTACGGGCCATCGGCGTTGCCGTCGCCATCACGCTGGGGGCCACCGCGCTCGTCGGGCTCGTCCCCCTGCGCCAGTCCCTGCGCCGCGACATTCGGGACGCCGTGCAGGGCGCGGGCCGGCGCACCGACTCGACGGTCGCATGGCGGACGCGCGGGATGCTCGTGGCCGTCAACGTCGCGATGGCGATGCTCCTGCTGGTGGGATCGGGCCTGCTGGTCCGCAGCCTCTCGGGCCTGCTGGCGGTGGCACCTGGCTTCGACGCCTCACACACCCTCACGATGCGGGTGTGGGCGTCCGGCGCACGCTTCCGCGACGGCGACACCGCCAGCCAGATCGCCGAGGCGGTCCGCTTCTACGACGCCATCCTCACGCGCGCCCGCACGCTGCCCGGCGTCACCGCAGCCGCCGCGGTCACCACGCTGCCCATGGGCGGCGGCGTGGATGGGTTCGGCGTGCACGTGCAGGGTCGCACGGAGGCCAACCCCGAAGCGGCCCCGAGCGCCGACCGCTTCGTGGTCACGCCGGGATACTTCGACGTGACGCACACCCGCCTCGTCCGGGGTCGCCTGCTCGACGACGGCGACGCACAGGGCCGGGATCCTGTGGCCGTCATCAATCGCACGGCGGCGGAGACGCTCTTCGCCGGCGAGGATCCCATCGGCCAGCGCATCAGCCTCGGGCCGCCGACCGCCGAGGGGCGCCGGATCGTCGGCATCGTGGGCGATGTGCGACATCACGGGCTCGACGTGCCGGTGGGACCGCAAGTCTACGTGCCGCAGGCGCAATGGGCGTGGGCCGAGACGCTGATGACCCTGCTGGTGCGCACCGGCGGCGACGCGTCTGCCCTCGCCGGTCCGATGCGTGACGCGGTCCGCGCCATCGACCCGGCGCAGCCGGTCACCGACGTCGCCACGTACGACGCCGTCCTGTCGCGGGCGACGAGCACGCGCCGCTTCGCCGCGGCGCTGCTGACGCTGTTCGCCGTCACGGTCGTCCTCCTGGCGGTCGTGGGGCTGTACGGCGCGCTCGCGGTGGTCGTCGGGCAGCGGCGTCGCGAACTCGGCGTCCGCATGGCGCTGGGCGCCGGGGCCGATACCATCCGGCGGCTGGTGCTCGCACAAGGTCTGGTCCCGGTTGGTGCGGGCCTGGGTGCGGGGGCGGTCGCGGCCGCCGCGTCTGCGGGTGCGCTGCGGTCCCTGCTCTACGGCATCCGGCCGCTCGACCCGGCCACCTTCGTCGGCGCCGCAGCGCTGCTGGCGCTGGGCGCCCTCGCGGCGTGCCTGGTGCCGGCGTGGCGCGCGACGCGGATCGATCCGGCGACGACGCTGCGCGAATAGGGGCCGCAGATGGGCCGCAGATGGCGCAGACGGCGGCCGCAGATGACGCAGATGACGCAGATGGCGCAGATGACGGCGCGGAGATCAGGCTAGCGTTTGGGGAGCGCCTGCATCAGGGCCTCGAGGCCGTCGGGACTGCGCGCCACGTGGCCGGTGAGGTTCTCGCGGCCGTCTGGCGTGATGAGGATGACGTCCTCGGTGAAGACCGAGATGCCCCGGTCGTGGTTGTAGTACCAGGGTTCCACCGTGACGATCATCCCCGGCTCGAGCGGCACGTCGTCGAGGAACGGATCGCCCGATGACAGCCCGAGATGGTGTCCGAAGAACAGGCCGGCCTGCATGTAGGGCCGCGCCTCGGCGGGCATGTCTCGGATGCCGCGGCGCTGTGCGTCGCCGAGGGTGACGCCCGGGCCGAGTGCGGCGATGAGGGCATCGGAGATACCGACCTCCATGGCGAGGATGCGGCGCTGCTCGTCCGAGAAACGGCCGGACACCGGGAAGGTGCGTCCGGTGTCGCTGACGTAGCCGTCGAGCTCGCAGCCGACATCGAAGATCACGAGTTCGCCATCGCGCATGGCGCGGTTGCGGCGGTCGTTGTGGGTGGCGAGGATGCGCCAGGGCCACAGGCGTTGGGCCCCGACTTGATGATCGACGCAAACGGCAGGCGCTGAGCGCCGCCCCGCTTGCAGAAGGACTCGAACTCGGCCTCGAGCGACCGTTCGTCCACGCCGTCGCGCACGAAGCCGGCCGCATGCGCGATGCCGTCCACCGACAGCCGCGCGGCCTTCCGCATCAGGGCGATCTCGCGTGCCGATTTCACCATGCGCACGCGTGCGACGTCGGCGAACGCGTTGGACACCGACGCCTGCGGCGCCGCACTCCGGAGCCACGCGATGAAGTGTGCGGTGGGCGACCACGTCTGAATGGGCGAAAGCGCGGGCGCCGGGACGTCGCCTGGCGCGCCGGCGTCCACGCGCAGCCGCTGGCCCGTCCTGGCCCACGACGCCAGGTCGGCGTCCAGCTGCGCCAGTGGTTGCACGTCGATGCCGGCGCGCGTCCCGATGCCGGGATCGACCTGCAGCGGACGGCCCGGAAAGTCGTTGGGCCGGATGCACTCTCGAACCGCGCGTCGCGCGGAGGCGCATGCCGTTGCCCGGCCCGACGCCGCAGTCGAGCGCCAGCATCGAGTCGGGCAGTTCGAGGCCGGTCAGGTGCCAGAACGTGTCGGCCTGCCGGAACGTGAACCCTTCGGACAACCCCTTCGCCGCGGGCGAGAGAAATACGCCGCCGCCGCTGTCTCGCAACCGCGCGGACAACGCCGCCCGGCGTGCGGCCAGTTCCTCGGCCGGAAAGGGCAGCTGGGTCCAGTCGAAGTAGCGCTGCTCGGGTGTGGACTGGCCGACCACACCCGTGGTCGCCGAGAGGATGAGCAGCAGAGCGGCAGTGGCACGGAGAGGCATTGCGGACAAGGTGTAGCACGAAGGGGAGGCGGAGGCGGTGTCGGGAGGGAACTGCGTCGGGAGGGGATCTCGATCGGGAGGGGATCTTGGTCGGGAGTCGGGAGTCGGGAGTCGGGAGTCGAGTCGTGGGGCAATCAGCCAGGCCCGCAGGCCTGCAGGCCCTCAAGCCCCACGCCCCACGCCCCAGGTCCCACGCCCCAAGTCCCAAGCCCCCTACTCCTCCCTCATCACAATGGCCGGGTCGATGCGGGCGGCCCTGCGTATGGGTGACCACGCGGCTGCGAGCGACACCAGCACCAGCACGGCGGCCGCGCCGGCAAAGGTGGACGGGTCGAGCGCGGTGTTGTCGTACAGGAACGACTCCAGGAAGCGCGTCAGCCCGGCGGCTGCCACGATGCCGGCGGCGACACCGGCCCCGACCGCGCCGATCACGCCGCCGAACACGAGTCGCGTGACGGCGCCGCGGCTCGCGCCGAGTGCCATCCGGATGCCGATCTCGCGCGAGCGCTGCGTGACCGTGTACGCGAGGATGCCGTAGACGCCGATGGCGGCCAGCACCAGCGCCAGCGCGCCGAACGCGCCAACCACCGCGAAGGTGAACCGGCGGTTTGCCGTCGCCCGATCGACCAGCGTCACCATCCGATCGAACTCCAGGGGTACGTCCGGATCCAGCCGCCGCCACTCGTCGCGCAGCGCCGACACCAGCGCCGCATCCGAGAAGCCGGGGCGCAGCCGGATTGCGGTCGTCACGAAGTAGCGCGTGCGCGTGGGCAGCTGGCGGAAGTCCACGAATACTTCCGGCTGCGCGGGTTGTGCGGGATCGCGGAACCGGATGTCGGCCACCACGCCGACGATGGTGAGCCAGGGGTTCACGGCGTCCATGCCGGCGAAGCGGATGCGGCGGCCGATGGGGTCGACGCCGGCGAAGTGCTTGCGCGCCAGCGCTTCGTTGATCACGGCTACCGGTTCGCCGCCCGCGACGTCGGTGGCGTCGAAGGTGCGGCCGCGCCGGACCGTCATCCCCATGGCATCGAAGTAGGCGCCGCTTGCCACGCGGTACACGGCGGATTGTGCGGTCCAGTTGCCCTGGATGTCCGCCCAGTCCTGCCCCTCGAGCATGAAGCCGCCGTTGGCGTCGAAGCCGCTGAGGGGCGGCGCGTTGACGAGGCCCACGGCTTCCACCCCGGGCACGGTTGCCGCCTGCGCGAGCCAGCGGTCGTACAGCCGCGCGGCATCCTCGGGGTCTGGATACGTGGAACCGGGCACGGTCGTCTGCAGCGTGAGCACCCGATCGGGCCGGAAGCCCAGTTCCACGTCGAGGAGGCGCAGGAAGCTGCGCCCGAGCAGGCCGGCCCCGGTGACCAGCAGCAGCGCGATGGCAATCTCGACCGCGACGAAGCCCTGGCGGGCGCGGCCGCCGGAGGCCTGTGTGCCGCTTCGCCCTCCCTCGGCCAGCGTTTCGCGCGGGACGGCGCGGGAGATCTGCCACGAGGGCAGCAGGCCGAAGAGCAGCGGGGTGACCACGGCCAGCGCCGCCGCCGCGAGCGTCGTGCGCACGTCGATGCCCACCTCGTCCAGCCTCGGGATGGACGCGGGCGCGAGCGCGACGAGCCCGCGGACGAGGCCGACCGAGGCAAGGACACCGGTGCCGACGCCAGCCGCGGCAAGCACCGCGTTCTCGACGAACAGCATGCGCACGATCCGTCCACGCCCGGCACCCAGGGCCTGCCGCACGGCCAGCTCCCGCAGCCGATCGGTGCCGCGGGCCATCACCATGTTGCCGACGTTGGCGCAGGTGGCCAGCAGCACGACCCCGACGCCGCCCAGCAGCAGGACGAGCAGCTGGCGCGACCGCCCGACGGTGTACTCGTGCAGGGGGATCACGCTGGCGTCGATGCCGTCGTGGTCGTTGCCGTACGTGGCCTCCAGGCGTTGCGCGATCAGCGTCATCTCGGCTTGCGCCGCCTCGAGTGACACCCCGTCGGCCAGGCGGGCCACCGCGCGGAAGTTGTGGGCCGTGCGGCCGGACTCATCCGGCGTGGACTCGACCGGAAACCAGACGTCAGCGCCGCTCGGTGCGAGAAGCCCGGCGGCATCACGCCGACCACGGGCGCGCTCCGCCCGTTGACGACCAGCGACAGCGACGAGAGATCGGCGTTGGCGCCCAGCAGCCGTGTCCACAGCGCGTGGCTGACGACGACGGCGGGTGTGCCGTGCTCGCGCGTTTCGTCCGCCGAGAAGGTGCGCCCGGGAGCGGCTCGATGGCGAAGACGGCAAAGAACTGCCGCGTCACGCCGTACACCGGTCACCAGGGCTCGCGCCGCCCAGCACGGTATCCCGGCCCCACCCCACGCGGCCAGCGCGCTGAAGCTGCGCGCGGCGGCCGCCCAGTCGCGGTAGTTGGGCCCGGACACGCCGACCGTGCGCGACCGCTCGGTGGCCTCCCAGACCGTGACGATCCGATCGGGCTGCGGGTAGGGCAGGGCCTTGAGGAGGACGCCGTCCACCACGGTGAACACCGCGATGGCGGCCCCGACCCCGAGGGCCAGCAGCGTACCCGCGACGAGCGTGAAGACGGGCGCACGGCGCAGCGAACGGACGGCGAGGCGCAGGTCCTGGAGCATGTGGCATTGGACGAACGGAGCGGCCCGAACGTTGAACCCGCCGGCGGGAGCCCCGACGCTATACTCGTGACCTCGGACCGGCCCCGGCCGGCCGCCGACACAGGGGTCTCAGGCTGGGGCTGCTATCGAGTGGCTGTTCATTGACGATTGTCGATTGTCGATCCGGCGATTCATCCGGCGATTGCTGATTGGCGCCATGGCGCATTCGATTGCGTCAATCCCCAATGCCTCAATGAATCGCCGATTGACAATCGACAATCGTCAATGGACGCGTTGGCACCCCACGGCGGCCCTCGTCCTCACCCTCCTGTCCCCGGTTGCGGGCGCGTGGGCGCAGACACCCCTGCCCGCGACGGTCGATGCCTCGAAGCAGGCCTTTGCCACCCGCACCGAACCTGGTGCGGTCGCTATCGACGGGCGCCTGGACGAGGACGCCTGGGCCACGGCCACCCCCATCGTGGACTTCGTGCAGGGCGAGCCGGTGGAGGGCGCGCCGCCGACCGAGCGCATGGAAGTCCGCTTCCTGTACGACAGCACCGCCCTCTACGTGGGCGCCCGCATGTACAGCGCGCCGGGCGCCGTCCGCGCGCCGCTCAGCCGTCGGGACGACGGCGACCAGCAGGAGTCGATTCAGATCGAGCTGGACACCTTCCGCGATCGACGGACGGCCTACATGTTCGGCGTCACGGCTGCCGGCGTGCGCCTCGATCACTTCCACCCCACCGACAACCGCGACGACGAGGTGGGCACCTATGACCCGGTCTGGCGTGCGCGGACGGCCATCCTGGACGATGGGTGGACGGCGGAGCTGTGGCTGCCGTTCACGCAGCTGCGCTTCAACGAGTCGGACGAGCGGGTGTGGGGCCTCAACGTCCGCCGCTACGTGCCGGGGACGAACGAGGAGGTCTACTGGGCGCTCGTGCGACGCGTGGAGCGCGGGTGGTCGTCTCGCTTCGGGGAGCTGCGCGGGATCACGGGCGTCGCGCCCCGCGGACGCATCGAGGTGCTGCCATACGTCGTCGGGTCGATCAACGCGGTGGGCGCGCGCGACCCGGCCAACCCGTTCCTGTCCGCTCTCAACCCCCGGGGAGGGGCCGGCGCGGACGTGAAGCTGGGCCTGGGGTCGAACCTCACGCTCGACGCCACGTTCAACCCCGACTTCGCGCAAGTGGAAGCCGATCCGGCCCAGGTGAACCTCACCGCCTTCGAGGTGATCTTTCCCGAGCGGCGGCCGTTCTTCCTCGAGGGCAACAGCGTCCTCGAGGCGGGCACCGGCAACTTCTATTACTCGCGGCGCATCGGTGCGCGGCCCACGGGCAGTGCGCCGGGCGAGTACGTGGACTACCCGACCGCGGCCACGATCCTGGGTGCGGCCAAGCTCACCGGCCGCCTGTCACGCGGTCTCAACGTCGGCGCGCTGGCCGCCGTGACCGACGACGAGTTCGCGCGGGTCTCGGCCGGGGACGAGCGCTCGCGCGTCCGCGTGGCCGCACGCTCGTTCTGGGGCGTGGCGCGCGCGATCCAGGAGTTCGGGCGCGACCGTTCCACCGTCGGCGCGCACCTCACGGTCGTGCACCGCGCGCTCGACGCGGCCGATCCCCTGGCCGCCCTGCAGGCGCGCAATGCCGTCACCTTCGGCGCCGACACGCGCATCCGCCTGGCCGACCGCACCTACGAGGCGAACCTCAGCATCGGCCTCACGCACATCGACGGCGAGGCCCCGGCCATCGAGCGCGTGCAGCGCGCGAACAGCCATCTGTTCCAGCGGCCCGACCAGCCGCGCGTGCGGCTCGACCCCACGCGCCACGCGCTGGACGGCGTGCAGATCGTCGGCGGCTTCAACAAGATTGCGGGCCGCCACTGGCTGTGGGGCTACACCCAGATGATCGAGAGCCCCGAGTTCGAGCCCTCGGACTTCGGCCGTCTCAACTACGCCGGCGACTTCATGGGCGGCCCGCGGCTCACCTACCGCGAAACGCGTCCGGGCCGCTACCTGCGCAACTACAGCTTCGCGCTGAACCTGAGCCCCAACTCCTACTTCGACACCGACCTCGGCGTCCGCTACACGCTGTCGAGCAACAACACCTTCACGTTCCTCAACTTCTGGCAGGCCACGCTCAACTACTCCCGCTACTTCCGCGGCCAGGACGTGCAGCTCACCCGGGGCGGGCCCTCCATGGGCACGCCCACCGGCTGGAGCGTCACCAGCTCGCTCCGGAACAACACGGCGTCCACCCTGCGGTGGAGCCTGAGCGGCAACGCGCGCGGCAACGAGCTGGGCGATCGCTCGTGGACGACCACGGGGTTCTGGTCGTGGCGTCCCTCCTCGTCCCTGCAGTTCTCGGTGGAGCCCGAAGTATGGACGAGGATGGCACGCCGGCGACAGAACGGGCCGCTGAACCGGCAGTACCCTCACGTCGGTCGCTGGCGGACGAGCGGAGACCTACGGCCGGCGTTACATCTTCGGCCTGGTCGATCGCACCACGCTGTCGATGCAGGCGCGGGTGAGCTACACGTTCAAGCCGGACCTGACCACGGACGTCTACGCCGAGCCCTTGCGGCCAGCGGCCGCTACAAGGCGCTGGGCGAGCTCGAGCCGCCCGCGCCCGAGGCCTCCGCATCTACGGCGAAGCGCCGGGCACCAGCCTCACCCGCGGCGCCGACGGCAGCTACCTCATCACCGACGGCGCCGCCAGCTTCGTCGTGCCGAACCAGGAGTTCAACATCCGCTCCTTCCGCGCCAACGTCGTCCTGCGCTGGGAATGGCGGCCCGGCAGCATCCTGCATGTCGTGTGGCAACAGAATCGCCAGAGCCGCGCGCTGTCGGGCGAACACGTCGGCGCCGGCGACCTCTTCAGCTCGTGGTCCGCGCCCGGCGACAACATCGTGGCCGTGAAGAGCACGCTCTGGCTGTCGCGTTGAGGCTCGGCCGGAGGATCTGGCCGGCGAGTGATTGCGGCCGCCCGGTGCGCAGCTGGTGTGGCGGATGGTCGAGACCTCCCCCGACGTCGTCCGGTGCGTCTGTGTCGATTCAGCCCCTGCGCGAGGCCCCTTTCTGTGTCATCTGCGCCATCTGCGGCCCTGCGCCATCTGCGCCATCTGCGTCATCTGCGGCCTCTGCGCCATCTGCGGCCCGCCTCATCTGCGGCCGGTAGCCACCTGCGGCCCCGGCGGTGTCTAATGCCCGCGTCGGCCTACGTGCGCTACGGATGACCTTCATCGACTCCTGATCCTCGACGCGGTCGAACGTGCCTGCCGGCGGTTCCAGGCACTCACCGGCAGGACCAACGTCTGGATCGCCGTCCAGCTCACCAACGTCAGCATCGTCGTCTACTTCGTCGCGGCGGTGGTGTACTTCTCCAGGCGGACGTGGGATTCCGCATCGCGCTGGGCCTGGTGTGCGTGGTGCTGCTTTACGTGTAGGCCAGACGGTGCTGAAGGTGCCGGTGGAAGCGTCCGAGCAGAGCGCCTACCAGCGTGGCGCGCGGGCAACCCGCGGCGCGTGCGCGACCTGATGCTCCGCGTGCTCTTCCCTCATGCTGTCGCTGCTGACGACGGGGCCGGTGAGCCTGGCATACCTGTACGCCGCAGTACTGCCGGTGGCGTACTCAGCTACTCGCTCATCCTGCTGACGACGGTCCTCCTCTACGTGCTGGCATGCGACCCGCTGCCGCCGCGGTCGGGAGTCGTCCGCGAGTGGCTCAACCGGCTCGCCGCGGCGCGCGAACGCAGCCATCGGCGTCGACGCCGTAGGGGGCGTGGGGCGTGGGGCGTGGAGCCTGAGGCTTGGAGGCTTGGAGGCACGGAGCTGGAGGCTTGAAGGCTTGAAGGCCTGAAGGCCTGAGCCCGCAGGTCTACAAACCCGCAAGCCCACCAAGCCCGCAAGCCCCAAGTCCCAAGTCCTCAAGCCTTCAGGTCCGCAAGCCCCACGCCCACGCCCCAAGCCCGGGGTCCCAAGCCCACGCCCCATTTCGCGATACAACTATGGCCGCGTGTCCGAGCTCGGCGATCTCATCCCGCGCCATCCCAACGCGTCGGCCGACGCGCTGCTCGATCGCTTCCTCGACTACGTCGCCGGCGCCGGGCTGACGCTGTACCCGTCCCAGGAGGAGGCCATCCTCGCGCTCCTCGACGGGCGAAACGTCATCCTCAACACGCCGACCGGGTCCGGCAAGTCGCTGGTGGCATCCGCGCTGCTGTTCTCGGCGCTCGCCGCGGCCAGCGCGCCGTCTACGTGCCCGATCAAGGCGCTGGTGAACGAGAAGTGGATGCATCTCTGCCGCGAGTTCGGTCCCGAGTACGTGGGGCTGTCCACCGGCGACGCCAGCGTCAACCGCGACGCCCCCATCCTGTGCTGCACGGCCGAGGTGCTGTCGAACATCGCGCTCAGGCAGGGCGAGCAGGCGTCCATCGACCACGTCGTGATGGACGAGGTCCACTACTACGCGGACCGGGATCGGGGCGTGGCGTGGCAGGTCCCGCTGCTGACGCTCCCAGGCCCGCGTCCTGCTGATGTCGGCGACGCTCGGCGACACCGGGCCGTTCGAGCTGCGGCTCACGGCGCTCAACGGCCGTCCGACCGTCACCGTGCGATCCGCCGTGCGGCCCGTGCCGCTGGAATACACATACGCGGAGATCGCGCTGCCGCACACCATCGAGCGGCTGGTCGAGGAGGGCCGGACGCCCGCCTACGTCGTGCACTTCACGCAGGCGGATGCGGCCGGCAGCGCGCAGGACTTCACCAGCCTCAAGATTGCCACCCGCGAGCAGAAGGCCGACATCGCGGCGCGCATCGCCGACTTCGACTTCAGCAGCCAGTATGCCGGGGCGGACGTCCGCAAGTGGCTGCTCCACGGCATCGGCCTCCATCATGCCGGGCTGCTGCCGAAGTACCGCGTGCTGGTGGAGCAGCTCGCGCAGCGCAGCCTGCTGCGCGTCATCTGCGGCACCGACACGCTCGGCGCCGGCATCAACGTGCCCATCTCACACCGTCGTCTTCACGAAGCTGTGCAAGTTCGACGGCCAGAAGACGGCGCACCTCACGGCGCGGGAGTTCCACCAGATCGCGGGCCGGGCGGGACGCAAGGGCTTCGACGATGTGGGGTTCGTGGTGGTGCAGGCGCCCGAGCACGTGATCGAGAACCTGCGCCTGTCGGAGAAGGCCGCCCGCGACGGTCGGAAGGTGGTGAAGCGCAAGCCGCCCGAACGCAACTACGTGCACTGGGACGTCAACACGTTCGAGCGCCTGAAGGCGGCGCCGCCCGAGCCTCGTCTCGCGCTTCCAGGTGTCGCACGGCATGCTGCTGAACGTGCTGAGCCGGCACGGCGACGGCTGCGAGGCGATGCGCCGGCTCGTCCGCGAGTCGCACGAGCCCGACACCGCGAAAGCAGCGCACCAGCGGAGGGGCTGGCAGCTGTTCCGGGCACTGGTGGCCCGCCGCATCGTGGAGATCGTCCCGCGTGACGATGAGGGCGCGCGCGTCAGGGTCAACGTCAACCTGCAGGACGACTTCTCGATGGACCAGGCGCTGTCGCTCTACCTGATCGAGACGATCCCGCTGCTGGACCCCGACGCTCCGAGTGCGCGCTGGACCTGCTCACGCTGGTGGAGTCGATCCTGGAGAACCGGAGCTCATCCTCCGGCGACAGCTGGATCGCATCCGCGACCGGGCCATTGCCGAGATGAAGGCCGAGGGCATGGATGCGACCAGCGCATGGAGGAGCTCGACAGCTCGAGTGCCCAAGCCGCTCCGCGATTTCGTCTACGACACCTTCAACGCCTTCGCCGACCGGCACCGTGGGTGGGCGAGGAGAACATCCGTCCCAAGTCCATCGCGCGCGGATATGCGGCGCTGCCTGTCGTTCGCGAATGCGTGCTCGAGTGCGACACCGGAGCGTTCGGAAGGGCTGCTGCTCCGTCACCTGAACAGCGTGTTCAAGGTGCTCAGCCAGACGGTGCCCGACGGCACCAAGACCGACGCCGTGCTCGACATCGAGTGATAGCTCCGCACGCGCTGGTACGGCGTGGACGCCAGCCTCGCGGACGAGTGGGAACGGATGCGGGATCCGGACTACGTGCCGCTGGACCGCGGCGCGGACACCGGGCAGCGTCCACGTCCCTGCCGCGGCCCGCCTACGACCCTGATGGACGACAGCCGGGCCTTCATCGCCGCCATCCGCGCCCGCGTCTTCGCCGTGCTCAAGGCGTGGTCGCGCGGGGACGCAGCGGCAATGGGTGCGTCGCTGGATTCCCCCGGCGAGGCGGGGACGGGCACGTGGACGCCAGAGCGCGCGCGGGAGCGGCTGGACGCGTTCACCGCCGAGCACGGCCAGCCGCGCCGACCCGGAGGCGCGCAGCCTCCGCCACACCCACGTGACGCGCCAGGCCGATTCCTGGCAGGTGCAGCAGATGCTGGTGGATGCCGAGATGGTCAACGACTGGGTCGCCGACTTCGTGGTCGACCTCGCGGCGTCGCGCGCCCGGCAGCAGCCCGTCGTGTGGCTGCGGGACATCGGCCCGCTCGCCTGAGCGCGCGGGCGGGGGGGCACTACCTCTGCATCGATGCCGCGGCGCCCGGCGTGCGCGACAGCACGTAGAGCGCACCCGGCTGGGTGCCAGACTCCAGCACCTCGAAGCCCGCCTGGCCGAGCGCCGTCCGCCACCGCTCCGGGTCGGCCCGGCCACCGAAGTAGCCGTGATGCGCGAGGAAGGAAGGCGGTGCGGATCGAGGCGTCCTGGTTGATGACCATCAGCAGGAAGTCGCCGCCCGGCCGGAGCACGCGCGTCACCTCCGCGAGCGTCCGCTCCACGCCCTCGCGGTTCAGGTGATCGATGGCGGCGACGCTGACGATGCCGTCGAAGCTGGCGGCGTCGAAGGGCATCGCGCGCATGTCCCCCACCTGCACGTCGAGCCGGTCCTCGGCGCCAGCGGCGCGATGCGTTGGCCAGAGCCGCTCCGGGCTGTTGCCGCTGATGCCTTGCTCCGCGCCGAAGATGTCGAGCGCCGTGACGCGCGCCTCGGGCCGCGCGAGCAGCACCATCAGCGTGGACCGGCCGATCCGCGCCAGGTCGAGACGCGCCCGTGCCCCGACGCGGGGAACCGCTCCGTGGGCAGCGGCACCGACAGGCTGAAGCGCAGCACCGCGTTGACGATCACGGCGCCGCCAGCACCAGACCGCGAGCGCGACGCAGATGGCGGTCCAGACCGGCCGGCCGAGGCGGCGCAAGGCAAGCGCCAGCAGGACGAGGGCGAGCGCCACCATCGCGTGGCCCCACGTCCAGGGCCACGCGTACCAGAGTATTAGCCCGGAAGTAGTCCATGGCTCACGCCCTCTCGTCGAACTGGAACACCTGGTCGAGCGGCACGTGGAACACGGCCGCAATGCGGAAGCCATCTCGAGCGTGGGCGGAGATCGCTCTCCAGCTCGATGGCGTTGACCGTCTGCCTCGTCACGCCGATGCGATCGGCCAGCGCCTGCTGCGTCATGTCGCCGTGGGCGGCTCGCAGCTCGCGGATGCGGTTCCTGATGGCGCAGCCCACCTCACGCACCTCGCCGGAAGAGCGCGATCTGGATGCCGTGGCTTTCACCAGCTCGGCCAGCACGATGGACAGCATCACCACCTGCTGCATGACCGAGGCGCTTCGTGACACGTGGATGGTGGCCGCCCCGAGGAGCGCGCCCACCACGAGAAACTGAAAGGCGACGAAGGTGGCGCGCATCTCGATGAGGCGCTCGCGCTCGTCCTTCGGCGTCCGCGCGTCGGCGGGCGCGAGCAGCGCCACGACAGCGTGCAGGACGATCTCCAGCACGACGAACAGCACGAGCAGCCCGACGGCCCTCACGCCCGTCGAGCCGTCGATGGTGCCCGAGAACTGCCGGTAGGCGTTCCAGAAGAACGGGGTGAACACGCCGAGGATCAGGACGAACGAGATCAGGGCGCTCTTCTCGCGGAACGACGCATGTCGCTGAACTGCATGTCAAATATCTTTGACATGGACCACCCACCATGTCAGAGAATCTTTGACACGCCCCGGGCACTCCCACCGCCGCATCAGCCAGCGGCCGGACTACACTCGATCGCGGATGACGAACCTGGCAGAGGTCCGGGAGCGGTTTCTCGCCGCGCAACTGGAAGGCGACCGCCGGAAGGCGCTCGACATCATCACCCGGCTGCCGGTGCCCGAGGTCGCGGCGTCGGATGTGCGCGCCGAGGTCATTCGTCCGGCGCAGGAGGCCATCGGCCGGCTCTGGCAGACCAACGAGATCAGCATCGCGCAGGAGCACGTCGCCACCGCGATCTCCCACCTCGCCCTGGCCTCCATCTACGAACGCGAGGCGCCGCGCCCCCCGAACGGCAAGCTGGTGGCCGTGGCCTGCGTGGACGGCGAGCAGCACGAGTTCCCCGCCCGGCTCGTGGCCGACGAGCTCGAATCGGCGGGGTTCGACGTCCGCTTCCTCGGCGCCAGTGTCCCGCTCGATCACCTGCTCTCGTTCATCGAGCGCAGCCGGCCGGATCTCGTGGTGCTGTCGGCCACGCTGGCCCTGCACGCCGACAGCGTCCGGGCCACGGTCCGCGGCATCCGGGCGCAGGCCGGCCCGGGGCTGCCGATCGCCGTCGGCGGACAGGTGTGCCGCTGGGTCACGGGGCTGGCGGCGGAACTGGACGTGGAACTCAGCGGCTGCGATGCCGCGGCGCTGGTCACCGAGGCCTCCGCCCTGCTCGGGATCTCGGGGTGAGCGACGCGCTGCGCCAGGCGCTGACCACACACGCGGGCGAGCTCTCGCGCCACGTGCTGGACCGGATGTTCGAGAACCCGTTCTGGATGGATCGCTACGGCGCGCGCGGCCGCGCGTTCGCCGACGGGACAGCCTGCACCGCTACCTCGATCAGGCGCTGGCCGCCGACGATGCCGCGGTGTTCGAGCGATACGCCCTGTGGCTGCGCTCGGTGCTCGTGAGCCGCGGGATGTGCAGCGCGCACCTCGCCGAACACTTCGAGCTCCTGGCCGCCGCCGTGTCCGCGCGCGCGTGGCCGGATGCCGATCGCGCGGTAGGCGTCCTCACCCGCGGCGCGGATGCCCTCCGCTACCCCACCGGACCCGCCGCCGCGATCGAGGCCGCCTCGGACGCGCTGCTGGCGACCATCGACAGCGGCCGGCGCGCCACCGCGAGCCGACGACCGCCGCTACCTTGTGTCATTCCTGGCCGACGCGGCCGCCTCGAGGCCGGTGGTCGGACTTCGACGCGTTCGCCGGCCGCTTCGGGCCGGATATCAGGACGGCGATGATCCGGGCGTCTGCGGATCTCGGGATTCGCGTGCCGACGACGTCGCCTCCGCCCGCCGCCGCTCCTAGCATCTCCACCGTGCGGTGCGGCTCCTCGAGCAGCCGCATCAGCACGTCCGGATCCACGGGCTTCACCAGGTGCAGGTCGAAGCCGGCCGAGAGCGCCCGCTCGCGCTGCGCCGGCAATCCGTACCCGGTGAGCGCCACCAGCACCAGACCCGCCGTGTCGGGCGCCGCGCGCAGGCGCCGTGCCACTTCGTAGCCGTCGATGCCCGGCAGGCCGATGTCCACCAGCGAGACGGCGGGCTTGAGCCTGGACGCCTCGGCGACGCCGTCGAGCCCGTTGGCGACGGCCGACACGGCGAATCCCGAGTTCGGCAGAGCGTCTCGAGCAGCTCGCGCGCATCGGGGTTGTCCTCGATGATGAGCACGCCGCGCGCACCGCGCGTGGCCCGCCGCATCGACCGTCGGTGCCGCGCGACACCGGCGCGACCGGCATCTCCATCTGCGGTCGCGTGGGCAGCCGCCATCGAACTCGCTGCCACGCCCGCGTCCCTCGCTGCGCACGGCCACGGACCCGCCGTGCAGCTCCACGAGCGATCGCACGAGCGTCAACCCGATGCCGAGGCCCGTACCGATGCGCGCCTCGGTGGGCTGCGCCTGGTAGAAGAGGCTGAACACGTGCCCGATCTGCTCGCCCGAGATGCCCTGGCCCCGATCGGTGATCGTGACGACGGCGTCGATGCCATCCTCGCGCGGCACGAGGTCCAGGTCCAGGTCGATGCTCGTGTCCTCGGGGCTGTACTTGCTCGCGTTCTCGACCAGGTTCGAGAACACCTGTCCGAGCCGGACACGGTCGCCATCCACGAGCACGCGTTCGTCCGGGACCGAGAGGCGGAGCTGCTGGCGGCGGGGACCGAGCGCGGTCTCCTCCATCACCGACACGGTCTCGCGCAGCACCTCCACCAGGTCCAGCGGCGCGCGGCTGAGCGGGATCTTGCCGCGCGTCACGCGCGACACCTCGAGCAGGTCGTTGACCAGCCGGGTCAGGTGCGCCGTCTGTCGCCGCGCCACCGCCCGGGCGTGGGCCTCCTGGTCGTCGCGCGCCGGCAGGTGCTCGACGATGGCCTGCGACATCGACAGCGCGTTGAGCGGGTTGCGCAGCTCGTGGCCGAGCATGGCGAGGAAGTCGTCCTTGCGCCGGTCGGCCTCGGCCAGCTCCTCGGCGCGGCGCCGCTGCTCTTCCTCGACGCGCCGCCGGCGGACCAGCGCCCGCACCGTGGCCACCAGCTCCTGGGCCGTGAACGGCTGCGCGAGGAACGCGTCGCCACCGACGTCGAGGCCCTTCACCCGGATCTCGGCGGAGGCAAAGGTCGCGGACGTGTGGACCACCAGCGGCGCGCCCGACACGCCGCTCTCCTTCAGCCGCCGGCAGACCTCCATGCCGCTGATGTCGGGCAGCTGGATGTCGAGCACGACCACGTCCGGATGCTGCTCGAGGGCCATCTCGACCGCCGCGAGACCGGTGTCGACCTCGAGCACGCGGTAGCCGGCGTTCAGCAGCATCTTCGACACGACGTAGCGATGAGGTGCGTGGTCGTTGACGTTGAGCACCGTGCCCGCGTCCGGGCCGGTGATTGCGCGGGCGGCGTCGGTCACAACCGTGTCTCCGCGCCGCTCTTGCGCAGGGCGTCGCGGATGCGGTTGATGGCCAGCTCTCGCGACAGGTTCTGCTTCGAGATCACCCCTTCGGTGTTGCGGCTCAGCCGCTCCCGCGCGTTCGCGTCGAGGACGTTGGAGGTGACGATGATGACGGGGATGGCGCGCGTGTCCGGGTTCGACTTGAGCTCGTCGAGCACGTCGAACGCCGTCATGTGCTCGAGCAGGAAGTCCAGGAAGATCACCTGCGGACGCTCGCTCTGGGCGAGTGCGATGCCCTCCTCGCCCGTGGACGCCTCGATCAGCGAGTACGGATGCCCGCCGATGTGCTTCCGCACCAGGTACCGCGCGCGCTCGTCGTCGTCCACGACGAGCACCTTCACGCCTTCGGTCGGCGCGACCAGGCTCTTGAGCTTCTTGAGCAGGCGCGCCTGGTCGATGGGCTTCAGCCAGAACTCGTCCGCGCCGAGCGCGCGCGCCGTCTCGCCCTTGTTCGACACGGTGACCACCAGGACCGGGACGTGCTGGGTCCGCGGGTCGCGCTTGATCTCGGCCAGGAACGACCAGGTGTTCTCTTCCTCGAGGACGACGTCGAGGACGATGGCCACGGGCAGCTCGCGGGTGAGGACCTCGCGGGCGGCGTCAACCGTTCGTGCCGGAATGACGCGAAAGCCCGCCATCGACGAGTGCCCGCTCGTAGACGAACAGGCTCCGTCGGTCGTCCTCGACGACCAGGACCGGCACCTTGCCCGGAACCGGCCGTGCGCCCGCGGCCTCGACCCGCTTCATCTCCAGCGCGTCGGGGTGCACCATCCGGGATCGTCACCATGAAGGTGGACCCTTCGCCGACGATGCTGTCCACCGTCACGTCACCGCCGAGGATGTCGGTCAGGCGCTTGACGATGGAGAGGCCGAGGCCCGTGCCGTTCGCTCGTGCCTGCAAGGGGTTCTCGACCTGCGTGAACTCCTCGAAGATCCGGTCCACGTCGTCTGCCCCGATCCCGACGCCCGTGTCGCTCACCCGGAAGGCGACGCGGCCGTCGCCCAGCTCGAGCACGCGCAGCCGCACCTCACCGCGCTCGGTGAACTTGATGGCGTTGGACAGGAGGTTGCGGACGATCTGCGCGAGCTTGGACCGATCGGTTTCGAGCGGGAGATCGGAGCCCGTCCTCGAACACCTTTGACGTCGGAATCGGCCGGCATCAGCGGCTTGAGGGCACCGCGGAGCGACCCCACGAAGTCGTGGATCCCGAGAACGTCGTCACGCGCGCGAAGGCCGTGCCGACTCGATCTTCGACACGTCGAGCAGGTCGCCCGGCCGAACGCCATCAGCTCTTCGGCTGACGCGCGGATGAAGCGGACCTGCTTGAGCTGCTCGTCGTTGAGCGTGCCATCGGAGCCGTCGGCCAGCAACTGGGTGAGGCCGAGGATCGAGGTGACGGCGTGCGTTCGTGGCTCACGCTGGAGACGACGCGGGACTTGATCTGGGCGGAGTGCGCCAGCGTGAGGCGCGGTCCTCGAGTTCCCGGTGCAGGGCGAGGATGCCGCGGTTGGAGTCGGCCAGTTCCTGGTTGGACTGCTCCAGCTCATCCGCATACCGGGCCAGCTCGTGCTTCTGCCGTGCCGTCTCACGGCTCAGCTGCACGACATCCGCGACGGCCGCCTGCATCTCGGTGACGGCATGCTGGTAGGGCTCAGGGATGAGGTGGCCGACGAGCAGGGCGCCGCCATCGGCAGGGCTGCCGCTGAAGGCCACTGTCCGGACGGCTCCATCAATTGAGACGGAAAGTTCCCAGTTGTCGACGCGCTCTGCCACCACCCGCTCGAGGAGCTCGTTCGCCTTGGCGGCCGTGCCCGGTACACAGCTCGCCGAGCGTCATGCCCGCTCGCGCCGCCGCCAGGGCCTCGGCGCGCGCGTCCACCCACGTGAGGGTGCCGGCGGCGTCGGCGACGATGGCGAACTCGTGGCTCAGTGCGGCAAGCTGGTCGAGCGTCGGCGTCATGCGGCGGTCTCGAGCTCAACTCCTGCAAAGGCTGAGCCGACCTGCCGATCGACGCGAGCGTGGCCGGCCGCCGGAGCACCCGGCACGAGTCGGAGTGGGAGTGCGGAGGGGAACCGCTGGACCCGCAGGGACGACACGCCGATATCGATTCTAACGCGCGCGTTCGGCGACACGCCGTGCGCGCGCGGGCATCTGCGTGCACGGGGTTCGTATAATCGGGCCCATCCCCGACGGTCTCACTCCCATGAAGAAGCTCCTCATTGCCGCGCTCGCCCTGCTCCTCGTCGCCGTCGTCGGCGGATGGCTCGCCGTCCGCGCGCTGCTGGATCCGGAGAACGTCCGCCAGACGCTGGAACGCCAGGCGTCCACGGCCCTCGGGCAGCCGGTCTCCATCGGCAGCGCCGACCTGGCGCTGTGGCCGCGCGCGGGTGTGACGCTGGGCGCGGTGTCGGTCGGCTCGCCCGCCGCGGTCACGCTGACGCGTACCCGCATCAGCACCTCCATGCGCGCGCTGCTCGATCGCCGCATCGTTGACGCCGAGGTGGTGGTCGAGGACAGCGATCTCGACCTGCCGCTGGTTCTCGCCACGCTGGATCGCCTGTCGTCGCCCGGAGGCAGCGGCGGTGCGGCCCCCGCGGCCGAGGACACGGCGGGCGGGGTCACGCTGGTCAACGTGCGCACGCTCGCCCTGCGGGACGTCCGCGTCCGCGCAGGGTCGCGTGAGGCCACCTTCACGATGGAATCGGCGCTCGACGGCGATCGGCTCGACATCCAGTCGGCGACCGTCACGTCACCCCGGTCACCTCCCTGCGGGCGACCGGGACGATCGAGAGCCTGGCGCGCCGCACCGGCCGGCTGGCGTTCACCGCCGACAGCCTCGATCTCGACGGGCTGGTCGTCTTCGCGCAGGAGTTCGCGCGGCAGGCGGTGCCCGACGGCGCGGCGTCGTCCGGAGCCACGAGCGAGCCGGCCGGGCCCCTCGACCTGGTGCTCGACCTGAAGGCGGACACGGGCACGGCCGCCGGCGTGGCGTTCACCGGACTGACGGCCACCGCGCACGTCACACCGGACGGCATCGGGTTCGACCCACTCGCGCTCGACCTGTTCGGCGGGCACCTGGCCGGCACGCTGCGCGTGGAGCTCGGGGGCGAGGAACCCGTGCTTGCCGTCAACGGCGATCTCTCGGGCGTGGACATGGCCGCGCTCACGGCGTTCGCCGGGCAGCCCGGGTCGGTCACCGGCACGCTGCGTGCCTCGCTGGCGGTCACGGGCCAGGGCACGGACCCGGAGCAGGCACTGGCGCGTGTGCGCGGACAGGGTTCGGCCACCATCTCCGACGGCACGATGAAGGGGCTGCAACTGGTGCGGCCCATCGTGCTCGCGTTCGGCAAGCCCGACGCCGCCCAGCCGACGAGCGGGGGCGAACAGTTCTCGAGCCTGGGCGCCACCTACACGCTGGCCGGAGGCGTCGTGACGCTGCGGGACCTGTCGTTCGCGTCGCGGGACGTCGAGCTCTCCGGCGCCGGCACGCTCACCCTCGCGGGCGGCGGTCTCGACATCACGGCCGACGCGAAGCTCTCGCGCGAGCTGACGGCACAGGCAGGACGCGACCTGGTGCGCTACACCGCCGAGAACGGTCAGGTCACGGTACCGGCCACGGTGACCGGGACCGTGGAGTCGCCGCAGGTGGGCATCAACGTGGGCAGCGTGGCCAAGCGCGCGGTCACCAACGAGATCAAGCGCCAGACCGAGTCGGCCATCCGCAGCCTGTTCAAGAAGAAGAAGGACTGACCCGCCAGTCTCAGACGGTGACGACGTCGAAGGCCCCGATCGGCGGGACCGCGCCGGAGGCGGGATGTCGTACCTTGAACTGATCGGTCTTGCTGCCGGTCAGGTGGTTGACGAGCACCTCGCCGAAGAGGTGTCGCAGCGGACTGCGATAGAGGTCGATGTCGGCGTCCACGCGGACCCGTTCGCGATCGTCCGGGCGTTCGGGACTGCCCGCGGCGTAGCTCACCTGCAGGTTGCCGCGGCGGAACTGGCGCTGCTTGAAGCTTCCGTCCCGGAAGCGATGGAGCGACGCCGGCGCGGGCTCGAACACCCGGGAGGCCACCAGCGCCTCGATCGCGTCGATGAGCGTGGCGCGAGCCGTGAAGTAGACGCGGTCGGGAAACACGTCGAACACGCGGACCTCGAAGTGCGGCGCCAGCAGGTGCCCGGCGCCGTCGGCCGTCGGGGATGCTGCGGAGCCGCGAGGCGATGTTGAACAGCGCAAACCGTTCGACGCCGGCCAGCTCCTGGTAGCGCGCGGCGGGAATGACGTCGGCCAGCAGGTCGAGGGCATCGGCGTGCGGGAACACGGGGACGCGCAGGCCGGCGAAGGATCCGTCGATCTCGCGCGCGAGCTTCTCCCGGCCCGCTTCAGGACGCCGTGAAGGCTTGTGACGTCGGCGGCACATGCGCGCGTGCCGCACCGCGGCCTGGAGCGCCGCGCGAGCCGAGCGGATGACCCCGCGCACCTGGGCAGCGTCGCCGGTGGTGGCCGTCGCCAGCTCGTTGAGGCGCGTTGACCCGCTCGAAGGCGTCGGACACGGCGCGCGCGGTGTCGTCGACGCGGGCCAGCTGATCGGCCGTCAGCCGCGCCGGCCGCCGCGCCACCTCCTGGGCCAGCACGCGCCCGTAGTCGTGCCAGATCGGTCGGAACTGCCAGAGTGCACGGTTGATGTCGCGCACGCCCTCGATGGCCGCCGGGAAGATGGCGGCGGCCACCCGCGCGGCCGCCTCCTCGAGATCCTGGAGGGTGCCGCCCCACGCGGCGTCGGGCTCCTCCTGGAGGGCATCGCCGAGAGCGGCCAGGCCGGCGGCCAGGGCCGCGCCCTCGCCCTCCATCCGGACCTGCAGGTCCACGATGTCCAGCCCCGTGCGTGCGATCTGATCCAGCGAGTGCTCGAGGCGGCCGGCGGCGGCGCGCACCCGCGCGGCCGCGCGGGCCAGCCGCTCATCGAGCGCGCCGGCCACGGCGCCGGACGCGGCCAGCCGCTCGCGCGCGGCGTCGAAAGCGCCGAGCGCGCCTCCAGGAAGCCGTCAGGGCCGCGGTCGCCCGCCTCAGATACGCCTCCATCGTTCCTCCCTCCGGCGCACCCGGGCCGGGCGCCGCTGCGAGCCGGAAAGCACGGAGGGTAGTGCGCGGCCTCGACCCTCGTCAACGCGAGGATGCGCGAATCCCTGAAACGGCACGGCGTGTCCCGGCGTAGGATCGGCGTGTCCCCGGCCCCGGGCCGGCCTGCCCTTCGAAGGAGCGCATCATGAAGGTTTCGCCGCTATCGCGTTCGTCACCCTGGCTGCCGGCGCCGCTGGCGGTCGCCCAGGACCGAGCATCCATCGACCGGGCGCTGGCCGCCGCGCCGCGCCAGGCGCGCGAGGCGCCGCCGTCATCAAGTGGAAGCCCGACTTCACCTGACACCGGGAGGGGACCAACCGCATCGTGTGTTACGACCAGTCCGGCCAGCCCGGCGAGCAGCCCTTCTCGGTGCAGTGCACCAGCGTGGGCAACCTGCCCCCGCGTGGCCCAGAACCGCAAGTTCGAGATGGAGCAGGACCGCAAGGTGCGGCAGGTGGCGCTCGACGCCGCCGAGAAGGACGGCAGCCGCGTGAGAGCCAGTACGGCTCGGTGTGATGCTCCGATGAGCGGCAAGGACCAGTCGAGCGCACGCCTGCGTGACGGTGGCGGTGCCGGGCGCGACGACCGCACCTGCCGGAGGACAACAAGCAGGGCGGCGCCTGGCTGATGAACGCCGGCACGTCCACCGCGCACATCATGGTGCCCGGCAGCTAATCGCCAGCGCCTATTTCACGAGGCGAAGCCGGCCGTCAACGCGTGCGACTTCGCCGCTCACCAATCCGCGGCGCGGGTATGCTCGCGGCGGTCGCCGTCCTTCAGCAACAGCACGTTCCGGGACCGGAACGAACGGAACACCGGCATGGTGCCGGGCACGGGCGCCGGCATCGCCGCCTGCTCGATGCGTGGTGAAGATCGAGCTGTCGTCCACGTTCAGGCTCACCTCGAACACGCCATCGGCGCCGCCGGTCGCGATGCACGTAATCGCCGTGCCGACCGAGCGATAGGACGTCGTCTGCACCGTGCGGGGCTCCGGCGCATCGGCCCCGTCCTTCGGCGCGAGGCCGGCGTCGTCGTGGTGGTGGGCACCGGGACGTCGGTGCCCATGTTCAACTGCGCCACGCTCCCCGCGTTGGCCGTCACGGCGAGCGTGTGCGGCAGCCGGCTGATCAGCGTCTCGCCCCGGTAGCGGGCAATCACCACCTCCACCTCGATGGGGATCTTCGGCGCATCGGCGGCGGGCCTGGACGGCGCCCTCGGTGCGGGGGCAGGCACCGGTGCGGGTACCGGCGCGGGCGCGGCCTGCGGTTTCGGTGACGGTGCGGGGGCGCTCGCCAGCGAGGTGGCAAGCAAGGCGGCGGACAGTAGCGGGCTGGTCACTGGCGGGCTCCTGCATTGGGCCGCTCACCTCGAGCGGCGCGGTATCGAGTGGCGCAATGTTGACGGGCGGCATGCCGTCGTCCTCGCCCGTGTCCCCCGCTGCTCGGGCGAGCACCGCGGGCGCGGCCGCCGCCAGGGGCCCGGCCGCCAGCAGCGCGAGGAACGCCTCGCGCTCGCGCGGGTCGAAGACGGCGGCGGTCCGGACCGGATGATCATCACCACGCGAGGCGGGAACAGGTGGCTCGGCGGGCCGGCGGCGTCGGTTCGGGTCTGCAGGGGCGGCGGCCCCCACGGCCACCGCCGACGCGACCAGCGGGAATGCGGCGGAGACGATGGGCGTCACGGCCGGCCACGCATCGGGACGTGGCTCCACCAGCACGCCGCCGACGAGGGCCGCGGCACACACGCCGGCGGCCGCCCACGCCCATCCGCGCCACGTCTGCCAGGACGATGCGGGCACCTCGTCCCGGATCGCCAGGCGCACGCGGGGCGCGAGTGACGGCGGCGGTTCGACGTCGAGCGCCCCCGCAACACCCGATCGATACGCGCGTCGTCCACGCTTCGGGACGGATGCTCATTGCAGCAACTCCTTCAATCGCTGTCGCGCCTGGAAGAGGCGCAGCACCGATGTGCCACTCCGGGTGCGCCGACCAGTGCGGCCACCTCCCGCACGTCGTGGCCCTCGATGGCCGCCAGGACCAGCGGCCAGCGCAGCCGCTCGGGCAGTTGGTCGATGGCGGCCCAGAGCCGCTGCGCGTCATCGGCGGCGGCGCCGGGCGCTGCGGTGATGCCGCTGGGAGCGGCATGGTGTTCGCGCGCGGCGCGGCGGCGCGCGGCGCGCTGGTGATCGAGCGCGAGACGCCAGCTCATACGCACCAGCCAGGCCTTGAACCTCGTGCGATCGCGCAGCTGATGACACCGGCGATAGGCCCGCACGAGGGCACCGCCACGTCCTCCGCGTCCTCGCGCTACCGCAGCACGCCGTAAACCGCGAGAGGGCCAACCGCGACGACTCGGGCAGCCGCGACGAACTCCTCCAGCAGCGTGGGATCCACGGCTACCTGGGCGCGGCAGGACATCGGCGTGTTGATGCATGGCGGCACGCATCTAGCAAGACGCCACCGGGGGCCGGCGGTTGAGCACTTCGTTACCCCATGCGACCGCCGGGGCCGTCTCTGGCGTCCAACACGTGGGGGACAATAGGTGCCACGGTTCTGTCCGCACGGCCGAGGTTGCGGTGGCCCGCCCGTTTTTGCCCAACACGGGAGCTGAATCCATGGAGTTCTGTCCAGACCAGCCCGGAACGCCAGCCCGCGCGTCTCACCAACGCGGCCGCCGTGGACTGGTATCGCCGCAACCGGGTCCGCACCCGGCAGATCTTCGATCTGCTCACCGACGACGCCTATTACGTCCAGCCCATCGCCCTGCGGCACCCTATCGTGTTCTACGACGGCCACATTCCGGCCTTCAGCCTGAACACCCTCGTCAAGCGCGCGCACGGCCGCGCCGGGATCGACGACGGCCTCGAGCGGCTCTTCGCGCGCGGCATCGATCCCGACGACGCCAGTGCCGACTCGAGCCGGATTGCGAGCTGGCCCGACCGTGCCACGGTGAAGGCGTTCGTGGACGAGGCCGATGCCCTCGTGCTCGATACCCTCGCCCACGCACCGCTCGAGGTGCCCGGTCATCCCCTGCTCCACGGCGCGCAGGCGCCGTACACCATCCTCGAGCACGAGGCGATGCACCAGGAGACCCTGCTGTACATGCTCCATCGCCTGCCGTATGCGACCTCAAGCAGGCGCCGCCCGGCTACACGCCGCGCGTGGACGGCGCTGCCGAGCCGAACACGCGCGTGTCGATTCCGCGTGGGCGGGTCCGGCTCGGGGCGGCGCCGGGCTCCCTCGCCTTCGGCTGGGACAACGAGTTCGGCGCGATCGAGCTGGACGTGCCGGCGTTCGCCATCGATCGGCGGGACGTCACCAACGCGGAGTTCCTGCGCTTCGTCGAGAGCGGCGGTTACACGGACCCGCAGTGGTGGACACCCGAGGACCTGGCGTGGCTCACCGAGCACGCCATCACGCATCCCGGCTTCTGGGCTCGGGAGGACGGCGCGTGGTCGTGGCGCGGCATGTTCCAGCGGTTGCCGCTGCCGCCCGACTGGCCGGTCTATGTCAGCCACGCCGAGGCGTGCGCCTACGCGCGGTGGAGCGGCGGGCGACTGCCGACGGAAGCGGATGCCAGCGCGCCGCCTACGGCGCTCCCGACGATGAGCCGCGCCGCTTCCCGTGGGGCGATGCCGAGCCACGCCGGCCCACGGCGTCTTCGACTTCGGCAGCTGGGATCCGCAGCCCGTGGACTCGCATCCGGCGGGCCGCTTCCGCATGGGGCGTGGACGACCTGGTGGGCAACGGCTGGAGGTGGACGTCCACGACGTTCGCGCCGTTCCCCGGCTTCGTCGCCAGCGGGTCGTATCCCGAGTACTCGGCCGACTTCTTCGACGACGCGCACGTGGTGATGAAGGGAGCCTCGCCGGTAACGGCCCGCGAGCTACTGCAGCCGACGTTCCGCAACTGGTTCCGGCCGCTATCCCTACGTCTATGCGACATTCCGCTGTGGGAGGTGAGGCATGAGCGCCGTCTCGAAGTTGACGACGACTGCAGCCGCGCCGCCCTGGCTGGCGCCCGACGTGCACGAGTACCTGATGCGCAGGCCGCGTCAGCTGCCGTCGCACGCGCTGCGCCGACGCCCTGGGCTCGGCGCTCTTCGACGCGATCTGCGCGCTGCCCTGGTACCGCGTCACCCGCGCCGAGCGCGGGCTCTTCGTCAACCGTGGCGCCGAGATCCTCCGCGCGGCCGGCGCTGACGCGCATCGTCGAGCTCGGCTGCGGCAGCGGCGAGCTGGATCGGCTGCTCGAGGCCTCCGCCGCGGAGCCGGCGTTCCAGTCTGGCGCTGACGCGCATCGACCTCGTGGACGTCTCCGCCTCGGCGCTGGCCGCGGCCACCCGGCTCCTCGACATGCGCTGGAGCGTGCAGGTGGTGCCGCACCGGCATCCGTACGAGCCCGGCCTGCATGAAGCGACGGCCGCACGGACGCGCGACGACCGGATCGGCGTGCTGTTCCTGGGCTCCAACGTCGGAAACTTCGACCCGCCCGGGATGCGCGCCTTCTTCACGGGCGTGCGCGAAGCCCTGAAGCCGGGGGACGCCCTGCTCATCAGCGCGGACCTCGTGAAGCCCGAGCGCGACCTGCTGCTCGCCTACGACGACCCGCTGGGCGTGACCGCGGCGTTCAACAAGAACCTGCTGGTCCGCCTCAATCGCGATCTGCGCGCCAACTTCGACCTGGCGCAGTTCGATCACCGGGCGGTGTGGAACGCCCGCGAGTCGCGCGTGGAGATGCACCTGGTCTCCCGGCGCCGCCAGCACATCGACGTCCCTGAGGCCGACGTGTCGCTGTGGCTCGACGAGGGCGAGGCCATCTGGACGAGGAGCTCATGCCGCAGTGCAGCGCGGAAGCGTTCGAGGCCACGCTCGCCCGCGCGGGCTTCGCGCCCGAGCATCGGTGGCTCGACGAGGAGGCGCAGTTCGTGGTGGTGCTCGCGCGGGTGCGGTAGCTCCGCCGCCCGTCAGCGCGAGATCGGCCGAGGGGGCGCCGATCGGCCACGGCGCCCGCCCCGCCAGCGCCATGCCGGAACGCCGCGACGCACAGGGCGACGAGTCCGATGGCCACGAGCCACGATGCCGGGCCATGCCCAGAGCGTGGGGTTCACGCCGGGTGACGCCCAGCGTCGCCAGCAACAGCGTCTGACGCATGGCGATGTAACTGAGCAGCCCCAGGTGGTGCAGGACCACGGCGGAGACGATGCCGGTCATCGACACGGGCAGCTCCACCACGGGATTCTCGGCGCCCAGCGTCAGCAGCGTGAGCAGCAGGCTGAACCAGGGCCAGCGCGGCCCAGCGCGGCATCACCAGCCGGGCAGAACAGCAGCGTGCCCTGGACGAGCCCGAGGATGAGCCCGCCGTCGAGGGCCTCGAGGATCGCGCCGGCCGGCATCAGACGGCTGACGCCTTCCGGTGCGCGCGCCACGTAGGTGAAGCCCGATACGGTCGTCTGGCCTTCCACCGGCACGACGGTGGGGAGGCCGTTGGCGGCGTGCGCGACCAGCGCCAGCAGCAGGCCGACCGCCACGCCGGTGAGCACGTCGGCCGCAACGCGAGGATCCCGCAGACGGCCTTCGACCAGGCGGGCCCACCCGACCAACAGCGAGGAGATGCCGGCGCGCGTACGGCTCGAGGGCGATGTAGAGCACCCACGCCATCACTGCGGTGGAAGCGCCCGCCGACAGCGGCCTGAACGCCAGGTTGAGCAGCCCGAACCCGCCGGCCCCCGATGGCACGTGCGAGCTCACGACCTGGACGAGCGCGCTCAGCGTGCCGGCCACCACAGCCACGCGTAGCGCGCCGCGCCGATCGCCGCGCCCGCTGCGCAGGTTGACGCGGGCGAGGGCGGCGATCGAGGTGAGCACCGCGATCAGCATCAGCGCCGTCACGAGGGCCCGGATCCCGAAGGCCGCACTCGCTTCGAAGGGCGTCGGCTGGTTCGTCCACGGCCCGTGCACCGACGCGTAGTGCAGCCTTCCTTCGAACCACGCGAGCGCCACGCGGACGGGCAGCTCCGGCATCGCCGGGTGCGAGGCCGTCCACTCGCGGAGGCGATCGTAGGGCACGGGCGGCACGACCGTGGGTTCGGTCTCGCGCAGCGCAGCGGGATCGAAGCCGGCCTCCGTGAAGACCACCTCTGGAGCCATGCCGTCCGCGGCGGCCCCGCGGACGGCCGAGCGCGGCCAGGAACTCGCGCAGGCGCCCCGCCCCGTCGACGACGACGCGGACGTCGCCGGACCCCGGTATCGCGGGTGCGGGTGTGGTGGCGGTGACGGAGCCGCTCACGTGGAGCACCTCGATCGCCTCGTCCGATCGCCGGTACGTCAGCAGCACCGGCGGACCGACGTTGGACAACCGCGCGCGCCAGTCGGTGGACACGAGGTGATCGGCCATCCAGCGCAGGAGGTCGTAGTCGCGATCCAGCCACCACGTGTCGTCCAGGTGCGCGTCGGGGTAGCCGAACGTCCGCACGATGCCTTCCGCGCGGTCCGCAGCACGTCCGGGCTCCGCGTCATCGGCGCCAGCCCGGGATCGGCCGAGTAGGGCGCCACCGCGATCAGCCCGGCCGGGCCGGCGAGGCCGCACACAGGCGCCACCATGCCTGGCACCCGGACCCAGCGCCACGCCTTCCCCCACCGGCCGCCGCCACCATCTCCGGGGGCGGCGTTTCGCCCGCCGCGACGGCGGCCGCGAGCGGATCGCCGCCCGGCAGCGCGAGCGCGACCTGGGACGCCGAGCGCGGACGCGCTTCCGGGTCCTTCTCGAGGCAGCGCAGGATCACGCGTTCGACGCCGCCCTCCAGCTCGGGGAGCCGCGTGCTCGGCGGAACCGGCGGCGTGGACGTGTGCGCGTGCGTCCAGTCCGCCACGCTGGAGCCCGAGAACGGCCGCTCGCCCGTGAACATCTCATGCATAAATCACGAGCCCGAGCGCGTACAGGTCGCTCTGTGTAGACGCAGGCCTGGCCGGACAACTGCTCCGGCGCCATGTGCGCCGGCGTCCCCGAGTAGTCCGCGCCGACCTGCCGGCCGATGACCGCGAGGCCGAAGTCGGTGATGGCGCGCGGCCGTGGCCGTCGATCATCACGTTGCCGGGCTTGAGGTCGCGGTGAAGCACGCCCTGGTCGTGGGCCGCGGCGGCCGCGCACAGCTGGCGCGACAGCTCGAGCGCCTTGGGCGCCGAAAGCCGTCCGATGCGGTGCAACAGCGACGCCAGGTCCTCGCCGCCCACGTGCTCCATCGACGGAAGTGGCGGCCGTCGACCTCCGCGATGTCGAAGACGCGGCACACGTGCGGGTGCGACACCTGCCGGGCGATGCGGACCTCGGCGTGGAAGCGCTCGAGCGCGTCGGGATCCACCTCCCGTGCCGCGGCAGGAACTTGAGGGCGACCGGCGTGCCGAGCTTGAGGTCGTCGGCCCGGTAGACCTCGCCCATGCCGCCGCGCCCGAGCGGACCGACCATCCGGTATCGGCCCGCGAGGAGTTGTCCGGGTGTGAAACCGGCGGCGCGGCGGGCGCGACCGGGGCCCTCCGGCAGGTGGTGGCGTCGGCGTCGGTCATCAGCTCGGCATCGTCCGCTCACAGAAGGTTCCTCCCTCGGCGCCCGTCAATGTCACGCCCAGCTTCGCGGCCAGCATTCGGCGCGATGTCCGCGCATGTCGATGCGCCCCAGCGCCGTGCCCGGGCGTACGCCGGGACCGACGACGAAGAACGACGCGTCCATGCCGGCGTTGGAGGGCAGGTAGCCGTGCGTGCCGCCCGCGGCAGCCGCGGGAGCTGACAGGTCCGGTGACGGCGTCCCCGGCCTGCATGCCCGGCATCAGGTCCACGACGAAGGCCGCATCCGAAACCCGCCAGCGCCGCGATGTCGTCGCCGGCGACCACACGGGCGATGCCGTTGGCGGGGTCGGCGGCGAGCGTTCGCAGGAGGTCCGACACGCGCGCGCGTGCGTCCGAGGCGCCGCGCCCCGCCGGCGCGGTCAGCATCACCGCCATCGATCCGCCCGCCGACCACGCGTAGGCGCGGGCGGCAGTCACGCGGCCGCGCGCGTCCAGGTCGATGAACCCCGCCTCGCGAAGCGCGGCGTTGAGGTGCAGCTCGCGCGAGGCCGTGATGTGACCGTGGTCCGACACGACCGCGAACACAAACCGGCCGCCGTAGACGCGTTCGGCCGTGCCTCGCACCTGGCCGACGAGCCGATCCAGTCCCTCGAGCGTCTCGAACGTCTCGGCGCTGAAGGGGGCCGTGTCGTGCTGCGTTTCGTCGAGCGACGAGAAGTAGGCGGTCATCAGGTCCGGCCGCTTCTGCTCGACCATCCACGCCACGAATCGCGCCCGGATCGCGTCGTCGGCGAGGGCGTATCGATAGCCGGCCGGGTAGGCCTCGAGGTCCCGCTCGGCCTCGTCCAGGAGACCAGGCGTCGCGAGGGCGCGCAGCAGCTTGTGGTCGTGCGCGCCGCCGGGCGGCGCCGGAATCGGGGCCCGCCAGTACTGCGGGATGTTGTGTCGGATACGCGCGCCGACCGTCACGGGCCAGTCCACGTTGGCCGTGACCAGGCCCGCCGTCCCGGCCGCATCCCACAGCGTGGGCACGCGGATGTCTTCCGCGTACCAGTACCAGCCCCCGGCATTGGTGCCGAGGGGATCCATCGGCCGGTTGTTGAGGATCCCGTGCGTGGACGGCGACACGCCGGTGACGAGCGTGGTGTGGCTCGGATAGGTGACCGTCGGCGTGACGCCCGTCACCGCGTCGGCGCTGGCGCCGTCGGCGACCATCTTCCGAAGGTTCGGCACCCGCACGCCGTGACGGTCGGCGTCGAGCACGTAGCCGGGCACGAGCCCGTCGATGGACAGGAGCACGACCGGGACGCGTGCGGGCTGCGCGGCACCGCTCGCGACGGTCAGCACGACGGCACACGCGAAGACGAGGCCGAGGCGCGGGAGTCGGGTACGGCGCATGGGGGTAGCGCCATTATCGGGGACGGTCGCCGTCCGTCAAGGGGGCTGGCGCGCGTGGCGCGTCCGGGGGAGGTCGATCGAAATCGCGTCTGGGCCGGGGGAAGCGCAGGGCCTCCCCCGGCCCGGGTGGTGCTACCAGTCCAGCTTCACGCCGAACCGCATGATCGTCGGGCCGATCACGTTGACCGGCAGCAGGTACGCCGACCCGCTGTTCCAGGTGATGTTCTGCGCGGCGCTGGAATTTGCCAGGTTGTAGACGTCCGCGAAGATGCCCACGCGCCGGCTGTTGGCCATGTTGAAGAACTTCTCGCTGCGGAGATCCAGGATGACGATGTTGTCCTGGCGCTGGCTGTCGATGGGCTCGGCCAGGATGCGCTGCGTGCCGTAGTTGATGCCGTTGGCGGCGCCGGCGAGGAACGTGCGCCCGAAGGGCTGTCCCTGCTGGAAGCGCAGCGCGGGCGTCAGGCGGATGCCCCAGCCGGCCTCGTAGCTGCCGTTGATCTTCATCGTCCACATCGAGAAGTTGAAGCGCCCATCGTCGGTGTTGATGAAGTCGTTCATCGTCGAGGGCGTGGTCACCGAGCGCAGGTTGTTCCCGAAGTAGGCCGTGTCCTGGTCCTTGTTCCAGCGCATCGAGAACGAGCCCTGGAGCGACCAGCGGCCGGCCTGCCGCTTGGTGGCGGACAGCTCGATGGTGTGGTACTCACCGCTGCCGGGGAGGTTGGTCGTGACGTTGCTGACGCCGGTCGCCAGCGCGGCCGGGTCGAGGTTGAACCCCGGGATCGCGGCGCCGTCGTCGGACGTGTTGAGGCGGCCGTCGGGCCCCGGGTCGAGAATCATGATCGGGACGTTGTACGCCTCGACCGGCCGGTTGGCGTTCACGCGGACGCGGAAGTTGTCGATGGTGCGGTAGACGTAGCCGCCCTGGATCGCCAGGCCGGGCACGAGCTCGTGCTCGAACCAGGCGGAGATCTCGTCGGTGCGCGTGTTCTTGATGTTCGGATCGAGGAACGACGAGGCGGCGCCGCCGCGCTGGTCGATGATGACGCCCTCCTCGCCGGGATCGTAGAACCCGCTGCCGTTCAGGTCGGTCCAGCGGTAGCGGGTGTACCAGTCAGCGGGGTTGTCGTTGACGTCGGAGGCCAGGCCCGTGCCCGGGTTCCAGTAGTAGAGCGCGTAGTTGGCCTTGATGACCGTGCGTCCCTGGCCCGTGAGGTCGTAGACCAGGCCGAGACGCGGTACGACGTGGTTGAACGTGTTGACGTTCCCCACCTCGGCAAAGCTGGTCTGCACCGGGTTGAACGGCCCGACGGGCGGCCCTTCCTGCGGGGGCAGGAAGTTGCGGTAGCGGTCGAAGCGCAGCCCCAGGTTGAGGGTGAGGCGCGAGTTGACGCGCCAGCTGTCCTGCACGTACAGGCCCAGGGTGTTCAGACCCTGCTCGGAGATCGAGGGCGACGCGAAGAGGTACACCTCAGAGGCGTTGCCGTTGTTCAGGATGTGCAGGATGTCGCCGGGCACCGAGCCGTCCACGCCGATGCCGCGCTCGTCCGTGAAGGTCTCGCGGAACCACTCGCCGCCTACCTTGAAGCTGTGGTCGCCGCCGAGCCCGTTGGCGAAGTAGGTGAGCGAGCCCGCCACCTGGTTGCGGGAGGGCGTCCGGAACCAGCCGTCCCGGTTGCCGCCGCTGACCAGGTTGTTGCCCACGTCGGCGAAGGCCGGGTCCTCGCTGTAGCGGAAGTTGGGCCACACGTAGCGGAACTGGCCGCCGCGCACCTCGGCGAACATCGAGTCGCTCAGCACCGTCTCGTAGCCGAGCTTGTAGGTGTGCGCCCAGTAGCTCTGCTTCCAGGTGGAGTCCTCGGAGGTGTGGCGGGCGCCCGTGGCGCCGATGCGGAACGTGTCGAGCCGATTGGGCTGCTGCTTCCGCGCCCACTGGCCGTAGCCGGTGATCTTGTTGTTCAGCGACACCGCGTAGGTGCCCTTGACCGAGATGTTCCGCAGGTCGGTCTCGAAGGCCTTGACGGGAAAGTTGGCCAGCGCGACCTTCACGTTCTGGTTGCGCAGCGACCCATACCACCAGACCTTGTCCTTCTTCAGGTAGCCGCCGGCGTCGCCGTTGAGGTCGTAGTAGTTCTCGAGGCGGTTGAGATCCGACGGCATCAGGTTGCCGCAGCGCCCGCCCGGGCAGAGGAACGTGTCGGCGTCGTCGATGTTGCGGCGCTGGATGTTGGAGTTCTGGTAGTCCGCGTAGACCTTGCCGTGATACTCGTTGCCCCCCGACTTGGCGACGAAGTTGGACCAGACGCCCGGCCAGGCATCTCCGCCGTGTGGCCCTTGGTCTCGATGGCCACCTCGTGATCGACCCGTAGTCGTAGTAGAACCCGGACCCGCCCGTGCCCTCGGTGTTGACGATGCCCTCCACCATGGGCCGGTGCTGGTCCTGCTTGGTGTCGTAGGCGGCGTACCCGGTCTGGGTGCCGGCGGCGCTGCCGCCGACGTCGATGCGCGTCAGCACCACGGCGGGCGCCGCGGCGAGCACCGTCCAGAAGTCGCGCGAGTTGGGCAGCGCCGACAGCTTCTCCTGGCCGAAGCTCGTGGCCGTGGTGGTCGCGGTGACGTCCACCACGGGCGACTCGCCGGTGACCGTCACCGTTTCCTCGAGCGTCGCGACGCGCAGCTCGGTATTCACCGTCGCGGTGAAGCCGAGGCCCACACGGACGGCTTCGCGGATGACGGTGCCGAATCCGGCGAGTTCGTACGTGATGCGGTACTCGCCAGGGGGGATGGCGGGGAAGCGATAGTCTCCTTGCGTGTCGGTCACCGCCGTCCGGGTGCCCTGCATCGAGGGACTGGCAATCGTCACGGTCACCCCTGGCAGGGTGCCCCCGGTCGCGTCCGACACCTTTCCGTTGATCGAGGCCGGTCGTCGCGCTGACCTGCGCAAACGACGGTGTGGACAGGCCCGCGAGGAGCAGGCCGATCACGAACACGCCAAATCTACCCATCCCAACCTCCAGTCGCCACTGGGTACGGTGTGGGAATGCCCCGTCACTGCGCCGCGCCAACGGCCGCCGGCGCGTCGATTCCGCTCGACGCATCAGCGTGACGCATATCTGGCGCTTCAAGGGCCTGCAGTGTCAATACAGACTCGACCGGCGGCAACATACCGACTTCGGGTCGGCATGCGCGCGAGCGCCGCGGGGCCGCGGCGTCAGAGCTCGGTGAGGGCGGGGCCGGGACGCGCGAGGAACCAGTCCGCGGCCTGCGCATCGGGATAGGCCCGCAGGTAGGAGGCCTTCCAGCGGCGCACGAAGCGCGCCGCGTCCTCGCGATCGACGATGGCCCACACGCTGCCGCCGAAGCCGGCGCCGAAGCTGCTGGCGGCGAGCGCACCGTGCGCCGCGCGAGCGCGGCCAGCGCGCGGGTTTCCGGCACCTGGTTGCCCAGCCACTCGTCGGCCTCGCGCTGCGACGCGTCGGCCAGCGAGCCGAGCGTCTCGGCGTCGGTCTCGGCGAAGGCACGGGCCGCGGCGGGCACGCGCAGGTTCTCGCCGACGAAGTGCGCAAGCCGGCGCGCGAGCTCGTCGCGGGGGAAGGTCGCGTGGCCGGCGGCGTCGATACGGGCGCGCAGGCAGGCGCGGGCATCGGGCGCCTCGAGCGCCGTGCCGAGCGAGAGCGCGGGGACGTCGGCCTCGCGGTTCCAGAGGTCGAGGAGCGCGCGGCCGGCGAGGCGGCGCGATTAATCGCGCCTTCACCGCTCCGGCCTTGTCGGCGTGCACGCCGCTCGAGCCCACGACGAAGGTCCATCCCTCGGGCATGGGCACGTCGCCCTCGTGGACGACGGGCATGAAGCGGTGCTGGCTGACGCAGCCCGGCCGGGACGTGAGGATGGCCGTGTGGTCCTCGCTGCCGCCGTGCGTGCCCACGCCCGAGGTGCCGGCCAGCCCGCGGTAGCCGAGCCCGTTCTCGACACAGCCGAGATACCACGCCAGCTCGGCGGGACTGGAGATGTCGCGACGCCACTCCTCCCGCGCATCGAGCGCCGCCCGGCGCGCGAGCACGGAGGCCACGGCCACGACCAGCGCGCTCGAGCTCGACAGCCCGGCGGCGCGCGGCAGGTCGCTCGCGATCGCGATGTCGGCGCCGAGCTCGGCGCCCGGAAGTTGCGGGCGAACCGGCTCGCGACCACCTGCACGTAGGAGCGCCAGCCCGCGTGCGCCGTCCACTCGTCGAGCGGATCCACTTCGGTGCGCACGCCGTGGCGCGCGTCGATCACGCGCACGATGCCGTCGGCGCGCGCGCGGGCGACGACGCCGAAGCCCCGCGGCGCGGCCGCCACGAGCGATCGTCCGCCGACGTAGTCGGTGTGACGGCCGAACACCTCGATGCGCCCCGGCACGAACCAGCGCCACGTCGGCGCGTGCCCCACCTGCGCCTCGAACGCCTCCGCGACGCGATCGACCAGCGCCGCACGCGACCGTGCGTTCTCCCCGTCCAACCCCAGCGACTCGAACAGCTCCGCGCTCACGCCATCCGCCTCGTTCCCTGCATCATGCACCACTCGGGCGTGCGGTGGCAGGTGTGCGCGCGCGAACCGTGCCGTGCGGCGCACACCTGGTCAAGAAATCCAACAGCCGGCCGATGCCACTAGCAAGGGCGGGAATCGTACCGCAGGACCTCGGCCCGCCCTCTCTGCTCCGTCAGACCCCCAGCTTCGAGCGCCACCCCCTCGACACGCCGGCCGCCGCAAAGGCCCGCGTGGGCGTGCGGTCCTCAACCACGCGCGCGATCCGTGCGATCCGCGCCAGGGAGATTCGTCGTGCAGCCCACTCGTGCCGGCTTCCTCGTCTCACGTGTCGTCGTCGCGGCCCTCACCGCGGTGTTTCTCATCGGCGTCGGCCCCGTACGCGGCCAGACGCCCGGACAGGGCTTCGTCGAGCCGGCCACGAGCCAGGCATGGCGATCACCGATGGCGGCGGAGGTGGCCGGCACGCTGCCCCCGCGCGGGCGGTTCACCTTCCCCGCACCCTACAACACCACGGCCTGGCGCATCACGGGCGCCGAGGACTGCGGCGGCGCCGACTGCGTCAAGCCTGTGGGCTACTCGTACTGGAACAACATCAACAACCACGCCGGCCTGCCCACCATGCTCATCGTGCTCGGCCTGGACCGCGGCAAGGGCGGCGCCGGGCCGTCGCTCTTCGAGATGGAGAAGGCGACCGGCGTCGTGCGGAACCTCGGCGCGCTGTTCCCGGCGTCGAGCCCGTTCTCGTGGGCGTCCGGCGAAGGGTGGTACTTCAGCGGCACGCGTCCGCACGCGCTGTACGTGACCAGCGGGCCGCGGCTGATGCGCTACGACGTGGTGGCCCGCACTTTCGAGCCGGTGATGGACGTCAGCACGGCGTTCGGCGCCAACCGCTACCTCTGGCAGGCGCACTCGAGCCTCGACGACCGCGTGCACTCCGCGACGCTCCGCGACTCGACGACGTGGGCGTCGCTGGGCTGCGTGGCCTACCGGGAGGATCGCGGGCAGTGGTTCTATGCCCCGCGGCTCGGGGACTTCGACGAGTGCCAGATTGACAAGAGCGGCCGCTGGCTGGTGATCAAGGAGAACGTGGACGGGCGCTACGGCGAGGACAACCGCATCCTCGACCTCGAGACGGGCACCGAGCGCGTCCTGCTCGACGAGCACGGCGCCGGCGGCCACTCGGACGTCGGCTGGGGCTACATGGTCGCGGCCGACAACTTCAACCACGCACCCGGCGCCATCCGCCTGTGGCGCTTCGATCGGGACATGTCCGGCGGCGAGCCCGTGACCAACGACCCCGACCAGGGCCGCCTCGTCTACCAGCTGCCGTCGTGGGGCGCGAGCGTGGGACACATCGCCCACGGCAACGCACGCGCCGGCGCAGCACCGGACAGCCAGATGGTGTGCAGCAGCAGCGCGAGCCGCGTCCTCGTGCCGCGTGTGAACGAGATCGTCTGCTACCGGCTGGACGGATCGCTGGACACGCTGGTCGTCGCGCCGAACCTGACGGACCTCGACGCCCCGGGCGGCGGCCCCTCGGACTACGCGAAGCTGCCGAAGGGCAACCTCGACCCGACCGGCGAGTACTTCATCTGGACCGCAAACGCGGGCACCAACCGCCTCGACGCCTACGTGGTGCGCATTCCGGGCGCCAGCTCGGATCCGGCGCCCCCGTCGTGGTCGGCCGTCCAGTGGTCGAGCCTCGTCAACGCGGCCGCCACCAACGGCACGCTGCGCAAGTCGGGCGGATGCGGCGGCTGCGCGGACGCCGGAGCCGTGTCGACCCGGCAGTTCGCCAGCGGCGACCTGGCCATGCGCTTCACGGTGGCCGATGCGGCGGCGACGTTGTATCTCGGCCTGAGCCGCGGCAACCCCGGCACCTCGCCCAACGAAATCGGGTTCGCGATCCGCCTGCAGAACGGCGTGGCGTCGGTGCGTGAGAGCGGCGTGTACCGCAAGGACACCCGGTTCGAGCGCGGCGACCGGTTCGAGGTGCGGGCCGAAGGCGGCGCGGTGCGGTACCTGAAGAACGGCGAGGTCTTCTACACGAGCGCCCTCGCACCGCAGTACCCGCTGCTGGTCGATGCCTCGCTGCTGGGAGCGGGGGCCACGGTGGCCGACGTGGCCGTCCGGCCCGGCTCTGATCCCGACCGCCGCCCGGGCGACTCACACGGTCAGGGCCGCGGATCGATGCCGGCGAGCTGCCGGCTGACGCCGGCGACGTCGGCGGGTGCCGTCAGATCGAGGACGGCGCCGCCGACGTCCACCACGCGGACGCGCATGCCGCGCGCGAGGCCGAGAGTCACGGCGTCGGGCAGCTCGTACTCGCCGCGCGGCGAACGGTCAACGTCGCGGCACGCCGCGAAGATCTCGTGGTGGAAACGCCAGAGTTCATGCCGATGCGCGCACCCGGCATCGTCAGCCCGGGGTCGTCCGCGGCCGGCTTCTCGCGGATGTCGCGCAGCCAGCCGTCGGAATCGGCGTCCACGACGGCGTAGCGGGCGACCCGCGCGGCATCGAAGCCGCTCGCCGCCACGAGCGCGCGGCGATCGAAGGCCGCCAGCCCGGCGGTGTCGATGGCCGTCATCGCACGCAGCGCCTCAACCGGGTAGAGGTTGTCGCCGTTCACCACCAGGAAGGGATCCGCGCCGGCGAACGCCTCGGCCGCCAGCACGGCATTCGCGGTACCCGAGCGGTTCCACCTGCACGGTCGTCCGGAGCCGCAGCCGCGCGGCGGCGCGTGCCGGTAGCGGGCGCGAATCTCTTCGGCGTCGGGCGCGACGACGAGGCAGGCGTCGGTGCAGCCGGCGTCCGCCAGCCGGCCCAGGACGTAGTCCAGAAACAGGCGGTCGGTGCCGACCGGCATGAGCACCTTGGCGCCGCGCGCGGCCTCCTGCCGCTGCCGCGCGTCGAGCTCCGCCTCCGCCGCATCGGCGCGCATGCGTCGTCCCAGCCCGCAGGCCAGCACGACCGCCTTCACGGCGTCCACATGCGCCGCATCGCCCGGCGCAGCACGACGCCGCCAGCCGCCGTGACACCAAGCGCGAGCATCCCACGCCCGGTGTGGCCCATCAGCAGGTGCCCCGTGCCGAACAGGGCGCCGTAGACGCACGCACAGCTGGCGATCCACCCGACGAAGGCCGTGCGCAGGTCGTCGGAGGACCGGACGCCCGGGACACGCGCCGCAATCGGCGTCCACCCCGGCCCGGCCGGGCGGGCGCGCTCGTAGAAGCGCACGAGCGTTGCGGTGTCGGTCGGCGGGGTGAGCCAGGTCGCCGCCAGCCACACGAGCGTCGTGATGCCGACGGTGGCGAGGAGCGCGACGTGCGCGACCAGCGGCACGCCCGCGCGCTCGAGACCCAGCGCCCCCACGGCGAGGACGAACGAGCACGCCATGGCCGCGATCTCGCTCCAGGCGTTGATGCGCCACCAGAACCATCGCAGCAGGTACAACAGCCCGGTGCCGGCCCCGATCGACAGGAGCAGGTTGAAGGTCGTGCGTGCGGAGTCCAGGACCAGCGTCAACCCGGCCGCCAGCACCATGAGCAGCGCCGTGACCAGCCGGCCCACGGCGACGTAGTGCCGTTCGTCGGCATCGGGCCGCAGGAAGCGGCGGTAGAGGTCGTGCACGAGGTACGACGTGCCCCAGTTGAGGTGCGTGGAAATCGTGGAGACGTAGGCGGCCAGGAGCCCGGCGACCATCAGGCCGAGCACACCGGACGGGAGGAACGTGAGCATGGCCGGGTAGGCCATGTCATGCCCCACCAGGGCGGGGTCCACGTGCGGCAGCGCGCGGCGGATGTCGTCCACCTCGGGGAACACCAGCATCGAGGCAAGGGCCACGAGGATCCACGGCCAGGGGCGGACGGCGTAGTGGGCGATGTTGAACAGCAGCGTGCCGCCCATGGCGTCGCGCTCGCTGCGTGCGGCGAGCATGCGCTGCGCCACGTAGCTGCCGCCGCCCGGCTCGGAGCCGGGGTACCACGTGGACCACCATTGCACGGCCAGCGGCACGATGAAGAGGGGACGGAGACACTCCAGTCCGTGAGGTCCGGCACCATCGCCGTCGTCGTCGCCGGCATGCGGGCGAAGAGGCCCTCGAGGCCGCCGACCGCCGGGTGCCGGAGCGCGTAGACAGCGGCGGCGAACGACCCGGCCAGCGCGATGCCGAACTGGATGAAGTCGGTGACCAGCACGCCCCAGAGCCCCGAGGTGGCCGCGAAGGCAATGTTGATCGCCCCGCACGCGAGGAGGGTCCGCCCGATGGGCCAGCCGAGCAGCACGTTGGCGATCTTGGCCGCCGCCAGGTTCACCGACGCCATGATCACCACGTTGAAGACGACGCCGAGATAGACGGCGCGGAAGCCGCGCACCCACGTGGCGGCGCGGCCCGAGTACCGGAGCTCGTAGAACTCCAGGTCCGTCAGCACGCCGATGCGTCGCCACAGGCGCGCGTAGAAGAACACGGTCGTCATGCCGGTGAGGAGGAACGCCCACCAGGCCCAGTTCGACGCGATGCCGCCCTCGCGCACGAGGTTCGTCACGAGGTTGGGCGTGTCGGTGCTGAAGGTGGTGGCCACCATCGAGACGCCGACGAGCCACCACGGCGCCGCGCGGCCGGAGGTGAAGAACTCGGCGGTGCTGCGCCCGGCGCGCCGCGCCATCCAGAGCGCCGGCGCAAACGCCAGCGCGAGCGAGACGAAGACGACGAGCCAGTCGAGCGGGGTGAGCTGCACCGTGACGCTACCTCGGCCGCCGCGGCTCCACGATCGGAAAGGCCGGATCGAACGTGTCGAACATGCCCATGAGCTCGGCGAACCGCCCGGTACGTCCGGTGACGGTGGCCTCGCCGCGGGCCCGCGCCTCCTCGAACGTACGCCCGCGCAGTACGAGCGACTCGAACACCGCGCGCGTCGTCGTGACAACGGCGTCGGTGCCGTCGGTGGACACCCCGGCGAGGTGCGTGAGCGCCGAGTGGTCGAGGGTCGTCACGACGACCTCGCCGCTGTCGGTCAGCCGCCAGCCCAGGACCATGCGCGCGCCCTCGGCGCGTTCGGGGTTCAGCGTCGTCCCCAGGTAGTCGAAGACCGCCGAGGCCGGGAGGGCGGCGATCATGTCCGCATCCAGCGCCTGGCGCGGACGTCCCTCCGGCACACCGCGCCGCAGCTCCTGCGCGCCGAGCAGGTAGGCGTTGCGCCACGTGGCCGACTCGGCCCGGTAGCCGAGCTGCTCGAACGCGGCCGCCGCCAGGGCGCGCGCCTCGGCGTTCGACGGCTCCGCGTAGACCACCCGCTCCATCACCTCGGCCACCCAGCGGTACTGGCCCTGCCGGAAGTCCTCGCGTGCCCGCGCGACGATGGCGGACGCGCCTCCCATGTACTCGACGTACTTGCGGGCGGCGTCGGCGGGCGGCAGCGCGTCGAGCGTGGCCGGGTTGCCGTCGTACCAACCCAGGTAGCGCTGGTAGACGGCCTTCGAGTTGTGCGAGAGCGTGCCGTAGTAGCCGCGGGCGGACCACGTCCTGGCGAGCGAGTCCGGCAGCGCCAGCGCCTCGGCAATCTCGGCCGGTGCGAGGCCGTGGTTCATCAGCCTGACGGTCTGGTCGTGCAGGTACTTGTAGAGGTCGCGCTGCTCTTCGAGGCGCCGCCGCACGCGGTCGGCACCCCACACGGGCCAGTGGTGCTGCGCGATGAGGACCTCGGCCCCGTTGCCGAAGCGCGCCAGCGCCTCGCCGATGTACTGGGACCAGCCCCTGGCGTCCCGCACCTCGGTGCCACGCAGCGGCAGCAGGTTGTGCAGCGTCTGCGTGGCGTTCTCGGCCATGTCGAGCACGCGCTGCTGCGGGAGGAACACGTGCATCTCGGCCGGCGCTTCCGACGCGGGCGTGAGGTGGAACACCAGCTCGACGCCATCGATCGTCATCGTCTGCACGGGTTGATCGATCGAGTCGGTGGGCGCAATCACCGAGCGGCCGGGGCCGCCACGCGACTCGCTCTTGCCAAGGCCCGAGTCCACGTAGCCGCGCGCCGAGCGCGGAAGCGGACCGCCGAACTGGTACTGTGCGCGCCGCCCCATCGCAATACCCGCGATGACCGACTCGGAAGCCACGGCATCCATGAAGCCGGCCGGCGCCACCACCCGCGTGCGGCCGGCGGCCACGTCCTCGACGGTCGTCACGCCCTTCACGCCGCCGTAGTGATCCGAGTGGCTGTGCGTGTAGACCACCGCGACCACCGGCCTGGACGGACGGTTCGCGGCGTAGAGGGCGAGCGCCTCCCGTGCGGCGCCCACGCTCGACAGCGGGTCGATGACGATGAGGCCGGTGCGGCCCTCGACGATGGTCATGTTGGCGAGCGAGAAGCCGCGAACCTGGTAGACGCCGTCCACGACGCGGAACAGGCCGTTGATCGCGTTCAACTGTGCGAGCCGCCAGAGGCTCGGGTTCACGGTATCGGGCGCGTCGCCGGTGAGGAACGCGAACCGGCCCGGGTCGCGCGCATCCGGGCTCGTCGCGACGAACCCGCGCATGGCGTCGTCGAAGTCCTGGCGGTCGTCGAAGGGGAGGGTGTCGCGGACGGCGCGATTGGCGGCGGCGACGAGCGGCTGCGCGGGCTGCGGGTCGGGCGCCTGCGCCGGCGCCGCGGAAGGGACGAGGAGCGTACAGGCGAGGCCGAGCGCCAGCGGTCGTGCAATCGCGATCATAGAGGTGGCTCCGTGTGGGCGCCGGAGTCTAGCACGTCCGCCGAGGGCTCGGCGTCAGTGCGTCATGGCGTAGATGAGCACGTCGATGCCGACCGCGTAGGCCTGCGGCGAGAACTGGTAGAAGTAGTCGGGGTTCTCGCCTTCGCGCTCCCACGCGTCCGGGATGTCGGAGTTGTGAATCATCACGACCATCAGCCGTCCGTGCTTGTCCGCAATCGCGCGCGCATCGGGGCCCGCGCCGTCGTTGTTCCACCGCTCGATGGTGCCGCCACCCGACCGGCGCCACGTCTGGATGGACGCAATCTGCGGGATCTGCCTCACGGGAAAGAACGTGTTCCAGACCGGGTGGCCGGGAGGCGAGATGTCGACGATCGGGTACTCGCCGCGCGGGAGCACCCGCGCCATCTGGTCGTCGAACTGGTCGCGTCCCCACGTGCCGTGGTAGTCGGACACGAGGACGAACCCGCCCTTGAGCAGGTACTCCCTGAAGCGCGACGCCTCCTCGGGGCTGAAGACCGCCGTGCCCGCATCCTCCATCAGCGCGAACGGACACTGGAACAACTCGTCGTCGGTCAGCCGGACGACGACGGCGTCGGGCACGTCGCCCTCGGCGCCGGGCTCCTCGACGAACTTGACGCGTACCTTCGTGAGCTCAGAAAGGCGCGTGCTGAAGTTGAGGTCGGCGCCGGGATAGTCGGTGCCCCACCCCTGCTTCTCGCGGCGGTTGCTGGAGAACAGGATCCGGCAGAAGTGGAAGGAGCCTTCGAAGGTGGACGCGGTCGGAAACTTCGGCGGGGTCCGGCCGTAGTAGCCGCCCCAGATGCGCTGGGCGTGCGCGATGGTCACACCGGCAGCCGCCATGGCAAGGACGCCCATGAGGGCCCAGACCATCCGGCGGCCGCCCGTCATGTGACTAGCCTAGTCCCATTTGGCGCCGGCGGCGCGTGAAAGTCGCCGCCAGGCGCCGGGACCGGGCAGGCGTCAGTCGAGGAGACTGAAGCGGATCGACACGCCCATCCGGACCTCGATGGGTGCGCCGTTCAGGAGCGTCGGGCTGAAGAGCCACTGGCGAACGGCGGCTTCCGCCGCGGAGGCGAACGCCGGGTGCACCTGCGCGCTCAGGACGCGGACCGACGCCACGGTGCCGTCGGTGGCAATCAAGGCCTCGAGCAGGACGACACCCTCCAGCCCCGCGTCCCGCATCTCGGGCGGGCATCAGGGCTGACGTGCTTCAGCTTCTTCGGGACCTTGATGTTGCCGCCAACCGCTGGCGGCTCCACGACCGCCGCCCGGGAGGCGGCACCCGGCGGCTGGCGACGCTCAGTGACGTTGATCGTTTCTTCGATCTCGCCCACTTGCAGGGTGATGCTGCGACGCCAGTCGGACGCGACGCCCATCGATATCGGCGTGCGCAGCGTTCTGAAGCCAGGCAGCGTGGCCGACACGTCGTAGTCCCCCGGCGCCACCCCGTCGAGGCGTACGCGCCCGGTGCCTTCGGTGGTCCCACGGTGGACGACGCCGTCAGGCCCCTGGAGCTCGACGGCGACGCCGGGGAGCACGGCACCCGTGGGGTCGAACACCTGGAGGACGAGATCCGTCGGCGCGTCCTGCACGGTGGCGCGCAGCGCGCCTGCGGGCAGCAGGACGAGGACGGCGGCCGCCGTGCATGCGGCGCGCATCCTTCCGGACAACAGACGACGGTCGAGGCGTGGAGTCAGCATGGCGGTCACCCTTCCTTCGAGTTGGGACACACGGGCCATCGGGACCAGGACGGCGTCCGCGTGCGGCGGCAGCCCCGGCGATTGCGATCAGGTGCGCGGCGTAGGTCTCCGGGAGAAATCGGGCCGCGAGTACCTCGTCGTCGCAGGCCAGCTCGCTGGTGTGGCGCAGGCGGGTACGCGCCATCCAGGCGAGCGGGTTCCACCACCAGAGCGCGCACAGGAGCTCGGCGGCGAGCTGGCGCGGCCAGTCGCCACGCCTGACGTGGGCGACCTCGTGCCAGAGGACCATCCGGATGCGTTCGTCGGGCCAGCGCTCGGCGCCGGCCGGCACGAGCAGCCGCGGACGCCGCCAGCCCCAGATGGCGGGGCCTGCACCGCGTGCCGCCGGGACGAGCGTGATGGACTGCCGCACACCCAGTGCGCGTCGGGCGTCGTCGAGCGATTCGGCCCATGGGTGAGGGGGTGGTGCATCGCAACGGCCTTCGCGCCGCAGCCGTGCGAGGGATCTGGCGCGGAGGAGTACAAGGCACACGGTGCCGGCCGCCCACAGGAGGGCGACTGCCGATGCGGGCCTCGACGCCGGCGGCGGGGCGTCGGGCGTGCCGCGGGGGTATTCGGCAGCCGACTCTGCGTCGGGTGCGAGAGGCGACGCGGCGAGATGCGGACGCCAGGCGGCCGCGGGGATCGCGACGGGCGGCACGACCGGCACGGGGAGCGCGGCCGAGGCGAGCCAGACCAGCGGGAGCGCGAGTGCGGCGCCGATGCCCGCGGCCAGCACGGCGTGGCGCAGGGCGGCCGATCGTCCTCGCGCGAGCCAGGCGCCGGCCAGTGCCACGGCGAGGACGAGGCTGGTGCGGAGGGCCAGGTCGAGGGCGACGGTCATGGCTGTCCCTTCCGCGCGGCCTTGACGAGCCGCTCGATGCGGTCCAGTTCCTCGTCGGACAAGCGGCCGGCGTCGGCGCCCAGGAGCGCGGTGACCACGCTGGCGTGCGAGCCTTCGAAGAACGTGTCCACGAGGTGCCTGAGCGCCGTGCGCCGCGCCGCGTGCCGCGGCACGGTCGGGGCGTAGACGTAGCGCACGCCGTCCTCGGCGTGCGTCGCGTGACCCTTCTCTTCGAGCACGCGGAGCTGCGTGCGCACGGTCGAGTAGCTCGAGGCGCCGGCGAGGTCGGCCTGCACCTCGGCGGCGGTCGCCCGACCGCGACGGTAGAGGATGTCCATGATCTGCCGCTCCCGCTTGGAGAGGGGGGTGCCGCCGGAGGGAGGGCGCTGCCTGCTCGTCATGTTATTTTTATAGCAAGTCTGCGATTTTTCTAACACCTCCAGGCAGGGGGCGTCAAGGGGGCTCGGAAGGAAAGGCACCAAAGGCCAAGAAACAAGGCAGAAGGCACAAGGCAAAATGCGGGACTGATTGGTCCCCTCTGATTTTTGCCTTCTGCCTTTTGCCTTTTGCCTTTTGCCTTTTGCCTTTTGCCTTGGCCTTCTGCCTGTCGCCCTTTGCCTTCTGCCTTTCTTCCGAGGAGACCCCCATGCGCCACGTCCTGCTCTTCGCCCTCTGCTCCCTGATGCTGGCCGCCGCGCCGGCGCGCGGTCAGGAGCCGGCGCCTGGCGCCGCCGCCGCGCGCACGCCCAATGTCGAGTTCGACATGATGACCTGGCCCGAGGTGAAGGCCGCGCTGCAGGCGGGCAAGACGACGGCGCTCGTCTACAACGGCGGGACGGAGCAGCGCGGACCGCAGAACGTCAACGGCGGGCACACCCTGATGGCGCGCGAGACGGTCCGGGCCATCGCGCTGAAGCTGGGCAACGCCATCGCGGCGCCCGTCCTTCCCTTCTCACCCAACCGCGCCAGCGCGGACCTGCCGGGCACCATCGGTCTGACCAACGAGATCTTCGCCGCCATCAACGAGCAGGTGGCCGAGGAGCTCATCAAGACCGGCTTCAAGAACGTGGTGCTGATGGGCGACCACGGCGGCGGCCAGCAGCAGCTGGCGGAGATCGCCAAGGCCCTGACGGCGAAGCACGCGTCCGAGGGCGTCAAGGTGGTCTTCTGCGACGAGGTCTACGCCAAGGCCAACGGCGACTTCGACGCCTGGCTGAAGGAGAACGGCTACCCCTCCAGCGCGCACGCCGGCATTCCCGACACCTCCGAGATGCTCTACCTCGGCGGCGACAAGGGCTGGGTGCGCAAGGACAAGGTGAAGGACGCGCTCGGCGACCCCGTCCCGCCCCCGGGGCAGCGCCCGGCCGCCGGCGCCCCGCGCGTGAACAACGGCATCACCGGCGACGGCCGGCGCTCGACTGCGGAACTGGGCAAGAAGCTCTTCGAGATGAAGGTGGACTACGCGGTGCGGCAGATCAGGGCACTGGTGGGGTAGACGGGGGACGAAGCTAGAAGGCAGAAGGCAGAAGGCAAAAGGGCAGACAGGAGGACGTGGACGAGTCCACCCACTCGCGAGGTGTGGCCGTTCCTACGTTGGGCCTTCTGCCTTGTGCCTTGTGCCTTCCGTTGCCGCCATCCCCGGCGGCACCCGTCCTCCCGCGTGCTTGATGCCCCAGTCCACCATGGCGCGGATCAGGGGGCGGAGGTCTTCGCCCTTCGCGGTGAGGGTGTACTCCAGCCGCGGCGGGCGGGACTGGTAGCGGGTCGCGGTGATGAGGCCCTTCTGCCGGAGGCGGCGGAGGCGCTCGGCGAGGATGTTGGTGGGGATGCCCTCGGATGACGCCAGGAACTCCTGGTAGCGGCGCTTGCCGCGCATCAGGTCGCGGATGACGAGCAGCGACCAGCGGTCTCCCACCAGATCGAGCGTGCAGGACACCGGACAGCGGGATCGTCGGGCACCCGGCATGGGGGCAGTCTAGCACCGGGGCGGCGCCGCGGACAGTGACTTGCAAAATGCAAGTGACTCGGCTAGCATCGCCGCTCCATGCCGCGCCCCACGCGTGCCCCGGCTGCCGCGCTCTGCCTCGCCCTGGCAGCCCCGGCGCTCGCCGCGGCGCAGGGCACGCCCGCTCCCACCGTTCCCGCCCACCGCCTCGACGCCCCGATCGTCGTCGACGGCCGCCTCGACGAAGCCGTCTACGGCGCCACCGAGGCCATCGGCGGCTTCGTGCAGCAGGAGCCCTTCGAGTTCCAGCCCGCCACCGAGCGCACCGAGGCCTGGATCTTCTTCGACGACCGCAACATCTATGTCTCGGCCCGCTGCTGGGAATCCGAGCCCGCCCGCCGCGTGGCCAACGAGATGCGCCGCGACACCAGCCAGCTCCGCCAGAACGACACCTTCGGGGTCCTGCTCGACACCTTTCACGACCGCCGCAACGGCTACTTCTTCTACGCCAACGCCATCGGCGGGTTCGCCGACAGCCAGATCACGGACGAGGGCCCGCCCAACGCCGACTGGAACACCGTCTGGGCCGTGCGCACCGCGGAGTTCGACGGCGGGTGGACGATCGAGATGGCCATCCCGTTCAAGTCGCTCCGCTACGCACCCGGACGCGACCAGACCTGGGGCATCAACCTGCGGCGCGTCGTGCGCTGGAAGAACGAGTGGTCCTACCTCGCGCACGTGCCCCGCGCCCTCACCACCTTCCGCGGCATCCTCAAGGTGTCGTCGGCCGGGACGCTCACCGGCCTCCAGGCGCCGATCGGCAGCCGGACCATCGAGCTGAAGCCCTACGTGCTCGGCAGCGTGTCCTCGGACACGACGGCGCAGCCGCCCGTGTCCCGCGACGCCGAGGCCCGGGTGGGCGGCGACTTCAAGTACGGCCTCACGCAGAACCTGACGGCCGATCTCACCATCAACACCGACTTCGCCCAGGTGGAGGTGGACGAGCAGCAGGTGAACCTGACGCGCTTCAACCTGTTCTTCCCGGAGAAGCGCGACTTCTTCCTCGAGGGCGCCGGCATCTTCGCCTTTGCCGGACGCGCCAGCGCCGGGCTCGCCGCCGGCAGCGGCGACACGCCGTACCTGTTCTTCAGCCGGCGTATCGGGCTCGACGGCGGCCGCGAAGTGCCACTCATCGCCGGCGGCCGCGTCACGGGCAAGGCCGGGCGCACCACGCTCGGCATCCTGAACGTCGAGACGGGCGAGGAAGCCGCCGCCGGCGTTTCCGCCACCAACTTCACCGTCCTGCGGGCCAAACGAGACATCCTCACGCGCAGCGCCGTCGGCGCGATGTCACCCACCGCACGGCCACGCCCGGGCGTGCCGGCGGCAACGACGCCTTCGGCATGGATGCGAGCTTCGGCTTCTACCAGAACCTGCGCATCGACGGCTATCTCGCCGCGACGCGGAGCGAGGGCGTGCGTGGCAACAACACGAGCTATCGCACCTTCCTCGACTACAACGCGGACAAGCATGGCGTGCAGGCCGAGCGGCTCGAGGTCCAGCCGAACTTCCTGCCAGAAGCCGGGTTCCTGCGGCGCACGGACTTCCGCCGCAACTTCGGACAGCTCCGCTACAGCCCGCGGCCGCGCGGCGTTCCGCACGTCCGCCGGCTCACCGCCCTCGCCAGCCTCAACTACACGACCAACAGCGCCACGCGCCTGGACACGCGCGAGCAGGTGGCACAGTTCCAGACCGAGTTCACCAACAGCGACGTGCTGGGTGTGACCTATACCGACAGCTTCGAGCGGCTCGTGCGGCCTTTTGCCATCGCCCCCGGCATCCGCATTCCCGTGGGCCTCTACGACTTCGGCATCTGGCAGGTGTCGTACACCGGCGGGCAGCAGCGCAAGTACTCGGGTGCAATGGTGCTCGAGGGCGGGTCCTTCTACAACGGCGACCGCCGGTCCATCGCGCTCAATGCCGCACGCGTCGAGCTCACCCCGCAGCTCTCGGTCGAGCCCAGCCTCTCGGTCAACCGCGTCACCCTCCTCCAGGGCCGCTTCACCGCCACGGTCGTCCGCGCGCGCACCACCTTCACCGTCACCCCGCGCATGTACGTCAGCGGCATCGTCCAGTACAACTCCACGAACGCCTCCGTCGGCAGCAACGTCCGCTTCCGGTGGGAGTACCAGCCGGGCAGCGAGCTGTTCGTCGTACACCGACGACTACAACACCGACCCGCTGCCCGACGCAGACCGCCTCCGCAACCGCGCCCTCGTCATCAAGTTCAATCGCCTGTTCAGGCCCTGACGGTCCAAGCCGGACGGCCTCGGCGGGTGTCTAAGATTCTGAATTCAAAATTCAGAATTCAGAATTCGAAGCGAACGGTCCGCGATTTCCGCCGGCCGGGCGGCTGCCTCCGTGTCGGCAAGGGGTATGCAGCACCTTCGGAATTCAGAATTCAGAGTTCTGAATTCAGAACCGAGCCCCCGCTTGGAGTCGCTCATGCTTCGACCGACCGTCGTGATTCTCCTGCTGCTCACCGGCGTGCTCTCGGCACAGGCGCCGCGCGAGTCCGACACCACCGTCCTGCCCGTCAGCCGCGTCGTGCTCTACAAGACCGGCATCGGCTACTTCGAGCACCTGACCACCGTCACCGGCAACGAGTCCATTGCGGTGCAGTTCACCGGCGACCAGCTCGACGACGTGCTGAAGTCGTTGACGGCGGTGGACCTGGGCACGGGCCGCATCGCGGGCATCAGCTACGACTCGCCGACACCAGCCGATCGCCGGCTCCAGGCGTTGCGGGTCCCGCTGGCCGAAGATGCCACCACCCTGCAGGTGCTCGAGGCGCTCCGCGGCTCGCGCGTGGAGGTGCGGTCGGCTGCCGGGACACTCACGGCGGGCCGGCTGCTGCACGTGGACCGGCGCGTGCGGGTCGGCGGCGAGATCTCCGAGGAGCGCGACGAGATCACGCTGATGACCGACGCCGGCGACATCACGACGCTGGAGCTCGGTCCGGCGACACGCGTGCGGCTGGCCGATGCCGACCTGCGCCAGGACCTCGGACGCTACCTGGACATCGCCGCCACCAACGGCGACCGCAGCCCTCGGCGCGTCGTCATCGCCACGGTCGGCTCGGGTGCGCGGCAGGTGCTGGTCAGCTACGTGGGCGAAGCGGCGGTCTGGAAGACGACGTATCGGCTGGTGTTCCCCTCGGCCGGTACCCGGCAGCCGTTCCTCCAGGGCTGGGCGGTGGTGGACAACCTGAGCGCGGCGGACTGGAACGACGTGGAGTTGTCCCTCGTGGCCGGCGCACCGCAGGCGTTCCGCCAGCCGCTATCGACGCCGCTCTTCGCCACGCGGCCCTTCGTGCCGCTCGCGGCAGGCGCCGGGCTCGCGCCGCAGTTGCATGCCGGCGCGCTGACGGGCGGGGCCTCGCGCATCGCCGGCCTCGTGCGCGACTCGAGCGGCGGAGCGCTGCCTGGCGTGACCGTCGTGGCCGCCGATCAGCAAGGCCGTGACATCGCGCGCACGGTGACCGACGCCTCCGGGCGCTACGAGCTGTCGGGCATTCCCGCGGGTGCCGTAGACGTGCGGGCCGAGCTGTCGGGCTTCCAGACGACGCAGGTGTCGTCTGTGTCCGTTCCATCGGGTGGCATGGCGCAGCAGGACGTGGTGATGGGCCTGTCAAATCTGACCGAAACCATCACGGTGTCCAACAGGAGCCCGCGCACGAGCCGCGAACCGACGTTCAGGGCGAACCTGGCCGGAGTCGCAGCCCCCGCGCCTCCCCCACCCCCTGCGGTCGTGGCCGAACGCCTCGAGGCCCAGATTCCCGCGGCGAGCGGAGTCGAGATGGGAGATCTCTTCGAGTACAAGCTCACCGACCGCGTCACCATCAGGCGCAACCAGTCGGCGCTCGTCCCCATCCTGCAGACATCCGTGCAGGCCGAGCGCATCAGCCTGTGGAACGACGCCATGGGCTTCCGGCCACGGCGCGCGGTGTGGATCACCAACGCCAGCGACCTCACCCTCGACGCCGGCAGCCTCTCCATCGTGGACGGCGGCTTCGCGGGCGAGGGCCTCATCGAGAGCATCGGGCCCGGCGGCCGGCGCCTCGTGTCGTATGCCGCAGACGCCGGTGTCCAGGTGAACGCCCGGCGCGGAGACGCCACCGGCCGCACACGCCGGCTCCGCATCGCGCGCGGCGTGGTGACCGAGGATACCGAGTCGCGCCGCCAGCGCATCTACACGCTGCGCAACGACGACCGCGAGGGCCGAGCCGTGATCGTCGAGCACCCGGCCGAAGCGGGATGGACGCTGGCCGGCACGACGAAGGCCGAGGAATCCACGGCGGCCGTCCACCGGTTCCGCGTGGACGTGCCGGCGGGCCAGACCGTGACCCTGACGGTGGACGAGACCCGCAGCGGCGCCACCACCTACACCGTCGGCGAGCTCGACGGCGATCGCGTTCTGCGCCTCGCCTCCACGGGCGACCGCCGCGCCGAGATCGAGCGCGCCCTCGGGCCCGTTCGCGAGAAGGCGGCCGAACTGGATCGCGTGCAGGCCGACCTGGAACGCATCGGCGACGAGATCAGCCGGATCGGCACGAGCAGACCCGCATCCGCCAGAACCTCTCGGCCCTGAAGGGGTCGGAGGCCGAACGCCGCCTCGTGGAGCGCTACGCGCGCCAGCTGGACCAACAGGAGACGCAGCTCGAGACGCTCAATCGCGACAGCGCGGCCGCCGCCCAACGGCAGGAGCAGCTCCGGCAGGAGATGGACGCGCTCATCGCGTCACTCACGCTCGACGTCGAGCCGTAGGGGGGCTGTGGGGCGTGGGACGTGGGGCGCGCGGTGTGAGGGGAGGGCTTGAGGGGCTTGAGGGCTTGAAGGCTTGGGGGCTTGGGGGCTTGGGGCTTGGGGCTTGGGGAGAGTTGAAGACTTGAAGGCTTGAAGACTTGAGGGCTCTGAGCCCGGGGCTTGGGGCTTGGGGCTTGGGGCTTGGGGAGTTGAAGACCTGAAGGCTTGAAGACTTGAGGGCTTGGGAGCCTCGGGGCTTGGAGGCTTCGGCGGCTGAATTTCGCTCCGCATCTGCGGCGCTGCCAGGCCCGAGCATCTGCGCATCTGCGGCGTGAACATCCGCACCGTCGGCGGCCGGGGCTTGGGGCTTGGAGCTTGGGGCTTGGGGCTTGGGGCTTGGGGAAGAGTTGAAGACTTGAAGGCTTGAAGACTTGAGGGCTCTTGAGCCTGGGACTTGAGGCTTCTGCGGCTGAATTTCGCTCCGCATCTGCGGCGTTGCCAGGCCCGAGCATCTCCGCATCTGCGGCGTGAACATACGCACCATCGGGCTTGGGGCTTGGGGCGTGGGGCGTGGGGGGAGTTGAAGACCTGAAGGCTTGAAGACTTGAGGGCTTGGGAGCCTGGGGCTTGAGGCTTCGGCGGCTGAATTTCGCTTCGCCTCTGAGGCGTTGCCAGGCCCGAGCATCTCCGCATCTGCGGCGTGAACATCCGCACCGTCGGCGGCCGGGGTGTGGGGCGCGCGGTGTGAGGGCGGACTTGAGGGCTTGAAGGCTTGGGGGCCTGGGGCCTGGGACTTGGGGGCGGAATTTCGCTCCGCACCTGCGGCGTTGCCAGGCTCGAGCATCTGCGCATCTGCGGCGTGAACATCCGCAGCGTCGGCGGCGTCCCCAGGCCCGAGCATCCGTGGCATCTGCGGCGTTGCCAGGCCTGAGCATCTGCGCATCTGCGGCGTGACCCGGCTCGCGCATCTGCGGCGCGACCCCATCTGCGCCCATCTGCGGCCAATGCTCCTGCGCTATCCGCGGCGACGTCAGCCAGGCGGCCGCACGCCCTCGAGCGGCCGCCAGCTGTCGCCGCGCCGCGTCGGCGTCCGCGTCTCGAGGTCGAATCGGTCGCCGGCGCCGAGGAAGTAGAACCGCCCCGTCTTCCTGCCACCGGCGTCGTGCTGTAGACCACCACGTAGCTGCGGCCGATCACGCTGAAGCGATCGCCCTCGACCACGATGGCCGTGTCCTCGTCCAGCCCGATCGCGAACAGCTCCGGATGCGCGTCGAGCACCTCGAGCATGTCGAACTGCCGGTTGCGCCGCAGCAGGTGCTGGTCGATGGCCGTGTTCTTCATGAAGCCGAAGCCGACGGTGTGGTCCCCGATCATCACCTCGTTCCCCTTCGTGTCGCCGCGGACCAAGAAGGAGCCGAGGATGGTCGCGCCCGCCGACGATCCGCCGATCACGCCGCCGCGCGCGAGCAGCGCGCTGAGCTCGCGGTGCGTCCGCGTGTCGAGGTACGCGTCCGCGAGACGCCACTGGCGCCCGCCGGCGAAGAAGACGCCCCGGGCCTCGCGAATCGGGCGCACGAACGCCTCGGTGTCCGCGACGCACGATCGCGCGTGTGCAGGACGGTCAGGTGGCGGGCACCGTTCTCCCGCCACTGCCGCAGCCCACTCCATACTGGTCGCATCGTCGTCATCTCCCGCGGTCGGGATGATGACGATGGGCGCCTCGGACCGCCCGCCAGGTCGATGAAGCGGCGGACGATGGCAGGGTCCTGCATGTTGCCGCCGACGATCACCAGGGTGCCGGCGTCGGGCCCCACCGGCCGGCCGCGAGCGGTGTGCCCGCAAGCACCACGAGCAAGGCGGCCAGGCGTCGTGCCGCGCTGCGGGTCGCGTGCCGGATCATCGCGGCATCTTCCCGTCGCGCATGGCCGCGTGGTACAGCACGGTCGCCGTGACGATGGCCGCCTGCTTGAGCGCGTCGGGCTCGATGCGCTCCACGAAATCGGCGTTGGTGTGGTGCGTCCGGACGTCGTAGTCCACGTAGTCCTGAACGGCCTGGAACCCCGGCACGCCCACGGCCTTGAACGACAGGTGGTCGGTGGCGCCGATGCCGCCAGACGGTGTCAGCGTGGCGCCGAGGTCGGCGAGCGGCTTGAGCCACTGCGCGACGATGCGCTGCGCGGGCTCGTTCCCCTCCATGTAGAAGCCGGTGACGGGCGGGTAGCCGTTGTCGAAGTTGAGTTACACCGACATCCGATCGCGCGCCGCGGCATTCCCGTCGCCTTCGAGGTGCTGCTTCACCCAGGCTCGGGAACCGAGCAGGCCCTGCTCCTCCCCCGCCCAGAGTGCGATGCGGATCGTCCGGCGTGGCCGCACGCCGAGCGCCTCGAGAATCCGGACGGCCTCCATCACGGTGGCGGCGCCGTCGGCGTTGTCGGTGGCGCCGGTCGCAGAGTGCCACGAATCCAGGTGGGCGCCAGCCATGACGACCTCCGACGACAGCGCCGGATCGGGTACCCGGAATCTCGGCGATGACGTTGTAGGCCTGCGTGTCTGCGTCGTCATACGTGCCCTGGACGTTGACGGCGAGCTTCACCGGGATGCCCTGCGCCACGAGCCTGGCGATCAGGTTGTACTGCTCGGACACCAGGACCACCGACGGAATGGCGTTGGCGCCGCCGTCCCGGCCCGTGACGAAGATGGTGCCGTGCTCGCCGATGTTGGGCTCCAGCGTGACACCGACGTTGGCGCGCTTGAGCGCCGCCTGCAGGTCGGCGGGCGGCATCGCGGGCTTCGACGGTGGGCGGCCGGTGCGCAGATCGCCGGACGCGGGTGGCCTGTCGGCGCGGATGAAGTACTCCTGCACCGGGCTCGTCATGACGATGGCGCCGGCAAGGGTGGCGCCCTGCGCCTGCAGGTCCGACGCGGAGGGGTTGGGCAGGAAGACGGGCGCCGCGGTGATCGTGCCGGACGTGGAGGCCGACCACCCCTTCGGATAGCCGGTGAGCGGCATGTAGCGCGGCTCGATCATCTCCACCGAGAAGCGGTCGAGCGTCCAGCCGCGGCCGAACTCGAAGCCTTCCTGGTGCACGTTCTCCAGGCCCCAGCCCTTGAGTGTCTGCTGGGTCCAGGCCACGGCCCGCTTGTGCGCGGGCGAGTTGGTCAGCCGCGGGCCGATCACGTTGGCGATGTGGTCGAAGGTCTGGAGCACCTGGCCGCGCTGCATCTCCTCGGCGCGGATGCGGGCCACCATGGAGGTGTCAACGGCCTCCTGGGCCGTCAGGAGGGCGACGGAGCAGACGACGCCGGCAGCACAGGCGAGGCGGATGCGCATGGCGCGGATTCTACTCCCGGCCGGCGCGCCGGGGGTGGCGGTCGAGGCTTGCACCGGGTACGGGATACTGCCTATCGTCCTTCCACCCCACACGGATACCGATGTTCACCCCGCCCGCTACCCTCGTGGACGCCGTGCGCCAGCGCACGCTCGTGCCGTTCGTCGGCGCGGGCATCAGCGTGGGCGCCGTTCACGGACTGGCGCCGGAGCTGCGGTTTCCGAGCTGGCCCGAGCTCATCGCCCGGCTGGCGGGCCGCCTCGAGGCGGAACAGCAGCAGGCGCACGCGGCGGAGGTGAAGGCCGAGCCAAACGCCCTGCGTGCGGCACAGATTGCGGTGGACCGGCTGGGCCGTCCCCTCTTCCTCGACGAGATGCGCAAGGCGTTCGACCGCCGCCGAGCGCCGGTCGGGGCTGACCTGTCGAGCGCGGCGGCCATCTGGCGCCTGCGTGCGCCCTTCGTCCTGACCACCAACTACGACGCCGTGCTCGAGTGGCCGTGGGATCCGGCGGAGGTCCAGCGCGTGCACAACGACGATCCGACGCTGCTCGGCACGCTGGACGCCGACGCCGCCCGCCGCCGGGTGTGGCACCTGCACGGGTCCATCGATCGCGTCGACACCATCATTCTCACGACCCGGGAGTACGAGAAGCTCTACCCGGCTGGCACGCCGAAGCGGCTCGACTACCAGAACGCCTTCGACCGCTTCAAGCAGCTGCTGGCGACGCGCCCCTTCCTGTTCCTCGGCTACAGCCTCGACGAGCCCCTGCTGCGCGCCCTGCTGGTCGACATCCTGGACATCACGGGCAAGACGGCGCCGAACAAATACCTCCTGCTCCGCGCCGGCCAGGCCGACGCCGCGACGCAGACGGCCCTGCGCCACGACTACAACGTCCACGTGCTGGAGTACGAGGACTTCGGGCCGCCGCTGGTCGCCGCCATCCACGCCATCGGCCACGAGGCATGGGGCGACACCCTCGATGTCTCGACGCTGCGCACGACGGCGGACATGATGGCCCTGGTGACCGACCTCCGCACGCAGCTCCGGGGCCTCGCGCCCCGGGCCGACGTTGCCCGGCTGTACAACGCCGCCAGGCCGGCGGCCTGGGAGCACCAGCTCACCGGCGGCGACGGCGTGGACCTGCTGGACGGCGCCATCCTGCGGCTGGCCGAAGCCGTGGCGGCCGGAGCCGACCAGCCACCGCCGCTCGTGGACTTCGTCGATCGACTGCGCGGCGAGAGCGTGGAGCCCTGGCGCACGCGGCTCGCGTCGTGGATCGACAGTGCGCTCGTGCGTCTCACGACCGACGCCGCCAGCCGCGCGCGGGTGAAAGGATGGCTGGCGTCGGCGCGTTCACACCCGGCGGCCCCGGGTCACGTGCTGGTCCGCATCTCGGCAGGCGCGCCGCCCGGGGACGACTGGCTGGTCCACGCCTGGGCGTGGTCGGGGTCCCGCACACCGGAAAGTGTCTTCGGCGCCGAGGGGGCCCCGTATCGAAGAGCGCGACAGGCGAGCTGGTTATCCGACCTGGTGGATGCGCTCGAAGCGCGACGCGCGGATCCGGACCAGACCACGCTCGCCTTCCTCGTGCCAAGCCGTCTCGCGCTGGCCACCATCCACCAGTGGCAGCTCCCCGCGGAGGATCGCCCACGACCCGCCCATCGGCGCCACCTACACCGTGACCGTTCGGCCCCTCGAGCGGTTGTCCCGTGCCCCTCTCGTGCGGCGCCGCTTCGAAGGCAAGGCGTGGGACGACCTGATGACGCGCGCGTCGGACGTGCTCGCGCTGCTCTCGCCGGACGACGCCATCCCCGCCGGGCCAGGCGCCCGCGTACTGCTCGATGCGTCGCACGCGTCACGGGAGACCTGGCCGCGTTCCTCGACAAGCAGGGTGTCCGGTGCGTCGTCCTACGCGACGCGCCTTCTGCGCCTGCAGCCGCGCGCGCCTGGCGGCGCTCACCGACACGACCACTCCCGTCATCCTGTGGTGCGAGGACGGCTCGATCAGCGATGCCACCGAAACGCTCGTCCGCACGCTCCTCGGCGACGGGCCGCTGGCCGAGCTGCCGCGGCGCCTGCGCGAGGCGCGGGCCTCGGCGTACCGCGGCGGCACACCGCCCGTCCGCCTGACGCTGCTGTGGGACGATGCGGACCGCGTGCCTCCGGATGCGGAGCCGGCGGCGCGAGCGCGCGTGGAAACCATTTGAGGACCCAACGCATGAGTGACTGGCGGATCTACCGGGGCGACGGACGCCCCGATCCCAATCGGCTGGCCGCACGCCCCGACGCGCCCGGCTGGCGGCAGTTCGACCGCATCGCGCAGACGCGCGCCGAGAGCTTCCAGCCTCCTCCGGGCGTGGTCGAAGCCGTCAACGCCGCGCTCTACCTGAGGCGGCCCGTCCTGGTCACCGGCGACCCGGGCACCGGCAAGTCGTCGCTCGCGTACGCAGTGGCCCACGAGCTCGATCTCGGCCGCGTTCTGAAGTGGGAGATCAACTCACGCTCCACGCTCACGCAGGGCCTCTACGACTACGACGCGCTGGCCCGCCTCCGCGACGCCAACCTGCGCCGTCTCCAGTCGCCGGACGATCAGCCGGATCTCACCGCGCCCGAGGACATCGGCCGCTACATCACGCTTGGCCCCATCGGCACCGCCTTCATGGCGGGTGGCCGGCCGCGTGTCGTCCTGATCGACGAGATCGACAAGAGCGACGTGGACCTGCCCAACGACCTGCTGCACGTCTTCGAGGACGGACGCTTCGAGATACCGGAGCTCGTGCGTCTCCAGGACGTGTCGTCGTCGGTATCGGTGAGGACCTCGGACGGGCAGCCGGTGCAGGTCACCGGGGGCGTGGTCCGGTGCGGCGAGTTCCCGGTCGTGATCATCACCAGCAACGGCGAGCGCGACCTGCCGCCGGCGTTCCTCCGCCGCTGCCTGCGCATCGACCTGCCGCGGCCCGACATCGCCATGCTCCGCGCCATCGTCGCGCGCCACATCGACGCGACGAACGAGGCCGAGCTGACGGCGCTCCTGCAGGTCTTCGACGAGAAGCGCCAGCGCGGCGAGATGCTGGCCACCGATCAGCTGCTGAACGCCTTCTTCCTGGTCACGCGCGGCCGCACGATGTCCGAGGCCGATCGCGAGGCGATCGAGAAGATCCTGCTGCGGGAGCTCGACGCCAGGTGAGCGACCGCCTCGCGGCTCTGCTGCGGAGCCTGCAGTCTGCGGGGCTCGAGCTCGATGCCGAGTCGGTGCTCGACGCCGCCTGGCTCGGTCTGCAGATGGCGCGACAGGCGGCCCCACTGCGCGGGGACGCACCGAGGCCTCAAGCCGCCGGATCGACGCCGCCGGATCCGGCAGGTGGCGTGCCGGCAGATGTGCCGCTCTCGGCTCCCTTCGCCGGAGCGCGAGCCGGAGAGTCCGACACTGCGCGAGCGATGGCCACGCCGAGCCGCGGCGCCCAGCCCTCGAGGGCGTCCGCGCAGGGCCGCGGTGTGAGGCTGACGCGGGCGCCGGCGCTGCCGGACAGCCGCGAGCTCGTCCGCGCATTGCGCCCGCTGCGCCGCCGCGTCCGCTCGCCTGCGCGCGGCGTGATCGACGTGGAATCGACCGTGCGGCGGGCGGCCGACGAGGACCTGTGGATTCCGAGCTTCGCGCCCGCCCGCGAACGCTGGCTCGACGTGCTGCTCGTGGCCGATCACGGCCTGTCGATGGTCATCTGGCGGGAGACTATCGACGAGTTCGAGCGCGTGCTCCGCACCTCTGGCGCGTTCAGGCGTGTGCGGTCGTGGTGGCTGGAGTCCGACACCGCCGCTCCCGCACTCACCGCGCGTGGCCGCGGGCAGGCGCCGGCCGTCCCCGAGCGGCTGCCCCGGCTGGCGCAGGGGCTGGACCGCTCGGTCGTCCTGCTGATGTCGGACTGCGTCGGCGCGCGCTGGCACGACGGCGCGATCCCCACGCTCGTGGACGGCTGGTCGCGTCAGCTGCCGGTGGCCCTGATTCAGGTGACGCCGGAGTGGTTCTGGGCGCGGACCGCCCTGGGGGACACGGTGCCCTCGCGATTCCGCAGCACGCGGGCGGCCGCCGCCAACACACACCTGCGGTGGGACAGCTCCGGACTCGGCTCGCTCGCGCACGATGACGATGGCGCCTGGTTGCGGCTGCCCGCGGCGACGCTGACGGCCGGCGCGATGGCGCGCGTCGCCTCTCTGATCGCCGGTGCCGGACGCGAGTGGACGCCCGGCGTCGTGTTCGACCTGACGCTGGCAGCCGACGACGCGGCGGCGGCCCCCGCCGCGGAGCCGGCCGAACGCTTCGCACGCTTCACGGCGCTCGCCTCCCCACCCGCCCGCCGGCTGGCGTCGGCGTTCGCGGCATCGCCCATCCGGACGCTCGGGGTGCTGCGGCTGCTGCGTCGCGACCTGCTGGACGAGCCGCGGCCGTTCGTCGAAGCCGAAGTCCTGCTCGGCGGCATCGTGCGTGTCCGGCGCGAGGACGCGCGCTGGGACATGGGCGCCTCGCTGCCGCTGGAGTTCGTGCCAGGCGTCGACGCACTCCTGCTCGACAACGCCCTTGCGGGCGACGTGCTGCGGGTGCTCGAACTGGCCGCGCGGGACGCACGCGAGGGCGTCGGTCCCGTCTTCACGTCCTCGCTGGAGAACCCGGGCGCAGGCGCCGGCCGGCTCGACCCCTCTTCGAGTGCATTCGCCGGACTGGCGGCCGACGTGCTGTCCCGCCTGGGCGGCGACCACGCGCGCATCGTTGGAACAGCGTCCTCGACAGTCGGCAACCAGGGCGACACGACGACCAGCGCCCGGGTCACGCCGGCCTCTGCCTGGACCGGTGGACCGCACGCGCTGCCCACCCCGGACCCGCTGGTCGGACGCGACCGCGAGGCGGAGCAACTCGACGCCTGGGTGGCGGCGCCGGGCACCCAGCCGGCGCTCGTGATCACGGGCTGGGAAGGCATCGGCAAGACGGCGCTGGCGGGGGCCGCCATCACGCGATTCCGCAACCTGCACGGGCGTGCGTCGTTCACCTGGTACTTCGAGCAGCGCGCCGACGCCGACGCGGCGCGGCGTTCGCTCGCGGCCTTCGTGGCCGGCGCGGCCACGCAGGAGGCACCGGACCTGCGGCTCACGCGAGAGGAGATCGTGGACGCCCGGGCGGCGAGGCCGATGCCACGGCTCGTCACGCTGGACGCTCTCGACCGCGCCCCCGACTCCGATGCCCTGGCGGCACTCCTCGAGGACATCCAGCTGGTGCAGCAGGCACCGATGGCGCGCGTGCTGATCACGGTCCGGCGAAGCGAACACGTCCCGGCCCTGTCCGGGGCACGCCTGCTGCACCTGATCGGCCTCTTCCCTCATGACGTCGAGCGTCTCGTGCGCGAGCGGATGCGAATCCTGGAGACGGGCGCGCGTGAACGCGGCGCCGGCGGCGATCTGCGGGCGGCCGTGGAGCTGGCGCAGTACGCGGCCGGGAACCCCGCGTCCATCGACCGGCTGACGCTGGCGGCGTTCATGCACACGGTTCCGGTGGTCATCGAGGAACTGCAGCTGCGCGCCTCGCCGACAGCCGAGGCGCTGGAGTCGCCGACGACCCTGGACAAGGTGCTGGCGCGCGTGGACCGTGCGCGCCTGCTCGAGGGACTGGCAGACGAGGACCGTTCGCGCGATCGGGCGGCCGCACGGGAGTCGTTGAACGAGGCCGTGTCGCTGCGAGGGTCGCTTCCGTCGCGTCTCTACCGCGGCCGCGCGCTGTTCCGGCGCGGCCTGCTGCACCACGTCACCGGCGACCGCGACGGCGCCGCGGCCGATCTCGCGGACGCCGTGGGCCTGTTCAGGCTGGTGCAGTCGACGCCGGACCTCGTCGAGGCGCTGGCGACCCTGGGCGCGGCCCGTGCGGCTGCCGGCCGCTACGGGGACGCCCTCGACCAGCTCGAGGAGGCGCGCCGGATTGCGGAGTCCATGGGCGACCTCGCCGCCGCGGCGCGAGTCGTGCTGCAGACCGCGGCCATCGCCGTTGACGAGGGCGATCCCAAGCGGGCGCAGCCGGCCATCGACGCGGCGCTCGGCCTGGCGGAGCGCGTCGAGGACGTCAACCTCCTGGGGCTGGCGTGGATGCAGCAGGCGCGGCTCTGGCTGAGGGCCGACAACCGCGAGGCCGCGCTCGACGCCGCACAACGGGCGGAGCGTCTGGCGGAATCGAGCGGCAACGCCGGGACGCAGGCCGCCGTCCTCGACGTGATCGCATCCGTCTACGAGGCGGCCGGACACCTCGACGAGGCGCGAGCGGCCCTGGAGCGGCTGCGGTCGCAGCAGCCCGATCGCGCGTCCGAGGTCGAGGACCGTCTCGCACGACTCGCCGCCGCCTCCAACGAGTCGAACGCGCCACCGGATGCCGCGGGCGCCGGGCAGGTGACCGAGGTGTTCGAGGTTTCCGGCCGCGTATCGGGCGTGGGCTTCCGCCTGTTCGCGCAGCAGCAGGCGCGCGAACTGGGACTCGCGGGCTCGGCCGAGAACCTGCCGGACGGACGGATTCGGGTGGAGGCCACCGGCGACCCCGATCGCCTGCGTGACCTCGAGGCGCGCCTGCGGGCGGGCCCGCCGGGCGCACGCGTGGCCGACGTCATCGTCAGGCGAGACGACTCAGGGACACCGGAGTCGTCGGATGCTGTCGGGGAGAACACTCAGGCGGCGCCGGCCGTGATCGTTGCGCTGGCCGCACGCGAGCGGGCCCTCGTCGCGATTGGCGTGGACGACTACGTCGGCCTTCCTGCGCTTGGCGCGGCAGCGGGCGCGGCCACCGATCTGGCGGAATGGGCCGTGCAGTGGAAGCAGATTCCCGATCGACAGGTCTACCGGCTCACCAACGCCGACGCGAGCGCGGCGGCCCTCTCCGGACTCGGCCGTTCCATCGTCGCCGAAGGCCGTCCGCGGCAGCTCATCGTCTACTTTGCCGGCTATTCAGCGGCGGTTCAGGACCGCGTGTCGCTGCTGCTGCCGAACGCGTTGCGCGACTGGTCGGACACGATCGACGTGCAAGACCTGCAGTTCCTGGGCCGGCGCTCGTCCATCGAGCACGTGATTGTCATCACGGACACGGTGCGCGTGGACCCGGCCGTCACCGCACGCATCCCGACGTCGCCGTCCGGGACCAGCATCTTCCCGGCCCTCACCGGCGCGAGGCCGACGGGGCTCGTGGATCGCTTCTCGTTCGAGGCACCGCCGGCGGGCGCGGGCGACCGGGTGTCTCCCGGCTTCGACGGAGCGTTCACTGCCCTCATGCTCGACGCGATGCGTGGACTGCAGGCGCACCTCTTCACCCTCGACGGCGGCACCGGCTACCTCACGACGCGCGCCCTCGCAGACTTCCTGCTCGAGCAGGGCCCCGAGGGGTTTGCGCGTGCGGGCGTGCCCACGCAGCGACCCGTCATCCGCATCGAGTCGGGCCCGGGCACGTGGATCGCGACACTCTCGAGCCCCTCGTAGCGACTGCGCCCGGTCAGAACGTCGCCAGCGTGTTGAGCGGCGACCCTGTTCCGCCTTTCACCGGCAGCGGGTTGATGGTGAGCTGGAACTCCCACCGTTTCAGCCGTGCGGCGGTCTCGCCCAGACGTTCCAGATCCTGGTTGTCGAGGATGTGGATGCCGAGCGCCGTGATCATCAGCGTGTGCACCGGCAGGTTCACGCCCTCGACGAGCGCCGGCATGACCTCGGACGCCGCGTCGCTGCCGACGAACGCCACGCCCCGCTCCTTCAGGTAGGTGGCGATGGAGGCATGGAAGCCGGCCGCGCTGCGGCCGACGGCCCAGGGCCCCACGGCCTCGCGCCGCGCCCAGCGGCCCGTGCGCAGGAGCAGCGCGTCGCCGGGACCGACACGCACACCCGCCTGCTTCTCCCACGCCTCGACATCTTCCTGATACACGGCCGTCCCCGGCTCGAGATACGGCACGCCCTTCAGGCGCGGGATGTCGATGAGCACGCCGCGCGTCACGACGCCCTGCGCCAGGGTGTCGATCGCCAGCTTCGTGCACCCCTGCGCCGTGTTGACCTCGGCGCGCGGATACCCGTTGTAGGTCTGGTCGCGATAGAGGATGTGGCAAAGCGCATCGAGGTGACTGTGCGCGTAGCCGTGGTACGAGACGCTGTACCGGTCGGTGGTGAACCCCCGGTTCATCGTGTGCTCGAAGGGGTTGGCGTTGTCGTCGGCCTCGGCCGTGAGCGGCGGGTGTGCGAGGGACACGGTGACCCCGAGCCTGGCCAGCCCCAGGGCCTGTCGCCGTGTGGCGTCGGTCACCAGGTTCGCCGCGCCCAACTGGTCGTCGGCACCCCACCGTCCCCAGTTCTTCACCCGCTGGAACAGCGCGTCGTACTCGTCGGCATTCCGTGGCGGTCGCCCCTGCCCCTGCTCCGCCCGCGTCCCGCGCACCGGCATCGCCATCGACATCGCCGCCAGCATCAGCCCCGCAATCAGCGCCTTCATCCGTGGACCGGTCATCGTGCCTGCTCCGGGGACGAAGCGTGCTCCTCCCTGTGCGTCATCTGCGGCTTCTGTGTCATCTGCGGCCTCCGCGCCATCTGCGGCAGCATAGGCGCTGCGGCAACAGCGGCGCCACTTGACCAACTTGACCAATCCCCCTTTCGTTGTTAGCGTCGTCGTCATGAGCCGCACCCTCAACCTCTACGACGCCAAGACGCAGCTCTCCTCGCTCGTCGAGGAAGCCGCCGCGGGCGCGGAGATCATCATCGCGAAGGCGGGCAAGCCGCGCGCCCGCCTCGTGGCCATCCGCCCCGCCGCCGGGCGCACCCCTGGACGCGCCCGCGGCAAGATCCGCATGGCCGCGGACTTCGACGCGCCGCTGCCCGACGCCGTCCTCGCGGCGTTCACGGGCGAGACCTCGTGACGCTGCTGCTGGACACGCACGTCGTGCTCTGGTGGCAGCGCGACGATCGCCGGCTGAACCGCGCCGCACGCGAAGCCATCGCGGGTGCGGACATCGTGTGGGTGAGCGCGGTGTCGGGCTGGGAAGTGGCCATCAAGGCGGCGCTGGGCCGGCTGCGGCTCGACGAGCCCTTCCCGGTGCTGGTGCGCGCCGACGACTTCACGGAGCTGCCCATGACGCTCGCCCACACCACGCGGCTCGAGACGCTGCCGCGCCATCACCCGGACCCGTTCGACCGCATGCTGATCGCGCAGGCCCTGGTCGAACGCGCCACGCTCGTCAGCCACGACCGCGCGCTCGAGCCCTACGGGGCTCAGGTGCTCTGGACGTGAGACCGGAGCCGCGATGACCGACTACGAACTGGGCGAGCGCCGCATCGACTGGGTCTTCGCGCACATGCCGGTGCTCCGCCGCGTGCGGGCCGACTACGAGCGGACGCGCCCGTTTGCCGACCTCACCATTGCCATCTGCCTGCACCTCGAGCCCAAGACCGCAAGCCTGGGCCTCACGCTGCAGGCCGGCGGCGCAAGCGTGGTGATGTGTCCGAGCAACCCGCTCTCGACGCAGGACTCCACCGTGGCCTACCTGCGCGAGCACCTCACCTGCTTCGGGCGGCGTGGAGAGGACGCCGAGTCCTATCACCGCCACCTCCTCGACACCCTCGACCACGAGCCCGACCTCATCGTCGACGATGGGGCGCAGCTGCTGTCGGCGTTGCACAAGGAGCGCCGCGCCGGTCTGGACCGCGTGATCGGCCTCTCCGAGGAAACGACCGGCGGGGTCAGCATCATCCGCGCGATCGAGCGGCGCGAGGGCCTGCGCTTCCCCTGCATCGGCGTCAACACCGCGTTGATGAAGCACCTGTTCGACAACCGCTACGGCACCGGCCAGAGCACCGTCGAAGGGCTGCTCGCGGCCACGAACCTGACGGTCTGCGGCAAGGTCGTAACGGTGGCGGGCTACGGGTGGGTGGGCAAGGGCGTGGCCCTGCGCATGCGCGGCCTGGGCGCCGAGGTCATCGTCACCGAAGTGGACGCGACCAAGGCGCTCGACGCGCGCATGGAAGGCTTCCGCGTGATGCGGATGATCGAGGCCGCGGCGCTGTCGGACGTCATCATCACGACGACCGGGGGCCTGCACATCGTGGACGAGGCGCACCTGGCCGTGCTGAAGGACCAGTGCATCCTGGCCAACGTCGGCCACTTCAACCGCGAGATCAACATCCCCGCCCTGCGGGCGCGCGCCAGCGCCGTCCGGGTGGTGCGGCCCGACGTGGAGGAGTTCACGCTGGACGGGCGCCGCGTCTACCTGCTGGCCAACGGCGAGCTCGTGAACATCGCCGTCGGCCAGGGGCATCCGGCCGAGATCATGGACATGACCTTCGGCCTGCAGTCACTGCGCCGAAGTACCTGCTCGATCATCGTGCCCAGCTCGAGCCGCGCTTCTACACCGTGCCGGACACGCTCGACGAACAGGTGGCCCGCATGAAGCTCGACTCCATGGGCATCGCGATCGACGAGCGGTCCGAGGAGCAGCGGAAATACGACGACTATTTCTGAATTCAGAATTCTGAATTCAGAATTCAGAAGGGCGCGTCCGGTACGAGCTGCCCGCGGATCTCGCCACCCGGGTTGGTCGAGCTGTGGACGTTCACGTAGATCTGGCCGCCCACCAGCGCCTGCAGGAAGTCGTCGAAGGTCCGGATGCCCTGGTCGGTCCGCGGGCGCAGGGCCGAGGCCGACACCGTTCCGCTCAGCGAGAAGTCGTCGGTGACCGCGGGCGGCGCCAGATCCACGACGATGGGCCCCGCGAGGCCGGGTCCGCCGACGTGGAAGTGCCCGGCGGTGGTCTGCGTCGGCATGTTGAAGATCTCCACGCGGTAGGACACCCCTCGCGTCGAGAGGTTCACGAACACCTCGGCCGATCCGGTGGCCCCGGTCAGCACGCCAGGCGTCTCGCTGGAACCCGAGAGGGCGGCGGTGAGCCGCACGGTCTGGGCGTGGGCCTGGGCGCCGACGAGCAGCAGGGCGCAGACCGAGAAGAAGGCAATCGTCATCCGTCGCATGCGAAGACTCCTTGGTGGCGTGGCGCAACGCGCCAACCGCGGCGCCGGGGTGCGTAAGGCAGAATCCGCGCCAGCCCCCGGTTGGCGCATTCAGGCCGGAACGCGCATGGTCGCCACGGTCCTGCCGCGCTCGAGGGTTACGAGCCGTGAAATCGCTTACGCCGCCAGTAAGCCGCGCGCGGCCCGGTTAGACTGGTCGCCGCATCGCAGCCAGATCGCCGCGGCTGCCCACGGAGGGAGGCGCAGGGACGATGGCCATCAAACAAGGCTGGACGGGCCGGACGTTCGAGGACTTCGAGGTCGGGGACATCTACCGCCATCCGCTGGGCCGCACGGTGCTGCCGGTGGACAACAGCTGGTTCACGCTGCTGACGCAGAACGTCAACCCCATTCACGTGGATCGCGTCTACGCGGCGCAGACCGAGTTCAAGCAGCCGCTCGTGGACTCCACGTTCACGCTCGCCCTGGTCACCGGCCAGTCGACGTTCGACCTCTCGATGAACGTCATGGCCAACCTCGGCTGGGACGAGGTGCGGATGCCGAATCCGCTGTTCGAAGGCGACACGGTCTATTCCGAGAGCGAGGTGCTGGAGGTCCGGGAGTCGAAGTCCCGCCCGGCCGTGGGGATCGTCACGGTCCGCACCACGGGCTTCAAGCAGGACGGCGCCATCGTGATCGAGTTCCGGCGCACGTTCATGGTGTACAAGCGAGGGCACGCACCGGCACCCGTCCGCGAGCCGTGGCGGGGGTAGCGGTGCGGCCGGCGGGCCCGGCGAACTCCTATTTGCCGCGCGCCGGCGCGGCCGACGCCGTGGCTAAATCCCAGCTCGCCTGGTGGACCAGTCGCGCGATGGTTTCCATCTTCTCGTAGTTGATCTTCTCGGGACGGTCGTACTGCGTGTGGTAGTCCGGGTGGAGACCGGTGTGGAACCAGAGCGCCGGCACGCCGTGCTGGAGGAACGGCCACTGGTCGCTGCGACGGAGCAGGTTGGAGCGGTTGTTGTCGTAGCGCAGCCGGAGGTCCAGCCTGTACGACTCGCGGTTCACGCGCTCGACCACGGCGCTCAGCGCGGGGTGGCGGCTGTATCCGAGGATGTTGACCGCGTTGCGGTTGGACTCGGCGGTCTGTACCTCGAGCCCGTTGAAGCGAGGGCCGGCGCCCGCCTGCACCTCCTCATTGCGGCCCACCATGTCCATGTTGAGCACGGCGACGGTGCGGTCGAGCGGACGCGTGGGATGCTCGGTGTACGCCCAGGCGCCCAGGAGCGGCCCCCGTTCCTCCGACCCCCAGCAGGCAAAGATGACCGTCCGCCGCGGACGCTGGCCGGTGGCGAGCGCGGCGCCGTACGCGTCTGCAATCTCGAGGAGCGCGACCGTCCCGGACCCGTTGTCGTCCGCACCGTTGAACACGGTGCGGCCATCGGCGCCTTCGTGGTCGTAGTGCGCGGAGATTATCACGGCTTCGTCGCGCAGCGCAGGGTCCGCCCCTTCCACCATCGCCAGCACGTTGCGATCCATCACGACATGGCGATCGACGGCGGTGGTGAGCGTCACCTCCACGCCGTCGAGGGCACGGCCGGCGTAGCCGGATGCGGTCTCCGCCGCCCGCGACAACTGCTCCAGCGGCTGCCCGGTGCCGCGCACGAGAATCTCGGCCAGGGCGGGCGACACCTGGCCGACCGGAATCCGCACGCGGTCGGACCAGCTGGCGAGCGTGAAGCGATCGATCCGCGGCGGCTGGTCGGGCCAGTAGCTGCGGGCGGCGGCGTCGAAGTCCGTGGTGCCGGGGTGATTGTGCACGTCGGTGACGAAGAGCACGCCGACCGCCCCTTTGTCCTGCGCCGCCAGCACCTTCTTGATCGCCACCGCCGGCTCGGCGGTGACCACGCCGTCGAACGGGCTGTCGGATCCCGCTCGCCGGGCTCGTGATCGAGGATCAGCGCGATGCGGCCCGCACGTGGTCGCCGTAGTCGTCGTAGCCGAGCGCCGGCGCGGTGATGCCGAAGCCCGCGTAGGTGACCGACGCGCGCACGGACCGCTGGCGCTGAAGCGGTGCGGGAAGAAGTCCTGTCCGGACACGAAGCTCAGGCGGGGGCCGTCGCCGGACGCCACCTCGAGCCGGTTGCCTTCGCCCAGCGTCGCCACCATCAGCGCGGTGGGCTGGACGAACGTGCCGTCGGGGGCGCCCGGCTGCAACCCCGCCCGTTCGAAGCGCGACCGCACGAACTCGGCGGCCAGCGCGTTCTCGGGCGTCCCCACCAGCCGGCCGCGAAAGCCATCCCCGGCGAGGAAGAACAGGTCGGCCCGCAGGTCGGCGGCGCGAATGGTGTCGTTGAACGGCGCACGGCCCTGGGCGTGCACCGCGTGATACGCGAGGGCCAGGGCGACGACGAGAGCGGAGACGGTGGCAATGCGGCGCACGGTGACGCGGACTGTAGCAACGCGACTGGCAGGCCACAAGCCCCAAAGGCCGGAGGCGGCACATGTCGCCCCGTCGACACGCGGTTCGGCTCGTCGTCACACGCACGGGCCGGCCGGCACCACGAAACGGCACGCAAGTGATCGCATCTGCACATGAATCGCGCCGCTTCCCGGCCCGATCTCCCCGGTGGCACGCGTGGCACGTCGGTTGCTCCCTCTGGTGGCGTCAATCGAGGGACGGAGGAACAGATGGCCGTAACATCCACGACCGGTCTCGGCGCCGTTGATCAGCTGGCGGATTCGCTGCTCAACCGGTTCGACGCGAACAAGGACGGACAGCTCAGCAAGACCGAGTTCTCGGGCCTGCTTGGCGAGCTCATGGGCTCGCTCCAGAGCAGCCGCTCGTTCGCCGAGGGCGAGGGTTCGGGTTCGATGAAGTTCGAAGGGTTCAACTTCTCGCGCGCGCAGGATCCCGAGAAGTCCGCCAAGGACGCCTTCGCCATGATTGCCAAGAAGGTCGGATCGATGCCGCTCACCAAGAGCGAGGCCGAGAGCTGGTTCAACAACAACGTGAAGGCCGAGTTCGAATCGCTCGGCCACAAGGTGAACTGGGTGCAGGGCGACAAGTTCCAGTTCACCAACTGGCAGGGCACCTACACCGTGGACTTCGTCCGCGGCGCCGATGGTCCCGACCCCGCCTTCTGGTGGGGCGCAGACGCGGCGTAGCACGTAGGCACACGACGTTTGGCCGGTGGCCAAACCCAACGGGAGGGCGGCTGACGGCTGGTATCGAGCCCAGTCGGCCCTCCTGCGCACGACGCGGTGACGCGGAGCCGACACTCCGCGCGCCGCGGGTTCTCCCAATCGAGTGTCCCAGGTCCGCCCGGACCACCATCGGGCCGCGCGACCGTCCACCCACGGTCCCGCGGCCCGAGGTATTTTTGGGGGGCTTGCAGGCTTGAAGGCTTGAAGGCTTGGGGGCTTGGGGCTTGGGGCTTGGGGCTTGGGGCTTGGGGCTTGGGGCTTGGGGCTTGGGGCTTCTGAATTCTGACTTCTGAATTCTGAATTTCCCATTACCCGTTCCCTGCTATCGTCCCCCCATGTCCCAGCGTCCTGCCGTTGTCCTCCTCGCGGTCGTGGCCGTCGCGGCTGCGGCTCGGCCTGCTGCTGCCGCGTCCTGCGACGAACTGGCCGCCGGGCGCATCGCGAACGGTTCCATCACGTCGGCCCGGCTCGTCGCCGAGGGCCCGTTCACGCCGCCCAACGCGCGCCAGGGACGCGACCTCGGCACGCTGCCGGCGTTCTGCCGCGTCGAGGGCGTGCTGACACCCACGCCGACGTCGAACATCCGCTTCGAGGTGTGGCTGCCCGCCGCCGGATGGAACGGGCGACTCCAGGTGGTCGGCAATGGCGGCCTCGCGGGTTCGATCAGCTACCCAGCCATGGCGACCGCGCTGCGGGATGGGTTCGCGACAGCCAGCACCGACACCGGGCACACCACGGCCGAACCCGCGAGCTGGCTCGAGGATCGGGAGCGCCTCGTGGACTACAGCTCGCGCGGCCTGCACCTCACGACGGCCGAGGCGAAGGCACTGGTGGAGGCGTTCTACGCAAAGCCGCCCGCGTACGCCTACTTCACCGGCTGCTCCAACGGCGGGAAGCAGGGCCTGATGGAGGCGCAACGCTTCCCCGACGACTTCGACGGCATCCTCGCCGGCCACGCGGCCAACTTCTGGACGCACCAGATGGCCAGCGAGGTCTGGAACGGGCAGGTCACCAGCACGCCGGCCACCAACCTGCCGACGGAGACCCTGCAGCGCATCCAGGACGCCGCCGTGGCGGCCTGCGACATGCTCGACGGCGCGAAGGACGGGCTCGTGGGCAACGCCGCGCAGTGCCGGTTCGACCCGGCGGTGCTGGCCTGCACCGGGGAGCCGGACGCCAGCTGCCTCACGCCCGCGCAGGTCGAGGCCGTCCGGCAGGTGTACCGCGGCCCGACCAGCCGCCGCAACGGCCGCACGCTCTATCCCGGCTTCTACCCGAGCGGCGAAATGGGCTGGGCCAGCGGCGTCGTCATCAACCGAACGACGACCTCCGGGGTCAGCTCTAACGACTTCTGGCGCTACGCCTTCTTCCACCAGCCCGACTGGGCCTTCCGGACCTTCGACGTCGATCGGGACCTCGACAAGGCCGTCACCGATCTCGGGCCCGTCACCGACGCGGTGAACCCCGATCTGTCCGCCTTCAAGGCGCGCGGGCACAAGCTGCTCTACTACCACGGCGAAGCCGACCCGCTCATCCCGGCGCAGAACGGCGTGAACTACTACGAGAGCGTCGTCGCCGCGCAGCGGGGGCTCGAGCCGACCCGCACGTTCTTCCGCGCCTTCCTGGTGCCCGGCTACTACCACTGCTCGGGCGGCCCCGGCGCCACCGCGTTCGGCACGTCAACGATGCCGCCCGAGGGGCAGCGCGATGCGGACCACGACATCTTCAAGGCGCTGCAGCGCTGGGTCGAACAGGGCGTCGCGCCGACGCGCATTGTCGCCACCAAGTACGTGGACGGCGAGCCGGAGAAGGGCGTGGCGCTCCAGCGGCCACTGTGCGTCTACCCCGAGGTGGCCGTGTATCGCGGCTCGGGTGACGTGAGCGACGCGTCGTCGTTCGCCTGCCAGGCGCCGAAGTAGCCCCGCCGTCCATCCCGCCGCAGGTCCCCGCAAAGGCGCGGGACGGGACGCGCGGGACTCCCCGGCGATGGCATGCTGACTGGCCATGTCCGTGTTGCGCGACCTGCGCCTCGCCCTTCGCCACCTGCGACGCGATCCCGGCTACGCGCTTGCGGCCGTGCTCACCCTCGGGCTGGCCGTCGGGTCCACCACCGTCATCGCGAGCGCGGTGCAGGCCGTGCTGCTGCGCCCCGTTCCCATGACCGATCCCGGACGCCTGGTCGTCGGCTGGGGCACCAACCCCGCCGTCACCGCGGGCGTCATCGAACTGTCCTACCTGGACATCGTCGATCTCGGCCGCGAGAGCCGGACGCTCACGCGCACGGCCGCCGTAGCCTCGTCGGCATGGCCCACGGTGCTGGACGGCGCGGGCGACCCGGCGAAGCTGGCCGGAGCGGGTGTATCCGGGGCGTTCTTCGACACCGTCGGCACGACGGCGGCGCTCGGGCGCACGCTCGGCGCGGACGATGACCAGCCGGGCGCTCCGCCGGTCGTGGTCATCAGCCACGACCTGTGGCAGGGCCGCTTCGGCGGAGACCCCGGCATCGTCGGCCGGTCGATCACGCTGGACGACGCGCCGTCGCAGGTGGTGGGCGTGCTGCCGTCCGGCTTCGACCTGCCGCGAGGCACGGACGTCTGGATGGCCGCCGCGCCGGTGCTCGCCGACGCGGCCGACGGCTGGCAGTCACGCGTGCTGCGATCGGTCGGCGTGTTCTACCTGGTGGGCCGCCTGGCGCCAGGCCGATCGGCGGGCGAGGCCGCCGACGAGCTCAGCGCGCGGCAGCGGGGCCTCCCGCACGAGCCCGGGGACCTCTCCTACGCCATCGTGGCCACGCCCTTCCCCGAGTTCTTCTTCGGACCGGCACGCGGCGCGCTCTGGAGCGCCACGGCGGCCGTCGTGGTGCTGTTGCTGCTCGCGTGCGCGAACGTGTCGGGCCTGATGCTGACGTGCGTGTCGCTGCGCGCCCACGAGAGCGCGGTGCGGCTGGCGCTCGGCGCGAGCCGCGCGGCGATCGGACGGCAGTGGCTGGCCGAATCGCTGGTCGTCGCCGTGATTGGCGGCATGCTTGGCTGGCTCCTCAGCGGATGGACGCTGTCGGCGCTGGTGGCGCTCGCGCCTGACGGCGTGCCCGGCCTCGCCGACGCCGCCCTCGATGGCCGGGTCGCCGCGGCCACACTGCTCATCGTGGGCGGCGTTGCGCTGGCGTGCGCGGCGGGTCCGGCGCGCCTGGCCGGCCGCATCGCCCCGGATGGCGCACTGTCCGAAGGGACACGCACCACGGCTGTCCGCCGGCCGATGGCGGCTCGAGCGACGCTGCAGGTGCTGCAGACGGGACTGGCCGTGCTGCTCCTGGTGTCGGCCGGACTCGTCGTTCGCAGCTTCGACGCGCTGACGTCCGTCGACCTGGGCTTCGAACCCGCCCGTACGCTCACGCTCACCGTCGAACCGCGCTCGTCGGGCCAACCGGTGAACGCGTGGGTGAACGAGCTGGTGGCAACGGTCCGCACGCTGCCGGGTGTCGAGGCCGCGGGATCGGTATACCTGCGTCCGCTGGCGCTGGGCCCGATTGGACAGGGCACCCTGGTGACGCTCGAAGGCCAGCCCGAGACGGCGGAGGCCGCCCGCGCCAACCCGCTGATGAACTACCAGGTGGCGACGCCCGGCTACTTCGACGCGATGCGCATTCCCATCGTCCGCGGACGCGCGTTCACCGAGGCCGACACCGGCGGCTCGCCGCGCGTAGCCATCGTCAGCGAGGGCGCGGCCGCGCGGTTGTGGCCCGGGCAGGATCCGTCGGGCGCCGCATCCGCACGTCCACCTTCGAGCGGGGAACGGGACGGACAGCCTGGCGGGAAGTCGTCGGCGTGGCACGCGACGTCCGCTACCGCGGCCTGCTGGAGCCGCAGCTGGATCTGTACGACCCGGCGTCGCAGTCGCCGCTCGGCGCCACGGACCTCGTCGTGCGCACCACCGGTGCGCCGCTCGCAGTCCTGCCGGCCGTCGAGCGCGAGGCGCGTGCGCTCGACCCGGGCGTCATCATCAGCCGCGTGGCCTCGCTCGAATCCATCGTGGACAGCGCGCGTGCACCCTGGCGCTTCTCCGCCTGGGTCTTCGCGCTGTTCGCTGGCCTGGCGCTCGCCCTGTCGACGGTGGGGCTCGCCGGCCTGGTGGGGCTCGACGTCGCCCATCGCCGCCGCGAGCTCGCCATCCGCGCGGCGCTCGGTGCATCGGACGAGACGCTGGTGCGCGGGGTGCTGGCATCCGCGCTCCGGCGCGCGGGCGGCGGCATCGCGATCGGGCTGCTGGCGGCCCTGGGCGCGACGCAGGGCCTCCGGGGCCTGCTGGTCGGCGTCACGCCCGCGGACTGGCCGACCTACGCGGCGGTGGTCGGGGCGGTCGCCGCGGTCACCCTGGCCGCGGCGGTGGTTCCGGCGCGGCGCGCGGCCGCCACCGATCCGGTGGCACTGCTGCGTGAGGGCTGACGGCGGCGGCCCCGGCGCTCAACGCGCCGAGCTGCGCCGCCACGAGCCGGGGGCCTGGCCCAGCACCTTCTTGAACGCCCGGCTGAAGGCGGGTTCCGAATCGTAGCCGGCCACTGCGGCCGCGGCGGCCACGCTCCTTCCCTCGATCAGGGCGCGCGAGGCGACCTGCATCCGCCACTGCGTCAGATACTGCATCGGCGGGTGGCCCACCAGCGCCGTGAAGCGTTCGGCCAGCACGGACCGTGACGCGCCCACCTCTCGCGCGAGGCGCTCCACCGTCCAGTGCTCGGCCGGCGCGGCGTGCAGAGCCGTGAGCGCCTGCCCCACCAACGGGTCGCGGAGGCCCGCGAGCCACCCGGTACGCCCTGCCGGCAACGATTCCAGGTGCCGACGGACCGTCTCGACGAACATCAGCTCCGACAGCCGGGCCAGCACGTTCTGGCTGCCGGGCCGTGCGTGTCTCGACTCGGTGACCGCCGCCTGCAGCAGCGCCGTCGTCCACCCGCCGGATCCCGAGGCCGCGGGCGCGGGCACGTGCAGGCTGGCGGGCAACGACTCCAGCAGCGGGTTGAACGGCCGCTCGTCGCAGCCGAAGAAGCAGCAGATGAGGCGCACGCCCTGCGCGCCCCCGCCGCCGGCTTCGAAGAACAGGGGCAGCGGCGTAGACCCGCGCGCGTACATCTGCAGGTTCGGCGTGGCCCGCATGCCTGGCGCGCTCGACAGCACGTGCGGGTCGCCCTGCGGGAACATGACGACGTCCCCCTCCTGCAGCCGGATGGGCGTGCCGCCGATGGCCTGCGCCCAGCAGGCGCCGCGGGCGATGACGTGGTACTCGATGACGCGCTCGGCGCCCGGCATCACGGCCGCCGCAATCTCGGAGGACGGCGGGGCTTCGGCCACCCACGGCGAGGTCAGCTCGAAATCGAAATAGACGGCCCCGGTGAGCCGGACGGCCTGGAGCACGTCGGACAGGACGTCGGCGCTCATCGGATGGCGCAGCCGGTCCGGACGCCCCGATCGGATGGCTGGACGATCGGATCGGACCACCCCGCTTGCGGAGGGTCTGCAACGTTCGCCGGATGCGCACGCATGGTTCGCCGTCTCGATGCCACCTACCGTGGACGTCGTCCGGCAGGTGCCGGACGCGGATCGATCACAGGAGGATTCTATGTCGGGAGTGAAGACGACGGAGCGGATCGGGAACGGCGGGGCCACGCTCGATGCGCCCCCCTCGCCGCGTGCCGAGGCACTGGCGCAGCGGCTCGAACAGGGCGCCCGCGCGCTCGCACGGTTGGCTGCGTCAATCAGCGAACGGGAATGGACGACGCGCGTGCCGCACGACGGCCGCACGGTGGGTGTCATCGTCCACCACGTGGCCAGCGTGTATCCGCTGGAAGTGCAGCTGGCGCGCACCATTGGGGACGGCACGCCCATCACGGGCGTGACCATGGACGACGTGCACCTGCTGAACGCGCGGCACGCGGCCGACCACGCGAACGTCAGCCAGGCCGACGCGGTCGCGCTGCTCGAGTCCAACGCGGCGGACGCCGCCCGCGCCATCCGCGCGCTCGACGACGAGGCCCTGGACCGGTCCGCGCGGGCGTCCCTGTACGACGACGCACCGGTCAGCTGCCGGTTCGTCCTGGAGGACCACGCCGTCCGACACAGCTACCACCACCTCGCCGTCATCGCCCGGGCGCTCGGCCGGCGCGTGACGCTGGCGGTTGCCCTGGCGATGGCCCTGGTGCTGGGAGGGTCGGCCGGCGCGCAGGCCGGTCCGATCGGCACGCTGGCCGACGCCGTGCGCGCGGCGACCTGGCCGCTCCGCAATCCCGAAGACGCGATCGCGGCAGGGTGGGCGCCAGCCACCGGTTGCGTCAGCGGACCGCAGTCAGGAGCCATGGGCACGCACTACATCAACGGGTCCCTGCTGTTCGATGGACAGCTCGACGCCGACCGGCCGGAGTCGCTGATCTTCGAGACGCGCAATGGGCGCTCCGTGCTGGTCGGTGCCGAGTTCCTGGTCATCGCCGACCAATGGCACGCGGCCAACGGCCCACAGCCCCCCGTGCTGCGCGGCCAGCATTTCCACCTGGTGAGCGGCGCCAACCGCTACGGCCTGCCCGCTTTCTACGAGCTGCACGTCTGGGCCTGGAAGCACAACCCGAACGGCACCTACGCGGACTGGCACGCGCACGTCACGTGCGACGACGTGACCGGCTCCTGACCGTACGCCAGTTCCGCGCGGGCAGGTCAGCCGCCGCTATGATGTGGCATGACTTCAGGCCCCGCCGGCGCGGCTGATACCCCGGCCGAGGACGGGTTCCGTCGTTCGCTCGGCCTCTTCGACTCCACGATGGTCGTCGTGGGCGCCATGATCGGGTCCGGCATCTTCCTGGTGTCGGCCGACATGGCGCGGGTGCTGGGCTCGGCGGGCTGGGTGCTGGCGGCCTGGGGCCTGACGGCCATCCTCACGGTGGCCGCGGCGCTCTCCTACGGCGAACTGGCGGCGATGATGCCGCGCGCGGGCGGGCAGTACGTCTACCTGCGCGAGGCGTTCTCGCCGCTGGCGGGCTTCCTCTACGGCTGGACGCTCTTCACCGTGATCCAGACGGGCACGATCGCGGCGGTGTGCGTCGGATTCGGACGCTATGCCGGGGTCCTCTTCCCGGCCATCTCCGAGGATCGCTACCTGATCCCGCCCGTGCACCTGTCGGCGGGCTACGCCGTGTCGCTCTCGGTGACGCAGCTGGTCGCCATCGTCATCATCGTGTTCCTGACGTGGCTCAATGCGCGGGGCATCGAGTACGGGCGGCTGGTGCAGAACGTGTTCACGACGGCGAAGACGGCGGCGCTGGCCGCCCTCATCGTGCTCGGCCTGGCGTTCGGGGCGAACGCCGCGGCCCTCTCCGCCAACTTCACCCAGGCATGGACGCCGGTTGCGCCGGCGCCGCTCGGCTCGGGGCTCGATGCCACGTCACTGACCGGACTGCTGGTGGCGCTCGCGGTGGCACAGGTCGGCTCCCTCTTCGCGTCGGACGCCTGGAACAACATCACCTTCACGGCCGGCGAGGTGCGGAACCCGCGCCGCGACGTCCCGTTGTCGCTCGTCCTGGGCACGGGCCTGGTCACGCTGCTCTACGTGCTGGCCAACCTCGCCTACTTCGTCACCCTGCCGGTCGAGGCCGTGCAGACGGCACCCGCCGACCGCGTGGCGGCCGCCACGCTGGACGCCATCTGGCCCGGTATCGGCGGGCGGATCATGGCCGCCGGCATCATGGTGTCCACCTTCGGCTGCGCGAACGGGCTGGTGCTCGCCGGCGCACGCGCCTACTACGCCATGGCGCGCGACGGGCTGTTCTTCGCGCCGGCCGGGCGGCTCAACGCCTTCCAGGTTCCCGGCTGGGCGCTCCTCATCCAGGGGCTGTGGGCGGCCGCCCTCGTCCTGCCGCGCACCTACGACCCGGCCACGGGCGCCTACGGCAACCTGTACAGCAACCTGCTGGACTACATCGTCTCGGCGGCGCTGGTGTTCTACGTCGTCACGATCGCGGGCGTCTTCCGCCTGCGGCGCACCCGCCCCGACGCCCCGCGTCCCTACCGGGCGTTCGGCTACCCGGTGGTACCGGGGCTCTATATCGTGGCGGCGCTCGCGATCCTGGTGGTCCTGGCCTGGTTCCGCGCATCGACGACGTGGCCGGGGTTCGCGATCGTGCTGGCGGGGATTCCGGTGTACGCGCTGCTCAGGCGCCAGGGCGGTGACGGGCGCTGAGGGACCGGTACAATGGCGTCATGAGCGCCACCGAGACGCTGGCCTTCCAGGCCGAGACCCGTCAACTCCTCGACATCGTCATCCACTCGCTGTACTCGAACAAGGAAATCTTCCTGCGCGAGCTGCTGTCCAACGCTTCGGACGCGCTCGACAAGCTCAAGCTGGCCTCGCTCGAGCAGCATGCGCTCCTCGACGAGGACCCCGCGCTCGAGATCGAGCTGGTGCCCGACAGCCAGGCACGCACGCTGACCGTGAGCGACACCGGCATCGGCATGACGCGCGACGAGCTCGTGGGGCTCATCGGGACGATTGCCAAGTCGGGCACGCGGGAGCTGGTGGAGCAGCTCAAGTCCGGCACGTCGGCGGAGGCCGCGAGCACATTGATCGGCCAGTTCGGCGTCGGCTTCTATTCGGCGTTCATGGTGGCCGACCGCGTGGAGATCGTGACGCGCAAGGCGGGCGCCGAGTCGGCGACACGGTGGGAGTCGAGCGGCGACGGCACCTACACCATCAGCGAGGCCAGCCGCTTCCGCCGGGGCACCGACATCGTGCTGCACCTCAAGCCGGTGGATCCGGAGAACGGCCTGGCCGACTATGCGAGCGCGCAGGTGCTCAAGGGGCTGGTCAAGAAGCACTCCGACTTCGTTGCCTACCCGATCAAGCTCAAGGACGTGAACGACGGCGTGCCCGCGTGGACGACCGTCAACTCGATGAAGCCGATCTGGACGCAATCCGCGTCCGAGGTCACCGACCAGGGCTACGCCGAGTTCTACCGGCACCTGTCGCACGACTGGCAGGACCCGCTGGACCGCCTGCTGCTCCGGGCCGAGGGCCGGCTCGAGTACCAGGCGCTGCTGTTCCTGCCGGCCAAGGCGCCCTTTGACCTGTACTACCGCGACCAGGACTACGGCCTGCAGTTGCACGTGCGGCGCGTGCTCATCATGGACCGCTGCCGCGCCCTGCTGCCGCCGTTCCTGCGGTTCGTGAAGGGGGTGGTCGATTCGTCCGACCTCCCGCTGAACCTGTCGCGCGAGATGATCCAGCACGATCGCCACATCGCGCAGATGCGGACGTGGCTGGCGCGCAAGGTGCTCGATCACCTGGCGTCGATGCTCGCCGACCGCCGCGAGACCTACCTGACCTTCTGGGGTGAGTTCGGCACCGTCCTCAAGGAAGGCATTGCGCAGGAATCCGAGCACCGGGATCGCATCGCGAAGCTGCTGCTCTTCCCGTCCACGCGTGAAGGCACCGAGCCGACGTCGCTGGCCGACTACGTCGCGCGGATGCCGGAAGGCCAGTCGAGCGTGTACTACGTGACCGGCGAGTCCCGCGCGGCGGCCGAGAAGTCGCCGCACCTGGAAGCGTTCAGGGCCAAGGGCTACGAGGTGCTGTACTTCGTGGATCCCATCGACGAGTTCGTGGCGCAGGCGCTCCCGGACTTCGAGGGCAAGCCGCTCGTGTCGGTGGCCCGCGCGGGCGTGGAGCCGGGGTCCGAGGAGGAGCGGAAAGCGGCGGAGGAAGCACGGAAGGCGCGGGAAACCGAGATCCGTCCGTTCCTGGCTTTCCTCGAGGAGACGCTGTCGGGCACCATCCGTGAGGCGCGAGTCTCGTCGCGCCTGACCACGTCGCCGGCGTGCCTGGTGGCCGGCGAGCACGACCTCAGCCCGGGCCTGGAGCGCATGCTGCGCCAGGCCTCCGGACGCGAAGGCGACGCCGCCACCCGGCGCATCCTGGAGGTGAACGACGGCCATCCGCTCGTCGGCAAGCTCCGTGCGCTCTACGCGGCGACGCCAACGGATCGATCGGTGGCCGACGCCGCACACCTGCTGCTGGGCCTGGCGCTCCTCGCCGAAGGCGCCGCGCCGCCAGACCCCGCGGCGTTTGCCGGGACGCTCACGGCGTTCATGACCCGCGCGCTGCCCGACGCTGCCGCCAGCGCGGCGGGGACCGGGGAATAGATCGGCCTCCGCACGATGCAGGTGAGCCCCGTGCCCGGTTGGCGCCTCGAGCACTCCTACACGCAGCTGCCCGCGCTGTTCTTCAGCCGCGTCGCCCCGTCGCCGGTGCGCGAGCCCGCCTACGTGATCTTCAACGTCGAGCTCGCGGACGAGCTCGGCCTCGATGCCGCGGCGCTCGACTCGCCGGCCGGCGCCGCGCTCTTTGCGGGCAACACGCTTCCGGACGGCGCGGCCCCCCTCGCCCAGGCCTACGCGGGCCACCAGTTCGGGTTCTTCACGACGCTCGGCGACGGGCGCGCGATCCTGCTCGGCGAACAGGTGACGCCCGATGGACGGCGCGTGGACATCCAGCTGAAGGGCGCCGGCCAGACGCCGTACTCACGCCGCGGGGACGGGCGCGCGGCGCTGGGCCCCATGCTGCGCGAGTTCGTCATCAGCGAAGCGATGCACGCCCTCGGCATCCCCACCTCGCGCAGCCTCGCCGTCGTCTCCACGGGCGAGCCCGTCTACCGCGAGGGCCCGTTACCGGGCGCCGTCCTGACGCGGGTGGCGGCCAGCCACCTGCGCGTGGGCACCTTCGAGTGGGCGGCCGCGCATCGCGACTCCGCCGCGCTCGCCGCCCTGGCCGACTACACGCGGCGCCGCCACTACCCGGAGCTGGCCGAGAGCGACGGCCGCCATCTCGCCCTCTTCGACGCCATCGTCGAACGCCAGGCCGCGCTCATCGCGCGGTGGCAGCTCACCGGCTTCGTCCACGGCGTGATGAACACGGACAACATGTCGCTCGCTGGCGAGACCATCGACTACGGCCCGTGCGCGTTCATGGACGCCTACGACCCCGCCACGGTGTTCAGCTCGATCGACACCCAGGGCCGCTACGCCTACGGCAACCAGCCCGCGATCGCGCAGTGGAACCTCGCCCGGCTCGCCGAGGCCATGCTCCCGCTGTTCGACGACGACCCGGCGCGGGCGGTCGAGCGCGCGAACGAGTCCATCCGGCTTTTCGAGTCGCGCTTCTGGCAGCACTGGCAGGACGGCATGCGCGCCAAGCTCGGACTCACCGGTGTCGCCGACGGAGACGACGACCTTGCGAACGCGCTGCTCGCCTGGATGGAGACGGCCCACGCCGACTACACCAACACGTTCCGGACGCTGACCACGCTGCCGGCCGCGGAGGCGGTGGCGCCGGGCGACCCGGTATTCCGCGCGTGGCACGAGCGCTGGCGTGGACGGCACGCCGCCCAGTCGCAGGCGGACGAGGATGTGCGGGCGCTCATGCAGCGGAGCAACCCGGCGGTCATCCCGCGCAATCACCTGGTCGAAGCCGCACTCACCGCCGCATCCGACGAAGGCGATCTCGAGCCGCTCGGCGCGCTGGTCCGGGCACTGGCCCGCCCCTACGACCACGCCGCCGCGGCGCCGAGCTACACCGCCGCGCCCCCGCCAGGCAGCCGGCCGTACCGCACGTTCTGCGGGACCTGAGCCGCGGCGCCGCGCGCCCGCAGATCGACCATGGCCGCTCACCCCTTCGACCTCCGCGCCACGGACGCGCGCGACACCGACGCCACGCGACACCGCGTGCGCCTGTTCCTGCAGGTCATGCTGGGCGTGGATCTCATCGCCTACGTCAGTGACTATGTCTCGCCGCTCGTCGTGGACGGGCTCACGATGCCCGACTACCCGCTGGCGACGCTCGTGTGGCGCTACTCGTCCACCGCCATCGTTGCGTCCGCGTGGGGGTACACGCGGTTCGGCCGCCCCGGCCCGCGTGCGCTCGTCGCCCTCGACGCGGGCATCACGCTCTGGCTGACGCTCGTCTACATCCAGGTTGCCACCAGCCACATGACCGCCGAGGAGGCGCCCTACGCCCCCATCTTCGTCATGTTCGGCCTGATGCTGCTCCTGAGCGTGCGCGCCGCGCTGGTGCCGAGTTCGATCGCCCGTACGGCGGCCGTGGGCGCCGCCGCCATGGCGCTGCTGCTCATCGTCGGCCGCGCGTCCATCGCGGCGCTCGCGCCGCGCGTGCTCGACGGGCTCACCTTCATCGGCGGCGCCTTCGTCGTGGCCACCGCGGTCACCTCGCACGTCATCTACGGCCTCCGCCGGGAGGTCCAGCAGGCGCGCCGGCTGGGTCAGTACACCCTCGAACGGAAGCTGGGCGAAGGCGGCATGGGCGCGGTCTACCGCGCGCGGCACGCACTCCTCAGACGGCAGGCGGCGATCAAGCTCGTACGGCCCGAACTGACCTCGGGCGCGCCGGACGGACCGACGGCGCTGCAGCGCTTCGAACGCGAGGCCCATGTCACCGCCGGCCTGCGATCGCCGCACACGGTGGAGCTCTACGACTTCGGCATCGCCGACGACGGCGCGTGCTACTACGTGATGGAGCTGCTGGACGGCATCAACCTGGAGGTGGCCGTCGCCCGCTACGGCCCCATGCCCGCCGCCCGCGTGGCGTTTCTGCTCCGACAGGTGTGCGAGTCCCTGCAGGAAGCGCACGCGGCGGGTCTCGTGCACCGCGACATCAAGCCGGCGAACATCTTTCTCTGCCGCTACGGGCTGCGGCACGACTTCGTGAAGGTCCTCGACTTCGGTCTCGTGGCCCTCGAGTCCGGCGCTGCCGGTGCGGCCGTCGAGGGCGGCACGGCCGGCACGCCCGCCTACCTGGCCCCGGAGACGATCACCTCGCCGGATCGCGTCGATGCCCGCGCGGACATCTACGGCATCGGGTGCGTCGCGTACTGGCTGCTCACCGGCCGTGCGCCGTTCGAGCGGCCCACCGCACGGGAGACGATCCTCGCCCACGTCAACGACACGCCAACGCCGCCGTCACGTGCGGCCGGCATCTCCGTCCCTGCCGCCCTCGAGGCGACCGTGCTTGCCTGCCGGCCAAGGACCCTGGCGATCGTCCCGCGTCGGCCGACGACCTCGCGGCCCGCCTGGCCGACGCGATCGACGCCAGTGCCTGGACCGAGGCCGATGCCGCGCGCTGGTGGACGTCGCACCAGCCCACGCCCGGCGCACGACGAGCCGCCCGCCGCCGACGAGATGACCATGACGGTCGTGCGCGGCTGATTTTCCCGAAGGCAGCCAGGACGCGGATTCACCCGTCGTCGCCCAGGAACGTCGCGCGGATGGTTCGGCGCAGGGCGGTCATGGCGCGCTCGAGCGCCGCCGCCGGGGCCGCCGGCATCCCGGCCGCGACGGCATCCGCCACCCGTTCGCCGAGCGGCAGGTGCGCGTCGTTCCGCGCGGCGTCGCCCAGAGCGCGCGCACGCGAGCGGCCTGGCGCGCCCGGGCCACGCGGCGGACGGCCGTCGCCATCGTCACCTCCTCCCGGCGCACGGCCTCGAGCAGCCGGCACGCGAAGTCGCGGCAGCTCCGCGGGCGATGAGGATAGATGCCGCAGCGCCGGTCGCACAGGGCGGTGCAGGGCAGCGGCAGGACGGGCGCCTCGTCGTCCGGGTCCACGTCGATGCCGAGCGTGGCGAGACGGGTGACTTCCGCCGGGCCCGTCAGCTCGACGTCCCCCAGCAGCGTGCCGTCGCAGCAGAGGCCGCAGCGCGTGCACAACTGCGAGCCGGGGTCGATCATCCGGGCGTGTCCGCGTCGCGCGTGACGTCCACCCACTCGGCGCCGGTCAGCGTGGCCAGCCGCTCGGGCGTGATTCGAACCGCGGCGCTGGTGGCGCCGCCCGCGGGCAGCACTTCGTCGAAGTCCCGCAACGACACGTCGCAGTACCTGCATGGCGCGCGGAAGCCCGAACGGGCAGACGCCGCCGACGGGATGTCCGGTGTGCACTTCCACCTCGGTCGCGCCCAGCATCCGCGGCTTGGTCCGGAAGCGGGCCTTGTACTTCTGGTTGTCGAGGCGCACGTCGCCGCGCGTCACGAGCAGCACGACCTCGTCACCCACCCACAGCGACAACGTCTTGGCGATGCGACCGGGCTCGACGCCGTGCGCTTCGGCTGCCAGGGCGACCGTCGCGGTGCTGGCGGCCAGCTCGATGACATCGAGGTCGGGGGCGTGCTCGGCCAGGTAGCGCTTCACCGATGCAAGGCTCATGCGCCGGCCCGCTCCTCCCACACCCGCGCAATCTCCACGATGACGTCCACGGCCTTCTCCATGTCCTGCACGGAGACCCATTCGAGGCGCGAGTGGAAGTTCTGCTCTCCGGCGAAGACGTTCGGCGTCGGCAGCCCCATGAACGACAGCTTGGAGCCGTCGGTGCCGCCGCGGATCGCGCGCTCGCGCAGGGCGAGCCCGGTGCGCGTGATGGCCTCGCGCGCACACGCCACGACGAGTGGATGACGGTCGATCACCTCGCGCATGTTGCGGTATTGCTCGTCCACCTGCACGTCCACCGCTGCACCGGGAACACCGGACACCACCTCCTCGGCCAGAGTCCGTAGCCAGGACGCCTTCTCCACCAGGCCCGGGGTCGCGAAGTCCCGGAGGATCAGCTTGACCGTGGTCCGATCCACGGCGGCCTGCATGACGTAGGGGTGCACGAAACCCTCGCGCCCGTCCGTGGTCTCCGGCGACAAGCGGTCGGGCGGCAGGCGATCGATGAAGCGCGCCGCCAGCTTGATGGCGTTGACCATGCGGCCCTTCGCGTAGCCGGGGTGCGTATTGAACCCGCGGAAGGTGAGCGTGATGGCGTCGGCCGAGAAGCTCTCGAACTCCAGCTCGCCCCGCTGGCCCCCGTCCATCGTGTGCATACTGCGCGCCGAAACGCGCGACGTCGAAGTGGGCCGTGCCGCGCCCGATCTCCTCGTCTGGTGTGAAGCCGATGCGAATGGCGCCATGCGGAATCTCCGGATGCGCCAGCAGGTACTCGGCGGCCGTCATGATCTCGGCGACACCACTCTTGTTGTCGGCGCCGAGCAGCGTCGTCCCCGACGCGGTGACGATGTCGTGGCCGAGGCACTCGCCGAGATAGGGGGAGTCGGCAACCCGGAGGACCGCCGTGGGGTCGTCCGGCAGGACCAGGTCTCGTCCGTCGTAGGCCCGGTGGACGATGGGGTCACCCCTGCGCCGCTCATTTCGGGCGACGTGTCGACGTGGGCGATGAAGCCGATGACGGGGATGCCCGGCCTGGAGGAGGTGGCCGGAATCGTGGCCATGACGTAGCCGTGCTGGTCCATCGACGCGTCGGCCACCCCCATGGCGCGCAGCTCGTCAACGAGCGTCCGGAGAAGGACGAGTTGCCCCGGAGTGCTGGGGTAGGTGTCGGCTCCTTCGAGGGCCTGGTATCGACGGTCACGTACCGGAGGAAGCGGTCGAGGACGGTGCTGGCCATGCCGTTCATGATGCCTCAGCCGGTGCGCTACACTCGTCGGCCGTGAGCGCCCCGTACCTGCGTCCCGCCATCGCCGTTGCCCTGCTCGTGGCCGTGAGCCCCCTGTTCGGCTGCCAGTCGCCTCCGCCCGTGGAGCCAGCCGCGGAGGTGGCGCCGGTGCCGTTCCCGGGCTTCGTGGACGAGTTCCTCGAGACGCTGGCCACGCACCACCCGTCGATTGCGGCCGGCAACGGCCTGCACCAGCACGACGGACGCCTGGAGGATTTCAGCGCCGAGACGGTGACGGCCGAGATCGCCCGCTGGCGGCAGCTGAAGACCCGGCTCGAGGGCATCCCGCTCGAGGGACTCACCCCGGACGAGCGCGTCGATCACCGCATCGCGTCGGGCCTCGTCGACGCCTGGCTCCTCGAGCTGGACGTCAACCGCAACTGGCAGAAGAACCTGATGCTCTACGCCTCGGCGATCTCCGACGGCGTGCACAACCTGATGACCATGGAGTCGGCGCCGGCGCGGGATCGGGCGGCCCGGATCGTGTCGAAGCTCAAGGGGGTGCCGGTGCTGCTCGACGCGGCGCGGGCCAACCTGCTGCGTCCGCCGCGCGTGATGGCCGAACGCGGCGTGCGCATGCTGAAGGGCGCCGAGTCGATGCTGACGGGCGACCTGGTCAAGGCCTTCGAGGGCCTGGAGGACGAGGCCCTGCGCCGCGACCTGGCGTCGGCGGGTCACCTGGCGGCGACCGAGATTGCCGAGTTCGTCACGTGGTTCGAACGCGAGAAGCTGCCGACGGCTGACGCGCCGTTCATGGTCGGGACCGAGGGCCTCGAGGCCCGATACGCGGCCGAGGAACTGATCGACCTGCCGGCGGCCACGCTGGCGGCGATCGGCGAACGCGAACTGGCCGTGCAGGAGGCCGCCTTCACCGGGGCCGCCCGGCGCGTGGACGCCACGAGGCCGCCGCTCGAGGTGTGGCGGGACGTCCTGCAGGATCATCCGAAGCGGGGCGGGGTGGTGGCGGCGGCGCAGAAGGCCGTGGACGAGCTCACGGCATTCGTCCGGCAGAAGCAGCTGGTCCACCTGCCGGAGGCGGAGCAGGTGACGGTTGCGGCCGCGCGCGAGTTCGACCTGGGCCTGGCGTCGATGCATGCCTCCCCTCCGCTCGAACCGACGCCGGTGAAGAGCTACTTCTACATCACCGACGCCCAGGCGGCGTGGCCACCCGCCCAGCAGGACGCGTGGCTCGAGAAGTTCAACTACTCGACGCTCGCCGTCGTCACCTCGCACGAGGTGATGCCCGGGCACTACGTTCACAGCGTCTTCATGCGGAAGACGCCGGGCAAGCTGCGGCGCATCTGGATCGGGCTGAACCCGTTCCCGCAGCCCTCGTCGGGGCAGGACGGCTGGGCCCACTACGCCGAGCAGATGATGGCGGACGAGGGCTTCCGCGCCGACGATCCACGCTACGAGATGGCGCAGGCCAGCGAGGCGCTCACGCGCATCTGCCGGCTGCTGTCGGGCATCCGTCTGCACACGGGCGAGTGGACCGTGGACCAGGCGGCGGCGTTCTTCGAGGCGAAGGCGCACCTCCCGTCGCCCGCCGCGCGGCAGGAAGCCGAGCGCGGCACCTACGACCCGACCTACGGCGGCTATTTCCTTGGCAAGGTGGCCGCGTTCAAGCTGCGCGAGGACTACAAGCGCGCGCAGGGCGACGCCTTCGACCTGCGCGCGTTCCACGAGCGGGTCATGACCAACGGCATCGCGCCATGGTGGGCGCACCGGCAGTTGCTGCTGCCGGGGGATGAGGGACCGGTGGTGGAGTAGCGGCTTGGCGGGCTTCGTCCATAGTCAGCCCATCCCGCGAGCATCCATGGCCGCCGCCAACCGGTCGACGGCTCTCCTCAGCGCCATCCGCGCGGCATCGGGTGAACGCTTTCCCAAGGCGGTGGCCAGCTCGGCGAAGCTGTACTGGAGTTCGATCCGGCAGATGATGGCTTCACGGTCGTCCTCGTCAAGTTTTTTCAGTCCGGCCTCATATCGGTCGAGATTCTCCGAACCAATGATCTGTTCAAGCGGTGAAGGGCCCTCGGTGGCAATGGATTCAGGCAGCTCTACGAAAAGGGGGCGTCGGGCGTATGCTCGCCTGAGGTCCGTGATCTTGTTTTTCAGCGCTGTGCACAGGTAGCACTGCAGAGCCCCCTCGCGTCGCGCTTCGAATCCGTTCAGGGACCGCAGCGCCGCGATCACGGTGTCCTGCACCAGGTCGCCCGTGTCCAACGGCCCGCGCAGATAGGAGGGCAGCCGCATGTGTGCGTACCGGCGCAGCGGCGGCAGGCACCGCTCCAGCAGCCGGTTCAGCGCCTCGTCGTCGCCCGCGCGCACCCGCGCCAGCAGGTTGACGGTCGCCTCCGGGTCGATCGGCGCCACCAGGGACCCCGACGACAGCGGATCCTCGGGCGGCGGAGGGCCGGGCGGCAGGTCGTCCGGCGCCGAATCGTCGGGGCGCGGCTCGTCTGGTGGCAACTCGTCGGGCGGCCGCATGCGCACGGATGATACCTCCCACCCTCGAAGACGCTGTGACGGCCTGGATGGTTCTGCCCCCGTCGGTGCCGCCTCGCGGGGCACCGGGAGGCTTTCGCAGTACACTCGGCCCGGCGCGTGAGGTAATACCATGTCCCGACGACTCGCCGGTCTCGTCCCCGTCCTCGCCGTCCTCTGCCTGGCCACGGCCGTCGTCGGACAGGCGCCGCCACCCGCCGGCCGCCAGGCGTTCGAGGGCATCTGGAACTCCGCCACCACCACCCCGCTCGAACGTCCGGTTCAGCTCGGCACCAAGGCGTTCTTCACGGCCGAGGAAGCCGCGGCGTGGGAGCAGCAGTTCGCCGAGCGTAACGAGGAGCCCTCCGCCGACGCCCCCCGCCGCGGCACGGGCACCTACAACACGTTCTACCGCGAGTTCGGCACCAGCACCGTCAAGACGCGGCGTACCTCGATCATCACGGAGCCGCCCGACGGCCGCATCCCCCCGCTGACGCCCGCCGCCGCCGAGAAAGTACCGGGCGCGCGTCGCCCGGCTCAAGGCCGCCGAGAACCCCGAGGACCTCGGGCTCCGGGATCAGTGCGTCGCCTTCCTCACCGCCGGCCCGCCGCTCCTCCCCTACTCGTACAACAGCAACTACCAGATCGTCGTCACCGACCGTGCGGTCCTCATCCACGCCGAGATGATTCACGACGCCCGCATCGTCTACATGGATGGCCGGCCGCACCTGCCGCCCACCATCCACCAGTGGCTGGGGGACTCCATCGGCCGCTGGGAGGGCGACACGCTCGTGGTGGACACCACCAACGTCCGCGACGCCAGCGGCTTCTACGGCGACGCCGGCGGCAACTTCGGCTGGGACGAGCACCTGCACCTCGTGGAGCGCTTCCGTCTGCTGGATGCCGACACGCTCCTCTACCAGTTCGAGGTGGACAACCCCACGGCCTACACCCGCCCCTGGAAGGGTGAGCTGACGATGACCCGGTCGGCGGAGCGGATGTTCGAGTACGCCTGTCACGAGGGCAACTACTCGCTCGAAAACATGCTGCGCGGCTATCGGGCCACCGAGGCGAAGCCGGGCGGTCCTGCACGCCGCTGACACGGGTGAACGGCGTCGTTGCGCAGAACGGCGCGCGAAGCGCCGTTGCACGGCCCCTATAATCAGCAGTCCCCCATGCCTCTCCCCGCGGGTACGTTCGTCGGTCCCTACGAGATCCGGGACACCCTGGGCGCGGGCGGCATGGGCGAGGTCTACCGGGCCTTCGACGCGCGGCTGCAGCGCCACGTCGCCGTCAAGGTGCTCCTCGCCCAGCACGCGCGCGACCCCGACCTGCCCGCGCGCCTCGAGCGCGAGGCCCTCATCCTCGCGTCGCTCAACCACCCCGGCATCGCCACGCTCCTCGCCATCGAATCCTGGGACGGCAGCCCGGCGGTCGTCATGGAACTGGTGGAGGGCGAGCCGCTGTCCGACCGATGCCGCCGCGGTCCCATTCCCGTGGCCGAGGCCGTCCGCATCGCGCGCAGCGTCGCCGATGCGCTCAGCTACGCGCACGACAAGGGCGTGGTCCACCGGGACCTGAAGCCCGCCAACATCCACATCCGGCCGGACGGGGCGGTGAAGGTGCTGGACTTCGGCCTCTCCAAGGCCACCGACTCGGACAGCTCCGACAGCACGGCGGGCGTGGACACGCGAACGGGTGCACGCCTGGGCACCGTCCGCTACATGAGCCCCGAGCAGCTGCGGGGGCAGGCGTTCGACCGCCGGACGGACATCTGGGCGTACGGCTGCACGCTGTACGAGATGCTCACCGGCCAGGCGCCCTTCACGCGTCCGACGGAGGTGGACAGCATCACCGCCATCCTGCAGGACCAGCCGGACTGGAGCCGGCTTCCGCCGGAGACGCCGCCGGCCGTGCGCGCGCTCCTCGAGCGCTGCCTGCAGAAGGATCCGCACCACCGCCTCCGCGATCTCGCCGACGCCCGCTTCGATGGCGAAGGGAGCAGCAGCGGCCTCAGCGGCAGCGCCATCACCGGAGCGGTTTTCCCGCCGCCGGCCTCCCGCATGCCCCGGTCGCTCGTCGTGGGCGGCGTGGCGCTGGCGGCCCTCACGCTGGCCATCGTCATGCTGCCGCGGTGGTGGGGGCGTGGCTCGGCCTCGGACGGCGCCCTCCGCAAGTTCGAGGTGATCGTCGAGGGGCTGGGGCAGATGCCGGGCACCTACGTCGGCGAGTCGGGGCCGGGCGCCGGCGTCTCCATCTCACCCGATGGCCGCCGCATCGTGTATCCGCGCGACGGCCGGCTGTGGGTCCGCGAGCTCAGCCAGCTCGAATCCCGCCCGCTCGACTACACCGAAGGCGCCATCGCACCAACCTGGTCGCCCGACGGCGGGTCGCTGGCCTTCGCGGTCGGCAACCAGGTCCGCCGGATGTCAACGGCGGCCGGCCAGCCGGTGACCATTGCCTCGACGGCGGGCGCGTTCGTCGAAGCCGGTGCCCTCGCCTGGGCCAGCGACGGCACCATCGCCTTCACCACCGGCAACGGCCCGATCTGGGAGGTGCCAGCCCAGGGCGGCGACACAACCCTTGTGCTGGCGCCGAGCCCGGGAGAACGGGACTTCCACGACGTCGTGCCGCTGCCGGATCTGCGGGGCACGCTCTTCATCACCCATCTCACCAACGGGCAGTACGCGATCGAGGTGCTGGAGGGCGGCCAGCGGCGGCGCCTCTTCGGCCCGCGGCCGCAGGTCATCCGCCACGCCGTCTACTCGACGACCGGCCATCTCCTCTACCAGCGCGTGGACCGCAGCCCCGGCATCTGGGCGGTTGCCGTGGACCCGGCCACGCTCACGGCCACCGGTGAGCCGTTCCTCGTCGCGCCCAACGGCCTGCGCCCCAGCCTGGCCGCCGACGGCACGCTCGTCTTCGTCACCGACGAACAGTGGGGGATGCAGCGCCTCAGCATCGTCGATCGCACCGGCGCGGTGACGCGGGACATCGGCGACGCATCCGCGGGTTGCGCCAGC
>JAWKHU010000043.1:0-164357 GCA_041394685.1 Vicinamibacterales bacterium
CCGCGCGCGGCGCCGCCGCCGTCCCGGCGTCCATCCAGGCCCTCACCCCCATGACCGATGGCGTCGTGCCGATCTCGGGCGAGGAGCGGCGGCAGCGCGTCGAGAAGGCGCAGCGGCTGATGTCCGAGCACCGGCTCGACGCGATCTTCCTCGAGGGCGGGTCGAGCATGTACTACTTCACGGGCGTCCGCTGGGGCCTCAGCGAGCGGCCGTTCGTGTGCGTGATCCCCGTCAAGGGCGATCTCGGCTGGGTGTGCCCGGGCTTCGAGGAGCAGCGCGCGCGCGAGCTGGTCGGCGCCTCGGCCGACGTCCGCGTGTGGCAGGAGGACGAAAGCCCGTACCGCCAGATTGCGATGCTGTTGAAGGACCGCGGGCTGTCCGGCGGGCGGGTGGGCGTCGAGGAGCGCCTCCGCTTCTTCGTCTTCAGCGGCGTCCGCAAGGAGGCGCCGTCGGTCGAGTTCACCGATGCCGAGGTGGTGACCGCCGGCTGCCGCATGATCAAGTCGCCGGCCGAGATCGCCCTCATGCAGAAGGCGAGCGACATCACCATCGAGGCCTACCGCGCCGCGCTGGCCACGCTGTCGGAGGGCATGACGCAGGGCGAGCTGAGCGCCAACATCGCCGCCGCGCATCGTGCGCTCGGCGCGCCGGGCGGCGCCTCGGCGAGCTTCGGCCTCTACACTGCATTCCCACACGGCAGCATCGAACCGCAGCGCCTCACCGAAGGCGACATCGTCCTCATCGACGGCGGCTGCGCCGTGGAGGGCTACCAGTCCGACATCACGCGGACGACGATCTTCGGCACGCCGTCCCAGCGGCAGATCGACATCTGGAACCTCGAGAAGGACGCGCAGGCGGCGGCGTTCGCCGCGGCCCGCATCGGCGCGCCCTGCGAAGCGGTCGATGCCGCCGCGCGGAAGGTCATTACCGACGCCGGATTCGGCCCCGACTACAAGGTGCCGGGCCTCCCGCACCGCACCGGCCACGGCATCGGCCTCGACGGCCACGAGTGGACCAACTTCGTGCGCGGCAACACCACGCCGCTGGCCGCGGGCATGTGCTTCTCCAACGAACCGATGATCGCCATCTACGGCGAGTTCGGCATCCGCCTCGAGGACTGCCTGCACATGACCGACGAGGGGCCGGTGTACTTCAGCCAGCCCAGCCCCGCGATCGACCGTCCGTTCGCCTGAGCGCGGCGCCGGCCGTCTACGGCGGCTGGTAGGCCTCCGGCGCCCCTCAGAATGGGCGCCGGAGATGCCCGTCATGCTGTCAGTGCGCCCGCGAGGTCTGTATGTTCCCCTGATGCTGCTCATGGGCCGGCCCGTCCGGGCCCGCGCGCAGCAGCCGCCGGTCGTCGTCGAGACGGTCCAGGTGGTGGCCACGCGGCTGCCCGAGACGCCTCACGAGGTGCCGGCCTCGGTCGAAGTGCTGACCGGCGAGGACCTGCGCAACCTGGGAGCGACCACCCTCAAGGACGCGTTGTCGCTCGCGACGGGCGTGGCCATCGCGCCGGGCGGCGACGGCGGGCCGGCGTCGTCGGTGCCGGAGTTCTGGGGCCTGCGTGAGTTCGACGCGTTCCTCCTGGTGGTGGACGACATTCTCGGGCGGCGCCTTCAACCCGGCGCTCACCGCCCTCAGCCTCCGCGACGTCGAGCGCGTGGAGATTCTCCGCGGCCCTGCCCCGGTCACCTTTGGCGCCACCTCGTTCGTCGGGGTGATTCACGTCGTGCACACCGCCGCGGCGGCCGATCGCAGCTATGCCTCGGTCAGCGCGGGCAGCTTCACGAGCGGCAGCGGCGCCGTCGACCTAGCGATTCCTCGGCCGGCGACTGGAAGTCGCGCGTGAGCGTGGACATCGAGCGCCGGGCTTCAAGAACGACCGCACCTCCTTCCGCGCGGACACGCTCTTCCGGACGGCCCGGTCCGATGGCGATCGGCGGATGTGGTTCATGGCCGACCTCAACATCCTGCGCCAGCAGCCGGGGAGCCCGCATCCCCGGCAGGGCCCCGCCCTGAGCGCGCTGGTGCCGCTCGATGCCAACCACAATCCGGGCGACGCCTCGCTGGATGAGAACCGCATCGCGGTGGGCTTCGGCTACGAGCGCCCGATTGCGGATGCACGCCTCGGGACGATCGTGTCGTTCACGCGGACGGGCCAGGACAACTTCCGCGGGTTCCTCCTGGACGTCGCTCCGGGTCCCCTGAACGCCGTGGGCTTCCGCCAGAAGATCGAGACGACCGACCTGTACGCCGACGTGCACCTCGCCCTGCCCGAAAGGAACCAGACGCGCCTGGTCGTCGGCGCCGACTGGCTGCACGGCAACGGCGACTCGGAAGGCGCCGTGTTCGACTACACGGCCCCGCTCGACGGCAGCTTCGGGGCGCCATCCGCGCGCCCCTCGGACCTCCCCCTGGGCTCCGAGGACCGTCGCGACTTCCTCGGCGGCTACGCGCTGGCCGAGTGGCGGCCGACCACCCGGTTCACGCTGTCGGCCGGTGCGCGCCTGAACGTCACCTCCGAGGAACGGGAGGAGGGCGAGGAGGCCGACGCCGGCGCCGAGGAGGAAGGGAAGGACTCGCAGACCAACGTGCGGCTCAGCGGCAGTGTGGGCGCGCTCTACTCCGTCTGGGAGCAGGGGCCGAATCACGCGCGTGTCTTCGCCAACTACCGCAACACCTTCAAGCCGGCCGTGTTCGACTTCGGGCTCGGGGAAGCGGAGGAGGGCGGGGCTGCTCGAGCCCGAGACGTCGCAGAGCATCGAGGGGGCGTCAAGATGCGCGTGCTCGAGGGCCGTGGATCTCGAGGCGAGCCTCTTTCGGATGAACTTCACCAACCTCGTGACGTCCACCGTTGTGGACGGCCTCCCGGCGCTCATCAACGCCGGGGAGACCCGATTCCAGGGCATCGAGCTGGCGGCCGACGCCCGATTCGCCGGACACGTGAGCGGCCGTCTCACCTACAGCTTCCACGACGCCACCTTCGTGGACTTCGAGCGCGCCTTCGACGGCGTCGTCACGCAGCTCGCCGGACGCCGGTTCGAGATGTCGCCCCGCCACCTGTTCTCGGGCGGCGTGTTCTTCGCGCCCGATCAAGGGGTCATCGCCAGCCTCGTGCTGAAGTACACCGGCGATCGCTACATGGACAAGCGCAACCGCGCCCTCGCCGACGGGTTTGCCACGGTCGATGCCGGCGTGGGCTACCGCTTCGACCGGTACGAGCTGCGGCTCGACGGCCGCAACCTCGGCGACGCGCGTGACGTGGTGTCCGAGAGCGAGGTCGGCGACGCGCAGTATTACCGGATGACGGCCCGCGACATCCGGGTGATGCTCGGCGTCCGTTTCTAGGTCCGGCGTCCGACGCGCGGCGGCAGGGGCCCGCTTGCGGGATAATGGCCCTGCCGATGCCTTTCGATTGCGCGCACCGGCCGAGCACGGCGCTGCGGCGTGCCTGGCGGCCTGTCCCGCCCTGGCCGATCTGGGCGGGGTGTCCTTCATCCGGGTGGAGCAGCCCGACGACCTGCCGCCGGCCGACCGCCGCCGGATCGACATCGCCCTGCTCGACATGCACCACGGGTGGCCCAATCCGGCCAAGAAGCCCTGGTACGCCATTCAGACCGCGGTGTGCGACCTGCGGCACCATCTCGAGCGGCTCGGCCTGGGAGTCCGCATCCTCTCCTACGACGTGCGGCGCGCCGGCCTGATTCCGGAGCCGCCGGGCCCGCGGCACACCATCTATGTGGGCACGGGCGGCCCGGGCATCTCGATCCGCGGCTCAACGACGGCCGCGAGGGCTCCCAGGGCATCGTCGAGGACCCCGCGTGGGAGGCGCCGACCTACCGCCTGTTCGACGCCATTCGCGACGACACCCACGCGTCGCTGTTTGCCGTGTGCCACACCTTCGGTGTCCTGTGCCGCTGGCTCGGCGTCGCCGACGCCGTGCTCCGCGGTCCCGAGAAGGGGGCAAGAGCGCGGGCATCGTGCACAACGTCCTCTGCGACGCCGCCCGCACGCACCCCTGGTTCTCGCGCTTCGCGCGCGCGCTCCCTCCCGGCCGCCCCGGTCGCTTTCCGGTGCTCGACAACCGGCTGTACGACCTGCTGCCGACGGGCGTGCTGCCGGACGGGGCATCGGTCCTCGCGCTCGAATGCGACGAGGACGGCGCGCCCGGCGACGCGGTGACCATGGTGGAGGTGGCGCGTCAGCCGGGCGGCGAGGTGCCGCGCATCATCGGCGCCAACCACCACCCCGAGATCGTCAACCGCCGGCGCCAGCTGCAGCTGCTGGAGAAGAAGCGCGCCCGCGGCGGGGTGGACGAGGCCTGGCTGGCCGAGCGCCTGGCCGCGCTGACACAACCGGTGGACAACGACGTGGACGATCACGCGCTCCACCTGACCTCCAGCTATACGCCCTCGGTCCGCTGCGCTACGCCCTCTACCGGGAGGTGCACCGGCGTGCCGACGCGCTCGGACTGGACCCTGGGTTCGACGAGGGGTCCCTGCCCTCGTGTACACCATCGAGCACGCCGCACTGCCACGCCGCTAGTCGACGCCCATGATCCCGCAGCCCCCGTTTGCCAGCGACCTCTCGCCGGAACAGGAACGGGATGCGTTCCGCGCACTGCAGCCGCGACTGTCGGATCTCTGGCACGTGCTCAACGGTGCCGAAGACGGTCACTGCACCTCTGTCGTCGTGCCTTCGCTCACGCTCGACCAGCAGGAACTGAGCAAGCTCTCCGGCGTCGCCTACTACGAAGAGCGGCTGCCGTTCCTCCTCATCCGGCTGCGCAACCCGCACGCGCACGTGGTCTACGTGACCTCGCAGCCCGTGCACCCGATGATCCTGGACTACTACCTCAACCTGCTGGCGGGCGTGCCGGCGGCGCACGCGCGCGCGCGCCTGACGATGTTGTGCTGCCACGACGCGTCGCCGCGCCCGCTCACCGAGAAGATCCTGAGCGGCCCCGGCTGGTGCAGCGCATCCGCGAAGCCATTCCCGATCTGCAGCGGGCCTACCTCACGGTCTTCAACTCGACGCGCCTCGAACGGACGCTGTCGGTGCTCCTCGGCATTCCGCTGAACGGCCTCGACCCTGACCTGCGCATTACGGCACCAAGTCGGGGAGCCGCCACGTGTTCCGCGAGGCCGGGGTCCCGCTTCCCGACGGGTTCGAGGACCTGCGCGACGAACAGGACGTCGTCCGCGCGCTCGACGAGCTCAGGCGGCTGCGCCCCGGCATCCGCCGCGCGGTGATCAAGCTGAACGACTTCTCGGGCGAGGGCAACGGCATCCTGCGCTTTCCGGAGGATCCGGCCGCCGATGTCGCCGCGTCCCTGCCGGCGGTGGAACTGACGGCAGGACAGCCTGACGGCTACTACACGGAGTTCCGGCGCATGGGCGGCGTCGTCGAGGAGTTCATCGAGGGCGCGGAGAAGCAGTCGCCGTCGGTGCAGCTGCGGACGAGCCCGCGCGGCTCCATCTACCAGATCTCGACGCACGACCAGATTCTCGGCGGGCCGCAGGGCCAGACCTACCTGGGGTGCCGGTTCCCCGCGCACGACGACTACCGCATGGCGATGGCGGGGATGGGGAAGCGGATTGGCGAGGTCCTCACCAGCAAGGGGGTGGTGTCACGCTTCGGCGTGGACTTCCTCGCCTATCGCCCCTGCCCGGGCGATCCGTGGCGGCTCACGGCGCTCGAGATCAACCTGCGCCTCCTGGGAACGACCCATCCGTTCCTCGCCCTGAGCTTCCTCACCGGCGGCACCCTGGACCTCGAGTCGGGCCACTTCATCTCGCTCGGCGGACGCCCGAAGTTCTACCGGGCCACCGACAACCTGCGCTCCGATCAGTACCGATCGCTCGTCCCCGAGGACCTGATCGACATCGTCACCGACAATCGCCTGCACTACAGCCATCGCACCGAGAGCGGCGTGCTGTTTCACCTCATCGGCGCCGTGTCGGAGTTCGGCAAGCTCGGTGTGACCGCCATCGCGAGCACGCCCGAGGAAGCCGACGCGCTGTACGAGCACACGCTGCACGTGCTCGACCGCGAGACGGCCTTCGGCCGCTAGGCCCGCACCGGAGCGGCGGATCACCAAATTCGTCCTGCTGATCGCGCGCGGACAGACAACCGTCCCGCGTGCGCACAACTGCAGTTCCTGGCCCATTCCGATGACGGTGCGAGCCGGCACGAGGCTTGCTGCCTTCTAGTCACCGGTTGGGATCGGCCAGCCGGCAGCCTGTTGGGAGGGTGCCATGGAAGAGCTGCGGTCCCTGCTGGCGAGCGGCCATCGACAGACGCTCGAGTTCTTTTTCGTGCATCTGCAGGACGTCTCGGAGCCCGACGTCGATCGGCAGGAGCTCATCTACAACGCCAGCGTGCTGGCTCACTACGCGCAGGTCTCGACCTCGTCGGACACCGACCTGCCGGCCCCGGCGAACCTGACGCAGGTCTTCGAACAGTTCGTGCTCGATCCGGCCTTTGCCAACGACGGCGGGGTCATGGAAACGGCGGGCGCGCAGTGCCTCCTGCTGGCGGGCTTCTTCGAGGATCAGATGCGGCGCCGCCACAACGTGCGGTGGTACGCGGAGCTCGGCGCCGGCTTCTATCAGCGGGCGGCGGCCAACGCCCGCGGGGAGCGCAGCGCCCAGGTCATGTCGGGCATGGCCCGCCACTTCGAGGCGTGGCGCCAGCGGCAGTCGAAGCTGAGCCGCGAGTTGCGGGACCAGGCCTACCTGCTGACGCCGCCTCGCGTGATGTAGCCGGCACGCGCTCCAACCGGCGGGCGGACGACGCCGTCCAACCGCCGGAGCGTGCCCATGACCGGACTCCTGTCCGACGTGCGGCTGGCCTTTCGCCAGCTGCGTACACAGCCCCTGTTCGCCGCGGCCGCCATCCTGAGCCTCGGTCTCGGCATCGGCCTCAACGTCGCGGTCTTCAGCGTCATCGACGGGGTGCTCCTGCGCCCGTCCCCGATTGCCGACCCCGACCGGGTCGTCATGGTCTGGGAAACGGATCGCGGGTCGGGCACCACGCGCGAGCCGGCCTCGCTGCCCGACGCTCTCGACTTCCAGGCGCGCACGCGTACGCTCGGTGAGCTGGCCGTCATCCTGGCGGGCGAGCGCAACCTGGTGCCGCCGGCGGGTGATCCGGTACGGCTGGCGTCCCTGCAGGTGTCCCCGACCTTCCTGCCGCTCCTCGGCTTGGCGCCGCTGACGGGCCGCGGGTTCACCGAGGCGGACGCCGACGCCGGCACCGCCGCCATCATCAGCGAGTCGCTCTGGACACGGATGTTCGATCGCCGGCCCGACATCGTCGGCCGGACGATTCGGCTCGACGATCGGCCGTTCGAGATCGTCGGCGTGCTGGGAACGGGGGCGGACTTCGGCATCCTGCAGGTGCTCGGTTCGGCCGCCTACGCGCGCTCGTTCGCCGACCGCGGCGTGCGCCAGCACGTGGACGTCTGGACCCCGCTCGGGAGAGACACCGACGCCTTCCCGCGGGCCACCCATCCGTTCTTCGTGCTCGACGGCTGGCGCCCGGCGTGACGGCGGCCGGTGCGCAGGAGGAACTGGCGGCGATCGCCGCCGCGCTGGAACGGGACTTCCCGGAGAACGCCGGGCGCGGCGTGTTCGTCGAGCCGCTCGAGGCGGTCGTGTACGGCCCCGTGCGGCCCGCGCTCCTGGCCCTGTGGGCGGCCGTCGGCCTGGTGCTGGCGGTCGCGTGCGCGAACGTCGCCAACCTGCTGCTCGCGCGGGCGCCGCACGGCAGCGCGAGTTCGCCGTGCGCGTGTCGCTCGGCTCCGGAGGCGGCCGCCCGGCGCGCCAGCTTCTGGTGGAGACGGGCGTCCTCTCGGTGATCGGCGCCGTCGCGGGCGTCGCCGTGGCGTTCGGCATCCTCCGCGTGCTGGTGGCGCAGGCGCCGGCCGGGCTTCCGAGGCTCGATGCCGTGACCATCGACCTGCGCGTGCTGGGGCTGGCTGTGTTCGTCGCCCTCGCCGCGGGCGTCGTCTTCGGGCTGTTGCCTTTGTGGCAGGCGCTGGCGATCGACCCGAACGAGTCGCTTCGGAGCGGCGGCGGGGGGCGGACGGCAGGCGGCCGCGGCGCCGCGCGCATGCGTGCCCTGCTGGTCGTGGCCGAAACGGCGCTGGCGGTGGTGCTGGTCACGGGCGCGGGCCTGCTGGGCCGCACGCTCTGGGCGATTCAGCAGGTCGATCCGGGATTCGCGCGCGCCGGGGTGCTCAAGGCCGAGTACCAGCTGCCGGCATCCCGATATCCCGTGGACTTCCGGCGCTTTCCGGACCTGTCCGAACAGCACGCGTTCACGCGCGCGGTCCTCGAACGCGCCCGCGCGCTGCCGGGGGTGACCTCGGCCGCCGTGGCCGGCAACCATCCGCTCGACCCCGGCTTCACCAACTCGTTCCGCATCGTCGGGCGCGGCGACGAGCGCTTTCCCGAGATCTCGATCCGGCGCGTGACGCCCGGCTACTTCGAGACGGTCGGCCTGGACATCGCCGCAGGGCGGCGGCTGGCCGACGGCGACACGACGACCGCGCCGCCCGTGGCGCTCATCAACGAGTCCGCCCGCGCGAGGCTGTTCGGCGACCGTGACCCGCTCGGCGCGCGCATCGCGTTCTGGGGCGCGGAACGCACCATCGTCGGCGTGACGCGCGACGAGCACGTCCAGGGCGTGACGCAGGCAGCGCCGATTGCGGTGTACGTGCCGCTGGCGCAGGCCCCGTCCACGACCGGCGCCGGCGTGCTGCTGCTGAGGACGACGATGGATCCGGCGTCGCTGGCGACGGCGGCGACCGGTGCGGTGCATGCGGTGGATCCGCAGCTCGCGGTGTTCGGGGTGGAGCCCCTCGTCGAGACCTTCTCACGCTCGATTGGAGAGCAGCGCTTCGCCGCGCTGCTGTTGTCGAGCTTCGCGCTCATGGCGCTGGCCCTGGCGGCGGTCGGTGTGTACGGCGTGCTCAGCTACGCCGTGGCGCGCCGCACGCGCGAACTGGGCATCCGGATGGCCCTCGGTGCGGCGCCGTCGGCGCTGCGCCGGTCGGTGATCGGCGAAGGACTGCGGCTGGGAGCGGCAGGCCTTGCCGTGGGCCTGCTGGGGGCGATGGCGTTCGGCCGGGCGTTGTCGTCGCTGCTCTATTCGGTCGAGCCCACCGACCCGGTGACGGTGGCGGCCGTCGGCGTCCTGCTGCTGGTGGTGGCGCTGGCGGCGAGCGCCATTCCCGCCCGCCGTGCCACCGCCGTGGACCCGACCGAGGCCATGCGCACCGAGGGGTGAGCGGCCGGCCGGCGTCAGCCGCGCGCCGCGCGCGCGTTGCCGATGCGCTCCGAGATCCGCCGCGAGTTCTGCGAGACCTCGGTGATGCTGCGGCCGATGTCGGCCGTGGCCTTGCGCTGCTCGTCGACGGACATCGCCACCGAGCTCGCGCCCTGGTCGATCTGGCGGATCGACTGGCTGATGCCTTCGATCAGCTGCTCGACGTCCCCGGCGAGGCCCTGCATCATCTCCACCTGCTGGCTGATCTCGTCGGTCGCCCGGGCCGTGTTGTGCGAGAGCTCCTTCACCTCGGTGGCCACCACCGCGAATCCCTTGCCCTGCTCGCCCGCCCGCGCCGCTTCGATCGTCGCGTTGAGCGCGAGCAGGTTGGTCTGGCCCGCCACCTTGTTGATGAGCGTGACGATGCTGTCGATCTTGCGGACGGCGTCGTTCAACGTCTGGACGGTCTCGGCCGCACGTCCGGCCTCGGCGACGGCCTGCTGGGTGAGCTTGGTGGAATCGGCGGTCTGGCGGGCGATCTCGGCGCCGGTGACGTTGAGCTCCTCGGTGGCCGCGGCGACCGTGCCCACGCTGGCCGCGTTCTCGGAGGCCATCTCGGCGACGAACGACAGCTGCTCGCTGCTGTCCTTCATCTTGACCCCGGCGCGATTGATGATGGCGGCGCTGTTGCGATAGGCGCCCTTGAGGCCGCGCAGCAGGATCGGGCGATGGAAGCGATCGTGGCTCGCACACTCCATCGCCGCCGAGGCTTCGCGGACGAAGGAATCCGCGATGTCGAGCATGTGGTTGATGGCGCGGCAGACGCGGCCGAGCGCCGGGTCCTCCGGGATGCCGACGATGCGGGCTTCGAGGTCGCCGTGGGCGGCGCGCTCGCAGATGGCGGCGATGCGGTCGAGCTCGCCGGCGTCGCCGGCCGCCGTCTCCTCGGCGACGATGGTGGCCTGTGCGCTCATCGCGTTCACCTCATGGCACTCTCGAGGCACGTGTCCTTCGAGAGCCCGAAAACGAACTGGCTGTAGTCGACGCGGTTCTGCGCGAGCAGGTCGGTGAGCATCCGTGTCGACTGCTCGAGCCCGACGTTCGGCCGCGCGTGCTTGCGTTCCTCGGCGAGCAGCGCCGCGTAGAGGGGCCGGACCTTGGCGAGCGCGTCGGCGTGCGGCACGCGGCGATTGGAGTGGTACCCGACGCATCGTCCCGCATGGTCGTAGCTGGGCGTCACGTGGGCGAACACCCAGTAGGCGTCGCCGGACTTCGCGAGGTTGACGACGTAGGCGAAGATCTCCTGTCCCTGCGCGAGCGTGTCCCAGAGCAGCTTGAACACCGCGCGGGGCATCGCCGGATGGCGGATGATGTTGTGCGGCTCGCCCATGATCTCCTGCTCGGTGTAGCCAGCCACCCGCAGGAACACATCGTTGGCGTAGGTGATCTTGCCCTTCAGGTCCGTCTTGCTGACGATGATCTCGTCTTCGCCGAACGAGACTTCCCGGCCGGTGGGCACTACTGCGGGCCTCGACATGCCTTTCCCCTCTAGGGAAGTATCGGCAGCGGGGGCCGCCCGCTTCAGCGGGCGAGGCGGGCGGGCGCCGGGGCGGCGGCCGGCGGCCTCCGGCGCTTGGCGTCGTAGAGCGCGGCGTCGGCGAGCGCCACCAGGTGGTCGGGCCGCGTCTCGTGACCCGGTGTCAGCGTCCCGACACCCGCACTCACCGTCACGACGTAGGGGGGCTCCCCGGCCATGTGCGGCAGCGCGAGCTGGCGGACCGCCGTGCGGATGTGTTCACTGACGCGAAGGGCGCCCGCACGGTCCGTTTCGGGGAGGAGGACGACGAATTCTTCGCCTCCGTATCTCGCGACGAGGTCGAATGCCCGATGCGGCGCGCTCTCGATGGCCTCCGCCACGCGTCGGAGACAGGCATCCCCATCCTGGTGTCCGTACCGATCGTTGTAGCGCTTGAAGTAGTCCACGTCGACCATGACGAGCGACAGCGGCACGCCCGCGCGGCGGTGCCGCTTGATCTCGTCGCTCAGCGCCTCGTCGAAGCGGCGGCGGTTCGCGAGGCCTGTCAGCGGATCGGTCTGCGAGAGCCGGGCCAGCACGTCGTTGGCTTCCGCCAGTTCCGCCGTGCGCGCACGGACGCGCTCCTCGAGCTCGCGCGAGTGGCTCGCCAGGGCCACCGTCATGATGCGGTACTTGTCACTGAGCGCGAACGACAGCAGGACGATCTCGACGATCAGTCCGGCGACGGCGCCGTCCTTGGTGAGCAGGGTGTCGGGCAGCAGGCCGAATCGGCTGAGGGCCAGGCTCACCGTCCCGAAGCCGACGGCCACCCACGCCAGGGTGAAGAAGCGCGCGGCCGCATGTCCCATCGCCCACACGATCGCGCCAGATGACAGCAGGAGCAGGGCATTGATCACGGCCGTCGCCGACGCGGTCATCATCGCCACGCGCAGCGGCGCGACGCACGCGACGAGGGATGCGGCGGCGCCGAGCACGATCAGGCCGTCGATGGCCCGCCGCACGACCGGGGCGTAGCGCTCGGGTGTGAGGAAGAGGCGTGCGAAGTACGGCGTGGCCAGGCACCAGAGCGCCGCCAGGACCGGGCTCGCACGGTTGGCCAGCCACGGAGAGCCCGGCCAGAGGTACTGGTACGCGTGGCCGTAGAACGCCATGATGAAGCCCATGGCGAGGCCCGTCGCCGCTACGTACACGAGGTAGGTCCGGTCCCACAGCGCGAAGAAGAGGAAGAGGTTGTACAGCGCCATGAGCGCCATCACGCCGTAGACGCCGCCGAAGACGAGCTCGTCGCGGCTGCTGCCGAGGAAGAACGCGTGTCCGGTGGTCACGACCGGCCGCACCTGCATCGAGCTCTCGGTGGTGACGCGGATGTACAGGCGGGCCGTGTCGCCCTCGAAGCGCAGCGGGACGGCGAACGTGCGGTGCGGCACGATGCGGGCGGCGAAGGGCAGCCGGTCGCCCAGGACGGTGACGGGCGCGGTCCCGTCGCCCCAGCCGTCGAAAACCTCGATGCGGTCCAGCAGGGGATAGTCGAACGTGAGCATCCAGTCGTCGGGCATCGGCGCGGCGCGCTGGAGGTCCAGGCGCAGCCACGCGGCGGCCGACGTGAAACCGAGGTTGAGGTCGGGCCGGGTGGCCGTGCGGAACCGCCCCGCGGACGCCGGCGACCGGACGTCGGCCAGGGTCAGGCGCGCGCTGTCGTCCACCAGGTAGGAGAAGCGCCCGGCGAGCGACGGCGGCGCCGGGCGCTCGCGCAGCTCAACCACCGGCCCGTCCGCGGGCGGAGTCCCGCGAGGAAGCGGTGCGGCGGAGGGCCCGCGTCGCCGCGACGGCGGCGGACGGTGGCAGCCCGTCATGCCGGCAGAGCGCGAGGGCGACGAGCACGAGGGTCCGGGGCTTCTCATGGCTGCCACCCGTGCGGCTGGAGTTTTCCGGCGTCGCGCCGATTCCCCGGGCAGGAGACACGACCCCGCCCCACGCCCTGTGTCCGACGCCCGTCCCCCGGTCCGGACCTCAGTCCTCGCGGAGAGATCCGCGTGCTCGGCGCAGGTCCGGCGACGGGACGCCGCGAAGAAGGCGCCGCCGCAGCGCACGCGTGGCGCCCGACGAGACGCGGTTCGGCAAGACTGCCCGGCTGCGCACGGGTGACGCGGATAGTGGACATCAGCCCGCACGGCGCGCTGTTCGAGTCGCCGGCGCTGCTGAAGATCGGCGCGCGCGTGGAGTGCACGCTGGTGTCTCGACAAGCGGGCGCGTCTCGATCTCGTGGGCACCGTCCGGCGCTGCCACGTGTCATCGCTGCGCCCGTTGACATACCGGGGCGCCATCGAGTTCGAACGCGAGATCGCGGCCACGATTCTTCGTAGCCCTTCGCCACTCCCGAGACCCGCACCGCCTGACCCGTCGCCGGCGCAGAGGTCTTCCCTGCCAGCATGTTTCGGCCGTTCCAGGGCCGCGCCAGTTCCCCGTCCACGCCTCGATCGGGTGCACCACGTGCCGGAGAGTGCATGAAAACGGCCATGTTGAACGAACTTTATATGACTTTCGTGTTGACTATGGCCATTCGTCGAGAGTAATTAAGAAGACACGATATGTCTCAAGACCTTTCGCCGTGGACCCCAACTTCGGGCTGAACCGGCCAGCGAACGCCGCCGTTGTCCTCGGGCGCCGCACGGGCACCCGCATCCGTCTGCTGGCCCGGCCCGAGGCGCCCGCCCCCACGTCCGCACCGGCCAACCGCCGCAAGGCCGAGCGCGTTCCCACGGCGGAGACGCCCTGGGCCGACACGGGCCGCCTCCGCACGGGCCACGAGGTGCGCGTCGTGGACATCAGCACCTGTGGCGTGCACTTCGCGGCGCCGGTCCGGCTGCACGTCGGCAGCCGTGTCGAGGTCTGCCTGACGGAGCTCGACACGGACGCCCGCCTGGTGCTGGGCGGCGTGGTGAGCCGCTGCCAGGTGGCGAGTCTCGACCCGGTCACCTATGCGGGTGCGCTGGAGTTCGACCGCGAGATCGACGCGGGGCTGCTGCAGCCGTTCACCGTGATCGCGGCGCCGGCCGTCTGACGGCCGGCCTCCCGGCCTACTGCCGTGTGGCCGTGACGGACATCTCGGCCCGCGCCGGCGACACGTACGACGTCACGGTGCTCTCGTGGCCGGCCTGGTCGACGGCGGCCACGCCGAACACGAGGTCGTCGATCTGCGTGTCCGGCAGGACGACGGTCGTGACGTTGCCGACGGCCATCTCGTGCTGCCAGTCGGGGCCCCACGCCTCCCGCCAGAACACGCGATAGGCCGTCGCGCCCGGCGAGGCGGACCACGAGAGGTTGGCGTCGTAGCCGGATGGCGCCCGCGTGATGCGCGGCTGCCCGCGCTCGTTCACCACCGACGGCGGCGGCGGCGCCAGGGCGAGCGTGGCGGCGGCCGCGGCGTTCACGCGCGCGTTCTGGGCCAGGTACGGCAGTGAGATGCCCTCGTAGGTATCGCGCACGTCGTGCTGCCGGGTGAAGTTCTCGCGCGACTCGCGGAAGCCGACCGCCGCGAACCCGAGCTGGTTGTACGCCGAGTGGTCTCCGCCCCGTCCGAAGCGGTCGGGCCGCGCCATGGGCCGCACGCGGTGCGACGGGACGTAGCGGGCACCCCACCGCTGGACGAAGCGCGCGAGCGCCCGCGATGCGGAATCCTCCGGGCCCTCCGCGTACACCCGGATGGTCGCGCCATCCACGATGCCGTTGCCGCCGCGGTCGTTGCCGACGATGTCGTTGTTGAGAATGGCCTGGATGGGAATCTTCTCGTCCAGCGCCTTCTTCGCATGGAGCCACGCGCCCACGAGCCCCTGCTCCTCGCCGGCGTGCGCCATGAAGACGAGCGTCGCGTCGAAGTCGATGCCGCTCTGGCCGAAGACGCGGGCCAGTTCGATGGCCAGCGCCGTGCCGCTGCCATCGTCGTTCACGCCCGGGGCGGGATTGTCGAGCGGCGCGTCCGGGCTGGCCGGGGGCGCGTTGCCGCCGGCGCCGCCGGCGTTGGCCGCGCCCTGCCCGCCGGGCCGTGCCAGCGAGTCGTAGTGGCCGCTGATGTAGATGCGCTGCGGGCTGCGGCCGGGCAGCACGGCGATGACGTTGCGCAGGTCCACGTCCCGCGTGATGCGACCCCGCCTGGGACCTGGTAGGCGTCGAAGGAGACCCGCAGCCGCATGGACCGCTCTATCTCGTCGAGGATCCACTGGCGCGCCGCGCCGATGCCCCGCGCCGGGTCGTCGGTGGACGAGCGTGCTGCGCGTCTCGAACGACGCCAGCTTCTGGAGGATGGCGATGAGGCGCTCCTCGACACCGCTCACGAGCGCGGCGATGCGCGGGTCCAGGTCGCTCTGGCGCGCCTCGGTCGCCATCGTCGCCACGGCGGCGAGCGCGGCGGCGACGGCCGCGAACAGGTGGACGTGACGCTTCATGCGGGACCTCCTCGAGTGGTGCGCGCCTGACGACCGCCGCGAAACTCTGTCGACCGTTCCCTGGCGGAGCGGGGATCCGCCGCGACGTTCCCTAGTGCTGTTCGAACCCCGTCAGGACCCCGACGGCGTTCACGCCGAGGTCGTCCACCGCGTACCCGCCTTCCATGACGAAGACGGTCGGCCGGCCGATGGCCGCGATCGCGTCCCCGATGCGCGGAAAGTCGTCGCGGCCGAGCGCGAACTGGGAGATCGGGTCGTGGGCGTAGGTATCGACGCCCAGCGAGATGACCACGGCATCCGGACCGAACGCCCGGATGGTCCGGCAGGCATCGTCCAGCGCGGCCCCGTAGCCGTCCCACGCGGTGCCGTGGGGCAGCGGGTAGTTGCGGGTGAAGCCCTCGCCGCGTCCGGTGCCACGCTCGTCGGCGTAGCCGAGGAAGTACGGATACTCCACGCGCGGGTCCGCGTGAATCGACACGAAGAGCACGTCGGCGCGCGCGTCGAAGATCTCCTGGGTGCCGTTGCCGTGGTGATAGTCCACGTCGAGGACGGCCACCCGCGTGCTGCCGCGGTCGAGGAGCGCCTGCGCGGCAATGGCGGCGTTGTTCAGATAGCAGTAGCCGCCCATGGCGGCGGACGCGGCGTGGTGCCCCGGCGGACGACACAGCGCGAACGCCGCCCGTGCGCCGCCGGCGACGGCCTCGGCGGCCGTGATGGCCACATCGGCCCCGGCGCGGACGGCGTCCCACGTCCCGGCCGTGATCGGGACACCGGCGTCCATCGAGTAGAACCCGAGCTTGCCGTCGATGTCGTCGGGCACGCGGTCCCCGCGCAGGCATCGCACCGGCCACACCAGGGGGAGCGCATCGTGCGTCCGCCCCAGGGCCTGCCACTCGGCCCACGCCGTCGACAGGAACGTCACATAGGCCGGGGCGTGGACGCCGTGCAGTGCCTCCACCCCGTACGCGCCCGGTTCGACGACCTCGCCGAGGCCGACCGCGCGGACCCGCTCGAGGATGATCTCCGCGCGGCGCGGCATCTCGAAGCAGGGCACGAGCTGCCCGTCATGGAGTTCGGCCCGGCCGTGGTGCCGGTGGTGGCGATCGGAGTAGACGACGATCATGGGCGAACCTTTCTGAATTCAGAATTCTGAATTCAGAATTCAGAAGGTCTTCAGCGCCCCGAGCACCTGCGCGATGTCGGCCTCGGTGTGGGCGGCGTTGACCTGGAAGCGGATGGTCTCGTCGCCTTTCGGCACGACCGGGAAGGTGAGGCCGACGGCGAGGATCTCGCGCTCGAAGAGCCCCTGCACCATGGCCCTGACCTTCTCCGTGCTCCGCACCAGCAGCGGCACGACGGGATGCGGCCCCGGGATGGACTCGAGGCCCAGCGACGCCAGGCCATCGCGGAGCTGCCGGGTGCGGGCGGCCAGGTTGGCGAGCCGCTCCCGGCCGTCGGCGCTGTCGGCCACGTTCACGGCGGCGACGGCGGCCGCGCAATCGGCGGCGCCGAGCGGGTTCGTGTAGATGTAGGTATCGGACTTCTGGCGCACGGCCTCGACGAGCGCAGGGCTGCCGGCGACGAAGCCGCCGTTGACGCCGAAGGCCTTCCCGAAGGTCCCGATCAGGACGTCCACGCGCGCGCCCGCGTGCTCCTCGGTGCCGCGACCGGTGGCGCCGTACGCGCCGATGCCGTGGGAGTCGTCCATCATCGTGATCACGCCGTCGCGGAACCGGCCGTCGTGCGCGGCGGTCACCTCCAGCAGCGCCTGGAGCGGTGCGGCGTCGCCGCGCATGCTGAAGATGCCGTCGAAGATGACCACGACGCGGCCGATGCCCTCGGGTACCGCCTCGAGCTTGTCTGCCAGGTCCTTGGCGCTGTTGTGCGCGAAGATCGCGCGCCGGTTCGACGGCACGTTGGCGATGCGCATCGCCCGGATGATGCAGTTGTGGTTCAGCTCGTCGCCGATCCAGAACGTGTCCGGGCCCGGCAGCGTGATGGCCGTCCCCAGCACCGTGGTGTACGCCGAGTTGAAGGCCCTGGCCGCCGGCCGCCCGGTGAACGCCGCGATCCGCGATTCGAGCGCGACGTGATGCACGGACGTCCCGTCGATGAAGCGCACGGCGCCGGGCCCGGCGCCGAACACGCGGGCGGCCTCGTGGCGGCGTGCAGCACGTCCGGGTGATGCGAGAGCGAGAGATAGCTGTTCGCGTTCATCCGGAGGTACGCGCCGTCGCGGCCCTGCAGGCGGTAGCGGGGTCCGCGCGCGCCCGCCGCGGGCTCGTAGCCGACGATGATCCGTTCGGGGGCCTTGGCGCGGCCGTCACGTTCGAGGGCCGCCACCTCCGCGGCCAGGGAAGCATTCAGCGCGTCGAGAGACATGGCCGCCCAGCGTACCACTACTGCGGCTGCCGCTACTGCGCGCTGATCCCCGGTCGCCCGCCGCGCAGCACGTACTTCTGGATCTTGCCGGTTGCCGTCTTGGGCAGCTCGTCGACGAAGCGGAAGGAGTGCGGCGTCTTGAAGTGCGCGAGGTGCGCGCGGCAGAAGGCGCGCAGCTCGTCGGGCGTCGTGGCGGCGCCCTCCTTGAGGACGACGAAGGCGTGTGGGGCTTCGCCCCACTTCTCGTCGGGCAGGCCGACGACGCCGGCTTCGCGCACGGCGGGGTGGCGGAGCAGGAGCGCCTCGACCTCCACCGACGAGATGTTCTCGCCGCCGCTGATGATGACGTCCTTGATCCGGTCGCGGATCTCCACGTACCCGTCAGGATGGACGACCGCGGCGTCTCCGGTGTGGAACCACCCGCCTCCCATCGCCGCCGCCGTGGCGTCGGGGTCCTCGTAGTAGCCGGCCATCACGACGTTCCCGCGAACGACGCTCTCGCCCAGCGTGGCGCCGTCGGCGGTCACCTCCTGGCCGGACTCGTCGACCACGCGGAGATCGCCCGAGCTGATGAGCTCGACGCCCTGCCGGGCCTTGATGGCCGCGCGGCCTGCCGTGTCGAGGTCCCGGTGCTCCGGGAGGAGCGTGGAGATGGTGATGAAGGGGGAGGTCTCCGTGAGCCCGTACCCCTGCGTCACGCTCCACCCCAGTTCGTCCTCCAGTGTCTCGATCGTGGCGGCGGCGGGCGGTGCACCGGCCGTGATCACGCGGACGCCGCGCGGCGCCGTTCGGCGGACGTCGGCCGGGGCGTGGGCCAGCGCAATCAGCACGGTCGGGGCCGCGCACAGCATGGACACCTGCTCGGCCGCCAGCAGCCGGAAGACCTCGCCGGCCTCGACCTTCGGCAGGCACACGTGCACACCGCCGGCCGCCGTCACGATCCAGGTGAACGTCCAGCCATTGGCGTGGAACATCGGCAGCGTCCAGAGATAGCGCTCGCCGACGCCGAGCGGCAGGTGCATCAGCACGCCGACGACGTTCACCCAGGCGTTGCGGTGGGTGATCATCACGCCCTTGGGGCGCGAGGTCGTGCCGCTGGTGTAGTTGATGGTCAGCAGGTCGTGCTCGCCGACCGCGGCCTCGGGGAACTCGGGCGCGTGCGCCGCGACCAGCGCCTCGTAGTCGAGCCACCCCTCGCGATGGCCTTCGAGCGCCACGACGTGCGCCACGTGGGTCAGCGCGGCGCGTATCCCGTCCACGGCCTCCAGGAAGTCGGCGTGTACGCACAGCACGCGGGCGCCGGAGTGGTTCAGCAGGTAGACCCATTCCTCCGGCGCGAGGCGGTAGTTGATCGGCACCAGCACGGCGCCCAGCTGCGGCACGGCGTAGAACGACTCGAGCTGGGCATGGGTGTTCGGCGCGATGTAGGCGACCCGGTCGCCGGGGCCGACGCCGAGCGCGGCGAGTGCGGCCGACCAGCGATCGGTCCGCTCGAAGAACTGCGCGTACGTCCAGCGCCGGCCGCGGTCCACGACGGCCTCGCGCGCGGGGAAGAGCTTGAGCGTCCGGCGCTTGAACTCGAGCGGGGTGAGGGGCGTCTCCATCGCGCGCATTCTAGCGCCATCGTCCATGTGCGCTGGACATCCGTTGTCCTGCGAGGGCGCGTTCTACGCATCCACAGACGCGCAGCCACGGGCAAAACGGCCTGATGTCCGCAGGCAATCGCGAGCCAGCGGTCCACACGTCCGAGTTCTGTGTCGTATCCTGTAGCGTCATGCTTCGTCTGTTCGGCCGTGCCATGGCCGCTGTGCTCGTGTTCGCCTCTCCCGGCCTGGCGCAGACCCCGGACATCCTGGATTCGGGCCGCCGCGTCCTCTACGCGGAGCGGCTGCGCGCCGAGGAGCGCATCGTGCTCGACGGCGTGCTGGACGAGCCCGTCTGGAGCCGCGCGCGCGACGCCGGCGAGTTCGTGCAGCAGGATCCGGTGCTCGGAGCCCAGCCCACCGAGCGGACCGAGGTCCGCATCGTCTTCAACCGCGACCATCTCTACATGGGCGTCATCTGCTTCGACTCGGAGCCCGACAAGCTGGCGGGCAACACGAGCAAGCGCGACGAGTTCCTGAGCGCCGACGACCGCTTCATGTGGACGATGGACACGTTCCTGAACCAGCAGACCGGCTACTTCTTCGAGATGAACCCGGCCGGGCTGATGGCCGATGCGCTGATGGGGCCCGGCGGCACCAACAACCGCGAGTGGGACGGCATCTGGAACTCGCGCGTCCGCCAGAGCGAGATTGGCTGGGTCATCGAGATCGACATCCCGTTCCGCACGCTGGCGTTCGACCCCAACGCGCCGGCGTGGGGCATCAACTTCCAGCGGACGGTCCGCCGCAAGAGCGAGGAACTGCTCTGGACGGGCATCCAGCGCAACCAGGGTCTCCGCCGCATGGCGAACGCCGGCCTGCTGGTCGGGCTGCAGGATGTCAGCGCCGGCCGCGGCTTCGAGCTGAAGCCCTACCTCGCCGGCTACGTGGATGCGCCCGGCAACGGCATTCCCGGCGACGGCAGCGCCGACGTCGGCCTGGATGCCGCCTATAACATCACGCCCAGCCTGCGTGCCGTCGGCACGCTCAACACCGACTTCGCCGAGACCGAGGTGGACCAGCGGCGTGTCAACCTGACGCGCTTTCCGCTCTTCTTCCCCGAGCGCCGCACCTTCTTCCTGGACGGCGCCACGTTCTTCGACTTCCCGAACAACGTCTTCTTCTCGCGCCGCATCGGCCTGGTGGACGGCAACCCGCAGCGGATCATCGGGGGCGGCAAGCTCACGGGGCAGGCGGGCTCCAACGACCTCGGCGCCCTGTACGTGCGGACGGACCAGGAGTCGAGCGACGACGGGACGCTCTTCGGCGAGGACTTCCTCGTCGGCCGCTGGCGGCACCGCATCCTGCAGCAGTCGTACTTCGGCGCCATCTACACCGGGCGCGCCACCCACGACGACACCGCCGACGTCTCGCCGCGGCAGACGGTGGGTCTCGACATGCGGCTGGCCACGTCCACCTTCCGCGGCAACAAGAACCTGGAGTTCACCGGCTACTGGATCGCCAACTCCGCCGACAATGCGGGGGACAACGCCGCGTGGGGGCTGCGTCTGGACTATCCGAACGACGTGTGGGTCACCAGCATGGGCGTGCAGGAAGTCCAGCGCAACTACGACCCGTCGATCGGGTTCACGCCGCGCCGCGACTTCCGGCGCTACAATCCGGAGTTTCGCTGGAACCCGCGCCCGTACAAGCATCCGATCCTCCGCCGCTTCGGCTTCGGCGCCGAGCCCTTCTTCCTGACCGACATGCAGAACCGCATGGAGTCGGCCGCGGGAAACATCCAGGTGTTCCGCGTCGAGTTCCACAGTGGCGACACCATCGACGTGTCGGCCACGCCGAGCTACGAACGGCTGCGCGACGACTTCGAGATCTCCGACGGCATCACGCTGCCTGGCGGCAGCGACTACCACTTCACCCGCTACAACATCTCCGTCAACACCGCCAACCGGCGCGTCGTCGCCATCCGCCCGCGCGTGGAGTGGGGCACCTTCTTCTCGGGCACGCGCACCGAGTATCAGCTCGACGTGGACCTGCGCCCCCGCCCGGGGCTCCGCATCAACACGTCGTACGAGTACAACCAGGTGGACCTGGCCGAAGGCCGCTTCCAGACGCGGCTGCTGCGGCTGGTCGGGGACACGCAGTTCAGCCCGTTCATGTACCTGGTGAACAACGTCCAGTACGACTCGGTGAGCCGCGTGATCGGCTGGCAGTCGCGCTTCCGCTGGATCGTCACACCCGGCAACGACGTGTTCGTCGTCTACACGCACAACTGGATGGACACGCTCGACACGTTCGACCAGTCGCGATCGGGGTTCCGCACGCTGGACCGGCGGACGGCGGCGAAGGTCGTCTACACGAAGCGATTCTGAATTCTGAGTTCTGAATTCTGAATTTCCGAACGCGCCCGCCCCTGGAGTCCTGTGCCGCGACCGTGACCACCCTGTTCGGTCTCTTCGAAGACACCGTCCGGCGCCACGGGCGATCGGACGGCCGAGGTGCAGCGGAAGGACACGCTCGACCGGGTACACCTACCGCGACTTCCAATTGGCTGAAGCGGGGACCGGGCGCATCGGCTGGCGGCGGCCGGTGTGGGCCCGGGGATCGCTGCGCGATCCTGGCCCACAACGACGCACACTGGTGCGCCGTTACCTCGCCATCCTCGCGCGCGGCGCCGTGGCCGTGCCCTTTTCGACACCAACTACTCGGCCGCTCAGGTGGCCATTCTGCTGCGCGACTCGGGCGCGCGCTCTCCTCGGCCGGCGGCTCCAGGAGGTCGGCGCCGCGGCGCTCGCCAGCCTGCCCGACGTGCATGTGCTCGACGTGCACGCCGATGCCGACGACGTCTCGACGCGGCCGCAGGCGCACCTCGCCGAGCCCGCGCCCGTGGATGCGGCGTCGCCGGCGGTGATCCTCTACACCTCCGGCACGACCTCCGACCCCAAGGGCGTGGTGCTGACCCACGCGAACCTCCTGGCCGAGCGGGACGCGGCGTTCCAGGTCGTGGACGTCGGCGCGGAGGACAGCGTCCTCGGCGTGCTGCCGCTGTTCCACTCGCTGGCGCAGCTGGCCAATCTCCTCCTGCCGTTCGCGGTCGGCGCCCGCGTGGTGTACCTGGAGACGCTCGGCTCGCAGGAGCTCGTCCGCGCGCTGTCCGAGCGCCGCATCACGATCTTCGCGTGCGTCCCGCAGTTCTTCTACCTGATTCACGAACGCATCCTGCGCGAGGCGGGCCGCAAGGGCGCGCTCGCGCGCGCGGCGTTCCGCGGGCTCCTGCGCGCCAACACCGGCCTCCGCCGTCTGGGCCTGAACGCCGGGCCGCTCTTCTTCGGGCCCGTCCACCGCATCATGGGCCGGCAGATGCGCCTCTTCATCACGGGCGGCTCGAAGTTCGACCCGGCGGTGGGCCGCGACCTCTACGCCCTCGGCTTCACCATCCTGCAGGCCTACGGCCTCACCGAGACGAGCGGCGCGGCCACCATCAACCGGCCCGAGGAGGCGTCCCTCGACACGGTCGGGCGGCCCCTGCCCGGCGTCGAGATCCGCATCGAGCCCCCCGGTGACGAGGGCGAAGTCGCCATCCGCGGGCCCATCGTGATGCAGGGCTACTTCAACCGGCCGGACGCCACGGCCGCCGTGATGCAGGACGGCTGGTTCCTCACCGGGGATCTGGGCCGGCTGGACGCCGAGGGGCGCCTGACGATCACGGGCCGCCGGAAGGAAGTGATCATCCTCGCCAACGGCAAGAATCTGTATCCGGAGGAGATCGAAACCCACTATCGCGCCTCGCCGTTCGTCCGGGAGATCTGCGTGACGACCCTCGGCAGCGGGGAGGCGTCCGCCGACGAGCGGCTGTATGCCGTCGTCGTGCCGGACATGGACGTGCTGCGCGCGAAGAAGATCGTCAACGCCGGCGAGCTACTCCGGTTCGAGCTCGAAGGGCTGGGCGCGAGCCTGCCATCGTACAAGCGCGTGCTCGGCTACGACGTCGTGTTCGACCCGCTGCCGCGGACGACCACCGGGAAGCTGAAGCGCCACGAGATCCTCAGGCGGCTGCGGGAGGCGCACGCCGCCGGTGCACGCGCCGAGACGGACGCCGCTGTCGTGGACGACGCCTGGAGCCGTGATCCGCACGTGGCCGCGGCCCTCGGGGTGGCCCGCCGGCGGACCACCGGTGGCGGCGCGTTTGGCGCAGAGGCCAATCTCGAGCTCGATCTCGGGTTCGACTCCATGGAACGGGTCGAGCTGCTTGCCGATCTGGAGCAGGCGTTCGGCGTCAGCATTCCCGAGGAGGTCGCGCACCAGATCCTGACGCTGGGGCAGCTCATCGAGGCCGTGCGGCCGGCGGCTGGGGGCGGGACCCGGTCTACTGCGGCCGGCGCCGAGGGCGCCGACGCGTCGTGGGCGGTGCTGCTCGGCGATCTGCCTCCATCGTCCGATCCGGTACTGGGCGGCCTGCTCGCGTCGCGGCCCGTCGTGGCGCCGGCGATCTCCGTCTTCGGACGCGCGCTCGCGCGCCTGCTGGCGCGCGTCGAGGTCTCGGGGCTCGAGCACCTGCCGCGCCAGGGCCCGTTCCTCGTCTGCCCCAATCACCAGAGCTACGTCGACGGCTTCCTGGTGGCCAGCACGCTGCCGTATCGCATCCTGCGGGACGTGTTCTTCGTCGGGGCCGTCGAGTACTTCGAGACACCGCTCATGGCGTGGGTCGCGCGCCACATCAACCTCGTGCCGGTGGATCCCGACTCGAATCTGGTGCCCGCGATGAAGGCCGGTGCGTTCGGGCTCGCGCACGGCAAGGTGCTGATGCTGTTCCCCGAGGGTGAGCGCTCCATCGACGGCACCGTGAAGCGCTTCAAGAAGGGCGCGCCGATCCTGTCGCGGCACACCGGCGCGCCCATCGTGCCGGTGGCCATCAGGGGCGCCTTCGAGCTCTGGCCGCGCGGGCACGCGCTGGACTGGCGCCGCCTCCTGCCCGGCCGCCGCGCGCACGTGCGCATCCGCTTCGGCCCGCCGCTCGGCGTCCAGGACGGCGAGAGCGACGCCGACGCCGCGACGCGGCTGCGGGCGGCAGTCGAGCGGATGTGGGCGGATCTCTGAGGGCTGTGGCGAGCTAGCGCTTGCCGGGGCCGAGCGTACGCGCCAGCCATGCCCCGATGCCGGCGGGTATCGCCGGCGCGACCTCGCGGGCACCCAGCGTGGCGTACTCCGAGACCTCGCCGGTGGTGGCGGGGACGAGCAGGTGGTTGACGCCTGGCACCTTCAGGATCTCCTCGTCCACCTTGCGGCGCCGCGCTGCTGCCAGCGCCAGCAGCGTGTCCGCGTGGTGCGGCGGCACCTGCGTATCCAGCTCGCCCTGCACGATGAGCACGGGCTGGTCCACGTCCTTCATGACGCGCGCGGGATCGAAGGCCAGCAGGCTGTGGAACCACGGCGTGTCCGCCGTGCGGCGCACGGGATCTGGCACGCCGTCCCAACTCCCGTCGTCCAGGATCGCCGCGTGAATCTTCTGCTGAAGGGCGATCTTCGCCGCGCGGTCCTCGTCGCTCGCCTTCATGACGTCGAGGGCGTGCCGCTGCTGTTCGAGCACCAGCTCGGACCCTGATGTGCCAGGGCCCGCGATGAGCACCACCGCCTTCACGCGCTTCTCGCGCGAGGCCAGCATCATGGCGACTGCCGCGCCCTCCGAGTGCCCGACGACGGCGATGCGGTCGCGGTCCACGTCCTTGCGCTGCTGCAGCCACCGGACGACGGCGCGGGCGTCCTCGGCGTAGTCGCCGAGCGTGACCGACTCGGTCCGTCCACCGCTCTGGCCGACGCCGCGCTTGTCGTAGCGGACGACGGCGAAGCCCGCCTCCACGAGGCCCCGGGCGAGCTGGCCGAAGATGGGAATGCCCGCGACGGTCTCGTCGCGGTCGGTCGGCCCGGAGCCGCCGATGAGCACCACGGCCGGAAGGCGCGCCGCCTCGCCTGCGGGCCTGGTGAAGGTGCCGGCGAGGTTGAACCCGGCTGCGGGCACGAAGACCGTTTCGTCCCCCGGGAGGCTGAACGAGGTCGTGGCTGGCCGCCGACGCGATGTCCTCGCGCGCCACCTCCACGCTCTGCGACGGGATGCTCAGGCGCAGCAGGTCCCCGTCCGGCGTCGCCCAGATCGTCACCGGCAGGTCGCCCGCCGGATTGACGATGGTGAGCGAGTAGCGGCGCACGGCGATGACCCGTGCGGGCGTCTCGATGCGCTCGTCCACGACGCCGGTCACGTTGATGGGGACCTCGGCCTGCGGGGGCACGTAGCCGCGGAGCGTGTCGCCCGCGGACACGCCCTGCAGGCGGTGGGCGAGGGCGGCGTAGGACCCGAGGAACGCGTTCGGAATGACGACGGGATCGGGTGAGATGGCGTCGACCTTGGACTGCGCGCCGGCGGGCGTCGTGACCTCGTTGCGCGCCTGGCCGTCCGCGAAGGTCGTGCGCAGGTGCAGCTCCTCGCCGCGCGCCACGGTGTCGAGCTCGAGCGCGAGGGGCTTCCACGCCCCGTCGTAGCGGATCTCGGCATGGCTGGTGGTGATGTCCACGGGCGCGCCGAGCTGGCTCGAGCCGCGCACGGTCCAGCCGTCGGCCTGCCGCACCACGGCGACCTGCTCGCGGCCGACAGGACGCTGGAACAGGAAGACGAGGAAGGACTGGGCCTGGGCGCCGGCAGCCGCCGGCGGCCGATCCTGCGCGGCCGCCTGGGTCATGCCGAGCAGCGCCAGCACGGCGGCCACGCCCGTCAGCCTGTGTCGCACACTATGATCGTACCGCATGTTCTCCCTTTCCGACTACGCAGCGCTGGTCGACGGGCAGGCCCGGGTGCCCGCCGTCGATCGTGGCGTGCTGCGCCTCACCGGCGCCGATGCGGCCTCGTGGCTCCAGGGGCTCGTCACCTGTGACGTCCTCACCCTCCAGCCCGGGCGCCGGCAGTACGGGGCGCTGCTCACGCCGCAGGGCCGCATGATCACGGACCTGTGGGTCGTGCCCGCCCCGGACGGCCTGTGGCTGGACGTACCGGCGCCGCTGGCCGCCTCGCTGGCCGCGCGGCTGGATGCGCTGATCTTCGCCGAGGACGTCAAGATAGACGACGCCAGTGCCGAGGTGGCCTGCGAGCAGCTCGTCGGTGTGGCGTGGCCGCCGGCGGCGGCGACCAGCCCCTCCGCCGCAGGTCTCGTCGTGGCCGACCACACCTACGGCCGCGAGTCGCCGGCCTACGGCGACCTCGGCGCGGCTGTGGGACGCACTGGGGATCGAGGCCGCGCGACGGGCACCCGTCGTGGAGCCTCGAGACCTTCGAGGTGTTCCGCATCGAGGCCGGCGTCCCCCGCTTCCTGGCGGACATGACCGAGGACACGATTCCGCTGGAGGCCGGTATCGAGGATCGAGCCGTCTCCTTCACCAAGGGCTGCTACGTCGGCCAGGAGATCATCGTCCGTGTCACCACGCGAGGCGGGGGCCGGGTGGCCCGCCGCCTCGTCGGCCTGCGTGCCGAGGGCCCGGTGGCAGGCGCCAGCGAGCCCGGCGTGCTGCCGGCGCTGTCGGGCGCTGCGCTGCACGATGCCACCCGCGCCGTCGGCCGCATCACCAGCGCGGCCGTGTCTCCCGTCTCGCAACCGTCATCGCGCTGGGGCATGTTCACCGTGATGCTGTCGAACCCGGCAATTCGTCTCGAAGTCCGTCATGGTGAGCAGTCGTTCTCCGCGGGTCGTGGCGCCCACGCCCCTCGTCGCGGCTCGCGGCTAGCCGGGCCGGCGCCGGCGTGCTGCTCGCGGCGGTCGGTTTCGGCCTGGTGCTGGCGGCCGGTGGGGCCCGCGCGAGCGGGGGCGACGCCGTCGCGCCGGCGCAGCCGGCCGCGGCCGGCCGCTGGTTCAAGGGCAACCTGCACACCCACACGCTCAACAGCGATGGCGACTCGACGCCGGACGAGGTCGTCCGGTGGGTACCGCGAGCACGGGCATGACTTCGTCCTCACCGACCACGATCGTCACCGGCGTGGACGGGCTCAACGCCGTGCAGGGCGCGCCAGGCCAGTTCCTCGTGGTCCGCGGCGAGGAGGTGAGCAGCGCGGTTGACCGCAAGCCCATCCACGTCAATGGATTCGATGTGAGCCGCGTGGTGCCTGCCCCCGCGTCCGACACCGTCGTCGGCATGCTGCAGGGCATGGTGGACGGGATCCGCGCGGCCGACGGCATTCCGAGCATCAACCATCCGAACTTCGGGTGGGCCATCACGGCCGACGAGCTCGCGGCCGTGCAACGCACCCGCCTGTTCGAGGTGTACAACGGCCATCCGCAGGTGAACAACCAGGGTGGCGGCGGGGTCCCGGGTCTCGAGGAGGTCTGGGACCGCGTGCTCTCCAGCGGCCGGCTCCTCTACGGCATTGCGGTGGACGACGCCCATCACTTCAAGCGGCCCTGGGACCCGTCGGCCGCGACCCCCGGACATGGATGGGTCTACGTGAAGGCCGCGGCGCTCGAGCCGCGTGCGCTCGTCGCGGCGCTGGACCGTGGCGAGTTCTACGCGTCCACGGGTGTCGTGCTCGACGCGGTCGATGCCGATGCCCACGGGCTCCACGTGGCCGTGCGCGCCACCCCGTACAGCAAGTACCGCATCCGGTTCACGGGACGCGAGGGCCGCGTGCTCTCCGAGACGAACGGTCCGGAGGCCACCTACACGTTCACGGGCAGCGAGGGCTACGTGCGCGCCACGGTGCTCGAATCCAACGGGACCGTGGCCTGGGTCCAGCCCGTGCCGGTCGGGGCCGGCTCCCCGCGATGAGGGCCCAACGGCCGTGAGCGCCATTGCGGTGGTGGCCGCCGTCATCGAGCGCGACGATGCGTTTCTCCTGACGCTGCGTCCCGACGGCACGCACCTGGCCGGTCACTGGGAGTTTCCCGGAGGCAAGGTACACGTGTCGGAAACCCATGCCGAAGCGCTGCGCCGCGAACTGCACGAGGAGCTCGACATCGTCGTCGAGGTGGGCGCCCTGGTGCACGAGGTGACGCACGCCTATCCGGAGAAGACGGTGGCGCTGCACTTCTATCGCTGTACGTTCGAGGGGGTGCCCAAGCCGATGATCGGGCAGGGTCTCCAGTGGGTCAGCCGTGCCGAACTCGCGGCATTGCCCTTTCCCGACGCCGACGCCGACCTCGTCCGCCAGCTCACGGAGGAGGGACGAGACCACGGGGCCTAGCGGCGCGCGCGCGGCCCTCAGGCCTGCAACGGGTAGGAGCGGCAGTAGCGCTTCATCGGGCACACCAGGCAGCGGGGCTTCCGGGCCGGACACTGCGTGGCACCGAAGTCCATCAGCGCCTGGTTGAAGTCGAAGACGTGCTTGTGGGGTACCAGCGCCTCCGAGATGGCCCAGAGCCGCTTCTTCATGGCGTGGCTCTTGAGGTCGCCGGTGCCGATGAAGACGCGGAACAGCACCCGCGCCACGTTGGTGTCGAGGATGGCCGCCCGCTCGCGGAAGGCGAAGCTCCTGAGCGCGCCCACGGTGTAGGCGCCGATGCCCTTGAAGGCCAGCAGCGTCGCCGCATCGGACGGCAGGCGGCCCCCATGGTCGGCGACCGCTTGTTGCGCGATCGACTGCAGGCGATCGGGGCGGATGTTGTAGCCGAGCGGCCGCCAGGTCTCCCGCACCTCGTGGACCGGTGCGCCGGCCAGGACCTCGAAGCTCGGATACTTCGCCAGCCACTCGTGGTACTTCGGCAGCACGCGGTCCACCTGGGTCTGCTGCAGCATGATCTCGGACACCAGGATGTGGTACGGGTCGGCGGTGTTGCGCCACGGCAGGTCGCGGCCGTGGCGGCGGTACCACGCGAGCAGGTGGCGGCGGAACCGCTGCCGTTCGGCGGGGAGCGGGACGGGCTGGCGCGGGGGACGGGAGGCGGTCGGCACGCGGTGGCTGGGCGGCTCGTGCAGAGGCGCGCCGTATAATTCTCTCACGTGAAGATCTACACGAAGACGGGCGACGCCGGCGAGACCAGCCTGTTCGACGGGACGCGGGTCCGCAAGACCGACCCGCGGGTCGTGGCGTACGGGGAGGTCGATGAGCTGCAGGCGTGCATCGGCGCCGCGCGGGCCGCGGGGCTCGATCCGGACCTCACCGACATGTGCGTGACGATGCAGCGGGATCTGTTCGCGGTGGGCGCGCGGCTCGCCGACCCGTCGCACCGCATCGCCGCGCGCGTGGAGAAGGCGGTGGTGAACGACAGCGAGGTGTCGCGGCTCGAGGGGTGGATCGACCGCCTCGACAACGAGCTGCCGGCGCTCACGCACTTCATTCTCTCCGGCGGCACCCTCCCGGCCGCCAGCCTGCACGTCGCGCGCGCGGTGTGCCGTCGAGCCGAACGGGCCACCCTCGCCCTCGGCGCCGATGCCGTCGAGCCGGCGGTGCTCGTGTACCTGAACCGCGTGTCGGACCTGCTCTTCATGATGGCCCGGGCGGCGAACCATCGAGCGGGATTGGCCGAGACGCAGTGGTGAGGCCGCCGAGGCCACACGGGCCGCAGATGGCGCGGAGGCCACGGAAGCCGCAGATGACGCAGATGACGCGGATGCCACGGACGCCGCAGATGACGCGGAGTCTACGGGAGCCGCAGATGGCGCAGATGGCGCAGATGATGCGGCGGCCGCAGACGACGCGGATGGCGCAGATGGCACGAGGATGCGGCGCGGCCGCGTTCGAATGACTCCGGAGTCGCTGGTGAGGGGATGGCGGTAACGCTCGACGAATCCTATGCGGCCTGCCATGCACTGGCGCGCCGGCACTACGAGAACTTCCCGGTCGCGTCGTGGCTGCTGCCGCCAGCGGTCCGGCCGCAGGTCGCCGCGGTGTACGCCTTTGCGCGGACGGCTGATGACATCGCCGACGAGCCGGGCATGGAGCCGGGTGAGCGGCTGGCGAGGCTCGAGGGGTATCGGCGCCGGCTCATTGCGAGCGTGGCGGGGCAGGGGTCCGGCTGGTGGCGGCGGCCCGACGGGTGGCTCGACCCTGCCGGGGCGGCCGGGGCGAGCGCGTCAGGCGGCGCGAACCCGACGCCGGACCAGATCTTCCCGGCGCTCCTCGACACCATGACGCGCTTCAAGCTGCCGATGCCGCTCTTCACGGATCTCCTCAGCGCGTTCGAGCAGGACGTGACGGTGACCCGCTACGAGACCTGGGTGGACGTGCTCGACTACTGCCGCCGGTCCGCGAACCCGATTGGCCGCATCATGCTCCGGTTGAGCAGCTACGCGGACGCCGAACTGGATCGCGCGTCCGATGCCGTCTGCACGGCGCTGCAGCTCACCAACTTCTGGCAGGACCTGGCCGTCGACTGGTCCCGCGGGCGGCTGTACGTCCCCGCGGAGGTGTGGCGTGCGCGGGGCGCGGACCCTGCCGACCTCGATGCCGCCACGTGGTCGCCCGCCTGGCGCGCGGCGCTGGCCGACTGCGGCGCGTACACGCGCGACCTCTTCTCGCGGGGCCGGCCGGTGTGCGACGGAGTCGGTGGGCGCCTCCGCTATCAGCTGCGTGCCACGTGGCTGGGCGGATCGCGTGTGCTCGACCGTCTCGAACGCGGCGATTTCGACGTGTTTCGCGAGCGTCCGTCGCTCGGCGCCTCCGACGCGATGGTGATAGCGTGTAGGACGCTCGCCTGGCGGCGGGCGCGCTGAGACGCCCCGTGTCGCGCGATACCTCCTTCTCCTACTCGTTCCTCGTCCTGCCCGCAGCCGAGCGGCGCGCCGTCGTGTCGGTGTGGGACTTCTGCCGCGCGGTTGACGACGCGGTGGACGAGGAGCCGGTGGCGGCGCGCGCGGCCGAGCGGGTGAGTGAGTGGCGCGACGAGGTGGACCGCGTCTTTGCGCGTGGCGGGCCCTCACGGATCAGGGGCGCCACCTGCGCGGCGTCGTCCAGCAGTTCGGGCTGTCGCGTGGACCGTTCGACGCGCTGATCGAGGGCGTCGAGATGGACCTCGAGCGCACGCGCTACGAGACCTGCGAGGAGCTGCTCGAGTACTGCCGGCGCGTGGCCTCGGCCGTCGGCCTGATGTGCATCGAGATCTTCGGCTGCCGCGGGCCCGAGGCGCGCGAGTACGCGGTGGAGCTCGGGCTGGCGCTGCAGCTCACCAACATCATCCGCGACGTCAAGGACGACCTCGAGCGCGGCCGCGTGTACCTGCCGATGGACGACCTGCGCCGCTTCGGGTGCACCGAGGCGGATCTCCAGGCGGGACGCGTGACCGAGCCGGTGCGCCGCCTGCTGGCGTTCGAGTGCGCGCGGGCACGCGAGCACTACGCCAGGGCCGCCGCGGCGCTGCCGCTGTCGTCCGTGCGCAAGCTGGTTGCGGCCGAGATCATGGGCGGCATCTACTTCGAGATCCTGCAGCGCATCGAGCGCGGCGGATACGACGTCTTCTCGCGCCGCGTCCGGGTGCCGAAGCCCGCGCGTGCCCTCATCGCCCTCACCATCTGGATGCGCAGCCGCATCGGCCTCGCGGGCCTGCGGCTCGGTCCGGCCCCGCGGGCCTAGCCATGGCGGGCGGCGGCTACGACGCCGTGGTGATCGGCGGCGGCTTCAGCGGCCTCTCGGCCGCCACGACGCTCACCGCGGCCGGGGCGCGCGTGCTGGTGCTCGAAGCCAGGCCCCGGCTCGGCGGCCGCGCGTCGGCCGTCCGCGATCCCGTCACCGGCGAAACGCTCGACAACGGCCAGCACGTGCTGATGGGGTGCTACGACGCCACCCTCGCCTTGCTCGACCGCATCGGCACCGCGGACCGCGTGCTGTGGCAGGCGGGCCTCGCCGTGACGATGATCGATCGGCAGCGGCGGCCGTCAACGCTGAAGCTGCCGCCCCTGCCGGCTCCGCTGCACCTGCTGGGCGGTGTTCTGGCGTGGGACGCATTGAGCTGGTCCGAGCGGCTCTCGGTCGCTCGTGTCGGCACCGCCCTTCGGGCGCGCGCGGGCGCCGCGCCCACGGCGGACACGGGCGTGACCGTCCGGCAGTGGCTGGCCGATCACGGCCAGGCCCCGCGCCTGGTCGAGCTCTTCTGGGAGCCCCTCGCCCTGGCCGCCCTCAACCAGCCCATCGACCGTGCCGCCGTGGACACGTTCCTCGAGGTGCTCTCGCGCATGTTCGGTCCCGACGCCGCGCGTGCCTCCCTGGTGATCCCGGCCGTACCGCTCGATGCGCTCTACGCGGAACCCGCACGGGCCTGGCTCGAGGCACGCGGATCCACCGTCCGTACCCAGGCGCCCGCACGCGTCGTCGTCGAGGACGGACGGGTGGCCGGTGTCGAGGTGCGCGGTTCCCGCGTGGACTGCGCGACGGTGATTGCCGCGGTCCCGTGGCTGGCCCTTCCGGACCTGTTCCACGTGCCGCCGCCGGGTCTCGAGCCGCTCCTGTCGGCCGCAGGCGCCACCGGAGCCGAGCCGATCGTCACCGTCAACCTCTGGTACGACCGGCCCGTGCTCGACGATCTCCTGGTCGGGTTGCCGGGCCGTGTCTTCCAGTGGGTGTTCGACAAGGGGCGCGTGTTCGGCCGATCGGGCTCTCACCTGTCCCTCGTGTCGAGCGGGGCCGACGATGTGGTCCGGCGCTCCAACGCGGAGCTCATCGCGATCGGGCGGAGAGAGGTCGAGGAGGCCGTTCCGCGCGCGGCACGCGCCCGGCTTCGCACGGCGTCCGCCATCCGTGAACGGCAGGCCACCTTCTCGCTCGCGCCCGGACAGCCCGCGCGCCCCGGGACGCACACGGCCGTCCCCGGTCTGTTCCTCGCGGGCGACTGGGTTGACACGCGCCTGCCCTCGACGATCGAGAGCGCGGTGGTCGCGGGCAGGTGGGCGGCGGAGGCATGCGCGGCCCGGACGTGACGCCCGCCTCGACGTGTCGAGGCGCGTCCGCCGGCTGTCGTGTATGGTGAGGACCGATTGGTTTCCGTTCTCATTCGCTACCAGGAGCTCGCGCTCAAGGGCCGCAACCGGCCCTGGTTCCAGCGCCACCTGATTCGCCACCTCCGGCGGGCGCTGGCCGGGCTCGGGGTGCGCGAGGTGCGCGTGCCGATGGGGCGCATCGAGCTGGTCCTCAACGCCGGGGCGCCGCTGCCCGAGATCCGCGCACGTCTGCGCCACGTCTTCGGCATCGCCAACTTCTCGCTCGCGACCCGCACCGAGCCGGACGTGGATCGGATCCTCGAGGGCGTCCTTCGCGACGCGCCGGACGGGCAGCCGGTGAGCTTTCGCGTGCGCGCACGTCGTGCCGACAAGCGGTTTCCGCTGGCCTCGCCCGAGATCGAGCGCCGCATCGGCGCCCGCGTGGCCGAGGCCCGAGGCTGGGCGGTGGACCTGCACCGCCCCGCGTTCACGATCGGAGTGGAGATCGTACCGGGGGCCGCCTACTACCACTTCGGCAAGGAGCCAGGCGCCGGCGGATTGCCGATGGGCACCGGCGGGCGCGTGGTCGCGCTGATGTCCGGCGGCATCGACTCGCCGGTGGCCGCGTGGCGCATGATGCGGCGCGGCTGCACCGCCACCCTGGTGCACTTCCACAGCTACCCGTTCCTCTCGCGCGCGTCGCAGGACAAGGCGCGGCAGCTCGCCGCGCTCCTCGCCCGCTTCCAGCTGAACGTCCGCCTCCAGCTGGTGCCCTTCGGCGAGATTCAGCGCCAGATCACACTGGCGGTGCCGAGCGCGCTTCGCGTGGTCGTGTACCGGCGGCTGATGCTGCGCATCGCGGCGCGCGTGGCAGAGCGCGTCGGCGCGCAGGGCCTGGTCACCGGCGACGTGGTCGGCCAGGTGGCGTCACAGACGCTGGAGAACATGTCGGTCACCGGCGCCGCCGTGACGATGCCGGTGTTCCGGCCGTTGATCGGGATGGACAAGGACGAGATCACGGCGCAGGCCGAGCGGCTGGGTACGTACGCGATCTCAATCCTTCCAGACGAGGACTGCTGCACGCTGTTCACGCCGCGCCATCCGATCACCCGCGCCCGGCGGGAGGAGATCGAGGCGGCGGAAACGGGCCTCGACCTCGACGCGTTCGTCGATCAGGGGCTTCGCGCGTCGGTCATCGAGCGCATCACGTCCCCGGATGCGGCGCCGAAGCAGCGGCGGGCCGTCGCAGCTGCACCACCCGCACCTGCGGAGTGACGAGCAGGGTCTCCAGCTCGAGTCCGTCGTCGGACGCCGCGCGCGGGAGCCAGGGCGTCGACCAGCCGACCGCGTACTCCTTGAACACGTCCACCACGAGCACCCTGGCCGGTGGCGCCCCCTGCGCGTCGGGACCGAAGAGGTCGGCGGGCCGGAAGACCGCGGGCGTGCCGGCATACACGCCGGTCGGGCGGCCGTTGCGCACCACGACGAACCGATCGCGGACGTAGTCGTCGAGCGCGAGCCACGCGTCCACGCGTCCGATCAGCTCCAGGCAGGCGAGCTCGTCGGTGCAGGCGATGCGATCGGTCGGCCGCAGCGAACGCCGCACGTCGGCGAGCCCGGGCGGATCGATCGTCGGCCGCGCGTGCGCGAGCTGTCCGGGTGCGCCTGCCGGTCCGGTCCACGGGCCGGCAGCCACGGCCAGCGCCAGTCCTACCAGCGCTGCGCGCGTGAGGTGGGCGCGGGCCCGGGCCACACGGCGGCCGCCTGCGGCCGATGGCCACGAGGTCGATGCCGATGGCGGCGAGGAGGCAGACCGTCGGCAGCACCAGGTAGTTCGTGGTGATGCCGGAGTCGATGACACCGAACCAGAGCACCCAGCCGGCCCAGGCCGGTGGGGGCGCGCTCGCGCAGGGGCCAGTCGCCCCCGAGCCCGGCAAGCCGCGCGCCGGCCAGTCCCAGGGCCGTCCAGGGCAGCAGCGGGTGGGCGTGTGCCATACCAGAACATGTCCAGTGGATAGCGGAGGCTCCCGTCGATCACGGCGAGCGCCGCCGCCCACGAGCGCGGCGGATCGGCCAGGCACGCCCACCCGAGGGCTGCCGCCATCACGGCCGCGGCGATTCCGGCGGCTCGCCGCGCGTGCTGTGGGGCCACCAGGCACGCGACGACCAGCGCCGAGAGCGTGAGACCCACCGGCGCGCCCGCCGGCCGCTCGAAGAGGTTCAGCACCTGCCATAGGAAGAAGCGCTGGATCATCGTGCTGCCGCCCGATTCCGGCCGCACGAAGTGCAGGAGCATCAGCAGTGCCTGCGCCGCACCCAGCCCCGCCATGAGTGCCGCGCCGGCGACGGCCCACGCCGCGACGCCTGGACGTGGTGGCGCCGACCGGTCGCGGTGCTGCATCCAGGTGACGGCAAGGCCCAGCGCGGGCATCGCCACCAGCGTGAACGCGAGCTCGTGCGTCAGTCGGCTGGCCGCTCCCAGGGCCGCCAGGGCGGCCAGCGTGCGCGGTGCCGTCAGGTGTGGCGCGGGCCGGCGTACGGCGAGCGCGAGCACGGTGCAGAGCGCCACGCACGTCAGCAGGAAGGGCGCATAGAAGCGTCCCGACGTCGCGACGGCCCAGAAGGGCACCGACGTGCCCGCCAGCGCGACGGCCGCCACCGCCGCTGGCGCCGAGGCTAGACGGCAGACCAGGCGATAGGCAAGTGCGAGCGTAGCTGCCGCCGCGGCCGCTGAGCGCGCGGAACGCCGGCAGTTCGACGCCGCTGGCCGCCGACGCGAGCCAGGACAGGTACGAGTAGAGGAGCCCGCGATCGTAGAGCAGGCCGGAAGGCAGGAGGGAAGCCCGTGCGCGGCGATCCCGCGCACGGCGAACAGCGTGAACTCCTCGTCGGGAGAGTAGCCGGGGCGGACGATCGACGCGGCCCCGGCCGCCATCACCGCGGCCGCGATGCCGGCGACGAAGGCCGCCCGCGGCCTCACGCGACGGTGATCGACGAGTCCAGGTAGACGTCCTGAATGGCGTTGAGCAGCGCGACACCCTCGGCCATCGGCCGCTGGAACGCCTTCCGGCCCGAGATGAGGCCCATCCCGCCAGCGCGCTTGTTGATGACCGAGGTCTTCACCGCTTCTGTGAGATCGCTCTCACCTGACGAGGCGCCGCCGGAGTTGATGAGCCCGGCGCGTCCCATGTAGCAGTTGGCGACCTGGTAGCGCGTGAGGTCGATGGGGTTGTCGCTCGAGAGCTCCGAGTAGACCTTCTTGTGCGTCTTGCCGAAGTTGAGCGCGGTGTAGCCGCCGTTGTTCTCGGGCAGCTTCTGCTTGATGATGTCGGCCTGGATCGTGACACCCAGGTGGTTGGCCTGGCCCGTCAGGTCGGCGGCCAGGTGATAGTCCTTGTCCGCGGTCTTGAACGCCGCGTTCCGCGTGTAGCACCAGAGCACGGTGAACATGCCCAGCTCGTGGGCGTGCTGGAACATCTCGGTCACTTCCTGGATCTGCCGCTTCGATTCCTCGGAGCCGAAGTAGATCGTGGCGCCGATGCCCATCGCCCCCATGTCGAACGCCTGCTTGACGCTGGCGAAGCGAATCTGGTCGTACGAGTTCGGATAGGACAGGAACTCGTTGTGGTTGACCTTGAGCATGAAGGGAATGCGATGCGCGTAGCGGCGCGCCACGATGCCGAGCACGCCGAGCGTCGAGGCCACGCAGTTGCAGCCGCCCTCGATGGCGAGCTTCACGATGTTCTCGGGATCGAAGTACGCGGGGTTCGGCGCGAAGGACGCACCGGCCGAGTGCTCGATGCCCTGGTCCACCGGCAGGATCGAGACATAGCCCGTCCCGCCGAGACGGCCGTGGTCGAAGAGGGACTGCAGGCTCGCCAGCACCCGGATCGGCCGGTCGGACGCGCGGTGGAGGCGATCGACGAAATCGGGCCCCGGCAGGTGCAGGCTCTCGCGGGGAATGGTCTGACAGCGATGGTCGAGCAGCGCGCGTGCGTCCGCTCCGAGGAGTTGCTCGATGGTAGCCACGCCGCCGATTCTAGCACCCGCCCCGGCCACCCTGGCCGGCCGCGGTGCCGCCGGCGCGTCAGAACACGGCGGCTGGCGCCGACCCCATCATCGCGCCCCGGACCAGCGGGATCGGTGGGCCGCCGTAGGAGAGGAACGCGTCGTGGAAGGCCTTCCACGCCTGACGCCCGCCGCGCGTGGCCGACCAGTCGTCGCGCAGCCGGCGGATCAGCAGCTTGCCGAGGGTGTAGTTGAGATAGGCGGGGTCGTAGGTGCCGCGCGCCGACTGCTGGCGCGCGTTGCCCTCGTCCTGGTAGCACTCCGTCAGGAACAACGCCTTCGACTCGGCGTCCGTCATGCCGCGCGCGTGCAGGCCGATGGCCGACAGGAATCGGCAGTCGCGCAGCAGCGCGTTCATCAGTTGGCCGATGTGCGACTCGGGCTGCCCCGCGTCGAGCCCGGCGTCCCACATCATCTCCTCGGCGTAGTGCGCCCAGCCCTCGGCGAAGGCGTAGCCGACGAACACCCGCCCGAACATCGACCTGGCACGGTTGGCGTGCAGGAAGTTGAGGAAGTGGCCCGGCCACACCTCGTGCACCGACGTGTAGAGGAGATCCTTCACCCCGGGGACGTAGGCGGCCTGCTCGGCGGCGGTCCAGGCCGGGTCGGGTGGCGCGATGTAGTACACCGAGGGCAGTCCGCGCTCGTACGGGCCCGGGATGTCGATGTACGCGGTGTTCTGCCGGTTGTAGGGCGGCGCTTCTTCCACCTGCGCCTCCTCCGTTCCCGGGATCGAGACCAGGTCGTGGTCGGCGACGAACTGGCGGAGCACGGGGAGCTGCCGGCGGGCCTCGGCCACGGGTCCGCCTTCCGGCTTGGCCGCGGCCATCGTCGCCATGCAGGCCTGCAGGGTGGCGCCCGGGGCGTAGGCGGCGCAGGCCTCGGCGAGCGCCGCCTGGTTGCGAGCCAGGTCGGCGCGCCCGACGCGTTCCAGCTCGTCGATCGGGACGTCCACGGCTTCGGTCGCCTGCAGCATGCGGGCAAAGCGGTCGGCGCCGAGCGCGAAGGCCTGTGTCGCGCGCGGGCGTTCGGCGCGCAGCCAGTCGGCCATGCCCTGCATGGCAGACGCGGCCTCGTGGGACGCGCGGTCGAACTCGGCGCGGAGCGCGGCGTCAGTCACGCCCTCGAACGCGGCGCGTGCCTCGTGGGTGTAGTAGCTGGCCAGGCCCTCGAAACCGGCGATCCCGTAGTCCACGTGGGACAGGGGGAGTGGCAGCCTGAGCGCGGCCTTGATCTGGGCGGCCGCCGCCGGGATGGCACGGGCGTAAGCGGTGAACGCCCGCATCCGCGTGGCCGCGTCCGCGTACGGGCGCGCGATGTACACGTTGGGGTCCAGGCCGTTGTCGAAATACCAGGTGAGGTTGGTGTGGGGCGCGTCGGCGTCCTGCAGCCAGAACAACTGGCCTTCGGCCACGTGCACCAGGTAGTCGCGTTCGAAGCGCTGCGCGTCGGAGAGCGCGGCGGCGTCGAATGCGCGCGCGTCGCCGATGGCGCGCGTCAGGTACTCGACCTGCGCGGTGAGCCCGGCGTCGCTCCAGTCCGCGAGCCGTCCGTCGTACTCGTGACGGCCCTGGTACACCGCGAACGAGGGATCGAGTGCGAAGTAGCCGTCGAGAAAGCGCGTGGTGAACGCCGTCCATCCGGCGTCATCGGGTGCGCCCGTGGCCGGGGCGTCACCGGACGATGCCGGCCCGCAGCCTGCGATGCCGAGCGCCACCACCATCGCCGCTGCCGCCAGACGCGTCGTCGTTCGTGTCACGCTCGCCTCCCTGTGCCGGGGTCTGCGCACCATCGTGGCACGAGGGCGGGAGCCGGGCAACGGTCGAGCCGGTCGCGTCCGGTTGGTGTGCTACAGTCAACCCGGCCGCATGCCTGTGGCCGCTCACGAACCCACGACAGCGTCCGGACCGAAGCCCATGCTCACACTCCTGCGATCGCTCACGTTGTCTCTGGTGGTGATGGGGACCGCCGCTCCGGCCCTCGGACAGGCGCGGCCCATCCTGCCGCCCGCACCCACGCCGACCGACGTCAAGCCCGGCAGCATCACGTGCGACGAGTGCCCGTATCCCTATCCGAGTGAGTACCTCGACATCAGCGTCTACGAACAGGACGTCCGCATCTCCTACATGGACGTCAAGGCGCAGGGCGCGGCCAACGGCCACACCGTGCTCCTGCTGCACGGCAACAACTTCGGCGGGTTCTACTTCGGTCCCGTCATCGACGGCCTGACGAAGGAGGGCTTCCGCGTGATCGTGCCCGACCAGATCGGGTACGGGAAGTCGTCCAAGCCCATCGCGCCCTACAACCTGAGCTCGCAGGCGCGGAACACGTATCGCATCCTGGAGCACCTCAAGATCGAGAAGGTCATGGTCATCGGCCACTCGATGGGCGGCATGCTCGCCGCGCGCTTCACGACGCAGTTCCCCAAGGCCGTGGAACGGCTCGTCATCTACAACCCGATCGGGCTCACCGACGGACGCTTCGAACGGCCGCTGCAGCCCATCGACGAAGCCTACGAGCGCACGCTCAAGACCGACTACCAGAGCGTCCGCGCCGGCCTCAGCCGCTACGTGGCCCACAACCCGAAGGCGTGGAACGACCAGTTCGAGACCTACACGCGCATCCGCTACTCGTGGACGTTGAGCGCCGACTGGCCGCGCCTCGCCATGGTGCAGGCCCTGATCGGCCAGAGGCTCTATCTCGATCCGGTCGTGTACGACTGGGCGCACATCCAGGTGCCGACGCTCGCTTTCGGCGGGGCCGAGGACATGCTGCTCGGTCCGGCCAAGAACTTCCAGGACCGCATGAAATTCCTGGCCGAGTCGGTCCCGAACGGCAACGGCCACCTGCACCTGATTCCGGCCTCGGCCACGTACCGCACCTCGAAGCGCCCGACAAGGTGCTGCCCCCGCTGGTCGCCTTCCTGAAGGACGGCGTCACCAGCCACTGATCGCGATCCCTGCACCAAGGCCCGCAGGCCCGCCGCCTCACGCGGCGGGCTTGCTGCACACCACCACGCCGTCGATCGTCCGGCACGACATCACCGGCCCCCACCCCAGCACGACCCCGGCCGCCTCCGGCGCCACGACGTACACCGTGTCCGCCTCGACGCGCCCGCGCCGCATGTCGTCATCGAGTGCGGCGCAGTAGCGCTGCACCGCCGCGGCATCGTAGCGGGCGGCGTAGCCGCCGTTGAGTGATGCCCGCGTACCTGCCACCAGCGCGAGCGGCCGGTAGTCCATGGCCCGGTCGCATGGCACGCACATATTGGACGGGCATATCACCAGGTGGCGGGTGCCGGCCGGGAGCGCGGACCAGAAAGGGTCGGTGAGCGGCGACTCATACCCGGATCGGAAGCCCTCCCGTCGCAGGCGGTACACGCCGGCGAGATCGGCTGCCTGCAGGCTCACGGCCGCGGCCAGCACGGCGGTCGCCGCCGGCCGCGGCACCCGGCGCAACACACCCGCAAGGCTGGCCAGCAGCACGACGTAGAACACGGGCCAGAAGAAGCGCCCGCTGGCGCGGAACGTGGCGAGCGGTCCCCACCACGCCGGGTCGTACTCGACGATTGTCCTCGTGCCGAGCGTCACCTGCGGGCCGAGCGCGAAGAGCGTCAGGCCGACGCACGCCGCCAGCAGCCAGAGGTTGGCGCGGGAGGGCTTCGACGGCCGCAGCCGGGCGAGGGCCACGACCAGGAGCATCCCACACCGAGACCGAGATAGCTGAATCCCTCGTGCTGGTCGTAGTGGGCGGTCGTCAGCGGCACGTGCCCGAAGGTGAGCGCGCCCTCGCGCGGGATGAAGGGCGACAGCAGGTTCATCGAGAGACGGCCGAAGCCCGACACCTGGAGCGCCGTCGATTCGGGCACGATGAAGTAGCCGGCCGCCCACCACGTGATCCCCGCCAGCGCCGCGAGGATCAGGCACGGCACGGCGACGCGCGTCACGCCCGACATCAGCGTTCGCGCATGAGTGCCGAACGTGGCTCCCGCGAGGGCCAGCACCATGGCCGTCAGGTACGGGTGCGTGCCGGCCGCGCACACCGTGACCGCCGCCCACGCGCCCAGTGCGGGCCGCGCAGCCGCTGCGCCGGCATCCCGCCGGTTGAGCCAGAGCGCGGCAAGGATCAACCAGTGCGCCGACAGGGCCGCCTGCCCCAGTCGGTGCGACAGGATCGGCGCCAGGACGAACAGTGCCGCGCCGAGGAGTCGCCCGGCGCGGCCTGGCACGACCCGGGCGGCGAGCAGCGCGCCGAACACGCCCTGCAGCACGAAGCAGGCGAGCAGCCACGGACCGATGTACTGCAGCGGAGTGGGGAGGATCCCGTCGAGCAGCTTGAGTGGCACGGCGACCAGCGGAATGGAATCCGTGAGCGCGACCGACGTGCCGATGGGGTATCCCATGTCCACGGTCGTGCCGGGTGGCATGGCCCACGGACCGGACCTGAAAAGGTGCCACCCCAGAAGGTGGATGGACGGGTCGATCCCGCCCGCGACGATCCACCCGACCTGCCGCACGGCGAGCGTGTGGAGCCCCACGCAGGCCGTGAAGGCGGCGAGCCCGATGACGCCGCCGAGCAGCGCGTCGACGCGCACGCCTCCCGCGGGGGCCTCGGCGGTCGGGGGAGGGCTCGGCATGCGTGCGCGGGTCGGCGCTACGGTACCACGGTCACTCCCGCGCGGCCGCTGGCGACGCCGCCTATGACCCCGCGCTGTCGTCGTCGGGCGCGCCGGATGGCTGCGCGCCGCCCGGTTTCGCGTTCCTGAGCCGCCACTGCGGCAGGTCGAGCACCAGCAGGGCGTCGCCCTCTGCCTGCGCGTAGCCCAGCCGCGCGCAGAAGTCCGCATCCGGATCCCGTACGCCTGGCGTCGGCCGGCGCTCGCGGAAGCCGTACCGCCGGTACTGATCCACGAACGACTGCCGGTCGTTCAGCGCGAGCTCGTGGCGATGGCCCGGCGGCGGCACCTTGACGATGACGAAGCAGAACCGCACCGTGCCGGGCAGTTTCCAGAGCAGATCGAAAAGGAAGCGCGACCCGATGCCCGCGCCCCACAGGCTGGGCGGCACGAAGAAGTCGTCGCTCGACCACCCCGCGTCACCGTTGCGCACCAGCACCATGGCCAGCCCGGCCTGGATGCGCGCGCGCCGCTGCCGGTCGGACAGCGTGAGCATGTTCTCGTAGAAGATCCGCGTCGTGGCGGCATCCAGCTCCGTGCTCCAGTTCATCCGCTGCGCGGCACGGTCGCGCCACCACCGGGTGGCGAGGCCGGTGTCGTCGGGCGGCTGCTCGCGGCGGTGCACCTCGCTGGTGAACGCCGACGCGATCTCCCGGGCATCGCCCTCGCTCCGCAGAGGGAAGCGCTCCGCGATGAAGCGCCGGAATCCCGGGCTGTACATCGGCGACAGCAGCGGCCACCAGAAGAGGAAGCCCGGGCTGGTGGCCCAGCGGGCGAACAGGTTGATCCATCCGAGGTTGAGCGGGTGCGCCCACCAGCGATCCAGCTCGCACGCGAGCCACGCGTCCTCCATCAGTTGCGTCACGCGCATCAGGAAGGCCAGCTCCTCGGCGATGCGCGTGTCGGTGTCGGCCTGGACGTCTGGCGAAGTCTCGCGCGGCGCGCCGGCCGGCTGGGGCGCGCCGAACGCCTCGCGAATCGACGGTTCGGCCATTCTCCGGGAACACCCCCGTCAGCAGGCGCATGGCGTGGCGCTGCTTCAGCTCGGCCTCGAGCGCGCCGAACCGCTTGGTCATCTCGGAGTTTACGCTGATCCCCGAGCCCCTCGGGTGTTGCGCCCCACCGGCGGCCGGCCTCCGAGAATACCCAGTCGGCCGACTTCTGGCGCCCGTCGCCGTCCTCGTGCGCGACGAAGTCGAAGGCCGCTTCGGCCGTGTGGAGGCCCAGCCGGCGATACGACTCCCACTGCGCCTCGTCGTAGAACTGATCGGTCGTCGCCTCGTGCGGGAAGGCGGTGTTGCGCGTCTTGTACTGCAGCACGTCGGGCGGTTCGTCACCCGTCATCGACGGCTTGACGTAGAGCAGCACGCCTCGGTCGGTCTCCGAGTAGTGAATCGTGCCCACGGCGATGTGCTGCCGCGACTGGCCGTCCGTGCCAGGACGCAGGGGCGAGACGTCGAGCGAGATGTCCACGCCGAAGTCTTCGCGGATGCGACGGAACGCGTTGCCCAGGTCGTCGAACGCCACGGTCGGATCGGCGCCGCAGTCCGACAGGATGATGTAGCGGCAATGCCGGCGCACGAGCTCGTAGAGCGCGAGGTTCTCGAAGTGCCCCCCGTCGGAGAGGTGCACGTCGCGCAGCAGCATTCGCGGCCGCTCGGCGATGTAGCCCGACGAGGAGGTGAGCCCGAACATCTCCCGGTAGTACAGCAGGCCCGGCCACCGGCGCGGTCCCGAGCGGTCGGCGGTCGGATGCCGTACCCACAGCCCCAGCCGCAGGTTCAGCATCGTCATCAGGAAGGACACGGCCGGGCCCACGCGCCGCGAGATGTGGCCCATGTTGGAGTTGAAGGCGGCGGCCGACGCGGTCACGGCGGCGCCGAGCCGGTTGGCGGGGCTGCGCAGCGACCAGGCGCGCGCATAGCGGCCCATCGAGAAGCCGTAGCGTGACAGGACGGCACTGCGCGCACCGCGGCCGAGCGTCTCCACCTGGTCGCCGCTCAGGTCGTTGGCGGCGCAGCACACCAGGTGCAGGGGCCGCGGCCTGAGCGTGCTGAGCCGGACCTCGTCGCCGTCACGGGGCTCGGTGCCGCGGTTGTGCACCGCTCCCTGCCCGTCCTCCAGGTTGCTCGCCCCCGCGTAGGCACGCGAGATGCGGTCGCGATAGAAGGCGTGCAGGCCGAACTCCTCGGGCTTGATGAAGAGCGCGAGGACGAGGAGGGCCACCATGACGGCGGCGGTCTGCCACCAGACGAACCAGTCGGTGTGCGCCCAGCGGATGAGTGCGCCGCCAATGCCGACGGCCGTCAGGGCAATGGTGAGGTAGGCGAGCAGCGACGGCAGCGCCGGCTTCAGCCGGTCGGTCCAGCTCGCTTCCGCCGGACGACGGAGCGAGATGCCAATCCAGTTGCGCAGTGCGGCGAAGAGTCCACCCGATGCGGCGGCGCTCACGAGCACGCCGATGAACCCGCCGAGGTTGATCGCGGTGTGCCAGAGGACGGTCAGCAGGGCCCACACGACGCCGGTGCCGAGCACGCATGGTGGCGCGGTCGAAGGCGGCGAGCGTTTCCCGGCGCCACCGCCAGTGGCCAGACCGCCGCCGTGACGCGGAGCAGCAGGAGCGCCAGCCCCAGCCCGACCCACGCCAGTGCGTAGTCGAACAGCCCGGGCTCAGACCCACGCGCGCATGGGGTTGTCGATGCCCGTGACACTCCACCACCGCAGCACGCCGCTCTCGGCGGTCGCCTGCGTCCATGCGCCCGACACCGCGCGCTCGTACAGCGGCCATTCACCCGGCCGTGAGCTCGCGTAGACCCCCGGAAGGCGGTACTGCAGCCACCCGGCGGCCAGAACGGAGAGCGCGCCGAACAGCCAGTAGGGAACCGGGCGTTCCAGGCTCGCCAGCGGAGCCGACGCGCCGGGACGTGCCGCCACCGCCTTCGACGGCTGGTTCGACGTCTGGTGCAGCAGGTTCTTCCACATCCGCTCGAAGAGCACCGTGACGAGCGTCGTGACGACGGCGACGGTCACGGCGGCGGCCGCGGGCGACCCGGAGGCGAGGGGGAAGGTCAGGGCGAGCCAGCCCAGGAGCGTGATGCCGATGACGGACACGCCAATCAGCAGCGCCGGCACCAGCCCGGCCAGGACGGCGACGATGGCCGTCCAGGTCTCCACCTCGAACAGTCCAGCGTGGGGCCAGGAAGCCGCTGAACTCGCGGACGTGCCGCTCTTCCTCGGTCTCGGCACCGAGCGGCTCGCGGGTGCCGGCGCTGCGCCGAGACGGAAAGAGGGCGGCGTCCGCGTCGGGGGCGGTGCCTGGTGGCGCCGCCTGCATCCGCCGGAACCGGCTGGCCAGCCACGCCGACCAGAACGACCCGACGTAGCCACCGCCCGAGACCGTCGACACGTAGTCGACCAGGCGCAGCAGGTGCAGGCGGTGCAGGCCCTGCAGCAGGCCGAGGTTGAAGGTGGCCGATCGGATGCCGCCGCCCGACAGGGCGAGCCCGATGATGTCGGCCTCGCGGAAGTCCACGGTACTCCCCGTCTGCCGCGAGGTTCACGGTGCAGCGCGGGGTGTCGGCCGTCCGGTTGACCGACTCACTGAAGATGCCGCGCGTCTCGCGCAGCATGAGGCGCTCGAAGCTGCCGACGCGCGCCGTGAACTCGTTGCGCTGCCGCGGCGTTGCGCGCCGGCTCCAGGCGCCGGAGACGGGTGATCAGCAGCCGCAGTCCTCCGCCGGCGGCGGCCAGCGCCCCGCCCAGCCCGAAGAGGAGCACCGCGAACTTGCTCATGGCCGCGACGCGTGCCACCGCGAAGACGGTCTTCAGCTCCGCTCCCGGTGCGGCGGACAGGGCCCGCGCGAGCTGCCGGTTCTCCACCACGTCGAGGGCGCCGCCGGAGGATACAGAGCGCGCCGAGGATGGCGGCTGGCGCTCCACGCTGATCCCCGGCGTAGGGGCGGCCCACGCGACGACGAGGAGCCCGGCGGCGACGTAGGTGGCCACGTACGCTCGTCCCCACGCAAGGCCTCGCCAGCCGCGCGTGACGTCGCGGCACGGCTGCCGAGTGCTGACCCGGCACGACCAGTCGTCGAGGATGGCGGGCGGTGGCATCGCCCGGCGCGAGCTGCAGATCGACCATGCCCCTCGGCGCAGCCGGCGTGCACCAGGGCTCGCTGACCTGCGACAGGCGCCAGCCGCTCCACGCCGGTCCAGGCAAGCACGACCCAGGGCCGCGACGCCGACTGCCGTCGTCGCGGCGCAGGCCATCGGGGGACGTGAGGCTCTGCTGGCATGGGGTCTCCCTGTCGAGCTGGTCTGGCGCAGCATACGGCATCCGGGCGCCGATGTGTCCGCCTGATCCCGCCAACCGGATGAGGACGGACGTCCCGCCTCGATTTCCCCGCTGCCCAAATTTCCGGGAGATGACCACCACGCTCACGGCACGGGAACGCCGCGTCTCCAGGCTCGCGCACTGATCTCGACCGGTCGTCACCATCGGCCACGGCGGACTCACCGACGCCGTGGTGGCCGAAGATCGATCGGGCGCTGTCGGCGCACAGGCGATCAAGGTGCGCGCCGGCGCCGCCGACCGGGAGGCGCGCGCCGAGATCCGTGAGGCGCTGAGCGCCCGCACCGACGCCGCTGTAATCAGGCCGTCGGTAAGGTGATCGTGCTCCTGGCGCCCGGCTCCCGGCAGGCCAGGTCCACGGCGATGCCGATTGGCGCCGTCACCCTGCTCTCGGCGGTGGACCGCGGGCGCGGTATGCGCACGACCTGCTGGAGCACCCCGGCCTCGCCGCCCGGCTGACAGGCCTCATCGGCCTGCCCATCGAGAAGGCCATGGACATGCTGCCCGAACGCTGGGCGGAGGCCGTCGCCGTCTCGACGCGTAAGTCGCTCGAGACCGCGCTGCGCGTCGCGCTCGGCACGCTCGATGGCCGGCCGCGGTCCCGCTCCCGCGACGGCCTGAAGTTCGCGGTGGCGGCCACCGGCGTCGGCGTGCGGCATGCTCCGGGCTCGCCGGCCTCCCGGTCGAGCTGCCGATCTCGACGACGCTCATGCTGCGGTCGATCGCGGACGTCGCCCGGAGCGAGGGCGAGGACCTGGCCACGCCCGAGTCGCAGATGGCGTGCCTCCGGGTGTTCGCCCTCGGCGGACGCAGCGGCGCCGACGATGCGAGCGACTCCTCGTACTTCGTGGTGCGCGCGGCGCTCGCGGTCGTTTCGAGGCGGCGGCCTATATCGCCCAGCGCGGCCTCGTCGAGGAAGGCGCCCCCGTCCTGGTCCGCTTCGTCGCGCAGGTGGCCGCGGTTCGGCGGCACGGTCGTCAGAAGGTCGCGGCGCAGGTGCCGATCGTGGGCGCCGCGTTGGCGGCACCGTCAACGTCCTGTTCATGGATCACTTCCAGCAGATGGCGCGCGGCCACTTCATCGTGCGGCGTCTCGAGCGGCTGTACTCGCCCGAGGTCGTGCGGGAGGCGTACGCGGCGATCGCGTCGCGGGCGTAGGCCGGCACGTGCCACACCCGGCGGCACGACGTGACGACGGTCGAGCGCGCGGACCATGCGTTGCCGTGCTGACGCTGGGCCTCGCCGTGTTCGCCTGCCGCCTCGCTGGCGCGCAGCAGCCGCCGGCGGCCGACCCGGTGACGGGTTGGCTCATCGTCTCCGGGCCCGTGGCGCCGGGGGCGTGCGGGACGACTCGCGCGTACGACGTCGATACGGGCGCCGTCTTCGACGAGGACGGTTGCAGCGGCCGCGTGTCTGCGGGCCGGGCGTCGGTCTCGGCCGTTCGTGCGGCCGTCGTGGCCCTGTCCGCACGGCGCCCCGGTCCGTGGGTCGTGGGACCGCAACTACCAACCGCCGTCTGGCGACTGGTCGGCGGCGATGCCCACCCCATCGGCGACCTCCCCCTGCGCGCAACGGGCCACGCCGACGATGCGGTGGCCCTGCAGCGGCTGCGGGACGCCGAGGCCCACGATCGTGCCGGCTGTGCCCCGCCGCTACCGCCAACGCCTGGCGTGCTCGCCGCCGCACCGCTGATCATGCGACAGCCCGTGGGTGCGCACGCGGCCCAGCACCTGGCCGATCGCTACCGTGCGGCCCGGGAACGCTGGGCGGCGTTGGAGGGGTGTGGGGGGGGGGAATTCTGAAGTCGAAGTCGAAGTCCGAAGTCAGAAGTCAAGTCAGAAGGCAAAAGGCAAAAGGCAGAGAGCCTTGAAGGCAGAAGGCACCAAAGCTGGAGCGCCAGCGGATTCCGCGGGGGTGGCGAGTTCTCTGGAGTGGGGACCTTTGACTCGGGCCGCGCCATCTGCAGGGGGCGGCGAGCGACCGGCTCCTAGTCCGACTCGTCGTCGTCCTCCCCGCGCCGGGCGTGGTAGCGGGAGTATTCCTCCAGGTAGGTGAGCGAGTCGAAGGCCCGCATCCGATCGAAGAACAGGATGCCGTCCAGGTGGTCGGTCTCGTGCTGGATCACGCGGGCGGGGAAGTCGCGCGCTTCGATCTCGATGCGTTTGCCCTCGCGACTGAGGGCGCTCACGCGGATGTGGGGCGACCGCGGCACGCGGCCGCGAATCTCGGGAATGCTGAGGCAGCCTTCCCAGCCCTCCACCAGGTCGCCGGCGAGCGGGGTGATCTCGGGATTGATGATGGCGGTCGGGTCGCCCTCGCCACGGCCTTCGGGGTCGAGGACCGCCACGAAGAGCCGCAGCGTCTCGTGCACCTGTGGCGCCGCCAGGCCGATGCCCGAATACTCCTCCATGGTCTCGATCATGTCGTCGATGAGCTTCTGGAACTCGGGCGTCCGGATCTCGTGCTTGTCCACGACGCGCGCCCGCTGCCGCAGCACCGGATGACCCATGCGGGCCACCTTCAGAATCGACATGAGGGAATTCTATACTGGGGCCTCGCCCAGCCCGGGCGTCCCACCGCGCCATGTCGAACGCCCCATTCCGCTTCTGTCCCGTCTGCGGCGCCCCGCTCGAGCCGCGCGTGCTGCGGATGAGGCGACCGTCAACTCGTCTGCACGAGCAGGACCTGCAGCTTCGTCTTCTACCTCGACCCGAAGGTGGCGGTCGGGACGATCATCGCCGGGCCCGACGGCCGCATCGTGCTGGTGCGCCGGGCCATCGAGCCGGGGTACGGCAAGTGGGTGTTCCCGGGAGGCTACGTCGACCGGGGCGAGGAGGTCACGCTGGCCGCCATCCGCGAGGCGCGCGAGGAAGCGAGGGCCTGGACGTCCGCATCGACCGGCTGATCGGCATCTACTCGTCTGCGCCAGCCGCACGCCGATCATCATCGTGTACGCGGCGACACCGACGGGCGGTGAACTGGAGGTGGACGACGAGGGCCTCGAGGCCCGCTGGTTCGCACCCTCCGCCATCCCGTGGGACGGCCTGGCGTTCCTCCAGCACGCGCGAAGCCATCAGAACTACGGGCTGACGCCGCCGCCGCAGTCCTGTCTGCGCATCTGCGGCCCATCTGCGATGCATCTGCGACCCCATCTGCGCCCCTATCTGCGGCCCATCTGCGCCCCTATCTGTGGCCCATCTGCGCCCCTATCTGTGGCCCGTCTGCGGCCTCGATCAACGTCCGGATCTTCCCGCAAGGCGCCGCCGGCAGTGCGGCTTCTGCAGGAACTGGGACGGCGGAATGGTCAGCCCACGCCGGCTCACGGCTTCGGGCGGCGTGTAGCCGGAGGTGAAGAGCACCTTCGCCTCGGCTGCAGGCCGCGGAACTGCTCGGCCGGCACGCTGCCACCAATGCCGGGCATGACGACGTCGGAGATGAGGAGGTCGAGCGGGCGGTTCGCACGTCCGCGCCACGGCGAGCGCATCGGCGCCGTTGGCGGCCGTGACGACGTCGTAGCCGGCGGCCTTCAGCACCGCCTCCGTGTAGATGCGCACCGCGTCGTCGTCCTCCACGACGAGGATGGACTCGGTGCCAGGGATGGCATCGCCCGGCGGCTGGCCTTGCGGCGCGGCCACGGGCAGGGCCACGGTGGGCAGGAACACCCGGAAGGTGGACCCCTGCCCGGGCTCGGACGCGACGTCCACGTGCCCGCCGCTCTGCATCACGAAGGTCTGCAGCATGGCGAGGCCGAGACCGGTGCCGCGTCCGCTGCCCTTGGTGGTGAAGAACGGTTCGAAGATGCGGGCGAGCGTCGCCTTGTCCATGCCGTGGCCGGTGTCGGCCACCGACAGCACGACGTACTCGCCGGGCGCCAGTCCCTGCGGTCCGGCGGCGTGCGACGCGTCCACCGTGACCGCCGTGGTGCCGATCGTGATCCGGCCGCCGTCCGGCATCGCGTCCCGGGCGTTCAGGACGAGGTTCACCAGCACCTGTTCCAGCTGCGGGCGATCGGCCATCACGTTGCCGAGCCCGGGCGCCAGCTGCGTCTCGATGGTCACGTCGTCGCCGATGACGCGCGTGAGCATTTCGATGTCCGCGCCGACGACCTCGCTCAGGTCCAGCACCTGCGGCTCGACCATGGACTTGCGGCTGAAGACCATCAACTGCATGGCCAGCTCGGCGGCGCGCTCGCCCGCCCGGTGAATCTCGGTGATGAGCGGACGGTCCGGGCTGTCCGACGGCAGCTTCATCAACAGCAGCTCGCTGTAGCCGTCGATCACGGTCAGCATGTTGTTGAAGTCGTGGGCGAGGCCGCCGGCAAGCCGGCCCACCGCCTCGGTCTTGGCCAGCTGCCGCAGCTCCGACTCGAACCGCCGCGTTTCGGTGACGTCGTGGGCGATGCCGGCAAACGCCACGATCTGGCCGTGCCGGTCGCGCACGCAGGGAGAGGCTCAGCGACACCGTGACCAGCGAGCCGTCCTTGTGGCGGTGGTCGGCGTCGAAGGCCAGATGCGCTCTCCCTCGCGGACCCGGGCGAGCAGGTGGTGGCGGTCCGCCTGGTGTTCGTCGGGCACGAGCACCGAGACGTCCTGGCCGATGATCTCGCGCTGGCCTCGTAGCCATCCACAGGCGCTCCGGCACCCGGATTCCACGACAGGATCGTGCCGTCGAGGGTGGCGCTGACGATGGCGTCCTCGGACCCCTCGACCAGCGAGGCGAGGCGGAACAGCTCGTCGCGTTCGCGGTCCAGTTCCTGCGTGCGCCGTTCGCGCCGGATGGCCAGGCCCAGCATGGACGACAGCCCCTCCACGCAGGCCGCGCAGGCCTCGTCGAAGGTCCCGGCGGCCCGGCCGTAGACCACGAGCGCGCCAAAGGGATGGTGCGTCGGGCCGACGGTTGCGGCGCAGGCGGCGGTGAATCCGTCGTGCTGCGCGATGGGGTCTCCCCTGGTCCTCGGCGAGGTCCCGGATCACGATGCGGCCGGCCGGGGAGTCGATCGCCCGCGTGGCGGCGGACGGCTGCCCGGCGAATGCGCCGGAGGACGGCGGCGTCGTCCAGCCGTATGACGCCCGGACCAGGAGGTTGTCGCGGCCGGGCAGGCGTTCCAGAACGACCGCGGCATCGGCGCCGGCGGCAATGGCGGCCAGCCGGGCCGCTTCTTCGAGGATGTCGGCAAGCGGCGGATCCTGCCAGAGATAGCGGCCCAGCAGCGACAGGGCTTCGATCTGACGGACGGGGGAGGGTGAGGGCATCCGGGGGAGAAGGACCGTTGGCTGTCTATGTCTTTGTCGAAGCCCGGTCGCGGAAACTTTATACTGCACACGGATGCTCTGCTCGTCGCGCTTTCGACCGCCCCACCCCGCGTCACGCTGCGCTCCACGCCGCAGGCCCCGTACGACGGCGCCATCGCCGCGGCGCGCACGTGCTACTCGCCGCGGGTGATCGCGCGGGACGAGGTCACCGACAAGCAGCGGGATTCGATCGGCCCCCTCACCTTCGAAGGCGGCCACCACACCGTCTTCCAGCACGCCCACTTCGAGTTCGGTCTCGAGAACGTGTCGCGCCAGTTCAGGTGGAGCGTCCTGCACGCCTACTCAGGCGTTCTACAACTCGGAGCAGTCCAGCCAGCGCTACGTCAAGCTCAACGAACCGCGCGCCTTCGTGCCGCCCCTGTCCGGCGAGGCGCACGAGGTCTACGAGCAGGCGGTGCTCCGGGCGTGGGACGCGTACGCCGAGCTCTCCGCGCTCCTGAAAGACGATGCCTGGGCGATCCTGAAGGAGCTGCGCTACGTGCGGCCGACCAACTCTCCGCCGCCCGGCTCAAGGCCGTGGAGCGGGAGGCCGAGAAGAAGGCGATCGGAGACGGCCCGCTACGCCATCCCGATTGTATTCACGTCGATGGTGCACACGGTCTCCGGGCTCGCTGCACCGGCTGCACCGGATGATGCACGCCGGCGACACGCCCTACGAGGCGCAGATGGTGATCGGGGCGATGGTCGATCTTGTGAAGGAGGTCGACCCGGCGTGTTCTTCGAGAAGATCGGGCCGTCCTCACTCGAGGCCGGCGACTCCGTTCGAATCCGGCATTCCGCGTCTGGAAGGCGTCGGGCTGACGGCTCGTCCGCGAGTTCGATCGGCGCCTCGGCACGCGGGTCTCGCGCCTGCGGGACTGGTCGGCGGGCGCCGAGCGGGTGGTGGCCGACGCCGTGCGCGCCACCCTTCGGCCTGACCACGGCCGGGAGATGGGCGACGCCGAGGCCATCGACCGGGCGCGGATGAACCCCGCCTCGCAACCTGTACCGCATCGACATGCTGAACGTGTCGCATCACTCGCCGTTGATGCGCACGCTCAACCACCCGGCCTACGTCTTCGAGAAGCGGCTGGAGCCACACCGCCGACTCCCGTGACCAGCGCCACTGGATGGTCCCGGCCTCGCGGCCGATGATGACGTTTGCCGACACCTCGGAGCCGGACGCAGACGCTGCGCTCGATCCGCGAGAACGCAGGCGCGGCGGTCTTCGACCGGGCCATTGCCGACGCCTGGACCGCGAAGAACCGCCTGCTCGCGCTCGGCGTGCCCCTCGAGCACGCCCTACGTCCTGCCCAACGCCAAGGCGCTCCGGCTGGTCGAATCGATCCTTCATCGCACTGCAGCACAAGTGACGCTGCGGATCTGCTTCAACGCCCAGGAGGAAATCTACCTGGCGTCGATGGACGAGGTCGCGCAGGTGCAGGCCGTGCACCCGCAACTCGACGGTTCCTCGGCCTGCCCCGCGTGCTCCGCAAACGGCATCGCGTCCCCCCGGTGCACCGAGGGCACCCATTTCTGCGGCGTGCCCGTCTGGCGGACTTCCCGACCGCGCAACGCAGATTGTGATCCCGCGCCGCAGACGGGCCGCAGATGGGCCGCAGATGGATGGATACGACTGGCCGCAGATGACGCAGATGACGCAGATGACGCAGATGGACGGCAGCGGCGGCCGCAGATGACGCGCAGATGACCAGGCAGGAAAGGCCATCAGGACGGTAGATGACCAGATAGATTCCAGACCTCGATCCCCAGATCCAGATCCCAGATCTCGAGATTCCCCAATCGATCACAAGCTCACCACATCTCCAGATCTCCAGATTCCGCATCCCTTCCCATGCTTTCCTGGCTCGCCCAATTACACCGCGCTTGGGGCGGTGCTGGCCCTGCTGGCCACGCTCGCGGTGTTCGACGGGGAGTATCGGCAGGCATTCCTGTGTCTCGTGGCGGCCACGTTCATCGATACCACCGACGGCTGGCCTGCGCGTGCGCTGCGGGTCACGAGCGGCTGCCCGGCTATGACGGCGCGCGGCTCGACGACATCGTGGACTACCCGACGTACGTGTTCGTGCCCGTGCTGCTGTTGCTGCGGGCCGAGCTGCTGCCGCCGGGCTGGGGGCTCGGCGTGGGCGCGCTCGTCCTGTTGGCCAGCGCGCACGGGTTCGGGCAGACGGACGCCAAGGTCGCGACCACCGACTACTTCTTCACCGGATTCCCGTCCTACTGGAACATCGTCGCCGTCTACCTCATGCGCTCGTCGGCGACGATGAACGCCGTCGTCCTCGTGGGGCTGGCCGTGCTCGTGTTCGTGCCCATCCGCTATGTGTATCCCTCGCGGACCGAGACACTGCGCGTGCCGACGCTGATCCTGGGGGCGCTGTGGGCGGTGCTGGTGGTCGTGGTGGTGTGGCGGCTGCCGGCCACCGACGGGCCGTGGACCCTGCTGTCGCTGGTGTTCGTCGCGTACTACACGGCGCTGTCCCTGTACCTGCACGTCAGGTCCGCGTAGCCGTGCGCCGCCGCGGTTGCACACGAAGCTGCACGCGGCTGCGCCGCCCGGCGCGCGCACACAGGATTGGCCGCCAGAGGGCCTGCGGGTCAGCTAAGATCGTGTGATCGCCTGAGCCGCCCGTCCCCCGACCGCAGGCCACACCCGGATCGCCTCCGTGTCGCCCCTCGCCGTCATCTTCGCTACCGTCTTCATCGACCTGCTGGGCTTCGGGATCATCATCCCGCTGTTGCCCTTCTATGCCGAGTCGTTCGGCGCCAACGCCTTCACCGTGGGCCTGCTCGGCACGAGCTACTCGCTGATGCAGTTCGTGTTCTCCTGCTCCGGGCCGGCTCGGATCGCATCGGGCGGCGGCCCATCATCCTGCTGGGGCTGGCCGGGTCCTGCGCCTCCTACCTGGTGCTGGCCGTGGCTGGGTCGCTGTCGCTGGTCTTCGCCGCCCGCATCCTCGGGGGCATCGCCGGCGCCAACATCGCGACGGCCTGTGCCTACATCGCCGACGTGACGACGCCCGAGAACCGGGCGCGGGATGGGACTGGTCGGCGCGGCCTTCGGCCTGGGCTTCATCTTCGGCCTCGCCATCGGCGGCATCCTCGCCATCTCGGCCCGTCGGCGCCGATGTGGGTGGCCTCCGCGCTCTGCGGCGTCAACCTGCTGGCCGCCGCTGTGCTGCTGCCCGAGTCGCGGACCGGCGCCGACCGGCGTCCCGCCATCGGACGGATGGAAGCGCTGTGGCGTGCGTTCGCCGATCGGCGGCTGATCCTGCTGATGGCCCTCTACTTCATCGTGACGGCCGCGTTCTCCGGCTTCGAGGCCACGTTCGCGCTCTTCACGGAGCGGCGCTTCGGCTTCACCGTGTCCACCATCGGCTACGTGTTCGCCTTCATCGGGTGCGTGCTGGCCCTGGTGCAGGGCGTGCTGGTCGGCCGCGCGGTCAAGCGCGTGGGCGAGGGCCGCCTCATTCCGATTGCCATCGCCATCATCGCGCTCGGGTTGGGGCTGGTGCCATTCGCGTGGACGCTCCCGGCGCTGCTGGCGGCCACCGGCGTGCTGGCCGTGGGCATGGGGTTCAACGGGCCGGCGCTGTCGTCGATGGTGTCGCGCCTGACGCACGCCGACGACCAGGGCGGCATGCTGGGGCTGGCCTCCTCGCTCGCCAGCCTGGGACGCGTTGTCGGGCCGGCGTGGGGCGGGTACATGTTCGACGCCCTCGGCCCGACGTCCCCGTACGTGAGCGCGTCGGCCATCATGCTGCTGGCGGTGGCCGTGGCGGTGGCGTCCCTGCGCTCCGGGCCCGCGGTCGAGGCGTCGTGATGTTCCGGTTCACTGGCCGCAACCGATGACCGTCATCCCGATTCACGCGCGCAATCCGGGTCCGTTCACCGGCGAGGGCAACTGGACCTACCTGCTGCCGGGCCCGGAGCCGCTGCTCATCGACGCCGGCGTGGGTGAGGCCGCGCACGTCGACGCTGTGGCGGAGGCGACGCCGGCGGGGCCCGCGCGCGTGATCGTCACGCACGCACACCCCGACCACATCTCGGGGGCGCCGGCACTGGCCGCCCGCTGGCCCGCGATCGGGTTCAGCAAGTATCCGTCCACGAACGCCGTGTCCGGCGTCGTGCGGTGGGCGGCGCTCGCCGACGGCGACACCATCGCCACCCCTGACGGGGACCTGGCCGTCGTCCACACGCCCGGCCACGCGCCCGATCACATCGTCCTGTGGCATGCGCCGTCGAGGACCGTCTTCGGCGGGGATCTGCTGCAGCTCGGTAACACTGTCGCCATTCCGGCCTCGAGCGGCGGCGACCTGGCCGCCTACCTGCGCTCGCTGCGGCGCGTGCAGGGGCTGGAGCCGCTGCGGGTGCTGCCGGCGCACGGCCCCGCGATCGAGGATCCGCTGGCCCTCATCGCGCACTACCTCGCGCACCGCCATCATCGCGAGGTGCAGGTGCTCGGCGCGCTCGAAGCGGGCGTCGACACGGTGGACGCCATCGCCGACCGCATCTACACCGGACTCACGCCCGCCCTCGGCCCGCTGGCCCGCGAGAGCGTGCTGGCGCACCTCCTCAAGCTGGAGCAGGATGGCCTGGCGCGCCGTAGCCCGGAGGGCTGGCGGCTGGTGAACTGAGCGCGGCCGTTCAGGCCGGATCCCGACTCCCGGTTCCCGTCTCCCGACGTACACTTGACCCCATGGACAACGTCATCGATTTCATCCACGTCCACCGCGACCGCTACGTGGACGAGCTGAAGCGCTACCTCGCCATCCCCAGCGTCAGTGCCCTGCCCCAGCATGCGGCCGACGTGCGCGCCTGCGCCGAGTGGACGGCCGCGGAAATGGGCCGCATCGGCCTGCAGAACGTCCGCCTCGAGGACACGCCCGGCCACCCCCTCGTCTACGGCGAGTGGCTGGGCGCCGAGGGCGCGCCCACGATCCTCTTCTACGGCCACTACGACGTGCAGCCCGTGGATCCCGTCAACCTGTGGACGTCACCGCCCTTCGAGGCGACGATCCGGGACGGCGAGATCTACGCGCGCGGCGCCGCCGACGACAAGGGCCAGGTCTTCATGCACTTCAAGGCCATCGAAGCGCACATGAAGCAGAACGGCCGCCTGCCGGTGAACATCAAGGTCCTCATCGAAGGCGAGGAAGAGGTGGGCAGCGCCCATCTCGACGACTTCGTCCGCGCGCACAAGGATCTGCTGAAGGCCGACGTGGTCGTCATCAGCGACTCGCCGATGTTCGATCGCGGCATCCCGTCCATCTGCTACGGGCTCCGCGGGCTCGCCTACTTCCAGATCGACCTGCGCGGCTCGAAGTCCGATCTCCACTCCGGCTCCTTCGGCGGCGCCCTGGCCAATCCCGCGATGGTGCTCGCGCAGGTACTGGCGCAGGCCAAGGACAAGAGCGGGCGCATCAGGATTCCGGGCTTCTACGACGATGTCGTCGAGCTCCGGCAGGAGGAGCGCGACGAGTTCGCCAAGCTGCCGTTCAACGAGAAGAAGTACCGGCAGGAACTCGGGGCGCCGAAGCTCTTCGGCGAGACGGGCTACACCACGCTCGAACGTGTCTGGGGCCGGCCGACCTTCGAGGTGAACGGCCTGCTGTCGGGCTTCACCGGCGAGGGCGCCAAGACCGTGCTGCCGGCCACGGCCATGGCCAAGGTGAGCATGCGCCTCGTCCCCAACCAGGACCCGCAGAAGATCGCGGAGCTCTTCGACGCCTGGGTACGGAAGACTGCCCCGAAGAGCGTGGAGCTGACCGTGACCCGCATGCACGGCGGCAAGCCGTGGATGACCTCGTTCGACAACCCGTACGTCCAGGCAGCCGGGCGCGCCATCGAGGCCGGCTTCGGCAAGCGGCCGGTCTTCAACCGCGAGGGCGGCTCCATCCCGGTCGTCTCCACCTTCCAGGAGGAGCTGGGGCTGCCGTGCGTTCTCTTCGGCGTGGGGCTCCCCGACGAGAACGCCCACGCGCCCGACGAGAAGCTGGACCTCGGCAACTTCCACGGCGGCATCGTCTCGTCCGCCCGCCTGTACCAGGAGATCGGGTCCCTGCGCTGACGCCTGCGGCGGTGCCCGACCCACCGTGAAACGAGCCGGCCTCCTGCGTCACCAGTACGCAGGAGGACCGCTCGCAATGCGCAAGGCCCTGATCCTGCTGCTGGTTGGCACGTGGCTCGTGGCGCTGTCGGAAGGCCGCGCCGGCGTCGCCGCATCGGTGACCACAATGGCCGCCGCCACCCACACCGCGGCGCTCGGCCCACCGGCCCGCTAGGGTCCGGCTACGCCCTCAGCCCCGGCCCCCGATTCCCCAATCCTCCAATTCCCCAATCAATCCCCAAGCCCCCCCGCCCCCCCCAAGCCCCTAATTCATCTGCGCCGCGCGCCGCCGCAGCGTCTTGACGTGCTCCCAGACCTGCTCGGTCTCCTTGCGCTCGTCCTCGTCCTGCTCGGTCAGGCGCGCCATCTTGAGGTACTCCTCCAGGTCCTTCAGGGCGTGGAAGATGTCGTTCATGTGATACGCCAGCAGCCCGCGGTCGCGCAGTTCGGCGAGCGAGGAGGGCTGGAGCGCCAGCAGGATGTCGGTGACGTGCCGGGCCTGTGGGAACGAGCGCATCCGCACGTACAGCCGCTTCATGTTGAGCAGCATGCGCACGAGGACGTGCCGGCGCGTCGCCCGCGCGAGCACCGAGGGGGCCCACGCCGCTTCCTCGCCGACGTGCCGATGGAGCAGGGCACGGCACTCCGCTTCACCCAGAATGGCGCCCGCGTGGAAGGGATCGATGATGAGGCCGTCGTCCGGATCGTCGGTGTGGAGGTCCTGCAGGGCGCGGACGAGGAAGTGGCCGGGGAAGTTGATGCCCTCGGTGCGGACGCCCGCCCGCCTGGCCACCTCGATATAGATCAGCGCCATCGTGATGGGAATACCGGTGCGCCGGTCGAGCACCTCGTTGAGGCAGCTGTTGCGCGGGTCGTCGTACTGGTCGCGGTTGCCGAAGAACCCCAGTTCGTCGAACAGGTACTTGTTGAGCGCGTCCACGCGCGCGGGCAGCGGTGCGTCGAGCCCGGCGTTGCGGGCGATGCGGTGCGAGGCGGCGACGCCCATGTCGTCGATGCGGTCCAGGTACGGCTCGGGATCCAGCCGCGGGTACTCGAGCCGCGCGATCAGGAAGGCGGGCGCCGCCAGGTCGGGCCCGGGGCGGTCCGCCGCGTCCACGATCTGCTCGGCCAGCGTTCGGCGATGCTCCATCGTCAGTCGTGTGCGACGAGTCGATCCAGCTGGTCGACCGTGAGATCGGCCAGCCCTCCGCACACCAGCTCGGCGTCGTCGCGGAGCTCGGCGGCGGTGTACGTGTTGGTGACGGCGACGAGCCGCAGCGCGGCGCCGCGCGCCGAGACGAGACCCCACCTGGAGTCCTCGATGGCGACCGACCGCTTCGGTTCGAGCGGCAGACCGGTGTGACGCGCCAGCCGCCGGAACGCCTCGACATAGGGCTCGGGGTCCGGCTTGCTGCGCTCGGTCTGGTCGGCCCCGACGATCACGGGAAAGAGCGCGCGCAGGCCGGCCCGCTCCAGGATCTCCTCGATCTCGTGGGTCAGCGCGCCGGAGGCGATCGCCACCGGCACGCCCGCCTCCACGGCGGATCGAATGAACGCCGCGGCACCGGGATACAGCATCTCGCCGGCCGCCGACAGCTCGTCGTAGCGGACGCCCTTGCGCTCGATGAGCTCCGCCACCCGCGCGCCGTCCATCGACACCCCGGTGTCCTTCCCCAGCTGGCGAAACACCCCGACGTCGTCGTAGCCCAGTACCGTTCGTAGTAGTCGCGCTCGGACAGGGTGATGCCCTCCGGCGCGAGCACGTCCTGGTACGCCTTGAGATGGAGCCGCTCGCTGTCGGCGATGACGCCGTCGAAGTCGAAGATGATCGCCTGCAGGGTCATAGGGTCATGTCGGGAGTCGGGCGCCCGCACGCATGCGCCTGGCCGGCCTCGCGCGCGTCAGCGTGCCGCCCGCGGCGCCTCCGGGAGGCGCTCGCCTGCGCGGATGGGGACGCTCAGGCGGTTCTCGGCCGGAGGATACGGGCAGTCGCATCTCGCTGTTGTAGTAGCAGAACGGGTGATACGCGTCGTTGAAGTCGATGACGTAGATACCCGTGGCCGTCGGGTCGAGCTCGAGATAGCGGCCGGCGGCGTAGGTTTCCGCGCCGCTGGTCTCGTCGGCGAAGGGCACGAACAGGCGCGAGACGGGCTGCCCCACCTCGCTGAAGGCCGTGAGCTGCGTCGGCGTACCCGCGAGGCTGAAGCGCAGGGTCCCGATGCGCTCGTAGTCCCGGAGCTTCCCGGTGGAGGTCGGAATCTGGAGGCGCGAGCGATCCGGCGAGAGCTCCAGCTCGGCCGGCACCGCGTAGTCCTCGTCCACCGGATAGTAGGCCAGCGGCAGCAGCGCGTTCTTCCGGTCTGGTGGAATCGGTGACTCGGTGGAGGATCGGAACGCCTCGTCCTTCTCCACGCGGGCCTGCGTGACGCGGGCGGTGTAGGCCTCCTCCGGCGACTGGCTCGGCGCGCACGCGGCGAGCGCGGCCACCAGGGCGGTGGCCGCCGCCTGTCTGACGAAACGGCTCACCATTCCACTATGCCATATCGTCCGGCGGACGGCGGCAAAAGGAAAAGGCCGGACGCCCGCGGGGCGCCCGGCCTGATCCGGATACGGTGCGAACCAGCCTACTGGCCGGCCACGCTCGACTGCGTCTTGGCCGGGAAGATCTCCTTGAACGCCGTCATGAAGCGGTCCATCTCCTCGGGCGTGCCGACCGAGACGCGCAGGTGCTTGGTCATCGGCGGGAAGGGCCGGCCCACCAGGACCTCCTTCTCGCGGAAGGCGTCGATCACGGGCTGCACGTCGCGGCCCAGGTGCACCATGAAGAAGTTGGTCTCCGAGGGGATCACGTCGTAGCCGTAGGCGCGGAGCGCCTCGCTCGTCTTGGTGCGCAGGGCCGTGATCTTCTGCTTGACCTCGGCCTGGGACTGCGTGTCCTTGAGCGAGGCGACGCCGCCGTGCTTCACCAGCACGTTGATGCTGTTCATCGCCCACGGCCGCATCTGCCGGATGATGGGCGCCGGCGCGATGGCGTAGCCGAGGCGCATGGCAGCCAGGCCCGCGATCTTCGAGAAGGTGCGGGCGACGATCACCGGCCGGCCTTCGAGCACGTAGTTCACGGAGGAGGCGTAGGCCGGATCGGCCACGAAGTGGTGGTACGCCTCGTCGATGAGGATGGGCATGCCCTTCGGCAGGCGCTCGACGATCTCGTGCACTTCCTTCTGCGGCACGACAATGCCGGTCGGGTTGTTGGGGTTGCAGAGATAGTAGAACCCGATGTCGCTGGCGTGCCGATTGGCCGTCTCGATCATCTGGCTCGTGTCGAGGCTGTAGTCGGCCTTCAGCCCGACCAGGACGGAGTCGGTCTCGATGGCCGTCGCGTGCTGGTAGACCGAACCGAAGGACGGCTCGCAGCCGATGACCTTCTTGCCGGTGCGCAGGAACGTCGTGCCGACGACATCCAGGATCTCGCCGGAGCCGGCGCCCAGGAGCACGTTCTCGGGCTTCACGCCGTGGTGCTCGGCGATGGCCTGGACGATGTTGCCATCGGGGTAGCCGTAGCGGCCGGCGTACTTCCAGGCCGCGTTCATGGCCTTCATCACCGAGTCCGGCACGCCGAAGTTGTTCTCGTTGCTCGAGAGCTTGGCCATCCGGTCATGCTGTTCCGGCGTCATCGGCCCGCGTGCGCGCTGCGCGGCCACGGCCGCCGGGCCGCCCTGGGCCCAGAGTTCGGCGCTCGGCCGCGTGCTCAGGTATCCGACCGCCGCCGCCATCCCGCCCATGAAATTGCGCCGTGACACCGCGTGCTTGGCCATACTGCCTCCGGAAAGGACCGATCAGAATCCGTGGTGGCGGGGCACCGTTCGACTGCCCGTCGCGCCAGTGACGCTGGATTGTAAGCCCGAACGGCTCGAAAGGCGAGGGGACCGTCCGGTTCAGCCGGAATGTCTCCGATTGTCTCCGGGCGGCGGGAGGAGAAGCGGGCGGATCAGAACAGCCGGGCGACGAACAGGAGCACCCCGACACCGGCGGCGAGCTGGAGGCCCAGCGCCCCCTGGTCCCGGAGGAACAGGACGCCCAGTACCAGCAGGCCCGCGGCCGCCATCAGGAACTCCCGGTAGCGCTCGTCGAAGGCTTCCTGCACGCCCTGCCCTCCGGCGCGCCGGCGCGTCTGGTCGATGAGTGTGTTCGCGATCTCGCGGTCCGGCTCACGGTCGAGCTCGTAGTACCGCCCGCCGCCCGCCGTTGCAATCGTCGAGAGCGACGAACGGTCCAGCACCGAGCGGATGGCCGCCTGCGTGGGCTCGCGCTTGGGGTCCGGGATGATGCCGCCCGCAGTCGTGCCCACGCCGACCACGTGCACGGGGATCCCCTGGCTCTGCGCCAGGTTCAGCGAGCGCGCCACCTCGCCGCTCCAGGCCTGGCCGTCGGAGATGAGGATGAAGGCCTTGGCGTTGTTCGACGGGCCCTGCAGCTCCTCGTCCTTCTCGAACAGGCGCAGGCCCCAGTAGATGCCGCGCTCGATGTTCGTGTCCCACGACGCATCGTCCTCCAGGCGGAAGGGCGAGCCCGCGTCGAGGTGATCGAGGAAGAAGAAGTAGGTGTTCGGGTCCTTCGTGAGGCGGATCTGCGGGGTGGCGATGTGCGCGAAGAGCGCCAGCGCCACGCGGTCGTCCTCCCAGCGCAGCGACTCGCCCAGCGTCCGCAGGAACCGCACCGCGCGCTGCCACCGGTTGCTGCCGCGCCCCCCGACGTCCCCGACGTGCATCGATGCCGAGCCGTCCTGCAGGATGACGAAGTCCACGCCCGCGGTCCGGATGATGGCGGTGGCGGTGCGGGGCCGCGCCAGGGCGAGGATCGTCAGCGCGAGCGCCGCCACGAGGCAGAGCCAGAAGAGCAGCTCACCGACGTACGGGATGCGCTCGCGGACCGGGAGCAGGCGCCGCCCCCGCAGCGCGGCCACGTCGCCCCGGCGCCGCCACGCCTGGCGCAGCCACAGGAGCAGCAGCACGCCGGGAACGGCGAGCAGCGGCAGGAACTGCGGGGCACCGAAGCGGATGGCGTCCATCGAACCGGGGTTCAGCCCTTGCGCACGCGGCTGGCGCCCTTGCCGGCCTTCTCGGCCTCCTGGCGCTCGTCGGGCCGCATCGGCACGATCATCTTGAACTTCTTGGCATCGGCGTCCATCGGCACCAGCCCGACGCCGCCGTGAATCGTGTTGCCGCTCGCCGTCGGGTCCACGGGGGCCACCGCCTGCCGGCGTGCGGCGATGGCCGCGCGCAGCCGCGTGGCGTACTCGAAGTTGAAGGCGGCCTCGGCGTTGCCCGGGTTCTCGCGCAGGACGTCCGCGTACTGCTTGACGACGCCGTCCAGGCGGCCGACGACGGCCTGCCAGTTGCCGCCGTCCCGGCGCAGGGCGCGGTACGCCGCGTTGGCGGCGAGGAGCTTCGCCTCGGGATCGGCCGCGACCTCGTCGTACTGGCCCTCCCAGTACTTCGACGTGGCGCTGAGCGCCTGCGCGTCCTCGACGGTGCCGGAGGCGCCGGGCACGTACGACGACCAGGCCGGCGGCGGCTCCAGTGCCTGCTCGCCCGCCTCCTGGTAGCGGAGGGTGACGAGATCGCGCTCGGCGGCTGCCACGCGCCGTTCCAGGTCGCTGCCGCGCCAGAGCACGCTGCCGGCCCCCGCCAGCATCGCGGCCACGATGAGGTACCCGATGACTGCTCGCATGACTCCTGCCCCCTCCTGGCCGGGTCGCCCGTGGCGCCCGGCCTGCTCACTGCCGTCTGCCCGCGCCTACGGGAACGTGGCGAATGCCGGCACCGTCATCCGGGCCAGCAGTGCCAGCGACCACAGCACCGCCGCGGCCAGCGCGAACGGCGAGAAGCGCGGCCGCTCGGTGCTGTACTGCCGGTACTCGATGCGTCCCGCCGAGGCGCGGTCGATGTCGCGGATCGCCCGCTCGATCGAGGCCTCGTCGGCCGCGGGATAGAAGTGGCCGCCCGTGCGCTCCACGGCCGCCTTCCACAGCTCGTCGCCGATCTGCGCCCGGCCGGGCACGTTCCGGCCCACCTTGATGAAGTAGATCGGGATCTTCGCGCGCTGCGCGTCGCCCACCACGTCGTACACCGACTTGCCGCTCTCCAGCACCTCGGCGTCCGCGCCGTCGGTGAAGAGCACCATGAGGTTGCCGGCCGCGTCGAGGTACTTGAACGACTCGAACATGGCGACGCTCTGCTCGACCGCCCGCGCCACGACGGATCCCTGATCCGGGAACGACATGAACTCCTGCCAGTCGCCGATGAGCGAGGTGCTGAGGAGGATGTTCTCGTAGTCGGTCGTGAACGGCGTGATGACGTAGGCGTCGTCGCCGAACTCGATGAGCGCCATCAGGTCGCGGTACTGGCCGTTCATGCGGCGCTCGATGAAGTACCGGGCCGCCCCGACGGTGGTGAAGAAGGCGGCGTTGTTGGGGGCGCCCTCGGCGAAGCGGTTGGAGGGCAGCGCCGTGAGCATGCTCGACGAGGCGTCGATCATCAGGCTGATGCGCCGCCCCGGGTAGGACACCTCTTCGCGCGTGATGGCGGTGCGCGGGTCGGCGAGCGCCAGGATGAAGAAGGGCAGGCCTGCGAGGGCGAGGACGAGCGCGCCGTGGCGCAGCCAGGCGTTCCGGCTCGACGCCCCGACGCCGACGAGGGCGGGCAGCCCCACGCGGCCCCGCGACGCCGACGCGCGGGCGACCAGGCGGAGGACGAACGCCGCCATCGCCAGGCCGATGAGGGCCACCAGCGCCATGCGGGCGGTGGCGGCCTGCGAGAACTGCAGGTCCGCCAGGCGCAGCTCGCCCCACTCGGCCCATCCGGCCTGCAGGGCGGTCACGAGCGCGCGGATCTGTTCAGGCACGGCGGAACTTCTTCACGGCCTCGGCCCACCACGCGTGCTCGGCGGCCGCACGCCGCGCGGTCGCCATGGCGGCGTCGAGGGCCTCGTCGAGCGCGCTGCCGTCCATGGCCGAGCCGCGGCCGTAGCGCGCGCGCGACAGCGCGAGCAGGCTGTCCGAGGCCACGGCGTCCCCGTCGACTGGGCTGTGACGGCGCCGGAGACCAGCGCGCCGCCGCGTCCGAGCCAGCCGCCGACCAGCAGCTCGCCGTCCACCGGACGCGCCCCGCGTGTCGCGCGCTTCTGCCCGATGGGGCGGCCCGTCGCCAGCGCCGCCGCCACCCGCGCCGCGGCCAGCGCGCGGCCGGCGAGGTCGGCATCCCAGCCGCCCCGGCTCTGCTGGCGCACGTCGGAGAGCTCGCGCTGCGCCGCCGCGGCCATGCTCCGCGGCGAGGCCTGCCAGCTGTCCACGCGCGTCTGCACGCGGCGCCGGCGGAAGAGGTTGACGGCCATCACCACCAGTACGACGCCGGCGAGCCCGAAGAGGATGGTGCCGACGAGCTGGAGCATGTCGGCGCGCGATTCACGCGACTCCACCGCCTGGAACGCCGCCGCCGGCGCCTCGCGGATGTCCATGGTGTCCTCGGGGACGATGGACATCAGCCGGATGGAGATGGACGGCAGGTTGTAGTTCAGGTCCCGCCCCTGCACGGCCTCGCCCCGGGCCACGGTGCTCTCGATGCGGTAGTTGAGCTGCAGCTCGGGAATGTCCACGTCCGCGCCGAAGGCGCCCTCGTTGATGAGCCGCAGCTCGTAGACGTACTGGAAGAAGCGCTTCCCTGGCACCTGCATGTCGGGCGCGTGCGAGCCCCCGATCACTTCGAAGGGCTGCAGCTGGACCACCGAGGGATCGAGCTTGGACTGGTCGGGCACGACCTTCGTGTTCTCGGTCTCCACAACCTGGCAGGTGAGCGTGAGCGTGAACGGCTCGCCCGACCGGACGGCGGAGGTCGAACTGCGCCACCAGCAGGTGATGGGCTCGACTTCGACGTCGACCAGCTCCGGCTCCTGCGCCGCCGCCAGCGCGGGCAGCAGCACCCCGCCCATCACCACGGCGGCCAGCGGCCATCGCAGCCAGGACCGCGACGGTCGCGGCATTCCGGTCGTTCGTTCCAGGCTCATCGGCGTTCGTCTCATGGTCGTCGTCACCCGCACCCTGCACCCTGCACCCGCACCCTGCACCCGCACTCCGCACCCTGCACCCCGCACCGCACCCGGCACCCGGCACCAGGCCCCCTGCACGTCCCCCTACTTCCGCCTCAACCTTCGTTCCTGCACCCACTCGAGAAGGGAGATGTCGAACTTGGTCTGGTCCGCGCCCACCCGCAGCACGTCGAGCCCGGCGTGCCGCGCCTTGCGCGCCACGTCGTCCTGCCAGGCGGTCACGCGGTCGCGCAGCCCCCGGGCCTCGCGGCGCGACAGCAGCCGCGTCTCGCCCGATTCGACGTCGAAGGCCTCCACCCATCCCGACGACACCCGCGGCAGCTCGAACGCGTAGGCCGCGTCGGCGATCACCACCACGACGTCGTGGACGTTGTCGGCCAGGGACAGCTCGTGCACCATCTCGTCCACCTCCTCGAAGAGGAAGTCGGAGACGACCGGCACCAGCGACGTCTTGCGCGAGAAGCCGATGAGCGTGGCGCTCAGGCTGCCCGCCTGCCGCAGGTCCTGCAGGCCCCGCCCCTCGGCGTACGCCTCCAGGCAGTGAATCACCTGGCCCTTGCCGATTCGCGGGCGGACGGCGCCGAGCGTGCCCGCCTTCATGTCGAAGGTCACCAGCCCGATCAGGTCCTGGAAGAACACCGCCGACATGCCGATCGTCGCCACCGCGCGCGCGATGGTGACCGCAATGGGCACGCCGTCCATGCCGCACCGCGTGGACGCCGAGCGGTCGGCGGCGATGATGACGCTCGAGGTCGTCGGCTGCTCGAACTCGCGGACGATCAGCGGGCTGAAGTTGGTGAGCGAGGACTGCGCCCAGTCGATGGTCTCGAACCGGTCCCCCGCCTGCCAGTCGCGCAGCCCGACGAAGTTGAACCCCGCGCCGTGGAACAGGCTGGCGTGCTCACCGGGCGTGAACTCCTTCATCCGTTTGAGGATGAGCAGCTCCACCTCGGTGATCTCCGAGAGGTTGATGAGCGGTTCGACTTCTTGCTCGCGCGTGCGCATGACTTGGGGGGCTTGGGACTTGGGGCGTGGGACCTGGGACTTGGGGCCTGGGGCCTGGGGCCTGGGGCCTGGGGCCTGGGGCTGGCCGGCCCGTGAGCCTTTTGCCTTCTGCCCTTCTGCCTTTGCCTTTTTGCCTTTTGCCTTGTGCCTTTTGCCTTGTGCCTTCTTCCCTGTGCCTTCTGAATTCTGAATTCTGCCTTCTGAATTCCTAGGGAATGGCCACCCGGTCGACGACGTCGCGGACGACCGCCTCGCTGGTGAGCCCGTGGCTGGCTGCGTGCGGGCCGAGCCACACGCGGTGGCTGAGCACGTACGGCGCCAGATCCTGAATGTCCTCCGGATACACCTCGTCGCGCCGGCGCACGAGCAGGGCGTAGACCTTGGCGAGGCGGCCCCAGCAGATGATGGCGCGCGGCGAGGCGCCGAGGTCCACGCCGGTCTCGACCAGCTCCGAGGGCGAGTGCTGGTGCCAGTCGGTGTCCGGGTTGTAGGGCCGCGTGGCGGCCACGAGCCGCTGAATGTAGTCGCCCAGGCGCTCGTGCAGGAAGACGTGCTCGGTGATCGCCGACCGCAGCTCGATGATCCGCTCCTTCGACATCAGCGGGTTGAGGCGGATGTGCTTGAAGTCGAAGTTGACCAGCTTCCGTTCCTCCTCGGCCGGCAGGTAGCCGATGTTCACCATCATGGCGAAGCGGTCGGTCGCGGCCTCGGAGAGGGAAAGGTGCCCTGCCCGAGCTCCACGGGGTTCATCGTCGCGATGGCGAAGTTGAACTGGGGCAGCTCGTAGGTCGTCTTGCCGACGGTGACCGTGCGGTCCTGCAGGCCCTCGAGGAACGCGCTCTGCGACTTGAGCGGGATGCGGTTGATCTCGTCGAGCAGGATGACCTCGGCCTCGGCCAGCGGTCCGAACTCGGTGATGAGCTCGCCCGTGGCGGGGTTGATCATCTGGAACCCGACGACCTCGGTCGGCTGCAGGTCGGCGCGGCCCTGGAGCCGGGCGAACCGCGCGTTGCTGATGGCGGCCAGGATGACCCCGAAGAACGTCTTCCCGACCCCGGGGACGCCCCGCAGCAGCAGGTTGCCCGAGTTCACCTGGCGCTGTTCCTTCTTGTCGTAGGTCGTCGGAATCTCCGACAGGAGCACGACGTTGGCGAGCACCTTGGGCAGGTCGTAGCCGACAAGGGCCTTGCCGCCTTCCGCGAGAATCGACTCGTGGAAGGCGATGGTCTCTTCGAGGTCTGGATGCACGATGGGCGAATAGTACTAGAGAATCCGGCTCCGCGGAGGGCGGGAGCGGGGACGCGGGAACCGGCGGTGGCGGCATCGGGGATGGACGCCGGACCGCCGGGACCGGCGGCGGGCGCCTACCGGGCCGACTCCTGCACGTAGCGGGCGATCTGCTCGTGGGTGGCGAACCACACGCCCGGCTTCCGCTTCATGTACCCAATCAGCTGTTCCAGCATGGCCGCCCGCGACCGGTGCCCCGTCAGGTGCGGGTGCATCGTCAGCAGGTAGAGCCCGCCTTCCTCGTAGGCGACGTCGAACTCGGACTGGAACACCTCGTACACGTCCCGAATCGACGGGTTCGAGCCGTCCGCGTTGCCGCCGAAGTACGGAAAGTCGTCCAGGATGCGCTCGATGGGCAGCTCCACGATGCCCGTCGGCTCCCCGTCGAGGAGCAGCTCGTACGGGTCGTCGCTGGCCATCAGGCTGCTGTCGTACAGGAAGCCCGCCGCCTTGATCTGCCCGAGCGTCCAGGTGCTGAACTTCCAGGACGGGGCCCGGTACCCCACCGGCCGCGCGCCGGCGAACTGGGTGAGGGTCGTGATCGACTGGTCCAGCAGCCGCTGTTCCTCCTGCTCGTTGTCGAGAAGGGGCAGCCGTTCGTGGATCCAGCCGTGGATGGCGAGCTCGTGGGCGGGCCTGGCAGCCTTGATGGCCTCCACCATCTGCGGGTGCAGCAGGCCGCTGACCGCCGGGATGAAGAAGGAGGCAGGCACGGCCTGTCGCTCGAGCAGGCGCAGGATGCGCGGGACGCCGTCCACGGCCCCGTACTCTCCGCGCGAGATCACCTCGTAGTCCAGGTTCCCCGTCGAGAGCGTGGCCGTGGCGTTGTCGACGTCGAAGGACAGGCCCACGGCGACCCGGGCGCCGCCCGGCCAGCTGGCCGGCTTCAGGCGCCGGCCGGCGCTCACATGGAACATCTGGGAACGGAGCTGCTCGAAGCTCGCGGTCGTCCCGGGCAGCGGGTCGCGCGTCGTTGGACTGCCTGCCGCCGTGCCCTGGGCGGGAGCGGCGGGGGCGTTCGGCCCGGCGCACGCACACAGGCCGAGCGCGAGGGCGGCGGCGACGACAATCGGGGTTGGTCTCACGGAAGCCTCCATCGGGTGGCCGGGATCATGGCCCAACCGGCGCCCCCGGCGCTACGGGCGGCTGGCCGGGACGCATAATGGAGCCGCATGCCCGGGTTGAGCGATCTCGTGGCCGCCCGCCTGGCGCAGGAGTCGGCACGCCTCCGCGGCCAGTTCGCCGAACGGGGACCCTGTGGGACCCGGCACTGCACCCTCGATGCGCTGCTGCCCGACGACCTGGCCAGGCAGGTGGCGGACGCGTTCCCGCCCTCGGACACGATGCGGCTGATGCGCAGCTTCCGCGAGGTCAGCAACACCACCAAGTCGTTCGCGCACGCCGGCCCGCTCGTGCAGGAGGCCCTGTTCGCCTTCCAGGCGCCCGCGGTCGTCCGGCTCGTGGAGTCGATCACCGGGCTGCGCGATCAGCACCCCGACCCGCAGCTGTACGCGGGCGGCCTGAGCGTGATGGAGAAGGGGCACTTCCTGCACCCGCACATCGACAACTCGCACGACGCCGGCCGGCGGCATCGCACCCTGAACCTGCTCTACTACGTCACGCCGGGGTGGCGCGTGGAGGACGGCGGGCACCTGCAGCTGTGGGACGCGCGCGTGCGCGTTCCGGTGACGGTGCCGTCCCTCTTCAACCGGCTCGTCATCATGGAGACGCACCGGCACTCGTGGCACGGCGTCAATGCGGTGCGGGCCGGAGGCGGCCGCAAGTGCGTGTCCAACTACTACTTCTCCGAGCACTCGCCCGACGGCTCCCCGTACTTCCACGTGACGTCGTTCAGCGCGCCGCCGGATCGGCCGCTCCTGCGCATGCTGGCCGCCGCGGACACCGCGGTGCGCTCGGCGCTCCGAACGTTCGTGCCCACGGGTGTGGGCCGCACCGACGTCCATCGCGCGGGGCCCTGAGTCGCCAGCGCGCGACGGGCGCGCTCGATGCCCGTCACCCACCCGCCACTCAGTCGGCTTCCCGGCTGCCCGCCCACCACGCCCGCAGGCGGCGGTAGGTGCGGATCGGCCACCGGCGCGCGATCCGGCGGTAGTGATCGGTGCTCTGCAGCGAGAACAGGTAGCCGTCCGCCGCGTCGGCGCGGCAAGCCAGCACGTCCGGATGATCCAGCAGGCCGGCGTCCCCGAACTCGAACGCCACGATCGTGTCGGGCAGGTAGGCCATCCGGCACGCGAGCCGCCGCCGCGCGATCTCGTCGCGGATCGCGACGAGGCCGTTGTAGAGAATCGGTGCGTCGTGACAGACGATGAGGCCGTTGCCGGCCAGCGACCGGTGGCAATACCAGAAGTCGGACCAGAGGGCGTCGTCGGTGTGTTCGCCGTCGATGAAGCAGAGCACCGGCGGTTCGTCGAACGCGTCGGGCCGCATGTCGGACACGCCGTGCTCGAACGTCCGGATCTTGCCGACACCATCCGGCGCCATCGCGGCCAGCGCCTCGAGCATCCGCCGGGCCGAGTTCCCCGGATACGCGAACGCCAGCCCGCTCTCGTCCTCCTGCACCGGTGGGCGCGGGTCGATGGACACGATGTGGCGGCAGAGCGGGTCGAGCACGTGCGGCTGCAGGCTCCCTCCGCGGTACGAGCCGATCTCCAGGTAGGTTACCCGCTGCGCCAAACGCGCGTGGCGAGCTGGCACGCCAGTAACGATCGCCGGTCCCTGGGCGTCGATTGCGACGGGATGGCGTCGAAGAGGCTCACGTCCAGGCGGGCGAGGCGCTCGGACACGGCGTCGAACGTCCGCGCGGGCGGGCTGGTGGCGGTTCCATCGGCTGGCACGGCTTCATTCTGTCCGACCGGAGGCTCTGGCGGGACTTGAGCCGTTCGGCCCGCTGATGACACAGTGATCGAGAGAGCACGACCGTGCCAACGGTCGAGGTGTCGCCCGTCCATCATCCGGAGCAGCAGGAATGTTGTTGTTCGTCCTCGGCGTCGTCGGCGCGCTGGCATCGCCGAACCCGTCACCGGTGTCCGGTGCCGCACCGGTGTCCGGTGCCAACCTCGCCGCGTACTACGCACCGATCGTACCAGGCCACGGGATCGAACCCCAGGGCCGATGCCATCACACGGGTCGATTTCGACGGGAACCTGGACGCCACGGACAACTGGGAGTCCCTGCCGTCCCATGCCACCCCCGCGCACGTGTACTGGTCCGTGATCGAAACCGACACCCACGCCTTCCTCACGTACGGGTTCTTCCATCCACGTGACTACGCGCGCGTCTGCCTCCCGGTCGTGTGCCACGAGAACGACTTCGAGGGGGCGCTGCTCACGGTGCGCAAGGGCGGACCCGGTCAACCCTTCGGCACGCTCGTGCTCGTCCAGACGGTCGCCCACCTCGGTGTGGAGACGGATCGGCACCCCACCATGGTGGCCGACCCCGACGATGGGCACCTGCGGCCGGCGTTGTTCATCGAGGCGGGCGGACACGGTGTGCACACGCTGCGTGGGCACGACCCCGATCCGGATCGCACGTTCGTCTATCGGCCGGGCGCGGTTGCCGACACGCCTGGCGACGATGGTCCGATGCCGGCGGCGGCCTCGCTGCGCTATACCCTCTTGTCCATCGAGACGGAGCTGTGGGCGCGCCGCTCGCTCACCGGCCCCAACGGGCTGTTCAACAAGGACACCACGGCCCGTGGGGCTCGCTACGAGATGTCCGGCATCCCGCTCGAGTTCAACGGCAACAACTTCCTTGGCGCCAGCAAGCCGCAGGCCCCCTGGGGCTGGCGGGCAGGCCACGGTCTGCACCCCGGCGAGATCTTCCTGGACCCTGCGCTGGCCGTCTCACGGCTGGGATTGGACGAGGGCGCCTTCTCGCTCACCTATGTCAGGAACCCGTTTCTCGACCCCGGTCAGATGACGGGCGCGGCCGCCCGCGCCGCGGCGCAGTAGCCGGGCCTTCCCCGTTCGCCCCGCCCCGTCGATCGCGCCCTCGGCGTAGACTGTGCCAGCCGCCGGATGCGGCCACGTCGAAAGGGGGTCATACGGTGTTCACGGCTGCTGCCGGGCTGCTCGCGCTCTCGGCCCTGTTTCCCCAGTCCCCGGCCGCGCAGGCGCCGGCCCCCGCCGTTCCTGCCTGCACGGCGCCGGCCGGGAATCCCGAAGCGCTGTACGACGAGCTCAACGACTTCTGCACCCAGCGCTTCCGGCAGGTCCTCGAGATCGATCCCCAGGACGAGGACGCCCGCTCGAAGCTGGCGGGCATCCGCCGCCGCATCGAGTCGGCCGTGGAGCGCTTCGAGGCCGCCATCGAGTGCGGGGCGTTGCGCGGGACCCTGGCGGCCGAGCGGGCGGCCGTGATGGGCGAGCGTGCCAGGCTGTTCCGCCGGTTGGCGAGCGAGGCCGACGTGGCGGCAGACCCCAACGCCCTGCTCGACGAGGAACTGCAGGAGAACGATCCGTCGGACGTCTACCCGCTCCGGCTGCACAACCGCCTGCAGTATCTCGATCGCGGCGACGAGCACCGGGACGCCGTGCTCGAGACGATCCGGTCGGCCGAGCGGTACGTGCACATGTCGTATTTCGAGATGTACCCGGACCGCATGGGGTACACCGTGGCGGCGCTGCTCATCGCGAAGAAGATCGGCGTGCAGAGCCCCTGCGGCGTCGCGCAGGTTGCCAGGGAGCTGGGGCTGCCCGAGCCCCTGAACGCCGGGGAGTGTGGCGCGGATCGGCCTCTCGTCACCGGCCCGCTGCCCACCGCCGACTTCACGCGGCCGAAGGCGCGCGACCTGCTGGCCGGCGCCCGGCGTCTCAAGGACCGGCACCCGACGCTCGCCCCGATCGAGGTGCAGCTGTACCTCGACAACTCGAAGAAGAGCGAGTTCAAGCTGGCCAAGGACGGCATCGCCGGCGCGCTCGCCCTCTTCGGTGTCGAGACCAACATCGAGCTCGGCGCGGCGTTCCTGAACACGCACGACAACAACCACACGAAGATCACGGCCAGCGAGCGGCGCGCCGTCATCAGCGGCGGCAACATCGTGGACAAGGTGATGGACTGGACGGCCGTGCGGCAGTGGCGCGATGCCGCGATGCTGGTCGAGGGGGACCTGGTCAACGACATCAATCACTTCTTCACCGCGAAGTTCAGGGGTGTCCGCCACCAGGACCTCGACGCGATCCTCTGCCGCGGCGACGCCTCGTGCCTGGACGGCTACTTTCCGGCATCCAATCGCGATCGTCCGGAGTTCACGGCGCCGGGCCGGCTGATCTGGAGCAGCAACTTCGACCTGAAGACCACGCCGACGTGGAAGGCCCTCCGTGACGTGATCAACACCGCGCAGCGGTCGCTCTACTTCGAGAACGCGTTCTACAGCGATGGCTTCATCACGTTTCCCCTCATCGCCAAGGCGCGCGCGTGGCGGCTGCGCGAGCTGAAGGCGGCCAACGGCGAGGAGGCGAAGACCTCGACCTGCGGCCCCGACTACTTCACCACGGTAGCGCGCAGGCCCGGTGGCCGGTTCATGCTGGTCGTCCTGCCGCGCGACATGGACCAGCCCTTCGTCAAGGCCGCGGAAGGCGTGCTCACCAACCACCTCGTCTACTGGGGCGTGGACGTCTGCAAGTGGAGCGGGAAGCTCGACAACCGCGTCCACGCATCGGCGGACGGCCGACGCTTCGAGCCGAAGACCATGATGCACAGCAAGGTGTTCATGGCGGACGAGCGCATCGCCTACGTGGGAACGGCCAACCTCAATCGCCGCTCGCTGCTCGGGGACCTCGAAATCGGCATCCTGACCGAGGACCCGGAGACCGTCCAGGACATCCACCGCCGGATGTTCGTCAATGACGTGCAGGCGTCGGAGCCCGTCCGGTTCAACCTGCTGCGCTTCCTGTTCCTGCCGCTGCAGTGGTTCCTGAACCTCACCGGCATCACCTAGCGGGGGCGGGGCGTCTCACGCGAGACCCTGTCGCCACGCGGGTAAGATAGCGGGATGACTCGTCGCTGGTTTGCGGCCGGCACACTCGTCGCGTGCCTGGGGGTGGCGGCGTGCGGCGGCTCCTCCGACACGCCGGCCTCGACCGCGCAGGCGCCGGCCTTCGCGCCCGTCGATCCGGGGCAACTCGAGAACCTCCTCACGATGCCGGGCACCGAACGCTTCACCGGTGTCCTGCCCTGCGCGGACTGTGCGGGCGTCCAGACCACGGCCATGCTGGTCACGGACCCGGCGACGGGAGCGCCGCAGATCTTCGAGCTGCGCGAAACGCGGCTCGGGGCCGCCGGCGCGCCGCCAGCCGACGCGGTGACGACGCGCGGGACCTGGTCGATCCAGACGCGCCCGGCCCCGGCGCCGCCCGTCTACCGGCTCGTCCCGAGCGATGACGGCGCCGCCCCGCGGCTCTTCGCACGCGTGAGCGACACCGAGCTCCAGCTCCTCGACGCCAACGGGCAGCCGCTCGCGTCGGAGACCCACCACACCCTCGTGCGCGAGGCGCCGGCCCAGGCGTTGTCATTCCCCGCGGGCGGAGCGCCGGCAGGCGCGGCTGCGTCGGCGACCGAGGTGCCCGACGCCATGGTCACCGACCTGGCTTCGGGCTGGCCGGTGGCGCTCCGCATCGGTCAGGCGGTCTCCGTGCGCCTGACGGCCGACCGCGCGTCCGGCGGCCGCTGGTCCGTCCGGCCTGGCACCGACGCAGGCCTGGCGCGCCAGGGCGAGGTCGCCTACGAACCTCCGACCGGCAGTGGCAATGGCATCGAGGTGTTCCGCTTCACGGCCGCCGCGCAAGGCCAGACGCAGCTCACGTTCGACTACCGCAAGGGCACCGACGGGGAACCGCTCCGCACCGTCAGCTACCCGGTCACCGTACGGTAGACACGAAGAACACGAAGAGCACGAAGGGCACGAAGGGCACGGAGGCCACGAAGGGCACGAAGGGTCTGGCGCCCGTGCTCGTTCGCACCTTCAGGGAGCCAGCAGGCGTTCGAGCCGCTCGCACGCGTCGAGCCACCCGCGCTCGTGGGCGCTGGCTTCGTCCGGGGCATCGAATCGCGTGTGCGCGATGGTCACGTCCGTGCCGCCCACTACGGCCTCGAACCGGATCTCGACCAGCGATTCATGGCGCGACAGGGGGCCCGTGGTCCACCGCCAGGTGTACGACAGGCGATGCGGCGGATCTACGACGAGGAAGACACCCTCATGTACCCACAGCGCGCCGTCGTCGGCTCGCAGCGCGACGCTGTAGCCGCGCCCGGTGATGGCGGGGAAGTCGATGGCCTCGGTGCGGAACCCGTAGGGGCACCACCACTGCAGGAGCCGCTCGGGGTCGGTGAAGGCGTGAAACAGCACGTCCGGGGACTCGCGGAAGCGGCGCGTCAGCGTGGCCCCCGCACCCCCCAGGAGGCCGTCATTCATCGCGCGCGTCCCGCTGGGCACGGAGGTAGCGCTCCAGCGAATCGAGCTGCTGATCCCACATCGTGCGGACCTCTTCCACCCAGCTCACGCCCGACCAGAGCGGCCCCGGCTTGAGCCGCGTGCGCAGGAAGCGGCCGTCGCGCACCTGCTCGATGAGGCCGGCCCGCTCGAGCACGCGCAGGTGCTTGGAGAGCGTGGCGGGCGCCAGGGGCAGCGGCGTGCCGAGCTGGCCGACCGTCGCTTCTCCTTTAGCCAGTTGTCGAATGATCGCCCGCCTCGATGGATCGGACAGGGCGAAGAACACGTGGTCGAGCCGGTCCGATACGCTGTTCGTCACGGGCGACGGCAGCTTACCACAGCGAGTTGACGCATCGGCCTTGACTTCCGGGCCAAAGTCGCTAATAGTTCGCCACATGGCGAATTATTTGTGTGTGGCTTCGTGGGCCGCCGCGCTCGGCGTGGCAGGCGGCCTCCTCATGGCGGCACCGCTTGCGGCCCAGGAGAGGGCCGTAGGCCTGCAGCCCTACCTGATGGACGAGGCGCGGGAGGTGGCGCTCGCCCGCAGCGCCGCGCCCCCCGCCGTCGGCGCGGGGGCCGCGGTCTACGTCCTCGGAGCCGAGGGGTACCGCCTGGCCGTGCCCGGCGAGAACGGCTTCGCCTGCCTCGTGCAGCGCTCGTTCGGCGTGCCCACCACCAGCCCGGCCGAGTTCGCGGAGCCGCGAATGCTCGCGCCCATCTGCCATTCGCCCGACGCCGCCGCGACCGTGATGCAGCGAGACCTCTTCATCGCGCCGCTCGTGTCGCGCGGGCAGACGCTGGCCCAGGTCCGCGCGGCGGAGGCCGGCGCCTACGAGTCGGGACGGCTCACCTATCCGGAGTCGGCCGTCGTCGCCTACATGCTGTCCACGGGCCAGTGGCTGGGCGACACGGTCGCCGCATGGCGGCCGCACGTGATGATCTGGGCGCCGGGCCTGTCGAAGGACGACCTGATGCCCGCGGCGCTCGCCGGGTTCGGCGTCGGCAGCGGCCTGCCGCTCATCGACGCCCGCTACGGTCCGCGTCAGGTGCTGCTCGCGATTCCACTGGCTCGGGATGTTGCCGTGCCGCCGGCCGTCAAGACGCCGTAAGCACGCGTCGAGTGGCTGACGACGCCGTGGTACAGTCCGCGGCGTGCCGTCCTCCGCTCCCGCGCCCCCTGCCGCGCCGGCCGCCGACGCGCAACTCGTCCGCGGCATCGGGCTGCCGGGCGCGACGCTCCTCGTGGTCGGCAGCGTCATCGGGTCGGGCATCTTCCTGACGACGGGCGTGATGATGGCGGAGCTGCCCTCGACCAGCCTGATGCTGGCGGCGTGGGTGGCCGGCGGGATGCTGGCGATGTCGGGCGGGCTCACCTACGCGGAGATGGGCTCCATGTTCCCGCGCTCCGGCGGGCTCTACGTGTTCCTGAGCGAGGCCTACGGGCCGGCCGTCGGCTTTCTCTTCGGCTGGGCCTGCGTGCTGGTGATCCTCACCGGCAGCGTCGCGGCCGTCGCCGTCGGGTTTGCCGAGTACTTCAGCTATTTCTTCCCGGCGCTGGGCACCGACCGGGTGCTGTTCACGGCGCCCATGCCGTGGGGCGCGTGGAGCGTGAGCGCGGGCCAGGTCGTGGCCGCCGCCTCCATCGTCGTCATCACCGCGATCAACTACACGGGCATCCGCCGCGGAAACGTGGCCAATACCGTCCTCACGGTGGCCAAGGTCGCCGGCCTGGTCGCCCTCCCGCTGCTGGCCATCGCCTACGCGCGTGTCGAGCCGGCGCTCACCCCCGTCGTGCCGCCCGGCGCCCTCCGGCCGCTGGCCTCGTTCGGCGTGATCATGATCGCCGTGATGTGGACCTACGAGGGCTGGTACTACGTGGCGTTCGCAGCGGGCGAGATCAAGGACGCGGCGCGCAACGTGCCGCGCGCCCTCATCTTCGGCACACTGATCCTCACGACGATCTACGTGGCGGTCAACCTCGCGTACGCCGCCGCCCTGAGCGTGGAGGAGATGGCCGGCGTCGTCCGCATTGCCGAGCGCGCGGTGACGGCGCTGGTCGGGCCCGTGGGTGCCGGCCTGGTGGCGGGCAGCGTGGTCGTGTCGACCTTCGGGTGCAACGTGGCGGGCATCATCGCCTCGTCGCGCACGTGCTTTGCGATGGCGTCCGACGGCCGCTTCTTCCCGCCCGCGGCGCGCGTACACCCCGTCTACCGCACGCCGCACGTGGCGTTGCTGATCACGAGCGGGTGGTCGGCGTTCCTGACGCTCACCGGCGGCTACGAGGCCCTCTTCACCTACGTGACGTTCGCCTCGGTGCTCTTCGGCACGCTCGGCGGGCTGGCGATCTTCCAGCTGCGCCGCACCCGGCCCGACGCCCCGCGCCCCTACCGCGCGATGGGCTACCCCGTGATCCCGGCCCTGTACGTGCTGGGCTCGTTCGCGCTGGTCTGGAACACGCTGGCCGAACGGCCCACGGAATCCATCGCGGGCCTCGGTCTGGTGGCGCTGGGCCTGCCCGCCTACTTCTACTGGTCCCGCCAGAGCCGTTGACGCGGGGCGGCCGCCTACGAGGCGGCCATCGTCTGCTGCTGGCGCGCCCCGCGCACCACCGCCGTGATCGCGTCGCCCACGATCGACACGATGCGGTCGATCTCGGCGTCGGTGGTGACCAGGGGCGGCGCGATGCAGATGCTGTCGAGCACCACGCGCGTGTAGAGGCCGCGTTCCAGCATCGCGGCGGTCAGCTTCGGCGTGATGGCCGCCTCGGCCGGGAACATGGCCCGGGTGTCGGTGTCGGCCACGACCTCCACGGCCGCCATGAGCCCGAGACCGCGCACGTTGCCGACGCCGTCGAGGCTGGTCAGGCCCTGCAACCCGGCCATCAGCCGCGCCCCGGCGGTGGCGGCCCGGTCCACCAGGCCCTCGCCTTCGAGGATGTCGATGTTGGCGAGCGCGACCGCGCAGCACGTGGGGTGGCCCGAGTAGGTGAACGCGTGCATCCAGCGCTGGCTCGCGGGCACGCCGTTGATCACGTCGCGAACCGCGTCGGACACGCCGATGCCGCCGAGCGGCACGTAGCCGCTGGTGATGCCCTTGGCGAACTGCATGATGTCGGGCTCCACGCCGTAGTGCTCGAGCCCGAACCACCGGCCCGTCCGCCCGAACCCGGTGATCACGTCGTCGGCAATCAGCAGCACGTCGTAGGCGTTGCAGATCTCGCGGATGCGCGCGAAGTAGTCGGGCGGCGGCACGATGACGCCGCCGGCGCCCTGGACCGGCTCGGCGATGAAGGCGGCGACGGTGTCGGGTCCCTCGCGGAGGATCGCGGCTTCGAGCTGGTTGGCGGCCGCGACGCCGAGGCTCACCGAGGGCGTCTCGTTGACGAAGCGATACGGGTCTGGCGCGTCGATGTGAAGGAACCCGGGGACGCGCGGCTCGAACATGGGCCAGAACACCGGGAGGCCCGTGGCGCTCATCGCGGCCAGCGTCAGCCCGTGGTACGCCCGCTTGCGCGAGATGACCTTGACCTTGTCGCCCTTCCCGCGCGCCTTCCAGTAGAAGCGCGCGGTCTTGATCGAGCTCTCGGTGGACTCGGCGCCGCCGCTGGTGAAGAAGAACGTGTTGATCGACGGATAGGCGAGTCCGCTCAACCGCTCGGCGAGCGCAATCGCCGGCTCGTTGGTGCCGCCCGCGTAGGTGGAATGAAACGCCAGCCTCGACATCTGGCGGCTGGCCGCCTCGGCCAGCTCCGTCCGGCCGTGCCCGATGTTGACGTTCCACAGTCCCGCCAGGCCGTCGATGCAGTCGCGGCCGTCGGCGTCCGTGATGGTGGCGCCCTTCCCCGAGACCCAGATACGCGTCCCCGCGCACGCCGAGGGGTGGTGCAACGGGTGCATCAGGTGGGCCTGGTCGGTCTGGATGTCGGGATGCGCGCTCATGGCCGTAGATGCTAACAGGAAGGCGAGCGGGGAGGACAGGGAAGGGGGCGGGAGTCGGGAGTCGGGAGTCGAGAGTCGCGAGCCGGGAGTCGCGAGCCGGGAGTCGCGAGCCGGAAGCTCGGATGGAGGCAACCCTCTGTGCCCTCTGTGCCATCTGCGCCATCTGCGGCCCATCTGCGGCCCATCTGCGGCCCATCTGCGGCCCATCTGCGGCCTCAGTGCTCCATCAGTGCCCTGACCAGGGCGTACCAGTACTCCCGCGCCTCGAAGACCGAGCGCACCGGCACGCGCTCGTCCAGGCCGTGTGATCGGTCCGCGTCGGGATCGATCGCGAGGGCCGCGACGCCGTAGACCGGCACGCCGATGTTGCGCAGGTAGAGCCCGTCGGTGGCGCCCGCCGACATGCCCGGCACGACGAGGGCGCCGGGCCAGAACTGCTGTGCCAGCCGCCCGACGGCGTCCATCACGTCCCGTCGGAGGGGCGATGCCGGGCTCGGCACCATCTCGTAGGTGGTCGTCACGTCGATGGTCGGGTCGTTCACGACGGAGCGAAGCGTGCGCGCGATGTCGGCCTCGCTCACGCCCGGAAAGACGCGGCAGTTGACGGTGGCGGTTGCCGACTGCGGCAGCGCGTTCTCGGCGTGCCCGGCGGCCAGCATCGTGGCCACGCATGTGGTCCGCAGATCGCTGTTGATGGCCGGCACGGCCGAGAGCCGTTCGATGGCGGGGCCCTCGGTGGCGCCGCCCGCCGCGGCCCGCAGGTCGTCGGCGAGCTGGCCCTCCTCGAGTGAGGCCGCACGCGCGAACGAGGCCTGCGACACCTCGTTGTACTGCACCGGGAAGCGGAAGGCCGCCAGCCGTCCGAGCGCCGCCGACAGCGCGTAGATGGCGTTGTCGGCGCGCGGCACCGAGGAGTGGCCGCCTTCGTTCCGCGCCGTGAACGCGAACGTCACATAGGCCTTCTCGGCGGCCTGCACCGAGAACAGCGCCCGGCCGCCCGGCCGCGGATCGATGCCCCCGGCGTCGGTGTTGAGCGCGTAGTCTGCGGCCGCCAGGCGGGGCCGATGCGTCAGGAGCCAGCGCATGCCGGCTTCGGCCGTGGTCTCCTCGTCGCAGGTCAGGACCAGGATCAGGTCGCGTGCCGGCACGAAGCCCTCGCGCTTCCACCGGATCATGTCGGCGACGAGCACCGACGCGCCCGCCTTGTTGTCGAGCGTGCCGCGGCCCAGGAACCAGCCGTCGTCCTCGCGGAGCTCGAACGGGTCGGCGGCCCAGTCCTCGCGCCGCGCCGGCACCACGTCGAGGTGCGCGAGGAGGAGCACGGGCCTGGCGGCGCGGTCGCGGCCCGGCAGCGTGGCGACGAGGTTGACGCACGCGGGCGATGGGCCGGCCAGCTCCACGTCGTCGGTGCCGTAGCCGGCCGCCCGCAGCCGTGCCGCCACGGCGCCGGCCGCATCGGGCTCGCGGCCGCCTTCGGGAGAGGTGTCGAGCTCGACGAGCTCACGCAGGATGGCCCGGTGTTCCTCGTCCCGGGGTGACGGCGCGTACTGGGCCGCCACCGGCGCCGCCATCACGCTGCACGCGCCCAGCCCGAGCGCGAGCGCCGCGCCCAGCCGCCGGCGCGTCCCGCGGCTACCCAAACAGGTACTCGCCCTTGTCGAGCGTCGCATCCGCCAGGCGCCGGCGCATGGCCACGGTGTTGGCGGGCGTGATCTTGGCCAGCCGGCGCAGCGCGGCCAGCTGCGTGCGCAGCACGTCGCCCTCTGCCATCGCGGCCAGCGCGCTCCTGGCATTGAGCTCCACGCGCCCCGCGGCCTCGTGGGTGAACGCGGCTGCCGCGTCCGCGTGCAGGCTGGCGGCGCCGTCGCGGCGGTTCGCCGCATCGACGGCGCGCAGCACCGCGCTCTCGGCGGCGTAGGTGTCGATCAGCAGGTCGGCCAGGTAGGTGAGCACCTCCTGCTCCTGGTCGATCTTCTGCCCGTAGGCCTGCATGGCCGTGCCCGCCACCAGCAGCACCACCTTCTTGAAGGCGCCGCACGCCTGGCGCTCGGCCGACAGCGGCGCCTCGTCGTCGGCGCCCGAGGGCAGCGACGGGCTCATGATCTCGTCCTGCAGGGCCTTGGCGGCCGCCACCAGCGGCAGCTCGCCCTTCAGCGCCTTCTTCATCAACATGCCGGGGATCAGCAGGCGGTTGATCTCGTTGGTCCCCTCGAAGATGCGGTTGACCCGCGCGTCGCGATAGTGGCCTTCGGCCGGGTAGTCGCGCACGAAACCGTTGCCGCCGTGAATCTGGACGTTCTCGTCGATCACGTAGTCCACGACCTCGCTGCCGAGGACCTTGGCGATCGAGGCTTCGACGGCGAACTCCTCCAGCGCCTCCAGCAGGGGCGCGGCGTCGCCCGGCCCCGCGGTCGATGCGCCGGCGACGTGCGCGTCGATGAGGCCCGCCGTGCGATACATCATGCTCTCCAGCGCGTACTCGCGCGCGGTCATCTCGCCGAGCTTGTGCTTGATCGCGCCAAAGGTGCCGATGGCGACGCCGAACTGCTTGCGTGTCGCGGCGTACTTGGCCGCCTCGGCCAGCGCCGCCTTCGCGCCGCCCGATGCCATGGCGCCCAGCTTGAACCGCCCGAAGTTGAGCACGTTGAACGCGACCTTGTGGCCCTTGCCCACCTGGCCGAGCACGGCGTCAGCGGGCACCTTCACGTCCTGCAGGATGACGGGCGTCGTGGACGAGCCGTGCAGGCCCATCTTGTGCTCTTCCTTCCCGCTGCTCACGCCCGGCCACGCCTTCTCGACGATGAACGCGGTGAACTGCTCGCCGTCCACCTTGGCGAAGACGATGTAGAGATCGGCAAAGCCGCCGTTGGTGATCCACATCTTCTCGCCCGAGAGGACGTAGCTGCCGTCGGACTGCGTCACCGCCTTCGCCTTGGCCCCGAGCGCGTCCGAGCCGGACCCGGACTCGCTGAGGCAGTAGGCGCCGACCACCTCGCCGGCAATGAGTCCTGGCAGGTACTTCTGCTTCTGCGCCTCGGTGCCGAACATGAAGATCGGCAGGATGGTCAGGTTGGCCTGGGCGCCGAAGGTGGCCCCGAACGAGGCGTAGCGCGACACCTGCTCGGAGACGATGAGCGTGGACACCTTGTCGAGCTCCACGCCGCCGTAGGCCTCGGGCACGTTGGTGCCGAGCAGGCCGAGCGCGCCGCACTTCTGCACCAGCTCGCGGTTGAGGGCCCAGTCCTTGGCCTCGAGCCGATCGGCGGCCGGGAGCACCTCGCCGTCGATGAACTCCGCCGCCGTCTGCCCGATGAGGACGTGCTCCTCACTCCGCCGTTCGGGGGTCACGATCGCCGACGGATCCGTCTCCGCGATCAGCCACGCCCCGCCCCTGTTGGTCTTCGCCGTGTCGGTTGCTGCGCCCATGCCCTGCTCCTGTCTCCCGTAGTGTCCCTGCTGGTTCGCGCTGTCAGATGCGCTCGAAGATGCCCGCCGCGCCCATGCCGCCGCCCACGCACATCGTCACCATCCCGTACCGCACGTCCCGACGCCGCATCTCGTGCAGCAGCGTGGCCGTGAGCTTGGCGCCGGTGCAGCCGAGCGGGTGACCGAGGGCGATCGCGCCGCCGTTGACGTTGAGGCGCGCGGGATCGATCGGCAGCTCCTTCAGGCACGCGAGTGCCTGCGCGGCGAAGGCCTCGTTGAGCTCGATGAGGCCGATCTGGTCCAGTGTCAGGCCCGCCTGCGTGAGCACCTTCCGGATGGCGGGCACGGGGCCGATGCCGAAGAGCTCCGGCGGCACGCCGGCCGTGGCGTAGGCGACGAAGCGCGCCAGCGGGGTCAGCCCCCGCTCCTTCGCCAGCGCGGCCGAGGTCACGACGACCGCCGCCGCCCCGTCGCTCGTCTGCGACGAGTTCCCCGCCGTCACTGTGCCGCGCACGTGGAAGGCGGGCTTCAGCTTGCCGAGGGCCTCGAGCGACGTGTCGCGACGCGGGCCTTCGTCGGTGTCGAAGGTCAGTTCGCGCACGGCCGGCGCCAGGGCGCGTCCCGAACCGTCCGGCTGCGCTGGCGTGGCCACGCGCACCTGCAGCGGCACGATCTCGTCGCGGAAGCGGCCCGCGTCGATGGCCGCCACCGCGCGCTGATGGCTCTCCAGCGCGAAGGCGTCCTGCGCCTCGCGGGAGATCGACGACTCGCGGGCGTGGTTCTCGGCGACCAGGCCGGTGGAGAGGTACACGTCCGGGTAGTCGTGCACGAGCGCCGGGTTCGGCGCGATCTTGTTGCCTCCCATGGGCACCAGGCTCATCGACTCGGTGCCGCCGGCGACGATGGCCGACGCGTGTCCGAGCATGATGCGCTCCGCGCCATAGGCGATGGCCTGCAGCCCGGACGAACAGAAGCGGTTGACGGTGACGGCGGAGGCCTCCACCGGCACGCCCGCCCGCAGGCTGGCGATGCGCGCTACGTTGAGGCCCTGCTCGCCTTCGGGCATGGCGCAGCCGAGAATCACGTCCTCGACCAGCGCGGGGTCCACGTCGCCCGCGCGCCTCAGCGCCTCGGCGATGACGACGGCGCCCATCTCGTCCGGGCGCATCACGCTCAACGTCCCCCGCGGCGCCTTTCCCACGGCGGTCCTGACGGCGGAAACGATTACGGCGTCCTGCATGGCATCCAGTCTCCCAACAGATCCTCGATGGCGTCGGCCACCTCGGAGGCGTGCCCCTCGAACACGTGGTCGGTGCCGTCGATGACCACCAGCTCACGCGGCTCCGGCACGGCGCCGTACGCTTCCGGACCTCGCGCAACGGGGCGATGTCGTCCTCCTCGCCGTGCACGAAGAAGACGGGCTTGCCGGCCGCGCGCACGGCGTCGTAGTCGAAGAGGTTCGGCGCGGCCGACACCGCCACGAGCAGCTCGACGCGCGGGTCCGCGGCTCCCGCCGTCAGCGCGATCCACGATCCGAAGGACATCCCCGCGGCCCAGACCGGAAGGCCCGGAAAGCGCAGGGTGGCGGCATCGACGGCAGCGGCGAAGTCCGCCCGCTCACCAGGCCCGTCGTCGAACGCGCCGGCACTGAGGCCCACGCCCCGAAAGTTGAACCGGAACGCGGCAACGCCGATGCGCGTCAGGCCCCGCGCGGTCTCGTGCACGGCCCGCGTCAGCATCGTGCCGCCGTACTGCGGGTGTGGATGCGCCACGACAGCCACCGCGCGCGGCTCGCCGTCCGGAAGGTCCAGCCGGACCTCGAGCCGGCCGGCCGGCCCTGCAATCTCGCGCAGGGCGTCAGTGGGCACGGTGCCACTCCGCCGCGTGAGGCGCGGACCTGTCCGGTTCGGGCACGGCGTGGCCCCCAGAAACGCGTCCACGGCATCCACGAACCCATCCGGCCGGGTGACGATGCCCAGGTGACCGGTGCGCGGCACCACGACGTGGCGCGCGTCGGGCAGCCGCGCGAGCGCCCGGCGGCTCACCTCGACGGGGACGACGCGGTCGAGCCCGGGCTCGCCGGTCACGACGAGGGTGGGCGCGGTGATCGAGGCCGGGTCCGCGAACGGGTAGCCATCGATCCAGCGGATGCGCCGGGCCATCCGGCTGGGGGACATCGGCGCCCGCGCCACGCGGAACCCGTGCGCGAGCAGGAAGCGGAGCCGCTCGCTGCGCCCGGGGAACGCCGCCCGTACTTCGCGCCGCAGGCGGCCGGGTGCCGTCGCAACGAAAATCGGGCTGAGCAGCCGCGGAGCGCGCAGGTAGAAGCGGGCGCGGCGGTCAGGCCGCCATCCCGTCGGCAGCGCCGACGCCAGCACCAGTCGCTCGACCCGCTGCGGCCGGCGCGCCGCGTACTCCGCCGCGATCAGCCCGCCGTAGGACACGCCGACCAGCGTGGCCGAGGCGAGGCCGGACCGATCCAGGGCCTCGTCCACCTGGCGCAGATACGAGTCGAAGCCGCGGCCGGCGTCACACTCGAATCCGCTCGTCGGCTCGTCGCAGAGCGAGTAGGTGATCACCCGGTGGCGCCGCGCCAGGCGGTCCACTGTCGGCGCCATCCACTCCCACCGGCCCTGCAGGCCGGGGACGAGCACGACGGCGTCTCCTGTCCCGTGTCGATCATCGTGCACTTCGTCGCGCGGCTCAGTTCCGCAGCGGCTTGCCGGTCTTCAGCGTGTGCTGGATGCGCTCGAGCGTCTTCCGTTCGCCCAGCAGGCTCAGGAACGCCTCTCGCTCCAGATCGAGCAGTACTGCTCGCTCACCGTCGTGGCATGCGGCAGCGCGCCGCCGCCGAAGATGCGTGCGAGCGTCCGGCCGATGCGGGCGTCGTGGTCGCTGGCCCGGCCCGCGCGCCAGGCGAGGTGGACGCCCAGTTCCAGGGCCGCGCTCACGGATTCGCCGCCGACGGGAATCGCGGTGCGCGGCGCGGGCGCGTGGTAGCCCTCGCGCACCCGCTCGAGCGCGCGGGCCTTGGCGTCCGCCATCAGCCGGTCGCGGTTCATCGAGAAGGCGTCGGTCGGGGCCGGGTAGCCGAGGCGGACCGCGTCGGGCCCGCTCGCCGAGACCCTGGCCAGCGCCACGGTCTCGAACGCGCGCTGCACGGCTGGCAGCGGGTCGCTCTGCGGCGTCGGCACCTCCGCCATGGCCCGCACGAGCATCTCCCTGTCCCGCCTCCGGCCGGGATGAGCCCGACGCCGACTTCCACGAGACCCATGTAGGTTTCGGCCGCGGCCTGCACCCGGTCCGCGTGCAGCACGATCTCGGAACCGCCGCCCAGCGCGAGGCCGGCGGGCGCGGCCACGACCGGCACCGCGCTGTAGCGCAGCAGCAGCATGGCCTGCTGGAACTGGCGCACCATCAGGTCGAGCTCGTCGAAGTTGCCCTCCTGCGCCTCGAGCAGGACGAGCATCAGGTTGGCGCCGGCCGAGAAGGCCGGGGCGTCGTTGCCGATGACCAGCGCGCGGTGATTGGCGGCCGCTTCCTTGACGCCCGCCTGCAGCATCGCGATCGTGTCCCCGCCGATCGCGTTCATCTTGGAGTGGAACTCCACGGCCAGGACACCGTCGCCCAGGTCCACCAGGCTCGCGCCGGCGTTGCGTTTCACCACCCGCCCCTGCTCCCTGGCCGTGCGCAGGATCTGCAGGTCGGGAGCGGCCGGCGGCACCAGCCCCTCGCGGAACCGGTTCGCGCCGGCGTCCAGCACCGCCTGCACCAGGGGCGGGATCCCGCCTTCCATCGCGTGGCCGCCGGTGTCTCTCGCCGCGGCCATCACCTCGGCCACGCCGATCGTGTCGAACAGCTCGAACGGTCCCAGTTCCCAGCCGAATCCCCACTGCATCACCCGGTCCACGTCGTCGATGGAGGCCGCGATGTCCGGGGTGACGCGCGCCGTGTAGACCAGCGTCGGCGCCAGTGTCTCGCGCAGGAACGCGCCCGCCTTGTCCGCGCGTGGAAGAGCGAGCGGATCCGCTCGCCGAGGTCGTCGATGGAGCGTCCCGCCTCGATCGAGGCGATGCGTGCGGACTGCTTCTCGCGGTAGTCGAGCGTGTCCAGGTCCAGGGTCCAGATCTCGGACTCGCCACCGGGAGCCTTGCGGCGCTCGTAGAAACCCCGGCCCGTCTTCTCGCCGAGCTGACCGCGGGCGATCATCTGATCCACGAACGCCGGCACGGCGAACGCCGCGCGATCGGCTTCCGAACCCAGGCGCTCGTGCAGGTTTCGCATCACGTGCGCGAGGACGTCCACGCCCGCGATGTCCATCGTACGGAACGTGGCCGAGCCCGGCCTGCCGATGGCCTTGCCCGTGATGGCGTCGATCTCCTCGATGGTGTAGCGCCCGGACTGCAGCGCCGCCAGCGTGCACGCGACGCCGTACAGCGCGATGTGGTTGCCGATGAAGTTCGGCGTGTCACGGGCCACGACGACGCCCTTGCCCAGGAGCAGGTCGGCCACGCGGCTGACGGCGGCCACCACCGCGGGGCTGGTCTCGGGCGTCGGGACGATCTCCAGGAGCCGCAGGTAGCGCGGCGGATTGAAGAAGTGCGTGCCGACCCAGTGCCGGCGGAAGTCGTCGGACCGGCCCTCGGCCAGCGCGCCGACCGGGATGCCCGATGTGTTCGTGCTGACGATCGTGCCGGGGCGGCGGGCGGCGTCCACGCGCGCCAGCAGATCCTGCTTCACGTCGAGCCGTTCGACGACCGCCTCCATCACCCAGTCCGCCGCGGCAATGCGCGGCAGGTCGGTGTCGAAGCCGCCGGTCGTCACCAGGCGGTGGGCGTCCGGGGTGAACTGCGGATCCGGCTTCAGACGCCGGGCCTTGTCGAGCCCCTGCCGCGCCGCGTCGGCCGTGAGGTCGAGCAGCAGCGACGGGATCCCGGCGTTGGCGAAGTGCAGCGCGATCTGCGCGCCCATGGTGCCGGCGCCAAGTATGGCGACCGAACCGACGTTGAGACTCATCGTCCGAGGCCTCCGATCAGCAGGTCCACGACCGCGTCCGCCTCGCCGGCAAGGGCGTACCGGCGCCGGCTGAGCATCCAGTTGGTGGCCATCTCGTCGAGCGCGCCGAAGAACACCTTGGCGGCCGTGTTGGCATTGACATCGGCGCGAAAGGCCCCGCTGGCCTGCCCGTCGACGATGGTGCGCCGGATGATGCCCAGGTAGTCCTGCAGGTGGGTGGAGGAGAACCGCTCCATGAACTTGATCGATTGCCGGAGCTCCACCTGCACGACGACGGCGAGGTCTCGATCCCTGCCGAGGCGCTCGAGGTGCAGGCGCGCGATGCGGCGGAGGCGTTCGACCGGCTCCGCCACTTCGGCCAGCGCCGCGCGTCCCTCGTCGATCGCGTCCCGCATCGTCAGGTCGAAGATCGACACGAGCAGGTCGTCCTTGCTGCGGAAGTAGAGATAGACGGTGCCGGCGGCGACTCCGGCCACGCGGGCGACGTCGGCGACCTGGGACTGGAAGAAGCCGTGGCGGGCAAAGACCTTGATGGCCGCACGGAGGATGGCGTCCCGCTTGTCCACGGGCGGCGCGGCCTTGACGGCCGTCAATCGTCGGGCGGGGGAGGGCATGAGTGAATGAATGGTCATTCATTCAGGGGCCGTCGTCAAGCACGGCCGTCGGCCGTCACCGCTGCGGTCGCCCCTGCATCGATGAGAGGAGGGACGCGCGCACGCGTCCCACTGGAGGTCGTCATGCGGCGCCCCCGCTCGCTCCTGCTCATGTCGGTGCTCGTCACCGGCCTTCTCACCGCGGCGTGCGGCCACGACGGGCCCACCGCGCCGACCCCCGCCGGTCCCGGTCCGTTGACCACGCCCGCCCTCGACGCGATGACGGGCGCACTCGGCGACGAGTTCCGCGCCGAGGCCATCTACGACGGTGTCGTCGCCGATCTCGGGGCGTGGCCACCGTTCACCAACGTCCTGACGGCCGAGCAGCGCCACTCGGCGTCGATCGCAGCGCTGTTCTCCGCACGGGGGCTGGCGGTCCCGCTGAATCCGTGGACCAGCACGACGGTGCCGCACTTCACCACGGTGCCCGCCGCGTGCGCTGCTGGCGTGGCCGCCGAACGCGACAACGTGGCGATGTACGACCGCTTCCTCACGCTCGACCTGCCGCGAGACGTGCGACAGGTGTTCGAGAACAACCGGGCCGCCTCGGTCTTCAACCACCTGCCCGCCTTCGAGCGTTGCGCACCATGATGACCGGTGGTGTCCGCGTCCGGTCCACGCCAGCCGGGCTGTGCTAGTGTGGCGCCCGGAGCACGCGCGGGCATGCGGCATCAGCGGTACATCCTGGAACTGCCACCCGACCACGAGGTGCCGGTGGAGGGCATGTGGCCGGACGGCTGGGTGCTGCGGTCGGAGCAGCGGCCCGATCCGGCGCTGTGCCGCGCCCTCTACCTGGACGTCGGGCGCGAGTATCACTGGGTCGACCGGGCTGACTGGACCGACCACCAGTGGTTCACCCATCTCCTGCATCCCCGCCGCCGCTTCTTCATCCTGTGGGCGTTGACGGAGCCGGCCGGCTTCTTCGAGCTCAAGCGCGACGACGATGCGGGGACCGAGGTGGAGGTGGCGTACTTCGGCCTGAAGCCCTCGTTTCACGGACAGGGGTTCGGCAAGCGCCTGCTCGCATGCGCCGTCCACGAGGCACGCGCACTCGGCGGCCGCCGCGTCTGGCTGCACACCAATACCCGAGACCACCCGCACGCCCTCGCCAACTACCGGGCGCGCGGGTTCCGCGTGACGGCGGTCGAAGATCTGTGAAGCGCAGATCCGCACGGAATCGGTCCGTGCCGGGTGTCGCGGCCTCGGCCGCTCTGGCAGAATGTTGATCGTGGATCGTCCGAAGGTGCGGCTCCGATGCAGGAGCACACCTACGCTGCGCACAACGGCTGCAACGTGACGCTCGATCTGTGCATGCCGTGCCAGTCCCTCTGGTTCGACCTCCGCGAGAGCCTTGCCCTGACGCCCGCGTCGACCCTGGCGCCTTCCTTCCGCGATCGGCGAGCAGACGACGCGGCCGGCCGCCACCGACGCGGACCTGGCCAGGTGCCCGCGCTGCAAGGCCCGGCTGCGGCTCACCCGGGACCTGCAGAAGAACACGCGCTTCGAGTACCTGCGGTGTCCCAACGGGCACGGGCGCTTCGACGAGCTTCCTCGAAGTTCCCGAAGGAGAAGGAGTTCGTCCGGACCCTGACGGCTTCACAGATCGCCGAGCTGCGGCAGAGTGTCCAGACCGTGAACTGCTCGAACTGGTGGCGGGCCGGTGAACCTGGCGGCGTCTGGCACCTGCTCGCACGGTCGCCGTCGATGCTCGACATGGGCCAGGCCGGTCGCCTCATCGCCCAGCTGCAGGCGGCCGACAAGTCGAACCAGCCGGTCGATCCGGCGCTGCCGCTCAACCTGGAGCGCGCCCGGCGCAGACCGAGTCCTCGTTCGAAGGACTGATGAGCGACGCGGCGTTCGCGGGACCTGTCCACCAGCGGGCTGGTCTTCGCCGGCCTGCAGGCGGTGGTGCGGTGGGTGAAGCTGGTGTCGTGAGCCCGTGCGCACGGGACGTAAGATGGACGGAATGGTCATTCGCAGGAGCGTGACGACATGGGACTGATGGACTTCATCAAGGGCGAGCTGCTCGAGATCATCGAGTGGACCGAGACCCGCGCGACACCCTGTCCTACCGCTTTCCCGACGAGGACAAGGCCATCAAGAACGGCGCGCAGCTCATCGTGCGCGAGTCGCAGGTGGCCCAGTTCAGTACCTGCCGAGTTCGGCGACACGTTCGGGCCGGGCAAGCACACGCTGACCACCGACAACATCCCGATCCTCACGCGGATCCAGTCGTGGCCCTACGGCTTCAACTCGCCCTTCAAGGCCGACGTCTACTACGTCGTCACGCGCCTGTTCACGGGCAACAAGTGGGGGACCTCCAATCCCTTCATGCTCCGCGACGCCGACTTCGGCGTCGTGCGCGTGCGCTCGTTCGGCACCTACGACTTCCGCATCGTCGAGCCGAAGACGTTCCTGCGCGAAGTGGCGGGATCGGACCACAACTTCCGGCTGGACGAGTTCAGCGATACGATGCGCTCGCGCATCGTCAGCATCTTCACCGACGCCATCGCCTCCGCGAAGATCCCCGTGCTCGATGTGGCCGCGCGCTATTCGGAGCTCGGTGACGCGCTCCTGCCGCTCATCAACCCGGCCGTGTCCGCGAATACGGCCTTTCAGAGATTCACGAGCTTCATCGTCGAGAACGTGTCGGTGCCGCCTGATGGAGGCCGCGATCGACAAGCGGTCGAGCATGGCGGCGATTGGCAACCTGAACGACTTCGTGAGCTACTCAGATGGGCAAGGGCTTCGAGTCCGGAGGCGGAGGCGCGGCCGAGCCGCCGCGGAGCTCGCCGTCGGCTTCGGCCTGGCGCAGCAGATGATGCAGCAGGGCTTTGCCGGCGGGCAGGCGACGCCGATCGTGGCGGCGCCGGCGGGTGCGTCGGCGCTGCCGGAGCTGGTGAGCCCGGCCGAGGCCGCCCAGGTGCTCGGCGTCACCGAGGCCGACGTGCTGAGCGTCCTCGAGTCCGGCGAGCTCAAGGGCAAGAAGATCGGCGCCACCTGGCGGATCTCCCGCCCGGCCCTGACCAGCTACCTGCCGGAGTAAGTGGGCCCTGGCCCCGCTCGGGACGCCCCCAGCACCGGTGGAGATCCCGCACTCGACAAGCACGCCCGCCCGGCCTGCGGCGCTGCGGCCGAATGGAACCCCGCGACGCAGAAGCTGAGGTGTCCCTACTCGCGGCACGGAGTCCCCGCACGCGGTGGACCGCGAGACGGGCAAGGTCGCCGAGAACGACCTCGTACGGGCCTCAGGGAACTGCCGCAGGAGGCGCGCGGCTGGCAGACCGAGCGACGGAGCGTGCAGTGCCAGAGCTGCCGCGCCGTCATGGTGTTCGACCCGTCGCGTGTGGGGCAGAACTGCGAGTTCTGCGGGTCGCCCGCCCTCGTTGATTACACCGAGATCAAGTCGCCCATCCGGCCCACGGGCGTCCTGCCGTTCCGCGTCGATCGCACGCGCGTGCGCGACGACATCCGCGGTTGGTGGCGGCGCAAGTGGTTCGCACCCGGCCGGCTCGCGAAGACGGCGCTCGTGGACACGGTCCACGGCCTGTACATCCCGTACTGGACCTTCGACGCCCAGGTCCACTGCCCCTGGGAGGCCGAAGCCGGCCACTACTACTACGTGAACGTCGAAGGCCGCGACAGCCGCGGCCGGCCCGTCATGCGACGGGAGCGCCGTACGCGGTGGGTGCCCGCCGCCGGGGTGGTGGACCACTTCTTCGACGATGATCCCGTCCCCGGCACGCAGGGCCTGCCCCTGGCGCTGCTGCGGCAGGTCGAACCCTTCCCGACCGTCGAGGTCGTGCCCTACGACACCGCGTTCCTGTCGGGCCACGTCGTCGAGCACTACAAGGTGGTGCTCTTCGAGGCGGCGGAGCAGTCGCAGCGCCAGATGCACGCGGCGCTGGAGCGGATCTGCGGCGGGCAGGTGCCGGGGGACACGTACCGCCACCTGCGCATCTTTCCAACCTATTCAGGGCGCACCTTCAAGCACGTGCTGGTGCCGATCTGGCTGCTGAGCTACACCTACGGCGCGCGAGCCTTCCAGGTGATCGTGAACGGGTACACCGGGAAGATGGCGGGCAAGTACCCCATCAGTATCTGGAAGGTGCTCTTCGCGATCCTGCTCGTGGCCGTCGTGGTGGCCGTCATCGCGTTCGCCAGCGACTGAGGTCCCGGCGGCGAGGCTGCCGCGCCGGCCCCGCGGCGGGCTAGACTGTGCGCATGACTCAGACACCCATTCGCTGGATGGCTCTCGCGACCGCGGTGGCGCTGCTGGCCTCACCCGTGATCGCGCAGGAGCAGGTGACGATCGTGCAACGCGACGGTGGCAAGGTGTCCGGCCGTTTCGAGGACTGGGCCCACAACACCGACACCCTCTACGTGCGTGTCAGCCAGCCGGATCAGCGGCGCATCCCGCTCGGCAGCGTCCTGGTCATCGACGTCGGCGGCAACGGGAGCAACTTCCCCGCATCCGAGACCGATGCCGCGCAGGGCAGCGAGCACGTGCTGGTCACCCGGTCGGGCGAGGTCCTGAAGGGCCGGCTCCTCAACATCGAGGGCGGCGACGGGTCCGCCAAGCCCAACGAGCCGCGCACCGTGAGCTTCAACGCGGGGTCGGAGCGGCGGTTCCGGATGTCGGAGGTCGCTCGCATCTACCTCGGCAACTACCCGCGCCAGTCCAGCGCGACGCCGCCGGCGGCCGAGAACGTGCCGGCCGGGTCCGTGCGACTGCCGGCCAACCAGCAGTGGACGGCCACCAACATCACCATCCGTCGCGGGGATCGGGTCCAGTTCTCGGCGCAGGGCGAGATCCAGTTGTCGGCGGACGCCAACGACAAGGCCGCGCCGGCCGGCTCGAGCCGCACTGCCCCGAACGCGCCAGCGCCGCAGCTGCCCGCGGGAGCGCTCATCGGCCGCATCGGCGGAGGCGCGCCCTTCGGCATCGGCAACCAGACCAATCCCCTGCCCATGCCGGGGGCGGGTCCGCTGTGGCTCGGCATCAACGACGATGTCGTCGATGACAACGCGGGTGCGTTCGTCGTGTCGATTCGCGTGATCCGCGGCCGCTAGACGCGTCCGGCCCATGGCACACCCGTCGTCGGCCTGCGAGACCTTCCGCGCCCTGCACGGCGACGGCTGCTTCGTGATGCCCAATCCCTGGGATGTGGGCAGCGCGCTCCTGCTGGCCGGTCTCGGGTTTCCCGCGCTGGCGACAACGAGCTCGGGCTTCGCGTGGACGCAGGGGCGGGCCGACAACCACGTCTCGCTCGAGGAGGCGCTGGCGCACTTTCGCGCCATGGCCGAATGCGTGCCTGTGCCCGTCAACGGCGACTTCGAGGGCGGATTCGCAGTGGAGCCCGAGAAGGTAGCGGTGCACGTCCGGCGTGCCGCGGGCACGGGCGTGGCCGGGTTGTCGATCGAGGACTCGACCGGGGAGCCGGATGCACCACTCGTCGAGCGCGCCCTGGCGGTCGCGCGCGTCCGGGCCGCGCGTCAGGCCATCGATGCCTCCGGCACGGGCGTCCTGCTGACGGCGCGCACCGAAGGTTTCATCACCGGCCGGCCGGACCTGCGGGAAACGGTGGCCCGTCTCGAGGCGTTCGCCGAGGCGGGCGCCGATTGCCTCTACGCTCCTGGCGTGCGTGCGGCCGACGACATCGCCACGATCGTGCGTGCCGTCCATCCGCGCCCCGTCAACGTGCTGGTGGGCAGCGACTTCACCACTGTCGCCGAACTGGCCGCCCTCGGTGTCCGACGCATCAGCGTCGGTGGCGCCCTCGCTCGGGCGGCCCTGGACGGGCGCGCTGGCGGCGGCCCGCGAGATCAGGCGGGTAGCGGCACGTTCACCGCACTCGGCGGCGCCATGCCCTTCGCCGAGATCAACGGCCGCTTCGGCCGGCGCTGACGGAGTCGTCGTGCTGGCGATGGTCCTTCGCACACCGGGGCAGCCGCTGGCGTCAGAGGATCGCCCGGTTCCGGACCCCGGTCCCGGCCAGGTCCGGCTTCGCGTGCGCGCGTGTGCCGTCTGCCGCACCGACCTCCACGTCGTGGATGGCGAGCTCGGCCATCCGTCCCTGCCGCTGGTGCCGGGACACGAGATCGTGGGGTACGTCGAGGCGACGGGGCCCGGGACGTCCCGTTTCGCCGCCGGCGATCGGGTGGGCGTGCCGTGGCTCGGCTGGACCTGCGGCGAGTGCGGACCGTGCCGGGCCGGCGCGGAGAACCTCTGCGAGCGGGCGCGCTACACGGGATACACGATCGATGGCGGGTATGCCGAGTACGCCGTCGCCGACGAGCGCTACTGCTTTCCGCTCCCGGACGCCTACGACGACGTGCACGCGGCCCCGCTGCTGTGCGCGGGGCTGATCGGCTACCGGGCGTACCGCATGGCGGTGGAGCGGCCATGGGCGGGCGAAGCCGGGCACGTCGGGCTCTACGGGTTTGGCGCCGCCGCGCACCTGCTGGCGCAGGTGGCGGTCGCCGATGGACGGCAGGTGTCGGCGTTCACGAAACCGGGCGACGAGGCCGCCCAGGCGCATGCGCGGACGCTGGGCGCGTCCTGGGCCGGCGGCGCCGACGAGGTGCCGCCCGGCCAGCTCGATGCCGCCATCCTCTTCGCCCCGGTCGGCGCGCTCGTGCCCGTGGCGCTCGGCACCGTCCGTCCCGGCGGCGTGGTGGTGTGCGCCGGCATTCACATGAGCGACATCCCGGCCTTCCCCTACGCCCGGCTGTGGCAGGAGCGGATGGTGCGGTCGGTGGCCAACCTCACGCGCGCCGACGGCGACGCTTTCCTGGCGAGGGCCGCCCGCGTGCCCCTGCGCGTGGACACGACGGCCTACCCCCTGCCGTCAGCCAACGAAGCCCTGTCGGATCTGCGGGACGGCCGTCTGCAGGGCGCCGCGGTTCTCGTGCCCGGTCGCTGACCGCGGCCGGTTCGGTACTCCAGGTGGAGGAGAGACGATCGTGAAGATGTACGACGAGCTGGCGGCATGGTGGCCGCTCATCTCGGCGCCAGCCGACTACGCCGAGGAAGCGGACTCCTTCCTCCGGATGATCGCGCCAGACCCGAACACCCGCCCGACGATGCTGGAGCTCGGGTCTGGCGGGGGCAACCTGGCGTCGCACCTCAAGGCGCACTTCGCATTGACGCTGAGCGACGTGTCACCCGGCATGCTCGCCGTCAGCCGGGCGCTGAACCCCGAGCTGCCGCACCTGCAGGGGGACATGCGGACGCTTCGGCTCGACCGCCGGTTCGATGTGGTGCTCATTCACGATGCCGTCGCGTACTGCGCGACGATCCAGGACCTGCGCGCCGCGATCGACACGGCCGTGGCACACTGCCGCCCGGGGGGGCTGATCGTCGTGGCGCCGGACTGCGTCCGCGAGACGTTCGCACCTGCCACCGACCACGGCGGCGAGGACGCGCCGGACGGCCGTGCGGCCCGCTACCTGGAGTGGTGGACCGATCCCGATCCCGCGGACTCGCAGGTGCGCGTGGTGTACGTGATCGCGCTGCGCGAGGCGGACGGGACACACCGGGTGATCGAGGACATTCATACCGAAGGGCTCTTCAGCGACGCCGAGTGGCTGGAGGTCTTCGCCGCAGCCGGCGCGCCCGCCCGGTTCGAGTGCGATGCCTGGGGACGCCACGTCTTCATCGGACGGGCCGGTGGCGATGACTGACTTCCTCCTGGCCTGCGAGCATCACGACGCGCCCGGCCTGCTCGCGCTGGTCGAGTCCGGGTTCGACGCCAATGCCCCCCTCGGCGGCAAGCGGCCGATGGAGTGGCTGCTGGAGATGTACACGCGCTCGGAGCGGCTGCCGGCGTGCGTGCGCGTCCTCACCGATGCGGGTGCGCAGTTGCCAGACCCGGCGCTGGGGCCCGTCCTCACCAACGACGCCGTCGCGCTGCGTGCCTGGCTGGCCGGAGACCCGGCTGCGGTGCGCCGCCGCATGACGGTGAGCAGCGCCTTCACGCCGCTCGATCAGGCCACGCTCCTGCACGTGGCCGCCGAGTTCGGGCACGCCGACGCGGCGCGGGTGCTGCTGGAGACCGGTGCGGACGTCAACGCGGTTGCGGCCGTCGACCGGTGGGGACTCGGCGGGCAGACACCGCTCTTCCACACCGTCAACGCGCACGCCAATCGCGCCTGGCCCGTGCTCCGCCTGCTGCTGGACGCGGGCGCCCGTCCGGATCTGCGGCTTGGAGGCCTCACGTGGGGGCGCGGCTTCGAGTGGGAAACCACGCTGTTCGACGTCACCCCTGTCTCGGGTATGCCTGTGCAGGCCTGCTGCCCCAGATGCACCGCGACGAGCGCGACATCGACCGTGTCACGCGAACGCTGCTCGAGCGTTGCCGGCCGCCTCGGTGCCGCCTTCGACCAACGTGCCCAACCGTTACGTGGCCCGCAGCCGTCGCCGCACCTGACGCGCCGCGCGGGCTGTCGCCGAGCCGGTCCGCCGGGCCCATCGGGTGGGCCCGGTGACGCGTCGCGACGCGGTCAGCGGTCGCTGGAGCCGACCGCGTGCCTTCGGCGCGGGGTTCAGCAGGCCTCACCTCCCGGAATCGTCTTGGCGTCCAGCGCAGCCAGCATCTTCCCGGCCCGATCGAGGAACGCGGAAGTTCATGTCTCGCGTCGACAGCACGGCGTCGATGTCCACGGACGGCTTCGTGAGGAAGACGCTCAGCAGGTCCTTGAACGTGAGGCCCACCTTCAGGTCGCTGATCGGGGTGAAGAGCGACAGGAAGGCGTCCCGGTCCTCGCCGTTGACGTCGGTGAGCTTACCGATCGACGTCGATGCGATCGAGATACGCAAAGGTGAGGACGCTGAAGTGGGCCGCACCACCCGCGCTCGGTGTAGTCGAGAGTCGCCAGGGGTTCCGCTCGTTTCCTCGACGCGAGGTTCCCGCCGATGTAGTCGCGGTGGAACGGGTGATCCGGACGATCGTAGGGTGCGGCCTGGATGAAGTTCTTGAGCGCCCCGTTCGAGATGCCCTGCAGCACCTTCATGGCCCAGAAGTCACCGAAGCTCTCGAGGAAAGGCACATACGTCGTGCTCTCCCGCGGGTTGTGCGTCGTGCCGTGCTTGGCCAGCTGCCACACCATGCCCATCTCGCCCGTGCAGTGGTCGAACTCCCACTTGTGCGCGAGCTCGTGGAGGAGCGTGTAGGCGTTGAACTGGTCCTCCTTGATGTAGACGTGCCCCTGCGCCGGGTTCGTGTACGACGAAGAGGCCGCCGGCGAGATGCTCATGGGGTACTTCATGACGATGCGGCCCTTGAAGACGTATTCGGCGCCGTAGCTCTCCATGAGGTCGATGGCCTGGTTGTAGAGCGCCCACGCTTCGGCGTGCTTCTTCACGACGGCCTTCGTGAGCCGGAGGTCACCCGTGTCGTGCCGGCCCGCGCGCCGCTCGGTGTCGTCGTCCTTGTCGCTGTGGACCTCGTGCCAGTCCTTGTCGGTGAAGTCGAGGTCGATGTCGATCGGGAAGCCGTCCCGCCGGGCCTCACGCTGGTCTCCTTGCCCTCTCCTTGGATGCGCAGCTTGCTGGAGTCGAACGCGATCTGCACCTTGAACTGGCGGCGATCGGATCCGGTGTCCTTGGAGACGGTGAACGCGCCGGCCGCGCCGGTGGTGACGGTGTCCCGCGGTTCCACGTGCCCCAGCCGACCGGCAGCTTGAGCGTGCCGAGACCTTGACCTCGATGCCGCCGACGCCGCTCTGTGGCCCAAGCATGTCGGTGAGCTCCGGCAGGATGTGGTCCACGACAATCTTCCCGTAACCGTCCATTTCTGACATGGCTGCCTCCCGACAGCCACTACGCAGAAGGGCGCACGGACCGACAGCCCGCTTTACGGCGCTTTGAGTATGGAGGCTGCCCGTGCGACGATTTGTCGCATCTGCCGGGACCCGACCGGCCTGTACGGCTCCGAGGTCCAGGAGGACGATGACCTCCTACACCCGCATCGTCGCCATTGCCGTCTGCGCCGGGGTGGCGCTCGCGGCGCCCGCGCTCACGCGCACAAGCGAAGTTCGTCAGCCGGTGCCGAAGCCGCGGACGCCACGGCGAGCCCGTCGGCGACGGTGCAGGTCTGGTTCACCGAGTGGCGCTCGGACCGTGCCGTGTCGAAGCTCGAGCGAAGGCCCGCGGGCGCCGTCAGGCTCGGCGCGCTGACCGTGGACGCCGACAACCGATGCACGCCGCGATCGAAGGAGACGGTCGCCGACGGCGCCTACACCGTGGACTGGCAGGCCGCCGGCAATGACGGCCACGTCCAGAAGGGCCGCATGCCTTCTCGGTCCGCCGCACCCGGTCAGCTCGTCGTGCCGGGGGCAGGGGCCCCGGCACGCTCCCGCTTCCCTCGTGGACGCGCTCCTCCCCGAATCCCTGCTCGCGCCCCGTGGCGGGCCACGCGCTGGCGGCGGTCGGGGCCGCAACACCTGGCTATCGTCGGGCTTCGGCCGCGCGGCCGTGCACCACGATGTGGCGCGGCTCCAGCGGGCGGCCCGCTGGAGCGGGGTGCCGCCCTCCTCCCCGCCGTCCTCGTCCGGCTGGCCGCCCACGGTGGCCGCGTTCGGCATGGCCGACGCGTGGTCGGTCGACTCGGCTCCAGCTGGATCGCGATCGAGAGCCGCCAGCGCCGTGGTGGCGCCGGCAGGCCGTGGCCGCCGTCATGGTGGCGGCCGCTGCGTGGCTGGTGCGACGGGATCGCGTCGCCACCCGGAGTTGCCCGGGGCCGCGAGTCTCTACCTCACGACGACCCTCCTGCTCGGCCACGCCGCCGGCTCGCTGCTGCGCGAGTCCGTGCACACCGCGCATCTCGTCACGGCTGGCACACATGGCTGGATCGTTGGTCGTTCGGGCTGCGCCTTGTTGCAGGCCGGCCTGACGCGTGGGGGTGAGGCCGGGCGCCGTCGCCTGATCGCTCCGCTTCGCCAGTCGCGCTGGCATCGGCGGGCGTGATTGCCGTCTCCGGCCTCGTGCTGGCGGCGGACTATGTCGGCAGCGTCGCGGCGCCCACCGACTGGTCCGCGGACGCCGGCTCTGGCCTGCTTCGGCCGCCGTCCTGTGCGTGCTGTTGCTGGGCTGCGGGCTACGCCAACTGGCGCCGGGCGCGGGCCGAAGCCACGCCAAGCGGCTCGCTGGTGGCGGCCGAGTCGGTACCGCCGTCCTCGCCGCCGCTGGCCGGCCGTGCTCACCAGCCCGAGCACCCCGACCTCGCACGGCGCGCACCGCGGCCGCGGGTCCTGGCTGCGCGCCAATCCGAAGGCGCCGCTACTGGACGGGTGCCGCTGGCTTGGGGCTGATCTGCGCTCGACGGGCGCGCGGTCCGCCTGCTTCAGGAAGTAGGGCAAAGAAGCGCGCGATGCGTTCCAGGCTCGGCGTCGAGATGACCTGCGAGTCCTCGCCGGTCGTGTGGGTACAGCGGCGGCGCCTGCATGATGAGCCGCGCGACGTCCATCGGACGGCCGCCGGTTTCCCCCGCTCTCCACTGGAGGGTCTGGACACGAAGCTGACGCCGTAGCGTTCGACGCCCTGTTCGATCAGCGCGTTGAGGAACGCGGACCCGTTCGACACGCTCGGCGATGGGGCCTTCGCTGGTGTCGGCGACGGTCTCACGGGTACCCGTCGGGACCCACGCTGCGAGCGGGCGAGAAGCGCGCTGCGCGACGTGCTCGATGTTGAGCAGCATCACGCCCTCGCCAGCTCCGGGTTCGCCCGTGAAAGCGCGCGGTCCGTTGAGCCCCGGGCTGTGGTGTCCCGCGCTCGCCACGAACACCAGCGTGCGCTTCGCTGGTTCGCCGGCCGGGCGAAGTGGCGGGCGATACCATCACCGCGAGGCCGTCGGCGTTGTCGCCTGCCCTGCCGAACCGTGCGTCCACATGGGCGTCGACGATGACCTCGTCCGGCGGCGCGCCGCTGCGGATGACGGCGACGCCGTTGCCGGCGGAAAGGCCCGTCCGTGTCTCGGTCTGCAGCGCGAGCGTCGCACGCACCGTGGCCGGAGGCTGGGCGGTGGCGGCCGCGTCGAGGACTTCCTCCAGGAAATGGCCGTCCCGGCCGCCCACGTTGAAGCACGGGCCCCCGCAGTTGCTGAAGTCCTTGGCGCGTTCGTTGCCCGCCTGGCGCATGACGTTCACGACGGCAACGGCGCCGCGCTCGAACAGCGCGCGCGCCCGCGGCACCACCGGATCCCGTTCGAACACCATGTGCGCCTGCGGGACCACGAGCTGCACGGCGATCTTCCCGCGGACGTCGATCTGTGCCAGCAGCGACGGGCTGGCCGAGCCGACGAAGACGAGGGGCGCGGTGAGGCCGCCCGAGGGGAGCGTCGATGGCGCGAGCGGCATGGCCGAATCGAGCACGACGTCCGTCGAGCCCGGGCCGAACGCCGGGTCACCCTTCAGGGTCAGCGTCCACGAGAGTGGCAGCCAGAACGGGGCGTTCGCAGCCTGCTCGAACGGCTGCGCCTCGACGTCGGCGATGCCGGCGGCGGTGAACTGCTCGATGGCCCACGCCACGGTCCGCGACGCGGAGGGGAAGCCGGCAATGCGGCCCCAGAGCTGGCCGCTCCCGATCTCCTTCGTCGCGCGGCTCTGCTGCGCGAACCCGACGATGGTATCGAGATCCGCGCGGATGGCGGCCGCTGACAATTCGGGCGCCTCCGGATCGCCGGGTGGCACCACCACCGGTCGCGGCGCGCGCTCGCCGACGAGCACGGCCGGATGCTGGCCGACCGGCGGCGGGAGCATCAGGCCGAACCAGGCGCGCGGTGCGGAGGCCGACTGCCCGCCGGGCGCCGCGGCCCAGGCCAGCACGAGCAGGGCGGCGAGGCTCGCCCGCGGGCGCGGGCGGGTGGCGGGACGATGGGGCGTCATGTCGGCAGAGTCTCCTCACCCCCGCCGGATGTGTCAACATCTGGCGCCATGCCGCCGCCCCTGCAGGGACTCACGGTCGTCGACCTCACGCGCGTGCTCGCCGGGCCCTACTGCACGATGATGCTCGGCGACATGGGCGCGGACGTCATCAAGATCGAGGATCCCCACGGCGGTGACGAGACCCGCGACTGGCAGCCCCTCATCGGCGGCGACAGCACGTACTTCCTCAGCGTCAACCGCAACAAGCGCAGCGTGGCGCTCGACCTGAAGACGCCCGAGGGCGCTGCCGCGCTGCACCGGCTCGTCTCGGGCGCCGACATCCTCGTCGAGAACTTCCGCCCCGGCAGCCTCGCCCGGCTCGGCTTCGGGTACGAGGCGCTGTCGGCCGAGCATCCGCGCCTCGTCTACTGCTCGATCAGCGGCTACGGGCAGACGGGGCCGCGCGCCAGGCAGCCCGGGTACGACGTGGTGGTCCAGGGCGAGTGCGGGTTCATGGACGTGACCGGCGCGCCCGATGGCGAGCCGATGCGGGCGGGCGTGGCGATCACCGACTTCCTGGCCGGCCTGTATGCGGTCCAGGGCATCCTGCTGGCGCTGCGCGATCGCGACCGGTCGGGCCGGGGACAGTACGTCGATATCGCGTTGTACGACTCGATGCTCTCGGTGATGCGCCTCCCCGTGGGCATCCTGCTGGCGACCGGCGAATCACCCGTGCGGGTCGGCAACGACCATCCCTCCATCGCCCCGTACGAGACGCTGCACGCGCCGGAGGGGCGTGTGATCGTCGCGTGCGGCAACGGGCGGCTCTGGGCGCGCCTGTGCGACGCGACGTGGAGCGCCCGGACCTGCCGGCGGATCCGCGGTTCCTGACCAACGCGCTGCGTCTCGCCAACTGACCGCTCCTCAAGCGGGAGCTCGAGTCGTCGTTCGCGCGGGCATGGCCTCGATGCGCTCATCGCGCGCCTCGACGCCCACCAAAGCCATACGGCCGCGTGCGGTCGGCATCGAGGTGGCCGACCCCCGTGTGCGCGCACGCGAGATGTGGCTGGAGCTCGACCATCCCGGAGCTGGGGACCGTCGTGAACCTGGGCACGCCGGTGAAGCTCGCGGACGCCGGCCGAGATGCGCCTGCCTCGCCGTAGGCTGGGTGCACACACGCAGGAGGTGCTGCAGGCGCTCGACCGCTCCCGACGCCTCCCCCGGACGCCTGAGCGCGGCCACCACCTGTGGCACAATCCCACGGTGGCGCTGCCGTGCCCCCCTCGACCCATCGGAGAGCCCCACATGAAGAAGTCGTCCTGCTGCTGCCGCTCGTCGCCTGATTCGCCTGTTCCGGGTCCGTCCGCAGGCGCTGGCCGAACCACCGGAGGCGGCCGCCCTGCGTCAGCGCGGAGGGCGTCACCATCATCCGCGACGACTGGGCGTGCCCCACGTCTACGGCAAGACCGACGCCGACGCGGTGTTCGGCCTATCTACGCGCAGGCCGAGGACGACTTCAACCGCGTCGAGACCAACTTCATCAATTCCATGGGCCGGCTGGCCGAGGCCGAGGGCGAAGGCGAAATCTGGCGGGACCTCCGGATGAAGCCTTTCATCGACCTGGCCGACCTGCAGCGGCAGTATGCCGTGGAGAGCCCCGCGTGGCTGAAGGGGCTGGGCTGGACGCCTCGCCGACGGCCCCAACTTCTACCTGCTGACGCACCCCGACGCACCCCGCGATCACGCGGTTGAGCCCCGATGGCGCTCAGCTTCAGCGAGGGCAGCATCGGCGGCGACATCGAGCGCGTGAACCTTCTCGCAGCTGGAGGCGTTCTACGGCGGCGCATCGGCGCAGGCGTAGAAGACGGCGTCCGCGGCCACTGCCAGCGCGCGCTGGAGCACCCGGCCGAGCCCACCGGTCGAACGGCTTCGCCATCGCGCCGTCGCGCCTCGGCTTCGGGCAAGGCGCTGCTCGGATCGTTCCGCACACGCCGTTCTTCTTCCGTGAGGAAGCCCACATGGTGAGCGACGAGGGCCTCAACGCCTACGGCGCCCTCAATGTGGGGCCAGTTCTTCGTCTACCAGGGCTTCAACGACGGCGCTGCCGGATGCACACCTCGAGCGGCGTGGACAACATCGACGAGCACCTCGAGACTGTCGTCAAGAAGGGCGACGATGTCTTCTATCGCTACGGCGACGAGGAATGTCCCACGACGGCGAAGTGAAGCGCACGTCGTCTCTACAAGAGCGGCGACGGCATACGAGCGCGCGTTCGCCCAGCTCGACCCACCACGGTCCGGTGGTCCGCGAGGCGGATGGCAAGTGGATCGCGGTGCGCCTGATGGAAGAGCCGCTCAAGGCCCTGGTAGCAGTCCTATCCCGCACCGCGCGCAGCATGGTTGAGCACGACGTCGATGGAGCTGCACACCGTCCTGTCCAACAACACTGTTCGCCGATCGCGAGGGGAATATCGCCTACTTCCACCCAACTTCGTGCGCCCCGGCGCGACCCCGCGCTCGACTGGGACCAGCCTGCCATCGCAGCACCCCGCCACCGGAGTGGAACGCGTGCACGAGATCGACGAGAGCCCGAACGTGATCAACCTGCCGGGTGGATGGATCCAGAATACAAACAACTGGCCCCATTCCGCGGCTGGGCCTGACAGCCCGGAAGGAGAAGGCCTTTGCCCGCTACTTCGATCAGAGCAAACGCAGAGGAACCTTCGCGGCGTGCATCGCCGTGAAGGCCTCGAAGGCTTCGGTCGATCGCCACTGCCCTTCCTGGCGACGCCGCATCCGATCTACACCTGAGTTCGCCTGTTCTGGCCTGGTGAAGCCACGACCAGCTGCCGTGTCTGGTCGGTGGCGTACTGAAGGCAAAGCTGCGAGAACCGGCCGATGCCCTCCGCGGCTGGGATTTCCGCTGGGGCGTGTCCTCCGTTCCCACCACGCTCGCGGCCTTTCGGGGCGAGGAACTCTGGCGCCGATCGGCGCCGCGGCGAACCAGGCGGGCGTGTCCGTACGAGTTCCTGCGCTCGCGCGCGACGCCCGCGAGCCGGCTCGAGACGCTCGAGGCGACGTCGATCGCCTGTCGGCGGACCTGCCTGTGGCAGACGTTGTAAGGAGGCAACCGTCGCGCGCCTCACCGGGGACATCGTCCAGCCCTTCGAACGGCCTGAGCACGCCCGTCGGGTTCCCATATCGGCACGGTGGGGATCGCCGGCGTCGTTCCTCGGCGCGCGCGCCCCTACCCCGGCACGAAGAAGTGGCATGGCACCAGCGGCAACAGCTTCGTCGCGGCCGTCGAGTTCGGCGACCGTCACCGCGAAGGGGCCGACCGCCGGCGGCTCGACTCGCCGCCCGTCGCCGAGCATTTCACCAACACTGGCCGGCGCTGGCGCGCCGTCAACCTGCGGATGTATCACCGCGAGAGGACGTGAACGCCCACGCGGAGCGCGGGAGCATCCATCCCGAAATAGGTTCTGACTGAATTCGGGAATTCAGACCAGAAAGGTCCGACCCCATGTACAGTGCGCCGCCGCCATCGATCGTCTGCGCGAGCTGATCGCCGATGTTGCGCCTGCCGACCTGGCCGATGCCAGCGTCATCGGTCACCCGGGCACGGAGGAGGACTACACGTTCGCCCTCACGCCGTTCGTCCCAGTTGCGCGACGATGCGGCATGGCGGACGGCATCACGGGCCATGTCGGACAGGTCCCGATCGAAGCGGACCTCCTGATCTCGGCGCATGCGCCACCGCAGCGGTGGTTCGATGCGGTACGGCTGCTCGAGGCGGCGTGCACGGCCATCCGCGCCAACCCGCACCTCGACGGGCCCGCGTCGCGCGATACGGTCGAGATCGTGTTCCGTCCTGCGGCGATCGACGAGATCACGGGCGTCTGGTGCGCGCTGCGGACGCCGCTGCAGCCGTCGGTGCTCTGCGCGCTCCGCGTGACGCCCGCCGGCTCGACCGCCGTCGCACCGCGGTGAAGGTCCCGCGTGCCGGGGCCTTCGCAGTAAGCTGGTTCGGCTCCCGTGCTGATTCCCGCGCTGCTCATCGTCGCCGGCCTCGCCCTGCTCGCACTGGGCGGAGAAGTCCTGTTGCGCGGCGCTGTCGCCGTGTCCGCGCGCCTGCGGCTCAGCCCGGCGCTCATCGGCCTGATGTTCGCGGCCGGCACGTCCGTGCTCGAGCTGGCCGCCGTCAGCATGATCGCCTCCGCCCAGACCAGACCACATCGCCATCGGCAACGTCGTCGGCTCCAACATCTTCAATCTCGCGTTCGTGCTCGGCCTCAGCGCGCTCGTGCACCCGCTGGCCATCGGCGGCAACACGATTCGGCTCGAGTATCCGGTGATGGCCCTCGTCAGCCTCATGGCGCTGCTACCGCCCAGGACGGATCCATCGGCCGGCTCGACGCGGTGCTGCTGGTCTCGGTACGTCTGCTTCACCGCCTACATGGTGTCGCTCGTCGGCCAGCAGATGAACGAGACGGAACAGGGGGAGTTCGAGGAGGAGGTGCGGTCACTTGGTGGTGACTGGGCCCTCAGTCGCGGCGTTCCCATCCTGTCCGGCCTCGTGCTCGGCGGTGCGGCGCTCCTCGCCGCCGGTGCGCAGCTGACGGTGACCGGCGCAGTCGACGTTGCCCGCGCGTTCGGGCTCACCGAGCGGGTCATCGGCCTCACGACCGGCCGCCGGCACGAGCCTCCCCGAGGTGGTGACCTCGGTCGTGTCCACGGCTCGCGGGCGCGACGACGTGGCCATCGGCAACGCCCTCGGATCCAACCTGTTCAACATCCTGGGCATCCTGGGCCTGAGCGCGCTGGTGAGCCCGCTCGAGGTGCACCCGCTCATCGTCGCGCGTGACGGCTGGTGGATGATGGGCGTGACGCTGCTGCTGTTCCCGATGATGTACAGCGGCTATCGGGTGACGCGGTGGGAGGGCGCGGTCCTGCTGTCGGTCTTCGCCGCCTACCTGACGGTCATGGTGACGGTTCCCTGAGGCTCAGAGGTACGAGAGCCACGCATACCGACGCTCGGCCTTGAGCACCGCCAGGCGCCGGCAGGCGGGGTAGAGCACGAGCACCACGCCGAACCAGACCGCGTACGCGCCGGCGAGGCCGAAGCCGAAGTCCGCCGGGAACAGCTCGCGCGGGCCGCCCATCGACGGCACCGGATGGAAGGCAAACGTCCACGTGGCGGCGCCGTATCGCAGCCACGCCAGGCCGACGGCTGCCATGTGCGCCAGGTAGAAGTGCGCGACGAAGAAGAAGAGCGGCACACGGCCGAACACCACCAGGAACCGCATTCCGCGCGGCACGCCGCCTTCGAAGGCGGCCAGCGCCAGCCACAGCGGCCCGAGGGTCATCAGCAGGAACATCAGCGAGGGCGGATACTTCGTCGTGTCGAGGAAGGACAGTGCGGTCAGGACGCCGGACGCCTGTGGCTGCCAGGGCGAGGGGTCGCCGTAGCCGTTGACCGCCCGCAGGGCGACGAAGGCAGCCACCGCCGCCAGGCCGGCCGTGACGAGCACCGTGCGGCGCCGCCCGGGCGGCCAGTCGAACGCGGGCCCTGACGCGTACCCCAGTGCCATGACCGCCACCCACGGCACGAGCGGGTAGCCGACGATGACGAGCAGGCCGCCGACGGGAAACGCGCCCACCTGGTGCACGAGGATCCAGGCCGGGGCCCACGCGCCCAGGCGGGCCGCGCGGATGCCGTCGAGCAGGTTGTGCAGCGCGATGACCGCGACGCTGCCGGCGGCCAGCCACGTCCGCGGCAGCCACACCAGTGCCGCGAGTGCGACCATGCAGGCGCCCAGCACCCACAGGACGATGAGCAGCACCGGGTCGCGCATCGTCAGGTCGAAGTCGTAGGCGACACGCATCACGGTCAGCTCGAGCGCGATCAGCACGAGCCCACGAACCACCAGGAAGCGCGACAGGCCCATCGTGGTCGAGGCCGACCGCCGCTGCCACAGATAGGCGCTGGTTCCGGCCAGGAACATGAAAGCCGGCGCGCACAGGTGGGTGATCCACCGCGTCATGAAGAGCACGGGCGTGGTGCTGGCCAGGTCGGTGGGGGACGCCACCATCGCGCCGTGGTGGATGAAGTCGCGGACGTGGTCCAGCGCCATGATCACCATCACGGCGCCGCGGGTGGCGTCGATGGCCGTCAGCCGCTGTTCGGGGACACCCGGGAGTTCGGATGTGGAGGCTCGGACGGGACGAGGGAACCGCATGGGTAGCGCCTCGTCCCGGACGCTGATGAGCCCGGCCGACTCGGCCGCGCACAGTCTACCTCGCGCTCGCCGCTCCCCTCAGAGCCGGACGCCGACGTGCACGGCAACCGGCGAGCCGGGCGCCGCGAGGGCCGACACCGGCGCCCCGCGAAGGATCGCTCCGAACGCAGGCCCGTATAGCCCGTCGAAGGGACCGTCGATCCGCCAGCGGTCCAGCGTCCACACGGGCCACTGCGGGTGAGTCACCTCGTACTCCATGGTGCCGCCATCGCGCTGTCGTGTGTATCCCCAGTAGTGCTCGGTGATGAAGGCGGCCGCCGACGACGGCTCGGGCAGCGCCGGGAGGCCGCGGACGTGGCCCTCGACGGTGAACGGCGCGCCGTTGGCGCGCCAGCAATACGCGATCCGTCCGCCCGTGTCCGGCGTGAGGGAGATGTCGTGCCACATCGGCACGGCGAGATAGGGCTCGTTGTAGACCTGGCGCGCGACCAGCGCAATCGCGCGGCGCGGTACCAGCTCACGCAGGAAGACCACCGCGCGTCGGACGCGGCCATCAGAGCCCGTCCGCCTGACGTAGAACCGGAGGTTCACCTCTTCGAACGTTCGATGCCAGGGCACGGGCAGCCCGAGGAGCCTGGTGTCGCGGAACATGAACGCGACCAGGCTGATGAGCGCGTCGCCATCCCGGATGTCGAGCGTCGTCCCGCGTGGAACGTGCGGTTCGAGGAGCGGGGCCGGGCAGCGTACGTGAGGAAGAGGAGGTGCTCCCGGATGCGGTCAGGAACCGGGCCGCCATGCACAGCCAGCGTAGCAGCTGACGCTGCGGACGGCAGCCCGTAAGATCGGCGCCATGCAGCCACCCGCGACCACCCCGTCCCGTGCCGAGTCCGTTCCCTATCAGCTCTTCATGCTGGCGCTGTGCGTGCTCGCCCTCGGCGCCCTCGGGTTCGAAACGGCGGCGAACCCGGGCGAGGAGACGCGGACGCTCCTGCACTACGCGGACACCGCGGTCTGTGGGCTGTTCTTCATCGACTTCTGCCTGTCGCTGTGGAAGGCCGAGAATCGCCTCCGCTACTTCATGACCTGGGGGTGGCTCGACCTGATCTCGAGCATTCCGTCGCTCGATGCCGCACGCTGGGGCCGCATCGCCCGCGCCACGCGCATCTTCCGTGTCGTCCGCGCCATGCGGGCGACGACCCTGCTCGGACGGGCCCTGATCGAGCGCCGGGCGCAGACGGGCATCTTCGCGGCCGCCCTCACCGCCATCCTGCTCCTGATCGGGTCGAGCATCTCGATCCTGCAGGTGGAGACGACCCCACAGGCCAACATCACCGGGGCCGAGGATGCGATCTGGTGGTCGCTCTCGACCATGACCACCGTCGGCTACGGCGATCGCTTTCCCGTCACCACGGAAGGCCGTGTGGTCGCGGCGCTGCTGATGTGCGCAGGGGTGGGGTTGTTCGGCATGTTCTCGGGCTTCCTGGCATCCGTGTTCGTGGCGCCCGGGCAGGATTCGGAAGCGTCCGAGGTGGCCGCGCTCCGGCGGGACATCGCCGAGCTGCGGGCCATGCTCGTCGCCCGCGGCGAGCGCGCGACCGACGGTTGACGGCCCGAACGCGAGCGCCTGCAGCGGTCAGCGAGCACGCACGCGGTGGAGGAACTGCTCGGTGAAGAAGAAGCGATCCGCGTCCAGCTCCTCCAGTGTCCACTCGACGACCCCGAGCGGTGCCAGGGCCTCGCGACCGTCCCACACCGGCAGGAGCTCGACCGGCGACCCGCCTGCGGTGAGTTCCGCCAGAAGGGCGAGCAGGGCCCGGACGCTGGCCAGGTCGTCGGCCCGCGTGGGCGAGTCCAGCGAGAGGCCGTCGAACCAGCGGACGGGAGCGTCGCCGGCCACCGACGGGAACCCGCAGCTGCACCCCGTGTGGGCGCCGATGAAGCAGATCGATTCGCTGGCAAACCACTGGCACACCACCTGCCGCGCCGTCTCGACCGGCTCGACCCGGAGTGCGGGCGTCGCGCGGAGAGGCACCGGGACCGGCGTCCCCGCGTAGAGCATCATGCACATGACGCGTCCGGCACCAGCGCATCCAGCGCGTCGAGCAGGCGGGCCTCATCGGCGGCGGACACGTGCAGGTGAGGCGAGATGCGCAAGGAGCGGCCGCGCTGGCTGACGTACACGCCCCGCGCCCCGAGTGCCGGGACCAGCCGCGACGGGTCGCCGCCCGGTACCCCCACTCCGAACATGTGCGGGCAGCGCTCCGCGTCCGGCGGCACGACGTAGCCGCGTTCCGAGAGCCGTGCCGCGAGTCGGCTGGTGATGCCCGCGAGGGTTTCGGCGATGGACGCGATCCCCCAGGCCCGCAGTTGTTCGAGGGCGGCGATGGCGCCGGGCAGCAGCGTCGGCACGCACGTCTCGCCCACGTCGAACCGCCTGGCGCCCGGGCGATAGCCCTCGGAGTAGTGGACGAGCCCCGCGAAGTCGCGCGCGTTGTCGCGCGTGATCCACGACTCCTCGAGCGGGCGCCGGTCCCGCCACCTGTCCGCGACCCACAGCAGTCCGAACCCGTACGGGGACAGCAGCCACTTGTAGCCGGCCGCAAGCAGGAAGTCAGGCCGGGTCGCCGCCATGTCGAACGGCATGGCGCCCAGCGACTGCGTGGCGTCGAGGACCAGGATAGCGCCCGCGCCGCGGCACGCCGCCGCGACGGCGTCCACGTCGATGGCGGCCCCGTTGGTCCAGTGACACGTTGACACCGACACGACCGTTACGCCTCGGTCGATGTGCCGCAGGATGGCGGGCGTCCACGGCCCGTCTGGCCTCGGCACCGTCACCAGCTCGGCACCGGTCTCGCGCGCGGCGCGCCGCCACGGCAGCACGTCGCTGGGGAACTCCTCCTCGATGACGAGGATGCGCGTGCCGGGGCCGAGTGCGGGCTCGAGCACCCGCGCCACCGTGCTGGCCGCGTAGCTCGCCGCCGGAACGACGGCATAGCCGTCGGCGTCGCCCCCGAACAGGCCCGCGGCGAGCTGGCGTACCCGATCGGCGTCCTCGAAGAAATCGTCGGCGGTGCGGGTCCACGGATGGCTCTTGCCGTCGATGCCCGCGCGCAGGCGCTCGCGCGAGGCGTTCAGCAGCGGTGAGTAGGACGCGCTGTTGAAGTAGGCGATGTCCTCGGGCACGTCGAAGAGGTGGCGCTGGCACGGGAGGGTGGGCATGGGGCTGTGTGTGCGTGGCTCCGCCGGCCGGTGACACCGGCACGGCGTGCACGCGTCAGGATCTCGGGCTCGGGCGGTCGGTGACCACCGGCAGGTAGGCGTCCCAGGGGCCGATGGCCTCGCGATACCGTTTCGCCATCACCCGCGCGACCTGTGCGATGTGGCCCAGGTCGTGTACGACCCACGTGGCCAGCAGCTGTCTGAGGCAGACGACGCCGAGCGCGGGATGCCGCGCGGTCATGTCGAGCTGCGCGTCGGTGAGCTGCCATCCCTCGACGTCACGGAGGTTGGCGTTCCGCAACCGGGCGAACTCGTCGAGCAGCGAGGCCAGGCTGCGGTCGGCGTTGCGCGTCCGGTGACGGAAGCGGTCGTACGGCTCGAACACCGGGTCTGGCCCGCCGGCCAGGATGACCCGGGCCCGCGTCATCCAGTCGGTTTCCTCGCCGTCCACGAGGTGGCCGACGACGTCGAACGGGCTGAAGGTGTCCGGCCCCTCGTTGGCGCGGGCCCACGCGTCGTCGAGACCGAGGGTGAGTGCGCGCAGGACGTCGGGCGTGCGGCGCAGGATGTCGATGGACTGGGCAAGATCGAACGGCATGGGTGCCTCGTCGGTCCGGCGCAACGCGGCGCCCTGCCGATTCTAGCGGGGCTCGCCGCGGCCGTCACGGCTGGCGTCCGGCAGGTGCAGCGTCATGAACACGCTGTTCGGGTCGTCGCGGTAGGCGCCGAACGGGCCGCAGCGGGTGAAGCCCGCGCTGCGATACAGCGCGTGGGCAGGCGCGAAGTCCGGATGGGATCCGGTCTCCAGACTGAGCGTCTCGTAGCCGCGCGACACGGCCGTGTCGATGATGTGCTGCAGGATGGCGCGGCCCGCGCCGAGACGGCGATGCGCGCGAGGCGTGCGCATGGACTTGATCTCGCCGTGCGCGGCGGACAACTCCTTCAGGGCACCGCAGCCCACCAGGGTCACGCCGTCCCAGGCCGTCCAGAACGTGACGTCGGGCGCGCGCAGCCGAGAGACGTCGAAGGCAAAGACCTTCTCCGGCGGTGACAGCTCATGCATGTTGGCGAGGTGCTCCCGCAGCAGGTCCACGACCGCGGGTCTGGAGAGGTCGTCGAGCTCAATGTGCATGCCGGAGGCGCGTCGGGCCGCTCGCCACGTCCCACACTGTAGCGCCTCGGGGCGGCGCGTGCGGGGCGGCGCCCGGATGGCGGCCCACGGGAGTAGAATGCGCGGGTCCGTCACGGAGGCACGCATGCAGCGCACCACGGTTCTCAGACTTCTGGCAGCGGCCGCACTCCTGGCCTGCCTGCCCATCGGCCGGATGGTCGCGGCGGAACGATCCATTGCCGCGATGACCACGGCGGCCCGCGCGTTTCTCGAGTCCCTCACCCCCGAGCAGCGTCAGAAGGCCACCTACGCCGTCTCCGCCGAGGAGCGCCTGCGCTGGCACTTCATCCCCAACGAGATGTTCCCCCGCAACGGCGTGGCGTTCCGCACGATGACCGAGGCACAACGCGCCCGCGCCCACGACCTGCTGAAGGCGGGTCTCAGCCAGCGGGGCTACATGACCGCGTCCGCGATCATGGACCTCGAGAACGTGTTGCGCGCCATCGAGTCCGGCGGCCGGTTCGCGCGCGACCCGGTGGACTACCAGTTCACGGTGTTCGGGACGCCCGGCTCGGCTGAGGCGTGGGGCTGGCGCGTGGAGGGGCATCACCTGTCGCTGCACTTCACCATCGCCGGCGGAACCGCGGTGGCGACCTCGCCCACCTTCACGGGGTCCAATCCCGCCGAGGTTCGCGAAGGACCCAAGGCCGGACTGCGCGTGCTGGCCCCTCTCGAAGACCTGGGACGGGCGCTGGTGTCGTCGCTCGACGACCGCCAGCGCGCCACCGCCGTCCTCGACGCCGTTGCGCCGGGCGACATCCTGACGATGAATCGCAACGACATCAGCCCGCTGACGCCGCCGGGACTGACGGCTTCGGCGATGACCGGGGACCAGCGCCAGGCACTGATGCGGCTGATCGAGGCCTACACCTCGATGGTGGCCGACGACCTCGCGGCGGAGCGCCTGGCGAAGATCGAGGCCGCCGGCACCGGCGCGATCGCCTTCGGCTGGGCGGGCCCCACCGTGAAGGGGGCCAAGCACTACTACCGTGTTCAGGGCCCGACGTTCCTCATCGAGTACGACAACACGCAGAACGACGGCAATCACATCCACGCCGTCTGGCGTGACTTCAACGGCGACTTCGGCCGCGACCTGCTGCGGGAGCACCTCCGCGAGTACGCGCATTGACGTCCCCGGGACGCGTCGCATGACCACGGCGGCTGACCTCGGTGTCCCCGAGGTCTTCAACGCCGCCGCCTGGTTCGTGGATCGGCACGTCGAGGAAGGCCGCGCCGCGGCGGTCGCGATCGAGTGCGGCGACGAGCGCGTCACGTACGGAGACCTGCACGAGCGGGTCAACCGCGTCGCGTCGGCGCTCATCGCCCGTGGCATCCGGCCCGGCGATCGGGTGGTGCTGCTCCTGCTGGACAGCCCCGTGTTCGCCTGCGCGTTCTTCGGGGCCATCAAGGCCGGCGCGGTACCGGTGCCCGTCAACACCCTCTGGAAGGCCGACGACTACCGCTACGTCCTCGAGGACTCGGCCGCCCGCGTCCTCATCGTCAGCGCCGAGTTGTGGCCAGAGGTCGAGCGCATCCCGCTCGACGCGCTTCCGGCGGTCCAACACGTGTTCGTCGCAGGCCGGGATGGGTCGTCCCGCGCCACCGGATTCGACGCGCTGATGGCCGAGGGCCGGCCGTCCTGCGCCGCGACGGCGGTCCGGCACGACGCGCCAGCCTTCTGGCTCTACTCGTCTGGCAGCACCGGGCGGCCGAAAGGCTGCGTGCATCTGCAGCACGACATGGTCGTGTGCGCCGAGCTGTACGCGAAACGCGTGCTCGGCATCACCGCGGACGATCGGTGCTTCAGCGTTGCCAAGCTCTTCTTCGCCTATGGGCTCGGCAATGCCCTCTACTTTCCATTGGCCGTCGGCGCGACCAGCATTCTCTGGCCCAGTTCTCCCAGCGCGGCGCACGTCATCGATGTCGCCGCCCGGCATCGTCCCACGCTGTTCTTCTCGGTGCCCACCGGCTACGCCATGCTGCTGGCCCACGACGGCCCCGTCGACTTCTCCTCGGTCCGGCTTGCCGTGTCGGCGGGCGAGGCCCTGCCGCCAGCCGTCTACGAGCGCTTCCGGGCGCGCTTCGGCATCGACATCCTGGACGGCATCGGCTCCACCGAGGCGCTTCACATCTTCATCGCGAACGGCCCCGGCGCCATCAGGCCCGGCTCGAGCGGGCGGCTCGTACCTGGCTACGAGGCGCGGATCGTGGACGACGAAGACCGGCCGGTGCTGGACGGCGAGGTGGGGAACCTGTGGGTGGCCGGGGACTCGACCTGCGCCAGTTACTGGAACCAGCCCGAGAAGACCGCGCGGACGCTGGACGGCGCCTGGCTGCGAACCGGCGACAAGTACTGGCGTGACGAGGACGGCTACTACTGGTACGCAGGCCGCACCGACGACATGCTCAAGGTCGGAGGGCAGTGGGTGAGCCCGGTCGAAGTCGAGAACGCCGTCGTCGAGCACCCCGACGTGCTCGAGTGCGCGGTCGTCGCTCGCGAGGACGCGGACGGGCTGACCAAGCCGGCGGCTCACGTGGTGCTTCGCCCGGGTACGCCGCCGACGGACGCGCTCGCGGCGGACCTGCAGCGGTTCGTGCGCGAGCGAATCGCCGCCCACAAGCGCCCGCGCTGGGTGACCTTCCACGAGACGCTGCCGAAGACGGCCACCGGCAAGCTGCAGCGCTTCAGGCTGAGGAGCGACGCATGACACGACAGGGATGGATGGGCGTGCTGATGGTGCTGGCGGTCGCGGCGGCTGCGCACGCGCAGACAACGGCCCCGCCGCCCGGCTCGGCCGGAACCTTCGCGCGGGCCGCCGACCTGGCAGCCGCGCTGGCGAAGGCGGTGCCAACCCCGTACGGGCATGACGACCGCTCCGGTGTCGCTGACCGACCAGCACCGCGTCAACATCGTCCACCGCGAACGCCCGGCCGGCGCCATCGCCCACGCGGGCTACACCGAGCTGCACTACATCGTGGAGGGCACCGGCACCCTGGTGACCGGCGGCACGATCGTCCGCGATGGCGGCGCTGGCGAGCCGCGTATCGATGGTGGCGTCACCCGCCAGGTATCTCCCGGCGACGTCATCATCGTTCCGGACGGTTCGCCGCACTGGTACTCGGCAATCGGCGGGGCGATCACGTATCTGGAGGTGCGCTGGCCCGCGCCGGCGCGGTAGGAACAGACGGAAGGGAGGACGGATGCGCGCCGCACCGGTGTTGCTGCTGGGACTGTTGCTGCTGTCGCCGGCCATGGCTGGCGGGCAGGCGCCGCCTGCCGATGGTCCGCTGCAGGAGGCGCTGGCCCGGAACCTCGATGCCGCCCTCGCGCGCGTGGCGGCGTCGGTGGACGGGGTGGTCGGCTACGTGGTGACCGACCTGACGACGCAGAAGGCGGTTGCGGCGCACCTGGAGCACGAGCCCTTCCCCACGGCATCGGCCATCAAGTTGTCGATTCTCTACGAGATGCTGCGCCAGGCCGAGGCGGGCGCCATCCAGCTCGACACCCCGACTCCGGTGGATCGGACGCGGCTGGTCGGTGGCAGCGGCGTCCTGCAGCACCTGGGCACACCATCCCTGTCGCTCCGCGATCACGCCACGCTCATGATTGCCGTGAGCGACAACTCGTCCACCAACGTCGTGATCACTGCGGTGGGCATGGAGCGGGTCAACGCGCGCATGGACGCGCTTGGCCTGCGCGACATCCGGCTGCGGCGTCTGATGATGGATGCGGAGGCCGTGGCGCGCGGCGACGAGAACGTGGCGAGCCCAGCCTCGCTGGCGCGCATGGCGGAGCTCCTCTGGAAGGGAGACGGCCTCCGCCCCGAGAGCCGCGAGGCCGCACTCGGGATGCTGAAGCTGGTGTCCGGTTCCATCCGTGCGGCCGTGCCCGGGACCGTGCCCGTCTTCTCCAAGACCGGCAGCCTGTCCGGCGTGCGCTCCGAGGCCGCCGTCGTCGCCGTGGACGGACGGCCGTTCTCGATTGCGGTCATGACGACGTACCTCGCGCGGGACGACGAGGGGTCGCGTGCCATCCGCGAGATGGCGTCGGCCGCATACGGCTACTTCGATCGGCTGAGCCGTGGCGGCGCCTACGGCCGCAAGTAGTCAGCGCCAGCGCAGGAGGATCGTCTCGCGGTCGAAGACGCGCACGCCGACCCACACGAGCAGCAGGTCGGCAAGGGCGATGACGACGGCGACCGCGAGCAGGGCGGTCGTGCCGAGCAGGAACTGGCCGACCAGCTGCGAGAGGAAGAGCGCGACGATCGGCAGGACCACCAGCACGCCAAGCTGCTGCGCCGCGCGCGCGTCGTTGACGCGCGCCGACACAATCGCCGCCAGCATGAGGGCGGTCAGCGAGATGAGCGGTGCCACCAGGACATACAGCACCAGCGTGCGCGGCCACAGGAGCGAGCGCCACACGCCTGGTTCGGCCCACCCCCACGTGGCTGCCAGGTAGATGACGAACGTGGCGGCCAGCAGCGCCATGGCCACTGCGAAGGGGACCAGCACCTTGGCCAGCAGCAACTCGCTGGTCCGGATCGGCGTGGCGAGCAGCGGTTCCAGCGTCCGCGCCTGTTTCTCGCCGATGATGCCCTGTGCCGCGAGGGCCAGCGCGCCCATCGCGGGCACCAGGAGGCCGAAGAGCAGGAACTGCTGGAGGACGAACACCTGCGCGCGGGCTTCCGGCTCGTACTCGAGAAGCACGGGCATCGTCCGGGCCGCCGCGGCCGCCGCCTCGCCAAAATCGGAGTCGGCGAGCGCCTCGCCGGCCAGCCTCGGAACCAGGACGAGGACGCCCAGTCCCGGCAGCGTCAACCCGATGGCCAGGAGCGCGGCAGGTACCAGCAGCGCCGGCTGGCTGCGAATCTCGTCCGCATCCTTGCGCGCAAGCGACAGGATGCGTCGCCAGGCCGACGATTCAGCCATCGTTCCCGACCAGGTCGAGATACACGTCCTCGAGTGACGCATCCCGCGGCGCCACCCGGCGGACTCGGGCCCCGGCGCCGACCAGCGCCGTGACCACATCCGGTACCGTCGACGCGGTCGTGACGGCGACGACGAGCGTTCCCCGTGTGCCTCGACGACGCGGCCGCCGGCGGCCTCCGCGGCAGCGCTCCGGCGGCTGCTGCGCCGTCCACCTCGACGTCGACGAACCGTGCCTGGCGCCGCTCCCGCAGCCGTTCCGGCGTATCGCACGCGAGTAGCCGGGTCCGCAGCACGGCGACACGATCGGACAGGGCCTCTGCCTCCTCGAGGTTGTGGGTCGAGACCAGCACGGCGCGCCCTTCCCGGCGGCAGGCGTCAATCCGGTCGCGAACGAGGCGCGCGCTCGACGGGTCGAGGCCGGACGTCGGCTCGTCGAGGAGCAGCACCGGCGGGTCGTGGATGAGCGCGCGTGCCAGCGCGACCCGCTGCCGGAGCCCCTTCGACAGGGCGCCCGCCCGCTCGTCCGCCCGGTCGTCGATGCCGGCCTCGGTCATGACCTGCGCCACGCGCGTGCCTGCGTCGGCGACGCCGTGGAGCGCGGCGTAGGTTTCGAGGTTGCGCCGCACGCTCAGCCGCTCCCACAGGCCCGGTGTCTCGGTGAGGAGGCCCACCTGCCCGCGCAGGGCATCGGCCGTGGCCGCGGTGAGCGGCGTGCCGGCGATGGCAATCCGTCCGCGCTCCGGCGCCAGCAGGCCGGCCACCATGCGGAACGTCGTCGTCTTGCCCGCGCCGTTGGGGCCGAGCAGCGAGACGATCTCGCCCGCGCCCACGGTCAGCGACAGGTCGTCGACGGCCACGCGCTCGTCGAAGCGTCGCGAGAGGCCTTGGATCTCCAGCACCCCGGCATCGTAGCCCGCTGCCCGCAGCCGCGTCAGTAGGCGAACACGTAGCAGCCAGGCGTGATCAGGACACGCCGGTCGCCCGTGAACGACAGGCTGGTGGGCGCGACGATGCCCGCCGCGCGGAACTGGAGCGTGCGCACCTTCTCGCCGCCGGCGTCGAAGACGTAGGTGTAGGGCTGCACGAACGAGACCCACAGGCGGCCACCCGGATCGACGGCAGCAGTGCGAACCACGGGCCACACGAGCGGCGACTCGCGAGTGCCCACCTTCCGAGGTGGCCAGCGTTCCGGCAGAGTGGCGATGACGGGATCGAGTTCCTGGCCCTGCATGACGCGCTCGAAGAGCAGCTCGCCCGCCGCGCTGTACTTGCGAAAGGCCGGCCGGCCCGCCAGGAAGACGAAGAAGAAACCGCCATCCGGGGTCGGCAGCGGAAGGCCGGCGTTCAGGGCGAAGTGGACCTCCCGATCATCTTCCTGGCCCGTCGGCCGCAGACGGCCCATGCTCCGGACGGGGGTGCCGCCGAGGCCGTATTCGGTCAGCAGCCAGCCACTGTCGGGCTCGCTGAGGACGACGGACCTGCCGGTGTAGACCAGCGATCCCACCCCGCTCAGGACGAGCGAGCCGATGGCAACGCGTGCGGGCGGCCGTCCGGGTCGAAGGAACCCGCCGGTCCGAATCCCGGCCGGGCCGAAGAACTGCAGCCGCTCGCGGCCCCCCGGCGCGTCAGCGACGGCAAAGGATCCGTCGGGCGCGACGTCGAACGCGCTGGGCTCGAGGAGATGGCCCTCTTCGCCGCCGATTTCCACCAGCGTTCGTACGCCGCTGGTTGCGGTGTCAACGGTGTGGACCGAGTGACCGCGCCGGTCGAAGACGTAGTAGGGGCCGTTCGGGACGCGCTCGAAGCCCACGGGCTCCCGGAACCGGCCGACGACGCCGGCGGGAAGGGCGTCCACGCTGCGGAGCACGTCGACGCGTCCCGGTGATGACGCAGGCTGGGAGGCGGCGAGGGGTAGCAGAGACGCGAGGGACAGCGCGCACGCGATCGGCACGACGCGGGACCGGCCGAAGTGCTTCACGTGCGACCTCTCGTCGTGGGTCTCCGGGGGGAGGCCGGTCGGCGCGGACCGGGTCCGAACGGCCTGGTTCGTGTTGCCGACGTTCGATTCCCGACGTGCGACTCCCGTTCGCTAGTACGCCGCCGTTTCCTTGATCGCCTGCAGCACGTCAGCGGCCTGCGGCAGGATGGTGCGCTCCAGCTCGGGCGCGTAGGCGACGGGGCAGTCCATGGCGGCGACGCGCCGGACGGGCGCGTCCAGTTCCGCGAACAGCTCGTCGGCGATCCGCGCGGCGATCTCGGCGCCGAAGCCGCAGGTGAGCGTGTCCTCGTGCACGATGATGACGCGGTTGGTCTGCCTGACCAGTTCCGCGATGCCGTCCCAGTCGAAGGGCATGATGGTGCGCAGGTCGAACACCGCGGCACTGATGCCGTCCTTCTCGGCCTGCTGCGCGGCCAGCAGCGAACGCTGGACGAGCGCGCCCCAGGTGAGCACCACGACGTCGGTGCCGGGCCGCCGCAGCGCACCCTTGCCGAACGGAATCATGAACCCGTCGCCCGGATAGACGCCCTTGTTGTAGGTCTGCCGGTAGAGGTGCTTGTGCTCCAGGAACATCACCGGGTCGTCGCAGCGGATGGCGGTCCGCAGGAGGCCGGCCGCGTCGACGGCGTTGGACGGGAAGGCGATGCGGATGCCGGGGCAGTGCGCGAAGATGCTCACGCCCGACTGGCTGTGGTACGGGGCGCCGGTGATGTAGCCGCCAATCGGGACGCGGACGACCATCGGACACGAGAAGTTGTTGTTGGAGCGGTAGCGCAGCATCGACATCTCGTCCTTGAGCTGCATCATGGCGGGCCAGATGTAGTCGAAGAACTGGATCTCGACGACGGGCTTGAGCCCGCGGGTGGCCATGCCGACGGCGCGGCCGATGATGTTGGCTTCGGCGAGCGGCGAGTTGAACACGCGGTCGCCGCCGTAGGCCTTCTGCAGCCCGTGGGTGACCTTGAAGACGCCGCCCTTGCCCGGCACCTTGCCGAGCACGTCCTCGCGGCTGGCATCGGCGACGTCCTCGCCGAAGACCACGATGCGCGGGTTGGCCGCCATCTCCGACTTGAGCGTGCGGTTGATGGCCGAGACCATCGTGTCGGGCTTGCCCGCCGACTCCTCGGGCGTGCTGAACGCGTCGGAGGTCGGGTCCACGGTCGGCGAGAACACATACAGGCCGGCGGACTCGACCGCCGGCTTCGGGGCGGCGAGCGCCGCGTCGGTGGCCTCGCGCACCTCGCGGTCCACATCGGCGGCGATCGCGTCGAGGTCGGCGTCGGTGACGAGCTCCTCGGCCAGCAGGAACGCCTTCATGCGCGTGATCGGATCGCGGCGTGCCTCGGCCTCGCGCTCCTCCGCCGGCTTGTAGAGCCGTTCGTCGTCGGAGAGCGAGTGCGAGTAGGGACGGATGACCTTCGCGTGGACGAATGCGGGCTTCCGATCGCGGCGGATGCGCGAGACCGCGCGGCCGACGGTGCGGTAGCTGTCGAGGAAGTCGGTGCCGTCGCAGCGGAACACTTCGAGCTCGGGGAACGACTCGACGAGCCGCGACACGTCGCCGCCCGGCGTCTGCACCTCCACGGGCACCGAGATCGCGTAGCCGTTGTCCTCGACCATGAAGAGCACGGGCGCCGAGCGCGTGCAGGCCGTGCTCAGCGCCTCCCAGAACTCGCCTTCGCTGGTCGCCCCGTCGCCCACCGACATGTAGACGACCTCGTCGTCATGGAAGCGCGACTCGCGATCGGGAATGGCGGTGACGCGGTCGTAGATGAGGCCGGCCTCGGCGCAGCCGACGGCCTGCAGCGCCTGCGTGCCGGTGGGGCTGCCCTGCGAGGGAATGTTCAGGGCGGTGTGGCCCCAGTGCGAGGGCATCTGACGGCCGCCGGAGTTGGGGTCGTCCTTGGCGCCCACGCCCGCGAGCAGCATCTCGAGCGGCGTCATGCCGAGCCCGAGCACCAGCGCCCGGTCGCGGTAGTAGGGATAGAACCAGTCGTAGCCGGCGCGCAGGTGCAGCGCGGCCGCGACGAGCACCGCCTCGTGGCCCGCGCCGCTGATCTGGAAGAAGATGCGGCTCTGGTTCTTGAGCTGAATCTCCTTGTCGTCCAGGCGCCGGGACAGCAGCATCGTGCGATACGCCTGTATCAGGTCGTCGCCCGTGAGGCCGTCGAAGTCCTTGTCGCGAACGCGCTCTGCGCGCGCCGAGGGCGCCAGCGTGGATGCCTTCATGACGGGCAAATTATACCATCCGGGTCGGTGCTATAATCCGCGGCTATCCAATCCGAAAACGCATGAATTCACCCTCTGTTCGCCTCTACCGCTGGGACGAGATCGCACTCGAGAAGGTCACCGAGATGATCTCGCGCAAACTGATCACCGGAGAGCGCGAGATGATCGCGCACATCCACTTGAAGCGCGGCGCGCTCGTGCCCATGCACTCGCACGAGAGCGAGCAGATGACCTACGTGTTCCAGGGCGCGCTGAAGTTCCTCATCAACGGCGAGGAGACCATCGTGCGCGAGGGCGAGGTGCTGCACATCCCGTCATGGGTCCCGCACCAGGCCGAAGCGCTCGACGACACGTTCGAGATGGACATCTTCAGCCCGATTCGCACCGACTGGCTGGATGGCACGGATACGTCTTTCACAACAAATGACATCCGGGGACGGCTGGGCCGACGGTGCTGAGCGTCATCGTCACCGTCGCGCTCCTCGTCGTCCTGCTCCTGTGGGTGGCCGCCGCCCATCATCGCCTCGTCGTCCGCCGCCGGGCGGTGGCGGCAGCGTGGCGTGAGCTGGCCGGGCGGCTCGCAACACGCCACGAACTGGTGCCGGCCCTGGCGGGCGCCGGCGGGGATGTCGCAGGCGCCACGCGCGCGGCGTGCGACGCGGCAACGGCCGCGCGGGATCGTGCCGCCGCGGCGCGCGGGCCTGCTGACGCCGCCGCCCGGGAGACCGACCTGACCGCGGCGCTCGATCGGCTCCGCGCCCTCCTCGACGGTCCCGCGACGAGTGCCGCGCCGGCCATGCGCGCGGCCCTCGACGATCTCGCCGCCGCCGACGCGGCCATCGCCGCCGCGACGCACGCATACGGACAGGTCGCCGCCACCTACAACGGCGCGACCGAGACGTTTCCTCGAATGTGATCGCTGCGCTGGCCGGCTTCAGGGACGCCGAACGCTTCGAACCTCGCGAGCCGGGCACTCGGCGATAGGCGCGACCTCGGTCGAGCCACGTCGAAGGTCGAACCTCAGCCGACGCCCAGAAGCCTCAGGCCCCAAGCCCCAGTCCCAAGCCCCGTGCCCGGCCCTCAGGCCTTCAGGCCTCCAAGCCCCCAAGCCCCTAGTGGATATGCTTCTTCCACTCGCGCCGCCAGTCGTCGTCATCGTCCGACTTTCCGCCGGAGTAGACGTCGAAGCGGTTCCTGGCGCGGTCCATCTTCCAGCGCAGCCACCGGTACTTGATCTCCTCGAAGGGACCTCCGCGGAGCGACTTCAGGTACAGGTAGCCGACGACGAGTCCGCCCAGGTGTGCGATGTGGGCGACGCCGCTGCCCGGCCCGCCGAAGGAGGACAGGAACGCGATCGCGCCGATGATTATCACGAACACGCGCGCGGGGATGGGGAAGAGGAAGTAGAAGTAGATGGTCCGGTTGGGGAAGTACATCGCCCAGGCCAGCAGCAGCCCGTAGATGGCGCCGGACGCGCCCACCGTGAGCGAGTAGTAGATGCCGTTCGAGACGAGCGACAGCAGCAGGGTCGTCACCCCGGCTCCGACGCCGGTGATGACGTAGTACTTGTAGAAGAAGCGCGACCCCCACATGCGCTCGAGCTCGGTGCCGAACATCCACAGCGCGAGCATGTTGAACAGGATGTGGCTGAACCCGCCCGTGTCGTGCAGGAACATGTAGGTGAAGGGCTGCCAGAAGGCGAACCCCGTGAAGACGTCGCGCGGCGACAGGCCGAGGCGCATCGTCAGCGCCGGCACCAGCAGGTTCACCAGCCAGACGACCACGTTGACGACCAGCAGGGTCTTGACGGCCGGTGTGACGGGCCCCGGACCGAGCTGGTAGGAGTAGGACGAGCCGTACCGTGCCACGGCCCGAATCGTACTACGAGGCGGCGGCTTCGGACGATGGCGGCTGCGGGTGGGCGTCCGGGAGGGCGCCAGCCAGCCCAGCCGCGAGGACGGGCAGCACCGACAGGCCGACCAGGGCCGTCGTGATGCCCCACCGGTCGGCCGCCAGCCCGATCACTGGCACCGCCAGGCTGCCCATGCCCCACGCAAACCCCATCATGAGGGACGAGACGGTGGCCGCGCCGGCCGTCGTCACCTGCTGCGCGAAGGTGACGCTCACCGGCAGCGTGGACTGCAGCAGCAGGCCGCCAATGGCCAGGAGGGCGGTGAAGCCCCACGGCGGGAGCAGCGGAGCCACGGCGAGAAACGGCACCGACGCCACGAGCGTGGCCACCATGACGCGTCGTGCGCCGAAGCGGTCGGCGAGCGGGCCCCCGAAGAAGCCGCCGACACCGGAGGTGAGCAGGTAGAGGAAGACGGCCGCGCTCGACTGGTCGATCGTCAGGCCGCGGCGGGCGAGGAGCGTCGGCGCGAACGTCATGAAGCCGTACGACGTCATCGTCCGGATCACGACCGTGAAGTAGAGCAGTGCGAGCGGCACCAGGGCCGGGCGCAGCGACCGGAGGCTGGATCGCTCGTGGGCCTCGGGCCGCGACATCGGCGGGACCTGCCTGAGCGTCCACGACAGCGCCGCCAGGCCCGGCAGCATGATGACCCACGACCACGAGAGCCCCATCCTCGCGATGATGGGCACGAAGAGCAGCGGCGAGACGGCGAATCCCAGCGAGCCGCCCGAGATGTGTGCGGACATCGCCAGGCCCTTGCGGTGATCCGCAAGGCGATAGACGAGCGCCGCCGCCGGCGGATGGAACGCCGCGCCGCCCAGCCCGCCGACGACCAGAATCGCGCCGAGGGTCCACGGCGAGTTGGCCATGCCGATGAAGCTCATGACGACGATCGCGAGGAGGGGGCCGCCCAGGATGAGCGCGCGCGGCCGCCAGCGGTCGGCCAGCGCCCCGAAACCGAGCTGCGACACCGAGTTCGCCATCTGGAACAGCATGGCCAGGGTGCCGGCGGTGGCGAGCGAGAGGCCGAGCCGCGGGATGAGCAGCGGGAGCAGCGGCGCGTACATGTTGTTGTAGGCGTCCACCACCAGGTGCGTGGAGGCGACCTTCCAGATTCGGCGATCGAGCCCGAGCCAGCCGCGCTCAGTCACGAGGTTTCCTCCCCAGGCGGCGCTGCACGAGCGCCAGCGCCTCGTGGATCTCCGGGATGCGGAACGCGAAGGCCGCGGCCACCAGTACGGCCACCGCACCGCCGATGCTGACGCCCAGCCGCAGGATCTGCCAGGCGAGGCTCGCACCTGGCAGCACGGACGGCAGCTGGCGGTCGAGCCACCAGGCCGCCGCCGCCATCACCAGCGTGGCCGCGAGCACGCGCACGAACGTGCGTGCCATGACGTCGGCGTCCACGCCGTCCAGGTGCCGCCGCAGGAACGTCAGCTGCGCGCCGGCATTGATCAGCGCCGTGATCGAAGTGCCCAGCGCCAGGCCCTCGTAGCCCATCGTCCGGACCAGCGTGACGTTGAGCGCCACGTTCACCGCAATCGACCCGACGCTGATCATCACCGGCGTCCGGCTGTGCCCGAGGGCATAGAACGTGGGCGAGACGATCCGCACGACGGAATAGCCCAGCAGCCCGATGGCGTAAAAGCGAAGGGCATGGGCCGTGGCCGCCGTGTCATCGGGCGTGAAGCTGCCGTGCTCGAAGATGACCCGGACGATCGAATCGGCCAGGACGACCAGCCCCAGTGTGGCCGGCACGTTCAGCAGCATGGTCAGGCCCACGGCATGCGCGACGGTCGAGCGCACGCGTCCCAGGTCCTGTGCGGCCACGTAGCGGGAGATCGCGGGGGTCGAGGCCGTGGCCACCGAGACGCCGAAGAGCCCGATGGGCAGGTACATCAGCCGGAACGCGTAGTCCAGCCACGACACCGCCCCGGTGCCCTGCCCGGTGGCGAGGACCGTGTTCACGAACACGTTGATCTGCGTGGCGGCCAGGCCAATCGTGCCGGGACCCATGAGCAGCAGCACCCGCCGCAGGCCGGGGTCGTGGATGTCGATGGCGGGCCGATAGGAGAAACCCTCCCGCGCCAGCGGCGGCCACTGCACCGCCGCCTGCAGCAATCCGCCCACGAGCGTCACGCCGGCCACGATCATGATTGGCATGACGCCCAGCCGGGGGGCCAGCGGCACCAGTGCGACGACGAGGACCACGCTGGCGACGTTGAAGAGCGCAGGCGAGAGCGCCGGCACGAAGAAGTGCCCCAGCGCGTTGAGCATCCCCATGAACGCCGCGGCAACGGCGACGAGGGTGAGGAATGGCATCACGACCCTCGCCATCGTGATGGTGAGCTCGATCTTGCCGGGCACGGCCGCGAAGTCGCCCGCGAAGAGCCGTACGAGGACCGGCGTGAAGATCACGCCGATGACCACCAGCACCCCCGTCACCAGCAGCAGGCCGTTCAGGACCGAGTTGCCGAGCGCCCACGCCCGGTCGCGGCCGTTGCGCGTCAGGTAACTGGTGAAGGTGGGGACGAACGCCGCGCTCATCGCACCCTCGGCGAAGAGGTCGCGCAACAGGTTCGGAACGCGGAACGCGACCCGGAAGGCGTCCATCGCGTCGCCGGCGCCGAAGTAATAGGCGAGAACCTGTTCGCGAACCAGCCCGAGGATACGGCTGGTCATGGTGGCAAGCCCGACCACGCCCGCGGAGCGGGCCAGGCTGGTCCGAGACTCGGGCATCGGGGCGCGAGAAGCGTAGCACGCGGCGGGGCGCCCACCTGCGGACACCGTGTCGCACGCGGACACCGTGCCGCCAGCGGACACCCGGAGACAGGCGCTGAAGAACCAGAGACAGCGGCGTACAAAAAATGAGGCCTCGCCGCTTGGCAGAGGCCTCGAGGAGGATGGTGAGAGGCTGACTAGGCCTTTCACAGATGTAGACGACCGGTTCGGCGAAATGGTTCGTTCGGTCGCCGCGCGTGCGCACTTATTGGTTGAGCCGGGCGCGTACCGCCTCGTTGACCGCCTTGCCGTCCACCGTCTTCCCGGCGAGGCGGGCCATCACGGCCTTCATGACCTTCCCCATGTCCTTGGGGCTCGACGCGCCGGTCTCGGTCACGGCCTCGTCAACCGCCGTGGCCAGCTCGTCGGGCGAGACCGCCGGCGGGAGCAGGGTCTCGAGCACCGCGATCTCGGCGGCCTCCTTCTCCGCCAGGTCGGGGCGGTTGCCGTTGGTGAACTGCTCGATGGCGTCCCGCCGCTGCTTGACCAGCGAGGCGACCACCTGCAGCTCCTCTGCCCGTTCGAGCGCGCGGCCCTTCTCGATGCTCTTGTTGGTCAGCGCCGTCTTCAGCATGCGGAAGGTGGCCAGCCTGGTGGTCTCGCGCGCCTTCATCGCGGCGGCAATCTCGGTGCTCAGGTCCTGTTCGAGTGACATGTACGTCTCCGGAGCCGGCGGGCCGGCCCCCACGGGGTCAGTGATCCATCGCGCCGTCGCCGAGCGTCAGGTGCCAGGCGTCGCCGGACTGGTAGAAGTCCTTCGGCACGTCCGCACCGCTCACCCTGACGATCACGTCGATGTCGGACTTGACGACGAAGTATCCGGCCTTGCGCAGCAGGCGCCGAAGCTCGGCGTGCGTGGCGTAGCAGCGGATCTTGTCGGAGTCCTCCAGCCGCGCCTCCCGGTCCACCCAGCCGGCGAGCGTCGCCACCGCGCGGTCGTCGGCGGGATGCGCGAGGAGGTCGATGATCTGGGTGACCCGGCCCTGCGGCTCGCGCAGGTGCCGGTACACCACGTATCCGGCCACCGCGTCGTCGCGGCGCAGGACCGCCGCCTGATAGCGGACGTGGGGCGGCTCCATGAACTTCCAGTTCAGGTAGCGGGCGTCGCGCTTCACGGCCAGGTCGAACGAGTCCTTCACCGTGTCCCACAGCGAATCCACACCGCTGTCGAAGCGCCGGACCGCCTGCACCTCCTCCTTCAGCGGCTCGAGGCGCGAGACGAAGCGCACGACCGGCAGGGAGAGCGCCGACACTAGGCGATTCACCGGCACGGGCCACGTCGGCCGGCGCAAGGCGCGCCGGCTGAGGGGCTTGACCAGGCACGGCAGCGTGATGGGATCGGGCCAGCGGAACTCGGCGAGACGCTGTCGCGTGGCGTCGGAAGAACCGGAGCTCAGCGCCACGCCCGTCTCGCGGTCCCAGGCGCGCAGCAGCGAGCCGCCAAGGCCCTGGCGCTGCCGCTCGCTGACGACCAGAGGGCCCGCGCTCCACGAGCCGCCCAGCTCCGCGCCGCGCACCGACACCCGGACGTGCGTCAGGGGGCACGCCGCGATGACGGTCGGGCCCTCGCGCACGACGAGGTACGGCGGCTGGCCGAGAGCCGCAGGATTGCGCCGGGCCCAGTCCCAGAGGAAACGCAGCCGGTCCACGGCTTCGTGGCCGAACGTGCGTCGATAGAGCTGCTCGAGACCGCGCCGGTCGTCTGGGGAATAGCGTTCGATGTCCGCCATCGACTGAAGGAGGCGCCGCAGGGCGCCCTCCTCATTGTATGACGGACGATTCGGCGACTACTGGGCGCCGCCGGGCGGACGTTGTCCGGGCTGCTGTGGCGGCTGCACGACGACGCCCGGCATCGGGGACCCCATGGTGCCGAATCCGCCCCCTGCGCCGTCCTGCGCGCCGGGGAACTGGAGCACCGGCATCTGCTGCGGGGGGGCGGGGTTCACGCTCACGCCGCTCGGGCTGCCGAAGCCCCCGTCCTGCTGCTGGGCCGGCGTGAACTGGAACACGGGCGTCTGCCCCGACTGCGGGGGCATCACGGGCGTGCCGAAGGGCGTGGGCTGACCGACGGCCTGGAAGGGATTCTGTTCGGGGAACTGGAACGGCTGCGGCGGCTCGTTGACCCCGACGTCGGCCGTGTCCACGGCCTCGTCCACCGGCTGCGGCGTGGGGGGCTGGAAGCCCTGCCGTCCGATGCGCGGCGCGGCGTTGGGTCCCCGCGGCGCGCTCCGGGCCGTGGTCGCCGCCGGCGCGCTGCTGGTCGGCATCACGAGAATGCGGTCGTAGTTGGAGGCACCGGTGGAGGCGGCCCGGCGCGGGGCGGCCATGTACCCGGCGACGCTGCGCAGAATGACCTCGAGCGCCTGGTTCTCGGGGACGCCCTCCAGGTGCAGCGTCACCGGCGCCCCCGAGATCTTGTCCCCGTTGACGACGGTCGTGCCGCCGATGCGCGCCCACTCAGACAGGATGGTCCGCACGGGCACGTTGGAGGCGTCCATCGTGACCCGGCCGTCCTGGAAGGTGAGCTGCAGCTGCTGAGCGGCGGCAGGTGCCGCCAGCCCGACCACGAGAGCGACGATGCCGAGTGTGCGCATCATCAATAGTCCTTCCGATCGATTATACGCCTCCATCAGCCCCCGCTCACTCCTCAGACGCTGGACCCCTCCCGCTGGCTCTCGACGACCCGGCGGATGATCTCGTCCAGCCCGACCGCGGGCTCGTAGCTGATGAGCCGCCGCAGCTTCGTCAGGTCCGGCACCCGCCGCGGCATGTCCTCGAACCCGGCCTCGTACGCTTCGTCGTAGGGCACCGTCACGATGGGCGACTGGCTGCCCGTGATGGCCTTCACGCGTTCGGCGAGCCCGAGGATCGAGACCTCCTCGGTGTTGCCGATGTTGTAGACCTCGCCCACGGCCCGCGGCTCGCCCATGAGCCCGACGAGCGCGCCGACGACGTCGCCGACGTAGGTGAAGCTGCGCGACTGCGTCCCGTCGCCGAAGACGGTGATCGGCTCGCCGGCGAGGGCCTGCCGCACGAAGGTGGGCACGACCATGCCGTACTGTCCCGTCTGGCGCGGGCCCACCGTGTTGAAGAAGCGCACGATCACGATGGGGACCTGGCGCTCCTTCCAGTAGGCGAGGGCCAGGAACTCGTCGAGCGCCTTGCTGCACGCGTACGCCCAGCGGTGGCGGGTCGTCGCACCGAGCACGAGGTCCGCGGACTCGGCGAAGGGGACCGCGGTGCTCTTGCCGTACACCTCGGAGGTGGACGCGATGAAGACCGTCTTCCGCTTCTTCGCGGCATGCCGCAGGATGACCTCGGTACCGTGCACGTTGGTCTCGATGGTGTGCACGGGCTCCTGCACGATCAGCTTCACCCCGACGGCGGCCGCGAGATGGAAGACGACCGCGGCCCGATCGACCAGTTCGGCAACGAGCGGCTCGTTGAACACCGAGTCGATCGTGTAGTGGAACTTCGGGTGCGCCTTGAGGTGGGCGATGTTGTCGATGCAGCCCGTCGACAGGTTGTCGAGGACGAACACCTCGTGCCCCTGGTCGAGCAGCGTCTCGGACAGGTGCGAGCCGATGAACCCGGCGCCGCCGGTCAGCAGGATGCGCATCAGGACCGGATCCCGGGTCCGGCGGGGAAGCAGTTGACGGCCTCGACGACCCGCTGGACGGCCTCGTCTCCGAGGCCGGGGTACAGCGGCAGCGACAGCACTTCGGCGGCGACACGATCGGCCACTGGGCACTCGCGCGGGTGCGTGGACGCCAGCGCCGGCTGTCGGGGGATCGGGACGGGGTAGTGGATGAGGGTCTCGACCCCGCGTGCGGCCAGGTGGGCCTGCAGCGCGGTCCGTTCGGCGGTCAGGACCGGGAACAGGTGGTACACGTGTCCCGCGTCGGCCTGCGGCGGCACGGCGACCGCGGGATGCGCCAGGCCGGCGCGATAGGACGCGGCGATCGCGCGCCGGCGCGTCGTCCACGCCGGCAGGTGAGGCAGGCGCGCGCGGAGGATGGCCGCCTGCAGCTCGTCGAGCCGGCTGTTGGCCCCCGCCTCCTCGTGGTGGTAGCGGGTCGTCTGGCCGCCGTTGCGCAGCCGTTTCACGCGCGCCGCGAGCGATGCGTCGGCGGTGACGACCGCCCCGCCGTCGCCAAGGGCGCCGAGGTTCTTGGTCGGGTAGAAGCTGAAGGCGCCGGCCACGCCCATGGTCCCCACCGGCCGCCCCCCGCACGTGGCGAGATGCGCCTGGGCCGCATCCTCGATCACGGCCAGGCCATGGCCCCCGGCGATGGCCATGAGCGCGTCCATGTCGGCGGGCTGTCCGTAGAGGTGCACGGGCAGCAGCGCCCGGGTGCGCGGGGTGATGGCGGCCTCGACGGCGGACGGGTCGAGCGTCAGGCGCGATAGGTCGATGTCGGCGAACACGGGCCGGGCGCCGGCCATCATGACCGCCAGCGCCGAGTAGGCGGCGGAGAGCGGCGGCGTGATCACCTCGTCGCCGGGCCCGATGTCGAGCGCGCGGAGAATCAGCGTGATGGCGTCGGTGCCCGTGCCGACGCCGACGGCGAAGGGCGCGCCGCAGGCAGCCGCGAACTCCGCCTCGAACCGCTCGACTTCCGGACCGAGGATGTACCAGCCCGAGGCCACGACGCGGGCGATGGCGGCGTCGACGGCGCCGCGGTCCTCACCGGGGACCAGGGCATTGAACGGGACCGCCGGCGAGTCAGACATAGTGGGCCATCCGCGGCCGGTAATACTCGAGCGTGCGCCGCAGGCCCTCGGCCATCCCCACGCGCGGCTCCCAGCCGGTCCGCGCGCGGAAGAGCGAGGAGTCGGCGTAGAAGCTGCCGATGTCGATGACCTTCTTCTCCGCCGGCCATTCGACGAACCGGTAGCGGCCCGTGCCGGCCGTGCCGACCAGCAGTTCCACCAGGTCGCGGTGGGACAGGTGCTCGTGCCCGCCGACGTTGAACGCGTCGCCGTTGACCGTGTCGGTCGCCCCGGCCAGCAGGAACGCCTCCGCGGCATCGTCCACGTACACGAAGTCGCGCACCTGCGAGCCGTCGCCGAAGATCTGGATCTCCTGGTCCTCGAGCGCGAGGCGGATGAACCACGCGATGAACCCCTGGCGGTTGTGCTTCAGGAGCTGGCGCGGGCCGTACACGTTGGTCAGCCGCAGCGAGCACGCGCGGACGCCGAAGACGTTGTTGTAGACCAGGTGGTAGTACTCGCCGGCGGCCTTGTTGATGCCGTTGACGTCGGTGGGCCGCACGAGGTGGCGTTCGGTGACGGGCAGGGCGTCGGGCCGGCCGTAGATCTGGCGCGTACTGGCGTAGACGACCTTGGTGCCGGGATTGTGGTGGCGGCACGCCTCGAGGAGCGTCAGCTGGCTGCGGCAGTTGATCTCCAGGTCGGTGTGCGGGTCGCGCATGCTGTCGATGTGGCTCACCTGCCCGGCGAGGTTGAAGATCACCTCGCGGCCCTGCACCAGGTAGTTCATGGTGTTGGCCTGCCGGATGTCGGCGATGTTGACCCACATCCGATCTTCCAGCCCCTCGATGTTGTGGAGGTTGCCGCCGTAGTCGGGGATCAGCGAGTCGACGATGAGCACGTCCGCGCCGAGCGCCACGAGGCGGTGGGCCAGCGTGCTGCCGATGAAGCCGAGCCCGCCGGTGATCATCACGCGCCGGCCGCGGTAGAACGCCGTATAGCTCATGAGGCCTGCCGCGCGGCCGCCCGTGCGCGCTGCCCCGAGATGTGCGCGCGGCGCACGACGAGCAGCCACCAGAGCTTGAGCACGTCGATGCCCGTCCGCCACAGGCGGGGGAAGTTGAAGAACTGCGACTTGCCGAACGCGCGGTGGTAGTGGTGCACGGGCACCTCCGCCACGCGGAAGCCGGCGTCCTGGAACTTCTTCATCATCTCCAGGCAGATCACGCCGCTGTCCTTCTCGAGGCGCACCACGTCGAAGATGCGTCGGCGCATGAGGCGGAAGTCGCAGTCCACGTCGCGCACGCGCAGCCCGAAGAGCGTCTTCACCGTGTGGTGGTAGATGCGCCCGATGATGATGCGGTGCAGCGGATCGGACCGGCTGATCTTCCAGCCGTTCACCCAGTCCACCTCCTCGGTGAGGCGCGCCCACAGCAGCGCCATCTCGGAGGGGTCGTACTGCGCGTCGCCGTCCGTGTAGAAGACGAGATCCTTCGTGGCGTGCGCGAAGCCGGACCTGAGGGCGCCGCCGTAGCCCCGGTTCTTCGGGTGGTGCACGATGCGGACGTGGTCGGGATAGATCCGCGCCAGCTCGTCGAGGATGCGCGGGGTGTCGTCCTGGCTGCCGTCGTTGACCACGATGACCTCGTAGTCCGGCGTCAGCGCCTCGGCCGCCTGCACGGCCGTGATCACCAGGCTGGCGATCGTGCCGCTGTCGTTGCACGCGGGAAAGAACACGCTCAGGCTGCGTGGAGGAAGGAACTCATCGCGTGGCGCCCTTGGGATTGCACGCGGCGCCGTCCGGCCGCGGCCGGAGGCGGCCGTTGGCGGCCACGAGCCGCCACGGCGTGAACATGGCCTCCACGACCACGCGCCAGGAGAGCTTCGACGCCCCCTCACGGCGCTCGACGAAGATGATCGGCGTCTCGACGATCCGCAGGCCCGCCCGCGCGGCCAGGAACGACACCTCGACCTGGAACGCGTAGCCGTCCGAGCGGATGCGATCGAGCGGCAGCCGCGCCAGGGCCTCGCGCCGCCAGGCGCGGTAGCCCGTCGTGCAGTCCCGGATCTGCAGCCCCGTGATCGTGCGCGCGTAGGCGTTGGCGAACGTGCTGAGGATGATCCGGCGCAGCGGCCAGTTGACGACGCTGATGCCGTGCAGGTAGCGGGAGCCCGGCACGACGTCGGCCTCCGACGCGGCCGCGATCATGTCCGGAAGATAGCGGGGGTCGTGCGAGCGATCGGCGTCCATCTGGACGACCAGGTCGCACGGCATCTGCAGCGCGCGGCGGAAGCCGTCGAGGTACGACCGGCCCAGGCCCCGCTGACCCGTGCGGTGCATGACGTGCACGCGGCCCGGGTGCTCGGCCGCCAGCCGATCGGCCACCGCACCCGTGCCGTCGGGAGAGCCGTCGTCGATCACGAGGATCGACGTGCCGGGCACGGCCAGGATCTCGGCCGCGAGCGGCGGCAGGTTGTCGCGCTCGTTGTAGGTCGGCACCAGGACCAGCGTGTTCATCGCGCAGCGTCCGCGCGGCGGTCAGCCATGGCTGACCAGCCGCTCGATCACGGAGTCCTGGTGATGGCCTCGGCCAGCGCGCGGCCGGCTTCGCCCAGCTGGCGTGCGTGCGCGCGGTCGGCGTCGAGCGTGGCGAGCGCGTCGCCCAGGCTGACGGGATCGGGGTCCACGACGAGGCCGTTGAGCCCGTCGCTGACGAACTCCAGCGTCCCGCCGGAGTCGCGCGCCGTGATCACCGGCTTCGCCGCGAGGAACGCCTCGAGCGTCGCGAGCCCGTAGTCCTCGTCGAACGGCACGTAGACGAGCGCCAGCGCGTCCCGCACAGCGCGACGAGCTCGTCATCGCTCACGCGTCCCGCGAACGTGACACGATCGGCCACCCTGCTCTCGTGCGCCGCCTGTTCCACGTGCGGGCGGTGGCTGCCGTCGCCGACGACGATCAGGCGCAGCGAGGGCGGCGCGGTGGCCATGGCGCGCACGATCAGATCGACGCGCTTGTTGCCCTCGACGCGCGCGACCGAGAGCACGTACGGCCCGTACGTGCCCGGCGAGAGCCGTCCGGCAAGCAGCGGCGGGTGATAGAGCGGCATCGACGCGAGGCCGTTGAAGCGCTGGAGCCGATCCGTCACCGTCTGCGAGATCGTGTAGCGCCCCGCGCACTCCCCCAGCATCGACTCGTCGAGCGCCATGAGGCGATCCTTGAGGCCCACGTCCGATTCGTCGTGCCCGAAGTCGCTGTAGATCGTCCCGGCCAGCTCGTACGCGGCCCGGTGCTGGTGGACGAGCCAGCACACCTTGCGCGGATGGCGGGCGAAGTACGTGGGGAACTTCGTCCCGATGACGAGGTCCACCGGGCGGCCGTTGCTCTCGGACAGATCGAGGAGGCGCCAGGCCGCCGCGTGCGCGAGGATCTCGTCCTTCGGATACCACTTGAACGGCAGCGAGACCCGATCGGTCTCGTACCCGCGCCGGCGCAGCTGGTCCACGAGCTGGTGCACGAGGAGCTCGGCGCCCCCTCGCACGAACGGCACCTGCGTTTCGCAGACGAGAACGGTGCGGATGCTCATGCGGACGGCGGGTCCGTCCGGGCGGACGGACGCGGGATCGTAACACGCAGGCTTCGACCGGTCGTCCGCCACCCCATCAGTAGAATGTCAATAATTTGGCGGAAGGCGGCCAGAAAGCGAAACTAAAACGTAACTCACAGATTCCAAGCAACTTGCGGGAGGAATCAATTGACATCGCTACCCCCTCCACCTACCATCGGGTGGACCTGAGTGGAGTGGAGTGGAGTCAAAAGTGCTCCGGGGCAATCAGCCGGCAAAGATCGATGACAAGGGCCGGCTCAAGATCCCGAACGGTTTTCGCGCTGCCATACAGGATACACATGGCCGCGCACTCTTCGTGACGAGTCTCACGGGGGAATCCGTCCGCCTCTACCCGATGCCCGTCTGGGAAGCGATCGAGCAGCAGATCGCCCGGATGGGTCCCATCCACCCCTCCCGGCAGAGGTTCCTCGCTCGCGTCAACTTCTTCGGGCAGGTCACCGAGTTCGACCAGCAGGGCCGCGTGGTGATTCCACAGCGGCTGCGCGACACCGCCCGCATCACGGGCGACGTCGACGTGCTGGGGCAGCAGGACCACCTCGAGGTCTGGAACCACGACCGGTTCGTGGCCCGCATGGAAAGCGACCCGTTCACGGACGAGGACGCCCGTGCGCTGGCGGAACTCTGGCCGCCGGGGTAACGGCCGTGGAGCCCTCGCAGGCGCGGCACGTGCCGGTGCTCGTCGCCGAGGTGCGGGCGTTGCTGGCGCCGGAACGTGGCGGGCTGTTCGTGGACGGCACGGTCGGACTGGGCGGACATGCGCGCATGTTGCTCGAGTCGGGTGCCGATCGGGTGATTGGCGTGGATCGCGACCCGGACGCCCTGGCCCGGGCGCGGGAGGCGCTGGCGGAGTACGGCGACCGCGTCACGCTCGTGCACGGCGACTACCGGGCGCTGGGCACGCTGCTCGACGCGCTGGGCGCCGGGCCGGCGGACGGACTGCTGCTCGACCTCGGCGTGTCGTCGATGCAGCTCGACGCCGAGGGGCGGGGGTTCAGCTTCCGGCGTGACGAACCGCTGGACATGCGCATGGACCAGTCGCAGGGCGCGACGGCGGCCGAGCGGCTGGCGACGGTGGACGAGGCGGAACTGGCCGACCTCATCTTCCGGTACGGCGAGGAACGGAAGTCGCGGCGCGTGGCGCGCGCCATCGTGCGGGCGCGCGACGAGGCGCCCATCGAGGGCACGGCCCAACTGGCCGCCATCGTGCGGCGCGCGGTGGGCGGGCCCTGGCAGCGCATCGACCCGGCGACGCGGACGTTCCAGGCGCTGCGCATCTGGGTGAACGGCGAGCTCGAGGGACTGGACGCCGCTCTCGTGGGCGGCTTCGGGCGTTTGCGGACCGGAGCCGGTGAGGCGGGCGGCGGACGGCTGGCGGTGATCAGCTTCCATTCGCTGGAAGACCGGATCGTCAAGCACACGTTCCGTGCGCTGGCCGAGCGGGATCGGGGTCTGGGCCGGCTGCTGACGCGCCGGCCGGTGATGGCGGGCGGCGAGGAAGAGGCGGCGAATCCGCGGGCGCGCAGCGCGAAGCTCCGCGCGATCGAACGGCTGGCGGCATGAGGGAGGGCGTGATGGAGCAGGTCGAGACGTTTGAATACGCCATCCGGAAGGACGTTCGGAACAACCCCATCATCCGCGAGGTTGACGAGCAGCGGCATCGCGAGCTCTGGCAGTCGGTGGGGATCGGCGTGGTCCTCGTGCTCGTGCTCCTCTTCTCCGCCTGGCAGCACTTCGAGCTGCTGCGCAACGGCTACCGCCTCGAGGAGGCGCAGAAGCAGCGCGCCGAGGAGGCGCAGATCAACCGGCACCTGCGCCTCGAGGTCGAGGCCCTGAGCGCGCCGGCCCGCATCGAGCGGCTCGCCACCGAGCGCCTCGGCATGATCGCGCCCTCGGCCGAGGACGCCGTCGTCCTCGAACGTGTCGTGCCCGCGACCCCGCCGGGCGCGTCGGTCGTGGCCACCCGCTAGCCGACGAGGACTGTCGTGGCCGATCATCCCGCCAACGCCTGGCGCGCACCCCTCCGGGGCCGTCTCACCACCCTCGCCGCGGTCTTTGCCCTGTGGGCGCTGGCGGTCGTCGTCCGGCTCTTCTTCCTGCAGGTCCTGGAGCACGACGACCTGGTGGCGCGCGCCGAGCGGCAGCAGCAGCGCGTCGTGACCACCGTCGCCAAGCGCGGGGCCATCACGGATCGCCACGGCCGGCTGCTCGCCTACAGCGTGGACACCGACACGATCTACGCGGTCCCGAGCGACATCCAGGATCCCGAAGAGGTGGCCGCGCGTCTCTGCCAGGCCCTGGATCGGTGCGACCGCAGCGAACAGCGCGCGCTCGTCACCCGCCTGTCCAAGGACCGCGAGTTCGCCTACGTGCGCCGCCGCGTCACGCCGCGGGAAGCGCAGAAGGTGGCCGCGCTCGGCTACGACTTCATCGGCTTCCTGCGCGAGAGCAAGCGCTTCTACCCGAACCGCGAGCTGGCCAGCCACCTGCTGGGCTTCGTCGGCATCGACGACGAGGGCCTCGGCCGGGGTCGAGGCCACCTTCGACGAGGTCGTGCGCGGGCGTGAGGGCAGCCTGTTCGTCCAGACCGACGCGCGCGGCCACTGGTTCAGCCGTGTCGGCCGCATGCCGGTCGAGGGCAGCTCGATCGAGCTCACCATCGACGCGCAGATCCAGCACATCGCCGAGCGCGAGCTGAAGGCCGGCGTGCAGGAAAACCGCGCGGCCGCGGGCACGGCCGTCGTCGTGGACCCGAACACGCTCGAGATCCTGGCCATGGCCAGCTACCCGACGTTCAACCCGAACGCGTACGGGTCCGCGTCGCCCTCGGCGCGCCGGAACCGCGCCATCCAGGACCTCTACGAGCCGGGATCCACCTTCAAGATCGTCACCGCGTCGGCCGCCATCGAGGAGCATCTCTTCGACACGGCGGAGATCATCGACGTCAGCGCCGGCCAGATCCGGTTCGGCCGCCGCGTGATCCGCGACATGGGCCGCAACCCGCCGCTGTCGTTCACCGACGTGCTCGTCAAGTCGAGCAACGTCGGGGCGATCAAGATCGGCGCCCGGGTCGGCGCCGATCGGATGGGCCTCTACGTGCGCCGGTTCGGCTTCGGCAAGCCCACCTCACATGACTTCCGCGGCGAAAGCCCCGGCATCGTCTGGTCGAACCTCAACGACAGCGCGCTGGCCTCGGTGTCGATGGGCTACCAGGTGGGCGTCACGCCCCTCCAGGTGGTGACGGCCGCCAGCGTCGTGGCCAACGGCGGCACGCTGTACGAGCCGCGCCTCGTCCGCGCGACCACTTCTCCGGAAGGCCTGCGGACGGCGAGCGCGCCGACCGTGGTGCGCACCGCGATTCAGCCGCAGACCGCGAAGACGCTGGCCGGCATCATGGAGCAGGTCGTCCTGCGCGGCACGGCCCGCCGCGCGCAGATCCCGGGCTACAGCGTCGCCGGCAAAACCGGCACGGCCGACAAGCTGGTGAACGGCCGCTACTCGGCCACGCAGCAGAACGTGTCGTTCGTCGGGTTCGTGCCGGCGCGCGACCCGGTGCTCGCCGTCATCGTCATGGTGGACTCGCCCAGCGCGGGCGCGGATACCGGCGGCGTCGTGGCGGCGCCGATCTTCAAGCGCATCGCCGAGGAGTCGCTGCGCTACCTGGGCGTGCCGTCCGACGTCAACCCGCCTCCGCCCGTGATCGTGCCCCGGCGCGCCGCCGCCGTCACGGTACGCGCCGAGCGTCCGGTCGTTCCGCGCGTGCTGCCCGTCTCGAACGACCCGGCGCCGGACCTGGCCCTGCCCGATCTCCGCGGCCTCGGGGCGCGCGAGGCCGTGCGCGAACTGGCCCGGCTCGGTGTCACCCCGCAGACGCGCGGGACCGGCGTTGTCGTCGCGCAGCAGCCGCCGCCCGGCGCGCCGATCGATCACGGCACCGTCTGCACGCTCGTCCTCGATCGCAACCCGCCGGCGGCCATGGTGGCCGGAGTGCCCGAGTGACCCTGAGCGACGCCGTCGCCATCGTCAATCCCGGCGCGGGCGCGCCGCCGCCCGGCATGAGCCCCGACGTGCCCGTGGCCTCGATCGCCTACGACTCCAGGCGCGTGGCGCCGGGCGCCGTGTTCGTCGCCCTCCGCGGCCTCAAGGCCGACGGGGCGGCGTTCGCGTCCCAGGCGCTGTCGCGCGGCGCCGTCGCGATCGTCGCCGAGACCGACCCGCCGGACGCCGTGTCGGCCCCGTGGATCCGGACCGGCGACGCGCGGCTGGCGCTGGCGCTGCTGGCCGATGCGTTCTACGACCACCCGAGCCGCCGCATGCCCGTGGTGGGCGTCACCGGTCGAACGGCAAGACCACGACCGCCTACCTGCTGGCCTCCGTCCTCGACGCGGCGGGCCTGCCGGCCGGGATCATGGGCACCGTCACCTACCGCATCGGACGCGAGGAGCGTGAGGCCGCCCGCACCACGCCCGAGGCGCCCGACGTGCAGCACCTGCTGGCCGAGATGATCGATCGCGGCTGCGGCTCGGCGGTGATGGAGGTATCGTCGCACGCGCTGGCTCTCAAGCGCGTCGATGGCATGCGCTTCGCCGCGGGCATCTTCACGAACCTGACGCGCGACCACCTCGACTTCCACGAGGACATGGAGGCGTACTTCGCCGCCAAGCGCCGCCTGTTCGAGATGCTGGACGACGCGCCCGGCGTCATCAACGCCGACGACCCGCGCGCCCGCGCGCTGACGGGCGTGTGCCGCCGCACCGTGACCTACGGATTGACGCAGCCGGCGGATGTCACCTGCGGGCCGTTCGCGCTCGGCTTCGACGGGCTCACGCTCGACGTGCGGACGCCGAAGGGCGCCGTCACCGTGCGGTCGCCGCTGGTCGGCCGCCCCAACGTCTACAACATCCTCGCCGCCACAGCGGCCGCCGTGGCGCTGGACCTCCCACTCGAGGCCGTCGCCCGCGGCATCCAGGCGCTCGCCGGCGTGCCTGGCCGCTTCGAGGTCGCGTCCTCACCTGCTGACGACGTGACGGTGGTCGTGGACTACGCGCACACCGACGACGCGTTGCGCAACCTGCTCGAGACGGCGAGGCCGCTGGCGACGCGGCGCCTCATCGCGGTGTTTGGCTGCGGCGGCGACCGGGACCGCACGAAGCGCCCCCTCATGGGCATGGTGGCCGCGCGGCTGAGCGATGTCGTGATCATCACCTCCGACAACCCGCGCACCGAGGACCCCGGCCGCATCATCGAGGAAGTGCAGCGGGGCATCACGCCGGGCGCTCAGGGCGGCCGGCGGACCGACGTCCACGCCATCGTTGACCGTGCCGAAGCCATCGAGCGCGCAATCACGATGGCGGCCGCTGGCGATGTGATCCTCGTCGCCGGCAAGGGCCACGAGAAGTACCAGCAGATTGGCGACCGCGTGCTGCCGTTCGACGACGTGGCGGTGGCGCGCGAGGCGCTGGCGCGGCGGCAGGCGAAGCGTTCGTCGGAGACGGTGTAGCCGCAGCCCGTGGTGCAGACGGGAGCAGTGGAAGGGGACGGGCGGGTGCCGCTGACGGCAGCGCGCATCGCCGGAATGACGGGTGGACGGCTCGTGTCGGGATCGGCCGACGCGGAGCCGGCCGGGTTCTCGATCGACTCGCGGACGCTGGCCGCGGGCGATGCGTTCGTCGCCATCGAAGCGGCGAGGGACGGACACGCCTTCGTCGCCGACGCGGTGGCGCGCGGCGCCGGGGTGGTGGTGGTGAGCCGGCCGATCGACGCGGCGTCGGCCGGGACGGCGGCGGTGGTGGAAGTGCCCGACACGACGCAGGCGCTGCAGGACCTGGCGCGGGCGGTGCGGCGGGCATCGGGAGCACGGGTGGTCGCCATTACCGGCAGCGCCGGCAAGACGACCACCAAGGACGCGACGGCGGCGCTGCTCGGTGGCCGGTTCTCGGTGGTGAAGAACCCTGGGAACCTGAACAACCACCTCGGCCTGCCGCTGTCGATGCTGGAGTTGAGGCACGGAGCGGATATCGCGGTGATGGAGCTCGGCATGAACCACGCGGGGGAGATCCGCGTGCTGGTGGGCGTCGCGGAGCCCGACGTGCGCGTGTGGACCAATGTGGGCGACGCACACATCGGCTTCTTCGGCACCGTCGAGGCAATCGCGCAGGCCAAGGCCGAGATTCTCGAGATGGCAGGTCCGGACACGCTCTTCGTCGGCAACGCGGACGATCCGCACGTGATGTCGCACGTCGCGTCCTTTCCGGGCCGGGTCGTCACCTTCGGGTTTGGCGCGGACGCGCTCGTGCGGGCCGAGCGCGTCGAGGATCGCGGCCTCGAGGGCATGCAGGCCGAGATCCGCACGCCGGCGGGCAGCGCAGCGCTCGAGGTGCGTTGATCGGCCGCGCCAATCTGGCCAACGTGCTCTGCGCGATGGCCGTCGCCACCGAGCTCGGCGTCCCACCGGAGGAGGCCGCCGCGCGGGCGCGGGACCTGGCGCCTGCCCGCCATCGCGGCGAGGTGCGGCGGCTTGGCGGCGGCGTGACGGTGGTAGACGACAGCTACAACGCGAGCCCGGCCGCCCTGAAGCAGGCGCTCGACACGCTGTCGCGGCAGGCAGGGGACCATCGGCGCGTGGCGGTCCTCGGCGAGATGCTCGAGCTCGGCGACCGTGCCGACGAGTTGCACCGCTCCGTGGGACACGCGGCGCAGGTGGCGGGCGTGGGACTGCTCGTCACGGTCGGCGGAGCGGCCGCGGCGGCGATGGCCGACGCGGCGGTGGCAGCGGGGCTGCCCGCGGATGCCGTGCACCACGTGGCCACGAGCACCGAGGCGGCGGACGTGATGGCCGGGGCCGTGCGGCCCGGCGACATCGTGCTGGTGAAGGGATCGCGCGGGGTGAAGACCGAAGTGGTGGTCGACCGGCTGGTCGCGGTGTGCGGCTGACATGCTCTACCACCTGCTGACGCCGTTCGTCGCCGAGGTGCCGGTGCTGAACGTGGTGCGCTACATCACGTTCCGCACGGCGGCGGCCAGCCTGACGGCGCTGGCGGTGAGCCTGGTCATGGGGCCCTGGCTGATCCGCCGGCTGCGCGCGTTCCAGATCGGGCAGGTCATCCGGCAGGAGGGACCGCAGTCGCACCGGGCGAAGGCGGGCACGCCGACGATGGGCGGCCTCCTGATCCTGGCGGCGGCACTGGGGCCGACACTGCTGTGGGCGGACCTGGACAACGTCTACGTGTGGATTGCGGTGATGACGACGGCAGCGTTCGGCGGCGTCGGGTTCCTCGACGACTACCTCAAGATCACGAGGCGGTCGTCGGGCGGCCTCGCGCCCCGCTACAAGATGGGCCTGCAGATCGTGACCGGCCTGGTCGTCAGCCTGGTGCTGATGTGGCTGGCCAGCCAGGACCTCTACAACACGCGGCTGATCTTCCCGTTCTTCAAACAGCTCATCCCGGACCTCGGCTGGTTCTACGTGCCGTTCGCGGTGTTCGTGCTCGTGGCCTGGAGCAACGCCGTCAACCTCACCGACGGGCTCGACGGCCTGGCCATCAGCACGTTTGCGGTGTCGGCCGCCACCCTGACCGCCCTCGCCTACGTCACCGGGCATCGCGTGTTCGCCGAGTACCTGCTGCTCGTCCGCTTCGCGCCCGCGGCGGAACTGACCGTCTTCTGCGGGGCGCTGGTCGGCGCCAGCCTCGGGTTCCTCTGGTACAACGCGCACCCCGCCGAGATCTTCATGGGTGACGTGGGCTCCCTGGCGCTCGGCGGCGCGCTCGGGACGGTGGCCATCCTGATCAAGCAGGAGATCCTCCTCGTCCTCGTCGGCGGCGTGTTCGTCCTCGAGGCCGTGTCGGTGGTCATCCAGGTGGCCTCGTTCAAGCTCACGGGCAAGCGGGTGTTCAAGATGGCCCCGCTGCACCACCACTTCGAGCTCATCGGCTGGCAGGAGCCCAAGGTGATCGCGCGCTTCCTGATCGTGTCGATCATCTTCGCCCTCTTCAGCCTCACGTCGCTGAAGCTCAGATGACGACGACGCCCTTTTCGGTGAGCGGCCAGCGAGTCCTGGTTGTCGGGGCCGCCCGCAGCGGGGTGGCCGCCGCGCTGCTGCTCGTGCGCCGCGGCGCCGCCGTCACGCTCACCGACCGCCGCGATGCCATCCCCCAGGCGGCCGAGCTCGCCGAGGCCGGGGTTGCGCTCGAACTGGGTGGTCACCGGGACGAGATCTTCACCGCGGCCGATCTCATCGTCACGAGCCCGGGTGTCCCGCTGGAGCTGCCCGGGCTGGCGCGGGCCCGCGCGGCTGGCGTGCCGGTGATCGGGGAGCTCGAGCTCGCCTCCCGCTGGCTGCGCGGCCCCGTCGTCGCCATCACCGGCACGAAGGGCAAGTCCACCACCACCACGCTGGTCGGACGGATGCTCGAGGCGGCCGGACGCCGCGTGCTGGTGGGCGGCAACATCGGCGTGCCGCTGAGCGCGCAGGTGGAGGACTCGACCGCCGACACCGTGCACGTGATCGAGGCCAGCAGCTTCCAGCTCGAGTCCACCGAACGCTTCCATCCGTGGATTGCGGCGCTACTCAACTTCTCGCCCGATCACCTGGACCGGCACCCGGACGTGGCGGCCTACGCCGAGGCGAAGGCGCGGATCTTCCTGAACCAGACGCCCGCCGACTGGACGGTGGTGAACGCCGAGAGCCCGGAGGCCCTGGAGCTGGCCGCACGTAGCCAGGCCCGGCGGGTGCGATACGCGGTGGACCCCGCTGCGATGGACGCCGCGGTCTTCGCCGATCGCGGGTTCATCTGGCAGCGCACCTCCGAAGGCGAGGTGCCGCTGGTGCCGCTGGCGTCGGTGGCGCTGTCGGGACGGCACCTGCTGAGCAACGTCGTCGCGGCCACGGCGATCTCGACGCTGGCGGGCGCCGATGGCGCCGCGGCCACGCGTGCGCTGGACGGGTTCACGGGGCTCGAGCACGTCATGGAGCCGGTGGCCACGATCGGCGGCGTGCGGTTCGTGAACGACTCGAAGGCCACCACCGTGGACGCCGCCGCGCGATCCATCGAGAGTTTCGCGGGCGTCGTGGCCATCGTCGGCGGCAAGTTCAAGGGAGGCAACCTCGCGGACCTGGCGGTGCCGTTGTCGGCACAGGGCCGGGCCGTGGTGGCCATTGGCGAGGCGCGGCCGCTGGTGCGCGAGGCTCTCGCGGGCGCCGTGCCCGTCGTGGAGGCGGATTCGCTGGCCAGTGCCGTGCGCGAGGCCTGGCGGCTGGCCAAACCGGACGGTGTCGTGCTGCTCGCGCCGGCGTGCGCAAGCTTCGACATGTTCGTGGATTACGCGGACCGCGGACGGCGGTTCAAGGAGGAGGTCGGGCGCCTGGCCGAAGAGGCCCGCGCCATGGGTGAGCAGTGAGCAGTCGTCAGCCGGTGGAGGCGAGTGGGAGCCGGTCGCTGGGAACGCAGGCTGCCCCGGTCTGCGAGACTGGTGTCCCATTCCCGCCACTGACTGACGACTGCTGACTGTTCGACCCGGGCGCAAGAGGGCACATCGAGGCCCCGGGCGCCAGCGGGCGGCTGCGTGGCGGGTTGGTCCCCACACGCTGCCGTCCGTAGTTATCGAGTCGACGCCGACGGACTTTAGGCCCGGCCGTGGCCGGGGGAGACGAAAGGCCGCAAAGTATGGCCCGGAAGCTGCAATCGGACAAGTGGATCTTCCTCGCGACCCTGGCGCTCGTCTGCACCAGCGTCGTGATGGTGTACAGCGCCTCGGCGCTGGTGGCGCTCGAGCGCTTCCAGCAGCCCTATCTCTTCGTCACCAAGCAGGTGATGTGGGTGGCCTTCGGCGTCGCGCTGATGTCCATCGTGATGCGGGTGGACTACCGCAACTACCGCGACGAGCGCCTCATGTGGGCGCTGCTCGCCGTGGTCGGGCTGCTCCTGGTGGCCGTCCTCTTCTCACCGAAGGTCAACGGCACCCGGCGCTGGTTCGGCATCGCCGGTTTCGGCATCCAGCCGTCCGAGCTGGCCAAGATCGCCGTCATCTTCTTTTCGGCCCTGATCCTCGAGCGGCGCGTCCACCGGATCAACGAGGTGGCGTACTCGCTCGCCCCGATCGCCCTCATCGTCAGCGCGATCGTGGGGTTGATCCTGCTGGAGCCGGACTTCGGCACCGCCGTGTCGCTGCTCGCGGTCGTGACCGTCATGGTCTACGTGGCCGGGCTCAGCTACAAGTACTTCATCGGCTCGGTCCTGCTGATGATCCCGGTCCTCGTCGTGGTCATGCTGCAGGCCCCGTACCGCGTCCGTCGCATCCTGGCGTTCCTCAACCCGTGGGCCGACCCCCTGGGGGACGGCTTCCAGATCATCCAGTCCCTCATCGCCGTGGGCACTGGCGGCGTGTTCGGGCTGGGCCTGATGGAAGGGAAGCAGAAGCTGTTCTTCCTGCCGGAACCGCACACCGACTTCATCTACGCCGTCATCGCCGAGGAAACGGGCATGCTCGGCGCGCTCGTGGTGCTGGCGTGCTTCGGCGTCATCGCCTGGCGCGGCATGCGGACGGCCTTCCGCGCCCCGGACAGCTTCGGCGCCTACCTGGCCATCGGGCTGACGATGATGCTGGTGCTGCAGGCGTTCGTGAACATCAGCGTCGTGCTCGGGCTGGCGCCGACCAAGGGCATTCCGCTGCCGCTCGTGAGCGCCGGCGGCTCGTCGCTGCTCATCAACCTCGTCGGCATCGGCGTGCTGCTCAACATTTCGCAGCACAGCGTCTCGGAGACGGGAGCCGCGTGAGCCGTGCGCGTCCTCATCGCCGGCGGTGGCACGGGAGGCCACCTCTATCCGGGGATCGCGCTCGCACGCGCGCTGCAGGCGCGGGACCCCGCGACGGTGGTGACCTTCGTCGGGACCTCGGCGGGCATCGAGTCGCACGTGGTGCCGCGCGAGGGCTTCGAGCTGGACGTGATTCGCAGCGCGGGGCTGAAGGGCCTGTCGGCGGCGGCGCGGCTCAAGGGGCTGGCGCTGCTGCCGCTCTCGGCGCTGGATGCCTGGTCGGTGATCTCGCGTCGGCGCCCGGCGGTGGTGGTGGGCGTCGGTGGCTACTCGTCGGGCCCGGTGCTCGCGCTGGCGGCCCTGCGCCGCTATCCGACGATGCTGCTCGAGCAGAACGCGCTCCCGGGCCTGACCAACCGCCTGCTGGCGAGGGTGGTGCGGGCGGCGGCCGTGAATTTTCCGGAGGCGTTGTCGTTCTTTCCTGGCACGGGATTCGTGGCCGGCAACCCCGTGCGGGCGTCGTTCTTCGCGCCGGCGGTCGAGGAGACGCATGACCAGAAAGTGCGGGTGCTGATCTTTGGCGGCTCTCAGGGCGCGCACGCGATCAACGTGGCCATGGTGGAGGCGGCGCCGCAACTGGCTGCCGCCGGCGGGCGGCTGGCGATCACGCACCAGACCGGGGCACGCGACCTGGGCTTCGTGCGGGATGCGTACGGGCGGGCCGGGCTCGATGCCCGCGTCGAGGCCTTCCTGTACGAGATGGATCGGGAGATGACGAGCGCCGACCTGGTGGTCTCGCGGGCGGGCGCGACGACGCTGGCCGAACTCGCCGCGGCGGGCAAGCCGGCGGTCCTCGTGCCGCTGCCCACGGCGACCGACGACCACCAGCGGCGCAATGCGGTGGCGTTTGCCAGGGCGGGCGGAGCGGTGGTGGTCGAGGAACGGGACATGGGCGCCGGACGGCTCGCCGACACGCTGCTCGCACTGGCGGGCAACGCCGGCCGGCGGCGCGAGATGGGGGCGGGGTCGCGGACGCTGGCGCGTCCGGATGCGGCCGAACGGATTGCGGACAGGGTCTACGCACTTGCTGGGTAAGACCAGGCGGGTGCACTTCGTGGGTATTGGCGGTATCGGAATGAGCGGCATCGCGGAGCTCCTGGCGAACCTCGGGTACGCCGTGTCGGGCTCTGATCAGAAGGCGTCGGAGACGACCGAGCGGCTGGGCGGCCTCGGCGTGATGGTCCACACGGGCCATCGCGCCGGCAACGTCGGCGCCGCCGATGTCGTCGTGTCTCGTCGGCGGTCCGGCCCGACAACCCGGAGCTCGCCGCGGCTCGCGAGCGCGGCGTGCCCGTCATCCCAGGGCCGAGATGCTGGCCGAGCTGATGCGCCTGCGCTTCGGGATCGCCGTGGCCGGCGCGCACGGCAAGACGAGCACGACCTCGATGATCGCGCTCGTGCTCGAGCGCGCGGGCCTCGATCCGACGGCCGTCATCGGCGGACGCCTGAGCGCCTTCGGCAGCAACGCACGGCTCGGGCGCGGCGACTACATGGTGGTCGAGGCCGACGAGAGCGACCGGTCGTTCCTCAAGCTCTCGCCGTCGATCGCCGTGATGACCAACATCGATCGCGAGCACCTCGAAGCCTATGGCGGCTACGCCGACCTGGAGCAGGCGTTCGTGGACTTCGCGAACAAGGTGCCGTTCTACGGCGCCGTCGTGGCCTGCGCCGACGACCCCGCGCTCGCGCCGGTGCTGCAGCGGCTGACGCGCCGCACGATCACCTACGGCATCGACGAGGCCGGGGCCGAGATCCGGGCCGAGGACGTGGTGCTCGAGGGCTTCGGGGCGCGGTGCACGGTGCGCCGCCGCCACGTCCGGGGTGACGGCCGGTCCGAACCGCTCGGCTCGCTGGTCCTGCAGGTGCCCGGACGCCATTCGGTGCTGAACGCGCTGGCGGCGGTCGCCGTGGGCCTCGAGCTCGACGTGCCGTTCGACCGCATGGCCGCCGCCCTGGCCGAGTTCCGCGGCGCGGAGCGCCGCTTCCAGCACGCGGGCACGGTTGGCGGCGTCCGCGTCGTGGACGACTACGGCCACCACCCCACGGAGATCGCGGCCGTGGTGTCGGCGGCCCGCGCCGCGCGGCCCGGCCGGCTGATCGTGGTGTTCCAGCCCCACCGCTACTCCCGCACGCGCGACCTGCTCGCCGAGTTCGGCCGTGCCCTGGCCGACCCCGACGAGGTCGTGTTGACGGACATCTACGCGGCCGGCGAGGAGCCGGTGCCCGGCGTCACGCTCGACGTGCTGGCGGCGGCGGTGGACGCACAGCGGAGCCGTCCGTCCCTGGTCGTACCGGCGCTGACCGACCTGCCGGCGGCCGTGGCCGGCATCGCGCGCGAGGGCGACCTCGTGCTGACGCTGGGAGCCGGGTCCATCGGAGGCGTGGCGCCACGACTGGTGGCGGCGCTCGAGGCCCGCGTGGCCGGGGGAGGGCGCTAGCGCATGCCGCCCGTCTCCGCGCCGTCCGACAAGCGGTTCCGTCGCTCCCAGGTCAAGCCGTCGAGCAAGCGGCGGACGCGGCTGCGCGCCGCACTCGTCGCCGCCCGCGCCGTGGCCCTGGTCGCGCTGGCCGGCTACGCGTCGTGGCGGGGCGTGGCCCTGGTGTCCGGTGCCTCGACGTTTCATGTCGAGCACGTGACCGTGGCCGGCAACCAGCGCCTGTCGACGGGCGAGGTGACCTCGCTGCTCGACGGGCTGCAGGGCTCGCACATCCTGGCGGCGGACCTCGCGTCGTGGCGGGCGCGGCTGCAGTCGTCGCCCTGGGTCGAGGCCGCCTCGCTGCGGCGCGTGCTGCCATCGACGATCGAGGTGCGCGTCCGCGAGCGCCGCCCCATAGCGCTGGCACGCGTGGGCAGCGGCCTCTACCTGGTGGACGCGCACGGCGTCGTCGTCGACGAGTACGGTCCGCCGTACGCGGACCTGGATCTGCCGCTGGTGGACGGCCTCATGGAGGGTGGCAAGGGACGGCCCGCGACGGTGGACGAGCCGCGCGCCGACCTGGCCGCCCGCGTCATCGCCGCGCTGGCGGCCAGGCCCGACATCGAGGCCAAGGTGTCGCAGATCGACGTGCACGACCCGCACAACGCGGTCGTGATGCTCGAAGGCGACACGGCGCTGCTGCGCCTGGGCGAAGAGGACTTCGTGGAGCGGCTGGAGCAATACCTGGAGCTTGGCGATGCGCTGCGTGAGCGCGTGGCCGCCATCGACTACGTGGACCTGCGGTTCATGGAGCGTTTGTACGTGCGTCCGGCGCGGCGTTCGGCCACCGTGCCGGCGTCTGCGGGTGTTCGGCGGTAGGAGGAGTGGGGAGGCAGCGTGGCACAGCGTGAACGCTACGTCGTGGGGCTCGACATCGGCACGACCAAGGTCTGCACGGTCGTGGGCGAGCTGGTGGAAGGCGGCGGGCTCGACGTCATCGGCATCGGCTCGACCGAATCGAAGGGCCTCAAGCGGGGAGTCGTCGTCAACCTCGAGGCGGCCGTCGAGTCGATCAAGAAGTCGGTCGAGGAAGCCGAGCTGATGGCCGGCGTCGAGATCGGGTCCGTCCATCTCGGCCTGAGCGGGCCGCACATCAAGGGCTTCAACAGCCGCGGGGTCGTCGCCGTGGCCGGCAAGAACCGCGAGGTGTCGCGCGAGGACGTCCGGCGCGCCATCGACGCCGCCCGCGCGGTGTCGCTGCCGGCGGGCCGCGAGATCATCCACGTGCTCCCGCAGGACTTCGTCGTCGACGAGCAGGAGGGCATCGGCGCCCCCGTCGGCCTGACCGGCGCGCGGCTCGAGGTCAACGTGCACATCGTCACGGGCAGCCAGACGGCAACCCACAACCTCGTGTCGTGCGTCAACCGCGCGGGCGTGGAGGTGAGCGACACCGTCATCAGCCAGCTGGCCGCCGCCGAGTCCGTGCTGACGCCGGACGAGAAGGAACTGGGCGTGGCCCTGGTGGACGTGGGCGGCGGTACCGCCGATGTGGCGATCTTCGAGCGCGGCAGCCTGTGGCACACCGCCGTCGTCGCCGTCGGCGGCGACCACTTCACCAACGACATTGCCGTCGGCCTCCGCACCCCGATTCCGGAAGCGGAGAAGGTGAAGCGGCGCGTGGGCTGCGCGCTGTCGGGGATGGTTGACGAGGACGAGACGATCGAGGTGGCCAGCGTCGGCGGGCGGCGCCCGCGCGTGATGGCCCGCCGGATCCTGTCCGACATCCTGCAGCCGCGTGCCGAGGAGCTGTTCCACCTGATCTGGGACGAGATCAACAAGGCGGGCTACGAGAAGTCGCTCAACTCGGGCCTCGTGCTCACCGGCGGCGGGTCCGTGCTCGAGGGCATGGCCGAGATCGCCGAGCAGATCTTCGACCTGCCCATCCGCCGCGGGTCGCCCGTGGGAGTGGGCGGGCTGGCGGACCACGTCGGCCACCCGTCCTACTCGACGGCGGTCGGACTGGTCCGGTATGCCGAGCGCCACCGTGCGCCGGTGCCAGCGGGCGGCGGCGGCGCGTTCACGCGGGTGATGGGACGGTTGCGGACGGTGTTCAAGGAGTTCTTCTAGGAGGCGGGATGGCGGACCTGTATGACAACGAACTGCGGTTGACGCTCGACGAAGCCACGCGCGCCGGCGCACGTATCAAGGTCGTCGGCGTCGGCGGCGGCGGCAGCAATGCCGTCACGCGCATGGTGCAGGCCGGGCTGTCGGGGGTGGAGTTCATCGTCGCCAACACCGACGCGCTGGCGCTGCGCTCGACCCCGGCGCCTATCAAGATCCAGATCGGATCCACGCTGACCACGGGGCTCGGCGCCGGCGCCGACCCCACGGTGGGCCGGGAAGCGGCGCTCGAGGACACCGAGACGCTGATCCAGGCGCTGTCGGGCGCAGACATGGTGTTCGTCACGACGGGCCTCGGCGGCGGCACCGGTACCGGCGCCGCGCCCGTGATCGCGTCGCTCGCCACCGAGCTCGGCGCCCTCACCATTGCGGTGGTCACCCGGCCCTTCAAGTTCGAGGGCAAGAAGCGGCACCGCCAGGCCGAGGCCGGCCTCGACGACCTGCGCAACTCGGTGGACACGGTGATCACGATCCCGAACGAGCGGCTGCTCTCGGTCATCGACCGCAGCACCAGCATGCTCGACGCGTTCGTCACCGCCGACGACGTGCTGCGACAGGCCATCCAGGGCATCTCGGACCTCATCCTGGTGCCCGGCCTCATCAACCTCGACTTCGCCGACGTCAAGACCATCATGGCCGGCATGGGCGTGGCGATGATGGGGACGGCGATGGCCGAGGGCAGCTCGCGCGCCATGGACGCCGCCAATCGCGCCATCTCGAGCCCGCTGCTCGAGGACGCCTCGGTGGACGGCGCGCGCGGCGTGATCATCAACGTCACCGGCGGGCCGGACATGGCGCTGATGGAGGTGAACGAAGCCCTCACCATCATCCAGGAGGCCGCCCACGAGGACGCCAACATCATCTTCGGCGCCGTCGTGGACCCTGAGCTCAACGGGAAGATCAAGATCACGGTCATCGCGACCGGGTTCGAACACCTGATGCGCAGCAGCGCCACGCCGGCGCCAGCCACCGTGACGACGCCCGTTGACATGAAGGCGTACGCCACGCATGCGCGCGCACTGGCGGCACCCGCCGGCGCCGACGGCGGCCTCATGCCGTCCCCCCGCGCGATCGTGCGGCGTCCGGCGCTGGACCTCCCGGCCCGCCAGGTGGCCAACGGCGGTCTGCGGACCAGCGAGGCGGCGGTGGATACAGAGCATCCGAGCCCGCTCGACGTGCCTGCGTTCCTCCGGCGCAGCGAAGGCTGACGGCAGGCCCCCCAGGCCCCTCCCGGGCGCCGGGGGGCCGAAGCGGCCGGTGGTAGAGTAGGAACATCCAGGGGACACGAGAGCTGCGCCGCCGGAACAAGGCCAGCTCGACGGTCCCCTGACGTCTTGATGAAGGCCCGTCACCCACGCGACACCGCACGCCTCACCCTCTCACGCGAGGTCGGTTACACCCTGAAGCCGCACGCCAACCGGCTGCGTGTGGCACTGGCGTTCCCCAACACCTACTTCGTGGGGATGTCGAACCTCGGGCTGCAGACCGTCTACACGCTCTTCAACGCCAGGCCCGACACCGTCTGCGAGCGCGTGTTCCTGCCGCCGAAGCAGGAGCTTGCGGCCTGGCTCGAGTCCGGCAGCCCGCTGGTGAGCATCGAGTCGCAAACGCCCATCCGCGACTTCGACGTGCTGGCGTTCTCGGTGTCGTTCGAATGGGACTACCCGAACGTCCTCACGCTGCTGCGCCTGGCCGGATTGCCCGTGCGGGCGTCGGAACGGGACTACCGCCACCCCCTCGTGGTGATAGGCGGTGCGGTGACCTTCGTCAACCCGGAACCGCTGGCGCCGTTTGCCGACGTCATCGCCGCCGGCGAGGGCGAGTCGCTGATCCCGGCGCTCGTCGAGGCGTGCGGCACGCCCTCGAGGAGCGAAACCCTGCGCCGACTGGCCGGCGAGCGCGGGTTCTACGTGCCGTCGTTCTACGATCTCGAGTACGACGCCGAGGGACGCATCGCGCGCTACGTGCCGCGCGAGGGGACCGGCGCTCCGGACGTGGTCCGCAAGGCGGCGCTCAGGACCACCGACGCGTGCGATCCGCCCGCCACCGCGATCTTCACCCCTGATACGGAGTTCGGCTCCCGCTTCCTCGTGGAGGTGGTGCGCGGCTGCGCGAACCTGTGCCGCTTCTGCTGGGCTGGCTACAACTACCTGCCCGTGCGTGCGTTTCCGGCCGACCGCATCCTGGCGCTCGCCCGCCAGGCTCGCGCGCACGCGACGCGGGCGGGCCTCGTGTCCATTGCGCTCTGCGATCACCCGGACATCGAGCACATCCTGCGAAGCCTGGCCGGCATGGGCTACTCCATCAGCCCGGCCTCGCTGCGTCTCGACGACCTCACCCCCACCATCGTCTCCCTGCTGCGCGAGGCGGCGAGCGGACGCTGACGATCGCGCCTGAGACCGGTTCCGACCGCCTCCGGCGCGTGATCAACAAGACCGTCACGAACGAGGAGATCCTGGCCGCTGCCGAGCTCATCTTCGCTTCGGGCATCGAGAACCTGAAGCTCTACTTCATGATCGGCCTGCCCACCGAGGATGACGACGACCTGGTGGCCATTCGGGACCTCACCGTGCGGCTGCGCGAGGTGATGCTCGCCCATGCGCGGAGCCGGGGACGGATCGGCCGCATCGTGGGCAGCGTGAATCCGCTGGTCCCCGCCGGGCACCGCCTACCAGTGGTTGCCGATGGAGGCCTCCGACGTCATCGAGCGCAAGATGAAGCGCCTGCGCGGGCTGGTCTCCGGCCTGGACAACGTCTACTTCAACATCAAGAGCGAGCGGCATTCCTACTACCGGGCCCTTCTGTCGCTGGGCGACCGGCGCGTCGCGCCCGCGATCGAGCTCGCGGAGCAGAACGGCGGCCAGTGGCGCAAAGCCGTGGCCGATGCCGGCGTGGACGGCGACTTCTTCATCTACCGCGACCGCCGAGACGACCCCGTCCTTCCCTGGGACATCATCGACGGCGGCATGAAGGCGTCCTTCTTCCGCACGGAGTTCGAGAAGAGCACGCGCGCGGAGTGGACGTTGCCACCCAAGCGCGCCCGCGAGAACGCGCGGCTGCTCCCCGTGATTGGCTGATCCCGGCGGCCGCCCGCCGGGCGCGGCCGGCCTCGGCGCGCTCCCCCGAAGACGCCGCGCCAGCCGCGCCCACTAGCGGCACGTCAGCTTGCGATGCCGCCGGCTCAGTCAGCCGGACACCGCCGCCACGGCCTCGTACTCCGCATACGCGTGCAGCACCACGTCGCGAATGCGGTCCTGGCTCGCCGCGTCGGTCATCGGACGGAGGAGCGCGTAGCTGCGACGCTCGCCGTTCACCGAATACGCGCGGGCGGGAAACGTGACGTTGCGGCCGACGCCGGTTCGTCGTTCCCAGACGGCGAACCCCACCAGCTTCAGGCCCTCCAGTTCGCCCTGATCGAAGTGCAGCTCGGCGTCGGCGAGCTTTCCTGCCGGGTTCCCCTTGTCGTTCGGCACGATCTTCACCACCATCGTCTGTTCTCCAGTCCGCCGCCGCCGTGACGACGGCCGTCCTCTTCTGATTCACGAGGCGTGCCGCGTGGAATCGCGCCTGTTTTCGGCGATGATGCGGAGGTGCCGTACCGCGATGACAACCGAGGTTTCCCTGGCGTGGGGCCAGCCGCCGGCGAGCGGCCTCCCGTCGATCCCGCATTTGGCTGGCTCGACGACGGTTGGGGCCCCGGACTGCGGTGCATCCCGCTGAGCGCGGCTGCGCAACACGTGTTCACCGTGAGGCAACCGGAGTTACCAGGGGCGGATGCCCCGGTGCGCGATGCCCGCTGGACGGCAGCGGCGACCGCCCTCGGCGTGCATGCCGGGCTGTTCCGCGTGACGCAGGTGCACGGCCGCACCGTGCGGGTGGTCCGGCCTGGCGACGACGCACAGGCGCGGCCGGAGGCGGACGCCCTCGTGTCCGACGTCGCCGGCGCGGGCCTGCTGGTCCAGGTCGCCGACTGCGTCCCGATCCTGGTGGTCGATCCGGTGGTGGGCGCGGCGGCGGCTGTTCACGCCGGCTGGCGAGGCACATGTGCGCGGGTGACGCGCGCGGCCGTCGAAGCGCTGACGGCGGAGTATGGGTGCCGGCCGGCGGACATGATGGCCGCCATCGGACCCAGTATCGGTCCGGACGACTACGAGGTGGGCGACGCCGTCCTGGAGGCGTTCGCCGACGCGGGCCACGCCGGCACCACACGCTGGTTCCGGCGGACCGGCGAGCGCGGCGCGCTGCACCTCGATCTCTGGGAGGCCAACCTCGATCAGCTGACGGCGTGCGGGATCGCTCCGGGAGCGGTGCACGTGTCGCGCCTCAGTACGGCCCCGAACCCCGTGTGGCTCGACTCCTATCGCCGCGACGGGCCGGCCGCAGGGCGCATGGCGGGGATCGTCCGCGTGCCCGCCGCTGCACCGCGCGGCTGAGGGCGGGCGACGTCCGTCGTCAGGCGGGGTTGGCGTCCATGCCCAGGTTGGACAACCGGTCCGCGTCCGTGTTGCGCTCTCGCGCGACGTGCTCGAACCGGACGTCGCCGATCCGTGCGACCAGCAACCGGGCCTGCCGGTAGAGGGGCTGCAGGCCCTCGTGCTTGACGCGATAGTTGCCCCGCATCTGCTCGATCAGCAGCAGCGAGTCGCCCCGGACCAGCAGTGAGGTGACTCCGTGGTCCGCCGCCCACTGCAGCGCGGCGAGGAGCCCGTGATACTCGGCGACGTTGTTGGTGGCGCGTCCAAGGGCGCCATGCAGTTCGGCGAGCACCGTGCCGTCGTCGCCGCGGATGACGACGCCCCAGCCGGCGGGGCCGGGGTTGCCCCGCGCGCCTCCGTCGAAGTTCGCCGTCGTCACGAGGCCGTCGAGGCCGCCTCGGCGGCCGCCGGCGGCACGAAATACAGGATGCGCTGGCACGAGTCGCACTGGACGATCGTGTCGTTCTTCATGACCTCGTTGAAGACCATGGGCCGCAGGCGCACCTGACAGACGACGCAGCGTTCCTTCTCCGCCCGGGCGACGCCCACGCCGCCCCGCTGCCGCGCGATCTTCTCGAACGTGGACACGACGGCCGGGGCGATCGCAGCGACGAGCGCTCCTCGTTCGTCGCCGCAGGCACGGATGACGCCCTCGTGCTCGGTGCGCTCGGCCTCGATGGCCTTGCGCTCGGCCGAGACGCGCGCTTCCTCGGACTTGAGGTGGGCCTCGGACTGCTTGAGCGCGGCGGCGAGTTCGTCGGCCGACACCATGATCTCGAGCATGCGGCTCTCGAACTGGTCGATCTCGCCCTTCACCGTTTCCATCTGGTGCTGCATGGCGTGGAACTCGGCGTTGGTCTTCACCGCCATGGACTGTTCCTTGTACTTCTCGAGCCGCTGCTGCGCGGCCACCAGGTCCTTCTCGGCGGAACGTCGAGCAGCCTGGTTGTCGGCGATGGCCGTCCTGGCCTGCTCGACGCCGTCGCGGGCGGCGGCCAGCGTGGCGTCGAGGGCGCCGATGCGTTCGGGGGCGGAGGCCACGATGCGAGTGGAGGCCGCGGCCCTGGTTTCGAGGTCCTGGAGGCGGATCAGGCGTTCGAGGTCAGCAAGCATGTGTGGATGGTGCGGGAAGAGGGGGGTGATTGAAACGGTGCGTGCAGGGTGCCGGGTGCCTCGTGCCGGGTGCGGTGCCGCGTGCAGGGTGCGTGGTGCGGGTGCGGGGTGCGGACACGGCGTGCGGGCCCTGCCTGGGAGCCCTGCGTGCGGCGCCTGGCCGGCCGCGCGCGGGGGGCGGGTCGGATCGGCGGCCGGTCGTTCTGCTGTCGTCGGGAACGTGAGGGGACACGCTGCGGGAAAGTGTATCCCATTGGTGCGACCGCCCGCAGCACCCGGTGGATGGACGCCGCCGTTCGTGGACGCGGAAGGAATGGGCCCACCTGGATTCGAACCAGGGACCAACCAGTTATGAGCCGGCCGCTCTAACCGCTGAGCTATGGGCCCCTATGAAAGGGGCGGGAGGCGTGAACCCTCGGGAGTGGACGTCGCCGGGAGTGGCGCACCCTCGGGAGAGGGCCGGTCGAAACCAGCGCCCGGTCGGGAATGCTCCCGTCGTCAGGCTCTCCCGAGAGACGCCGCAGTCCCGTACCCGAGCCTCTCCCGATTCGATCAGGACCTTCCTTCGAGGAACGCGCGCAGCTTGCGCGAGCGCGAGGGGTGCCGCAGCTTGCGCAGCGCCTTGGCCTCGATCTGGCGGATGCGCTCGCGCGTGACGGCGAAGTTCTGGCCCACTTCCTCGAGCGTGTGCTCGCTGCCATCGCCGACGCCGAAGCGCATCTTGATGACCTTCTCCTCACGCGGCGTGAGGGTCTTGAGCACGGACTCGGTCTGCTCCTTCAAGTCGAGGTTGATCACGGCCTCCGACGGCGACACGGCCGTGCGGTCCTCGATGAAGTCGCCCAGGTGCGAATCCTCCTCCTCGCCGATCGGCGTTTCGAGGGAGATGGGCTCCTGCGCGATCTTGAGCACCTTGCGCACCTTGGACACCGGGATGTCCATGCGGCGGGCGATCTCCTCCGAGGTGGGCTCGCGGCCCAGCTCCTGCACCAGCGCGCGCGAGGTGCGAATGAGTTTGTTGATCGTCTCGATCATGTGGACCGGGATGCGGATGGTCCGCGCCTCGTCCGCGATGGCGCGGGTGATGGCCTGGCGAATCCACCACGTCGCGTAGGTCGAGAACTTGTAGCCGCGCTGCATTTCCTCGAACTTGTCCACGGCCTTCATCAGGCCGATGTTGCCCTCCTGGATCAGATCCAGGAACTGCAGGCCGCGGTTGGTGTACTTCTTGGCGATCGAGACCACGAGGCGGAGGTTGGCCTCGACCAGCTCCTTCTTGGCCTGCTCGGCCTGCGCCTCGCCGCGCATGATCACCTCGAGGGTGTGGCGCAGGTGATCCACGCTCTCCTCGAGGTCGTCGGTCTTCTGCTTGATCTCGGCCGCCAGCTCCTTGCGGCGCTTCTCGAGGACCTTGCGCTCCTCTTCCTTCAGCTTCGGCCGGCGCGTCGTCGTCTTCACCGCCAGCGTCTTCTTCAGGTTGTCAAGCTCGCGCTGCATCTTCGAGACGCGCTCGACGATGTCCTTGACCTCTTCGACGAGGCGACGCTTCACCGGCTCGGTGAACTCGATCTTGCGGATGAGGCGCGACAGCTCCACCTCGGCGCGCATCTTCTTCCACTTGGCGCGCCGGTACTTGCGCTTCTCGGACTTCGGGATGACGACCAGCTTCTCCTGCAGCTTCTCGACGGCGACGCGCGCCTTGCGCACCCCGTCGACCTCGCGCAGGAACTTCTGGGCGCGCTCCTCGATCCGGTCGTCGGTGATCTCCTCGTCGTTGAAGATGACGAGCTCGCGGATGGTGCGCTCGCCCGCCTTCAGCGCCTCGCCCATGCGGATGACGGCCTTGGCGATGGCCGGCATGCGCGAGATCGACTTGATGACCGAGAGCTTGCCCTGCTCGATCCGCTTGGCGATGGCGACTTCGCCCTCGCGCGTGAGCAGCGGGACCGTGCCCATCTCGCGGAGGTACATGCGGACGGGGTCGTTCGTCTTGTCGAGCGCGCCGGGCGTCAGATCGAGCTGGTCGCCCTCCTCGCCGGAGGACTGGCCCTCGCCGCGCTCCATGCCCTCGCGCTCGCGGTATCCTTTCTCGGAATCGACGAGATCGATACCGGCCGCGCCGAAGACGCTCATCAGTTCGTCGAGATCTTCCGGAGACGAGGTCAGGTCCGCGGGCAGCAGGTCGTTCACCTCGTCATAGAGGAGGTACCCCTTCTCCTTGCCGATGATGATGAGCTGCCGGACTTCGTCAAACCGTTCTTCGAGGGACAAGGGCCACTCCTCCTGCGTTACATCCCGTTGCATCCCCTGAGGGGAAGCTTTTCATTTTAACGCGGAAACTACTGCCGTTCCGGCGCGAGCCGGCGGCCGAGTTCCAGTTTTTTTTCGAGCAGCGCCTGCAGTTCGGCGCCCTGGTCTCCCCGGCGTTGGACCTGGTCGATGGCGCGCTGAACGCCAGCCAGTTCGCGCTCGTAGCGCAGACGCTTCAGGGATTTGACCGAATGCTCGGGGTCGAGCACGGGTGGCGCGGCTTCCGACGCCGTGGCCGCCAGCCACTGGGCTTCCACAGTACTTAGACGCTCCATCAGGAGATTTGGGACATCCTCCACCTCGGCGGCGTCGAGATCCCGTGCGGCCCGAAGCAGTGACTCAGAGCTAAGTCCTTCAAAATCAGCATCTTCCAGATTTTTAAGCCACGGCACCACCTCGGCCGGGCGGTGCACGAGGCCCCAGAGCAGGCCCCGTTCCACGGGCCGGAGCTGCCCCGTCCGGCTCGGGACCCGGGTTGCGGGCAGCTCGGTCTTCCGGGCCGCCGCCGCCCGCCGGATCTCCGACCGGACCACCTCCTCGGTCACCCGGGCCTTGTGGGCCAGCCGGTCCGCGAACTGGTCCCGGGCCGCCGCGTCCGGAATCCGGGCGGCCACGGCCAGCATCTGGTGCAGGAATTCGCGCCGCGGCTCGTCCCGGGACAGGTCCACCCCGGCCGCCGCCCGGTCCAGCAGGAACTCCAGGTAGGGCTTCGACCGCTTCAGCTCCTCCACGAACCCGGCCCGGCCGTGCGCCTGGACGAAGCCATCGGGGTCCTCGGTCCCCGGCAGCCGGATGACGTTGACGTCGAAGCCCTCGGCCACCAGGATCTCCGAGCTGCGCTCGGCCGCCGTCTGTCCCGCCGTGTCGGGGTCGTAGCAGAGCACCGTCTTGGAGGCGAACCGCCGCAGCTGCTGCGCCTGCGCCTGCGTGAGGGCCGTGCCGCACGTCGCCACCACCGGCACCCCCGCCGTCTGCCACACCTGCGCGAAGTCGAAGTAGCCCTCGACGATGACGGCGAAGCCGCGCTTGCGGATGTCGGCCTTCGTCAGGTTCAGGCCGTAGAGGGTGCGGCCCTTGGTGTAGAGCGGCGTCTCCGGGGAGTTCAGGTACTTGGGCACCTGGTTCGGGTCGAGGGCACGGCCGCCGAACGCGATGATCGAGCCCGTGTCGCGGGCGATCGGGATCATCAGGCGGTTCCTGAACCGGTCCACCTCGCTGCCATCCTCGCGCCGGGAGACCAGGCCGCTGCCGGCAATCATCGGGGGCGCGAACCCGGCGTCGAGCAGGCGGCGGCGGAGGAGATCGCGCCCGGGTGGCGCGAATCCGAGCTGCAGCCGGGCGATGAGATCGTCGGTGAGCCCCCGCGGCCCGCGCAGGTACTCGCGCACCCGTGCGGCGGCCGGGGACTCGAGCTGTTCGCGGAACCAGGCGGCGGCCACTTCGTGCATGCGGAGCAGCGACTCGCGCTCGGCGGCCGAGTCGCGCCCGTCGCCGCCCTCGAGCTCGGGCACGGGGATGCCGAAGCGCTGCGCGAGCTGGCGCACCGCATCCTGGAACCCCAGCTGCTCCTTCAGCTCGATGAACTTGAAGACGTCGCCGCCGACGCCGCAGCCGAAGCAGTGGAAGAAGCCGCGGTCGCGGTGGACGTTGAACGACGGTGTCTTCTCACCGTGGAACGGACACAGCCCCTTGTAGCTGGTGCCGGCCTTCCGAAGGGACACGTAGTCGGAGATCACGACCACGATGTCGGCGGCCGTGCGGACCTCGTCGATGAACGTCTGCGGGAACTTCACGGGTGGAAGGAACGGATCATACGCTCCGGGGCCTGCCGCGGCTTCGCGGTGGCCGGTCCGCCGGTCAGTCCTTCAGCTCCACCACCGTCGCCCCGCCTCCCCCTGCGTGTCGGGGGCTGGCCGTACTTCATCACGAGCGGGTGGGTCTTGAGGAACGCGTGCAGCCCTTGCGGAGCTGGCCGGTGCCGAACCCGTGCACGATGCGCACCTCGCGGAGGTCCGTCACCATCGTGTCGTCGAGGAAGCGCGACACGCGGTCCACGGCCTCCTCGACCGAACAGCCAATGACGTTGAGCTCGCTCAGCAGGCCCTCGCGCGGCTTCAGCTCCACGTTGACTCGCACCCGGCCCGCCGACGGCGCGGGGCCCGACAGCACGCGTACCTCGTTGGCCCTCGCCCGCATCCGCTTGCCGCGCACGTCGATCTCGACCTGCGAGCCCTGCAGCGACAGGACGGTGCCCTCGAGCCCCAGCCCCCGACCGAGACCCCGGCGCCGACGACCAGGGCAGGTGCGGCGGCGCGGCCCGCTGGCGCGGCACCGTCCGGCCCACGTCCGTCGGCAGGCGCCGGATTGCGCAGCCGTTCCGCGATCTGCTCGACGGCGGCGCGCGCCTCGCCACGCGCCGCGCCGGCCTCGCCGGTGTTGATCAGCCCGCCGGCCGCGCGCAGGGACGCCCGTTCGAGCATGGCGTCCGACTTGGCGCGCAGCTGCTCGATCACGGCGTCGATGTCGCGCCGCGCCTGCCGCACGCGCTCCTCAACCTTCTCGTGCAGCCGCTTGCGAAAGGCCTCCTCGCGCTCCGCCAGCGCCTGTTCCCGGGCTTCCAGCTCCCGCCGGGCGTCGGCGGCCGCCCTCCGGTCGCGTTCCACGCGTCCGCGCTCGGCCTCGAGCGCGCGGGCCTGCGCATCCACGCGATCGAGCCGCGCCTGCAGCCGCTTCTGGTCGTCGCTCAGGAAGCCGCGCGCGGCCGACACCACAGGGACCGGCAGCCCCGGGCGCTGCGCGATCTCGATGGCGAGGCTGCGCCCCGGCGCGCCGTGCACGAGCCGGGCTGTCGGCGCGTAGGTCTGCGGATCGAAGGCGAAGGCCGCCACCGTCACACCATCCGTCGTCGTCCCCCACGTCTTCACGGCATCGAAGTGCGTCGTGGCGATGAGGTGCGCACCCCGTTGGCGGAAGTGCTGGACCAGGGCCGTGGCGAGCGCCCCGCCCTCGTTGGGATCCGTGCCGGTGCCCACCTCGTCGAGCAGCACCAGTGCCGGCAGCGCCAGCGCACGGTCCATGGCCACCAGGTTGGTGATGTGCGCGGAGAACGTGCTCAGGCTGGCGGCGATCGACTGCTCGTCGCCGATGTCGGCGAACACCGACCGGAAGATGGGGAGCCGTGCCGTCGTCGCGGGGACGTGGAGGCCCGCCTGCGCCATGAGCGAGAAGAGCCCCGCCGTCTTGAGCGCCACGGTCTTGCCGCCGGTGTTCGGGCCCGTGATGAGCAGGACGCGGCTCGGCGGGTCGAGCACGACGTCGATGGGCACCGCCCGCTCCAGCAGCGGATGACGCGCCCCGCGCAGCTCGAACGTGCCGTCGATGACGAAGACGGGCTCGATGCCGCCGATGCGCGTGGAGTACTGCGCGCGCGCCTGCAGCACGTCCAGCTCCGCCGCCACCGACTCGAGCGCCCGCACGTCGCCGGGCCGGTGACGGAAGCGATCCGTCAGCTCGAGCAGGATGCGGAAGATCTCCTCGCGCTCGCGTTCCTCGAGCTCCACGATGTCGTTGTTGATCTCGACCGTCGCCGCCGGCTCCAGGAACAGGCTCGCGCCGCTGGCGGAGCTGCCGTGCACGATGCCCGGGACGTTGCCGCGGTGCTCCGCGCGAACCAGCAGCACGAAGCGGCCGTTGCGCTCCGTGATGACCTCGTCCTGCAGGTACTTGGCCGTGTCGCGCCCGCGCGCGAACTGCTCGAGCGACTGCCGCAACTTGTGTCTGGTGCTGCGGAGCCGATCGCGGATGGCGCGCAGCGCCGGGCTGGCCGTGTCCACCACCTCGCCCGACCCGTCGATGGCCGCCCGGACCGCCGCAATCTCGCCCGCAAAGCTTGCCAGGCGCGCGACCTGCGCGCGCAGGACGGGGAAGTCGCCGGTGGCGGCCACGATGCCCGCGCGGGTTCGCTCGACCGAATCGGCGAAATCGGCGAGCGTGCGGAGCGACAGCGGCTCCAGCGGCCGGCCCTCGACGCCCAGGCCGCCGAGGGCCTCCTCGAGGCCCTGGCCCGCGCGCAGCGCGAACCCCGAGTTCCGCTCGAAGAAGCGCACCGTCTCGCTGGTGCCCTGCTGCAGCGCGGCCACCACGCGCGGCTCGGTCGCCGGGTCGAGCGCCTCGAGCCGCGCACGACCCATCGGCGTCACCGACAGGTCGGCGACGGCGTCGACGATGCGATCGAACTCCAGCGGAGGAGGGAACATAGATGGATTCGCGAATCTGGAGATCTGGAGAAGTGGTGATCTGGAGATCGATCGTTGGAGCGGGTGAACGCTTGATCTAACTGGTGATCTGCAGATAGATCGCATGATCGTGTGATCGCCCGCTCGATCGCGCGCTCACCAGATCGACATATCTTCAGATTTTGCCGCTCTTCTCTACAGATGGTTGATCATACTGGCGATGCAGCCGGCGCCGAATCCGTTGTCGATGTTCACGACCGAGACGCCGTTGGCGCAGGAGTTCAGCATGCCGAGCAGGGCGGCGATGCCGCCGAAGCTGGCGCCGTAGCCGATGCTGGTGGGCACGGCAATGACGGGCACGTGCACCATCCCGGCGACGACGCTTGGCAGGGCGCCTTCCATGCCGGCGACGACGACGATGACGCGGGCGGATTCGAGGCGGCCGCGTTCCCGCAGCACGCGGTGGATGCCGGCGACTCCGACGTCGTACAGCCGATCGACCGTGTTCCCCATCAGCTCGGCCGTGACGGCCGCTTCCTCCGCGACCGGCAGGTCGGAGGTGCCCGCGGTGGCGATCGCGATCGTGCCCTGTCCGGGCGGGACCTCCCTGGCCAGCGTGATGGCGCGGGCCACCTCGTGGTAGCGTGCCTCGGGGAGGCGGGCGTGGACTGCCGCCCAGGCCGGCTCGTCCGCACGGGTCACCAGCAGCGGCTGTCCCCGTCCGGCGATGGCCTCGGCGATGGCCGCAATCTGGTCGGGCGTCTTGCCGAGGCCGAGGACGACTTCGGGAAAGCCCTGGCGGGTGGCGCGGTGGTGGTCCACGCGGGCGAAGCCCAGGTCGGCCAGGGGCTCGGCCCTGAGGGCCGCGAGCAGGGTCTGATGGGCCTCGGACGCGGGACGGCGGCCGTCCCGGACCTCGTCCAGCAGCAGGCGGAGCTGGTCAGGTGTCATGTGCGGTGACTGGTCGGCGGTGAGGATGGTCGATGGGGGTTGGAGTGGCGTATCGTGCCTGTTTTGTTGACTTTACCGGACCCACTTGTACAATGTGGGTTTGCGTTGGCCGACCTGACTCGGACCTAGCATGACGCCGATCGACACCTTCATCCTCGCATCGTACTTCTTCGTCCTGCTGATCCTCGCGGTTTACGGGTGGCACCGGTACTACCTGGTCTACCTGTACATGAAACACAAACACGAGCAGCCCGTCCCCGCCTCGCGCTTCGACAGCCTGCCCGTCGTCACGATCCAGCTCCCGCTCTTCAACGAGATGTACGTCGTGGATCGCCTGATCGACGCCGTCTGCGCCATCGAGTACCCGCGCGACCGCCTGGAGATCCAGGTGCTGGACGACTCGACCGACGAGACGCGGGCCATCGCGGAACTGGCCGTCCGGCGGCACGCGTCCCAGGGCGTGGACATCAAGCCATCCACCGTGAAGACCGCTCGGGCTACAAGGCCGGGGCGCTCGACGCCGGGCTCCAGGTGGCGCGCGGCACCTTCGTGGCCATCTTCGACGCCGACTTCGTGCCGCGGCCCGACTTCCTGGCCCGGACGGTCCACTACTTCACCAACCCGCGCGTGGCCATGGTGCAGGCCCGCTGGGGACACATCAACGAGGACTACTCGCTGCTGACGAAGATCCAGGGCATGCTGCTCGACGCCCACTTCGTCCTCGAGCACGGCGCCCGCAATCGCGCGGGCTGCTTCTTCAACTTCAACGGCACGGCCGGCATCTGGCGCCGTGAGGCGATAGCCGATGGCGGCGGCTGGCAGCACGACACGCTGACCGAGGACCTGGACCTCAGCTACCGCACGCAGCTGCGGGGCTGGGAGTTCGTGTTCGTCAACGACCACGTGGCGCCCGCCGAGCTGCCCGTGGAGATGAACGCCTTCAAGTCCCAGCAGCACCGGTGGGCGAAGGGCTCCATCCAGACGTTCCTGAAGCTGATGCCCCGCATCCTGCGCTCGGACCAGCCGTCACGCGTCAAGGCCGAAGCCTTCTTCCACCTGTCCGCGAACCTCAACTACCCGTTGATGTGCGTGCTGTCGGTGCTGATGGCGCCCTCGATGATCATCCGCTACAACATGGGGTGGTACGAGATGATGCTCATCGACATCCCGCTGTTCCTGGCGGCGACGGCGTCGGTGGCCAACTTCTACATGGTGTGCCAGCGCGAGCTGCACCCGCGCACGTGGACCGAGCGGCTGCGCTACCTGCCGTTCCTCATGTCGATCGGCATCGGCCTCGCGGTCAACAACACGCGCGCCGTCCTCGAGGCGCTCTTCCACAAGCCATCGGAGTTCGCGCGCACGCCCAAGTACGGCGTCGAGGGCCGGGCCGACGACTGGGTGACGAAGAAGTACCGCCAGGCCGACCTCATCCAGCCCCTCATCGAGGTGGCGCTGGGCGTCTACTTCACCGGCACGCTCTTCTACGCCCTGGCCAACGGCATCTACGGCACCGTGCCGTTCCTCATGCTCTTCCAGGTCGGCTTCCTCTACACGGGCCTTCTCTCGCTGATGCAGCAGTTCGGCACCGAGACGGTGGTCACCGTCGCCGAGCGCAAGGAAGCGGCATAGGGAATTCAGAATTCAGAATTCAGAAGTAAGAAGGCAGAAGGCATCGACA
>JAWKHU010000044.1:0-155049 GCA_041394685.1 Vicinamibacterales bacterium
GAGCCAGCCGCCGCCTTCCACGAACCGCCGGACGTTGGCCGCGCCCTCCATGCCGATGCCGCCGACGTACGGGTCGGGCATCGTGCCGGCCAGGTGCCCGTTCAGGATGGTGTCCTCGGACTCGGAGGCGAAGAGCAGCACGTCGAATCGGGACAGGTCGCCCGTGCGGACGTCCGCGTTGGTCAGCGTGGTGTACGCGAAGCCGTACTGCTCGAGCATCCATCGCGTCCAGCCCTCGTCCATGTTCGCGCGGTAGCTGCGGTACAGGCCGATGCGCGGCGCGCGAATCGCCCGGGCGTCCGCGGGCCTGGCGTCCACGGCCGTGAAGGCGACGCCCAGCTCCCGTCCGACCGCGTCGACGGCGTCCCTGCCGACGCCCTCCACGTAGATGCGGTTGTCCGCGCCCCACGACGCACGCGCTCCCTCGGCGAACAGTCGGTTGAGCGCCTTCACGCCCATGTTGAGGTTCGGCGGCAGCGCGAAGACGCCGCCGGTCCCGCCGATCCCTCCGGCCGCCGGCGGAATCTCGTCGACGATGGTCGAGGGCAGCGTGAAGGGCTCCTGCACGCGGTCGATGGCCACGCCCATCTGGTAGCTCAGCTCGTAGCCAGTCATGTCGTACGGCGCGTCGGGCGGGCCGCCCGGATAGAGGCGGCGCTCCGGGAACTGCTTCGCCTCGATCAGGTCGATGACGTACGGGCGGAACGGCTGCGGCCCGATCACGTACGTGCCGGCGGGGTATGACTTCCCGCCGGCGCTGAAGGGCGCGTCCGCCCGGCGGATCTCGATGTTCGCGATGCGGAAGCGCCGCAGGAACTCGACGGTGCGCGTCGGGTCGTGCTGCGCCTGCAGGTCCACGACGTAGGCGAACGGACCGCCCTCGGCCCTCTCGCCGCGCGCGATCTGCCGCGTGCCCATCCGCCAGATGTTGTAGAGGAAGTCCTCCTTCAGGCGGGCGGCCAGATCGAGGGTCGCCCGTGAGGCCGTCAGCATGTACTCGACGGGCTGGCGCAGCGGCCAGCAGCCGCCGAGCCACGGGTTCGTGTAGTTGACGCTCGGGATCTTCGCGGGCAGGTTCTTGTGCCGCTCGCCGAAGGTCTCCGGAATGTCCGACGCCTCGTAGCAGTGCGGCGTCGCATAGCGGTACAGCGCGGTCTCGGTGAGGAAGCCGGCCATGTTGTGGAAGTCCGGACCGCCCCGCATGCTGCCGTTCCACCAGATGTCGTACAGCATGTGGCTGCTGTAGCCGGGCTTCTCTTCCTCGTCGAAGCGCTTCCGCATCGCCTCGCCGATCTGGTTGATCGTGCTGACGACGAGCGGGTCGAGGTTGGGGTTGACCGGATCCTTCATCGGCGGCCCCCAGATGCGGCTCGGGAAGGGGCCCGACTGGTGGTGGTTGTAGACCACCTGCGGATACCAGACCGTGTACAGCTGGCGCGCCACGGCCTGCGTCTCGACCTGGGTGAACATCGTCCAGTCGCGGTTGTTGTCGTGGCCGACGTAGTGGTGGTAGATGTCGGGCGGCGAGGTCGTCTCGAACGGCGTCCCGAGGTTCTTCATGCCCAGTCGCGCACGATGTCGAGGCCGTCCGGGTTCATGGAGGGCATGAGGACGAGGATCGCGTTCTCGCGAATGCGCTTCGCCTCGTCGTCCTCCGAGGCGACGAGCCACCAGCCGAGCTCGGGCGTGTGCTGGGCGCCGGCCACTTCGGTGGCGTGGAGGCCGCCGTCGATCCAGACGATGGCCTTGCCCTCGCGCGACAGCTGACGGGCGGTCGGCTCGTCAACGTCGCGGACCAGCGCCAGGCGCCGGGCGATGTCCTGATAGCGCGCGCGGTCGCGGATGTTGGCCTCGCTCGAGATGACGGCGACGATCATCGGCCGCCCTCGCTCGTCTTGCCGATCTCGTCCACCACGATGCGGTCGGAGGCCGCGTCGAGCGCGGAAGTGCTCGACGATCTGCTCGTGGCTGGCGAGCTTGTAGTCGTCGCCCGGCGCGAAGCCGAACGTCCTCGGTTCGGGCACCCGCGCGGGTGCCTGGCGGGCGGCCCGTCCACCTGGGCCAGGAGGGCGGCGGCGGGCAGGACCAGCGCCGTCAGAATCGCAATCGTCACCGCAAGGCGAGACATCCGCATGATGAGTGGGCCTCCGAGGCCCCCGAGGCACCAGCGCGCTGGTCTCCGGCGGAGGTCGTGCACGGTTCGAATCGCGGGCGACAAACGGAGACGCCCCGTGACGTCCCGATGCTAGAATCGGCCACCTTTCGGGGAGAGATCCATGCGCCGAGCTCGTGCAATCGCTCTCATCGGCTTCTGCATCGCCCTTGCCGCCGTGCCCGCGGCCGCGCAGGCGGTGCCCACCCCAGCGCAGTATATTTCGGCTTCGAGATCGGCGCCGATGGCGAGCTGGCGCGGTATCCGAAGATCCTCGAGTGCTTCCAGCTGATCGCGAAGCAGACCGATCGCGTGCAGTACCAGGAGCTGGGCAAGACGACCATGGGCAACAGCTATCCGCTGCTGCGGATCAGCTCGCCCCAGAACCTCGCGAAGTTCGACCGGCTCGTCGAGATCAACCGGCGGCTGGCCGATCCGCGAGGCCTGTCCGACGACGAGGCGCGGGCGCTCGCCGCGGAGGGCAAGCCCTTCTACTTCCTCTACGCTACGATCCACTCGACCGAGGTCAGCAACGGCCAGGCCATCATCGAGATCGTCCACCGGCTGGCGACCGGGAACTCGCCAGAGGTTCGCAACATCCTCGACAACGCGGTCGTGCTGATGGTGCCGTCGCAGAACCCCGACGGCCAGGTGCTCGTCATCGACCACTGGTACAAGACGAAGGGCACCAACTACCAGCGCGTCTACCCGGACCTGTACCACAAGTACGTCGGGCACGACGACAACCGCGACTGGTTCATGTTCACGCAGAAGGAGACGCGCATGAACATCGAGCTGGTGCAGAACACCTACAAGCCCATCATCACGCACGACATGCACCAGCAGGGACCGATGGGCTCGCGCATCTTCGTCCCGCCGTTCACCGAGCCCTTCGACCCGAACATGCACCCGCTGCTCCGCATGGGGCAGTCGACGGTGGGGCAGGCGATGGCGTCGGCGCTGCTGGCGGCCGGCAAGGAGGGCGTGGCCTGGGAAGACGCCTACGACATGTGGACGCCCGCCAGGCAGTACATGGTGTATCACGGCCAGCCGCGCATCCTGACCGAGATTGCCAGCAGCAGCCTCGCCGATCCGTTCACGAACCCGCGTGCGGGACAGCCGCTTGGCCCGCAGGAGTCGCGCGCGCACTTCCCGGTGCCGTACTCGAAGGACACGTGGACGCTCCGCCAGCAGGTGGACTACGGCGTCATCGCCGCCATGGCGGGCATGACCGAGGTGGCGAAGTACGGGCCGCAGTGGCTGTGGAACTTCTACCAGGTGCACCGGGACTGGGTGCACTACGCGGGTGGCCCCTACGCGTTCGTCGTGCCGGCCGAGCAGCACGATCCGTACGGCGCCTACGAGATGCTGGATCTGCTGCGCGTCGGGGCCGTGGAGGTGCATCGCGCCACGGCGCCCTTCACGGCCGGCGACCGGCAGTACCAGGCGGGGTCCTACGTCATCAAGACGGCACAGCCCTATGGCGCCTTCGCGCGCACGATGCTCTCGAAGCAGGTGTACCCCGACCTGCGCCTCTTTCCGGGCGGCCCGCCCGAGCCGCCCTACGACGTGACCGGCCACACCCTCTGGATGCTGACCGGCGCCACCGTGGACGCCGTCGAGCAGCCGTTCGAGGCGTCGCTCGAGCTCGTCGAGACCGTGACACCGAAGGCGGGCGCCGTGCCCGCCCGGCCGAAGGCGGCCTACCTGATCGGCCCGGAGAGCTACGGCACCTTCAAGATGGTGGCCGAGCTGCAGAAGGCCAACGTACCGGTGTACCGCACGCGCGCGGCCTTCGAGTCGCACGCGCCGGGCACCTGGGTCATTCCGGCCACGGCGGCCTCGCAGCCCATCGTCGAGCGGGGCGCGAAGGCGCTGGGGCTCACCGTGACGGGCGCCGACACGATGCCCGCCGTCGAGGGCGAGAAGCTCAAGCCCGGCACGCGCGTGGGCCTGTATCGCGCGGCCAACAACATGCCCGGCGGCTGGTCGATGTGGATGCTCGAGCAGTACGGCGTCAACCACACCGTCATGTCGGCGCAGGACTTCCAGGGCGATCTCAGCGCCAAGTACGACGTCATCCTCCTGCCCTCCGGCACGACCAAGGCCCGCATGCTCAACGGACTCGACGCGAAGCGCAACGATCCGGCCGAGTGGGCGTGGGCCTTCGGTATCGGGGAGGCTGGATGGGCCAGTCTCAAGGCGTTCGTCGAGAACGGCGGCACGCTGCTGGCCGTCGGGTCGGCCGTGGACACGGCGCGCGACCTCCTCGACCTGCCGATCGAAAAGGCGCTGCCCGAGCCGCCCCCCCGCTTCGGCCCGGCCGCACAGCGCCCGGCCGCGCCGCCCCCGACCGAGAACGCCACCGAGGTGCTGCGCGACGCGTTCAGCAGCCCCGCCCGGCTGATGCAGACGCTGCGCGACCGGGTCGCGGATCCGGAATCGCTCTTCTACTGCCCGGGCTCGCTCCTGAACAACGAGTTCGACCCCGCCAACCCCGTCGCGTGGGGCATGCCGGCCGCATGGCCCGTGTTCTTCGATGGCGACCAGGCCTACCGCATCCGTCCCGGATTCGGGATCGAGACCCAGGTGGTGTCCCGCTACCCCCGGAAGGACGTGCTGGCCAGCGGCTGGCTGCTCGGTGAGGACTACCTGAAGGATCAGGCCAACGTCCTCTCGTTCAGGGTCGGCAAGGGCACCGTGGTGGCCTACGGCAGCCAGATCGACTTCCGCGCCCAGCCCCGCGCCACCTACAAGCTGATCTTCAACGCCATCTACCACGGCCCGGCCACGCCCGTACCGGCCTCGGGCATGGGGAAGTAGGCCCGACGACCCCGGGAGCGCCCGGCGTCATCTGAGAGAGAGGAGCCCGGCCCCACGGCCGGGCTCGTTGACGCCCGTCTGGCCGGGCGCTAGACTGCGCGCTGAGATGCGGGCGGCAATCGGCCGCTCGACCAGCCGACGCACCGACCACCGCGGCCCTGGCGGGACGCGCCTGCTCCCGGGAGCGTGTATGAACCTCGCCGTGATTGCCAACCTGGTCGTGTTCGCCCTCGTGCTCGGCTGGCTGGCCCGCCGCGCGCTGCAGGGAGCGAAGCTCTCCACCAACGTCCTCCTCGCGGTGGTCCTGGGCGTCGCGCTCGGCGCCATCGCACAGGCCATCTACGGACTGGGCAGTCCGGCCATCCGCGACGCCCTGACCTGGATCGGCATCGTCGGCACCGGCTACGTCCGGCTGCTGCAGATGGTGATCGCGCCGCTCGTCCTCATCTCGATCCTGGCGGCCGTCACCAAACTCGGGAACGCCAAGTCCCTGGGGGCCATCAGCGGCGGGGTGCTCGGGTTGCTGATGGTGACCACCGCCATCTCCGCCTCGATCGGCATCGTGATGGCCCGATCGTTCGGCCTGCGCGCGGACGGCCTGGTGCAGGGCGCGCGCGAACTGCAGCGGGCACCGCGCTCGAGGCGCAGGTGGAGCAGGCGGCGCAGTTGACGATCCCGTCGCTGCTGCAGTCGTTCATTCCCACCAACATCTTCGCGGACCGGCCGGCACGCGCTCCACCTCGGTCATCGGCGTCGTCATCTTCGCCGCCCTGCTCGGCCTGGCCGTGCTCTCGATCCGGCGCGACAACCCGGAGGTGGGCGAGCGCGTGCTCAGGGCATCGAGACGCTGCAGGCCCTCATCATGCGCCTCGTGCGCATCGTCACGGCCTGACGCCTTACGGCGTGCTGGCGCTGATGACGCGTGGTGGCCACGTCCAACGTGGACGACGTGATCAGCCTGGGCGGATTCGTGATCGCGTCCTACGTCGGCATGGGCGTGATCCTGCTGGTGCACGCCACCATCCTGACGCTCGCCGGCCTGAGCCCACGGCGCTTCTACCAGAAGATCTGGCCCGTGCTCACCTTCGCGTTCAGCTCGCGGTCGAGCGCGGCCGCCATCCCGCTGAGCGTCGAGACGCAGGTGTCACGCCTCGGGGTGTCGCCCGCCATCGCCAACTTCGCGGCCAGCTTCGGCGCCACCATCGGCCAGAACGCGTGTGCGGGCCTCTATCCGGCCATGCTGGCCGTGATGATTGCGCCGAGCGCCGGCGTGGACCCGACGTCGTTCTCGTTCATGGCGTCGCTGGTGGCCGTCGCCACGCTCGGATCGTTCGGAATCGCCGGGGTCGGCGGCGGCGCCACCTTTGCCGCACTCGTGGTGCTGTCCACCATGAACCTGCCCGTGGCGCTCGCGGGCCTGCTCATCTCCGTCGAGCCCCTGATCGACATGGGCCGCACGGCCGTCAACGTGAGCGGGTCGATGACGGCCGGCACGGTCACGAGCCGGCTCCTGGGTCAGACGGATCTTTCGGTGTTCGCCGCCACCGATCCGGTGCCGGCGTCGGTGGCCGCCGACGCGCGCGACGCGCACGACGGCGTGCCCCGTCCCGCCATGCCGGTGGCGTGAGGCTCGGGCAAGACCGCTTCCGCACCTGACGCGCTCGTCGTCCGATCGCCCGGCAGGAGGCGATACAGCCGCGCGCGCCCGCGTCGGCCCAGCAGCTCCGTGACGCCCCCGCGGTGAAGGCAATAGGCCATCTTCTGCGCGAGGTCCTGCCGGATCCCGAGCTCGCTGGCGAGGTCCGCGGTGGTGAACGACGACAGGTGTGCGGGCACCGACGCCCGCCAGTCGGCCGGACCGCGGAACAGCCGTGTGCCGGCCACGTCGATCAGCCTCCGCTCGTCGATCGCCCACCCGCGGCGCCGCCACTGGCGCCGGCCCTCGAAGCGGCGCACTTCCTCTTCGCGCGTGAGGACGACTTCCAGCGTGAAGCGCTCGTGGCAGAGGAGGTGCGGCAGGCTGACCAGTTCCTCGAACACCATTTCCCAGCGGCCTCGCGCCGGCGACTTCCGGCGGAGCGGCCGGTCGTCCGCTCCAGCCCCCGGGCGCACGATCCAGCGCTCGTGGGCGATGGGGTGCACGAGGCGCACCGGGCGTGAGGCGAGGAGGGCCGTCAGCTTGACCTTGAGGGCGCCGAAGTTACGGGTCTGAATCTCGATGAGCTGGTCGCCGCGCACGATGTCCACGACGAAGCCGTCAACGGGCGACTCGAGGCGGTCGCCGGGCCGGGCCACCCAGGCCTTGAGCGCGGCGTGCAGCGGCTTCTCGTTCAGGAGGCCGATGCCGGTGGAGGCAGGCATGCCGGACGGCTCGGTGACCCGCCCCTCACCCGTCGTACGCACGCTTCAAGGCGGCGATGTCGAGTTTCACCATCTTCAGCACCGCGTCCGACACGCGCCGGGCGCGCGCGTGGTCGGCGTCCTGCAACATGTCGTCGAGCGCCGCCGGGACCACCTGCCAGCGGACGCCGAAGCGGTCCATGAGCCATCCGCAGCCCTGCGGCCGTCCGCCGCCGATGAGTAGCGCGTCCCAGTAGCGGTTCAACTCGGCCTGGTCGGCGCAGGAGACCACCAGGGAAATGGCGTCGTTGAAGTCGTCGTGGCGGCCGGCAGAGATGGCCTGAAGCGCTGGCCGAAGAGCGTGAAGTCCACGATCACGGCGGAGCCCGGGGCCGGCCGGAGAGTCGCTCAGCAGCGGGGTGATGGCGTCGATACGAGAGTCGGGGAAGATCGAGGTGTAAAGCCTCGCGGCTGCTTCGGCCTCCTCGCGTACCACAGGTGAGGGAAGATCTTCGGCCCGTTCACGCCCATGCAGTCATCTCCAGGGCCAATTATGTGCCGAACGCATCGAAGCTGGCTCAGCCGCGACGTGAGGGCGGAACCATGCGTGGCCTGCCAGCCGTCGCCTGCCTGCTCGATTTGATCACGACGGCGGCATCGCCCGCCTTCAAGTCGGCGCCGGAGAGCGTGACGGCCTTGCCGATGAGCCCGCGCACGTACGGGTCGTCCAGGACGGCGGCGTCATCGTCCACGACGATGGAGCGGACCTGGCTGCCGGTGCCCTCGAGGCGCTGCTTCGGGTCGGGGAGCGCGGCACCTTCCAGGAAGAAGAAACGCACCCATCGGGGGTAGAGCACCACCGAGAACACGGCCCCGCCACCTCCTGCCGGCGCGAGGCCGATGGGCAGGGAGCGGGGGCGGTCGTAGACGAGCAGCCGCGCGCCGGGAAAGCGCGTGCGCAGCCGGGCCAGCGCCGCGCGCGCGGTGGCGGCGACGGCTGGAGGGTAGCTATCGATAGCGCGGTCGAGGTGTTCCTGTTCAGCACTCATGCCAGCCTCGAGCACATACTCCTACAGGCCCAGTACGAGCCGCATGCCGGTCTCTACATCCGTGAGCAGGGAGCCTCGAAGGCGTCCCGCCAGTTCCGTCAGGTACTGCTTGTCGAGGGTCACGATCTGAGACACGTTGGCGACCGAATCCTTTGGAAGCCCCGACGTCCTCGCGGGAATCAACACGTTGCCTGGCGCCTCGACCAGGCGCAGGTTCGAGGTGAGCGCGACTGCGACGACGGTCCGAATTCGGCTGCGATTGAAGGCATCGCTCTGCATGACCAGCACGGGCCGCCGAAATCCGGGCTCGGACCCGTCCGGCGCGTCCAGGTCTGCCCACCAGATCTGCCCGCGTTCGACTACCACTGCTCCCGATACAGGGAGCCCCGCTGCATGCGCCCAAGCCGATCGTCGAGGCCGCCGTCGTCGGTGCCGTACACCTGGTTCAACCGGTCGGTGATCTTGCGCCCCTGGTGCTTCGCCAGAAACTCGGCGAGTGCCGTGGCGTACAAGCGGCTCCGCGACACGCGCAGCCGCTTGCCCAGCGACTCCGCCGACTGAAAGAGCTCGTCTGGAATGGAGATCGCTGCCATACTGGAGTCATACCACGGGCATACGTCTGGAGCAGCGCGTGCGCGGCATGGGACACCCTGTTCCAGGGGAATGTCGCCATGTTCGCGAGCCTGCTCAACGAGTAGCATGCGTGTCGTATTACTCAGGCATGTGTGAATGCGGCCGCCCGGTGGCGAGACGTTTGCCTGTCTGCGCTCAATTGATCGGAACCGCGGACCCCTACCTACGAGTTGATGATGGACAATCTGAGCGACGTCGACGCGGGCGCATCGTTGAGCATGCGAAAGCTGAGTTGGAGGTGGAACGGCTCGCCTGGATGTCTCGAATGCGCGTCGAGCTTCAGTGCTTGACCTGCTGCTCCGCCTGCCGCCGTCGCCGACGATCATGGTGACGGTCCCTGGATTCGGCTTCTCCGTGTGGCAGCACTACGCTGGCAGACCAAAGCGCGTGAGGCTGCCGAGCGTCAAGCCGTCCGGGATGCGGAAGCCAGCCAGCGCGAGTTCATGAAGCCGCTGCTCGACAAGCAGCAGGAGCTGTATTTCTGTGCCGCGAGCGCGGCGGCCGAGATCGCGTCCTCGTCAGACGCGACCCGGACGACAGCAGGCGCGTGACACGTTCTGGAAGCTGTGACTGGGGGCCACCGGTCATGGTGAGAGCATCGACGTATCCGGCGCGATGAAGACGTTTGCACGCTGCCTGAGTGGCGAAGACGAATGCCGCCCGGTGGAGTATCAAAAATCGCTCGCTGGCACTGGCCTCTGCCCTCGAGGCTTCTGATCTGGAAGACGTGGAATGCGAGGCCAGACGAGTTCGTCCGAGGCCAGTCTTCGTACCGCTAGGCCGCCACACCCCAATCCATGTCCACCGAGGTCCGCCACGTCACCGCGTCGATCACCTGCCTGCGCCGGGCCTCGTACCTCACGTGCTCCTACATCGTCCGCACCCGGCAGGGCCTGGTGCTCATCGATGCCGGCATGGACTCGGACGGCGCGGATGTCCACACCGGCCTGCGGGCGCTGCGCGCCGACGTCCACGACGTGCGGGCCATCCTGCTCACGCACTGGCACAACGATCATTCCGCCGGCGCACAGGCCATTCACGCGCTGACCGGTGCACCCGTCTACTACCACCACGGCGACGCACGGCACTTCACGGGGGAGGCCGGTGCCACCGGCCTGCGGAGATGGGTCAGCGACCGCATCCCCGAGCTCGGGGTGCTCGTGCTCCTGAAGGGACTGCTCGGCGAGGCCGCCCCGCGCGCCGTGGCTGCCCGGCACTTCGTGCAGGACGGCGAGACCCTTCTCGAGGACTTCGATGTCGTGGCCACGCCCGGCCACACCGCCGGACACGTGTCGTACTTCTATCGCCCCGAGCGTGCGCTGTTTGCGGGCGATGCGCTGGCCGTGGTGGACGGCCGCGTCCGGTTCATGGCCCGGCCGGTGACCCTGGACACCGCACTCGCTCGGACGTCCCTCGACAAGGTGCTGGCTCTTCGGCCCGATATCGTGTGCCCGGGCCATCGCGAACCGCTGATCGCGGCCGGCCCCGCGTGCGAGGCCATGCGGACCTACCTGGCCGGCGGCGGCTCATGGCCGCTGCTCGGCTAGCCGCGCGCCCTACCGCCGCGTGGCGGCGAATGCGCTCGTGAAGAGGGCCGGCACGCCGCCCGTGTGCAGGAACACGACCGTCTCGCCCGGCGGAATCTGTCCGGCCCGCACGTGGTGCAGGAGCGCCGAGAAGCCCTTCGAGGTGTACACCGGGTCGAGCAGGATGGCCTCGGTCTCGGCCAGGAGGTCGATGGCATCAAGCCCCGCCGGTGTGGGAATGCCGTATCCGTCGCCGATGAATCCCTGATCGGTGAAGAGATCGCCGCGTTCCACGCGCGTGTGGATGCCAAGCAGCGCCGCGGCCTCGTTGGCCGCGCGCAGGGCACGCTCGATCTTCTCCGCCTCACCTGCGCTGACCGCCACCCCCCAGAGGGCATACGGCGCACCGCTCACCCGCGCGCCGAGCGTCAGCCCCGCCTGCGTGCCGCGTGAGCCGCTCGCGTAGTAGAGGCGGCTCGGGCGGCACCCCATCTCCTGCAGCTGCGCCATCAGCTCGGCCGTGCCGGACACGTAGCCGCACGCGCCCACGGCGCTCGAGCCGCCGACGGGAATGACATAGGTGGCCCTGCCCTGGGCATCCTCTTCGCGCACCACGGCGCGCACCGCCTCCTCGTCGTGCCCGACGGCCAGCATCGGATCCTCCGCCGGGACGTACCGCACCTCCGCGCCGAAGAGGCTGTCCAGCAGCAGGTTGCCTTCCAGCGGAGGCGTGTCCACGCGCGTGCTCAGCACCAGGACGCAGCGCAGGCCCGCGCGGCACGCCGCCGCCGCCGTCATCCGCGCGTGGTTGGACTGCACCGCTCCGGTCGTCACGACGGTGTGGGCACCCAGGCGCAGCGCATCGGCAATGAGGTACTCCAGCTTCCGCGCCTTGTTGCCGCCGAGGCCCAGGCCGGTGAGGTCGTCGCGCTTGATGAGGATCCGCGGGCACTGGTCCGGACCGCCGAGCGCCTCCCGCAACCGCACCGCATCGGTGAGGGGTGTGGGGAGCGTGGCGAGCGAGTACCGTGGAAGGTCCTGCACGCCGCTCACCGGCTCGACGCGGCGTCGTAGACGACCGCCCCGCCGACGATGGTCTTCGTCACCCGGGTCTTGCGCAGCTCATCGTCGGGCACGGTCAGGATGTTCTGCGACAGCACCGTGATGTCGGCGAGCTTGCCGATGGCGAGCGACCCCTTCAGCGCCTCTTCCCTCGCGGCAAACGCCGCATTCCACGTGTAGGACCGCAGCGCCTCCTCGCGCGACATCTTCTGGTCGCCGAAGAAGACCGAGCCGTCGGACGCCTTTCGTGTCACGGTGGCGTAGAAGTTGGCGATGGGATCGATGCGCTCCACCGGCACGTCGGTGCCGTTGCTCACGGTCGCCCCGGACTGCATGAGCTTCTGCCAGACGTAGGCGCCGGCTGCCGCCCGCTCGGGGCCGAGCCGGGCCAGCACATATGGGGCATCGGAGGTGGCGTGGATGCCCTGCATCGACGCGATGACGCCGAGGCGGCCGAACCGCGGGATGTCGGCCGGATCCAGGTGCTGTGCGTGTTCGACGCGCCAGCGGAGGTCCGTGCGGTCGGGGTGGGCGCGCATCGCCGCCTCGTAGACGTCCAGGACCTCGCGGTTGGCGCGATCGCCGATGGCGTGCACGCAGAGCTGCGTCCCGGTGTCCATGGCAATGGCCGCCGTCTCCGCGATGACGGACATGGGCGTGGTGTTGAGCCCCGTGCTCTCCGGCGAGTCGCTATACGGCTGCAGCATCCACGCGCCGCGCGATCCCAGCGCGCCGTCCGCCGTCACCTTGATGGCGGCCACGGTGAGGTGGTGATCGGCCAGTCCCTCGACCTTCTCGGCCGCGAGGCGCTCGCGCAGCCGGTCGGGCGGCTCGCGCACCATCACCCAGAGGCGGATTGCCAGCTGGCCCTCTGCGGCGAGCTGCTTGTACAGGGCCACCGTGCCGAAGTCCACGCCTGCGTCCTGGAAGCTCGTGACGCCCCTGGAGAACGCCTCTTCCGTGGCCAGCGACACCTGGCGCCGCGCATCGGCCAGCCGTTCGGCCCGCGAGCGCGACTGTTGCCACTCCCCGAGCGCGCGCCCGACGAGTCCGGATGCCGTTTCGCGGAACACGCCGGTCGGCCGTCCCGCGGCGTCCTTCAGGATGTCGCCGCCGGGCGGCGCGGCGGTGTCGCGCGTGACGCCTGCCAGTTCCATCGCCCTGGCGTTGGCGAACACGGCGTGGCCGCTGGCATGCTCCAGCAGCACCGGGTTATCGGGCGAAACGGCGCTCAGCGCATCGTGCACCGGGAAGCCCTCGACGTCCGGGGTCGGGCGCGCCGTCCACTTCTCCTGGTGCCAGCCGCTGCCGAGGATCCAGTCCCCGGGCCTCGCGGCCTTCGCGGCCGCCCCCACCTGCTCGACGATGGCGTCGAAGGTGGGCGCGTCCATGAGGTCCAGCACCTGCCGCGACTGCCCGAGCCCCATGAAGTGGCCGTGCCCCTCGATGAACCCCGGAATGGCCGTCTGTCCGGCCAGGTCCACCACCGTGGTGTCGGGTCCGACGTAGCGCTCGACGTCGCCGGCGTCCCCGAGGGCGACGATGCGATCCCCCCGAATCGCGAGGGCGTCCACGGATGGCTGACTCGCCTCCATCGTGACGATGGTGCCGCCGCGCACCACCATGTCGGCCGGGTCAACGGGCGCCTGCAGGCCACAGCCGGCCAGCCCGCCCGCAAGCACCCACACGATCACACGCGCCCGCAGCATGCTCGACTCCTCTGCACCACGGGCGCGGGGCGCGCCCGTGGTCGCGATCGTAGCCGACTCGGCCGGTGCGCGCTCAGTGGCGCGTGTCGGGGTCGCCGAGCGCGGCCAGTTCGGGCCGCGTGATGCGGACCTGGCCGTCCCGGATGTAGGGTTCGAGCGCGACGGGTCGGTCTTCCACGCGGAGGTCCACCGAGTCGGCGGTCCCGATGGCAAGGTAGACGGGCAGGGGACCGACCTCGAACGCCTCTCCGGGCGCCAGCCGACGTTCGGTGACGCGGTTGTCGGGCAGGCGGACGAAGACCCAGGTGGCCTTGCCGACGCTCAGCCGCACGGTCGCGCCCTCGACGGGCGCCGGTGCGCGCATGGCAATGGGCGTGGCCCGCACGGCCGGCGGCATCGTGGACACCATGCGCTGCGGCTGCGCCGGGATGGGGGCTGACGTCTCCAGCCGCGCAATCCCGTCGTCGGCGACGATCACGGATGAGCCGGATTGGCGGATCATGCCGATGCCCGCGGCCGCCAGCACGACGACGGCCCCGGCGGCAATGGATGCCCGCACCGGAAACCACGAGACCGCCCGGGGCGGCGGCTCGTCGGAGCCTGCCAACGTCAGGCGCAGCGCGTCGGGATCATCCTCGTCGGCCGCGTCGTCGTCGGACGGCGGCGAGAGGTCGAGCACGTCGTCCGGGATGTCGGCCCAGCCGAGGTACTTGCGCAGTGCGCGCAGGTAGAACGCGCGTGTGTAGAACGCCGTGGCATGTCCCGACTCGAGACCCAGGACCTGGGCTCGCGACAGGATCAGCCGAGCGGCAACCTCATCGACGGAGAGCTGTCTCGCCACACGGACATCTGCGAGCCGCTGACCGAGGGAGCGGCAGACAGGCGGCAGGTCCGGCCTACGAGACGAGTCCCCGTCGCTGGGGGGGCGGCGACTCGTCATGACGGTCATTGTAGTGAAATGGCGCGCACAGTAAAGACCGATTCGCGCGACGCGTGTCGTTCGCCTGCGCGCGATACGCCAGCACGCGCGGTCGCCGCCGCGTCTGCTACGCTCAACGGCTGTGCTCGCTCTCTCATCGCGGGTCCGCGAGGCCCTGACGGGCCCGCTGCCGGGCCTGGCCGCGCAACTCCGGCTCGCGCCCGACCCGCGCGTCGGCTGGGATCCCTACCATGTGCCCGACGGCCTGCGAGACGCGGCGGCGCTGCTGCTGCTCTATCCGGTGGGCGAGGTGCCGCACGTGCTGCTCACCGTGCGTGGAGGGGGACTCCGCCACCACACGGGCCAGGTCTCGCTGCCGGGCGGCGCCGTGGACGCGGGCGAAACCCTCGAGGCCGCGGCCCTGCGCGAAGCGGAGGAGGAAGTGGCCGTGCCGCGCCAGGCCGTCGATGTCCTCGGCCGCCTGACGCCGCTGCACATCCCCGTGAGCGGCTTCCTGCTGCATCCCGTCGTCGGCGTGGCCGCCTCGCGGCCCGACTTCGAGCCGCACTCGTGGGAGGTCGCGCGCATCCTGGAGGTGCCGCTCGCGCGCCTGCGCGACCCGGCGACCATGCAGCGCGAGCGCCGGAGCTTCCGCCGCGCGGGCGAGGTCCACGACGTGGACGTGCCCTTCTTCGACGTCGCCGGCGAGAAGGTCTGGGGCGCCACCGCGATGGTGCTCTCGGAGTTCCTCGAGCTGAGCGCCGGTGTCGGCGCCACGCCCTGACGGTCGTTCAGCCGCGCCGATAGTTCGCGTTCACGGCCAGCGCCTCACGCCCGTCCGGCGACACGTTGAACATCGTCAGGGTCCATGCGTCGTCGGCCACGAGGATGCGGGTGCGCCATCCCCATTCCTCGCCTCCCACGCCGTCGGGATACGTGCCGCGCACGTCGATGCCGCCATCCGGCAGCATGCTGCCGGTGCACAGCATCATGCGGTGGCCGTTGTGCCAGGTGTCCATCCACGCCGCCGTGACCTCGCCGGTCTTCGGCTCCTGCGCGACGATGAGCGCGCCCTCCTGGGGCTTGCCGTGCTCGCTCCACGTGTAGTCGATGCGCACGAAGCGGTGGCCCACCATCGGCGTCACCGACGCCGTCGTCGGCGAGTCGCCGTCGAAGCTCGGGTCGCCCCGAAGCTGGTAGGTTGCCTGCCACGGGCCGCCCAGGGCCGCCATCCTGTCGAGTGCCGCCATCCGTCCTCCGCTGCGCCCGCGCGGGCGCGACCGTCGTCGCCGTGACCGTGCGTCTCAGGGACGCGTCGGGCCGAACCCCTGCCAGAACGGCGCGGGCATCTCGCGCACCTCCGGCCAGACCGTGTCGAGGCTGTCTCCCTCGTACAGCACGCCGTTCTTCATCACGAACCGGATCGAGTTCGTGTTGCGGATGTTCTCCAGCGGGTTCCGGTCGAGCACCACGAGGTCCGCCATCTTGCCGACCTCGAGGGAGCCCACGTCCTGCTGCAGCCCGATGGCCTCCGCGCCGAACAGCGTGACCACGCGCAGGGTTTCGTGGGGCGTGAGGCCGCCCGACCCGAGGTTCCAGGTTTCCCAGTGCGCGCCGAGGCCCTGGAACTGGCCATGGCTGCCGAGCGCGGCGCGCCCGCCGGCGTGCACGATGTCGGCGACCTGCTTGCCGATGCGCGTGTGGCCGTATTCCTCGGGCAGGAACCACTGCGCCCGCCGGCGGATCATCGTGTCGAGGAGCTCCTCCGGGATGAAGCGCTGCAGCTTGGCGTCACCGGTGATGTTCTCGGATTCGAAATAGAAGTTCTCCGACCACGGCGCGCCGTAGGCCACGAGGATGGTGGGCGTATAGAACGTCTTGGTCCGCGCGACGAACTCCACGACGTCCCGGTAGAGGGGCATGATGGGCAGGCTGTGCTCCTGTCCGGAGTAGCCGTCGGCCATCTGGGTGAGGTTCAGCTTGAGGTCCAGCGACCCCTCGATGGTGGCCGTGATGCCGTACTCCTGCGCGGCCTGGATCAGCCACTGGCGCACGAGGCGATCGCCGGCGACGTACTGCTTGATCGTGTTGGTGTGGTACGCGTCGCGGTAGCGCTTGACGAAGCGGAACGCCGCGTCGCGGTCGTCGATGCCGGAGTCGGCGAAGATGCCGGGGCCGGTGGCGAAGATGCGCGGTCCCGGAATCATGCCGGCGTCCACCATGTCGGCGTAGGCGAACACGTCCGGCGTGGACGTCTGCGGGTCGCGCGTCGTCGTCACGCCGTAGGCGAGGTTGGCCATGTACTGCCAGACCTCGGTCTGGTGCACGCCGCGCGGGGCCCACATGTGCGCGTGCGCGTCGACCAGGCCCGGGATGATGGTGCGGTTGCTCACGTCGATGCGCCGGATGCCGCGCGGGGCCGTCACCGACCCCCGCGGCCCGATGCCCGCGATGCGGTTGTCGGTGATGAGCACGTCGCCGCGCTCGATCACCTCGTCACCCTTCATGGTGATGATGCGCGCACCGGTCAGGAGCACCGAGCCCGACGGCCTCGCACGCGGCCGCTCGACGACGAACTCGACGCGCTCGGGCTCGCCGGTGCCGTCGGCCGCCTGCCGGAAGAACAGCGCGCCCATCGCCCATGTCACCTGGCGGCTGTCGGACGACCAGGCGACGTAGTCGCCGCCCTCCTGCGACAGGCGCGTGATGGGCACGCTGGCGCCGTCGCCGCGGCCGCCCGCGCGGATCTCGACCGTCTCGCGCCCGGCGCGCGGGAACGGCACCACGAGGTGCCGGCCCTGCAGGCTGACGAATGCCCGGGTGCCGTCCGGTGAGAGGCGGATCTCGTCGGCGCCTGGCGGGTTGGCTCCCGCCCCGGATCCCGTGACCCGCAGGTGCGTGCGGCGATCGTGCCCGCTCAGGTCGATCGACTGCAGGCCCCGTGGCGTGCTCAGGTAGACGCGCGACGAGTCGTCCTGCACGAAGTGCGGCGACCGGCCGCTCTGGGCGGAGGCCACCAGCGTGGACGCGCCGCCGGCTGCCGGCATCCACCGGATCTCCAGCGTGTTCGGCGGGTTGATGCCGCCGATCTCACCCGGCGCCTGCTCGTGATCCCGCTCGTCGGCGGGCGGCGTGTCCAGGAGGATGGAATAGAGCTGGTCGCTCACGGCGCCCGAGAGGAAGACGACACGCGATCCGTCCGGCGTGTACGCGGGGTCGAGGTAGTAGCCCTCGTTGGGCGTCAGCGTCTCCGGGGCGCCGCCGGCGGCCGGCACGCGCTTGACGTGGCCGCCATGCGTCGTCCACGTGGCATAGACGATGGAGCGGCCGTCGGGCGACCACGCGGGCATGAACTCGCCGTCGGCCGCCGGGTCGTCCACGGCCGCCGCGGTGAGCAGGCGCGGCGTGCCCCCCGGCAGGTCGGCGACGTAGAGCCGGTTCAGCGCGCTGAAGACCGCCTGTCGTCCGTCCGGCGAGACGCTGGGCCAGCGGACGAGACGCGCCCGCACGCTCGGCCCGTCGTCCATCCGGACGGGCGTGTACACGCGCGGCGCGATTTCGGCCCGTACCGGCACCGTCATCGGAATGACGGTCGCCTGCCCGGTCTCGAAGTCCACGCGCTGGAGCTTGCCGCCGATCGGCACCACGAGGGAGCGGCCGTCTGGCAGGAACGCGTAGCCGGGCAGCGTGTCGCGGCTGGCGCGCGACTCCTGGTCGTCGTGCGTCACGGGCAGGACGAGCCACCGCTCGGCGCCGGTGTCGAGATTGCGGACCCGCAGGCCCGTGTCCGTCTTGTAGCGCGTGCCGTAGACGAGCCACGTGCCGTCGGGGGACAGCAGCGGGCGCATGGCGCTTCCCTGGGCGTTGGTGATCTGCGTCGTGTCGCCCGTGTCGCGGTCGTGGCGGTGAATCTGCCACAAGGGGAACCGGGCGTTGTAGGTGAACGAGCCGGTGCGCTGGGCGTAGTAGATGTAGCGGCCGTCGGGCGAGACGACGGCGCCCATCCGGTTGGCCGGTGGTGGCGGCGGCGGTCCCTCGGCGCCTGGCGCGCGCTGCGGCGGCGGAGGCGCCCCGACGCGCACGCCGGCGCCGCCATCGCGGTGGTACAGGAAGAGCCAGAAGGTCCCGGGGTCTGGCGCCCTCGCCTTGGACACGACGATGTACTGGCCGTCCGGCGTCCAGGAGGGCGAGAGCATGATCTGGGGGCGATCGCGGGTCAGCCCGTCCTTGCTCACGGCCCGCGGGTTGCTGCCGTCGGCATCCGCAATCCACAGGTTCTCGACCCCGGTCCGGTCGCTCAGGAACGCAATCGTGCGCCCGTCCGGCGAGAAGCGCGGCTGGCTCTCGAAGGAGAGACCGCCCATGATGCGCGTGGCGGTGCCACCCTCGATGGGGAGCGTGTAGAGATCGCCGAGCACGTCGAAGACGAGTGTCCGTCCGTCCGGGGAGACATCCACCGACGGCCAGGTGACCTCGTCGGTCGTGAACTCCAGCGTCTCGGCGGTCTGCAGCACCAGCCCGTCAGGCTTGGCCGCGTCGTCCGGTCCGCCGGACGGCTGCTGCGCGTGGGGCGCGACGCTCCAGGCGAGGGCGGCGATGACGGGAAGGAGGAACAGTCGTCGCATCGGGGCTCCTTGAATGCGGGGATTGTATCCGCCTCAGCCGAGGGGTGAACGGCATCCGTCCCAGCCGGGCCGTTCCTGTGCCACAATCGCGCCGGCGCGCTGTCCCGCAGGGCACCGCGATCGCACATCACCAGCACGTCATCGCCTGCACGGCTCGAGAGGTCTCCCATGCGCCGATTCGCTGTCGGGGTCACCGTCTTCGTCGCGCTGGCCGCCGCTGCGGCCGCGCAGCCCGCGCACTCGATTCGGCTCGACGCCGAGCGGCTCTCGCGGCTCGACGGCGTCCTCGAGCGCTACGTCTCCACCAACCGGATCGCGGGCGCCGTGGCGCTGGTGCTCCACGACGGCGAGCCCGTCTACGAGAAGGCCGTCGGCTGGCGTGACAAGGAAGCGGGCGTGCGCATGACGCCCGACAGCCTGTTCCGGATCGCGTCGCAGACCAAGGCCATCACCAGCACGGCCATCCTCATGCTGGTGGAGGAAGGCAAGATTGGCCTCACGGACCCGGTGAGCCGCTTCATCCCCGCCTTCGCGAAGACGACCGTGATGGCACACCGCGCCGATGGCACCACCCACGTCGTGCCGGCGGCCAGGCCGGTCACGATCACCGACCTGCTCACGCACACCGCCGGCATCTCCTACGGAACCAACCGCGAGGTCGCGTCCCTCTACGAGGCCAAGGGCCTCGGGCCCGCGGCCGGGTTCGGCTGGTACACCGCCGACAAGGACGAGGACGTCTGCCAGACGATGGAGCGGCTGGCGACGCTGCCCTTCGTGGCGCAGCCGGGGGAACAGTGGGTGTACGGCTACAACACCGACATCCTCGGCTGCGTCGTCGAGCGTGTGTCGGGGCAAGGGCTCGACCGGTTCTTCCAGGAGCGCATCCTGGGCCCGCTCGGCATGGACGACACGCAGTTCTTCGTGCCGGCCGGGAAGAAGGACCGCCTCGTGGCGGTCTACGCGAGCGGTCCCGACGGCACCATCGTGCGTGCGCCCAGGGTGCGCGCGGGCAGAGCCACTACGTGGAGGGCCCGCGACGGAACTTCGCCGGCGGCGCCGGTCTGGTGTCCACGGCGCGCGACTACGCGCGGTTCCTCGAGATGATTCGCCGGGGCGGCGCCATCGACGACGTGCGCGTGTTGTCTCCGCGTGCGGTGGCGCTGATGACGCACAACCAGTCCGGGCTCCTGCACGGCGGCCCGCGCATGGGCTGGGGACTGGCGTTCGAAACCACCGAGCAGGTCGGCGGCAACGGGCTGGAGCCGGTCGGCAGCTACAGGTGGGGCGGCGCCTACGGGTCGGTCTATCGCGTCGACCCCACCGGCCGGCTCGTCCTCGTGTTGATGCTCAACCAGATTCCGAACGCGACCGACATCCGCACGGTGTTCCAGACCATGGTGCACCAGGCGGTGGTGGAGTGACTTTCTGAATTCAGAATTCTGAATTCAGAATTCAGAAGGGTGTGTCGAGCATGCGGCGTCTGATCAGTTCGGGGTCCACCTTCGAGCAGGAGATTGGCTACTCGCGGGCGGTGGTGGCGGGGGCGTGGGTGTTCGTGTCGGGGACGACGGGGTTCGACTACTCGACGATGACGATTGCCGAGGACGTCGAGACGCAGACGGCGCAGACGCTCCGGAACATCGAGTCCGCGCTGGCGCAGGCCGGGGCGTCGATGGCCGACGTGGTCCGCGTCCACTACATCCTGCCGTCCGCCGCAGATTTCCCGCGCTGCTGGCCCGCGCTGCGCGAGGCCTTCGGCGAGGTCCGCCCCGCCGCCACGATGATCGAAGCCGGCCTGTCGGACCCGCGGATGAAGATCGAGATCGAGGTGACGGCGATCAGGGGGAATAGGAGGGGCTTGGGGCTTGGGGCACGGGGCGTGGGGTCGGAGGGCTTGGGGGCTTGGAGGCTTGAAGGCTTGGCGGGCTTGAAGGCTTGAGGCCCGGCAGGCCAGCCCTGCTCCCGATCCCAAGCCCTCAAGCCCCCGGGCCTGCAGGCCCCCAGCCTCCTACTTCGTCGCGAAACGTAGTAGTAGCCGTTGCCGCCGGTGGCGATCAGGTTCTGCTGGCTGCAGCCCTTCGACGCGTGGGCGTTGTTCCACGAGTTGGGGTTCGCGCCGCCGCCCTGGCGATCGTGGTGGCCGACGTTGGCCGAGCCCGCGTCCTGGCTGGTCCAGTTGCTGCACGTGTGATCCTCGCCGGCCGCATAGGCCGTGCCGTCGAGGTTCGAGCCGGTCAGGATGTCGTGCTGGTTCGGCGTATCACCGCGCCGTTGACGACGGTGCCCTTCTCGGTGAGCTGGGTCTCCTTCGTCAGGTTGTTCTTGTCGGTGCAGGTCGGCCACGCTCGACGCGATCTGGACGCCCTTCGAGTTGAACCACGGCCCGGGGCCGATGCGGTCCTTCGCGTTCACCGCGTTGGGCCCCTGCGTGCTCAGGTAGGCGTGCCACTCCTTGTTGCCGGCGCCCACCGCCTTGGCCAGGTTCTGGCAATGCGCGTCCGCGCCCGCCAGTCCGCCCAGGTTGGCCCCGTTCCCCGAACCCACGCTCGTGATGAAGAAGCTCATCTGCGGATTCGCCTGCGCGGCCCCCTGTGCCTGCAGCGCGTATCCGCCGACAGCCATGCCGGCAGCCAGCGCCAATCCCCAAGTCAGTTGCTTCACGCTCGTCCCTCCCTGTTGAGCCGGCCATGCCGGCCGTTGGCATCCGGCCATCGTAGCCTCAGAACGCCGCCAGTCCCAAGACGCATATGATCCCGGGCCATGACGCCTGATGAGTTCCGCCGGTTCGGCCACGAGGTCGTGGACTGGATCGCCGACTACCGCGAGCACGTCGCCGACGCCCCCGTGATGAGCCCGCTCGAGCCCGGCGCCGTCAAGGCGCGGCTCCCGGAGCACCCGCCCCAGGAGCCCGAGCCGCTCGACGCTGTGCTCGCGGACCTCGACACCATCGTTCGGCCTGGCCTCACCAACTGGCAGCATCCGCGTTTCTTCGGCTACTTCCCGGCCAACGTCTCGCTGGCGAGCGTGCTCGGCGACTACGTGAGCACCGGCCTCGGCGTGCTCGGGCTGGCGTGGCAGGGGAGCCCCGCGCTCAGCGAGGTCGAAGAGGTGGTGACGGGCTGGCTGCGCCAGATGCTGGGCCTGTCCGAGCAGTGGGACGGCGTGATCCAGGACACCGCCTCGACCTCGAGCCTCATCGCGTTGATCTGCGCGCGCGAGCGCGCCACGGATCACGGCGCCAGCCGCGGCGGGCTGCAGGGCGAACCCGCGCCGCTGGTGGTGTACACCTCGGGCCACGCGCACAGCTCCGTCGACAAGGCGGCGCTGCTCGCTGGGTTCGGCCGCACCAACGTCCGGCACGTCCCCTTCGACGAGGACTACGCGATGCAGGCCGACGCGCTGTCCGACGCCGTGACCGCCGACCTCTCCCGCGGCCTGCGGCCCTGCGCGGTCGTCGCGACCACCGGCACCACCACCACCACGGCCATCGATCCGATCGGGCCCATCGCCCGCATTGCGCGCGAGCACGGCCTGTGGCTGCACGTCGATGCCGCGATGGCGGGCTCGGCGATGATCCTGCCCGAGTGCCGCTGGATGTGGGACGGCATCGAGGGCGCCGACTCCATCGTCGTGAATCCCCACAAGTGGCTGGGCGCCGCCTTCGACTGCTCCGTCTACTACGTGCGCGATGCCGAACATCTCGTCCGCGTGATGTCAACCAATCCCAGCTACCTGCAGTCGTCGGTGGACGGCCGGGTGAAGAACTATCGCGACTGGGGCATCCCGCTCGGCCGCCGGTTCCGCGCGCTCAAGCTGTGGTTCCTGATCCGCGAGCAGGGCATCTCCGGCCTGCAGGCACGGCTCCGGCGCGACATCGAGCTCGCCCGCTGGCTGGCAACACAGGTGCGCGCGCGGCCGGGCTGGCGCGTGCTGGCGCCGGTGACCCTCCAGACCATCTGCGTGCGCCACGAACCGGACGGCATGGCGCCGGAGGACCTCGACCGGCACACGCAGGCGTGGTGCGCGCGCATCAACGCGTCCGGCCGGGCGTTCCTCACGCCGGCGATGCTCGACGGGCGGTGGATGGTCCGCGTGTCGATCGGCGCCGAGCACACCGGCCGCGACGACGTGGATGCGTTATGGAGGATGATGCAGGAGGAGGCGGAGTCATGAGCGCGACCTTCGACATCATCAACCCGGCGAGCGGCCAGGCCGTGGCCTCGGCGCCGGACAACGGCCCGATCGAGGCGCGGCACGCGGCGGCGCGCGCCGTGGAGGCGTTCGGCCGCTGGAGCCGGACCACCGCCTACGAGCGTTCCGGCATCCTCCGCGCCTGGGCCTCGTCGATGATGGCACGCGAAGCCGAGCTGGGCCGCCTGATGGCGCAGGAGATGGGCAAGCCCATCACCGAAGCCCGCGGCGAGGTCCGCTACGCGGTGTCGTTCGTCGAGTGGTATGCCGAGGAGGCCAAGCGCGTCTACGGCGACACCGTGCCCAGCCAGGCTGCCCACAAGCGGATCCTCGTGCAGCCGCAGCCGGTGGGCCCCGTGTACGCGATCACGCCGTGGAACTTCCCCGCCGCGATGATCACCAGGAAGGCCGCGCCCGCGCTGGCGGCCGGCTGTACCGTCGTCCTGAAGCCCGCCGAGCAGTCGCCGCTCACGGCCATCCGCCTGGCCGAATTGTGGGTGGCAGCGGGCGGGCCCGCCGACGTGTTCCAGGTGCTGCCGACGACCGACCCCGCGGCGGTCTCCGAGGTGTTCTTCGCCGATCCGGCCATTCGGAAGCTGAGCTTCACCGGCAGCACCGAGGTCGGCGTCCGGCTGGCGGAGCAGGCGGCGCGGACGATGAAGCGCGTCTCGCTGGAACTCGGCGGTCACGCGCCGTTCCTGATCTTCGCGGACGCCGATGTGGACCTCGCGGTGAAGGAGGTGGCCGCGTCGAAGTTCCGCAACGCCGGCCAGACGTGCGTCTGCGCCAATCGCATTTACGTGCACGCCGACGTGCACGACGCATTCGTCGAGCGGTTCTCGGCCGTCGTCTCCGCCCTGCACGTCGGCGATCCGCTCGACGAAGGCACGCAGATCGGCCCGCTGGTCGACCGGCAGGGCCTCGACAAGGTCGTCGCCCACGTGGACGACGCGGTGTCGCGCGGCGCGACGGCCGTCGTCGGCGGCAAGGCAGGCGCGGGCCTGACTTTTCAGCCCACCGTGCTGACCGGCGTCGCGCGCGGCATGCGGATCATGGAGGAGGAAACCTTCGGCCCGGTCGCGCCCGTCATTCGCTTCACCGACGACGCGGATGCCATGCGGCAGGCCAACGACACGCCTTTCGGGCTGGCCGCCTACTTGTGGACGCGCGACCTCTCGCGCGCCTTCCGCGTGGCCGAGGGGCTCCAGTACGGCATCGTGGGCGTCAACGACGGCGTGCCGTCGGCGGCACAGGCGCCCTTCGGCGGCGTCAAGATGTCCGGTGTGGGCCGCGAGGGCGGTAAGTGGGGCATCGAGGAGTATCTCGACATCAAGTTCATCTCGATCGCCCTCTAGCGGCGCGCGTCACGCGGGCTCGGCGGCCTCGATGCGGACGGCCACGAGCCGTACGCCCAGCCGCCGCGGGTCGGCACCACCGGCGACTGCCGCCGGCGCGATGGCGTCCGGCAGCGTCAGCTCCAGCCAGAGCCGTCCGTCAGGAGCCACCACGGATTCCGGCACCGTCACGATCAGCCGATGTGGCTCCGCGTCGAGCGTCCAGCGGCCGGCGTGCACGCCGTTGACGTCGATGGCGAGGCGCTGCCGTGGATGCGATGGCGGCGCGAACGGCTCGACGTCGAGCTGGATGGTCACGCCGCCCGCCGCGGGCAGGCGGCAGGCGAGCACCGCCCGCGTGCCGTCCGTCCACCGGCCGTGCGGTTCACGCTCGGCGATACCCGACACCGCGAGGACGACGCGATCCGCCGCGGCATCGCCAAAGGCGTAGATGCACCCGAGGCGGCACGGCTCGATCCCCGACAACGCCTCGATGCGGTGCAGCAGGCCGGCGCGCTCGCGCAGCCACGCCGGCGCGTGCGATCCGGCTGGCGGCGTCCATTCCTGAACGAAGGCGGCCACCGCGCGCGCGTGAGCATCGCCAGTCTCGGGTGCCGGTTCGCGGCGCAGCTCGTCGTACAGCGCCAGGAATTGCGCGGCCTGCGCGCGGACGCCGCCCGCCGCGCGAACGAGGCGGCTCACCTCGGCCGCGTCACCCGGATCGTAGCGATCGATGGCGGCCCCCACGTGCCCGGCGGTGAGCGCGGGCTCCAGCAGGTGCAGGCCGAAGTTGCGCCGCCGCCAGCGGGAGAAGTCCGCAGCGGACGCCCACCCGGCCAGCCCGCGGCCGTCGCACACGACCACGCCGCGACCGCACGCCATGGCTTCGAGGGCCGACAGGGCCGTGGCGAAGACGAGGTCGTAGTCGTCGAGCCGTGCGCACGGGTCCCGGACGACGAGTCCGACCGCGTCGCCAATGACGTCGAGGTGAATGGCCCGCGCCTCGCACGCCTGCCGGATGGCGCCGAGGTGACCGAGGTTCTTGGCGAACGCCAGCGCGCGCCGCGGACGGTCGGGCAGCGGCGGTCCCGGTGGGCAGCGGTCGAGATCCGGCTCGTTGAGCACCACTCGGATCGCATCCGGTGCGATGCCCTCGGCTTCGAGTCGCTGGCGCACCGTCTCGTCAACAGCGACATATCGCCCGATCGACGGAAACCGCGGCGGGGCATCGAACCAGGCCACCGCGTCGTGGCAGACGTAGAGAGCGGGCACGTGCGGCAGGCGCGCGACGGCCGCGGCGGTCGTGGGCAGGTGATGGCCGTGGATGATGTCAACCGAAGCGGGCACGTCCCTGACGTCGGACCACACCGGGATGCCGGCGTCCACCAGTTCGGCCGCCATCTCTCCAAGCCTCGGGCTGTGACCATCGGGTGGTGTCCCATGGCCGCGAGGGCCGTGGCGAGGTTGCGGACCGTGACCTCGGTGCCCGTCCGCCCCGTGAGCTGGATGTTGGTGAACAGGACGACGAGCGGGCGCTCGGTCGTCACGCGGCCGCCCCGCGGGCCCAGTCGGCGAGGGCACGCTCGAGTGGCAGCAGGTGCTCCAGCCGTACGACGTCGGCGTACTTGCCCTCGTGCACGCGGCGCGCGCCGTGCCGTTCGAAGAACGGCGGCGCCCCGGCGAAGCGCGCGGCCAGCGGGATCGGCGGCGATGGCACCAGCCACTCCTCGCGGAACGCGTCGCGGCCGTGCTGGCGGAGCATGTCGTCGACCTCGGCCACCAGCACCGGTCCGGACTCCTGCGCGTACGCGCGGGCCATCCGGATCTTGGCGTCGAGCTCGGGGTCGGTGAGATCGTGCCGGATCGCACCGGCGATCGACGCACTCCCCCGCATGCGGACGACGTCGAACTCGAACGTGCGAACCGGCTGACCCCGCCGGCGGGCGCTGGCGGCGGCCGCCTGGGCGAGCAGCGCGCACGCGTCGTGGCTCGGGTTGTAGCCCTCCGCGGCGTCGGAGACGACCGTGACGACGCGCCGGTGCACGATGTCGTCGGCGAGCCGGTGCGCCGCCTGCAGGAGCGGCGCGAAGTCGGCGGAGAGGAGCATCCGGTAGACGTCCGCGTCGCTGAACGGGCCGAAGACGGGCCGGCGGTGATGCCGGCGCCGTCGAGGGCGGCGCGCGTGACGTCCAGCCGGGGGTGCCCGGTGCTGCCGGACCCGTCGGTCAGGACGCTCGTGTGCGGGCGCGTCGCCGCCAGCCAGCCCCAGATGCGAAGCTCGTGACCGGGATGACCGAGGACGACCAGGGCGGGGCCCGAACTCGGCGGCGGGGGACGGCGCAAGGAGGCAGAAGTTTACCGCTATACTCGGCCGCATGTCGCGGACCCCACTCGCGGCCGTCCTCGCGCTCGGCGTGGCGGCTGGTGCCCTGGTGGCGGCGCAGGCGCCGCAGACGCTCACCGTGACCAGCCCCGCACTCCGGGCTGGCGAGATGATTCCGGCCGAGTACACCGCGGACGGGCGCAACATCTCGCCGCCGCTGCAGTGGTCGGGTGCCCCGCCCGGGACGAAGGAATTCGCCGTCGTGTGCTTCGATCCCGACGTGCCGGTTCCCCAGGGCTTCGTGCACTGGGTCCTCTACAAGATCCCAGGCGCCGCCACGGGCGTCCCCGAGGACGTGCCCTTCGACGACTCCCGCCCGATGCCGTCGGCCATTGCCGGTGCGGTGCAGGGCACGTCGGGCTTCCGACGGCCCATCTATCGCGGGCCGGCCCCGCCTCCGGGCAAGCCCCATCACTATCACTTCGCCGTCTACGCGCTCGATGCGGTCCTCGACCTCAGGCCGGGGCTGACCCGGGCCGAGCTCATGGAGGCCATCGACGGGCACGTGGTGGCTCAGGGCGAACTGGTGGCGCTGTACGAACGCAAGCCGGGGCAGTGACATGATCAGCAGGCGCGATCTCCTGAAGGTGGCTGGCGCCGCGGCAGCGAGCGTCGCGGCCGATCGTCCGGACGCGGTGGCAGCGACGCCCGCGGACGCGCCCGCGCGCGAGGCGGCCCACGGACAACCCGCTGCGGGCGCTGCACCCGCCGGCGGTCCCTTGCAGGCGCTGACCGCCGACGAGGCAGACCTGCTGACGGCCATCGTGGCGCGGCTGATACCGGCCGATGCCACGGGCCCCGGCGCGGTGGAGGCCGGCTCCATCACCTACATCGACCGCGCGCTCGCCGGCGCGCTGTCCGACGACCGCGAGGCCTACCGCCGCGGACTGGCTGCGATCGAGCGCTACGCGCGTTCGTCGCGCGGCGCACCGTTCCGCGAGCTGTCACCCGTGGACCAGGATTCGCTCCTCATCGACGTCGAGACCGGCGGCGCCACGTGGGCGGGCGCGGGGTTCGACGGCAGCTCCGCCGCCTTTTTCGCCATGCTGAAGGGGCATACCTGGCAGGGGACGTTCGGCGATCCCTTCTACGGGGGCAACCGCGACTTCATCGGCTGGGACCTCATCGGGTATCCGGGCGTGCGCACGTCGGTGACCGCCGAGGACCAGCGCCTCGGCGCGGTTTCCACACCCGTGCGACGGTCCGCGTACGACACCGACATGTTCAACAAGGCCACCGCCAGCGCCGCGCCCGCCGGAGACCGCCGTGCCGACCACGCTTGAGACGCGCGACGTCGCCATCGTGGGGCTGGGCGCCGCCGGCGGCATCGCGGCGCTGCCGCTCGCCGAGGCGGGGCTCGACGTCGTGGGCCTCGAGGCGGGCACGTGGCTCACGCGGCGTGACTTCGCTCCGGACGAGATCCGCAACAACGTCCGCAGCTGGCCGCAGGCGGTGCAGAAGGCGAACCACGAGGTGCCGACGCACCGGCCGCGTCCCGACGCGCCCACGACGCGTGCGTCGAGCCACCCGATGATGAACGCGGTCGGTGGCACCATGCTGCACTACTGGGCGCAGAGCTGGCGGCTGAACCCGTGGGACTTCCGGGTGGTGAGCGAGACCACCCGCCGCTACGGACGCTCCCGCATCCCGGCGGGTTCCACCGTCGAGGACTGGCCCTTCGGCTACGACGAGCTCGAGCCCTGGTACGACAAGGTCGAGTGGGAGACCGGCGTCTCGGGCCGCGCGGGCAACGTCCAGGGACGGCTCGATCCCCACGGCAACGTGTTCGAGGGGCCGCGCCAGCGCGACTACCCGATGCCGCCGCTCCGCGGCACGGGCTTCACGGACCTGATGGCGGCGGCCGCCCGCGGCCTCGGCTGGCGACCCTTTCCGGGGCCCGCGCAGATCAACTCGCGCCAGTTCCAGGGCCGCGCACCCTGCGCCTATCACGGCTTCTGCAACCGCGGCGGGTGCCACGTGGACGCCAAGAACAGCACCCACCTGACGACGATTCCACGCGCGATGGAGACCAAGCGGTTCACGGTCGTGACGCGCGCGCACGTGGTGGGGCTCGACGTCGATGCGGGCGGGCGCGTGTCGGCGGTGAGATACGTCACCGATGGCGAGGAGTTCGTGCAGCCCGCGAAGGTCGTGCTCCTCGCCGGCTACGTCTACGAGAACGTGCGACTGCTCCTGCTGTCGAAGTCCCGCGCCTTTCCCAACGGCCTGTCCAACAACGGTGGTCAGGTCGGCCGCCACTACTTCAGCCATGCCCAGGGCGGGGGCGTCAGCGCGCTCTTTCCCTTCGACCTGAACACCTGGTACGGGCTCCCGGCGCAGGGCACGGCCGTGGACGACTTCGCGGACGACAACTTCGACCACGGCGGCCTGGACTTCATCGGCGGCGGCAACCTCTGGGTCTACTCCGATCGCCGCCCGATCTCGGCGGCCAGCATGTCCACCTTCGGGCGCGCGCCCTCGTGGGGATCGGCGTGGAAGGCGTTCATCCGGCAGCACGCCGACCGCGTGAACACCGCCTACCTGCAGAAGACGACGCTCCCGTACGAGAGCAACTACCTGGACCTCGACCCGGACGTGACCGATCCGCTCGGTCAGCCGGTGCTGCGCATCACGGCCGACTACCAGGCCAACGAGCGCGCCATCAACGACTACGTCCAGGACCGGATGGAACACTGGTATCGCGCGGCCGGCGCCGTCGAGGTGCAGCGCGGCAACCTGGGCTCGATGGGCCCGACGACCCACGCATTCGGCGGCACACGCATGGGCGACGACCGCGAGACCAACGTCGTCGATCGCTGGGGGTTCTCGCACGAGGTGCCGAACCTCGGCGTGCTGGGCGGATCGGTCATGGGGACCAGCGGCGCCCGCAACCCGACGCTCACCATCCAGGCGCTGGCCTGGCGCACCGCGGATCACCTCGCGCGCAACTGGAAGGGCATCGCCGGGTAGCGCGGGCGCGCCCGGCGGCTCCTCACGGCTTCTTCACGACCTGCCCGCCCTTCACCACGGTGTCCACGTGGGCCAGGGCCGTGATGTCGTAGAGCGGGTTCCCGTCCACCACGATGACGTCGGCCAGCTTCCCTGGCTCGATGGTCCCCAGGTCTCGCTGCTTGCCGAGGATGTTCGCGCCGATGCGCGTCAGGGCGGAGATCACCTTGATGGCGGGCAGGCCCATGTCCACGTGGACCTTGGCCTCGCGCCACAGCGCCTCGGTGTGGAAGTTCATCGGCGTCCCCGAGTCGGTGCCCATGCCGAGCACCGCGCCGGCATCGGTGAACTGCCGTACCCCGCGCTCGCGGAACACCATCTCGCGATCCGTGCGGCCGAAGTAGCCGAGCGCGCGCCAGTTCTTCAACGAGTCCTGGACCTCGGCATACAGCGCCGGCGGGAAGTCGCGCTTCAGCTGCGGGTCCTGCAGGCGCTCCGGGAACGCTGCCGTGTCGGGATAGACCCACGCGCGATGCGCGGCCGTGATCACGACGGGCCGTCCGGCATTGACGATGTCGGTCACCAGCCCGGTGCTGTAGGGAGGCGCCGTGCCGGCCGAGCCGGCGTGCGTGAGCACGTCGATGCCGGTCTCGAGCGCGTTGCGCACGTCCGTCTCGGCGTAGACGTGGGCGTGCACGCGGAGGCCGTGCCGGTGGGCGGCGTCGGCAATCGCCTGGTAGTCCTCGCGTGTCAGCCCGGAGTGCGCCTTGATGACGTCCACGCCCGCGGCGGCGAGCCTGTCCACGGCCTGCGCGGCCTCGGCGGGACTGCCGATGGTGATGCCGCCGAACTGATCCGTCATCCCGCCGCCATTGCGCGTGATCCAGGGGCCGCTCATCGACATGCGGGGGCCCGGCACGTCGCCCTTCGCGATGCGGTCCCGCACCCGCAGGCTCTCATCGAGGGGCGCGCCCAGATCGACCGCCGACGTGATCCCCGCGGACAGCAGCTGACCGGCCGCAATCTCCATCACCTGCTGGAGCATGCCGGGCTTCTGCTGCGCCAGCCACGGGAACCAGCGTCCGTAGTCGCCGTGGCCGAGGAGGATCAGGTGCGCGTGCAGCTCGATCATGCCGGGCATCATCGTGCGGCCGCTCGTGTCGATGACGCGGTAGTCGGGCGGTATCGTCATCTCCGCCGCCGGGCCCACCTGCACGATGCGGTCGCCGTCGATGAGGATGGCGGCGTGATGGATCGGCGGGGCCTCGTAGCCGTCGAGCAGCATGCCGCCGACCAGCGCGAGCTTCGACGGGGACGACGCGGCCTGTCTGGCCTGGGGCGTCACGGTCGCCGCGAGGACGGCGGCAGCCAGGCAGGCCAGCCAGTACGGGTGGACACGGCTCGTCATGGATCCTCCGGAAACGGCGACGCGCGCACGAGCGCGGCCGCGGGCGCATGCCAGCGTGATGATGACCGCCGGTGAGACCGCGCGACGAGGCACGCGCACCCGGCTCGGGCGCACCTTAGCACGGACGTCGTGGCCGCGACGCGGGATCCGCCATCCGCGGGCGGACGGTGGCTGTGGAGGGCTACTTCCTGGTGAACATCACGGCGCCGCCCCCCTGTGTGGGAGCCACGCCGAGGGCGAACTTCGCGCCGCCGATGCCGACGGTCACCGTGCGCCCCGCGGCGATGCCGATGCCGGCGCCCATGACGACGTCGCTGATGTGGTGCTTGTTGGCCGAGAGCCGGGCCAGGCCCACGTAGGTGGCGAAGGCATAGGCGGGCAGGCCGATCTTCTTGCCGTAGTGGCGTTCGATGACGCTGGCCGTCGCGAAGGCGCTCGCCGTGTGGCCGGAGGGAAACGAGTGTCGGTTGCTGGCGTCGGGCCGCTGGCGGCGCGTGGTGAACTTGATACCCTGCACGACGGCCTGCGAGACGATCTGTGCGCGGATCAGGTCGGAGCCGAGCGCCTCGGTCCGCTCCGAGCCGCTCATCTTGCCGACCGCCCAGGTGCCGAACGCCGCGCCGGTCTGGACCAGGAAGCTGCCGGCGACGTTGCCCGGCTGGAACACGCGACGGGACAGGTGCTCCTGCGATTCCTCGATGCCGGCCGTGTCCCAGGTGAAGCCGACAATGGTGGCCGGTGCGAGGATCGCCAGGACGTTGGCCGTGTCCCTGGAGAAGAAGTTCCGGAGGTCGTGGCGGATGGAGGTGAACGGGTTCGCCGGCGTGGGCGCGCCGAACGTGACCTGGCCCGGTCCGATGGCCGGTGGCAGGATCAGCGAGCCCGGCTGCGATTGATCGGCTGAGCTCTCCGCCGATGACGCGGCGACCGCTTGCGATTCGAGGGACCCTGGATCCTGGGCGAACGCCCGGGGCGCGGGGACGGCGAGCACGACCGCGAGGGAGACGGCGAGGCGGAACCGCATCGGACAGCCTTTCGGGGGACCGGAGGGCGTGACGGGAACGTAACGATTGTACTACGTTTTCCGCACTCCGGAACGGCCGCGACCGTCAGGGACGCACGCCCACGACGGCTAGACGACGCGGGGGGCCATCAGGGCACTGGCGGCGAAGGCGAGCAACAGGGCCAGGAGAGCGGCCGCCGCGCAGACGCCGAGCGCGCGCGCCCCGTGCCGATAGTCCAGCGCGTGCTTCACGCCGAAGACCATCGCCACGAACATCCACACGCCCACGACCGCGAAGATGGCCGTCCGGCCCTGCGGGATCACGCCGAAGACGAGCAGCAGGCCCGGCGCCGACGCAAACCCCGTCGTCCGCAGGAGCTGGCCCCAATCGGCCTGCGTCTCGGCGTCCGGCAGGACGCGCGTGCCGATCTGGAAGACGAGCATCGCCCAGGCGGACCAGGTGATGATCGCCAGGGCGGTGACGGCGGCCAGGGTCGCCGCACGCGTGCCCAGCCAGTCTCCAGCACCCACCCCTGCGGCCAGGCTGGCCAGCACGACCGCGCTCATGGCCTGCGTCGTCGTCCGGCGGTCCGCCTCGATGCCTTCGTACATCGAGGCATCCATCATGGCGGCGCCGAGCAGGCGGTACGCGAAGAGTCCCATGCCGGCTATTGTACGCGGCCGGCGCGCCGCCGGCGGGGGCCGCTCAGCGTCCGGGACGCTGCTGCCGCGCGGTCGCGATGCAGCGTGCGAACGAGTCGCTGGTGAACGGCTTCAGCAGGAACTGCGTGCCCTCGGGCAGGCCGTCGAGGTCGAAGTGGGACTCGCTGTAGCCGCTCATCAGGACCACCGACAAGGTGGGGTGCGCCTGGTGCACCCGCCTGACGAGATCGATGCCGTCGGATCCCTCGCCGAGGACCACGTCGGCGATCAGCAGGTCGATGCCGGACGTGCCGGCCACCTCCAGTGCCTCATCGGCGGTGCCCACCGCCACGAGGTCCACGTTGATGCGCCGTGCCATGCCCGCCGCCATCCGGCGGATCAGCTCCTCGTCATCGACCATGAGCACGCGGAAGGTGTCCGCCGAGCCGCCGGCATGCGGGCGGTCGCTGCCGCCCGGGTGCGGCGGCGCGCCCGGTGGCGCATGGTGGGTGGTCCAGAATTCGTCGAGAACGGGGACTGGTGGGGACGGATCGAGCATCGTGCCGCTAGCTTACCGGCCGGAGCGGCCGCATCCGCGCGTCAACGCGTGGACGCTTGCACGCAAAGTCGCGATGGCTGTGGCGCGCGAGGCCGCTACTTCACCCGTCTGGGACCAGGGCCGGACCTGAGGCGCGCGAACGCGCGCGACTTGCCCGTGCGGGCCTGCCAGTCCCGGCCGAGGATCGACCACATCGTCATGTCGTACTCGCGGCCCTCGATCGTGATGGCCTCGCGGAGCACGCCTTCCTCGACCGCACCGAGCTTGCGCAGCGCCCCGTTGGCGCGTCCGTTCTCGGCTACGGCGCGGGCCTCGAGCCGGCGTACGCCGAGCGTGTCGAACGCGAAGCGCAGCAGCAGGTGCGCGCCCTCAACGAAGAGGCCCGAGCCCCAGTAGGGCCGGCCGAGTACGAATCCCCATTCCGCCGTCTCGAAGCCGCCGTCGGTGGACCTGATCTGGAAGAACCCGACCGCGTGCTCGGAGCCCGCGGGCACGATGCCGAAGCAGAGGTAGCGGCCCTCCGCACGCTTCCGGTGCGTCCAGCGCACGAACCGGCGGACGCCCGAGGCGGTGCGCGGCGGCGGCGCGAGGAACTTGGCCACGTTCTCGGCCGTCAGCAGCCCCGCCAGATTGGGCGCGTCCTCGACCCGCAGCTCGCGCAGGACCAGGCCCGTTCCCACGAGCGTCGGCAGGCCCTCACGCCACGGCGTGGCCGGCTCGGCGGCCTGCGGCCGTGCAGGCGCCGGCACCCGGGCCACCTTCGGGGTAACCAGGGCCAACCGGGCGCGGCGGGCAGCAGGCGAGAGGACGTCGACGGCCATGGGTTCAGTGCCGGCCCCGAGGCCGGAACACGTCTCCACTTACGCGGGGCGCCATCAGCAGGATTGGATCGGTCATCGCTCGAAACGCGGCGTGCGGTCCCGATCGATACAAGATTCGGTCCGATCGAGAGGCGTCACCGTAAGTGCCTGTCGCGATGATGTTTGCCGGACGATCCGCGGTCAGGACCCGGTGCGAGCGGACCGATATCGAGTGTTTAGAAAAGGAACAATCGTGCGATTTACGAGGGGACGCCTCGTCCGCAAGCCGTGTGAATTGAGACAGATGTAGCGAAATTGGAATAGATGCGCCGAAATGGATCATCTGGACATGGACGAACGGCTGTGCCACGGGGGCATAATCGGCTGCCGTCCCGGGTGGTCCAGCGCCCGGGCGAGGAGGGGCGCGTGCGAACCGAGCAGACCGTGAGACGCGACATGAACCGGCGGCAGGCCATCGCGCGGGTGGCGGGGGTCGGCGCGGCACTGGCCGCGGGCAGCCTGGCCGCGGCGCAAGGAACCGCCGGACCCATCATCCGGACGCTCGGCGGGGACCTGCGGCCCGACGCGCTGACCGGATCGGTGCTCTTCCACGAGCACCTGTCGATGCGCTATCCCCTGGGTGTGGACTCACACTTCACCGACGACGTGTCGCTCATGGTCGAGGAGGCACGGGCCGCCCGCGCCGACGGCCTGGCCTGCATCGTCGACGGGGGGCACGCCGACATGGGGCGCAATCTTGCCGCGCTCCGGCGCATCGCGGCCGAGTCCGGGATCCCCGTCGTGGCGAGCGGCGGGTACTACATGCAGCGCTCGTATCCCGCCGACCTGGCGGCGAAGTCCGTCGAGCAGCTGGCCGAGGAACTCTCGGCCGAGGCGGCGCGCGAGCGCTTTGGCGCCTTCGGCGAGATCGGGCAGCAGGGCGGTGTGCTGACGGGCGACGAGCGGAAGGTGTTCGAGGCGGTGGGACGCGCGCAGGCGCGGACGGGCCTGCCCATCTTCACGCACAACGCCTACCTCGGGACGCGTCCTGCCGCGGCCGGCATCCCGCGCGACACCGCCCTGCGGCGGATCGACGTGCTCGAAGGCGCCGGCGCCACGCTCGCGCACGTGGCCATCGGCCACGTCTGCTGCGGACGACCCGAAGGCGGAGATCGCGTCGGCCATCGCGCGCCGCGGCGCCTACGTCGGCTTCGACCGCGTGACCATCCAGCTGATACCCGACGCGCAGAAAGCCGCGACGATCGTGGCGCTCATCGAGGCGGGGCACACCGACCGCATCCTGGTGTCGTCGGACTTCTCGTCCGCGCGCGGCCTGCGGTCCAACGGCGGCCGCGGGCTGGCGCAGGCGGTCACGGTGTTCGGGCCGATGCTGGCGGAGGCTGGCGTGGACGGAGCGACGATGCGCCGGATCCTCGAGGAGAACCCGAAGCGCTTTCTCGCCTTCGTTCCGAAGGGGTGAGGGCCGCGGGCGGGCCCCGCGACGGCTACGCGGTCTTGGACTCGACGCCGTCCTGGCGCAGCTCGCCCAGGAGGCTGTCCACCGTCTTCTTCGCGTCGCCGAACAGCATGCGCGTGTTGTCCAGATAGAAGAGCGGGTTCTCGACGCCCGCATACCCGCTGGCCATGCCGCGCTTGAGCACGATGCTGACCTTGGCCTTCCACACCTCGAGCACCGGCATCCCGTAGATCGGGCTCGACGGATCGTCGAGCGCGCCCGGGTTCACGATGTCGTTGGCGCCGATCACGATGGCCACGTCGGTCTCCGGGAACTCGTGGTTGATCTCCTCCATCTCGAACACGATGTCGTACGGCACCTTGGCTTCGGCGAGCAGCACGTTCATGTGCCCGGGCAGCCGGCCGGCCACCGGGTGAATGGCGAAGCGCACGTCGGTGCCGCGGCTGCGGAGGAGCTTGGTGATCTCGAAGAGCGGGTACTGGGCCTGCGCCACGGCCATGCCGTAGCCGGGGATGATGATGACCTTCTTGGCGTCGCGGAGGAGATCCGCGGTTTCCGAGGCCGTGATGGCGGTGACCTCGCCGGCGGGCTGCGCCCCCCCGGCGGGCGCCGCCCCTTCCTCCGCGCCGAAGCCACCGAGGATGACGCTCAGGAACGAGCGGTTCATCGCGTGGCACATGATGTAGCTGAGGATGGCGCCGCTCGACCCGACGAGCGCGCCCGTGATGATGAGCAGGTCGTTGGCGAGCATGAAGCCCGCCGCCGACGCCGCCCAGCCCGAGTAGCTGTTGAGCATCGACACGACGACGGGCATGTCGGCGCCCCCGATGGCCATCACCAGGTGGATGCCGATCAGGGAGGCGAGGACCGTGCACACGATGAGCGGTCCGCCCGGCGGATGCCCGGTTGCGCTCTCGACGCCCACGAACTGCGTGCCGAGATAGACACAGGCCAGCACGATGGCGAGGTTGAGCGCGTGGCGCCCCGGCAGCAGCAGCGGCTTGCTGCGAATCACCCCCTGCAGCTTGCCGAAGGCAATCACCGATCCCGTGAACGTGACGGCGCCGACGAACACGCCGATGAAGATTTCGATCTCGTGGATGCGGGCCTCGACGCCGGTGAGCCCCGTGGGCGGCCCGTAGACCGACGCGAATCCGACCAGCACCGCGGCCGCGCCGACGAAGCTGTGGAGGATGGCGACCAGCTGCGGCATGGCCGTCATCTCGACACGCGCGGCGAGGAGCGCGCCGATGCCGCCGCCGATGGCGAGCATGAGCGCCAGCGTGCCGTAGCTGGCGACCTGCGGGCCCAGGATGGTGGCCGCCACCGCGATCAGCATGCCGGCGATGCCGAACAGGTTGCCCCGTCGGGCCGACTCCTGGGCCGACAGCCCGCCCAGGCTCAGGATGAAGAGCAGGCCGGCGGCGATGTAGGCGATCGTGACGAGTGATTCAGGCACGGGGGCACCTCGAGACCGGCCGCGTCATCCGCGGCTGAACATCTTCAGCATGCGCTGGGTCACCAGGAAGCCGCCTGCGATGTTGATCGTGGCCAGCAGGATCGCGGCGGCGCCGAGGAGCACGGCCGGGCTCGACCACGGCCCGCTCACCTGCAGCAATCCGCCGATGACGATGATGCCGCTGATGGCGTTGGTCACGCTCATGAGCGGGGTGTGCAGCGCGGGCGTCACGTTCCACACGACCTGCCAGCCGACGACGCACGCCAGCGCGAACACCGTGAGGTGCGCGAGGAACGACGGCGGGGCGACGAGCCCGAGGCCGATGAACGCCGCGGCCGCGATCGCCAGGCCGACGACGGTCCCCGCGCCGGAGCCGGCCGGCTTGCCGGCCTTGGCCTCGTGGGCGGTCGGAGCCGGCACGCCCGCGGGCCGCGCGGCCGGCTTCTGCGGCGCCGGCGGCGCCTCACGCTTCGGCGGCGGCCACAGCAGCTCGCCCTGGTGGAGCACGAGCGAGCCGCGGACGACCTCGTCGGCCAGATCCACGTGGAAGTGCGCGGCGCCGCCCATGTCGGCCAGCAGGTGGCCGAGGTTGTTGCCGTAGAGGAAGCTGGCTGTCGGTGCCAGGCGGCTCGGCAGGTCCATGTAGCCGATGATGTGGATGCCGTACCGCTCGACGACGGTGCCCGGTTCGGTGAGCGCGCAGTTGCCGCCGTTCTCCGCGGCCAGGTCCACGATCACCGAGCCCTTCTTCATCGTCTTGACCATCTCCTCCGTGATGAGGACGGGGGCCGGACGATTGGGGATGAGGGCGGTGGTGATGATGATGTCCACCTCGCGCGCCTGGGCGGCGAACATCGCCATCTCGGCGGCGATGAACGCGGGGCTCATCCCTTCGCGTAGCCGCCGGCGCCCTCACCGTCTTCCTTGACGTCGAGCTCGATGAACTCGGCGCCCATGCTCTTGACCTGTTCCTTGACGGTCGGCCGCGTGTCGAACGCGCGGACGATGGCGCCCAGCCCGCGCGCGGCACCGATGGCCGCCAGCCCGGCGACGCCGGCGCCGATGACCAGCACCTTGGCCGGCGGCACGCCCGGCCGCGGTCATCTGGCCGGTGAAGAAGCGCCCGTAGAAGCTCGCCGCCTCGACGACCGCGCGGTAGCCAGCGATGTTGGCCATCGACGACAGCGCGTCCATCTTCTGGGCGCGGGTGATCCGGGCACCTGGTCCATCGCGATCGCGGTCGCCTTGCGTGCCGCGAGCCGCTCGATGAGAGGCCGTGTTCTTGCCGGGCCAGAGAAGCGACAATCGTGCCCCCTCGCGCAGCAGGTCGGTCTCGTGCACGCCCAGCGCGGGATGCGCGTCGAGGGCTGCACCTTCAGGACGATGTCCGCGTCGGCCCACAGGGCGCGCGTGTCGGCGACGATCTCCGCGCCGGCGGCCTGTAGTCGTCGTCGCCGAACGAGGCCAGGGCCCCGGCCTGCGACTCGACGCGGACCGTGAAGCCGAGCTTGATGAGCCGCGCCACGTTCTCCGGTGTCGCGGCCACGCGCCGTTCACCCGCCCGGCACTCTCGCGGAATCCCCAGTGTCATGAATGCGTCCTCGCGGCGCGTGGATTATACGTTGCCGCGGCGCTGCGAGGACACCGCCGAGGCGAGGATCAGCGTGGCAGGCGCGCGATTTCCACCGGAGCGGCTCGCGTGCGGCGACGCCGAACACGCGGAGGATCTCCTCCTGCCGGAACCGGAAGATGCGTTCCGGATCCCGCTGTCACGAAGAGGCGATGGACGAGGGCGCCCCGATGGGGCGATGGCGCACGGTGTCGGCCACCAGCGTCCCCTCGCCCTCGGGCGTGAACGTGTGCGTGTGATGCCAGTCAGTGCGGGCCCCGGATCTGGCGATCCACGAACCGGTGCGGCGGATCCCGGTCCGCGATAGGCCGTCCGCCAGCGCACGGGGACGCCGTGGAGCCGAATCCGGTAGTCGATGCGCGCACCGGCGTGCATCGCGATGGGCTGGGGCGTGAGGATGGCGAAGTCCAGCCACGGCGGCGTGATCCGCTGCAGGTTGCCGGCGTCGGCGAAGAAGGCGAAGGTGGTGTGGAGATCGCGCGCGATGAACAGGCGCGTCCGCAATTCGAAGGTGGAGGCCATCCCTACTCCTAGGACGCGTGGCGCGGCCCCCGCGTCGCACCCGGGGCATCGCATAGAATCCCCGGTTGATGTCCATCAAACCCATGAGCGAGGTGGCGGCAGCGCTCGGCCTGACCGACGACCTGATCGAGCCGTTCGGCCGCCACACGGCCAAGATCCGCCTCGACGCGCTGGAGCGGTTCCCCACCCGGCGCGGGAAGCTCATCCTCGTCACCGCCATCACGCCCACGACCAGTGGCGAGGGCAAGACCGTGAACACCATCGGGCTGGCCCAGGGCCTTGCGGCCCGCGGCCACTCGGCCGTGGCCGCCCTGCGCGAGCCGTCCCTCGGCCCCGTCTTCGGACAGAAGGGCGGCGCCACCGGGGGCGGCCGCGCATCGCTGTTCCCGGTGGACACGATCAACCTGCACTTCACCGGCGACTTCCACGCCATCACCTCCGCGCACAACCTGCTGGCCGCCCTGCTCGACGCGCACCTGCACTTCGGCAACGCGCTCGGGATCGACCCGCGCGAAATCCTGTGGCCGCGGGCGATGGACATGAACGATCGCGCGCTGCGGCGGCTGGTGACCGGCCTCGGCGGGCGCGACGCGGGGCCCGCGCGCGAGACGGGCTTCGTCATCACGGCGGCCTCCGAGATCATGGCCATCCTGGCCCTGTCGCAGAGCCGGGCCGACCTCCGGCGCCGCCTCGGCGAGATCGTCGTCGCCTTCAACACCGAGGGCCGGCCCGTCACGGCCGCCGACCTCAAGGCCGTCGGTCCCCTGATGGTGCTGCTGAACGACGCCATCATGCCCAACCTGGTCCAGACCACCGAGGGCGTGCCGGCGATCGTCCATGGCGGCCCGTTCGCCAACATCGCGCACGGCACCAGCAGCGTGCTCGCCCAGCGCCTGGGCCTGCACCTGGCCGACTACGTGGTCAACGAGACGGGGTTCGCGGCGGACCTCGGGGCGGAGAAGTTCTTCGACCTGGTGATGCCCATGTGCGGCCACGTGCCGTCCGCGGCCGTCGTGATCGTCACGCTGAAGGCCCTGCGCGCCCAGGGCGGCGACCCGCAGGGACCCGTCTCGGCCGGCTTCCCGAACCTCGAGCGCCACCTGGCCAACCTGCGGCGCTGGGGTGTCCCCGCCGTCATCGCGCTGAACCGGTTCGCCGCCGATACCGACAGCGACCTCGATGCGGTCCTGGCGCACTGCCGCGCACTGGGCGCGGAGGCCGCGTTGTCGGAGGGCTACCTGAAGGGCGGGCCGGGCATGACCGACCTGGCGGACCGGGTGGTGGCCGCCGCCGCCACCAGCGACCCTGCCGCGGTGTCTCCCATCTACGGACCCGAGGTGCCGCTGATGGAGAAGATCCGGACCGTCGCCACGCAGGTCTACGGTGCGGCGGCAGTGGCGTTCAAGCCGGCGGCGCGCCAGCGGCTGGAACGCTTCGCCGCGCTGGGGCGACCGGCTGCCGGTCTGCATCGCCAAGACGCAGTATTCCTTCACGGACGATCCGAAGGTGATGGGGGCACCGGACGGGTGGACGCTCACCATCAGCGATGCGACCCTGTCTGCCGGCGCCGGTTTCGTGGTCGCCATTGCCGGCGCGATGATGCTCATGCCCGGCCTGGGGAAGACGCCGCAGGCCCACCACCTCGACGTCGACGACGAGGGCCGCGTGATCGGGATGGAGTACTGAGCCCCGGTCGATTCCGGACCGTCCCGTTCGTCATGGGGGCAAAGGAGGAAGCATGCCCCAGTACGTCCTGTTGCTGCACGACCGCGGTGCCTTCCCGTCCGACATCAGCCCGGAGGAGATCCAGGCCATCATCCAGCGCTACGTCGCCTGGCGCGAGAAGGTGAGCCAGGGGGGCCGCGCCGTCGATGGCCACAAGCTCCGCGACGGCGAAGGCCGGGTCCTGCGCGGCCGCCCCGGCGCGCCGACCGTGACCGACGGCCCCTTCGCCGAGGCCCGCGAGGTGATCGGGGGGCTCTTCGTGATCGAAGCGGCGAGCTACGACGAGGCCGTCGCGCTGTGCGGCGATTGTCCCCACCTCGACTTCGGCACGATCGAGATTCGCGAGGTCGAACCCACCGGCGCGCCGTGACGGCCTCCGGCGTCCGGACCGACGGGGATGGCGCGGCGCAGCTCGTCGAGCACCTGTTCCGGCGCCAGAGCGGCCAGCTGGTTGCCACGCTGACGCGCGTGCTCGGCGCGCGCCACGTGGCCCTGGCCGAGGACGCCGTGCAGGACGCCTTGGTTGCCGCCCTGCAGACATGGCCGTTTCGCGGCGTGCCGGACCGGCCGGAGGCGTGGCTCTTCCAGGTGGCGAGGAACCGCGCGCGCGACCGGCTGCGGCATGGCCGGATGGTTGGCGCCCGGGCCGCGCGCCTGCCGGTGGCGCCACCCGTGGCGGGGGCCGACGGAGATGCCCGGCTGCGCGGCGAAACCGAGCCGCTCTCTGACGACCAGCTCGGGTTGATGAGCCTGACGTGCCACCCCGCGCTGACCGCCGACGCACGGGTCGCGCTCACGCTCAGGCTCGTCGGCGGATTCAGCGTCGCCGAGATCGCGCGGGCGGGTCTGGCCTCGGCCACGACCGTCGCGCAGCGCCTGGTCCGCGCCAAGCGCCAGCTTCGCGAGATCGACGCGGCGTTCGGCGTGCCTGCCGGCGCGGCCCTCACCGATCGGCTCGCCTCGATGCAGGCGTCGGTCTACCTGCTCTTCAACGAGGGCTACGCGGCGACCGCCGGCGACCAGCTCGTGCGGCGGGATGTCGCCGGCGAGGCGCTGCGGCTGGGCCGTCTGCTGGCGGCGCACCCGGACACCGGTACGCCGGCGTCGTGGGCCCTGCTGTCGCTCATGCTGCTCCACGCCGCCCGCTTCGACGCGCGCGTGGGCGAGGACGGCGTGCCGTTCCTGCTGGACGCGCAGGACCGCTCGCGCTGGGATGGCGCCCTCGCGGCCGAGGGATTGCGGGCGCTGGACCGCGCGGCGTCGGGGGAGGTCGTCTCGGCTTATCACCTCGAGGCGGGCATTGCGGCCTGTCACGTTACGGCCCCGTCGTGGGAGGCCACCGACTGGCCCGCCATCCTGTCCCTGTACGACGACCTGCTGGCGCTGACCGGCTCGCCGGTCGTGGCGGTCAACCGGTCCATCGCCCTCGCGCACGTGGAGGGGCCGCTGGCGGGGCTCGCCGCGCTCGACCCGGTAACCTCGGACGCCCGGCTCGCCGGCCTCCACTGGCTCCCGGCCGTGCAGGGCGCGCTGTGGCGGGACGCGGGGGAGCGGGGCCGGGCGCTCGCCGCCTTCCGCGCCGCGCGGGCGCTGGCCGGGACGCTGCCGGAGCGGCGGTGGCTGGACGTCCAGATCTCCGCGCTGGCCTGAGGCCGCTATAATCGGCGATCTGGAGTCGGCGTGGAGTACCTGATCAAGCATACCGCTCGAGAGCGGAGCCCTCGGATCCAGTACATCGAGGGTACTTTCGGGGAGTTCCCGCGCCGCAAGACGGCGGCCGAGATCGCGGACCGGCTGTGCGACCGGACCTCCCTCATCCTCATGGCCGAAGCGCCGCTGCCGGACGACCCCGGCATGCTGGTGCCGGTGTCGCACAAGATCGTCCACGAGCTCAAGCCGGACGAGCCGGTCGGCAAGCTGCACGACCTCGTGGAGCGCCTCGACGGCCACATCGCGTTCGAAGGGCGCAAGGTCCTCTACTCGTGGATCGGCGGCACGCGGCGCGACTGGCGCGGCCAGGGACACTTCCGGGCGCTGACGGAGGAGTCCGAGGCCTGGGCCATCGCCAGCGGCTTCGAGGAAATCGTCGTCAAGACGAAGAACCGCTTCTACGACATGCGCGCCGTGCTCTGCCAGCTGCAGTTCAACGTGGTGAAGTTCGAGCGCAACCCGATCGAGAACGGCGAGTCGAAGCTCTACCTGTCGAAGCTGCTGCCCGCGGAGCTCGTGCGCGACCACCGCAGCATCCGCACCGTGGTCCGCGCCGAGTAGACGCGCGAACGCGTCCTATCCCGTCGGCGGGTGCTCCGTGTGCCATGTGGTCGCGGACTCGAATCCCGCCGCGGTCCGCAGCACCTGGTCTTCGCGCCAGAGCGGGCCCGTCACCATCAGCCCCACCGGGAGTCCCCCGGCGAGGCCCGCCGGCACGACGGCCGCGGGATGGCCCGTCAGGTTCGTGATCGTCACGCTGGCGCTGCTCGACGGCGCCAGGAAGACGTCCACCTGGCCGAACAGCGCGTCCACCTCCGCCGCGAGCAGCGTGCGCACGCGCTGTGCGCGGATGTACTCGACGGCCGGGATGAAGCGCGCCGCCCGCAACTGGTTTGCGCGGCCGTTGGGGCCCGTGTCCGCGAGCTGGTTGATGCCACCCCCGCGCACCAGCTCGTCGAACATCGCGCCGGCCTCGGCGTTCAGGATGGCGTAGACGGCCGATGCCGGGAGGGCGGGCAGCGCCATCGGGACGATCGAGGCGCCCAGCCCGCGCACGACGTCGATGGCCGCGCGGAGCCGGGCCTGGCGCGCGGGCCAGGACGCGCGCTCGTCCTCGGTCGCATCCGCCGGGAGGTCGTCCAGCTCCCGGGCCACCACGCCCACCCGCATACCGCTCAACCGATCGCCGCCGTCCCATGTCAGCGGCAGGTCGGGCACCGTGCGGTCCGCCCCGTCGGGGCCGGCGATGGCCTGCAGCACCAGGGCGGCGTCGCGCACGCCGCGTGCGATCGGTCCCACCTTGTCGAGCGTCCAGCGCAGCGTCATGCACCCGGTCCGCGGCACGCGGCCGTAGGTGGGTCGCAGGCCCACCACGCCGCACGTGGCGCAGGGCGAGATGATCGACCCGCCCGTCTCGGTGCCGATGGCAAAGGCCACCAGCCCCGCCGCGGTGGCCGACGCCGGGCCTGCCGACGAGCCGCTCGACCCCTGGTCCGGTCTCCACGGGTTCCGCGTCCGGCCACCGAAACACAGGTCGCCGACGGCCAGCTCGCCGCTCGTCAGCTTCGCCACCAGCACCGCACCCGCGTCGCGGAGCCGCGTGACGACCGTCGCGTCGTAGTCGAAGACCTGCGTCCGATAGGGCTGCGCACCCCACGTCGTCGGGATGTCCTTCGTGGCGAAGAGATCCTTGATGCCGTAGGGAAGCCCGTGCAGCGGCCCGCGGTAGCGCCCCTCGGCGATGTCGCGATCCGCGGCGGCCGCCTGGTCGCGCGCGAGCGCGTCGGTCAGCGTCACCACGCAGTGGAGGGTCCGGTCGGCCCGGCTCAACCGGTCCAGGTACATGCCGGTGAGCTCCACACTCGACACGCGGCGCGCCTTCACGAGCGCGGCCAGCCGCTCGACGGGCGCGAACGCCAGCTCCTCGAGGCGCGGGGGACGCACCGCGGCAGTCGTGACAGCCTGGAGCGCCGGGGCCGCCGCACGCCCCGCGTCAGCGCCCGGCGGCCGTGGCGGGAGGAACGCGAAGGCGGGTTCCGTCGTGGATGGCACGGCAACCTCGCGCAGGAGGTCGATGTTCGCGCGGTTGCGCTCGACGAGCACGCGTGCCTGCTCGAGTTCCTGCACGGGCAGCGCAACCCCGGCCACGGTCTGGGCCGAGGCGAGCATGTCGGTGGTGATCGCGTCCGCGGGGCCCCCGGCGGTACGGCTGTTCGCGTCGTCGTCGGCTGCAAGAGAAGGGGCGGCAAGGCCGGCAGCCACCGCGCAGGGGAACTGCGCGAGGAAGCGGCGGCGACCGCGTCGAGTGGAGCGGGCCATGGGCGGGATGATACCGCCGCGCCGTCAGCGCAGCCGGGCCAGCGTGCGCGCCTTGTCCCGTACGCCGGGATCGGGGTCGCGCAGGGCGCCGTCGATGACGGCGTCGGCGCGTGCGTCGCCCGAGAAGGCCAGGGCGACCAGCGCCTTCTCGCGCACGCCGGGCACCGGATCATCCGCCGCCTCGACCAGCGCGGGGACGATGTCGGGATGGCGGCGCCTGGCGAGGCCGGCCGCGGCCTTCCGCGGACGCCGCTGGCCGGATCGCCAAGCGCCCGCACGAGCGCCGGGATCACCGCGTCCCGGGCGTGATGGCCAGCCCGGAACGTCGCGCGTTCGCGCTGCTTCGGCGAGTCGGCATCCGCGGCCTCGGTCATCGCGCCGGTGCTCGCGCCGCCGTCGCGGTTGGCGGCCGCGTACCAGCCGGGCATCCCCGCTACGGCGGAGGACACGGCTCGTGGACGCACCCGGGCGCCGCCCGCGTCGGCGCCGGCCACGGCGACCCCAGCGCCAACGACCATCGCCGGCAGCGCAAGGCGCGCGAGCCGCCCGGTGCGCCGCGGGCGGACGGTCAGCAGCGATGCCACCCGGCTCGTCATGTCCAGGTGGCCGGCCATTGGCGGCCGCGGCCGCAGGCGCCTGCCGATCCAGGATGCTCGCGGCCATGGCGACGAGCTCACGCGCGTACTCGAGCGGTTGTACTCCGCAGCAGAGCACCTGATCGTCGCAGGCCAGCTCGCGGTCCACGCGGAGGGCGCGAGCCGTCAGCCACGCCAGCGGGTCGAACCAGTGCAGCGCACAGAGCAGCTGTGCCAGTAGCTGTGCGTGGATGTCGCGGCGCCTGACGTGCGACAGCTCGTGCAGCAGGGTCGCCTGGCGGCAGGCGTCGCTCCAGTCGGCGCACGCCGGCGGGACGAGCACGGCCGGCCGTCCGAGGCCGGTGACGAGCGGGCCGGCCACCTCGTCGGTCATGCGGACGAGTGGGGAACGGTGTCGAGCCCGACCGCGCGCGCGGCCCGTGCGGCTGCGGTCTGCCACTCCACGGGCGCCGGCACCGACGCGCGGCGGATGCGCCAGAGACGGAGGTGGCCGCCCGCAAAATACACGACCACCAGCAGCACGCCGGACAGCCAGACGATGGGCCAGGCCGCCGCCACGCGCGCCCACGCCGCGGCCGTGGGTGTCCAGGCGATGAGTGAACTGGCCTCGCGTGCAGGCGCGAAGCCGCCGGCGGAGGCGTCGGCCAGGCCGGGGCCGCGGATACCGCGAACCCGAAGGGCCACGCGGGCACGACCCAGCCGGCGAGTGGCAGCACGAGCGCCGCCACGACCACGTAGCGGCGAAGCGCGTGGCGCGTGGCCGCCGCGGCCGGGCGGAGCATCCGGCCGGTGATGGCGCCGGCCGCCAGCAGGACGGCGACGCGGACGGCCAGGTCGGCGCTCACCGGTCGCCTCGCTTCGCGCGCTCGATGGCGTCGGAGAGCCGCGCCAGTTCGTCGCGTGACAGGGGCTCGGATCCAATCAGGGCGGCCGCGGCCTGGGCCGCCGACCCCTCGAAGAAGGTCGCCACCAGGCGCTTGAGCGCCGACCGTCGCGCGCGGTCGCGCGGCACCTGCGGGAAGTACACGTAGCGCGGCCCCTGCTGCTCGTGGCGTGCGTGCCCCTTCTCTTCCAGAATCCGCAGGAGCGCACGGACGGCCGAGTAGCTCGGCGGATCGGGCAGCGCGTCGAGGACGTCGGAGGCCGTGGCGGATCCGCGCGCGTACAGCACGTCCATGATCTGGCGTTCGCGGCGGGAGAGCGCGTCCGAGGCCGGCATGAGTCTGCTAGTTGCTTAGCACTGTCGTCCCCGCCGTTGCAACCGCCGCGGGGGAGCCGGTAACGTGTGGAGGCCGTCCATGACCAACCCCGACACCACCGCCACCCTCACCTGGACCAGGGCGCTCGAGTTCGACGCCCGGTCCGGCTCGCACTCACTCGTCATCGACAGCCGCGGCCAGGCCGGGCCCTCGCCCATTCACGCGCTGGCCGTCGCGCTGGCCGGCTGCATGGCCATCGACGTCGTGGACATCGTCGTCAAGGGGCGGCACGCGCTGAGCGGCCTCACGGCGGAACTGGCCGTCGAGCGCGCGCCGTCGCCGCCCCGGCGCTTCGTCGCCGTGGAACTGCGCTTCCGGCTCACCGGCGCGGTGCCGGAGGCTGCGGTGTCCCGTGCCATCGAGCTGTCGCGCGAGAAGTACTGTTCGGTGTGGCAGAGCCTCCGGCAGGACATCGCGTTCACGACGTCGTTCGAGGTCACCCCCTGACCCGGAGGAAGACCTACCTCGACGCGGCCCGGGGCCTGGCCGTCGCGATCATGGTCCTGGCGCACGTCACCGACGCGTTCACGCGCGAGGCGGACCGCGCCGACGACCGCTACTTCACCGCCGTCTTCATCAACGGGCTGGCGGCGCCCATGTTCCTGTTCCTCGCCGGTGTCGCCCTCACGATGGCTGCCGAGAGTCGCAGCCGAACGATTGGCCGCACCGACGCCGGACGTTCCATCCTGCGGCGCGGCTGGCAGGTGTTCGGCCTCGCCTTCCTCTTCCGCGCGCAGTCGCAGCTCCTCGGCTGGGGCCCCTGGCGCAACTTCCTCAAGGTGGACATCCTCAACGTCATGGGGCTCGCGATGGTCGGCGCGGCAGCCATCTGGCGGGTGGTGCCCGCTCGCAGCGGCCGCATCGCCGTCTACGCGATCGCGACCGGGCTCTTCGCCATGCTCAACCCGCTGGTGCGCGACTGGGTGTGGGTGGACGGGCTGCCCGAATGGCTTGGCGCCTACGTCCGCTCGATTCCGGGCCGAACCTCGTTCTCGCTCTTTCCGTGGGCGGGCTTCCTCACCGCGGGCGCGCTGCTGGGCGAGCTCGTGGACGCCGCGCGTACCCCGGTGCTCGAGCGCCGGCTGCACGCGACCCTGGCGGTAGTGGCGCTGGGGGCCGTGGGCGCGAGCATCGCGCTGTCGTACCTGCCGCCCATCTACGCCGACACGGAGTTCTGGAGCACGTCGCCGGCGTTCTTCTTCATCCGGCTCGGGCTCGTGGCTGCGACGATTCCCCTGGCGTGGGTGACCGCCGTGTCGTGGGAGCCGATCGTGACGCTGGGGCGCTCGTCGCTGTTCGTCTACTGGATTCACGTCGAGATGGTGTACGGATCGGCCACGATCCCGCTGCGCCGCACGATGCCGTACGAGCTGGCCGTGGTGGTGGCGCTCATGCTGTGCGCCCTCCTCTACAAGCTGGTCCACGTCAAGAACGCCTGGATGACACGCCGTGCGCTGCCGCGCCCGCTCGGGTTCCTGGCGCCCGTGCTGAAGTAGCCCCGTAACGCGTGCGGCCCGCGAGGCGGCGGTAGAATGCGGCGATGCTGCGTCCCGCCCTCGCCGCGCTGCTCGTCGCCGCCCTCCTCGCCCCGCCCGCGTTCGCGCAGGAGGCGCGCCGCCGCTGGGAGATGGAGCGGCAGATTCGTCTCGACAAGTTCGAGCAGGTGCTCCCGCGCGCGATGCGCGACCACGGCATCGACCTCTGGATCGTCGCCGTGAAGGAGAACCACTACGATCCGCTCTGGCGCGACCTCGGGCGCGGCTACGTCAGCGGCATCGGCTACTACGTCTTCATCGATCGGGGAGCGGATCGCATCGAGCGCCTGGCGCTCGGGCCGAGCGGTTACCTCATCGAGCAGACCGGTGCGTACGACCGCTTCGCGCCGGCCTCGACCCTGGCCGAGGTCGTGCGCGCGCGGGACCCGCAGCGCATCGGCATCAACATGTCCGACGAGATCGGTCCCGCCGACGGCCTGTCGGTGACGATGCTCGCCCACCTGAAGAAGACGCTGGGCGAACCCTATGCGGGGCGGCTGGTCAGCGCCGAGCGCCTCGTGTCGGACTTCCGCGCGCGCCGCGTCGCCGCCGAAGTGGTGGCGTTCGGCGAAGCCGCGGGCCTGGCCGTGCAGCTCGCCGAACGCGCGCTGTCCAACGAGGTGATCACCGTCGGGCAGACGACGCTCGAGGACGTGGCGTGGTGGCTGCAGGACCGGCTGCTCGAGCGCGGCCTGGGCTCCGAGTTCGACATGCCGTCCATCTACGTCACCGGGCCCGAGGGCATCGTCGCAACGTCCACGAACCGGGTGATCCAGCCGGGCGACGTGATGATGATCGACTGGGGCGTCCAGCTCATGAACTTCGGCACCGACGTCAAGCGCGTCGCCTACGTGCTGAAACCGGGGGAGCGCGTGCCGCCCGCCAGCATCCAGGCCGCGTTCGACAAGGCCCTCGCCGTGCGGGATGTCCTCAAGCGCGCCATCAAGCCCGGTGTCCGTGCCGACGAGACGATGACGCGCATGGACACCGCGCTCCGCGAAGCCGGATACGGCGTCATCGAGTTCAACCGGCCCAATCGGGACGACAAGACGGACGTCGTCTACGGCTTCCATCCGGTCGGCAACACCGGACACGGCATCGGCGCCTCGCTGACCACGTGGCAGCCGCTGCAGTCCACCTTCGTGCTCCGGACGCAGCACATCTTCTCGTTCGAGTACTTCGCCTACAGCCCGATCGCCGAGTGGAACGGTGCGAAGCTCCGGATTCCCATCGAAGACGACGCGATGCTGACCGAGGACGGGATCCAGTTCCTGCACCCGGCCAACTACCGCCTGCTGGTGGTGAAGTAGGCGGGAGGACGCACCGTGACCTGGCGCTTCGGGGTCTTCGAGTTCGACGCGGATGCCGGCGAACTGCGCAGGCAGGGGCGGTTGGTCCGCCTCGAGCCCCAACCCGCGCGTGCGCTCGCGCTGCTGCTGGCCCACCCCGGCGAGGTGATCAGCCGCGACGCGCTCAAGGCGCATCTCTGGGGCACCGACACGCACGTGGACTTCGATCGCGGCCTGGCGTACTGCATCGGCCAGGTGCGCGCGGCGCTGGGAGACACGGCGGAGAACCCCCGCTTCGTGGAAACCCTGCCGCGGCGCGGCTATCGCTTCGTGGCCCCGGTCCAGGCCGTGGATCGCACCGACGCGGCGCCCCCTGCCGCGACGACTCCGGACATGCCGGGCACAGCGGCGGAAGGGGCGGCCGCCGTCCTGCCGCCCTCACGCAGCCGCCGATGGTGGCCGGTTGCCGGCCTGACGGCCCTCGGACTCGTCGCGCTGGTCTGGACGGTGGCGGCGCGCATCACGGACCCCGGCCGGTCGTTGCCGTCGCGGTGTTCGACAACGAAACCGGTGACGCCGCCTTCGACACGCTCGCGCTCACCGCGGCCGACGTCATGGTCGAACGCCTCACCGCGCTCGGGCCGGGGCAGGTGGGCGTCGTGGGGAACACGCCGACGGTGCGGCGCCCGCGAGCGGAGCGCGATCCCGACGCCATCGCGCGCGAAACCGGCGCCGGCTACCTCGTCCTCGGACAGGTTCAGACCGACGACGCGGGCGTCCGGCTCGTCGTGCACCTCATCCGCCTCGACGATGGGACGCATCGGTGGGTGACACGCGTGGTTCGTCCCGCCGGCGCGCTGGGGGACATCCAGGACGTGGCGGCGGACCGGCTGGCCCTGGCCGTCCGGCAGCACGTGATCGATCGGGACCCCGACGCTCCTCGCTTCACTCGCTAAGGCCAGCGGCGTCAGCGAGTTGCGTCCTGACACGTCGCGCGCGGAACCCTGGCTTCCTTCGGGGCCCGGATCCGCGCAGACTTCGCCCCGGAGGTACGACATGGACCGAAGCAACCGCCGGCGTTTCCTGGCCGGGATGGCGATCGTCTCGGGGGCTCCACTCATTCCTCGCGTGCCACTGTCCGCGCAGGCCGCGGCAGGTGAGGCCGAGGGCCCGCCCGACTGGCTGCCGCGCCAGAATCCGGCGGCCGTGCAGGAGGTCGTCGGCGCGTCGCACCGCGACCTCGCCCGCGTTCGGGATCTCGTCGAACGGCAGCCCGCGCTGGCCAACGCCGCGATCGACTGGGGCTTCGGTGATTGGGAGTCGGCGCTCGGCGCCGCCTCGCACACCGGCCGCCGCGAGATTGCCGAGCTGCTGCTCGCGCACGGGGCTCGGCCGTCGATTTTCTCGGCGGCCATGCTCGGGCAGCTCGACGTGGTGAAGGCGTTCGTGTCGGCCAGCCCCGGCATCCAGCGCACGCACGGCCCGCACGGCATCACCCTGCTGGCGCACGCCCGCGCGGGCCGGGAGAGCGCCGCGGCGGTCGTCACCTACCTGGAATCGCTCGGCGACGCCGACCGGCGCTCGCCGACACAGCCGCTCGAGGCCGCGGACCGCGATGCCGTCGTGGGTGAGTACGCCTACGGACCGGGAGCCGCCGACCGCTTCATCGTGGACGTGCGCAACGACCAGCTGGCGCTGTCCCGCCCCGAGGAGACGAGCCGCTTCCTGTTCCACACGGGCGGCCTGGTGTTCTTCCCGTCCGGCGCTCCGGCCGTGCGCATCGCGTTCGCCCGATCGGGACCGCGCGCGACGCAGTTCACCATTGCCGATCCGGACGTCTACCTGACCGCCCGCCGGCGCTGACATAATCGAGCGATGCTCGACTCGCTGCTGCTGTGGCTGACCGTCGCCTTCGTGGCGGCGGTCGTGCTGGCGGTCGGCGGGTTCTACCTGGCGCGCTGGCTCTTCGTCAGGAGCGCGGAGCGTGTGGCGGCCACGATCGATCGCGCGGTCGGGAGCGCGGCCGCTCGATCGCTGACGCGGCTGGGGGCCTACGCACGCGCCACCGGGATCGACTTCCCGGAGGCCGATCGACGCTTCGGGCTGTACATCGAGCGCCTCGCCCGGCTCATGGACAGTGCCGTGACGCTGCCCCTCATCGGGCCGGTCGGCCTCGACGCGGCGCTGACACTCATCCCGGGCATCGGGGACCTGATCGGCGGCGGACTCCTCCTGATCGTGGCGCGCAGCCCGCATGGCCCGCCGGCCGCCCTCATTTCGAAGATGCTCGCCAACGTCGTGACCGACGTCATCCTGGGCGCCATCCCCGTCGTCGGCGTCCCGGCCGACATCTGGTTTCGCGCCAACGACCGCAACGCCCTGCTGATGCGGGAGTACCTGAGCCGCCCGTCCTGACCGGCGTCCCGTGCCGGGGCGCTTGGCGAGGGCTGTGCTAGTCTCCCCCGCGAGGGGCGCCGTCCGTCCGAGCGGATGGCGAAGACGACACGATGCGATACGCGAGCCTGGCGGCAGTAGCGCTGGTGGCCCTGGTGGTGCGTCCTCCGTCGATGGGGGCCCAGACGCCGGTGACGATCGAGGGCCCGGTGGGGCCGAGCCCGTACGACATCGTGCGGTTCTGGCACAAGCCGTTCGCGGAGCCCGGCTTTGCCTTCGGCGGCAACTCCGGCGTGTTCGCCGAGTCGCCCGATCGCATCTTCGTCGCGCAGCGCGGCGAGTTCCGCCTGCCGTCACCCGTGCCGAAGGGCTTCCTGGGCTTCGCGGGATCCATCGGGATGAACGTGCTCAACGTCACCGATCGCCGCGTGTGGCAGAACTGCCTCTACACGCTGAACGCCGACGGCGCGGTCACGGAACGGTGGACCCAGTGGGACCGGCTGTGCGAGGGCTCCCCTGGCCCCGGCCCGCACCGCCTGCGCATCAGCCCCTACGATCCCGAGCACCGCGTCTGGGTCGTCAACGAGACGTTCCACCAGATCTACGTGTTCTCCAACGACGGATCACGCCTGCTGAAGACGCTCGGTGAGAAGAACGTGCCGGGAAGGACGCGGCCCACTTCGCGCGCCCGCAGGACGTGGCGTTCCTGCCGGACGGCCGCATCCTCATCGCCGACGGGCTCGACAACCACCGCATCATGATCTTCGACAAGGATCTCGACTACCTCGCCGAGTTCGGCGGCTTCGGCAAGGAACCCGGGCAGTTCAACGGCGTGCACGCGCTGGGCGTCGGGCCGGACGGGCGCATCTTCGCGCTGGACCGGTCGGGCGGTCGCATCAACGTGTTCCGGACGACGGCCGATCCGAAGCGGGTCGAGCTCGAACACACCTTCACCGGCTTCGCGCTGCCGCTGGACATCATCGTCAACGACGACAGCTTCTGGATCACGGACCTGCGGCCGCTGCGCTTCGTGAAGATGGACTTCTCCGGCAAGCACCTCTACACGTGGATGGTGCCGAGCGACCTGCCCGACGGCTACCTCGAGGTGCACACCTTCTCGGTGGACTCGGCAGGGAACCTGTACGGCGGCGACAACCAGTACGGGCGGACGCAGAAGTTCGTGCCGAAGGCGGGGGCCGACCCGGCGCACCTGATCCGGGCGCCGTGGGCCGCGCGCTGAGGCGCGGGCCACGGCGTGAAACCGACGATCCCTACTGCGGGCGCGCGCTCGTGGGCGCGGTCGGGGCGGTGTCCGCCGGCAGGTCGTTCCAGAACAGAAGGGCGTTGAACACCAGCTCGTGCTCGCCGAAGGTCTGCCAGCGGTAGATCGGGTTGTTGGCGAAGAGCAGCACGCGCCCCTTGCCCGCCGGCGCGTCCACGATCATCGGGCGGTTGCGCAGCTGCGCGGCGCCGCGCATCAGGCCGCTCAGCACGCCGGTATCCCCGCCGGTGTAGCGGGCGAGCACCTTCGGCCGATCCGGCAGGCTCCCGACGAACGCCTGCGCATTCGGCGGCGGCCCCGCCTGGAGCAGGGGACCGTCCGCCCAGCGCACCGGCAGCGTCTTGCCCTCGTAGCCGTAGAAGATCGGGTGCGCGGGCTCCAGCACTTCGCTCTGCACGTACGGCCCCGGCGCATACCAGCCCGGCGCAGGGCGCTGTGCGTCGACGCCGCGGGCGAGGCCGAACTCCGCCGGGAAGTAGCTCGAGACGCCGAAGGTCATGACCAGGCCGCCGGCATCGAGGAACTTCTGGAACTCGATGACGCCCTCCAGCCCCATGCCGCCGCGCACGTCGTCGGTCTCGGCATACATGCCGAGCGACTTGAAGCGATCGTTCTTCTTGTACGGGAGCGGCCGCGACAGCCTGGGCTGCTCGAACACCACGGACTTGCCGTTCTGCGTCTGGTGCGGAACGATGATGACGTCGTACTTCGCGCGGAGGTTCGCGCCCGGCTGGACGTGGTCCTTGTGGATCAGGTCGAAGGGCACCTCGAAGCGGTCGAAGGCCAGCCGTACCCAGCCCACCTTCTCGGTGTTCGCCCACGTCGTGTAGACGGCGATCCGCGGCAGGTCCACGTTCACGGTGTCCACCTCCGGCATCGACGGGAGCGCGGAGGCGACCAGGCCGAGCCGCTCGATCTCGGACCGCGCGCGGTCGGAGGCGGGCACGAGCAGGGAGCCGGCCGGGAAGTCGGCGTCGCCGGCCGTGAACGACGCCTTCGCGGCCTTCACGTCCACGTCCTTCAGCCGGTAGCGCAGCGTGACGAGATTCAGCGACCCGTTGTGGCGGACGGCGAGCACGCTGCCGCCGGTGCCCGTGATGCGGCCGGCGGTCTCGACGTCCGCTGTCAGCAGCGTGGCCGGCGCATCGAGAATCGCCTTGTCGGCGATGGTCGTGATCTCGATGTTGTTCGCCAGCGGCATCGTCCAGGCGCTGTCGTCATAGGTGTTGAGCGTGGCGTCCGGGTAGTCCTGCTTCTCGATCAGCGTCTTGGCCAGGCGGCCGTAGGGCTGGTTCAGCTTCACCACGTAGGAGCCGGCGGGGAAGGTGCCTTCCTTGACGGTGATCTCACCCGTCGCGCGGTGCACCTCGATGGCCTGCCGGCGGAGCAGGTTGACGACGCGATCCACCTGCGTCTGGTCGCGCTGGTTGCCGGGGATGACGAAGCCGTGCGGGGCCTTCTCGACGCCTGCAGCAACGCCGTTCGCCGACTTCTTGTAGAAGTTCTCCACCACCATGGAGGGGAACTCCGACGTGAGCTCGAGCGCAGTGAGCAGCGCCGTTTCGGCGTAGTTGATCGAGTTGCGGATGGACCAGTCCACCTCGCCCGCCGGCGCGGGGTTGGGCCGGTACCACTGCCGGGTGGTCTGCGAGCCCTGCAGCCGCGCCTTCTGGTGTTGGCGCCGCCCTGGTTGAAGACCCGACATCCGCAGCATCCCGTTGTGGTTCGCGGCGGCGAAGCCGAGTACCTGGCGACCACATGTCCACGAAGCCGAAGTGCCACACGCCCGGCATCCCGTAGTTGGTCAGCTTGTTGACCTCGTAGGTGGCGAAGAAGGGCAGCTCCGTGTAGAGCATCGGGTCGAGGTTGGCGTTCTGCGGCGGCTGGCCGCTGAAGGTGTACAGGAGCGTCTGCGCCTCGTGGACGTCGTGCCAGATGGGTGGCACCCACTGCAGGTAATAGGTGAGGTGCGCGCGCAGCGAGTCCACGCCGTAGTTGATGTCGCGGTTGTTGTCGTGGAAGACGTACTTGCCCCAGTAGGGCGGCCCGCCGTAGTTCTCGCCGCCATCGTAGGGTTCGTCCACCTTGTACGCGTAGTACCAGTCCACGTACCGATCGCGGCCGTCCACGTCGGTGGACGGGGCGATGCTGACGATGACGTTGTCGCGGATGCGCTGGATGTAGGGCTCCTCGCTGACGGCGAGGCGATAGCCCAGCTCCATCACGCTCTCGGGCGGGTTGGTCTCGGCCGAGTGCAGCCCGGCGGTGATGTGGTAGTGCGGCTTGGTTGCGGCGATGAGGCGCGCGGCCTCCGCCTCGCTCAACCCGCGCGGGTCGGCCAGGCGCTTCAGGTTCTGCCGGTTGGTGTCGAGGTTCTTGATGTTGGCTTCGGAGCTGATGAAGGCCACGAGGATGTCGCGTCCCTCTTCGGTGGTGCCGATGGTGATCGTCTTGACCCGGCCCGGCAGCGCCTTCTCCAGCTCGCGGAAGAGGCGGTACTTGTCGGCCGTGTAGGTCAGCTTCTACTCGGTCCCGATGTGGTAGCCGAGGATGTCCTTCGGCGTCGGCACGCCCGCCTTTCGCGGCAGGTGGTCCACCAGGGGGGACAGGAACTCGGGCTTGGTCGTGGCGGCCTTGACGAAGGTGGCGAAGTCGGCGTCCTGAGTCTGGGCGCCTGCCGCCGATGCCTGCCCGGAGCTCCTGGCCTGATCGGCCGCCGGCATGGCGCCCGACAGCGCCATCGCCATCCCCACCCCGGCCACCATACGGACGAGCCTCGCGAACGGTCGGGTCGACATTTTGTGCAATTCCTTACGTATCAATCGAATAGGGTAAACAGGGAAAAGCGTTGAGCATGCGGGGCGCAGGGGGTAGAATCCCAACCGCCTTCTGAGCCACTTCCTATGATTAGCGTCGCCGCAATCCGGATGCAGCAGTTTGGCGTGCAATTCTACCAAGCCTCCCTGACGGCCAGCGACATCGACAAGCTGGTCCGTTTCGAGGTGCTCAGCTACGTGGATCAGTCCGCCGGCGTCAGGGGCGGGAAGCGCGCGCCGCAGTCGAAAATCAACTGGGACCTGCTGGAAAGGCGGATCGCGGCCAACGAGAAGGCCTACCAGCGGCAGATCATCCGCCGGAAGATCGAGGAGCTCGTGCTCTATTACGAGCAGTGCCGGCAGGCGCGGGACCTGCCCTCGATTCCGGGCGCCGTCATCATCTCGGCCGACGAGAAGCTCCACTTCGATCCCGTGGACCAGGGCAGCGTCCTGGGCCGGCTCCGGGTACCCGAGCGCGAGGGCGTGCTCCGGGCCATCGACGGCCAGCACCGCCTGCTGGCGCTGCACGCCGACATCGAGCGGTTCGGGGACGAGCTCTTCACGGTCCCCGCGATCATCTTCGACCGCCTGCCCGAAGACCACATCGTGCAGATGTTCGTGACGATCAACGCCAAGCACACCCGGCTGAACGCCTCGCACCTGGTCACCCTGTCGGGCCGGCAGCTCTACCGCGACGAGGCGCTGGCCGCTGCCCACGACGTGGTGCGCGCGCTCAACGACCGCGAGGAGTCACCGCTGCACGGCGAGATCAAGCTGCTGGGCGTGGGCAAGGGGCGTGTGGCGCAGGCGCCGCTGGCCCAGGAGCTCAAGCGCCTCTTCGCCGACGACGAGCTGCTCGGCGGCGCGCGGAAGGCGGAAGACTTCCGCGAGGACGCCCGGCGATTCTTCGTCAACTACTTCAAGCAGATCGCCAACATCTTCGAGCCGGCCTGGAACGGCCGCAAGTACAGCATCAAGTCGGCGGCGGCGCTGCGCGCCTTCATCCGCGTGGCGCCCGAGGTCGTCCAGAAGATCGACCAGCTGCACGCCGACCGCGCCGACTCGCGCGCCATCGGCCGGGTCATCTCGCCGTGGGGCCGCCGGATCGGGTCGCTGCGCTTCGAGACCGACGGCGCGTGGAAGCGGCAGGGCACCACCGTGGACGGGCTGACGAAGGAATTCCACCTGGCGCTGCAGTACCCAGAAGGCGCGCTCTGACGCCGACGCGCCGCCGCTGGCGGTGTGGCGTACAAAGAAATGGGGCAGTCCGCGTTTCCGCGAACTGCCCCAAGAGTTGCCGCCAGCTTGGCTCCCCCCAGCATCTACGGCACAGTGCCGTAGACAACAAACTGGCGACGCTCCCCTATAGAGCATGGGCCGTGCCAAGTTCGGATCTGGCTGAATTCGGCCTGTTTCCGGCCACTTCCCGCCGTACCGCCTCCCAGCCCCCCGACTGCACAGTACAGCATCGTCGGTGGAATTACATTTTTGTCGGGGTGTCCGCTCCGAGGGGGCCCAGCTCGACGCCATGCCCCTCCAGCGCCCGGCGGATGGCCGCGGCGAGTGCGGCGGCACCTTCGGTGTCACCGTGCACGCACATGGTGGCTCCGGCAAGCGCCACGCGGCTGCCGTCCACGGCCTCCACCTCGTGGTCGGCCGCCATCCGGACGGCCCGGCGCACGACCTCTGTCTCGTCGGTGATCACGCTGCCCGGGCGGGCGCGTGACACCAGCGAGCCATCGGGGTTGTAGGCGCGGTCGGCGAACACCTCGGCAGCGACGCAGAGGCCCGCCTGCTCGCCGGCGGCCAGCAGCGCGGAGCCTGGCAGCCCGAAGAGCACGAGCGAGCGATCCACGGCCGCAGTGGCCCGGGCGATGGCCGCGGCGAGCTCCGCGTCGCGGCAGGCCATGTTGTAGAGGGCGCCGTGGGCCTTGACGTGCTGGAGCCGGAGCCCCTGGGCCGCCGCCACCGCGGCGAGGGCCCCGATCTGGTAGACGACGGCGTCCTCGACCTCGCGGGGCGTGCAGCGCATCTCGCGCCGGCCGAAGCCGGCGAGGTCGGGAAAACCGGGATGGGCGCCCAGCGCGACCCCGTGCGCGCGTGCGAGGGCGACGGTCTCGCGCATGACGCCGGGATCCCCGGCGTGGAAGCCGCAGGCGATGTTGGCCGAGGTGATGACGGCCATCAGGGCCTCGTCCTGGCCCAGGCGCCAGGCGCCGAAGGACTCGCCGACGTCTGAGTTGAGATCCATTCTCATTTTTATCTTGACCGACTAATTTGGTCGGATTAGTCTTCTCGCATCATTCTGAGATTGAGTCTCAGTTTCGATTCGACAATGCCGACGTTTCGTACCGCTCTCTTCTGGTGCCACCTCGTCGCCGGCCTCTTCGCCGGCGTGGTGGTCCTCATTATGTCGATCACCGGCGTGGCCCTCACCTACGAGAAGCAGATGCTCGAGTGGGCCGATCGCCGGGCGTGGTCGGTGCCGCCCCCGGACGGCGTCGAACGCCTCGGGCCAGAGACGCTGCTGGCCCAGGTGCGTGAAGCGAAGCCGGAGGCGGCGCCCACCACGCTCACCCTCCGCGCCGACCCCGCCGCGCCGGCCTCCGTCGGCTTCGACCGCGGCGTCACGCTGCTGGTCGATCCCTATACCGGCGCCGTCATCGGGCCGCCGCCCTCCGGCCTGCGCTCCTTCTTCCGCACGATGACCAGCTGGCACCGCTGGCTCGCGCTCGACGGCGACAGCCGCGGCATCGGCAAGGCCGTCACCGGTGCGTCGAACCTCGCGTTCCTCTTCATCGTGATCAGCGGCATCTACCTGTGGATCCCGCGCATCTGGACCCGCCTGCAGGTGCGCAACGTCCTGTGGTTCCGCTCGGGCCTCGCTCCCAAGGCCCGCGACTTCAACTGGCACAACGTGATCGGGATCTGGTCCGCCATTCCGCTGGCCATCGTTGTCGCGGGCGCCGTGCCCATCTCGTATCCCTGGGCCAGCGCCCTCGTCTATCGCGTCGTCGGCGAGGATCCGCCTCAAGGTGGCCGGCCGGGCCCGCCAGGAGCCGGCCCTGCTCGTGGCGCCGGCGGTGGTCCCGGGCGCGAGGGCGCGCGTGCCTCCGAGGGCGGCGGTCGCGAGGGTGGCGAATCGCGCGGGCCCGGACCACGCTCCAATCGCGGACGCGGTGCAGACGCTGGCGCGGATGCCGCCCGCACGCCCGAGCCCCTCCCGCTTACCGGCCTCGACGCCGGCTACCGTACGGCGCGGGCGCAGGTGCCGTCCTGGCGTGCCATCACCGTGCGCCTGCCGGGTGAGCCGGCCTCCGCCTGGGCCTTCACCATCGACGAGGGCTATGGCGGCCAGCCGCAGCGTCGCGGCACGCTCACGGTGTCGCGCTCGGGGGCGGTCGACCGCTGGGAGACCTTCGCCGACCAGAGCGCGGGCCGCCGCCTGCGTTCGTGGCTCCGCTTTGCCCACACCGGCGAGTACTACGGGCTCGTCGGCCAGACGATCGCGGGCGCCGTCTCGCTCGGCGGTGTCGTGCTCGTCTGGACCGGTCTGGCGCTGGCGTGGCGCCGTTTCGTCGCCTGGCGGGCCCGCCGGCGCCAGGCCACCCTCCGCCAGGCCGCCTGAGATCCGTTTCACCGTTCCGTTCGTTCGATCCGCCACAGCGTCAGAAAGGTTTCTGGTTCGCTCCGATGTTCCTGCGTCCTGTTCACCTCCCGCGGCGCAAGCCGCGCTCGGGCAAGCACCTGTTCCGCCTCTTCGCCACCGGCGCCCTGGTCGTGTCGGCGAGCGCCGCCGCCGGGCCCGCGGCCGCGCAGGTCCCGCGTCCCGCCGCCGAGCGGTCGTCGCCTGCCCTCAAGTTCGACATCCCCGCCGGGCCGCTCGACGAAGCGCTCCGGACCTACGAAGCCGTCACCGGTCTTGCGCTGGACGTGACGCTCCCGCCCGACGTGCTCTCGATGATGCAGTCGCCGGGCGTGGCCGGCGTGATGGACCCGCGCCGGGCGCTCGACCGCCTGCTCGAGGGCACCAGCCTCGGCGTTCGCACCGAGTCCGACGGGCGGCTGGTGGTGGACGTCGCGGCCGTGCGCGAGTCGGTCGAGGTCACCGGCCGCATGCCGGGCGTCACCTCGCCGAAGCTGACCGAGCCGCTGCGCGACATCCCGCAGACCATCACGGTCATTCCCCGGGCGGTCATGGAAGCGCAGGCGGCCACGACCCTCCGCGACGTGCTGCGCAACGTCGCCGGCATCACCTTCCAGGCCGGTGAGGGTGGCGTGCCCGCGGGGGACCAGTTGAGCATCCGCGGCTTCTCGGCGCGCACCGACATGTTCGTGGACGGCGTCCGCGACTTCGGCGGCTACTCGCGCGACTCCTTCAACATGGAGCAGGTGGAGGTGGCCAAGGGGCCCACGTCGGCCATCGCGGGACGCGGCTCCACGGGCGGCGCCATCAACCAGGTGAGCAAGGCGCCGACCGACGCGCCGGTGCTCGATGCCACGTTCGGCGCCGGCAGCGCCAGCTACCAGCGCAGCACGATCGACATCAACCAGCCGGTGAAGGACTCGCCCATCCCCGGCCTGGCCGTGCGGCTCAATGCCATGTGGACGGACACCGACGTCCCCAACCGCGACTACGTGTCGAGCGAGCGGTGGGGCATCGCGCCCTCGGTCGCCCTCGGCCTCGGCGGCCGGACGCGCGCGACGATCAGCTACTTCAAGCTCGCGCAGGACAACCTGCCGGAGTACGGCCTTCCCTGGGTGCCGGCGAACACGAACCCGGCGCTCGAGGCCTACGCGAACGGCGCCCCCCTGTTGACCAGTCCAACTTCTACGGTCTCGTGTCCCGCGACTACGAGAAGACGGACACCGACATCGTCACCGGCGACGTCTCGCACGACATCCGGCCCGGCATGACCGTACGCAACGTGACCCGCTGGGGCCGTAACGTGCGCGACTCGGTGATCACGGCGCCGCGCTTCGTGTCGGTGAACACCAGCACCGACCTCAATCGCCAGCTCCAGTCGAGGGACATGACCGACCGGATCGTGGCCAACCAGACGAACCTCACGCTGCGCGGAGCGACCGGGCCGCTCGGCCATGCGGTGGCCGCTGGCGTCGAGTTCCTCGAGCGAGCTTTCGGAGAACTACTCGCGGAGCGAGCCCGCCGCGCCGCAGGCCGACCTCTATGCGCCCGATGCGCTGGCGCCCTACGACGGGCCCATCACGCGGACGGGCGCGATGACGCGCGGCACCGCCGACTCGGTGGCCGCCTATGCCTTCGACACCGTCAGCTTCGGCCCCCACTGGGAGGTCACCGGCGGGCTGCGCTGGGATCGCTTCGCCATCGACTACGAGCAGGTCGCCACGACGGGCGTCCGCACGCCCTACGCGCGCACCGACTCGATGGTCAGCGGACGGGGCGGCGTGATCTTCAAGCCGCGCGCCGAGGGCAGCATCTACCTGGGCTACGGCACCTCGTTCAACCCGTCGGCCGAAGGACTGTCGCTCAACACGAGCACGGTCGATCTCGAGCCGGAGAAGACGCGCAACTACGAGCTCGGCACCAAGTGGGATCTGCTCGGCCAGCAGCTGTCGGCCACCGCCGCCGTCTTCCGGACCGAGAAGTCCAACGCGCGGACGCCGGGCGTGAACCCCGGAGATCCGCCGACGGTCCTCGCGGGCCGCCAGCGCGTCTCGGGCGTCGAGTTCGGCATCTCCGGACGGCTCCGCCGCTGGTGGACGGCACTGGCCAACTACGCGCACATGCGGAGCGCCATCGAGCGCTCGAACAATCCGGACGAGCTCGACAACAGCCTCGCGATGGTCCCGAGCCACACCATTTCGATCTGGACCACGGTGGACCTGCCGCACGGCGTCACGGCCGGCGGTGGCGCGCAGTTCATGGACCGTGTCTTCAGCAACGCGTCGAACGCACGCCAGGTGCCCAGCTACTGGCTGCTCAACGCCGTCGTCACCTACGCGGTCAACAGCCATCTGAGCCTGCGCCTGAACGGCACCAATCTCGCCGACGAGCGCTACGTGGATCGTGTCGGCGGCGGCCACTTCATCCCGGGGCCCGGACGGCAGGTGATGCTGACGGCCACGGTGCGGCGGTAGCCGATGCTGATTCAGATTCCCGACGTCCTGTCGGCCGGGCAGGTGGCGCACGGGCGCCGCCTGCTCGACGCGGCGGACTGGGTGGACGGACGGGTGACTGCCGGGCACCAGTCCGCGCGCGCCAAGAACAACGAGCAGCTGGCGGCCGGCGATCCGGTCGCCCGCGAGCTGGGACAGACCATCCTGCAGGCCCTCGAGCGGAACCCGCTCTTCCTCACGGCGGCCCTGCCCCTGCACGTCTTCCCACCGCTCTTCAACCGCTATGCCGGCGGTCAGTCCTTCGGCAACCACGTGGACAACGCCATCCGGCAGGTGCCGGGCACGAGCCACCGGATTCGCACCGACCTGTCGTGCACGTTGTTCCTGTCCGCTCCGGAGGAGTACGACGGCGGGGAGCTCGTCGTCGAAGACGTGTACGGGGTGCACAGCGTGAAACTGCCGGCCGGACACATGGTGCTGTATCCGTCCACCAGCCTCCATCACGTGCGTCCGGTGACTCGAGGCGCGCGCGTCTGCGCGTTCTTCTGGCTGCAGAGCATGGTGCGCGACGATGCCGATCGGACCCTGCTGTTCGACCTCGACGCGGCCGTCCGCACGCTCGGCGCCGACGGCACGGAACACCCGGTCGCCGTCCAGCTGACGGCGGTGTACCACAACCTGTTGCGGCGCTGGGCCGAGGTCTGACGCTATCCGCCTGCGCTCGTGAGCGCGGCTGCCACGACCGGCGGCTCCGGCGGGGCGCACAGGCCGCAGGCCGCGCCGGGGGACTCGTCGCTCCGACAGAGACGGGCGCACGACGATGATTCCCCGCTCGCGTCCTCGCCGGTTCCTGGCTGGCAGGCCACGCTGCACGCCACGACCTGGCGTGCGAAGGTGGCCAGCAGCGGCTCGGCCTCGTTGAGGCAGGGCAGGTGCCACGCGTCGAGGGAGGCCTGCGCCAGTGCAAGCCGGCCCTCGAGCTCGCTTTCCGCGTTGTCGGCGAGGAAGCCGAACGGGAAGTACACGACGCGCCGGAATCCGGAAGCCGCCACGTCGGCCAGTGCGCGATCGACGGGCGGTTCGGTCCATCGCCCGCCGCGCGTGTGATTGAGCCACCCGTTGGCAACGTGTCCGAAGCGGTGGCCAACCAGCGCCCGGATGCGCTCGAACAGCGCCTCGGTCGCCTCGCGCCCGGTGGCGATCGGTGTCGGTGGATCGAGCACCGTTCCGTGCGCCGCGAGCACGAGCGCCACGTCGGGACCCTGCCATCCCGGCCTGGCATCGGTGAGCGACAGAATGTGGTCCGCGGCCAGGCTGCCCAGCACGGATGCGCTGAGCGCGTTGAGCACGTAGGTGCGCCCGCCGCGCGCGGCGGCGGCTTCGCGCGTGAGCTCGTGGGTGAACGCCGAGTCTGCGGCGTACAGGGGGATCACCCACGCCGGCTCGTCCTCCGGCAGGGACGCCAGCAGCGTGCCGACCAGCGGCTGACGGTACTCGTAGGCTACGTGGACCTGCCAGTCGGGCAGCGGCTCGGCCTCGGCGAGCAGCGGCGCCAGGCGGGCCGCCTGCCGTGCCGTGATCGCTTCGAGTGGCGACGCGTACGCGTGCTCGCGCCACATCTGCCGTCGGCCCCGGGCGCGTGCGAGCGCGATCACGGGCAGCAGCGGCCGCGGGATGGCGTCGACCTTGCGGGTCAGGCCGAGCAGGATCCGCCAGGAGTATGTGAGCTGATCGACGAACGACGGCGTCGGCGGCTCGCCGTAGGTGACCAGCACGACGTGACGGCGTGGCATCTCAGGCCCCCACCGCGTGCGCGTGCACGCCAGGCTCGTGCCTGGCGCCCGACCGCAGGCGCTCGATCAGATCGAGCGCGGTGACGCGGCCGCTCTTCACGGCATGGTTGAAGGAGACGCCGTCGTACGACGTGCCGCAGAGGCGCAGGCCGCGATGCCGTCCGGCGAGCTCCAGGGTGCGGGCGCGCCGCTCGAGGTGGCCGACCGTGTACTGCGCGATGGCCTCGGGCCACGAGAACGCCCAGGTGCGCACGGGCTCGGCGCCGATGCCCATCACGGTCCCGAGCTCCCGCCGTGCCAGCGCCACCCGCTCGGCCTCCGGCATGCCGACGACCTCCGGCCGGCGCGATCCGCCGAGCATCACGCGCAGGAGGGCGTGTCCCTCGGGTGCGCGGCCCGTGAAGAGCGACGATTCCCACACCACGCCGAGCGTGGCCATCGTCTCGCCGCGTGTGACCAGGTAGCCATAGCCGTCGAGGGCCCGTGGCACATCGGCCGTGCGATACCCGAGCGCGACGACCGCGATGCCCGCGTACCCCACGCCCCCGAGCGCCTCGGCCAGCGCGTCGTCGAACCCGCGCACGAGGGGGGCGGCAGCCCGGGCGGGTATGGCCAGCACGAGGTGGTCGGCGTCGAGCGCGGGCCTGGCCTCGACTCGCACACGCCATCCGCGCGGCGTGGGCTCGATCGCGCGCGCGACGGCGTGCGTCGTGGCGGCCTCGCCCAGCCGGCCCGCGAGCGCGGCGGTCAGCGTGCCCATGCCGCCCTCGAACCCCAGCAACCGGGACGGCCCGGTGCCCCTGCGCCGCCTGGCGAACATTGCGCGCACGAGACTGCCGTGCTCGCGCTCCATGTCCGACATCATCGGAAACTGTGCCCGCAGCGAGAGCCGACGGCTGTCGCCTGCCGAGATGCCGGAGACCGCGGCGTCCACGAGCATGTCCGCTGCCTCGGCGCCGATGCGCCGCGTCGCGAACGCGTGCACCGTTTCGTCGATCCCGGCCGGAGGGCCCGGCGCGAACGGCTCGCCCGCCAGGCGCAGCTTGCCGCGCCACGAGAGCGCGGGCGTCGTGGCGAGCGTGAGCGGACCGTCGGGGACCGCACACAGGCGGCCGCCGCGGACGAGATAGCGGCGCCGCGCCTCCGGGCGCGCCTCGATCAGCCGGCCACCCAGCCCGAGGCTCTCGACGAGCGCCAGCGTCTGCGACTCCCGGTTCAGGAAGCCGTTGGGACCGGCCTCCACGACGAATCCGTCCTCGGTGATGGTCTGTGCGTGTCCGCCAAGGTGCGCGCCCGCTTCGAGCAGCGAGACGCGCAGGGGCAGCCCCGCCTTCCGCCCGTGGTCCACGAGCGTGGCGGCCGCCGAGAGGCCGGTGATGCCGCCGCCGATCACCACCACGTGCGGGTCGGTCATACCGTGCGGCTGAACACCGGCGTCTGCCCCGCGGTGCGGGCGCCCAGATACCGGTCGAAGGCCATGCAGACGTTGCGGACGAACATGTGGCCGGTCTCGGTCAGCTCCAGGGCATCCGGCTGCACGACGAGCAGGCCGTCCTCCGCCGGGGAGCCCGGCCCGGTCAGCGCATCGATCTCCGGCGCGAAGTAGTCGTCGAAGGCCACGCCGAAGCGTTCGGCGACCTCCGCTTTCCGCAGGTGGCCGTTGCACATCAGCGCCGTGATCACGAACCGCCGCACCTCGTCGTCATCGCTCCGGACGTATCCGCGCATGACGGGAAAGCGGCCCTCGTCGAGCGCGGCGTAGTAGTCGGTGAGCTTCTTGGCGTTCTGGACGAACGCGCCCTGCACGTCGCCGATGCCCGAGACGCCCAGCGCGACCATGTCCTCTGCGGACTGCACGGTGTAGCCCATGAAGTTGTGGTGCAGCGCGCGCGCGTCGAGGGCGCGGGCGAGCTCGTCCTCGGGCACGGCGAAGTGGTCCATGCCGATGGCGCGATAGCCCGCCTCGAGGAACGCGCTGCGTGCCAGGGCCAGCAGCTCCATCTTCAGCGCCGGGGCGGGCAGCGATTCAGCGGCAAGATGCTTCATGTGCGCCTTCATCCAGGGAACGAAGGCGAAGGAGTAGACGGCCACGCGCTCGGGCCTGAAGCTCAGCACCTGTTCGAGCGTCCGGCTGAAGGACCCCGGCGCCTGGTAGGGCAGGCCGTAGATCAGGTCCACGTTGATCGACCGATAACCTTCCGCCCGCGCGTGGTCCACCAGCGCGCGCGTCTGCTCGTAGCTCTGGATGCGATTGACCGCTTCCTGGACGTCCGGCGCGAAATCCTGCACGCCCATCGAGAGCCGATTGAAGCCCACGCGCGCCAGTGCCGACAGTTGCGCTCGGGTCGTCACCCGCGGGTCGATCTCCACGCCGATCTCCGCCTCGGCGGCGAAGTGGAAGTGCCGCGCGATGCGTGCGAACACCCGCTCCAGCTGGGGTGCGGTGTAGTAGGTCGGCGTGCCCCCGCCCCAGTGCAGCTGCGAGATCGTCCGCCGGTGGGGCAGGGCGGCGGCCAGCAGGTCGGTCTCGCGATCGAGGTAGTCGAGGTACTGGTCCGTCACGTCCCGATGTCGCGTGATGACGACGTTGCAGCCGCAGTATGCGCAGCGTTCCTCGCAGAAGGGCAGGTGGGTGTAGAGCGACAGGGGCCGGTCCACGAACGCATCCGCCCGCGCGAGGTGCTCCTGGTAGACGGCGTCGGTCACGCCCTCGTGGAACTCGACCGCGGTGGGGTAGGACGTGTAGCGCGGTCCGGGCCGGTCGTAGCGCGCCAGCAGGGCGGCGATGGCCGGCGCCGCGGCTACCTCGCGCACGGTTCCTCCACCGCCTGCGCGGCCGGAGACACGTGCACCGCCTCGACCAGCGCCTCGACGCTCGCAATCGGCGTCTGGGGCAGAATGCCGTGGCCCAGGTTCATGATGTGGCCGGGACGCCCGGCCATGCGTGCCAGGATGTCCGCGGCCCGTCGCCGCACCTCGTCCGGCGGCGCGAAGAGCGCATGCGGGTCCAGGTTGCCCTGGATCGCGACATCGCGGCCCGCGCGCGCGGCGGCCTCGTCGATGGGCAGGCGCCAGCACACCCCGAGCACGCCGGCGCCGGACGTCGCGGCACGCTCGACCAGGTGCGGCGCCCCGTTGACGAAATAGATGACGGGTGTGTTCGTGCCCGACACGCCGCTCACGATCGTCCGGACCCAGCGCAGCGCGAAACGCTCGTATTCGGCCGGTGCGAGCAGGCCCGCCCACGAGTCGAAGATCTGGACCGCCTGCGCGCCCGCCGCAATCTGCAGGCGCAGGTAGTCGGTCATGGCCTGCGTGAGCCGCTCGAGCAGGGCCTCGACCGTCTCCGGTTCCCGATACATCAGCGTGCGCAGTGCATCGAAGTTGCGTGAGCCGTCGCCCTGCACCAGGTAGGCGGCCAGCGTGAATGGCGCTCCGCAGAACCCGATGACGGGCACGCGTCCGTCCAGCTCGCGGCGCAGCAGGCGCAGCGCGTCGGCCACGAAGGGCACGGTGCCCTCGGCCGGCCGAATCTCCAGCGCCTCCACCTGTTCGCGCGTCCGGATCGGCTCCGCGATCTTCGGGCCGGGTCGAACGTCATGCGGCAGCCGAGCGCTTCGAGCGGCAGCATGATGTCGGAGAACACGATCGCCGCATCGAGCGGGAAGCGGCGCAGCGGCTGCAGCGACGCTTCGACGGCCAGCTCCGGCGTCCGGCACAGCGTGAGGAAGTCCACCCGCTCCCTGAGCGCCCGGTACTCGGGCAGGTAGCGGCCGGCACGGCGCATGAGCCACAGCGGCGTGCGGTCCACGGGCTCCCGCCGGCAGGCTCGAAGAAATCGATCGGTCACGGCGGCCTCTGGAACGCCGCGCGGGCAGCCTCGATGGTCTGGTCCACTACGCCATCGTCGTGCGCGGCGGAGAGGAAGGCCGACTCGAAGGGCGAGGGTGGGAGCAGGATCGCAGGACAGCATGCCGCGGAAGAAGCGCGTAGGCGTCGCGGTCGACCGCCGACGCGTCCGCCCAGCCGCGGACGGGCCGGGACGCGATACACCGTCCACATCGACCCGACCCGCTGTGCGAGACGTCCACACCGGCGGCCCGCGCGCCCGCCTCAAGTCCCGCCTGCAGCCGCGCGCCGCCCCTTCGAGGCTCTCGTAGAGATCGGGCCTTGCGTCGATGGCGTCGAGCGCGGCGAGCCCCGCCGCGATGGACAGCGGATGTGCCGCATACGTCCCCGCGTGGTACAGGACCCGCCGGCGCCACGCGCTGCATCAGCGACCACTGTCCGCCGAACGCCGCCAGCGGCATGCCCCCGCCGATGACCTTGCCGAGCGTCACCAGGTCCGGGGTGACGCCGTATCGCTCCGCCGCGCCTCCGCGCGCGACGCGGAAGCCCGTCATCACCTCGTCGAAGATCAGCACGATGTCGAGACGCGAGCACCGCTCGCGCAGTCCTTCGAGGAAACCGGGCTCGGGCACGACGCATCCCATGTTGCCGACGACGGGCTCCACGACGATGGCCGCCACGCGGCCTCGCGCGGCCGCGAGCGCGCGATCGACGCTGTCGAGGTCGTTGAACTGGGCGATGGCCGTATCCGCGGCCGTCGCCGACGAGACGCCCGGCGAGTCGGGAATCCCGAAGGTGGCGGCGCCCGACCCGGCCGCGACGAGGAACATGTCCGCGTGCCCGTGATACCCGCCGGCGAACTTGAGAATGGTCTGGCGTCCGGTCGCCGCGCGCGCGACGCGCACCGCGCTCATCGTCGCCTCCGTGCCGGTGACGGTGAACCGGACCATCTGGCAGCCGGGCACGCGCGCCACGATGCGCTCGGCGAGCGTGACCTCGTCGGCGCCCGCGAGCCCGAAGAGCAGTCCGCGCGTCGCGGCGTCCACGACGGCGGCTTCGATGGCCGGATGACCGTGGCCGAGGAGCGCCGGCCCCCAGGCGCCGATGTAGTCCACGAAGGTGCGCCCGGCCGTGTCCCGGAGGTGCGCTCCGTGGGCGTCGGCGATGGCGATCGGGGGCGTGCCGACGGCCGCGAAAGCACGGACGGGCGAGTGCACGCCGCCGGGCGTCACGGCAGCCGCGCGGTCGAACCAGGACACCGCCGTCGCGGGCGCAGTGGTGCTCACGCCAGCACCTCCGCGGCGGCGCGCGTGCCCGCCTGGCGCAGCCCGCGAGCCAGCTCACGCGCGAAGTAGGTGATGACCATGTCAGCGCCGGCCCGCCGCAACGCGAGCGCGGTTTCGTGCATCGCGCGATCGAGATCGAGCCACCCCCGTTCGGCGGCCGCGTGGAGCATGGCGAACTCCCCGGAGACCTGGTAGGCGGCAACCGGCACGTCCACGCGCTCGCGCACGGCCCGGATGACGTCGAGGTAAGGCATGCCCGGCTTCACCATGACGACGTCCGCGCCTTCGGCGATGTCGGCCTCGCATTCGCGGACGGCCTCGCGGACGTTGCCGGGATCCATCTGGTAGCCGCGCCGATCGCCGAACTGCGGCGTCGACCCGGCGGCTTCGCGGAACGGCCCGTAGAACGCCGAGGCGTACTTGGCCGCATACGACACGATCGCGACTCCGGAGTGTCCGGCTTCGTCGAGCGCGGCGCGAATGGCCGCCACGCGCCCGTCCATCATGTCGGAGGGCGCGATCACATCGGCGCCCGCGTCGGCGAGGACGACGGCCGCACGCGCCAGCAGCGGCAGCGTGGCGTCGTTGTCGACCTCGTCGCCGCAGAGGACGCCGCAGTGGCCGTGCGAGGTGTACTCGCAGAGGCAGAGGTCCGCCCAGATCACCATGTCCGTCGCGGACTGCGCGATGCGCCGGATGGCGTCGGGCACCGGCCCGGCGGCGTCCCAGGCCCGCTGCCCAGGTCGTCCTTGGTCGAAGGGATGCCGAACAGGAGAACCGAGCCCACGCCCTCCGCGCCGAGCGATGCCGCGTCCCGGGCTGCCAGGTCCGGTGAGAGGCGCGCGTGGCCGGGAGCGAGGCGATCGGCTCCCGCAGGCCGGCGCCGTCGCGCACGAACAGCGGCGCGACCAGCTGATCGGGCCGGAGCGTCGTCTCGCGCACCATCGCCCGGATCGCGGCCGATCGGCGCAGCCGGCGCCCCCTGAAGAATCGCGCGTCGGTCATGCCCGCTCTCCCGTGGTCCAGCCAGGCTCATGGCTCGGTGCTTCGGCCGCGGAGCCTCCCGCGAGCAGCCGCGCCGCACCCCGGCTGAGCAGGTGGCGTGCGGCCGTGTCGCTGACGGTGGCGGGCACCGCGCCATGCGCGTGCACGCGGATGGCCGTCGATCCCGTCACGTCGAAGACTCCGGCGGTGAGGGTGATCAGCCGTTCGACACCGTCGCGATGGCCCCGACGGGCGTCGAACATCCACCGCCGAGGGTGTGCAGCACGGCGCGTTCAACCGTCACCGCCGCATGCGGGTCGCGGCGTCGTCGAGCCGCCCGAGGAGGTCGCGAAGCTCGAGATCGCGCTCGCGGCACTGCACTGCGAGCGCCCCCTGGCCCGGCGCGGGAAGGAAGTCGTCCGACGGGAAGACCTCGGTGATGACCTGCGCGAGCTCGAGCCGCGCCAGCCCCGCGCGGGCCAGCACGATCGCGTCGAGGTCTCCCGGTGCCACCCGCGCGACGCGCGTCGGGACGTTGCCGCGGAGCGGCACGACCTCGGTCCGGCCGGTGCGCACGGACCTGCGCGATGCGCCGCAGGCTGCACGTGCCGAGCCGCGCTCCGGGTGGCAGATCCCGGAGCGACAGCCCGTCACGTGCCACGAGTACGTCTTCGACCGGCCCGCGCGGCGGCACCGCCGCGACGACCAGCCCCGGCGTGTCGGCGACCGGCAGGTCCTTGCAGCTGTGCACGGCCACGTCGACCTGTCCGTGGGTCAGTGCGTGCTCGAGCGCCGACGTGAAGAAGCCCGTGCCCTCGACCTCCGACAGGGGCACGTCGAGCACGCGATCGCCCACCGACGAGATCTCGACCAGCTCGACGTGCACGCCCGGCGCGGCGGACGTCAAGCGGGCGGCGATGTGCCGTGCCTGCCACAGGGCCAGGGCGCTGCCCCGGGTGCCCACGCGAACGGTCATGATGAGGGACCTCCGCCATCGAGCGCGAAGAGCCGGCGGATGAACACGGCATGCAGCAGGTCCGCTTCCGCCTGCGCTTCGAGCGTGCCCAGCGGCAGCGCGAGCACCCGGTCCAGCAGCCGCCGGCTCAGGCGCTCCAGGGCCGCCGCATCGATCTCGCCGTCGGTTTCCTCGTGCACGCGCGCCAGCTCCGCGGAGCGGATGGCCTCGACCTTCCGGCGCAGTGCCGACACCAGCGGCCGGATGGCCTCCTGCCGCGCCCATCCCTGCAGGTGCTCGACCTCGCGCGCGATGATGGCTTCGGCCGCGGGCACCTCGGAGGAACGCCGCGCACGCTGCTCCGAGACGTGGCGCTCGATCGCGGCGAGATCCAGGTGGAGCAGGCCAGGCGCGTGCACCCGCTCCACCGCCGGCGGCATGCCGAGGTCCACGATGGGCAGCGCCCGTCCGCCACGCGCCGCCGCGACCGCCTGCAGCGTGGCACCCGTCACGGCCGGCGTCGCCCCGGCCGTGGCGGCGACGATGGCGTCGGCCAGCGCGGCTTCGGCTGCCACGTCGTCCAGGGTCACCGCGCGGCCGTTGACGTCGGCCGCCACCGCCGTCGCGCGTGCGGGCGTGCGGTTGGCGATCACGATGTCGCGCGCGCCGAGCCCGCGGAGATGACGCGCGGCCTTCAGGCCGGTGGCGCCGGCGCCGATGACGAGCACCCGGCTGCCGGACAGGGGGACCTGCGCTGCCAGCATCCGGACGGCTGCCGACGCCACCGACATGGCGCCCACGCCGATCGCGGTCTGGGCCCTGACCAGACCCGCGGCCCGCAGCGCGGCGTGGACGACTCCGTTGACGAGCGGACCGGCGCCGCGGCACTGCTCGAGCGCGGCCCGGACCTGCCCCAGAATCTCGGCTTCGCCCAGCACCGCGGACTCCAGCCCGGCGCAGACGCGGAACAGGTGCGTCGCCGCCTCGCGGCCGGCCAGCGGTGCAGCCATGAGGGCGGCCGCCGGGTGGCGGGCGATGGCGGCAACGGCCCTCAGCGCCGTCGCGTCATCGGTGGGGCGATGGCTCCGCCAGTACACCTCCAGCCGGTTGCAGGTGAGCAGGACGAGCGACTCGAGGTCCTCCGCCAGGAGCGACAGATGGAGCGCAGCGGCCTCGTCGGGCCCGATGACGGCCGACGCGAGGTCGGCGAAGCCGAGGTTGCGGTGATTGAGGCTGAGGACGCGAAGCTCGGCGAGCCCGCGAAACGGCGTGGCCGGCTCCGGCGCCACGGCGGCTCGCGCGCCGGCACAGATCTCGAGGTGCGGACAACCGCGAAGTTCCGTCATGACGCTGCGGATTGCAGCGTACGCCCCGCGAGGCGGGCTCGACAATTCGCAACACTACGGAGCCGTATCCGTACAACTACGGAGACGCGTTCGGATCGAGCAGCCCTTCCCGGATGGCCACCTGGATGAGGACGGCCACCGACTTCACCCCGAGCTTGTGCATCAAGTTCGCGCGGTGCGACTCGACGGTCCGCACGCTGATACCCAGTTCGGCGGCGACCTCCTTGCTCGACAGGCCCCGCGCCAGCCACGTGAGCACCTCGCGCTCCCGCTCCGTGAGCGGCGGACGGGCCGGCGTGGCGCCCCCGCCGCGCAGCAGGTCGGCCAGGTGCTGCTGGATGACGGGGCTGAAGTAGCTGCGTCCCGCGGCAACCGCTTCCACTGCCGCCACGAGGTCCTGGACGGCCGAATCCTTGAGCAGGTAGGCGTCCGCCCCGTCGCGCACCGCCCGCGCGACGTACTCCTGTCCCGCGTGCATCGTGAGGACGATGATCCGGAGCGCCGGGCGGATCGTGCGCGCCGCCCGGAGCACGTCGAGCCCGTCGGTGGCCGGCATGGTGAGGTCCAACACCAGGATGTCCGCGTCGATGCGGCGGACCAGGTCCAGTGCTTCGTCGCCGTCGGCGGCCTCGGCCACCACGGCGATGCCGGGCTGGCCCTCGAGAATCCGGCGGATGCCGCTCCGGACCAGCGTGTGGTCGTCGGCCAGGAGCACCCGCAGCGGCGATCCGCTCACGAAGGCTCCCCGAGGGGCAGGTGTGCGTCGAGCCGCACGCCGTGGCTGGCGCTCCTGCCGATCTGCAGGCGGCCTCCCATGGCGGTCACGCGCTCACGCATCCCGAGCCACCCGGTATGCGGCATGGCATCGTCGGCCGCGCCGCGCCCATCGTCCTCGACCATCACGTGCACGGAGGCATCATCGCTCAGGATCTGGACGTGCGCACGCGTCGCGCGCGCGTGGCGGACGATCTTGGTGAGCGCCTCCTGCACCACGCGGTAGATCACCACCTCCATGTCGGCCGACAGACGGCGGTTGGCGCCGTCGACGTCGAGGTCCACGGCGATGCGCGTGCGGCTGGCCATGTCGTCGGCCAGGGCGCGCAGCGCGGCGACGAGACCGAGGTCGTCCAGCACGGAGGGACGCAGGAGGTTGCTGACGTCCCGCACCTGTGCGAGCGCTCGCCCGACCAGCGCGCCGGCCTCGGCCCGGCCGTCGAGCTCGAGTTCGATCTTCACGGCGGTCAACACCTGTCCGGCTTCGTCGTGCAGCTCGCGCGCGATGCGGCGCCGCTCGTCCTCCTGCACGCGCAGCATCAGGCGGGTGAGCTGCTCCAGTTCCGCGGTCCGTGCGGCCAGCCGGTCGCGCTCGTTGCCCAGCACGACGAAGAGCAGCCCGAGGGCGATGGCGAAGAGCACCAGGACGTCGGCAAAGACACCGTAGAGCACTGCCGCGCCGAAGCCGCGCAGCAGCGGGTAGTCCAGGTGGTGCAGGCCCCAGAGGAGGAACGCGCCGGCGAGCACGGGCGCGGCGCTGCTGGAGACGCGGTCGCGTTCGCGCCAGAAGACGATGCCCGTCCAGATGGTGACCGTGGCCAGCAGGATGCTCGCCGTCACGCCCGCGGCCAGCATGCTGTGCATGCCGTAGATGGTGATCCAGGCCCAGGCAATCGAAAGCGGCACCGCCAGGGCGTGCCACGGCCGCAGGACGAAGCCGCGGGACATCTGCCGCGCCGCCGCCAGCAGCAGCAGCGCACTGATGCCGGTGGCCGACTGGTGGAGGAAGAGCCACAGCAGATCGCGGCGGACCAGGAACACCGCGATGCACGTCAGGCGGACGACATACACAGCCCAGGCCATCGACCACGTGAGGAAGAACGCGCCGCGTCCGCGCCGCCACAGCACGTAGCAGGCCATCGCCATCACGGTGGTGATGAGCGACTGGAACCCGAGGGCGCTGCCCTCGACGAAGGTCCGATCCAGGAACGTGTCTTCGGCCCCCTGCATCATGCGCGGGTCTCCCGGCTGCCGCGCGCGGCATCCAGCACCGCGACCGTGGCCGAGAAGTCGGCCGACGGCGGGATGGTGCTCGGGATCCCGGCGTCGTGGAGGGCCGCCGCGGTCGAGTGGCCGATGGCTATCGTGATCCGCAACGCGCGCAACGCCTCGGCGCCCACGGCGCCGATGAGCGCGGTCGCCGTGCGCGGGCTCCCGAGCAGCACGGCGTCGGGGACCGCGGCCTGCCAGTCGCGAGCAATCGCCTCCGGCGCACGCGCATCCATACGGTAGGCGTCGATCTCCGTCACGCGTGCACCCGCATGCCGCAGGCCATCGGCCAGCGTGCGCCGGCCGCCGGGCGTGGTGGGCAGCAGCACCCGGAGGCCGCGCCAGTCGAGCGCGGCCAGCCGTGTCCACAACGCTTCGGCCCCGTCCGCGTCGGCCACCACCGGCTGTGCTCCCCGGCCGCGACGATGGCGTCGGCGGTGCGCGGGCCGACGGCCGCGGTCCGCGGGTGGACGGCCAGTCGCCGCCACGCGCCCGGCTGAGTGCGCGCACGGCGCGGGCGCTCGCACAGATGATCCAGTCGAACGACTCCATCGCGCTGCCCACGTCGCGCAGGGGGCCGGCGTCGGCGGGTGTCGATTCGGCGAGCACCGGACACGCGCACACCACGTAGCCGTGGTCCGCCAGCGCGGCGGCGAGCGGGCCCTCTGCGTCCTCCGACCGCGTGACGCACACGCGCCACGGGCGGGCGGCAGGCGCGGCGGCGGAGACGGGCGGCACCCGTGCAGTCTAGCGGAGTGCCCCGGGCGGGCGCGTCAGCCGAGGACGGTCAGGAGCATGGCCTTCTGCGCGTGCAGCCGGTTCTCGGCCTGGTCGAAGACCAGCGACGCCGGCGACTCGATGACCTCGTCGGTCACCTCCTCGCCACGGTGCGCGGGCAGGCAGTGCATGAAGACGGCGTCGGGCCGTGCCAGCGCCATCAGCGCCTCGTTCACCTGGTAGCGGCTGAACTTGCGCTTGCGCTCGGCGTATTCCACTTCCTGACCCATCGACGTCCAGACATCGGTATACACCGCGTCCACGTCGCGGCAGGCGGCCTTGGCGTCGGTGAACTCGGTGAGCCCGGCGCCGTGCTGCGACACGTCGGCGGCCTGGTCCACGACCTCGTCCGGCAGCTCGTAGCCCTTGGGCGTGGCGACGTGCACCGAGACGCCCAGCATCATCGACGCGTGCACGAGCGACGTGCACACGTTGTTGCCGTCGCCGATGAAGGCGATGCGGCGGCCCTCGGTCTTCCCCGCCCAGCGCTCCACCAGCGTCTGCATGTCCGCGAGGGCCTGGCAGGGGTGCTCCTCGTTCGAGAGCGCGTTGATCACCGACAGGCGCGGCGTGGCGGACGTGATCTCGAGCAGGCGGTCCTGGCCGAACGTGCGGATGACCACCGCGTCGATCCACCGCTCCAGGTTGCGCGCGACGTCGTCGAGCGGTTCGCGGTCGGCGTGCATGACGTCGGCCGGGATCTCGACGACGTCCCCGCCCAGTTCGCGGACCCCGATCTCGAAGGTGACCCGCGTCCGGAGCGACGGCTTCTCGAAGAGCAGGCCGATGTGCCGGCCGGCGAGCGCCTGCGAGGTGGGCGTCGTTCCGGGACGGCGCTCGGCCTTCAGCCGCGTGGCGAGCTCCAGGGTCTGGCGCAGCTCGGTCGGGGTGAAATCCAGGATCGACAGGAAGTGGCGGCTCACGGCAATGGCTCCGGCTCGAGTGTGGGGACGGTCGTACGGCGGGCGGCGGCCCGCGGCTAGGTGCGGTACTCGGCGTTGATCCGCACGTACTCCGCCGTGAGGTCGCAGGTCCAGACCGTGGCGGTGTGTCGGCCTCCGGCGCCGAGATCCACCTCGACGGCCAGGTCCGATCCGCGGAGATAGGCGGCGGCGTCGGGTGCCCGCTCGTCGAAGGGACGGCCGCCCTCGAACAGCACGTGCGGACCGACGCGGACGCGCGCGTGCTCGAGTACGAACTGCGCGCCCGATCGGCCCGACGCGGCGACGAGCCGGCCCCAGTTGGGGTCGGCGCCATGGACGGCGGTCTTGACGAGCGGCGAGTTGGCGATGGCACGTGCGGCCATCCACGCGTCGGCGTCGGTGGCCGCGCCGGTGACGGTGATGGCCACGAGCTTGGTCGCGCCTTCGCCGCCGCGCACGATCCCGAGCGCCAGCTCGTGCGCCACCTGGCGGAACGCCTCGACGAGCGTGGGGTAGAGGCCCTCGTCGATGACGACGCCGCTCGTCCCGTTGGCGAGGGCGAACACGCAGTCGTTGGTCGAGGGCTCGCCGTCCACGGTGATGGCGTTGAAGGTGTAGCGGCTGGCGTCCGAGAGGGCGCGGTGGAGCATCGCCGTGTCCACCGAGGCGTCCGTCGTCAGGTAGCCGAGCATGGTGGCCATGCGGGGCTCGATCATCCCCGACCCCTTCGTCATGCCGCCGACCCGGAACGTCCCGACGTCAGTGGTCACCTCGACGGCCGCGTCCTTGGGAAAGGGATCCGTCGTCATGATGGCGCGCGCCGCATCGGCGCCGCCGGTCTCGCTGAGCGCGGCGGCCGCGCGCGGGATGCCAGTGGCGAGCGCGTCCATCTTGAGGTTGACGCCGATCACGCCCGTGGACGCCACGAGCACCGCGGCGGCATCGCACGACAGCGCCTCAGCCGTCAGCGCGACCATCGCGCGCGCGTCGGCCATGCCCTGCGGGCCCGTGCAGGCGTTCGCGCAGCCGCTGTTGGTGACGATGGCGCGCGCGGATCCGCCGCCGGCCGCCAGCTGCGCCTGGCTCACGAGCACCGGGGCTGCCTTGGCCTGGTTCAGGGTGAAGATCGCCGCGGCCGAGGCCGGGACGTCCGAGACCAGCAGCGCCAGGTCGGGACGGCCCGTCGCCTTGATGCCGCAGTGGAGGCCGGACGCCCGGAAGCCGTGCGGCGCCGTGACGCCGCCATCGATGCGGTCAGTACGCACGGGTCGACCCCGTCGTCGCAGTTGTGTGGGCGCAGGCGCTCATGACGCGACCTCGGTGAGTGCGCGGTCGAGGATCGCCACCGCGCGCTCGATGTCGTCGACCGTGACCGTGAACGGCGGGAGCATGCGCACCACGCGCTCCGCAGTCCGGTTCACGAGCAAGCCAGCAGCCAGCGCCTTCTCGACGATCGGCTGCGCATCGACGGTGAGCTCGAGCCCGCGCATGACGCCCGCGCCGCGCACGCCGGCCACGATGGCGTGCCGGGCACGGAGCTGGTCGAGGCGCTCGCCGAAAATCGGGCCGACCTCGCGCACGTGGCCGATGACACCTCCGCCCGCGTAGGGCACGGCGTCGGCCGTCCCGGTGAGCTGCTCCAGCACGTAGAGGGCCGCACGCGAGGCCAGCAGGTTGCCGCCGTAGGTCGTGCCGTGATCACCGGCGAACACCTGCGCGGCGACGCGCTCGGACACCAGGGCCGCGCCGACGGGGACGCCGGAGCCGAGCGCCTTGCCGACGGTGACGAGGTCGGGCGTCCAGCCGAACGCCTGGTAGTGGAAGGCGTGTCCCGTGCGCCCGAGGCCGCACTGGATCTCGTCCGCGATGAGCAGCGTGCCCGTGCGGGCGGTGACGCGCGCGATGGCGGCGGCGAACGCATCGGACAGCGGACGCACCCCGCCCTCGCCCTGGATCGGCTCCGCGATGATGGCAGCCGTGCGATCGGTCACCGCGGCCTCGAGCCCCGCCACGTCGTCGGGCGCGACGAAGGTCACGCCGGGAATCAGCGGCTCGAACGGCTCGCGGTAGTGCGGGTTGGCAGTGACCGAGAGGGCGCCCATGGTGCGGCCGGAGAAGCCGTGGTGGAGCGCGACGTACTGCGTGCGGCCCTTCTCGCCCGTCGAGAACCAGTAGCGGCGCGCGAACTTCAGGCACGCTTCGACCGCCTCGGTGCCACTGTTGCAGAAGAACGCGCGCTGCAGGCCGGACAGCGCGGACAGTTTCGCGGCCAGCTGCCCCTGGAGCGGATGGAAGTAGAGGTTCGACGTGTGGATGAGCGTCTTCGACTGGTCGGCGATGACCTCGGCGAGCCCCGGATGCCCGTGTCCGAGCACGACGACGCCGATGCCGGAGAGGAAGTCCAGGTAGCCGCGGCCGTCCACGTCGTAGAGCATGCAGCCGTCGCCGCGGGTGAGGACCACCGGCTGCCGCTTGTAGGTCTGCAGTACGTGGCGGCTCTCGAGCTCCTGTACCTGTCCGATCGTCGTCATGATGTCACCCGCGTGCTGCCAGGCGGCACGCCGTCGAGGCCCCGTGCATCCAGGGCGCGTCCAATGGCCTTCGGATCCCGGCCGTCGATGATGGCCACGTGCGCCACGCCCGCGCGTGCGGCGGATTCCGCGGCGCGCAGCTTGGCCACCATGCCGGCGCTGGCCGTGCCCGAGGCGACGAGCGCCCGGATGTCGGCCCGGCCCAGGGACGGAATCGTGCGGCCCTGCTCGTCGAGCACGCCTGCCGTGCCGCCCGCGATGATCAGGCGGCCGACGCCCAGGCGCGCGGCGAGGCTACCCGCCAGCGTGTCGGCGTTGACGTTGTAGAGCTGTCCGTCCTTCGCCGCGCCGATGCACGCGATCACGGGGACGAAGCCGCGGCCCGTGAGGGTGGTCACCAGGGCGGGCGACGCAGCGCGGACGGGCTCACCGACCAGGCCGAGATCGACCAGCTCGCCCGTCGTCGCGCGATGCGCCGGCGCCTTGCGCACCGGCGTCACGCCGGCGTCGGCCCCGGTGAGGCCCACGGCCTTCCCGCGCGCGGCGTTCACGGCCGCGACCAGCCGCGTGTTGACGGCGCCGGCCAGCACGCCTACGACGATCTCCAGCGTCGGAGCGTCGGTGACGCGCAGCCCGTCGACCTGACGCTTGGGGATGCCGGCGGCCAGCAGCGCGACGTCGATCTCCCGACCGCCGCCGTGCACGACGACGAGTCGCCCGCCCGCCCGCGCGATCGTGCGGCCCATGGCCGAGAGCCGGGGCGCCGTTTCCAGGAGCTCGCCGCCGAGCTTGAGCAGCGTGAGGCTCACAGCAGTCCCGCGGTTTCGTCGAAGCCGCACATGAGGTTCAGGTTCTGGATGGCCTGGCCGGCCGCGCCCTTCACGAGGTTGTCGATGGCGCTCGCGACGAACACCCGGCTGTTGGCGGCGTCCACCTTCCAGCCGATGTCGCAGAAGTTGGTGTGCGCCACGTACTTGATCTCGGGCAGGCCGTCCGCCGACAGGCGCACGAACGGCGCCGACGCGTACGCGTCCTGGAACGCCTGCGCGACCGCCTCCTCGGTGGTGCCTGGCACGAGCCGCGCGTACACGCTGGCGAACAGGCCGCGGTCGAGCGGCACCAGGTGCGGCACGAAGCTCACGCGCCGGCCGAGCGCCTGTTCCATCTCGGGCGTGTGGCGATGCCCGAACACACCGTAGGCGGCCACGCTGCCGTGGTTCTCGCAGAAGTGCGTCCGATCGGTGGGCGCCTTGCCCGCCCCCGAGATGCCCGACTTGGCGTCGACGATGATGTCGGTGTCCGGCGCCACCAGGCCCGCGCGCGCCAGCGGCAGGAGGGCGAGCAGCGACGCCGTGGGGTAGCAGCCGGGGTTGGACAGCAGGCGCGCCGACCGGATGGCGGACGCCTCGAACTCGGTGAGGCCGTAGGCCACGCCCTCGGGCAGGTCGCCCGTCGCCGGATACCAGCGGGCGCGCGCATCCGCGTCGCGCAGCCGGAACGCGCCCGAGAGGTCCACCACCCGCGTGCCGCGCGCCAGCAGTTGCGGCGCGAGATCCGCCGACGCCGCCTCTGGCAGCGCCGAGGAATACGGCGTCGAGCGCACCCAGGGAGGGAACGTCGAGCGGCCGGACCTCGCCGTCCCAGATGCGGGTGAGCGCCGGCAGCTTCCGCGGTCCGCTCGTCGTCTGCGACGCCGTGGCGACGGCGAGCTCGACGTGCGGATGACGGGCGAGCAGGCGGACGAGCTCCTGCCCGGCATACCCGGTGGCGCCCGCGATGCCCACGGTGAGGCGGGCGGTGGGCGCCGCCCCTGCGGGCGCCGTGCGGCTGGTGCTGGTGGTCGTCATGGCTGTCGCGTCCCACGCTCCCCTGCGGCATGCAGAGTATGCGTGAAGAAGAATACTTATACAGGCCGTCCGCGCGGCTGTCAACGGGTGGTGCGGGTCGTGCGTGCGAGGCTCGTGTATACTGATTCAGACGGGTGAATATTTATGAAACCTCGCCGCCAGGCGGCCATCCGCGAGCTCGTCGAGAGCGAGGCCATCCGGAGCCAGGAGCAGCTCCGCCGCCGGCTCACCTCGCGCGGCTTCGACGTGACGCAGGCCACCCTGTCGCGCGACATCCGTGACATCGGGCTGGTGAAGCGCGCCTCCGACGGCGCCTATCAGCCCGCCGGCGCCGACGGTCCGCCGCCGCCCACCGCGCTCACGACCCTGGCGCGCGCGCTCGCCGAGTACCTCGAGAGCGCCGAGCCCGTCCAGCAACTGGTGGTGCTGCGCACCGGCCCGGGGCAGGCGCAGCTGCTGGGCCTGGCGCTCGACCGGGCGCGCATCGACGGCGTGGTGGGCACCATCGCCGGCGACGACACGATTCTGGTCATTGCCCGCGACGCCCGCCGCGCCCGCGGCCTCGTCCGCACGCTCGACGAGCTGGCCACGCGCGAGGCCGACCGGTGATCCACCCGGCGACGCCTTTTCCCGCCGCGCCGGTTTCGAGTACGCTCCACGTTTCCAGCCCTTTCATCGCCTGAACCTCATGTCACAGCACCTCTGGTCGGGCCGCTTCGACGCGGCGCCGGACCCCGCCGCCTTCGACTTCGGCATCTCGTTCGCCTTCGACCGCCGCCTCTTCGAGGACGACGTCACGGGAAGCCTCGCCTGGGCCGAAGCGCTCGCCGCCGCGGGCGTGCTCGACGCCGACGACGCCGTGGCGATCCGCGACGGGCTCACCGCGATCCTCGAGCACGGGCGGCGCGAGCCGGCGTGGGTGAACGGCCCAGACGAGGACGTGCACAGCTTCGTCGAGCGCCAGCTCGTCGCCCGGATCGGCGACGCCGGCCGGCGCCTGCATACCGGGCGCTCGCGCAACGAGCAGGTTTCGGTCGACCTGCGGCTCTACCTGCGACGCCGCATCCCGCTGCTCCAGGACGGACTCAGGTCCCTCGTCCGTGCGCTGGTGGACCAGGCCGAGGGCGCGGGCGACGCCCTGATGCCGTCGTACACGCACCTGCGACGCGCGATGCCCGTGCTGGTCTCGCACTTCCTCCTGAGCCACGCCGCGGCGCTCGTGCGCGATCACGGCCGGCTGGACCAGGCACGCGAGGAGGCCAACGCCCTGCCGCTCGGGTCTGGCGCGATCGCGGGCACCGGCTATGCCGTCGACACGGCTTCGCTGGCCGCGCGCCTCGGCTTCGCGCGCGTGGTCGCCAACAGCATGGACGCCAGCTCCGACCGCGACTTCGCGGCGACGTTCCTGTACGCCACGTCGCTGACGATGGTCCACCTCTCACGGCTGGCGGAGGACGTGATCCTCTTCTCGAGCGAGGAGTTCGGCTTCTTCGATCTCGCCGACGCCACGGCCACCGGCAGCAGCATGATGCCGCAGAAGAAGAACCCGGATCCCTTCGAGCTGGTGCGCGGCAAGGCCGGGCGCGCCATCGGGCACCTGACGGGACTGCTCGTGACCATGAAGGGGCTGCCCACCGGCTACAACAAGGATCTCCAGGAAGACAAGGAGCCGCTGTTCGACGCCGAGGACACGCTCGCCGTCTCGCTCGCCGCCGCGGCCGCCGTCGTGGGGCAGCTCACGCTCGACCCGGCGCGCACGGGGCGCGCGGCGTCGGGACTGCTGCTGGCCACCGACGTGGCCGACTACCTGGTGTCGCGCGGCATGCCGTTCCGCCAGGCGCACGAGGTGGTGGGCGCGATGGTGCGGCAGCTGCTCGCCGACGGCCGGGACATCGAGGCCTTGTCGCTGGAGGAGTGGCGGGCGTTCAGCGATCTGTTCCAGGAGGACGTCCGCGCGCGCGTGACGGCCGCCGCGTCGGTCCGCGCGCGCCGTACGCCGCAGTCGACGCACCCCGACGCCGTGGCCGCCCGCCTGGCCGAGCTGCGGGCCTGGCTCGACCGGCCCTGATACCCCCCCGTCGCAGATGGATTGCCCGGCACCCTGGCCTCTGCTAGAATTTGCGGGTCTTGCGCCCTGCGGTGAGTCAACCGCTCAGGCCTGAGCTTCCCACCCTGTGCTGAAGATCCTCGTGGAGCGTCGTGTCCGGCCGGGCACCTCCTCCGCACAGGTCGGCCGGGACATCGCGGTCCCGGCACGGAGGCAGGCACGCTCGAGGTCGGCACACACCGTCCACGAAACGGGCTGCGTATCGGAAGAACTTCGGGGGAGTTGCATGCACCAACGCCAGTATCGGCCTGGCGACGTGCTGGACGATTATTGTCCGCGCGAGCGCCGCGTCACCGACCACGCCATCGTGGCCATGGTCGGCGATGAAATCCAGCGCACGCGCTGCGTCGTCTGCGAGGCGGAACACGAGTTCAAGAACGCCCGCGTCCCGGCGCCGCGTCGCAAGTCGGGCACGGCCGCCCTCTTCACGCAGGTGCTCGACTCGCTCGACGCACCCGCCCGCGTCGCGCCGCCGGCGCCGGCCGACCCCGCGGCCGATCCTCTTGCCTCCGATGTCCCCGACCCGGTCCCGGCGTCCGCCGACCCGATCGACGCCCCGGACCTGGCCGCCGCTCCCGAGACCACCGAAGACCGGCCGTTCCGCCGGTCGCTGATCCGGGCGCAGCTCCCGCGTCCGGAAGGCCAGCCCCCTCCCACCCGCGCGATTCCCGAATTCACCATGCACCAGCCGCTCAACCAGCGCGGCAAGCGCCCCGGCGCGCAGGGCCGCTTCCGTCGTCGTCCCGGACAGGGTGGCGGCGGCGGCGACCACGCGGCGCCCGTGCGGTTCAATCGCGAACCCGGGCAGGGTGGCAGCGGCAACGGCAACCAGGGCGGCCGGCGCCGCCGTCGGAAGAAATCCCAACACTGATTCGGACGGGACGATGAGCACGGACGGACGCATGCAGGGCAAGGTCGGCCTCATCGTGGGCGTGGCCAACCACCGATCGCTTTCCTGGGCCATCGCGCAGGCCGTGGCCGCCGAGGGCGCCCGCGTGGTGCTCACCTACCAGGAGCGCTTCGAGGATCACGTCCGCAAGCTGGCGGCCGATCTCACGCCGGCCGCCGACGTGTTCCCGTGCGACGTGCAGGACGACGCGCAGATCGACGCGGTGTTCGCGAAGATCGGCGAGACGCACGGCGGGCTCGATTTCCTCGTGCACGGTACCGCCTTCGCGCAGCGCGACGACCTCACGCGCCCCTTCGTCGAGACCTCGCGCGACGGCTTCCGCATGGCGCTCGACATCAGCGCGTTCGCGCTGGTGGCCCTGGCCCGCGGCGCGGCGCCGCTGATGGCCGCACGCGGCGGCGGCAGCATCCTCACGCTGTCGTTCCTCGGCAGCGACCGCGTGTTCCCGAACTACAACGTGATGGGGGTGGCCAAGGCCGCGCTCGAGTCGAGCGTCCGCTACCTGGCGAGCGATCTCGGCCCGCAGCAGATCCGCGTCAACGCCGTCTCCGCCGGTCCGGTGAAGACGCTGGCCGCCGCGGGCATCGGAGGCTTCTCCAGCATCCTCAACGTCGTGCGGGAGAAGGCGCCGCTGCGCCGCGCCGTCGACATCGCCGAGGTCGGGTCCGCTGCCGCCTTCCTGCTGAGCGATGCCGCACGCGGCATCACCGGCGAAGTGCTGATGGTGGACGCCGGCTATCACGTGCTCGGGCTGTAGGCCCGCGCGCCCGCGTGGGCGTCCGTCCCGCGGCTCCCGGCGTCCGACCCGCCAGACCCTACTCGTACCGCTCGACCAGCACGCGTCCCTCGTGGACGCCCAGCGCCAGCAGGCTCGCGCGCGTGCTGCCGACCATGGCCGGCGGACCGCACACCAGGCACCACGCCTCGCGTCCCGGCAGCGCCTCGCCGAGCAGCGTGCGATCGATCCGGCCGTGGCGGCCCGCCCACCCGCCGCGGGGCTCGCGCGTGACCGTCATCAGCAGCCGGAGGCGGCCCTCTGCCGCCAGTGCCTCGAGCTCTGCGCGATACGCGAGCTAGTCCACCGCGCGCGCGCTGTAGACGACGCCGATGGCAGGGGGATCGGGCCGCGCCAGCACCTCCACGAGCATCGACCGAAGCGGCGCGATGCCGGTGCCGCCGGCGACGAGCAGCACCGATTGGCTGTGATCGAGCGCGGGCAGCGCGAAGCTGCCGAACGGGCCTTCGAGGTCCAGTTCGGTCCCGGCCACCGCCAGCTCGAGATGCGGATCGGGCCCGCCGCTGTCGTCCACCTGCACGAGCAGCTCGATCCAGCCGGCCCGTGCGGCTTCCGACGGCGCCGAGGCAATCGAGTAGGGCTTGCGCAGGGGTGACCCGCGCAGCCCCGCCATCACCGCCTGGCCGGCGGCAAAGGGGAAGCGCACGGCGGAGGTGTCGAGCCGCAGGATGCGCACGCGCGGCGTGGCGCTGATGACGTCGCGGACAGGGAGCGTGGTCACGGTCGGCGGACCGGTCCCGGCGGGGACCGGCTATCCGCTCAGAGTACCCCGAAACCCGCGCGCTGGATGTCGATCTCCGACACGTCGGAGGCCGAGGCCGCCGGAATGGCGACGACGCTCATGCCGTCGGTGCCGGTCGCGGCCGGCTCGACGACGTCTCGCTGCTTGCGCCGCGCCTTGTCGCGGTACATGCGGCTGTCGGCCGTCGCCATGATGGCCTCGTAGCCGTCGCCGTCGCGGGGGAACACCGCGGCGCCGACGCTGATGCTGACCGGCACGCGCTGCCCGGTGCGCGGCTCGAACGCGATGCCCTCCACCACCTGCTGCAGCTCGCGGCGCTTGCGCTCGGCTTCCTCGGCCCCGCAGCCGGCGAGCACGACGACGAACTCGTCGCCGGCGTAGCGGATGCAGATGTCGTAGGGCCGGATGGCGGCGCGCACCACACGGGCGACCTCGCGCAGGGCGCGATCGCCGGCGTTGTGCCCGTAGGTGTCGTTGATGTCCTTGAAGTTGTCCAGGTCCATCACGAGCAGCGCCACTTCGGTGCGCATCCGCTCGGCCCGCGCCAGCTCGCGCGACAGGTGGAGGAACATGAAGCGCGTGTTGGGCAGGCCCGTCAGCGGATCGGTCAGCGAATCCTGCTGCGCCTGCTCGAAGACGATCGCGTTGTGGATGACGGCCGACGCCTGCTCGCAGACGCGGTCCAGCAGCCGGCGGTGGTCGTCGGTGTAGAAATCCGGCTCCGCGTGGTACACGGCGAGCGTGCCGATGAGCCGATCGCTGAAGATCAGCGGCGCGACCAGTGCGGAGTTGAGGCCGGTCTCGGGATTGGGTGAGCCACCCGCCTCGAACTCGGCGCTGGGCCGTGCGTTGACGAGCGGCCGGCGGTTGCGGGCGACCCAGCCGGTCAGGCCGTGCCCGGAGCGGATCGAGAGCGACTCGAGTGCCGCCGCCTCGCGGCCCGTCGAGAAGCGGCACCGCAGCGAGTCGGTGGCCTTGTCGTAGGCGAACAGCGCACACGCCGAGAAGGGCACCAGGTTGGTCAGCTTCGACGAGATGAGCGACATCGTGTCCGCCACCCCGAGGCTCGTGCCCATCGTCTGGGCGATCTCGTAGAGCGCGTAGATCTCGCGGTGGGCGAGGGCGATGTCGTCGAACACGTTGCCCGCCCGCGCGGTGCGCTCGCCCTGGAAGCCCGCGGCCGGACGCCCGCGCTCCGAGGTCGGTTCGAGCGAGAGGCGGCGGCCCGGCCGATCCTCGACGCGCTCGGCCAGCGCCAGCAGCTCCGGCAGCTTGTCGATGAAGAGCTCGACGATGGACGGGTCGAGCGCGCGCCCGGCCTCCTGCTGCAGCAGCAGCAGCGCGGCCTCGTGCGTCATCGCCTTGTGGTACGGGCGGTCGGAGGTGAGGGCGTCGAAGTAGTCCACGACCGTCAGGATGCGCGCGCCGAGGGGGATGTCCTCGCCCCTGAGGCCCTGCGGATAGCCCTTGCCGTCCCAGCGCTCGTGATGGCTGTGGATCAGGGGCGCGACGGGATAGGGGAACGGCACCGCGCTGATGATCTCGGCGCCGACCTGCGGGTGGATGCGGATCTTCTGGAACTCCTCCTGCGTGAGCGGGCCCGGCTTCGACAGGATGTGCTCGGGCACGGCCAGCTTGCCGATGTCGTGGAGGAGCGCGGCGGTCTTGACGCCCTGGATGTCCTGGTCCGACATGCCGAGCGTGCGCGCGAGCTCGGCGGCGTAGACCTGCACGCGCCGGATGTGCGACTGCGTGGTCTGGTCCTTTGCGTCGATGGCGAGCGCGAGGGCTTCGATGGTGGCCAGGTGCAGGTCGGCCATCTCCTGCCCGTGGCGGCGCTCGTCGGCGATGCGCCCGAGGTAGATGTTGTACGTGTGGTAGACGAGGTACAGCGGCGCCAGCGCGAGGAGCGCGATCCAGACGCCGGCCGCGGCGACCGCCCACGCCGCCAGCGCCGCGATGCCGGCGCCGACGAAGTAGCTCGGCCCGCTCCACAGGAAGTTCTCCGTCCACACCCTGCGGAGCGGCTGCCGCGTCGTGAGCGCAATGGCGGCCGCAATCGACACCGTGTTGACCAGGAAGTACACGAGCGCGGCGCCGACGAGCGGCCGGGCCACGTCGGGCACCGTCGACGCGAGGGCGCCCGGCTGGCCGCCCAGCGACGTGTAGGCGAGGCCGGCGGCCTGCACCGTGAGCGCGAGCGACGCCATGCTGAACAGCGTCCGGTACGGGAGCGTCCGCTCCGTCATGCGGAACGTGCACTGGCTCCAGGCGCTGACGATGGCCACGAGCATGGCCGCGTCGGCGCCGAGGAGCAGCAGCGCGCCGACGTCGACGGCATAGGAGATCGACATCGTCGACCGCCCGAGCGGCAGGCTGACCTTGAAGGCCGAGGCCAGGGCCGAGGCGATCAGGAAGCCGAGGAAGAGCAGGGACGGGACAACGACGCCTGTGGGCCGAACCACCCAACACAGACGGCGCCGGCGGCGACGACCGCGGCGACATACAGGCGCGCTGGCAGCGGGAGCGCTTGCATCCTTGAGGGGTACCCGTGGGCGACGGACGGGGGAGGTGCGATCCTCGCGGAAACCCGACGAGAGGATACCTTACCCTAAAGTCATACGGCAAGCATTGCCAACCCAACCACTTAAGTTGTTACGCAATAACTTGTTTAGGTTGCACGGTCGAATCTGACGAGCCGTCCAGTCATGCAAAGGACGCACTCGAGCGCACTTTATGATTTGGTGCGTCGCCGTGCGCCGGTGCCTGCTGCGGGCTCCAGCGCGTACTCGTCGATCTTGCGATAGAGCGTACCGCGCGAGATGTCGAGGATGCGGGCGGCCTCGACCTTGTTCCACTGCGCCGCCTCGAGGACGCGAATGATGTGCGCGCGCTCGGACTCGGCCAGCGTGGGCAGGCGGGTGTGGTCGGCGGCCTCGCCCCGGGGAATCGCCGGGCCGTGCAGGAACTCGATGTCGCTGGGCCGGATGCTGCGTCCCGGCGCCGAGAGCGCGGCGCGCGACATGGTGCTCTCGAGCTCGCGGATGTTACCCGGCCAGTGGTAGCTGATGAGCATCTCGCTCGCCTCGGGCGAGAGCTGCTTGGCGTCGAGGGGCAGGCCGTTGGCGGCGCAATCGGGCCAGGAACCGGCCGGCCAGCACGGGAATGTCAACCGCGCGCTCCTTGAGCGACGGCAGGCGGATGGCGAACGCGTTGATCCGGTAATACAGGTCCTCGCGGAACCGGCTCTCGCGGACGAAGGCGTCGAGCGGCCGGTTGGTGGCCGAGATGAGGCGGAAGTCGACCTGGATGGAGCGGTTGCCGCCGAGCCGCTCGAAGCGGCGCTCCTCGAGCACGCGCAGCAGCTTCGCCTGGGCGACGAGCGAGAGGTCGCCGACCTCGTCCAGGAACAGCGTCCCGCCGTTGGCCATCTCGAGCCGGCCGGGCTTGCGATCGTGCGCGCCGGTGAAGGCGCCCTTCTCGTAGCCGAAGATCTCCGACTCGAACAGCGTGTCGGGCAGCGCCGCGCAGTTGACCGCCTGGAAGCGCTCCTGGCCGCGCCGCGACAGCTCGTGGATCATGCGGGCCACGACTTCCTTGCCGGCGCCGGTGGGCCCGAGGATGAGCACGGAGATGTCCGACTTGGCCGCCGTGCGGATCCACTCGAAGATGGCGAGCATCTTCTCGTCGCGGCCGATCATCTCGCGGAAGCGCTGGACCGACGGCGAGGCCTCCTCGACGCCGACGTTGGCCCGGCGCTCGAGGAACTTCTCGAGCAGGGCCGAGGCCGGCCCGTCGGGCTGTGCGGCCGCATAGGACGCGGGCTCGCCCGCGACGCGCCGCACGACGCCGAAGTCCACGAGCTCGCGCACGCAGTTGTCGATGTCGAGCCGCATGCGCCCGAAGGTCTGCATCAGCGCCTCGAGGTCGTACGACTCTCCGGGACGCGCGCTCAGGAAGCGGAGGATGCCGGCGCGGAGCGGCGACTGGACGAGCGAGCGGAAGCGGGTTTCGATGTCGCTGTCGGGCTTGGACGCCGAGGTGGCGCGTCGTGCGGCGAACGTCACATCATCCATGGGCTGCTCCGCGTGCGCGGCGGCCCGATCGGCGACCGGGAAGGCGCCCGCGTCGGCCACCGTCGGCGGTCCCGCGAGGTTCCCGGAGGCGCGCCGCGTGCCGCCGACGTCACAGGCAAATGCTACCCTAAGGTGATGCCGTACCGCGCACCGGGGTCACCGAAGAAGGGCAAGGGGTTCCTCGCCGGCAAGCCAATCCGCTATTACCGGCCGAAGGGCGCTGCCGCCGTCCGCACGCTCATCGACGACGGGTTCCAGGCCTTCAACGCGGCGCGGCTGGGCGAGGCGTGCCGCATCTTCACGGACAAGATGCTGGCGCCCGCGCACGACACGACGATTGCCCTGACGATCGCAGGCGCCATGACGCCGGCCGGCATCGGCGGGTGCGTCATCGAGATGATGCACCGGGGGCTGGTGGACTTCATCATCAGCACCGGCGCCAACCTCTATCACGACCTGCACTACGCCCTGAACTTCACGCTCCGCCGCGGGTCCCCGTTCGTCGACGACCGCGTCCTCTACAAGGAAGGCGTGATCCGCATCTACGACGTGCTCTTCCCCGCACAGGTGCTGCTCGACACCGACCGCTTCGTCCGCGAGTTCCGGAATCGAGCGGCCTCGACGGCCCGATCTCCACCGCGGATCTCCACTACGAGCTCGGCTGTCACCTGCTCAAGGCCAAGCCCGGCTGCGAGGAATACTCGGTCATGGCGCGCGCCGCGAAGTGCGGCGTCCCCATCTACACCTCGTCGCCCGGCGACAGCTCCATCGGCATGAACGTGGCCTATCACGAGCTCATGAACGGCGGCCGGCTCATGATCGACCCCAACAAGGACGTGAACGAGATCTGCGCCATCATCCTGGCCGGCCAGAAGAACGGCGCCGTGATCCTGGGCGGCGGGTCGCCCAAGAACTTCTACCTGCAGGGGCAGCCCACGCTCTGGGAGGTCTACGGCATTCCCAAGGGCGGCAACGACTACTTCATCCAGATCACCACCGACCAGGTGGTCTGGGGCGGCCTCCGGCGCCACGCCGGCCGAAGCCGTGAGCTGGGGGAAGGTCAACCCGGGCGTGCTGCCCGACACCGCCGTCGCCTACTGCGACTCCACCATCGGGTTCCCGCTCTTCTGCGAGTACGCCGTCGGTCACCCCAACGGCCGCCGGACCCGGAAGAAGCTGGTCGAACGCCGGGGCGAGATGGTCGCCTCCCTCGAGAAGCAGGCGCGGCGCCGCATCGCCCGCCGGAAGGCTGGCGCCTGACCCAGGGGCGATGGGGCACCCTCTGGTCCGAGCTCGGCCCACTCGCCGACGGGGCGGCGGATCATGCGCGTGTCTACGCCGACGCGAACGTGCCGGCCGGCCTGGTCCGCTTCATGCGCGAGACGCTGGGCTGGGACGTGCTCTTCGTCATGGAGCACCCCGACCTGCGCCGCGCGCGTGACGACGAGCACTACCGGCTGGCGCGGCAGTTGCGCCGCACGCTCGTGACGCTCGATCGCGACTACCTCGACGACCGCCGCTTCCCGCCGCAGCAGGGGGCGGGGGTCCTCGTCATCGCCGCGCCCCACGCCCGCGGGTTCGAGGTGCCCTCGCCCGTCTGGACGCCGGGATGTTCAAGACGGCGCCCGGCGCCCTGCCCTCGAGGGGCGTAAACTGCACGCGCACAGCGACTGGTCACCATGACTCTGGGACTCGATCTCTCCAGCGGCGCGGCACGGGCCGTCATCGTCAACGAGCACGCGCAGGTGATGGCGCGTGGTGAGCACGAGGGCACCGGCGACCCGGCGGCGGGCGCGGTGTCCGCCGTGCGCCGCGCGGTGGCTGCCGCGGGCGTTCCCGTGGAGCGCGCGGCCGTGGTGCTGCCGCGTCCCGGCGACACGCTGCCCGCCGGCGTCGACGCGGCCGTTCGCGACCTCCTGCCGTGCACGCCTGCCCCGGCCACCGTGCCGGCAGGGGTGGCCGTTGCGCTCGCCGAGCAGTGGGGCGGCGCCGCCCGCGGGGCCGGGACCGTCGTCGCGCTCGGCCGGCGACCACGTGACGGCCGGGATCCTGATCGACGGCACGCCCTGACGGGCGCTCACGGGCTGGCGGGCTCGGTTGGCTGGCTCGCGCTCAACCCGGTGGAGCGCGAGGACTATCGCCGCCTCGGCGGTCTCGAGGCCGAGGTGTCGGCGCAGGGCATCGTGCGACGCACCGTCTGGCGCATCAAGTCAGTGACGACTCGGTCGTGGCCGCCCGGCGCGGGGCGACCTCGCCCGCATCTCGGCCGACGACGTGGGCAGGCGGCGCGCGGGGGCGACGGCCTCTGCGTGTCGGTCATGCTCGACACGGCCCGCTACGTCGGGATGGCGGTGTCGAACCTGGCCGTCATGCTGGATCCCGACCTCGTGGTCCTGGGGGCTTCATCGCGGCGTCGGGCGACCTGCTCCTCGAGCCCATTCGCGTGGAGTGCGGCCGCCGCCTGCCGCCGGCTCGTGCCGAGCGCCTGCGCATCGAGCCGTCGCCGCTCGGCCCGGATGCCGCTGCGATCGGCGGCGCCCGCTACGCGTCCGCGTCGGCATGATCGCGCTCTCGGCGCCGACCTCGTGCCGCCGGCCGGCGTCCTCCGCGGCGGCACGCTCATCGTGGACGGCGAGCGCATCGCGGCCGTCGAGCCGAAGCCCCATCGACCGCGCCGCCGGTATCGACGTCATCCGGTCGCCGGCTCGATCATCGTCCCCGGCTTCATCGACGTCCACGTGCACGGCGTGGATGGCACCGACGTCCTCGACGATCCCGACGCCGTCGCACGGGTGGCCGCCCGCCTGCCGCGCTACGGCGTGACGGGCTTCTGTCCGACATCGGGGCCTGCACGCCCGAGGCGCTGGACATGTTCCTCGGCGCGGTGCAGCAGGCGGCGGCTGCGCCGGCGCCCGGCTCGGCCCGCGTGCTTCCCGCACACCTCGAGAGCAACTTCATCAACCCGGACTGGAAAGGCGCGCAGCCCGGCGAGTGCCTGCGCCTGCCGACCGGCGCGGCGCCGGTGGCCGGTGCGTTCACGGGCGACGACATCCTGCAGGTGATGGAGGCGCGGCGCGACGCGGTGGGCATCGTGACGCTGGCGCCGGAACTGGAGTGGGGCATCGATCTCGTGCGCCTGGTTCGCGAGCGCGGCCACATCGTGTCGCTCGGGCACAGCGGTGCCACCTACGAGGAGGCGCGAGGCCATCAGGGCCGGTGTCAGCCACGCCACGCATCTCTTCAACCGCATGTCGCCGCTGGGGCACCGCGCGCCGGGGGCCACCGGCGCCATCCTCGCATCCGGATCGGTGGCCGCGGAGATCATCTGCGATGGCTTCCACGTGCATCCAACGGTCGTCGCCGTCGCGCTGGCCGCCAAGGGAGCGGAGCGCATCCTCGCCATCACCGACGGCACCGCCGCGTCGGGTCTGCCCCCGGGTGCCCGGGCCACGCTCGGCGGCCGGCCCATCGTCGTCCGCCCCGGTCATGCCGAGCTCGAGGATGGCACGCTCGCCGGCAGCGTGGTGACCATGAACCGGGTGTTCCGGATGCTGGTGAGCGACGCCGGCGTGCCGATCGAGACGGCCGCGCGCGTCTGCGCGACCTCGCCGGCCGGCCAGCTGGGCCTGGCGGGGCGCGGCCGTCTCGAGCCAGGCGCCGACGCCGATTTCGTGGTGATGAGCTCGACGCTGGACGTCGTCCGCACATGGATTGCGGGGCGGCCGGTCGGGGAACCCTGACGCCGGACGCTCCGTCTACCACCCCAGTGAGGAGTCTGCCCATGCTTCCTGGAATGCACGTGTGGCGGTCGGCGGTCGTGGTGGCCGGCTGTGTCGCGCTGGCCGCCTGCGAGGTCAACCTCAACACCGAGGGATTGACCTCCAAGGACACGCGCACCTTTCCCCTGACCGGGGAGCACGACCTCACGCTCGAGACCTTCGATGGCTCGATCGAGATTCATTCCTGGGACCGCGACGAGGTCGAGGTCGAGATCGAGAAGCGGGCGATGGAGCAGACCCTCCTCGACGAGATGTCCATCGAGTCCAGCCAGGACGGCAATCGCATCGAACTGCGCGTGACGGGCCCGGCCCGATCCGAACGCCGCGGCGTGAATATCGGCGTCTACTACTCGCCGTCCGCGCGTCTCCGCGTCGCCGTCCCGCGCAAGGGGGCCATCTTCGCCCGCACCGACGACGGGGCGATCCGTGTCGAGGATCTCGACGGCCGCCTGCAGTTCCGCACCCGGGACGGCAGCGTGACGGCCGATCGCGTGTCGGGCGAGCTCGACATCGAGAGCGGTGACGGTGCCATTCGCATGCAGCACGCCAGCGGACGCCTCCAGCTCCAGACCGACGACGGCAGCATCACCGTCGAGGGGACGCCGTCGGTGCTGCACGCCAAGACCGGCGACGGGTCCGTCCGCGTCGAGGTCCGCGACCACGTCACCATGGCCGACGTGGGACTGTCGACGCGCGATGGCAGCATTGCCTGACGCTGCCGGACGGATTCAGCGCGGAGGTCGACGCGGAAACCTCGGACGGCTCGATCCGCAGCTCGCATCCCGGCCTGTCCATCGAGCGCCGCGACGGCGAGCGGGCGGTCCGGGAGATCGAGACGGCCATCGGGCAGGGCGGCCCCGCTGCCGGCGGCGACGGCTCGATTCGGTTCAGGCGCTAGCTATCGCGGCGACATCGCCGCGTCTTCCGCCGGGTCCGTCGTCCCTGCTGCGGCGAAGGCGTCGGCGCTCACGGCACTTGCTGCACTGCCCGCAGTGCAGCGGCGAGCGAGACGGATCCGCACCGGCCACCGGGTTCGGCACGAGAGCGTGAGCTCAGCCACAGTTGCAGGCCGCGTCGAATCACGTCGGCCTTGTCCCACGTCAGGAACGGCGCCGCAATCGCGATTCTGCGATCCAGCCCCAGCGACAGCGCCTCCGCCATCGCCTCGAAAAAGGCTGGCCGTGCGTCGGGGAAGGTGCCGGCGAGCGGTCCGGGCACGATGCGTCCCGCGCCGCGCGCCGCAGCAACCACACCCGCCTTCGACAGCAGCACCAGGTTGCGGCCGATCAGGTAGACGTCTTCATCCGGTGTGTCGTAGGCCGGCGGCGTGCCCTGGATGGCCCAGTGCGAGGGCGCGTAGACGTCGCGCATGGTGAAGTCCACCGTCGTGAGCGGGCCGACGACGCCGGCCAGGGACGGCGCGGCCAGCAGGCGGTGCACCATGGCCAGTTCCAGCGGCTCCCACGCGAGGCCCGTGCGGACGCGTAGACGGGGAGGACCGCCCCGTGCGCGGCCTCGTGCGCCAGCAGCACGGCGCTGTCGAGGCCTCCCGAGAGGAGCACGAGTGGGTGAGGCGAAGAGGAGACTGGGTCATGGGCGGCCCTGGGCCAGAATGTGTCAGAGGGTGATACCGGGATGATTGTCTTCGATCTCGACGGGACGCTCATCGACTCCGCACGCGATCTCGCGGAGTCGGCGTCGAAACTGGTGCAGAGATGCGGCGGCGGGGCGCTCGGCGTGGAGGAGGTGGTCGCCATGGTCGGCGACGGCGCCGCGACGCTGGTCGCGCGGAGCCCTCGAACGGGCGGGCCTGCCGCCAGACACACCCGGGGCGCTGGATCGGTTCCTGGCGATCTACGACCGCCGCCTCTGAGACCATACCCGTCGTAAAGGCATGGTCGAAGTGCTGGCGCTGCTGATCCTTTGGGGACCACTCGCGGTGCTCACCAACAAGCCCGTCGCTCCCGCCGAGCGGCTGCTCGAGCAGCTCGGGCTGCGCGGTTTCTTCTCGGCCGTCATGGGCGGCGACGGACACACCCGCGCAAGCCGGACCGGCTCGGCCTGCGCGCCCTGATGGCGTTCGACGCCAGGCCCTCGGTGATGATCGGCGACTCGCCGGTGGATGCGGCACGGCGGGGCGGCGGGTGCGACTTCGTGCTGGCGGCCTACGGGTTCGGCGCGGCGAAGTTCGCCGGCCGCGACGTCCCGGGGCTCAGCCCCGCCGCTCACCCGCGTGAGCTGGTGTCGCTCACCGACACGCGCACCTTGGACGCGGCGCGCGTACCGATCGTGATCCGCTGATTCGCACGCCCCTTCCAGCGTGACGCTGTCCGACACCTCGTCGCGCGCCTCGACCTCGACGCCCTGACCCGGCATGAGGTGATGCTGCTCGATGAAGCGCAGGAAGGCGGCGTCCTGGTCGGTGACGCGCGTCACCGTCATCGGCGATCGAGCGGGCGAGGTGAGCGGCGTCTCCCGATTCGTGACGGGCGATACGGCCGTCGGCCGTCAGGATGGGATCGCCGCGGATCGGCCGGGCGCCCCAGCATCTCGTCGATGCGCTCGATCAGCCGGTCCGAGACGACGTGCTCGAGTTGCTCGGCCTCGTCATGGACCTCGTCCCACCCCAGTCCCATGACCCGCACCAGGAACAGCTCGATGAGGCGGTGCCGTGGAGGACCAGTACCGCCAGCTTCTCGCCGGCCGGGCTGAGCCGCACGTTGTATGGCTCGTAGTCCACCAGCCCCGACTCCGACAGCGCCTTGATCATGGTGGTTGCGGTGCCGGAGCTGGCGGCGCCACGCCGAGCGCGGCGGCCAGCTGCCCCATGGGCGCGAGCCGCTGCCCTTCGGTGAGTTGGGCTTCGCCGAGGAAGATGGCCTTCAGGTAGTTCTCGACGGTGCTGGATGGAAGCATCGCGGCATCAGCAGTTTAGCAAAGTTGCACAGGACGGCGAGCGAGTTTGGTGTATTCGACACCAAAATTTCGTATAATCAAAATCATCCTGACCGTGACTCCTGTCCTCTGGCTCACCATCGCCGTCCTTGGCCTGATCGCCCTCGCCGCGCCGCGCGTCGGCGTGATGGCGCGCTGGCGCCAGCGCGGGTTGACACGCGCCCGCGAACAGGCGAGAACGCGCTCAAGCACCTGCTCAGCCAGGCCTCGGCAGGCCATGCGGCGCATCGCTCTCCTCGCTGCAGGGCGTCTTGCGCACCGACGACCGCTCACTGCTCGCGCTCATGCAGCGCCTCGAACAGGAGGGCCTCATCCGCACGGACGGGACGGAATTCCGGCTGACGGCCGATGGCGAGCGCGCGGCCATCCATGTCGTGTAACGCACCGGTTGTGGGAGCTCTACCTGGCCGACGAGCTCGGCGTGCCCATCCGCCAGGTCCACGCGAAGGCAGGTGCCGGCCTCACCTGGGCGCCCGACCGACGTGCAGCGGTTGTCGGCTGCCGCAAGGCCATCCGAGACCGACCCTCACGGCGATCCCATTCCGACGGTGGATGGTGAGATGGCGAGCCGTGCCCAGGACGCCGCTCGACAGCGCCGGCGCGCCCGCCCGTCGTTCACCTCGAGGACGACCCCGCTGGCCTACGCGCAGATTGCGGCGCTCGGCCTGCGACTCGGCCCGAACGCTGCGCATCATCGACACCTCTCCGACCCGCATGGTGCTCAGCGACGGGGAGAACGAGTAAAATCCTGGCGCCCATGCTCGCCGGCAACGTGCACGTCGTCGCGGCCGAGCCGCAGTCGGTGGCCGACGACGTGCTTGCGCTGTCGGATCTGCCGTCGAACCGGCAGGGCGAGGTGGTGGCGCTGGACCCGCCTGTCGCGGTTTCATGCGCCGGCGCCTGCTGGACCTGGGCTTTACGCCCGGGGCACGCGTGCGGCCCGACCTGACCACGTTCGCCGGCGACCCGCACGCTATCGCATCCGCGGCACCACCATCGCGCTCCGGCGCGACCAGTCGGACCGCATCCTGGTCCGCGCCGTGGCAGGGATCGACGATGAGCTTCAATTGCGAGACCTGTCCGAAATCCGCCGAAATGAGCCGCCTGGTGAGGCCGTCGGCGGCTTCGACCGTGTCGTCGCGCTCGCCAGCAACCCCAGCACGGGGAAGTCGACGCTCTTCAACGCGCTGACGGGCCTGCGCCAGCATACGGGCAACTGGCCGGGCAAGACGGTCACGCGTGCCGAGGGCGGCTTCCAGTACGCGGGCCTGCGCTACAAGCTCGTCGACCTGCCCGGCACCTATTCGCTGCTTTCCGCCTCGCAGGACGAAGAGGTCGCCAGAAATTTCCTGCTCTTCCCGGCAGGCCCGACTGCACCGTGGTCGTGGTGGATGCGAGCGCACTCGGGCGCAACCTCTACCTGGTGCTGCAGGTCCTCGGATCACGGACCGCGTGGTCGTGGCCGTGAACCTGATGGACGAGGCCCGGCGGCGCGGCATCGAGGTCGATGCCCGCAGTCTGGCCCGCGACCTCAGCGTGCAGTCGTGCCCATCGTCGCGCGCACCTCCGAGAACGTGATGGCGCTGCTGACCGAGGTGGCGGGTGTCGCGTCGGGGGAGACGGTGACGGTACCGCTGCAGTCGAAGGGCACGGCGGAGTTCGAGCGTGCCGTGAGCCAGCTCGTGCCGCTGATCGAGTCGGCGGCGCCCGGCGTCCCGAACGCGCGCTGGATTGCGATCCGCCTGCTGGACGGGGACGCCGCGGTCGAGGAGGCGCTCACCACAGGCCAGCTCGCGGATCTCGTGGCGGCGGCAGCAGGGGCCGACATGCGCTTCAGCCGGAAGATCGCGCTGCAGGGGGCGCAATGAGCGAAGCCCTCGGCGGCGGCTGCCGACATCGTGCGCGAGGCGACGGTGCTCCGGCGCTCGCTCGGGTGGGGTTTCGCGAAGGTGGTGAGCTCGCTCTACGGCGAGGTCGAGCGCATCGCGCGGCAGGCCGTCCGCGATGCAGGCGCCCAGCCCCTCGAGCTGGACCAGCGGATCGACCGCATCGTCACGTCGCGGGCGCTGGCCTGCCGCTGATGCTGCTGATCCTAGCCGTGGTGTTCTGGTTGACGATCGTCGGCGCCAACGTGCCCTCGGAGATGCTGGCCCAGGCGCTCTTCTGGGTGGAGGACCTGGCCGCCGGCGCGTTCGACCGCATGGGGGCTGATGGTGGCTGACGGGGTTCGTCTGGCACCGGGGTCATGCCCCGCGGCCTCGCCTGGGTGGTGAGCGTGATGCTCCCGCCGATGGCCATCTTCTTTCCGCTGTTCACGATTCTCGAAGACCTCGGCTACCTGCCGCGCGTGGCCTTCAACCTCGACTTCCTGTTCAAGCGCGCCGGCGCCCACGGCAAGCAGGCGCTGACGATGGCGATGGGGTTCGGCTGCAACGCGGCGGGCGTGATCGCGACGCGCGTGATCGACTCGCCACGCGGCTCGTCGCCATCCTGACGAACAACTTCGTGCCGTGCAACGGCGCTTCCCGACGCTCATCATGCTGGCCACGGTGTTCGTCGCCGCCGCGTTCCCGCCGACCGTGACCTCGCTGGGTGGCCGCGGGCTCGGTGGTGGCGGTATCGTGTAGTGGGCGTGCTCTTCACGCTGGTCGTGTCGTGGGCGCTGTCGCGCACGATGCTCCGCGGCGAGGCGTCGGCCTTCACGCTGGAGCTGCCTCCCATGCCCGGCGCCCGGGCATCCTCCGCATCCTCTACGCCTCGTGATCGATACTTACGTCTTCGTGCTGTGGCGCGCGATCCTCCACGGCGGCGCCGGCGCTCGCCATCTGGCACTCCTCGGGAACGCATCAGGTGGGCGAGAACCTGGCGACGCACATCGCCAACGCCCTCCAGCCGCTGGGCCCACGCGATCGGTCTCGACGGCGTGATCCTGTGGCCTACTGTCATTGCCATCACGGCCAACGAGATCGTCGTGCCGACCATGCTCATGGTGTAAATATGGCCGGGCATGATGACCGACCTTGCGCAGTCGTTCGATCAGCTCCGCACGCTGCTCGTTGACGGGCGGCTGGACCATGCTCACGGCGGTGAACCTGATGCTGTTCTCGCTGCTGCCTGACCCGTGCGCGACGACCATCATCACGATCTACAAGGAGACGCTCAGCGCGAAGTGGGCCGATCGGCGCGCTGATGCCGCTGGCCATCGCCTTTGCCGTCACCTTACCGCGTCGTTCGCCCGGTTGTTCCTCGGCTACTGAGCCCACAGGGCTCAGGCCCCACGCCCACGCCCCACGCCCACGCCCCAAGCCCCAAGCCCCAAGCCCCAAGCCCCAAGCCCCAAGCCCCAAAGATGTCCCTCGACGCCGCCTTCCAGTCGCCCGACGCGAAGCGCCGCTACGTCCGCCGGCTCTTCTCGACCATTGCCGATCGCTACGACCTGATCACGCGCGTGTTGTCCTACGGCCAGGACGCGCGATGGAAGGCACGGCTGGCGCGCGAGGCTGCCGTCACGCCCGCCGATGCCGCCCTCGACCTGGCGTGCGGCACCGGCGACATCGCGCGGCTCATCCAGCGCGCGGGCGCCCGACGCGTGACCGGGCTCGACCTGACACCGCGCTGTGCTGGAAAATCCCCGCGCACGCCCGGGAGCAGGACGTCCCGTGCGTGGTCGGCGACATGACCGCCCTCCCGTTCGGGTCGGCGTCCGTCACGCTCGTGACGGCCGGCTACGGGCTTCGCAACGTCCCCGACCTCGACGCGGCGATTGCCGAGATTGCCCGAGTGCTGGCAGACGGCGGGCGATTCCTGTCGCTCGACTTCAACCGTCCCGAGTGGGCCCCCCTGCGGTGGTGTTACCTCGCGTACCTGGACTGTGTCGGCGGCGCGCTGGGCTGGCTGCTGCGGCGACCCGGATGCCTACCGCTACATTCCCGCGTCGATTCGGCAGTATCCAGTGCGGCCGGGGTGGCCGACCGGCTCCGTGCACGCGGTTTTTCGTCGGTGCGCATCATTCCCACTCCTCGGCGGGCTCATGACGCTCCACGTGGCGCACCGATTGCCCAAGACTATCGAGCCTGGCACATGCGACCGATGAATTAGGGCGGATGGCACTGGTCGATTCCTCTGACCGCGATGGTGCGCGCCAACGGCGACGCACTCGTGATGCACGTGGGCGAGAAGCCCATCGTCATCTCGGGGACGCGGACAATCGACCTGTCGAGCCACGGCCTCAACCTGAGCGCGATGGTCGGCATGCTGAACCAGCTGCTGCCGTCCGAGGCGCAGGCCGTCCTGCACGAGTTCGGGGCGGTCGAGCACACCCTGCCGTCACACGGGACGCACCATTTCTCCGTGGTGGCCGCGCGCGGCGGCGACATCTGGATCGGATCGCCGTCGCCGGGGCGAAGACGAACGGGCATCACCCCGTCGAGGGGATCGAGGCAGAGCAGGCGGCGGCCGTCCCGGTTGACGACGGGCCTGAGGCCGAGGCGCCCGCGGCCGTGGCGGAGGTGCAGGCGCCGGTCGAGACCGACGAGCTGTTGCCCGACCCCGGTCGAGACATTCCGGCCGCCCGATCGACATGGCTGCCGTGCCCGACACCCTCGACGTCCCCGCGCCAGCGATCATCGATCACGCGGGACCAGACGTCGTCCCCGAGCCGGCGGCCATCGACGAACCCTGGCAGCCTCGCGCTCACGACACGATTCCTGCGCCGCCTCCAATTGAGACGCCGGTGGCCACGCACGCGGCAGAGGCGCCCCCGGCCGCCGTGCCGGACGCGGTGCCCGCGGAAGACGTCATGGCGTCGGAGCAGGCAACGCCCGCCGAGCCGGCACTGGCCGCGGAGCCCACGACGCCGGTGGAACTGCCGATGCCGGTGGAACAGGCGCCGCTGCCAGCGCTGGCGGAGCACGCGCCGCTGCCGGAAGAGGTGACGCTGCCGGAGCAGGTCACGCTGCCCGAACAGGTGACGCTCGCCGAGGGTGCCGCGCGCCCCGAGGACGCCATCCAACCCGAGGACGCCGTCCGATCCGAGGACGCCGTCCGATCCGAGGACGCCGAGGACGCCGCGCGGTCCGAAGACGCCGTCCGATCCGAGGACACCGTCCGGTCCGAGGACGCCGTCCGAACCGAGCACGCTCACCCCGCAGAGGCGGAGGCCCATACCGAGGCCGACGCTCATACCGAGGCCGAGGCGCCCGTGGAAGCGGTTGCTGAGGAGTTGCCCGCAGCCGCGGCCGAAGACACGACCCAGGCGGACGACGTCGTCGAGTCGCCCGCGGCTCAGGTTGCCGAAGAAGCGGTCCCCGCGATGGCGGCGGTCCGCGCCGAACACCACACCACTGTCCCGTTCTCGACGCCCATGTCATCCAACGAAGCCGCTCCGCTGTCAGGACCGCCCTCGGGCGGTGCTCCCGTTCCGCCCGCCTCGCCCGCGCAGGCCGGCGGCGACGCGCCCGTGATGCGCACCGTGCGCATCGAGGTGCCCTCGCGCACCAACCCGGGACGCTCCGCTCGCGTGGAGCACCTGCTGCGAGCCGCGACCTCGCACGACGTGTCGGAGCTCTTCCTGGTGTCGCAGTCGCGCCCCTACATCCGCGCGGCGGGCGACATCCGCATGCTCGGCGACGAAGCACCGCTGCAGCCGGCCGATGTCGAGAGCCTGCTGGCGGACCTCACGCCCGAACCGTGGCGTGACGCCGTGCGGCGGGGCGACCCGGCCGAGTGGCTGATCGAGCTGGCCGGCGTCGGACGCGTCCGCTGCTCGAGCTTCCGCGATCACCGCGGGCCCGGCGCCGTGTTCCGCTTTGCGGCCTCACAGGTGGCCACCGCCGAGCAGATGGGCCTGGGCGAGGACGCGATCATGCTGGCGACCGAGCCGGAAGGGCTCGTCCTGGTAGCCGGCCCGGTGGCGTCGGATCGGTCGTCGGTCGTCGCGACGTTCATCGACGTCATCAACCACCGCCGGAGCGACTACATCATCGCGATCCAGCGGCAGGTGCGGACGCTCCACGACAACAGCCACGCGCTCATCAGCCAGCGCGAGCTCGGCGCGGATCCGTCGCGCGTGGCGCCTGCGGTCAGCGCCGCCCTTCGGGAGAACCCGGATGTCCTCGTGATCGAGGACGTGAGCACCTCGGACGTGGCGGCCCTCGCGCTCGAGGCCGCGCGCGAAGAGCGGCTCGTCATCGCCTCCATCGACGCGCCGTCCACGGCGGCCGCGGTGCAGCGCTTCATCGAGCTCCTGACGTCCGAGCAGCAGGCGGCCGCGCGCGCGACCATGGGGTCGGTGTTCCGTGGCGCGATTGCGCAGCTGCAGGTCCGGAAGTCGGCCGGCGGCCGTGTCGCCGCCCGGGAACTGCTGGTGGCCACGAGGCCCGTGGCCAGCGTCATCGCCGACGCCGCGCGCGCGGACGTCGCGGCCGCGATCGACGCGGATCGCGACGCGGGCACCTCGCCGATTGCGGCCGTGCTCGCCGGCTACGTGCGCGACGGCGCCGTGGACGTGCGCGAGGCCTATCGCAAGGCGCCCGACGCGGGTCGGTTGCTGAACGAGCTCCGGGCCGTCGGCGTCGACACCACCGTCGTGGATCGCCTGGCGTAGCGCCCGGCGCGGGGCCGGCCCGGGTGCGGGCCCGTCAACCCAGCCAGGGCCGCAGTTCCTCGATCAGCATCTCCACGACGTCCTCCTCGGTGAGGGCGTCGATTGTCACGATGCCCGGCTTGACGGGCCGCTCGGTGTGGATGGTGCGGCTCCCGCGGCCGCGCGTCACGCTCACCATCGGCTGCGGCGGGTCCGCCGTCGCATCGAACGACACCGCGATCGACTCGTCACGGCGCCGGTCCGGCACCAGCCGGACTTCGTCCGACGGCGTCATGACCTCCCAGGGCAGGCCCTCCGATTTCAGCACGACGGCGACGGCGCGAAAGGCCGGAATGGCGCGCTCGTCCAGGAACACGCCGAAGGCCTGGCGGGCCTCCTGCGCGCGCTGACGGCGGTCGGCGGCGTCGCGGCGTTCCTGTTCGATGGCTTTCTGCAGGCGCTTGCGGACGAGGGCGAGATCGGCCATCGGTCAGATCGCTCCGGCGGCCTTGAGGTCGGCAATCATCCGCTGATCGTAGCCCAGTTCGAGCAGGACGTCGGCCGTGTGCTGGCCGAGCGTCGGCGGCGGTGTGCACCGCACCCGGGTGGCGGAGAGGCTTGATCGGCACGCCCGTGACGCGGGTGGGGCCGGCCGTCGGATGGTCGAGGGCCACGGTCATGCCGCGCGCGTCGATCTGCGGGTCCGCCAGCACCTCCGCGATGTCGCGCACGCCCCCGCACGGGATGCCCGCGGCGCGGAAGCGGGCGGTCCACTCCGCCCGCGATGCGGGTGCGCAGGGCGGCTTCGAGCCCGGGCCGCAGCTCGGCGTAGTGCGCGCGCCGGTCGCGGTTGGTGGCGAAGCGCGCGTCGGCGGCCAGGTCCGGGCGTTCGATGGCGGCGCAGAAGCGCTGCCAGATGCCGTCGTTGCCAACGGCCAGCACCATCTCGCCGTCCGCGGTGGGGAAGGTCTCGTAGGGGACGATGGTGGGGTGCCGGTTGCCGATGCGCTGCGGCACCTCACCGGTGGCGAAGTAGTTGCCCGCCTGGTAGGTGAGGAGCGCGGCCGTCGTGTCGAGCATGCCGATGTCGATCCGCTGTCCCTCCCCGGTGCCCGCGCGCGCATACAGCGCGGCGGTCACGCCCTGGGCGGCGAACATGCCGGCCACGATGTCCGAGATGGCCACGCCGAGGCGGAACGGCGAGCCGCCGGCATCGCCCGTGATGCTCATGAGCCCGCCCTCGGCCTGGATCACGGCGTCGTAGCCCGGTTCGTCCCGGCGCGGGCCGGTCTGGCCGTAGCCCGAGATCGAGGCGTAGACCAGCCGCGGGTGACGCGCGTGGACGGCGTCCCAGCCGAAGCCCGCCCGATCCAGCGTGCCGGGCTTGAAGTTCTCCACGAGCACGTCCGCCCGGGCCAGCAGGCGTTCGAGCACCTCGCGGCCGCCCGGCTGCTTGAAGTCGACCGACACGCTTTCCTTGTTGCGGTTCACGCTCAGGAAGTACGCGCTCTCGCCGCCGACGAACGGCGGCCCCCAGTGTCGCGTGTCGTCGCCCTTCCCCGGGTGCTCCACCTTGATCACGCGCGCGCCGAGGTCGGCCAGCATCATCGTGCAGTACGGGCCCGACAGGACCCGCGTGAGGTCCAGCACGGTGACGCCCGCCAGCGGTCCGCTCACGGACGCGTCCATTCCCGCAGACGCATGCTGATGCGCGACAGGTCGCTCAGGGCGGCGTAGGCCGTCTGGGTGAGGGAACTGTCCCGCTGCACGATCCCGATCTCGCCGAGCAGATCCGTGGAGAGATAGAGCGCGTTCTCCGTGTCGGCGAGCGCCGCGAGCGGATCGTCGGCCGCCAGGGCCTCGGGCTCCACGCGCGCCTGGAGGGCCCCGGCGCGGCGGCTGGCCGAGGCCACGAGCCGGATGCGGCGGCCGCGCTGGACGGCCTCGTGGAGGTCGGCGGGCGACACCTCCGCAATGCCCGTCCGGTCCACCTGGTGCGGCGTGATGCTCGCGCCCATGAGGACGTTGGCCAGCGCCGCTGTCTTCGCGGCCGCGTCCCAGCCCTCGATGTCGAGCGACGGATCGGCCTCGGCGATGCCGCGCTCCTGCATCTCTCGCACCGCGGCCTCGAACGCCTGGCCGCGCTCCAGCGCAGACAGCACGAAGTTGGAGGTGGTGTTGATGACGCCCCGGAAGGCCTGGATGCGCACCGCGGGCAGCGTCTCGCGCACGAGGTTGAACACGGGCACGCCGTCCATGACCGCGCCCTCGAAGAAGAACACGCGATCCATGGTGTCGGCCAGCGACTCCAGCTCGTCGTAGGCGAAGGCGGCCGGTCCCTTGTTCACGGTGACCACGTGCATCTGGGCTTCGAGGGCGGCGCGCACGTGCGCCACCGCCGGCTCGCCTCCCTCGACGTCGAGCACCGTGGACTCGACGCACACCAGCCGGCCCTCCGCCGCCTCGTCGGCCATGCGCCGGGCCGCCTGCCGGACCAGGTCGAGGCCGCTGCGCTCGCCGGGCGCCGGGTCCAGGCGATCGAGCGACTGGTTGGCGTCCACCAGGGTCAGGGCGCGGTCCACGTCCACGCCGGAGGGGTCCAGCACCGACCCGTGGTGACGGGTGGCGATGCCGACGATCCGCCAGTCGAAGTCGAGCCGATCGGCCACCTCGGTCAGCAGGCGCGCCAGCCGCCGGCCCACGCGGCCGAAGCCCACGAGCACCAGCGACAGTTCCGGCGCCGTCATCGCTGGCCGGCGGAGACGTCCAGGCTCGCGAGCAGGTCGTGCAGCCGGCCGAGGCCCTCGGTCACGTAGGTGGGTGGCTCGCCGAAGCCGATGCGCAGGTGGTGGTCCATCCCGAAGTGATCGCCCGGCACGATGAGCACGCTCTTCTCGTCGCGCAGCCGCGTGACGAGCGTGGTGGAGTTCACCGGGTGGTGATAGCGGACGTAGGCAATCGCGCCGGCCTCGGGCGCCAGCCACTCGAACAGGTCGCCGTGATCGGCCAGCCAGCGTTCGAGAATCGGGTAGTTCGCCCGGATGATCTCCTGCGTGCGCGCCAGCAGCGCCCGGCGGCGCCCGGGCTCGAGGGCGGCTCGCGCCAGCCGGTCGCTGAGCGCACCGGGGGCAATGGTCGTGTAGTCGTGGTACGACCACAGCGTGGCGGCCACCTCGGGAGGGGCGACGATCCAGCCGATGCGAAGCCCGGGCAGCCCATAGGCCTTGGAGAGGCCGCTCGTCACGATGACGCGCGCGCCGCGCCCCCACATCGAGGCGGTCTCGCTCCCGTCGCGTTCGGCGCCGCGATAGATCTCGTCGGACAGCACCCAGGCGCCGACGCGGTCGGCCGCACGCCCGATGGCGTCGAGCTCGCCCGCCGTCAGCCGCGCACCCGTCGGGTTGTTGGGCGTGCAGATGACGATGAGCTTGGTCCGGGGGGTGACCACGGCGTCGAGCGCGTCGAGGTCGGGCCGCCACCGGCCGGCCGCGCGGTCCTCCACCAGCGGCCAGTCGCGCACGATCCCGCCGAAGGCGCGGGACAGTCCCCACGTCTGCATGTAGGTGGGCAGCAGCATCACCACCTCGTCACCCGGTTCGACCAGGCGCCACGTGGCGATGTAGTTGGCCTCGGACCCGCCGTTGGTCACCTCGACGTGCTCGACGGTGGCGCCGGGGTCATGGCGGCGATGGCCGCGCGCAGTTCCGGCGTGCCGTTGGACTGGGTGTAGACGAGCGGCTGATCGAGCAGGCCGTCCAGCGCGGCCGCATCGCCGAGCAGCTCGCGCGGCGACAGCGGGCGGACACCGCTCTCCGAGAGGTTGAACGCCACCTGGTTCTCGTAGGTGGACTGCATCCGCTCCATCGCGAACGGTTCGAGCTGCATGGCGGGCAGTATACTAACCCCCGACTCGCGACCGATCTCCCGATCCGCTCGTTGATGCGCTGCCAACGGGCCGCCGCCTCCGCGCATGAGTGAAGAGCTGCTCCCCAGCTTTGCTGCCATCCCCTCCGGTGACTTCGTGATGGGCGCCGACGAGGGTGCCGACGACGAACGGCCCTCGCGGGCGGTTCACGTGGACGCGTACCACGTCTCGATGCACGCGATTACCGTGGACCAGTACGCGGTGTTCGCGCGCGAGACCGAGCACCCGCCACCCGCCCTCCGCGCATTGCCGCTGGTCGTCACGGCCAGCCACGAGCTGCAGTTCCGCGAGCTGGCGGCGCCCTACGTCTGGAGGAGCGGAGAGCCGCCCCGCGACCGCGGCCGCCACCCGGTGACGCTCGTCACCCATGCCGACGCGCTGGCCTATTGCCGCTGGCTGAGCGTGCGCATCGGCCAGCTCGTGCGCCTGCCCACCGAGGCCGAGTGGGGCGGGCGGCGCGCGGCGGCCTCGAGCGGCGCCGCTATCCGTGGGGCGACGACATCGACGGGTCGCGCGGCAACTTCCTGCCCGATCCGTCCCTGAAGAAGCATCGCGGCACCAGTCCCGTCGGGACCTTTCCCGCCAACGGCTTCGACCTCTACGACATGGCCGGCAACGTCTGGCAGTGGGTGGCCGACTGGTACTGGCGCCGACGCCTACCGGACCTCCAGCCCCCGCAACCCCCGCGGGCCCACGCAGGGCGCCTTCCGGGTGCTGCGCGGCGGGTCGTGGGTGACGCACGACGTCGAGCAGCTCAGGTGCGCGCACCGGCACAAGGTGCCGCCCGACACCTACGCGTCGCATCGGCTTTCGTGTGAGTATGCTCGGGGTGAGAGGAGCCCCGCCATGCAACGCCCCTGGATTGCCCTGTTGATCGTCCTGTCGGCCACGCCGGTGGCGGCGGCGCGCCAGCTCGACGGCCCGCCCGTGGTCGTGGTGCAGGGAGAGGGCGTCGTGCGCCGGGCTCCGGACCAGGCGTTCGTGCGTATCGGGGCCGAGTCGCGCGCGCGCGATCCCAAGGAGGCGCAGGCCGCCAACGCGCAGGCCATGTCGGCGGTGCAGCAGCGGCTGGCGGCCGCCGGCATCGCCGGGGACGCCATCCGGACCGTCGTGCTGACGCTGCAGCAGGAGGTCGACTACAAGGACGGACGCCAGACCCTGCGCGGTTACCTGGCCCGCAACGTGGTCGAGGTCCGTGTCGATGATCTCGGCGCGCTCGGCGGCGTCCTCGACGCCTCGGTCGGGGCAGGCGCCACGTCCATCCAGAGCCTCCGGTTCGACCTCAAGGGCCGTGCGGCTGCCGAGCGCGAGGCGCTCGCCGCCGCCGTCGCCGACGGCCGGACCCGCGCCGAGGCCGCGGCGGGCGGGGCCGGGCGAACCCTTGACCGGATCCTGCGCATCGAAGAGGCAGGAACCCCGGTCGTCCGCCCGCAGATGATGGAAATGGCGCGGATGGCGGCCGATTCGGCGCCGACGCCGGTCGCGGAGGGCGAAATCGAGATTCGCGCCCGCGTGACCGTGACCGCCGCGCTCAAGTAGGAAACGAGATAGACATTCATGACCGAATTCGATGGCACCTATCTCCGACTGATACAGTCGGATTTTTCTTGCCCTGCCTGTTGCGTCGTGATGTCCTAGGGTTTCCGTCGGATCCGGCCATGTCTACAGCGTCGACTGCCGAAGCACGCGCCGCCGGTCCCCTGCTCGACCTGGTCGGGGACACGCCCCTGGTGCGGCTGCGCCGTATCGAGGCGTTTTGCCCCGGCATCGAAATCCACGCAAAGGCCGAATACCGCAACCCGGGCGGCTCGGTGAAGGATCGGCCCGCGCGCCGGATGCTGCTCGAGGCCCTGGCCAGCGGCGCGCTGAGGCCCGGGAAGGAAGTGCTCGACGCCACGTCGGGCAACACGGGCATCGCGCTGGCGATGTTCGGGGCGTCGCTGGGATACAAGGTCACCCTCTGCATGCCGGAGAACGTGACCCGCGAGCGGAAGCGGATGCTCGCGGCCTACGGCGCGACGATCGTGCCGACCAACCCGCTCGAGGGTTCGGACGGGGCCATTCGCGAGGCGCGCCGCCGATATGCGGCCGACCCGGAGCGCTACTGCTACGTGGATCAGTACAACAATCCCTTCAACTGGCGCGCCCACTACGACACCACCGGCGCCGAGATTGCCCGGCAGACGGGTGGACGCGTGACGCACTTCGTGGCCGGGCTGGGCACGAGCGGCACCTTCGTGGGCGCCGGCCGGCGCCTCCGCGAGCTCGTGCCGGGCATCGCGCTGGTGTCGGTGCAGCCCGATTCGCCGATGCACGGGCTCGAGGGGCTCAAGCACATGGAGTCGGCCATCGTCCCGGGCATCTACGACCCCGCGCTCGCCGACGCCGACCTGCGCGTGGAGACCGAGGCCGCGTACGAGATGACGCGGCGGCTGGCCCGCGACGAGGGCCTGCTGGTCGGCATCTCGGCCGGCGCCAACGTCGTGGCGGCCACGCGTGCGGCCACGGCGCCGGCGGTGGTCGTCACCGTCCTCTGCGACGGGGGCGAGCGCTACTTGTCCGAGCCGTTCTGGGAGGCGTCGTGAGCCGGAGCCTGACGCTGGAGGGCGCCGTGGACGGCGCCATCCGCGCACACGGGGAGCAGACCTATCCACACGAGTGCTGCGGCGCCCTCATCGGGCGCGACGGCGTCGTCGTGGATGCCTACGCGCTCCCGAACACCACCGAAGAGGGGCCGCGTCGCCGCTTCCTGGTGCGGCCGTCCGACTACCGGGCCGCGGAGGGGCGCGCGACGGAGCAGGGGTGCGACCTGCTCGGCTTCTATCACTCGCACCCCGATCACCCGGCTCGTCCCTCCCAGTACGACCTGGACCATGCCTGGCCGGTGTTCTCGTATGTCATCGTGTCGGTCCGCGAGGGGACCGCGGGCGACATGACGTCGTGGACGCTGGCCGCCGACCGGAGCCGGTTCGACGAGGAACCGCTGCACGTCCAGCCCGCGGCGGACGCGGCCCGCCCGGTCTGACCTGATTCGCGTTTTCGACGGAGCCTGTTTCGATGCCGACCAAGATTCTGATTCCCACCCCGCTGCGCCCGTTCACCGACAAGCTCGACACCGTCGAAGCCGACGGCCAGACGGTGGGACAGCTCCTGCAGGACCTGACCACCCGCTACGGCGCGCTGAAGAACCACCTCTACAGCGCCGACGGCCGCCTCCGGAGCTTCGTCAACGTCTACGTGAACGACGAGGACATCCGCTACCTGCAGAAGGAGGAGACGCCCGTGGCCGCGGGGGACACCATCAGCATCATCCCGTCGGTGGCGGGCGGCAGTGGCGCGACGGAGGCGCCGGCCCTGCCCGCGCTCAGCGCCGACGAGGTCCAGCGCTACAGCCGCCACCTGATCCTCTCCGAGGTCGGCATGGACGGGCAGCGCGCGCTCAAGGCGGCCAGGGTGCTGTGCATCGGCGCGGGCGGCCTGGGCTCGCCGGCGGCGATGTACCTGGCGGCGGCTGGCGTCGGCACCCTCGGCCTGGTGGACTTCGACGTCGTGGACATGAGCAACCTGCAGCGGCAGCTGCTGCACGGGACGCCCGACGTCGGCCGGTCGAAACTCGCGTCCGCGAAGGACCGGATTCACGCCCTCAACCCGAACGTCCACGTCGAGACCTACGAGACCGCGCTCAGCTCCGCCAATGCGCTGGATCTCTTCAAGCCCTACGACGTCATCCTGGACGGCACGGACAACTTCCCGACCCGCTACCTCGTCAACGACGCCTGCGTGCTGCTCGGCAAGCCCAACGCCTACGGCAGCATCTTCAGGTTCGAGGGGCAGGCCTCGGTGTTTGCCACCAAGGGCGGGCCCTGCTATCGCTGCCTGTATCCGGAGCCGCCGCCGCCCGGGCTCGTGCCGAGCTGCGCGGAGGCCGGCGTCCTTGGCGTGCTGCCCGGCATCATCGGGACGATTCAGGCGACCGAGGCCATCAAGCTGATCCTGGGACAGGGCGAGCCCCTGATCGGGCGCTTTCTCATCTACGATGCGCTCCGGATGCGCTTCCGCGAGCTCAAGCTGCGGCGGGATCCGGAGTGCCCGGTCTGCGGCGACCAGCCGACGGTCCGCGAGCTCATCGACTATCAGCAGTTCTGCGGGATTGCGCCGCAGCCCATCATCGAGGAGGCACCATCCGTGGAGGACTCGTCGGCCACCGACATCAGCCCGCTGGAACTCAAGGCCGCGCTCGACCGCGGCGACGATCTCGTCATCGTGGACGTCCGCGAGCCGCACGAGTACCAGATCTGCCGGATCGAGGGGTCCACGCTGATCCCGCTGGGCGAGATTCCGCAGCGGCACGGCGAGATCGACCGCAACCGGCTCGTCGTGTGCCAGTGCCGGTCCGGGGTGCGCAGCGCCAAGGCGGCCGGCCACCTGCGCGAGCAGGGGTTCCCGCGGGTGCTCAACCTCACGGGCGGCATCCTGCGCTGGATCGACGAGGTCGATCCGACCCAGCCCAAGTACTGAACCTCCCGCCGCGCGGGCGAGGGGGCCGGATCCGGCAATGCCGACTTGCCGGGTCCGACATCGACCGTTAATATAGGACTTTGGCGGTCGCATTTGAGGACCCTTCATGCTGAGGCTCTCCAAGAAGTCCGACTACGCGTTGATGGCGGTGAAGCACCTGGCCATGCGGCAGGACGAGGGGGGTGCGTCCAGCGCCCGGGAGATCTCCGAGGCCTACGCGATTCCGTTGGAACTGCTCGCGAAGATCCTGCAGCGGCTGGTGCGCGCGCGGCTGCTGCAGTCGGTGCAGGGCACCCGCGGCGGCTACCGGCTGGCGCGGCCCGCCCCGCTTGTCAGCGTGGCGGACGTCATCCAGGCAGTGGACGGACCGGTGACCGTCACGGCGTGCTCGCCCGACGACCACGCCTGCGAGCAGTACGGAACCTGCAGCATCCGGGACCCCCTCTGGAAGATCAAGAGCCGCATCGTCGAGGCGCTCAACACGGTGTCGGTGGCCGAGCTGGCGGCCGATCCGGTGACCGAGCCCACGCCGGCTCCGAAGGTCTCGCGCATGGTGTTCGTGTCGCCGGGAGGGGAGCCGTGACCCGCGGGAAGGGGAACGGCCGGTGATCTACCTGGATCACCACGCCACGACGCCCGTGGACCCGCGGGTGCTCGACGCGATGCTGCCGTACTTCTCGGCGTCGTTCGGCAACCCGTCCAGCCGTACGCACCGCTTCGGCTGGGAGGCCGCCGACGCCGTCGAGCGTGCGCGAAAGCAGGTGGCGGCCGCCATCGGCGCCAGTGCCCGCGAGATCGTGTTCACGAGCGGGGCGACCGAAGCGAATTGCCTGGCCATCACGGGCGTGGCCGCCGCTGCGCCGCCGGAGCGGCGGCACGTGGTGACCGTAGCCACCGAGCACAAGGCGGTGCTCGATGCGGTGCGTCCGCTGGAGCGCGCCGGCTGGCGGGTGAGCGTCCTGCCGGTGCCGCGAACCGGCATCCTCGACGCGGGCGAGGTGGCCGAGGCGCTGACGCCGGAGACCGCGCTGGTCAGCGTGATGCTGGCCAACAACGAGATCGGGGTGCTGCAGCCGGTGCGGTCGATCGCCGAGGCGGCGCACGCACACGGCGCGCTGGTGCACACCGATGCCGTGCAGGCGCTGGGGCGCGTGCCGGTCAACGTACGTGACCTGGGCGTGGACCTGGCGTCGTTCAGCGCCCACAAGGTGTACGGACCGAAGGGCGTCGGCGCGTTGTTCGTCCGACGGGGCGTGGAGCGGCAGCTGGCGGCCCCGATGCGCGGCGGCGGCCAGGAACGCGGCCTGCGGGGCGGCACGTTGAACGTGCCCGGCATCGTGGGGTTCGGGGCCGCGTCGGCGCTGGCGGTGCAGGACCTCGACGCGGACGGCGCGCGCCTGGCGGAGCTCGGAGACCGGTTGTGGCGGCGCCTCGCCGAAACCATCGCGGGCGTGTGGCTCAACGGCGCCGTGACGCCGCGACTGCCCGGCAGCCTCAACGTCACCTTCGACGGGATCGACGGTGAGGGCCTGCTGGTGGCGCTGACCGAGGTCGCGGCCTCGTCCGGCGCGGCGTGCACGAGCGCCGAGCCGTCGCACGTGCTCACGGCGCTTGGACTGGATCGCGGCCGCGCGCTGGCCTCGCTGCGGTTCGGCCTCGGCCGTGCGACCACGGCGCAGGACGTGGACGAGGCGGCCTCGCACGTGGCCGACGTGGTCGGCTACCTGCGGGCCGCGGCGCCGCGGGGGCAGCTCGCCGCCGCCGGTCAGGAGCGCTGAGACGTGGCCTATTCGACCGCGGTGCTCGAGCGGGTGCGGAACCCGCAGCGCGTCGGGGCGCGGCCCGACGACGCGGAGGACGTGGGCAGCGGCACCGCCGGCGACCTGGACCGCGGCACCCGCGTGCGCCTGTGGGTGCGCGTCGAGGGCGAGCGGATCGCGGCGGCGCGGTTGCAGGTGTTCGGCTGCAGCGCCGCGATTGCGGCGGCGGCGCTGGTCGCCGAGCGGCTCGAGGGGCCGCGCTCGACGGCGCGCCGGACATCAGGCCACAGGGCGTCATCGACGCGCTGGCGCTGCCGCCCGAGCGGGCACACGTGGCGGAGATCGCCGTGACGGCGGCGCGGCAGGCAGTGGCCGCCGTGGCAGGCAAGACGGGACGGATACGATGATCGAGATCACCGAGAGCGCGGCGCGCGTCATCACGCGCCAGTTGAGCAAACAGCACCTCGAGGCCGGCGGCCTGCGGATCGCCATCAAGGCCGGCGGTTGCTCGGGCTTCGCCTATACGTTCGCACTCGACGGCGGCCCGCGCGAGACGGATCAGATTTTCCAGGGCCCCGGCGGCGTCAGGGTCTTCGTGGACCCGCGCAGCCTGAGGCTGCTCGACGGCACGGTGCTGGACTTCGACGAGCAGAACCTCATGGCCACGACCTTCACCCTTCGCAACCCGCACGCCAAGAGCACGTGCGGCTGCGGCGAGTCGTTCTCCGCCTGACGGCCGGCGGCCGCGGCACCACGACCAGGAACAGCCCATGTCTACATCGACCGACGTCATCGAACAACTGGCGAACACCGAGTACAAGTACGGGTTCGTCACCGACATCGAGCAGGACATCGCGCCCAAGGGGCTCAACGAGGACATCGTCCGGTTGATCTCCTCGAAGAAGCAGGAGCCCGAGTGGCTGCTGGAGTGGCGCCTCAAGGCCTATCGCACGTGGCTCAAGATGACGGAGCCCACGTGGCAGAACGTCACCTACCCGGCCATCGACTACCAGGCCGTGTCCTACTACGCGGCGCCGAAGGAGAAGAAGAAGCTCAACAGCCTCGACGAGGTGGACCCCGAGATCCGTGCCACGTTCGACAAGCTGGGCATTCCGCTCATCGAGCAGCAGCTGCTGGCGGGCGTGGCGGTCGATGCGGTGTTCGACTCGGTATCGGTGGCCACCACGTTCCGCAACAAGCTGGCGGACCTGGGCATCATCTTCTGCTCGTTCTCCGAGGCGGTGCGCGAGCATCCCGAGCTGGTGCGCCAGTATCTCGGGTCGGTCGTGCCGCACACCGACAACTTCTTCGCGGCGCTCAACTCGGCCGTCTTCAGCGACGGCAGCTTCGTGTTCGTGCCGAAGGGCGTGAAGTGCCCGATGGAGCTGTCCACCTACTTCCGCATCAACGCGCGTGAGACCGGGCAGTTCGAGCGGACGCTCATCGTGTGCGAGGAGGGCGCCTCGGTCAGCTACCTGGAGGGCTGCACGGCGCCCAAGCGCGACGAGAACCAGCTGCACGCGGCCGTCGTGGAACTGGTGGCGCTGGACCGGGCCACCATCAAGTACTCGACGGTGCAGAACTGGTACCCGGGCGATCGGAACGGCGTCGGCGGCATCTACAACTTCGTGACCAAGCGCGGCCTTTGCAAGGGCGTCGCCAGCAAGATCACGTGGACGCAGGTCGAGACCGGTTCGGCCATCACCTGGAAGTACCCGAGCTGCATCCTGCAGGGCGACGACTCGGTGGGCGAGTTCTACTCGGTGGCGGTCACCAACAACCGCCAGCAGGCCGACACCGGCACCAAGATGATCCACCTGGGCCGCAACACCCGCAGCACCATCGTGTCCAAGGGCATCTCGGCCGGCCTGGGCCAGAACACGTATCGCGGCGCCGTGAAGATTGCCAAGAACGCCCAGAACGCACGCAACTACTCGCAGTGCGACTCGCTCCTCATCGGCGACCGGTGTGGCGCCCACACCTTCCCGTACCTCGAGATCAAGAACACCTCCGCGCAGGTGGAGCACGAGGCCTCGACCTCGAAGATCGGCGAGGACCAGATCTTCTACTGCGAGCAGCGCGGCATCTCGAAGGAAGACGCCATCAACATGATCGTCAGCGGCTTCTGCAAGGAGGTCTTCCGCGAACTGCCGATGGAGTTCGCCGTCGAGGCCCAGAAGCTGCTCGGTATTTCGCTCGAGGGCTCGGTCGGCTAGCCAGCCCCAAGCCCCAAGCCCCAGGCCCCAAGCCCCCAGTGCCCACAGGCCCTCAAGTCCAGGAAAGGGACATCCACAGCGTCATGTCATTGCTCACGATTCAGGACTCCGCAGGTGAAGGCGGAGGACAAGCTCATCCTCCGCGGCATCAATCTCGAGGTGAACCCGGCGAGGTGCACGCCATCATGGGGCCCAACGGCTCCGGCAAGAGCACCCTCGCCCGCGCGCTGGCGGGGCACCCCGGTTACGAGGTGGTCGGCGGCCGCGTGCTCTACCGCGGCGAGGACCTGCTCGAGATGGCCGCCGACGAGCGCGCCCCGCAAGGAGCGTGTTCATGGCGTTCCAGCATCCGGTCGAGATCCCGGGCGTCAACAACGCCTACTTCCTCAAGACCGCCCTGAACGCCGTCCGCAAGGAGCGCGGCCTCGACGACCTCGATGCCATGGACTTCATGGCGCTCGTCAAGGAGAAGGCACGGCAGCTCGACGTGGACGAGGCGATGCTGCAGCGCTCGGTCAACGAGGGCTTCTCGGGCGGCGAGAAGAAGCGCAACGAGATCTTCCACATGGCGGTGCTGGAGCCCACGCTCGCCATCCTCGACGAGACCGACTCCGGCCTCGACATCGACGCGCTCCGCATCGTGTCCACGGGCGTCAACGCCATGCGCGCCGACGATCGCGCCTTCATCGTGGTCACCCACTACCAGCGCCTGCTGAACTACATCGTGCCCGACGTCGTGCACGTGCTGAGCGAGGGCCGGCTGGTCAAGTCCGGCGGCCGCGAGCTCGCGCTCGAGCTCGAGGAGAAGGGCTACGGCTGGATCGAACAGGCGGCCGGCGCCGGTGCCGGCGGGAGCGGACGCTGATGACTCCGGTGGCTGAAGGCCAGGGGCAGGACGCGTACCTGGCCGAGCACGCGCGGTTCGCGCGCGGCCGCGGCGAGGCGGCGCCCGCCTGGCTCAAGACCCTCCGCGACCGCGCCCGCGACGAGTTCGAGCGCCTCGGCTTCCCGACGACGCGGCAGGAGGCCTGGCGATTCACGAACGTCTCCGGCATTGCGGGCACGCCGTTCCGGCTGCCCGAGGGCCTGCCGACCAATGCCCAGGCGCTGGTCGCCCGCGCGTCCATTCCCGGCGCCGTCCGCCTGGTCCTGATGAACGGCCGGTTCGCCCCCGAGCTCTCTGATCTGACGACGATTCCCGTCGGCCTGAAGATCGGGAGCCTGGCCGCGGCGATCGCCCAGGGCGCGCCCGAGTGCGCGGCGCTGGGCAAGACCGCATTCGAGGGCCGGCCCTTCGTCGCCCTGAACACCGCCTTCCTGGAGGACGGCGCGCTCATCGCGGTCCGCAAGGGCGCGGTGATCCCCACGCCCGTTCAGGTGATCGTCATCACGGGCGGCCCCGGCAAGGCGATGACGCACCCGCGCGTGCTCGTCTCCGCCGGCCCGGCCAGCCAGGCGAGCCTGGCCATCAGCGTCATCACCGGTCCCGGCGACAGCCACTTCACCAACGCTGTCATCGAGGCGTCGCTCGACGAGCAGGCGGTGATCGACTGCTGCCTGGACCAGCGCGGCGCCGAGAACGCCTACCAGGTGTGCGACCTCCACGTCACCGGCGGCCGGGACAGCACGTTCCGCCTGCGCACGATCACGATCGGGGGCCGGCTGGTGCGCAACGACGCCACGGCGGTCCTGGCAGGCGAGGGCGCCCACGTGGACCTCGACGGCTGCTACCTGGCCGACCGTACCAGCCTGGTCGACAACCACACGACCATCGACCACGCCCAGCCCCACTGCACGAGCCACGAGCTCTACAAGGGCATCCTCGACGGCCGGGCGCGCGCCGTGTTCAACGGCCGCATCATCGTCCGGCTCGACGCGCAGAAGACCGACTCGAAGCAGACCAACCGGGCGCTGCTGCTGTCGGACGAGGCGACGATCAACTCCAACCCGCAGCTCGAGATCTTCGCCGACGACGTCAAGTGCACGCACGGCGCGGCGGTGGGCCAGCTCGACGAGGAGGCGATGTTCTACCTCCGCGCGCGCGGGCTCAGCCTGAAGGAGGCGCGCGACATGCTCATCCACGCCTACGCGGGCGAGGTGCTGCAGCGGATTGCCATCCCGCAGCTGCGCGCCCAGCTCGAGCGCGAGCTCTTCGTGCAGCTCGACCGCGACCTGGCGGATCACGACCGCCTCGCCGGCGGCCAGCAGGGGGCCTGACCATGGCGACCGCCACCGCGTTCGACGTGTCGGCGGTGCGGGCCGACTTCCCCATCCTGGGGCGCACGGTCCACGGCAAGCCGCTGGTCTATCTCGACAACGCCGCCACCACGCAGAAGCCGCGTGCGGTCCTGCAGGCCCTGGTGGACTACTACGAGTCGGCCAACGCCAACGTCCATCGCGGCGTGCACTTCCTGAGCGGGCGGGCCACGGACCTCTTCGAGGACGCACGCGTCCGCGTCGGCCGGTTCCTGGGCACGCCGGACGCCCGGGAGATCGTCTTCACCCGCAACGCCACCGAGGGCATCAACCTCGTCGCGCAGGCGTGGGGGCGCGCCAACGTGGGTGCCGGCGACGAGATCCTGATCACGGCGATGGAGCACCACTCCAACATCGTGCCGTGGCAGATGCTCTGCACCGAGAAGGGCGCCACGCTCCGTGTCGTCCCGATGTCGGATGCGGGGGAGCTCGACCTCGAGGCCTTCGCGCGGCTGCTCACCGACAGGACGAAGCTGGTGGCGGTGTCGGCACTCTCCAACGCGTTGGGTACCGTGAACCCCGTCGAGGCGATGGTGCGGACCGCGCATGCGGCCGGCGCCGTCGTGCTCGTCGATGCGGCGCAGGCGGCGTACCACATGCCCATCGACGTCCGCGCCCTCGACTGCGACTTCCTCGTCGTCACGGGCCACAAGCTGTACGGGCCCACGGGCATCGGCGCGCTGTACGGCAAGGCGGCCATCCTCGACGCGATGCCGCCGTGGCAGGGCGGCGGCGACATGATCAGCTCGGTCACCTTCGAGGGCTCGACCTGGAACGCGCTGCCGTACAAGTTCGAAGCCGGCACGCCCGACATCTCGGGGGCCGTGGGCCTCGGCGCCGCCGTTGACTACATCACCGCGATCGGGATGGACCGCATCGAGGCCTACGAGCGCGAGCTGCTGGCCTATGGCACGGCGGCGCTCGAGCGCGTGCCCGGCGTCCGGCTGATCGGCACCGCGCCGCACAAGGCGAGCATCCTGTCGTTCGTCGTGGACGGCATCCACCCGCACGATCTCGGCACCATCGTCGATCGCGAGGGCGTCGCCATTCGGACGGGCCACCACTGCGCCCAGCCGGTCATGGACCGCTTCGGCATTCCCGCCACGGCACGGGCGTCGCTGGCGATGTACAACACCCGTGAGGAGATCGACGCGCTGGTGGCCGCCCTGCACACCGCGCGGAAGGTGTTTGGCTGATGTCCGAACTGCACGAGCTCTATCAGGAGGTCATCCTCGACCACAACCGGCGGCCGAGGAACTTCCGCGTGATCGACCCGGCCTCCGCGTCGAGGGAGGGCTACAACCCGCTCTGCGGCGACCGGCTCACGCTGTACCTGACGGTCGAGAACGGCCGCATCGAGGACGTGGCGTTCCAGGGCTCCGGCTGCGCCATCTCCAAGGCGTCCGCGTCGCTCATGACCGAGGCGGTCAAGGGAAAGACGGTGGAGGAGGCGCGGGCGCTGTTCGATCGCTTCCACCAGATGATCACGTCGCCGCCCGGCAGCCCCCTGCCCGAGATGGGCAAGCTGGCCGTGCTGTCCGGCGTCCGCGATTTCCCCACCCGCGTCAAGTGCGCGGGCCTGGCCTGGCACACCCTGAAGGCGGCCGTGTCGGACCAGGCGGGCGAGCCCGTGACCACCGAGTAGGGATCGCCGCACCCACGGGCGATTCGAGATGAACCCATGTCGCGCTTTCTCACCATGATGTCCACCCCTGGCGGTTTCCCCGATCCATCGCCCGCCAACGAGCAGTCCGAGTCGCTCGCCGACTTCGTGAGCGATCCGGCCAAGACGGCCGAACTCGGCCCGCAGGTGCTCGCGGCGCTCAAGACCGTGTACGACCCCGAGATCCCGGTGGACATCACCGAGCTGGGGCTGATCTACGACGTGCTGGTGGACGCCGGCGGGCGAGTCGGCGTGCGCATGACGCTGACGGCACCGGCGTGTCCGGCCGCGCAGTCGCTGCCGGGGGAGGTGCGCCAGAAGGCGGCCTCGGTGCCCGGCGTGAGCGACGCGAAGGTCGAAGTGGTGTGGGACCCGCCCTGGACGAAGGACCGCATGTCCGAGGCGGCGAAGCTGCAGCTCGGGATGTTCTGAGCGCGGCGCGCGCCGCGGTCTACTGCGAGCAGCGGGGAGCCGCCACGGCCACGCCCTGCATCACCAGCGCCCGGTACTCCTCCAGCTCCTTCTCGCACTTCGACTTGTCGGAGCGTTTGGCCAGCTGGAAGAGCGCCCAGCCGGCCAGGCTCGACAGCGGCGCGGCAGGCGCGCGGAACGCCTGGGGCGTCCACTGGTTGATGAAGTCCTGGTGGGTCGGCGCCCCGTACTGGAGCGGCGCGTTCTGGCCGATGTCGAAGTCCTGGATGACATCGATCCGCGGCGACGCGCCGTAGACCTGCACCTGGTACTCGAGCCTCAGCGGGTTGCCCGTGTCCACCTGGCGCGTGGAGGACTGCCGCAGGGCCTCCTGGATGCGGTCCAGCGAGACGCCCAGCTTGCTGGCGTCGATGGCCGCGCCGGTGGCGGGTTGCTCCACGGTGGAGGTCGTGGCGGCCGTGTCCGGCGCCTGCGGCGTCTGCACCGGCGCCGCACCGGCTGCGGCGGCGAGCGACAGGGCCAGAACCGTCCACATGCTTTCATTATGACGCTCGGGAGCGGATTCGGCCGCGAAAACGCCGTGACAATCCAGCCAGCCCGACCGCGGGGTATCCTCTAGCGATGCGTATCGTTGTTGCACACAGCCCTGATTCCGATGACGCCTTCATGCACTACGGCCTGGCCTCCGGCAAGGTGCCCCACGAAGGCCTGACCTTCGAACATCTCCTCGCCGACATCCAGACCCTCAACGAGGCCGCTTTCAAGGGCACCTACGAGGTCAGCGCGGTGTCTTTCCACGCCTACGCGCACCTGGCCGACCGCTACCTCCTGCTCCCGCACGGCTCCTCCATGGGCGACAACTACGGCCCCATCGTCGTGTCGCGGCAGGACGGGCCCGACAGCCTCGACGGCGTCACGGTCGCGGTGCCCGGGCTGCTGACGACGGCGTTCCTGGGGCTGCGGCTGGTCAAGCCTGACGTGAAGTACGTCGTGATGCCCTTCGACGAGATCCAGGACGCGGTGCGCGAAGGCCGCGCCGAGGCCGGCCTGCTGATCCACGAGGGACAGCTCACCTACGGCGACGAGGGGCTGAAGAAGATCGTGGATCTTGGCGAGTGGTGGGCCGAGCGGACCGGCGGCCTGCCCCTGCCCCTGGGCGGCAACGTCATCCGCAAGGACCTCGGCCCCGAGATGGTGGCGAAGGTCTCGCGGATCCTGCACGCGTCGATCGCCTACGCCCTCGACCACCGCGACGAGGCGCTGGATTACGCGCTGCAGTTCGGGCGTGGCCTCGACCGCGCGAAGGCCGACCGGTTCGTCGGTATGTACGTGAACGAACTGACGCTCGAGTACGGGGAGCGCGGCCGGAAGGCCGTGCAGCTCCTCCTGGACGAGGCGTTCGAGAAGGGCGTGCTGCCGCAGCGCATCGTCGCGGAATACGCGCCGGTCTGAGCGAAGGTCCTGAGGTCGTTCCGGCGCCGGCCAAGCCGGCGCGCCGAAGAAGGGAGCATCGCGTGCGCAAGCGAGTGTCGATACCCGCGGCGGCCGGCCTGGCCTGGCTCGGTCTCGCCGCATCCGGCGCAGGCTGGCAGGCGCCTCCCGCTCCCGCCGATCTGGTCCTGACCGGCGGGCCGATCCTGACGGTGGACGCCGCTGATCGTGTCGCCGAGGCCGTCGCGGTCTCGGACGGCCGCATCGTCGCCGTTGGCGCGGCGGAGGCCATCAGGGCGTATGTGGGTCCCTCGACCGAGGTCGTGGACCTTGCGGGCCGTGCCGTCACGCCGGGGCTCATCGACACCCACGTGCACTTCACGGAGGCCGACAAGCTGTACACCGTTGACCTCAGTGACCCCGACATCAAGACGATGGCCGACGTGCTCGCACGCGTGGGCGCCGCGGCGAAGGCGCTGAAGCCGGGCGAGTGGGTGCGTGGGCGCGGGTGGGACGAAGGGAAGCTCGAGGAGCGCCGCTACATCACCGCCGCGGACCTCGACACGGTGGCGCCGAACAACCCCGTCTGGCTCACGCAGACCACCGGCCACTACGGCGTTGCCAACACGTACGCCCTGAAGATGGCCGAGGTGCGGCGTGAGACACCCGACCCGCCCGCTGGCACTATCGACCGCACGGCCAACGGCGCGCCGACCGGCGTGATGAAGGAGGCGGCGCAGGGGCTGGTGACGCGGCACGTGCCGCCGCTGACGCGCGCGCAGCAGAAGCAGGGCCTGATCCAGATCATCGAGGACTTCAACCGCGAGGGCATGACGGGCGCGAAGGATCCAGGAATCGGCCCGTCCAAGTGGGAGCTGTATCAGGAACTGCTGACGGAGGGCCGGCTCAGCGTGCGGGTCTTCGCGCTGTGGGCGGGCGCCCGGCGCGCGTCCGACGGACCGGCGGTGCTCGCGCGCGTACAGGGCATCGGCCGTACGCCGACCGTCTTCGGCGATGGCCTGCTGACGTCTGGCGGCGTCAAGATGTACATGGACGGCAGTGGCGGAGCCCGCACCGCGTGGATGTACGACGACTGGAGCCGCAACTCCAGCGAACGCGACGAGGGCAACACCGGCTATCCCTCCACGCCGCCGGACGAGTATCGCGAGATCGTGTCGGCGCTGCACCAGGCCGGCATTCACGTCAGCACGCACGCCATCGGCGACCGGGCCATCGACTGGGTGGTGGACACCTACGACCAGCTCCTGCAGCGCACGCCCACGCGCGGGCTGCGCCACGGCATCATTCACGGCAACACGCCCACCGATCACGCCATCGACGTCATGGCCCGCCTGCAGCAGGAGTACGACGCCGGCTACCCCGAGGCCCAGGCGCCCTTCATGTGGTGGATTGGCGACAACTATGCGGGCAACCTGGGGCCGGCGCGTGCGAGACGCCTGAAGCCGTTCCGCACCTTCCTGCAGAAGGGCATCCGGTGGGGCGGCGGCTCCGACTACTCGGTGACGCCGTTCCCCGCCCGCTACGGCCTCTGGTCCACCGTGACGCGCGAAACGCTGCATGGCACCTACGGGCGGACGCCGTTCGGCCTCGAGGAAGCGGTGGACGTGCGCACGGCGCTCCGCTCGTACACGATCTGGGCCGCGCACACGATGTTCCTGGAGGACCGCGTCGGCAGCATCGAGGTGGGGAAGGAGGCCGACCTGGCCGTGTGGGACCGCAATCCCTACGAGGTCCCACCCGCCGCACTGAAGGACCTGAGCTGCCGGATGACGTTCGTGCGCGGCCGCCGCGTGTTCACCGCGGACTGAGCCTTCAGATCCCGAGGGCCGTGCGGATGTCCGGCGGGATGTCGGCCGCCGCCATGGACCCATCCTCCGCCTTGCGCACGCACACCATCGTCATGGTGCCGGTGGCAATGCGGTCGTCGCCGCGTACGAGGTCGGCCTCGTAGCGGATCTTCCGCGCGCCGGCGTTGGTCACCGTGAGGCGGACCTCGAACGCGTCCTCGAACCGCAGCGGACGTCGGAAGTCGAAGGCGGCCGCCACCCGCGGGAAGCCGATGGCGGAGTCGGCTGGCGCGATCGTGAGCCCGGCGGCCCGCCACATGGCATGCTCCGCCTCTTCCATGTAGCGGAAGTACATCGAGAAGTGGACGATGCCGGCCATGTCGGTTTCGGCGAACTCGACGCGACGCCGGTAGACGAAGGGCGCCGGCCCGGCGGACTCAGGGGAGCTGGCCATCCGGCAGGACCAGCTCGTTCTCGCGGTACGCGGCGGCGTCGGCCGCGATGCCCTCGTGCCATTCCGGCAGGTCGCCGTGCTCCGGTGCCCGCATGGCGGCGATGGGGTCCCAGACGCAGTCGACGCGCTCGGTGAAGAGATCGCCGATCAGCAGGTCGGTGACGGCGCCGCGCAGGTGCGGGTGCTGCTTGACGAAGCGGCCGAAGCTGAAGCCGGCGTAGTACTCGCACACCAGGCGGCGCATGCGATCGACGCCCGCGTTGAAGTCGGGCCCCCAGGCACCCAGCGCCTCCGCGCTGGTGTCGCCACGTTCGAGACCGGCGTGGATGGCGTCGGCGGCGAGCTCGCCGGACTTCAGTGCCAGGAGAACCCCTGACGAGTACAGCGGGTCCAGGAACTGGAAGGCATCGCCCACCAGCACCCACCCGTCGCCGGACACCGCGCGTGCCCGGTACGAGAAGTCGCGTGTGGCGAAGCATCCCGTCGTGCGGGTCGCCTGAGCGACGCGCCCGGCCACCGAGGGACAGCGGGCCAGCTCCTCGGCGTATGTCTCCTCGTGCGTGCCGCGCCCCTTGAACAGCGCATCGAAGGGTGCCACCACGCCGACGCTCACGATGTCGTCGTGCAGGGGGATGTACCAGAACCACCCCTGCCGGTCGGCGGTCTGCAGCACCATCGTGGCGCCTTCGTCCAGGCCGGGATCGCGGTGCGCGCCCTTCCAGTAGCTCCAGATGGATCCCTTGTTGAGGACCGGGTCCCACACGCGGAGCTTGAAGCGGCTCTGGATGAGGCCCGCCTGGCCGCTCGCGTCCACCACGACATCGGCGGCCACGTCGCGCCGGTGACCGTCGCGATCCCGGATGCGGACGCCAGCCGCGCGCGTGCCGTCGAACAGCACGTCCAGGACGTGCACGCCGTCGTAGGCCTCCGCGCCCTTCTCCTGCGCGTTGTCCAGCATCATCTGGTCGAACTGGCTGCGCACGACCTGCCAGGTCTGCGACGACTCGTGCGGCTTGTTGTCCCTGAAGTAGAACGGCGCCGACGCGCGCCCGTTCGCGCTGACGAACTGCACGCTGTGCTTCTGGACGAACGGGCTGCGCCGGAGCTTCTCGATCATGCCGAGGCGCTCGAGTACCCAGAAGGTCTCCGGGATGAGCGACTCGCCGACGTGGAAACGCGGAAAGCGCTCTCGCTCGAAGACCACCACGCGCCGGCCGGCCTGTGCGAGCAGCGCCGCGGTCGTGGCGCCGGCGGGGCCTCCGCCGATGACGGCCACGTCGTAGCGCGATCTCACAGCCATGGCAGCTCCGGTACGGCGTCGAGGATGAGCACGGCCGATGCGTCAGGTGTACCGGATGCCGACGTGGCCCGGCAGGAAGAAGCGTTGCAGCAGGACGTCCACCTGCAGGAGCGCGGGTCGGGTGAGCGTGATGCGATCCGCGGACCGCGAGGCGAGGTGGCCGTCGGCTTCGAGCGAGCTCCACTGATCCGCGAAGCGCTGCAGCACGTCCGCCCCGTAGCGCTCGCGGAAGTATGCGGGCCGGATCCACCCGCGCTTGAGCTGCAGGATGACCTCGCGGATGAGCCGCTCCTCGTCGGACGGCCGGTAACCGCGGCCGAGCGGCAGCTCGCCGCGCGCGACGGCGTCTCCGTAGGTGTCCCACTTGTCGAGGTTCTGCAGGTGGACACCGTTGACGTGGCCGAACGACGCCACGCCGAGGCCCACGAGGTCCGCGCCCTCCCACAGGCGATCGCGATACACGAACGTGGTGCGGCCCGGATCCTTGACCGCCGTATAGGCGCTGCCGACGTGGTAGCCCGCCCGCTCGAGCCGTTCGAAGGCCTGGGCCACCCAGCGCCGCTTGGTGGACCAGCTGGCGACCGTGTCGGAGAAGCGTCCGCCGTGCGACACGAGATCCGAACTGATCGTCGTGTTGAACGGCAGCTCCATCTGGTAGATGGTGACGCTGTCGGGCTCGAGCGCCAGCGTGCGCTCGATGCACGCCTCCCAGTTGGCTTCGGTTTCGCCCAGCATGCCGGCGATGAGGTCGATGTTGACCTGCGGAAAGCCCAGGGCCCGTGCCGTGCGGTAGGCGCGCTCGATCTCCGGGGACCGATGGGCCCGTCCGTTCAGTTCCAGGATCCCGTCGTCGAAGTTCTCCACGCCCAGGCTCAGGCGCGTGACGCCGAGATCGCGGATGACGCCGAGCTTGGCCTCGGTGAGCGTGCCGGGCTCGCACTCGAACGTGATCTCCGAGGCGCGGGTCCAGGGCGTGCGGCTCGTCAGTCGCTCGACCAGGCCCGACAGCTGCGACGTTGACAGGAACGAGGGCGTCCCTCCGCCGAAATACACGAAGTCGATGGACCGGCCGGCGATGGCGGGCTGCTCGAGGTAGAGCTCCCACTCGCGGGCGAGGACATCGAGGTACTGCTGGACCTCCTGGGCGTTCTTGTTCGTGTAGACGCGGAAGTAACAGAAGTGGCAGCGCTTCCGGCAGAACGGCACGTGCAGGTACACGCCCAGCGGCACCGGCGCCGGCGCGGCGGCCAGCGCGGCGCGCGCCTCGTGCGTCACGACCTCGGGAGACCAGACGGAGAACGGCGGGTAATTCGCGACGAAGTAGCTGCCGACCCCGGTCTCGTCGGCCGGGGTCATCGGTACCGTGTCGGGCATTGCGTACTGGAAGACTATACTGTCGCCGCGCGGCGATCGTTTCGTTGAATCAGGCCGAATCCGGCCCCTTCCCGCCGTCGCACCCGATGACGCGAGATGTCACGGAGTGTCTGCGTCGGGGTCGTTCACGCCGTCACGTTAGCTCGGTCGCCGGCCCGAGACCCGCCCAGCGCCGCAACCGCTCGTGAATCTGGCGCACCCCTTCCGTGAGCGCCGCCGGCCCCGGCTGCAGGATGTAGGCGGACTTCACCTCGTAGATGTGCCCGTCCCGCACCGCCGGCACTTCGTCCCAGCCTTCGCGTCCGACGATGCGCTCGGTCCGCACCGGCTTGCCGCACCACGAGCCGATGATGACGTCCGGCGCGGCCGCGACGACCTCCTCGCTCGAGACGATGCGGTCCTTGGCCAGCCGCGCCCGGCGGCGCTGGGGGAACACGGGCTCACCCCCTGCGATTTCGACGAGTTCTTCCACCCACTGGATCCCGGAGATCAGCGGGTCGTCCCATTCCTCGAAATAGACGCGCGGCCGGCGCGGGAATGCGGCAGCGGCGGAGCGGATGCGGTCGAGCCCCTCGGCCAGCGATTGGGCCAGCTCCTCGCCGCGCGCGCTGGCGCCCACGATGCCGGCCAGGACCCGAATCGTCTGGAGGATCTCGGCCACCGACCGCTGGTTGAAGGTGAAGACCGTGTGGCCCCGCTTGACCAGTTCCGTGGTGATGTCGGCCTGCAGGTCCGAGAAGGCAAGGATCAGGTCGGGCTCGAGCGCCTCGATCTTCTCGAAGCGCGCGTGCAGGAAGGAGGAGATTTTCGGCTTCTGCCGCGCTTCCGGTGGACGCACCGTGTACCCGCTGACGCCGACCACGCGGTCGCCCTCGCCCAGGAGGTACAGCGTTTCGGTCGTCTCCTCGGTCAGGCAGACGATGCGGCTGGGATACGCGCTCATGCGCCGAGGAACAGGAACACGCTGCCGGCGGCGACGATGGCGGCGATGACCCCGAGCACCGCGCGGACGCGCACCAGCGATTGCAGCGACTCCATCACCTGCTCGGGGCTCCCGACGATGAGGCGCGTGGGGTGTGCGCCGGCCACGATGCCGCCGCGGGATTCCGAGAACAGCCCGAACACGCACACGCGCGAACCGGGCGGCACGTGCCGTTGTACGAACATCCAGTGATCCGTGTCCCCCGGTGCCGGCGTGTCGTAGGCCACGTCACTCCTGTACTCGCCGTCCGCATCGTCCCAGCGTGTGACGAGCTCGCCCGCCGACTGCGACCGATCCAGGAAGGTGGTGGTGGCCGCGTAGGCCTGGAAGCGCGCGACCATCTCGTCGCGCGTGCCCGACGGTTCCCGTCCCTCGATGTCGGGCACCGCGAGCAGGCGATACGAGCCGGTGGGGGTGACGATGAGGGAAGGCGTGATGGCGGTGCCGCGATAGACGGTGGCGATGTGGCGCCGCCGGCCGCGTCCGCGATCGTCGATGATCTCGTAGCGATAGGCCACACAGGGCGCGCCGTCGAGCGGGGCCGACAGCGGCCGGCCGGTCGGCTCGAGCGTGCCGACGAGCACGCTGTGCGCGCCGTCCGCGGGCCGCACGCCCGACACGCCGCTCGCAATGGCCGCACGCTCGCGCCAGCGTCCCCAGGCGGACACGAGGAGCCCGACCGACGCCCACACGGCCGTGCCGGCGACGAGCGAGACCCCAATGCCCCCGGGGCCGACACCGGCGTAGGTCTGCAGCGCTCCCCAGACCGCGCCGACGACGGCAAGCCAGGCGACCGGCCCGAGGAGTATCCCCAGCCGGAGCGACCTCATGCCGGCGCTGGCTCCAGGTCCGTGAAGACGAACCCGTCGCGTTCGACGGTGGGCCCCGTCTGCACGGCAATGGGTGTCGCGAACATGGGGCCAGCATACGCGAACGAGTGGAACTCGCCGCGTTCGCCGCACGGGTCGACGTGAGGTGGCAGATCACGGAGGAAGTCGCGATCGAAACGCCGGCCGGCAAACCCGCGGTCGAGCACGCGAGGGTCCAGGCAGGTGAGGCGGGCTTCCAGTCCGCCCGCCACCATGGCCTCGGCCAGGTCTGCGGTCGAGCCCGTCTTCCAGAGCGGGAACAGCGGCGTCAGTCCCGTGCCCGCGAGCCGCTCTTCGCGATAGCGCCGGACGTCCTCCAGGAACAGGTCGCCGAAGGCGACGTGCGTGAAGCCCTCCGCCTCGAGTGCGCGGACCTCGGCCCCCATGCGGCGCTCATACTCCTCGTTCGAGCAGGGCCAGGAAGCGGCACGACGCGCAGCGGGAGGTGCGCAGCGGAGGCCTGCGCGTCCGAGGAGTGCGCGGCGAACGCCGTGCATCGCGACACGGTCGAAGGCCTCGTTGGTCGTCGTCAGGAGGGCGTGGACGGCGCCGGGCTGCTGCTGACGGAGGACGTGCAGCATCCACGCGGAGTCCTTGCCAGACGACCAGCTGACGACAATCTTCACGGGAACGCCTCCGGGTGTAGCGCGCGCGCCATCTGCTCGACGACCTCGGCGACCCGCGGGCCCGGCACCGTGAGCCCGCGGCCGGTCAGCACGATCACCCGGTGCTCGCGTACCGCAGGCACCGCCGGCAGCCTGTCCCAGGCGCCCGCCTCACGCGCGGCCTCGGCGGGGCTGAGCACGTCGGCCGAACGGACCTCGAGGATGACGGCTGGAGCGCGGGCGAGAATCAACTCGGTGGTGGCTTGCACGGATTCGCGATCGATGTCGGCGAAGACGTTGGTGCCGCCCGCGGCCACGAGCATGTCGTGCAGGAAGCCGCGGCCGCCGCTGGCGTAGATGTTCCGCAGGGCCCCCCGCTCGCGCCCGAAGACGAGCATCGTGACGGGGCGCGGTCGCGCGGCCACGGTTGCCGCAATCGCCTCGACACGTTGGTCGATGCGCCGTGCGGCCTCGTCGGCGTCGCGCGTGTGTCCCGTCCTGGCGCCGAGGTCGCGCAACGTGGCGGTGATCGTGGCCAGGCCACCATGGCGATAGTCGAAGATCGGAATCGACGCCCGCCGCAGCTGCGCCTGCAGGTCGGTCTGTGACCCGTAGGTGATGACGAGATCCGGGCGCAGCGAGAAGATGCGCTCCACGTCCGGGTCGAGCAGCGCCCGACGCGCGGCAGCGCCTTCACCTCCGGCGGGTCCTCGTCGTAGCTGCTGACGGCCACGACCTGCGGCCCCGCGCCGATCGTGAAGAGCATCTCCGTGAGCGCGGGAACCAGCGAGATGATGCGCTGCGGCGCCTGAACGCCGGACGACACCACGAAGGCTCGAAGGGGCGCGTCGAGCGCGAAGGCGGAGATGGCCACGAGGACGGCCAGCGTGCACAGGCCCCGGGGCGTCGCCATCGCCAATCGACCCGCCGGAAGATCGGTTGTTTCCTGTCGTCGTAAGTCCCCTCCGTCGAGGCCCGTTGAGCGCCCCCGTGCCCTCCGTGCCCTTCGTGCCCTCCGTGATCTTCGTGCCCTTCGTGATTCCCGCGCCCTTCGTGTTTCATGACTTGCGCACCAGCAGCCAGAGGAAGAACGGCCCCCCGATGAGGGCGGTGACGATGCCCACCGGGAGTTCGACGGGGGCCATGACAGTCCGCGCCGTGAGATCGCACATCACCAGGAACGCTGCGCCGAAAAGGGCAGCGGCGGGGAGGACCAGCCGATGGTCCGATCCGACGATCAGCCGCACCAGGTGCGGGACGACGATGCCGATGAAGCCGACCGGTCCGCCGAGCGACACTGCCGCGCCCGTGGCCAGCGAGGCGCTGAAGAACGCCCAGCGCTCGGCGCGCGCGACGTCCACGCCGCGGCTGGCGGCGACGTCGCTGCCGAGCGTCAGCAGGTTGAGCGAGCGGGGCAGCGTGGCGAACACCCCGAACGCCACGGCGATGAGCGGCGCCGCCGCCACGATCGGGCCGTAGCTGCCCACGTCGAGGTCGCCCATCAACCAGCGGACCGTCCGGAAGGACTCCGCGAAGTCCGCCAGGTACTGCACGAACAGGATGAGCGCCGAGAAGAACGAGTTGAGCGTGACGCCTGCCAGCAGCAGCACGTTGGTCGAGAGGCCCCGGCGCTGGGACGCGGCAAGCGCGTAGACGATGCCGACGGCCCCGAGCGAGCCGACGAAGGAGGCGACCGGCACGGACGAGACGCCGAGCACGCCGACGTCCAGGCGCCAGGTGATGGCCAGCATCGCCCCTAGCGCTGCACCAGCGGAGACGCCGAGCGTGAACGGGGTGGCGAGCGGGTTCCGGAGCAGCGCCTGCAGGACGACCCCTGCGGCCGCCAGCGTCGCGCCAATCAGCGCGCCGGCGAGCACGCGGGGCAGGCGCGCCACGAAGAAGATCTGGGCGTCAACGTTCTCGGCCCACGGGATCGACGAGTCGAACGCGCGGGACAGCGAGATGTGCGTGCTGCCGACCGTCGGCGCCCACAGCACGGTGGCGAGCGCCACCAGCGCGAACCCGCCGACGACGACGGCGAGCCGGCGGCGCAGGTTCACGGCCGGACCCGCCGCACGGGAACGACGAGCGCGTGGCCCGACGCCGCGTCCACTCGCACCGACGCCTCGACGTCGTAGAGCGCGCGGACGTGCGCGGGGGTGAGCACGTCGAGGGTGGGCCCTGCCGCCAGGACGCGCCCGTCGCGCATCAGCACGAGTGACGAGCAGATCGAGGCCGCCAGGTTCAGGTCGTGGGTCGAGACGGCCATGGTGACGCCGCGGTCCCGGTTGAGCGTGGTGAGGAGCGTGGCGACGTCGAGTTGGTACCCGAGGTCCAGCGACGCGGTCGGCTCGTCGAGCAGCAGCACGTCCGACGCCTGGGCCAGGCCCGCCGCAATCACCACGCGCTGCTTCTCGCCGCCGCTCAGGGTGTGGAACGCGCGGCCTTCGAGGTGCGCGGTGCCGGTGGCTGCCAGCGCCTCGCGTGCCATGGCGTAATCGGCCGGCCCCTCGACCTCGAAGAGCCCGAGGTGCGGGTGCCGGCCCATCAGCACGATCTCGAGCACCGTGTACTCGAAGGCGAGCGTGGTCTCCTGCGGGACCACGGCCACGCGGCGGGCGATGTCGCGGCGGGGCAGCCGGCGAAGCGGCTGCCCGTCCAGTGTCACCGTCCCCGTGCGCGGCTGGCGCGTGCCGCTCAGGAGCCGCAGCAGCGTGGTTTTCCCGGAGCCGTTCGGCCCCAGGATGCCGACCAGGCCGCCGCGCGGGATCTCCAGCGTGACGTCGTCAACGACGGCGGTAGCATCCGCGCCGTAGCGGAAGCTGACGCTATCGGCCCGCAGCAATCCGCACTCCCACGTACGCGGTGCGCCGGGGTGCCGGGTAGCCGAGCACTTCCTCGTAGCGCTCGTCGAACAGGTTCTGCACCCGCGCCTGCAGCGTCACGTACCGGACGAGACGGAGCGACGCGCCGGCGTTGGCGATCGTGAAGCCCGGGTTGGCGTAGAGGCCGCCGGACGGGCCGAACGCGGGTTCCGCGTCGAGGGTAGCGCCGCGCCGCTGCAGCTGGCCGAACACGTCAACGCGCCCGCCGGTCCACACGACGTCGAGCGAACCCTGGTGGCGCGGGCGCCGCAGCAGCGGGTCGCCAACCGTGTAGGGCGGCGGCGCGGAGGAGGAGCCATCCACGGCCAGGATCTCGGTGGACAGCCGCGTGTAGGCGGCCTGCACCGACAGCGCGGCGCTCGGCCGCCAGGCGGCGGTGGCTTCGAGACCGCGTGCGCGCGCGTTGGAGATGTTGTCGGTCTGCCAGCGGCTCACACCCGCGAACGAGCGTCCCACGGAGACGATCAGGTCGTCGTAACTGTTGACGAAGGCCGTCAGGTCCACCTGGATCGCGCCGCCGCCCATCACCTGCGCGACCCCGACCTCCATGGAGCGGCTGCGCTCGGGTTTGAGGCCGGCATTGTCGGTGTAGGCGATCTCGAACGCGTCGGGTGGACGAATGCCGGTCCCGGCCGCCCCGTGCACGCGCGTCCACGACGAGGAGACGCTGGGGTCGCCGGCCAGCATCCAGCTCGCCGCCAGCTTCGGATTGAGGGAGCGCACCGTGTCGGCGGGGAAGTCGGGCCTCGGCGTGAACGCGAACGGATCACCCGGAAGCGCGTCGCGCCGGATGCGCTCGCCGCGCAGCCCGGTCGTGACCGACAGGCGTGCGGAAGGCTGCCAGCGCGCTTCGGCGAAGACGCCGAGGACATCGCGCGTGACCGGAATCTCTCCAGCGGCTGCCGTGATGTACGTGCTGCGCGCGCGCTCGCCGATCCACTCGAGTCCGGCGGTGAAGCCCAGGGCGGCACGCGCGGCTACGTCGGCCTGCGTCCGCACGTGCGTGCGGCGCGACTCGCCTTCGGACGGGAACGCGCTCACGTAGTCCAGGTCGTAGTCCGCCTGATCGACCTCCGTCCGCTGGCGCACGCGGCTGGCGGCCCCGAACCACGGCTGCACCCACCGGACGCCGCCGCTCACGCGACGGGTCTGGGTCCGCGACACCGGGTCCACGCCGCTGAATCGGCCGGCCGGATCGGACCCGTACGGGCCGGGCGATCCGCGGTCCGCGTCCACGTAGCGGACCGTGCCCTGCACGTCCGTTCCACCCGCGCCGCGCCAGCCCAGTGTCATCGATCCCTGCGACGTGCGCGCATCGTCGTTCGAGACGCGGTCGCCGTTGGTGGCGAGGCCGGTGAAGCCGTCTTCGGCGAACCAGTCCCCGCCCGCCTGCCAGCGAACGCCGGCGCGCTCGCCCGCGCTCGACAGCGTGCCGCGGCGCATCCCCCGGCTGCCGCCTTCGAAGAGGCCGTTCACCGACGGCGTCCCCCCGCTGCGCGTGAGGATCTGCACGACGCCGCCGATCGCATCGCCGCCGTACAGCGCGCTCTGCGGTCCGCGGACCACTTCGATGCGTTCCACATCCGCCAGGGGCACCTGCGAGAGGTCGATGCCGCCGCCGAAGGCATTGGCGCGGATGCCGTCGATGAGCACCAGCGTGTAGTCGGATTCGCCGCCGCGGGTGAAGATCGAGGTGACCGCGCCGGGCCCGCCGTTCTGCTGCACCGCCAGGCCGGGCGTGGAGCGGAGCGCCTGCCCGAGGGTGAACTGCTGGCGGGATCGGAGGGTAGTGCCGTCGAGCACGGTGGTGCTGTCGGGCAGACGCGAGAGGGGCTGATCCACCTGGGCGGCCGTGACCACCAGCGCCTCGTCCACGGCCGTCAGCCGGAGGTCGACGTCGGCGTTCGCGGGGGCGGTGTCGCCCACGTCCACGACGCGAGTGCCCGCCAGGCCGGGCGCCAGGACGCGTAGCGTGTAGCGGCCGGGCCCGGGCACGGGCACCTCGAAGCCGCCCGCGGCGTCTGAAGTCGTGACGGCGGAAGCCGAGCGGGGACCGTCCACGACGACGGTGGCGCCGGCGACGGGACGCTGGTCGGGATCGCGGGCGACGCCGCGGAGGGCCGTCGCCGGCCCCGCCTGGGCGGCCCAGGCGGCGGTGGAGCCGAGCAGAATGACGAAGATGAGGGAAGTCGCCTGTGCGTACAGGCGTACGGACTGCAGCATATGAGCCTCCCCGGCGTTACCCGCGCCGGTGCCGCCGCCCGACGGGGCGGCTGGCCGAAGGACGGATTCGTCGGCGGAGGTCTCCTGACTCGCGGATCGTTACGCGCGTCCCGCGTCTTCCCGTCGCCGAGGCGACAGTGACGTCCGGCCGCAGCCCCGGCCGGAGCCGGAGTAGGGCAGGAACCAGAAGGACGCGCGCTCCCCGCTTACAGTGGCGGGACCGTGTGGGACTTGCACCCAACTTCCCTGACCGCCGGGAACGCGTCGGTGGTCACGCGGATTCTAGCATGGCAGAATGACGCGGCCCGGCCCCCCGCCGGCTCGACGTTCGAGCTCGAACAGCGCCTAAGCGGCGGCAGGCATTGGGGTTACGGGAGCTGAGCCGTTCCCGCCCCCGCAGGTCGGGTTTGGCGGTAAAATACTGCGTTTGTGTTTGCCATCATGACGCCCCGCCATTCCGGGCCGACCACAAAGAGGACCGCATGAGCAAGAGTTCGACCGTGACCGTTCGCGAGACCCCCGTCGAGAAGGTGGCGACCGCGGCGGCTGGCGGCCTTGTGATCCACGGCGAAAACTTCGTCATCGACACCGACGACCGCATCGAGCTGGTGGACCTGACCGATCGCGTGATGAGCTTCGTCCGGCAGTTCAAGCTCCGCGAGGGCATGATCACCCTGTGGTCGATGCACACCACGTGTTCGGTGTTCATCAACGAGTTCCAGCGCGCACTGCTCGTGGATATCAAGAAGTTCCTCGAAGAGATGGTCGCCCGGGATCGCTACTACATGCACAACGATCCGGATCACTCCGACTGCGACCGGATGAACGCCGACTCCCACCTGCGCGCCATGCTGCTCGGCCATTCGCTCACGCTCCAGATCAGCGGCGGCGAGGTCGTCCTCGGTCAGTGGCAGCGCATCCTCATGGCCGAGCTCGACGGCCCCCGCGCGCGAACGCTTCGCGCCCAGGTGTGGGGGATCACCTAGCTGGTGCCCGTGGCCCGATACCGGGGGCCGGGTCTCCGGAAGGCGGCCCGATGATCGCCCGGCTCCAGTCCGCTGGACTCTCGGACATCGCCGACAAGGTCGAGGCGCGCGAGCGCCTCTCGTTCGACGACGGGCGCCGGTTGTTCGAGACGCCCGACCTGCTCGCCCTGGGCTGGCTCGCCAACCGCGAGCGCGAACGCCGCCACGGCGACCGGACGTTCTTCAACCACAACCTGCGGCTCGAGGCCACCAACGTCTGCACGGCCTCGTGTCTCTTCTGTTCCTTCGCGCGGCTCAAGCCTGGTGACGAGGGCGCGTACACCAGCTCGCTGGACCAGGTGCTCGCCAAGCTGCGGGCGCGCGCCCACGAGCCCCTCACCGAGATTCACATCGTCAACGGCCTGCACCCCGAGCTGCCGTTCAGCTACTACACGGACCTGCTGCAGGGGCTGAAGCAGATTCGGCCGGACATTCACCTCAAGTGCTTCACGGCCGTCGAGATCGCGTTCTTCGCGGACCTCTACGGCAAGACGGACGAACAGGTGCTGGTGGAGTTGCGCGAGGCCGGCCTCGAGTCGCTGCCCGGCGGCGGCGCCGAGATCTTCGCGGCGCGCGTGCGGCGCAAGATCTGCCACGACAAGTGCGACGGCGATCGCTATCTCGCGATTCACCGCACCGCCCACCGGCTCGGCATGCGGACGAACGTGACGATGCTGTACGGCCACATCGAGACGGTGGACGAACGGATCGACCACCTGCTGCAGGTGCGCGCGCTGCAGGACGAGACCGGCGGCTTCCAGGCCTTCATCCCGCTGGCCTTCCACCCCGACAACAACCAGATGCGCAAGCTGCCCGCGCCCTCGGCCGGCGACACGCTGCGCGTGCACGCGGTGGCGCGCCTGCTGCTCGACAACGTGGATCACATCAAGGCGTACTGGATCTCGTGCGGTGTCGAGGTGGCGCAGACCGCGCTGTGGTTCGGAGCGGACGATCTCGACGGCACGGTGCAGGAAGAGACGATTTACCACATGGCCGGGTCGTCCACGCCGACGGCGCTGTCGACGGGCGACATCGAGCGGCTCATCCTCGACGCGGGCCGCGAGCCCATCGAGCGCGACACGCTCTACAACGTCGTGCGCGTGCCTGCCGCGACGGCCGCCGCCGTCTCCTGAGCGCGGCCGCGCCGAGGCGCGGATTTCCGTGAGACGCGGTACCAGCGTGCTATAGTCGATCGCAGACCAAGCGCGGTCGCGGCCGAACGGGCCGCACTGCCCCGCTTGGTCTTTTCGTGTCCGGAGATTGCGAAACTTTTCACAATCTCGCAAGCCGGCACGGCGACGAGGCGACCAGACGATGGCGACAGGCACGTTCCTCCCGGTGCTCAACGAAGTCGAGCGGGCGAGCCTTCACGAGCGGCAGCCGCTTCCCGAGCGTTACCTCGGCCTCACCGACGACGAGATGGCCGAGCGCATTGCGGCGGCCCGCGCGACACTCGGCGACCGCCTGGTCGTGCTGGGCCACCACTACCAGCGCGACGAGGTCATTCGCTTCGCCGACTACACCGGCGACTCGTTCAAGCTCGCGCGGGAGATCGCCCGCCACCCCGAGTCCGAGTTCATCGTGTTCTGCGGCGTCCACTTCATGGCCGAGAGCGCCGATATCCTCGCGCTGCCGCACCAGCAGGTGATCCTGCCGGACCTGGCGGCCGGCTGTTCCATGGCCGACATGGCGCCGCCCGATCAGCTCGAGACGTGCTGGGCCGAGCTCGACCGCCTCGGCGTGGCCAACCGCGTCGTGCCCGTCACCTACATCAACTCGGCGGCCTCGATTAAGGCCTTCGTCGGCGAACGCGGCGGCACGGTGTGCACGTCCTCGAACGCCGAAGCCACGCTGCGCTGGGGGTGGACACAGCAGGAGAAGATCCTCTTCCTGCCGGACCAGCACCTCGGCCGCAACACGGCGTGGAAGATGGGCGTGCCGCTGGACGAGATGGTGGTGTGGGATCCCTACCAGCCCTTCGGTGGCCTGACCCGCGAGGAGATCGAGCGGGCACGCCTCATCCTGTGGAAGGGGCACTGCTCGGTGCACGTCCGCTTCACCGTGAAGCAGATCGAGCAGGTGCGCGCCCAGCATCCGGGCGTGCGCGTCATCGTGCATCCCGAGGTGCCGTTCGACGTGCTGCGCGCGGCCGACGACTTCGGGTCCACCGAGTACATCCTGGACACGGTGCGGAAGGCGCCCGCCGGCACGACCTGGGCCGTCGGCACGGAAGTCCATCTCGTGCACCGCCTCGCCGAAGAGGTGGCGCCGGAGAAGACCGTGCTGTCGCTCGACGCGATGGGCTGCCTCTGCTCGACGATGTTCCGCGTGTCACCCAATCACCTGCTGTGGGTGCTCGAGGGGCTCGTGGACGGCCAGGTCCACAATCGCGTGGTCGTTCCCCAGCGCGACAAGAAGTTTGCGCGGATCGCGCTCGACAGGATGCTTACAATTACGTGAGAAGGAGTTCATCGCACATGGCCCACACACTGCCAGCCCTGCCGTACGACGTTGCGGCACTCGAGCCGCACATCGACGCGCAGACGATGCAGATCCATCACGGCAAGCATCATCAGGCGTACGTCACCAATCTCAACACGGCGCTCGACAAGCACCCCGAGCTGCACCAGAAGAGCCTCGACGACCTGCTGGGCGACCTGACGACGGTGCCGGAAGGCATCCGCACCGCGGTCCGCAACAACGGCGGCGGCCACTGGAACCACTCGATGTTCTGGACGCTGATGGCGCCCAACGCCGGCGGCGCGCCGAGCGGCGACGTGGCCGACGGCATCAAGACCGCGTTCGGCAGCTTCGACGCGTTCAAGGAGCAGTTCCAGGCCGCCGGCATGGGCCGCTTCGGCAGCGGCTGGGCCTGGCTCGTGGACAACGGCGGCAAGCTCGAGATCACCAGCACGCCGAACCAGGACAACCCGCTCATGGACGGCAAGAAGGCCATCCTCGGCGTCGACGTCTGGGAGCACGCCTACTACCTGAAGTACCAGAACCGCCGCGCCGACTACCTGGCCGCTTTCTGGAACGTGGTCAACTGGGCCGAGGTCAACCGGCTGCTCAAGGGGTAGGAAGGGGAAGGCAGAAGGCAGAAGGCAAAAAGGCACAAGGCAGAAGGCACAAGGAAAAAGGATAGGAAAGGCAGAAGCGGAAGGCGACGCCGACAAGCGAGACCGGCATTCACCTGACCTGGCTCCAAGGTTTTTGCCTTTTGCCTTTTGCCTTGTGCCTTTCTGCCTTGTGCCTTCTGCCTTTTCTTCTGAATTCTTCATTCTGAATTCTGAATTCTGAGTTCCCCCCATCCCATGAACGACCGCTTCGACCTGTACGACCTCCGCGTCGAGGTCGTGGCCACCGACCGGCCCATGGTCTGCAGCCACCAGGCCGGCGACTGGTTCGAGGTGCGGGGAGAGAACCTCCACTTCTCGAGCGGCCGTCCGTTCTCCCTCTATGCGCTCGCCGCGCTCCTGCCGCTCCTGCCGGCCAAGCAGCGCGTCACCCACGACAACGACTGGATGACCACCGACACCGATGTGGCGTGTCCGATCCCAACTGCGGCGCGCGCTTCCGGATCACGCGCACAGGCGTCCGATCGTTCCGTCACGGTGAGGTGACGGCCGTGCCGCTCCCGCCGCGCCCGTGACGAGCACGGCGGTCCCGCGTGCGCGCCTCGCGCCCGGGTATGAGATCTCGCGCCTGCTGAAGGGCGGCTGGCAACTCGCCGGCGGCCACGGTCCGATCGACGAGCAGGCGGCGCTCGACGACATGGCTGCGTTCGTCGATGCCGGCATCACGACCTTCGATTGCGCCGACATCTACACGGGCGTCGAGTCGCTCATCGGACGCTTCCTCGCCCGCCTCCGTCGCGATCGCGGCACCTCCGCGGCCGGCGTGCGCGTGCACACCAAGTGCGTGCCCGATCGGGACCAGTTGCCGTCGCTCTCGCGGGCGGACGTGCGGGCCATCGTGGAGCGGTCGCGCGCCAGGCTGGGCGTGGAGGCCATCGACCTCGTTCAGCTGCACTGGTGGGACTACGGTGTGTCCGGCTACGTCGACGCCGCGACCTGGCTCGACGAGCTGCGCCGCGAAGGCATCGTCCGGCACGTCGGCCTCACAAATTTCGACCTCGCCAGGGTGCGCGAGATCGTCGGGGCGGGCGTGCCCGTCGTGTCGCTGCAACTGCAAGTACTCGGTGCTCGATCGTCGCCCCGACGGTGCCACCGCCGCCTGGTGTGCGGCGCAGGGCATCGGACTCCTCGCCTATGGTGCGCTGGCCGGAGGGTTCCTGTCGGAACGCTGGCTCGGCCAGCCTCCACCAGCGGACCCGGAGAACCGATCGCTGGTGAAGTATCGCCTCATCATCGACGAGTTCGGCGGCTGGGATCGGTTGCAGGTCCTGTTGTCGGCCCTCGACGGCGTGGCTCGACGCCACGGCGTCCCGATCGGGAGCGTGGCCATCCGCTGGGTGCTGGACCGCCCTGGCGTGACGGGCGTGATTGTGGGTGCGCGCCACTCGCGGCACCTGGCCGCGACGCTCGCCGCGGGTGCGCTGGCGCTGGACGCCGACGACCACGCCGCCATTGCGGCGGCCCAGGCCGGGGCGCCCGGCCCGGCCGGCGAGGTCTACGGCCTGGAGCGTGTGCCGCACGGGCCGCACGCGGCCATCATGCGCTACAACCTCAACCGCACCCCATGATCCGCAGGTTCGCCACGGCCGTCTGCCTGGCCGCCGCGCTGCTGCCCGCGCGGGCGTCGGCGCAGGACGCGCTGCCCGACGACCTCGATGTCTCCGGCCTGGTCACCAACGTGACGCGGGTCGAGGGGTGGCGGTTCTTCGAGACACCGGTGGAGGAGGCCGATCCGCGCTACACCTTTATCGGCAACCGTTCCGACCTGGGCGTGCGCGTGCGCGGGCGGCGGTTCGACCTCGGGGGCGGCTTCTCGTACGTGCGGCTCGAGCGGTTGCCCAGGCGTGCGATCGGTCCGGGTGGTCTGGGCACCGGGGCGTTCTACTTCGCGGCGTCGGGCTTGCCTTACAGCTACCAGGTGTTCCTCACGGAGCTCACCGTGGCCGCGCACACGGCGGATCGACGGTTCACGCTCACGGCCGGCCGCATGCCCTACACCTCTGGCGCGGAGGGCGCGTTCATCGATGCCACGCGCGCGTCCGCGCACATGGCGGAGGTGCGCCGCCTGCGGCTGGACGGCCGGCTGCTGGGTAACTTCGAGTGGTCGTTCTACCAGCGGCGCTTCGACGGCCTGCGCCTCGATGCCGATGGGGATCGCCGCTATGCGGGCGCCGCCGCGTACCTGGTGACGCAGGGCGTCTACGAGGAGTCCGCGAACCTGACCATGCCGAAGCTGGCGGTGGGCTCCGCGTGGACCGGATGGCGGCACGGCACCTCGAGCGAGACGCAGGTGTTCGCGCAGGCCTATCGCGATAGGCGCGCCATCGACATCCGTCCCGACAACGCCAACATCGCCACCGCGGCAGCCGACATCTCGGTCGTCGCCGTCGGTGCATCGCACATCGGCACCAGACGGCTCGCGCGCGGGGAGGCCGACTGGCTGCTGTGGGGGGCTGCGCAGGGCGGCGACTGGTACGGCGAGACACATCGCGCGCAGGCCGGCGCGCTCGAGGGCGGCTACCGGTTGGCGACGGGCGGCCGCCCGTGGGTGCGCGCGGGCGTGTCCTACGCCTCCGGAGACGGCCAGGCGCGAGACGGCCGCCACGAGACGTTCTTCCCGATGCTCGCCGACGTCCGCACCTACGCGCAGTCCATGGTGTACGCGCCGATGAACCTGCGCGACGCGTTCGTGCAGGTGCTGGCCGACCCGCACCCCCGCGCCCGCGTGCGGGTGGATCTCCACCGCCTCGATCTCGCCAACGCCGAGGACCGCTGGTACCAGGGCTCGGGTGCCACGGCGAAGACGGGCCGCTACTTCGGCTTCTCCACACGCCCCTCCGGCGGCGCCACCGGCCTCGGCACCGTCGTCGAGGGAAGTGTCGCCGTGCGGCTCTCGCGCTACTGGTCCGTCAACGCCTTCGCCGCCCACCTGCGCGGCGGCCCCGTCGTCCGCGCGCGCTTCTCCAGTGACCGGAGGTGGTTCTGGTACGTGGAGAATACGGTGGGGTTGAAGCTTGCGAGGTGAGGGCTTGGGGCTTGGGACCTGGGGCCTGGGGCCTTGGGCTTGGGGCCTGGGGATTGGGGGGAATGGTAGCGCAGGCGGTCAGCGTCCGCCGGCGACGTCGATGAAGGTGCCCGTGGTGAAGGACGCCTCGCCGGACAGCAGCCACAGGATGGCGTGGGCCACTTCCTCCGGCTGGCCGCCGCGGCGCATCGGGACGAACGCCTTGACGCGATCGACGCGGCCGGGCTCGCCGCCGCTGGCGTGGATGTCGGTGTAGATGAAGCCGGGCCGCACGCCGTTGACGCGGATGCCCTCCACGGCCACCTCCTGCGCCAGCCCCACCGTCAGGGTGTCCAGCGCCGCCTTCGAGGCGGCGTAGTCCACGTACTCACCGGGCGACCCGGTGCGCGCCGCCAGCGACGACACGTTCACGATGGCGCCGCCGCCCCCGCCGTGGCGCGTGGACATGCGCCGCACGGCCTCGCGCGCGCAGAGGAATGCGCCGAACACGTTCGCCTCGAACACGCGCCGCCAGCGATCCAGCGGCATGTCCTCGACGCGCATCTGTGTCTCCAGGGTCCCCGCGTTGTTGACGAGCCCTGCGAGAGGTCCCAGCCCGGTGGCCGCCTGTTCGAACAACGCGTGCACGTCCGCCTCGACCGACACGTCGGCGCGCACGGCCAGGGCACGGCGGCCTCGCGCGACCACGTCCGCGACGACGGCACTCGCGGCATCGGCGCGCTCGCGATAGGTGACGCACACGTCGAATCCGCGCTCAGCGGCCAGGCGGGCCGTGGCCGCGCCGATGCCCCGGCTCGCGCCGGTGATGACGAGGGTGGTAGCGGGCGGCGCGGGGGTGGACATCGCGGCAATTCTGGCACGGCGGCGTGTGTCGTCCGGGAGGGCCGGCCGCGCAGGCCGTATAGTCAGGACGGAGGCGCGGTGCGGAGCGAGGTGCTCGTCATCGGGGGAGGCCCGGCCGGGGCGACAGCCGCGCGGCTGCTGGCGCAGTGGGGGCATGCGGTTTCGCTCGTCACGCGTGACGAGGGCGAGCGCGGCGACGCGTTGTCGGAATCGCTGACGCCAAGCTGCGGGAAGTTCTTCGACCTCCTCGGCATCCGCGAAGGGGCTGGCCCTGTTCGGCGATCTCGTTGCCGGTGGAGAGGATGGCCACCGACGGGCGGGCCCACGCCTCGACGCTGGCGTGGCCGAGGGCAGCGATGGCGCCGATGCGGCTCGCGTTGAGAACAGCACCCGCGGAGAGGACCGTGTCGCCGGTGGCGATGTCCGCGCCGCGCGGGCCGATGTTCTGTCGCGGCCGGACGGCGGCATGAATGGCGATGTGCGGCGGGTCCGCCTGCGTCTCCTCGACCATGATCACGGCGTCGGCGCCGGCCGGCATCGGCGCGCCCGTGGCAATCTCCACGCACGTGCCCGGAAGGACCGGGGTCGTCGGCACCTCGCCCGTGTAGACGCGGCCGATCAGCTCGAGCCGGAGTGGCGACTCGCGTGTCGCCCCCGCGGTGTCGGCGGCTATCACGGCGTAGCCGTCCATGCTGGCCCGGTCGAAGGGCGGCACGTCAGCAGCGGCCACGACGTCGGTGGCGAGCACGCGGCCGTTGGCGTCCGCCAGTGGCACGGCTTCCGTCCGCTCGATCGGCCGCACGCCGGCCTCGATGATGGCGTGCGCCTCGGCGATCGAAATCGTGCTCGTGAAGGGCGCATCGTCATCGGCGCAGCTCGCCGACGAGATGGCCCAGCTCAGGGATGACCAGCCGCGTCATCGCGAGGCGCACCGCGTTCTCGGAGCCCGGCAGCACGATGACGACCGTGTCCTGGTGCGTGCCCGCGCAGGCGCGGCTCAGCATCGCCGCCGCCCCGATGTCCTGATAACTCAGCATCCGGAAGAGCTCGCCGAAGCCCGGGAGCCGCTTCTCGAGCAGGGCATCGACGGCTTCGAAGGTGCTGTCGCGCCGGCTGATGCCGGTGCCCCCGGTGGTGATGATCGCGTCAACGTGATCGTTTGCCGCCTGTTCGGCCACGAGCGCGGCCACGGCCACCGGTTCGTCCTTCACGAGGCGCCGTCCCTCCACCACATGGCCGGCGGCCGTCAGCAGCTCGATGATGGCCCGGCCACCGGTGTCGGTGTCCTCGGTGCGCGTGTCGCTCACCGTGATGACGAAGCAGCGGACGATGCGGGGGGCGCGGGCGTGATGCTCCACCGACGACATGACGGCTAGTCTATCGTGCGGAAGCGGGTGAGCGAGCGCCGGCGGAGCCCAGTCTGCGCGCTCCCTGTTACGATAGCGCCGTGCGCGCCCTGCTTGCGACCGCGCTGGCGGCAATCGTCCTCCTGTCGTTGCCGTCGGCACAGGCGCCGCTGGACCGCGACGCGCGGCGATGGGTCGATGAGACCCTGGCCAGGCTCGACACCGACGCGCGCATCGGACAGCTCCCGGCGCCCGGCTTCGAGTCCACCTACCTGCCCAGCGACTCCGACGAGTATACGACCGACTCGTCCGGATGGTGCAGGAGAGCCATGCGGGCGCCGTCATCGCGTTCGGCGGCCGCGAGCCCTCGCCGCAGGTGATGCTGGGATCCGGCTACGGCAGCGTGATTCTGGGGCAGCCCCTGGCGCTGGCGGCGACGCTCAACCGGCTGCAGGCCGTGTCGTCCGTGCCGCTGCTGGCCACGGCCGACTTCGAGTACGGCGCCGGCATGCGCATCGCCGGCGCGACGCGCTTCCCGCGCGCCATGGCGGTGGGTGCGGCGGGCGACGAGCAACTCGCGTTCGAGGCAGGCGGATCACGGCCGTCGAGGGGCGGGCGATGGGCGTGCGTCAACTTCGCGCCCGTGGCCGACGTCAACAACAACGCGCGGAATCCCGTCATCAACACCCGCTCGTTCGGCGAGGACCCGGCGCGGGTGGGTGCGCTCGTGTCCGCCTACGTGCGCGGGCTGCAGCAGGGCGGCATGCTGGCCACGCTCAAGCACTTTCCCGGGCACGGGGACACCGAGGTGGACTCGCACCTCGGATTGCCGCTCATCCGCACCCGCGCGAGCGGCTCGGCCACACCGAGCTCCCGCCATCTCGGGCCGGCATGTCGGCCGGCGCCGCCGCGGCGATGGTGGCCCACATCGAGCTGCCGGCGCTCGACGAAGCGAAGGGCCCGCCACCTTCAGTCGCAACGTCATCACGGGCCTGCTGCGCCAGGAGATGGCGTTCGGCGGGCTGATTGTCACCGACTCGATGAAGATGGATGCGATCACGCGGATGGTGGACCCGGGCGAGGCCGCCGCGCGCGCGGTGGCGGCGGGCGCGGATCTGGTGCTCGACTCGCCCGACCCCGTAGCGGCGTTCCGAGGGACTGAAGGAGGCCGTGGCCTCCGGGCGTATCGCGATGGCGCAGATCGACGCCTCGGCCCGCCGCGTGCTCGAGGCCAAGGCCCGCATGGGGCTGCACCGCTCACGTGTCGTCGCGCTGGAGTCGGTGCCGCTTGCGGTGGGTGGGCGGCAGCACCTCGCCGTCGCGCGCGATCAGCGAGAAGTCGGTGACGCGCTGGTCAAGGACCAAGGGCGCGCGTGCCACCGAAGCTGGCGCCGACGGCGTCGGTGCTCTACCTGTCGGTGCTGGACTATCCTCGGGATGGCGCATTGCGGCGCCCAGCCGCACCATCATTCCCGAGCTGAAGCGCCGCTGGACGGGCACCGACGCCGTGGAGCTGTCCGATCGCTCGACGCCCAATGAGCTGGACCTCGTGCGATCCATGGCGTCGCGCTACGACGCGGTGCTTGCCGGCGTGTTCGTGCGCGCCTCGTCGGGCAGCGGCCGCCTCGACCTCGCGCCCGGTTCCGTCCGCCTGCTGGAGCAGCTCGCCCGCGACACCACCCGCCGCGGCCAGCCCATGGCGGCGGTCGTCTTCGGCAACCCCTACGTCAGCGCCTCGATGCCGGACGTCCCCGCGATGCTGCTGACCTACGACTTCTCCGACCTGGCCGAGGAGAGCGCGGTCAAGGCCCTGTCCGGCGAGATCCCCATCGTGGGCCGCCTCCCCATCGCGATACCGGGCTTGTTCGAGGTGGGGTTCGGGCCTGGGAGGTAGGGGGCCTGGGACCTGGGACACAGGACCTGGGGCTTGGGGCTGAGGCATGCGGGCTTCAGGAGCGGAACTTCCCAAGGCCCAAGCCCCAGGTCCCAAGCCCCACACCCCAAGTCCCCCGCCCCGCTTGTGCTAGGATCAGAAGTCTGCGCCCTTAGCTCAGTTGGATAGAGCGTCTGGCTACGAACCAGGAGGTCGCACGTTCGAGTCGTGCAGGGCGCGCCATTCCGCTACCGCGGAGTGGTCTCCATCTCAAATCACGTCCAGCCAGCGAATCCGCGACACCGGTGGTGTCGGCTGCAAGCCCGCAAGCCTTCAGGCCCGCAGGCACTTCAGGCTTGAGGACAGAGGGCTTGCAGACTTGAGGGCCTGCAGGCTCTTGCACGTCCCTCGGGCCCAGGTCCCAAGTCCCAGGCCCGCATCCAAGCCTCCGAGGCCCGCAAGCCTCCAAGCCTGTACCCTGGGTACTACTCGACAAAACAAACCCCGCCGGCCGCCGCGCGCGTGCGGCAGCCGGCCGGACACGGTGCGGGATTACTTGCTCTTCTTCGCCCGTTCGCGGGCCCACCGCTTACGTGCGGCTTCCGCCATCTTGGCGCGTGTTTCGAGGACACCTTGCGGAGGCTCTTGCCCGCGCGCGCACGCGGGCCGCGCGCGACGGCTTTCCGCGCTTGGTAGGGGCGCCGGGCAGGTAACCGCCGAACTGCTTCATCACGCGCGATCGAATATCGGCAATCTGCGCATCCACGTCCGCCATCTGCTTGGCGAGCGCGTCCTTCTTGTTCAGCAGCTCTCCCATCGAGCGGCCAATGTACTCGGCGACCTGATCGGCCACCGTGCCGCTGCTGCTGCCTTGCCCTTTCACCTGTGTTTTGCTCAACGATGCCTCCGTGTTTGTCGAGCCGGGGGACTCGACAGGATGACCGTGTGACGTACTGGTTACCGTCTCATTATGCATCCCCACGAGGCAGGCGCGCAGACTCTGACGTTATTCCAGCGCAAAGGCCACCAGTGCCGTCCGCTCGGCGCGGCCAGTGGCAATCACCACGAATTGCCGCCCGGAGCGACCGCGATAGGTCATCGGTGTGGCCTGGGCCGCTTCGGTGAGCGGCGCGCGAAAAATCTCCCGTCCGGTAGCCTTCTCGAAAACGTAAAGGAATGTATCTCCGCTGCCGATGAAGATCAGGCCGCCTTTGGTGACAATGGCGCCCGCCGGACCGGGCGCGCCGAGCCGATCGGGCAGTGCCACGCCCGCGAGCGCGGGGTGCTTCCGCAGTTCCGCCATGTCGCCGAACGGCACCCGCCACGCGATCTCGCCACGGTTCAGGTCGATGGCCACCAGGTGCGCCCAGGGGGGGCGCGTCAGCGGGATGCCGTTCATGAACACCGGCGAGAGCCCGCGCTGGACGTAATCCGCATCCACTTCACCTTTGCGATCCGCCGGCACGTCCGCCGCGTCGAACGGGCGGATGGAGAAGACCCCGAGGCTCTGCGCGCTCTTCAGGTACAGCATGCCGCTCTCCGGATCGAACGCGCCGCCGCCCCAGTTGGCGCCGCCCCAGACGCCCGGACGCACGAACGTGCCCTGCGCGGACGGCGGGGTGTAGAGCGGCCCCAGCCGGTACTTCTTCAACTCGGCCTGGGCCGCCGCCTTCAGCTCCGGCGTGAGGTCGAAGGCATCGTCGAGCGACATGCCCTGATCCTCGAATGCGGGCGGGCGGGTGGGGAAGGGCTGCGTGGGCCACGCGACTTCACCGGGAACGTCGCTGGGCGGCACCGGACGTTCCTCGATGGGCCAGACCGGCTCGCCCGTGACCCGATCGAATACGAACGCGAATCCCTGCTTCGTGAGCTGGACCACCGCGTCGATCCGTCGTCCGCCGACGGTAATCGTTACCAGGTTCGGCGCGGACGCCGGGTCGTAGTCCCAAAGCCCGTGGTGCACGAGCTGGAAGTGCCACTTCCGTTCGCCGGTGGCCGCGTCGAGGCACACGAGGGACTCGGCGAAGAGGTTCTGCCCGGGGCGCCGGCCGCCGTAGTAGTCGTTGCTGGGCGTGGACACCGGCATGTAGAGCAGGCCTCGCTCCGCGTCGAGACTCATCGGCGCCCACACGTTGGTGTGGCCCGTGAAGCGCCACGCGCCGTTGTCCCAGGTGTTGTGGCCGAATTCACCCGGCTGTGGAATGGTGTGGAAGGTCCAGACGCGCCGGCCGGTCCGCGCGTCGAACGCGCGGACGTCGCCCGGCGGATCCTGCCGATAGCTGAGCCGATCCCCACGCCGTTGCCGACGATGACGAGGTTGCGGTAGATGACGGGGGAGATGTCTGCGCGTAGTGGGCGCGGTTGATGGACCAGATCAGCCCCTCGGCGAGGTACCTCGCCGTCCTTCCCGAACGCGGGGATGCGTCGTCCGGTGCGCGCGTCCAGCGCGATCAACCGGTCCCGCGAGTTGAGGAAGATGCGGAAGTCGTCGCCGTCGCGCCACGCGGCCAACCCCCGGTGCACGAACCCTTGTCCGCTGGCCGGCTGTCCGGCCTGTACGCCTCGGGATCGTAGCGCCAGCGTTCGGCGCCCGTCTCCGCGTCGAGCGCGGCGACCTGGTTGTAGGGCGTGCTGACGTAGAGGACGCCGTCGATCATCAGCGGCGTGTTCTGGAAGGCGCCGGGGCGCGTGCCGTATTCGGCAGCGCCGTTTCCCCGGCTTCCACTCCCACACCTGCGTGAGGCGCTGGACGTTGGCCGGCGTGATCTCGTCGAGGGGCGAGTAGTGGGTGGCGGCCGCGTCGGAGGCGTAGACGGGCCAGTCGCCCGCGGGCGGCGCCTCGGCAGAGGCCGAATCGCTCCGCTGGAGGCCGTCCAGGGCGTGCGTGACGTCCGATGCCATCGGGCCCGCCGCGAGTGCGGCCACCGCACCGGCCGCGAGGGTGCCCGCGACGACCGTCCACGTGCTCCTGCTCATCGTTTCCGCCTTTCGCATGCGCCTGTGAGCTCGAAGAGGCGGCCCTGCCGCCGCGCCGCGCTCATGCTAGCGCAATCGATACAATCACCTGCATCGTGACCGACGAGATGTACATGGACCTGGCGCTCGCCGAGGCCCACAAGGCGGCGGCCATGGGCGAGGTGCCCGTGGGCGCGGTGGTGGTCTTCGAGGGGCGGATCGTGGGCGTGGGCTACAACCACCCGATTTCGTCCACCGACCTCGACGGCGCACGCCGAGGTCGTGGCGCTGCGCGACGCGGCGCGGGTGATGGACAACTACCGGCTCACCGACGCGACCCTCTACGTCACGGTCGAGCCGTGCATGATGTGCGTGGGCGCCATGGTGCACGCGCGGATCGGGCAGGTGGTCTTCGGCGCGCCAGAGCCCAAGGCAGGCGCCCTGGGCTCCGCTCAGCGGGCGCACGAGGCGCCCGGGCTCAATCACCGGCTGGTCGTGGAGGGCGGCGTCTTCGAGGACGCCTGCCGCGAGGTCATGCAGGCATTCTTCCGGGAGCGGCGCGGGTGAGGGCGCCGACTAGCGAACGCGTCACCTCCGGGGTCCTCCCTGCATCGATCAGGGTGTGCGGCGGCAGGTGGCCGCGGCACGCCACTATCCGGGACGCATCCGGCCGCCTTCCCCGGCGACGGCCCTGCGCGTTCCCGCCCGGAGTTCTCGATGACGGATCCGCTCTTCTGGCACCGGCTGCAGTTCGGCTTCACGGTCACCTACCACTACCTGTTCCCCCAGCTCACCATGGGGCTGGCGCTCCTCATCGTCATCCTCAAGGTCATGGGCCTTCTGAACCGGCCGCCCGGCGTGGAACGATGCCGCGCGGTTCTGGATCCGCGTGTTCGGCCTGTCCTTTGCCATGGGCGTGGTGACCGGCATCCCGATGGAGTTCCAGTTCGGCACCAACTGGGCGCAGTTTTCGGCGCTCACGGGGGCGTGATCGGGCAGACGCTGGCCATGGAAGGCATCTTCGCGTTCTTCCTGGAGTCCAGCTTCCTGGCCATGCTGCTCTTCGGCGAGCGGCGACTCGGCCCGCGCGGGCACACGCTGGCGGCCGTTGCGCTGTGGGTGGGCAGCTGGCTGTCCGGCTACTTCATCGTCACGACCAACGCGTTCATGCAGTACCCGGTGGGGCACGCGCAGGGCGCGGATGGAGTGTTCCAGCTCGTCGATCTCGGGGCGTTGCTCCTGAGCCCGTGGGCGCTCGTGCAGTACGCGCACACCATGATGGGAGCGGCCGTCACCGGCGCGTTCGTCATGGCCGCCATCGGCGCGTTCTGGCGGCTGCGCGGCGAGCACGTCGAGGCCGCGCGCGTGTCGCTCGGGACGGGCGTGGCCGTGGGCCTAGCGGCATCGCTGCTGGTGGCCATGCCGACGGGCCACATGCAGGGGCGGCTGGTGGCCGACCATCAGCCCGCGGCACTGGCCGGCATGGAAGGACGCTTCGAGAGCGGGCCGAGCGGCGCCGCTGGCCGTCATCGGGCAGCCCAACGTCGCCGAGCGCCGGCTCGACAACCCAATCGTGTTGCCGTCGCTGCTGTCGTACATCGCCTACGGCAATTTCTCGGCCGACGTGCGCGGGCTCGATTCGTTTCCCGAATCGGAGTGGCCGACCAGCATCGAGCTGCTCTACTACGGCTTCCACGTGATGGTGGGCCTCGGCACGCTCTTCATCGCGCTCATGGGCGTGTCGGCGCTGTATCTGGTGCGCGGGGCGCTCGGACGCACGCGGTGGCTGCTCTGGATGCTGGTGCTGGCCGCCCCGTTCCCGTTCATCGCCAACACGGCCGGCTGGATGACGGCCGAGCTCGGCCGACAGCCCTGGCTCGTCTACGGTCTGCTGCGCACCGCCGACGGCGGGTCGCCCACCGTGCACGGCGGCTCGACGCTCTTCACGCTGCTCGGATTTGCCGGCCTCTACCTGGTGCTCGGCATCCTGTTCCTGATGCTGCTGGCCCGTGAGGTCGAGCACGGCCCGCGCGTGCCCGGCGCGCCCACGCATCCTGCGCCTGCGCATTGAGGTCCCGATCATGGAGATGCTCTGGTTCTGGATCGCGGCCGTCGTCGTGGCGGTCTACGTGGTGATGGACGGGTTCGACTTCGGCGCCGGGGCGCTGCACCTCACGGTCGCGCGCTCGGACGGGGAGCGCCGGCAGGTGCTGGCGGCCATCGGCCCGTTCTGGGACGGCAACGAGGTGTGGCTGCTCGCGGGGGGCGGCGTGCTCTTCCTGGCGTTTCCGAAGGTGCTGGCCTCGGGGCTGTCAGGCTTCTATCTCGCCATCATGCTGGTGCTGTGGGTGCTCATCCTGCGCGGCATTGCCATCGAGTTCCGCTCGCACGTGGCCGACGGCATGTGGCGCAGCTTCTGGGACGGCACCTTCTGGCTCGCGTCGCTGCTGGCGCCGGTGCTCTTCGGCGCGGCCCTCGGGAACCTCGTGCGCGGTGTGCCGCTCAACGAGCAGGGCTGGTTCGCGCTGCCGCTGTTCGCCTCCTTCTCGCCGAGGGGCGAGCTGGGCATCCTGGACTGGTTCACGGTGCTGGCTGGTGTGATGGGACTCGTCTCGCTCGGCCATCACGGTGCGCTCTTCCTGGCGTGGAAGACGGACGGCCCGGTGCGGGACCGCAGCCGCGCGTGGGCGAGCGGCCTGTACCCGGCGGTCATCGCGGTGTGGCTGCTGACGACGATCGCGACCCTCGTGGTGGCGCCGGACGTGTTTGCCGGTCTCGCGGCCAGCCCGCTCGCCTGGGTGGCGACAGTGCTTGCCGTCGTTGGGATCGTGGTGTCTGGCCTCGCCCGCCGCGCAGGTCAGGAGCTGTACGCGTTCCTTGGTTCGGGTTTCTTTCTCGTCGGCGTGCTGGCGGCGACGGCGGCTGCAATCTTTCCGACGATGATCAAGTCGGCCACCGACCCGTCGCTCGCTGACGGCGCTCAACTCGGCGGCCAGCGCGCACTCCCTGACGAGGGGCCTTTTCTGGTGGCCCGTCGGCCTCGTCCTCGCGGTGATCTATATCGCGTTCCTGTTCCGTCACCACGCCGGGCGGGTGGGCGTCGTCACGGAAGGCGAGGGGTACTGACGAGGAGCGATCGGGATCAAGCTGCGCGCGTGCGTGCGAGTCGCTCGCTGGGGAGTGCCTCGCGAGCGGCGAGCTCGAGCTGTCGCGCGGGCGTGCGTCTAGCTGGCCCACTCCAGGCCCTCGTGCGCGATCTCGAGGGTTTCGATGGCCACGGCGCTGGAGCTGGCGTTCAGCGTCGGCCCCTCCCACTTCGCGGGCCAGGCCTCGAAGAGGTTCCAGCGCGCCACCTCGTTGCGCGCGGCGTCCATCAGCACGATGCTGACCACCCGCCGGTCCACCTGACCGTCCACGACCGCCTGCCGCCAGTCCCACAGCGCGCGGTCGGTGGAGATGCCGCGCTTGAGCGTGACGTTGGCGAACTTCGTCAGCCCCGGCAGGCGCCGCACGCGGCGGTCCGTTCCCTCGCGGTACGACACGACCTCGGTTTCGCTCGACAGGCCGGTGCACTCGGTAAACCCGGCGGCGGTGATGCCGGAGATCTCGACGCGGATGTTGAAGCCGGAGAGCGGATCGTTGCGGCTCGAGCTGGGCATTGGGTGTCTCCTCGCGGCTGGTGTCGGCGTTCAGGCCAGGACGGCGTCGGCCAGTTCGCGGTAGATGTCGAGATCGTGGGGCAGCACGTTCGTGTAGCGGCGCTTCTCGCGATCGGTGAACGTCACGGTCGCGGTGATTCGCCGAGGCTCGTCGCGCGCGAAGAAGGCGTGGGCCGTGTCGACCAGTTGCGACAGCCGCTTGCCGGGTGCGAGGAACGGCACTTCGCGGAACATCGCGAGGCGCACCAACTCCTTGCGTCCGCCCAGGCCCCGGAACGCTCGATCGAAGGTCGTCGTCACCTGAACGCGCTGCCGCCGCCGACGTTGTGGATGACGACGAAGAGCAGGCCGCGGTCGATGTGGAAGTCAACGATGACGTCGGGTTGCGGGGGGCGCTGGCGAGCCTTCAGCCGCGGCAGTGGTGCCAGGTGTGGTGGCGGGCGCCGGGCGCCGCGGCGCTGGTGCCGCCGGCAGGTGCCTGGCGTGGGGCGGCGGCCGCACGCACCGCCTTGGCGGCAGCGTTCCTTCTGCTCCGCCGCGTCGGCGGCTACCTGCGCTCGACTGCGCGGGGTTCCTGCCTTCGCAGCGGCCCTCTCGCGGCCCGTGGCAGCGGGCGGGCGCGCCGCGGGGCGTCTGGTGGCGGGGCGGGAGGCTGGCTTTCGGGCCATGGGGTGCTGAGGAACGGGCGCATGATACACCCGTGGGGTGAGGGGGGCGGGGGGCGGCTGGGGCTGGCCGACGCGCCCCCTTGGCGCCGGCGACGCAGCATGGGCCGCCATAGGGCGCCCGGTGGGGGCGCTCTGCCTTCGGGCCGCGGTCGGCCCCGACCACTGACGCCGCGCGGGCTTTCCGGTGCGATCCTGGACCGCCGCCGAGCCTCGGGCCGGCCGGCGGGGTGCGGGCATCGGGCCGTGGGGCTGCTATAATCGTCAGTTCCGGGCGACCGGTGCATCCCACCCAGAGCGGAGAGGTACCGAAGTGGTCGTAACGGGGGCGCCTCGAAAGCGTCTTGTCGGGCAACCGGCACGTGGGTTCGAATCCCACCCTCTCCGCCAATCCTAAGTCTCTCAAAATAAAGACGATGGCTAGAATATACCGAATACACGTACGTGTTTTGTACGTGACGTCCAAGACGAGGGCTAGGACTGGGCCTTGAGACGGACACAGGGTCGCGGCTACAGGGTCCGGTAGTTCGATGCGCGCTTCAGCGACGGCTTCAGCGTGCCTTTGCCGGCCCCACTGGGTTCCCAGGCTGAAGCGATTCCCGTCGGGCGCCCGTCGCGAACGGTGTGGGTACCTCACTCCCCTTGGCAGGGCGGCGCCATCCTTCGTGCTTCCCGAACGGCAACTCTCACGTCTTCCTTCCGCCAGCCGCCGCTTGGCCCCAGTGCGCGATTTGACGGGCGTCTGAGCGCCCCCTCTAGACCATCGTGTCCAGGGCCTCCATGAACCGCTCAGCGTAGAGAAGTGCCGCGCGTTTCACCCAAGACTCCGTGATCAGGAACATCCAGGAGAACAGCAGAAGTCCGTCGATGGCGGCAACAACCGGCTGCACCAGGCTAATCGACTGCCGCGCGCTGACGCTACCGAACATTTCGGCGCCGACGCTGGCAAGTGCGACGAAGGTGACGACGATGCCGGCGGGCTTCAGCGCCCAAAGGTTGCGTCTGAATCCGTAATGGGTGTTTTCGCGGTGGACATCCGCAAACTTCTCCTTCTGAGCTCGCAGCAGGCCGCGGAGCTTGTCGCAACAGGCTGTGTAGATCTCAAGGGCGCCTTCGGGGTCCCGCTGCTCATCGGCCGCCGTGGGAATCTTGATCTTCGGGAAGACCTTGCGGAGCCTCTTGTGCCGTTCCGCGAGAATGACCCTGTTCGGAGCATGCTGATGGGAGAGCAGCCGTTCCGGTTGGACGTCCGCCAAAGGACTCAAATAGCTTCGGCTCCTTCCGCTTGCCGATGTCCCCCACGAACTGCGCCAGCAGGAAACTGCCCCCGGCCTGGACGATGAGCGCGATACCGCCGCCCCAGCCCAGGACAGCGTCCGGGGCCAGGGCCACCACGGCGAGGGTGGCCGGCAGAATCACCAGCAGCGCGGGCATAAGGCGAGCTCGACGGTCGTACTGGTCCATGCCGATGCCCAGGTCGCCCAGTTTCACTCTTCCTCAACCTCGTTGTAGAACGGCAGCGACGTAGAGGTCCCCCAACCCGCCCGTACAGGATGGTCGTTCCAGTGGACCTTACCCATACCCTCGGTAGCGTGAACGGCGACGCCGCGGCGCCGGTAGGCGTTGGTCACCTTCTTCGACGGGTGCTTCAGCGCCGATTTGGCCGACGACACGAACGCCGTGCGCGTCATCGGAGACCAGCCGAGAGCTTCGGCCCCAGCATGTAGTTGAGGATGGTGGGCCCGACACTGTGATGACTGCCGTGGTGCGGCACCTGAAAGAACTTGATCTTGCTGTAGTCGACGCCGTGAGCGTACAGGTACTCAACGGCCTGCGTCAGAGCCGGCGCTCCGGCATCACCGGTCAGGAGCCAGTACTCTTCGCCCGCATCAATTATCAGAACGGTGCTCGAGTTGTTCTCAGCGCTAGTGCTGCACGAATCGCTCAGGGTCTCCACGTCCCACTTTTCCTCGATCCTCCGCTTCACCGCCTCGATGACGCCGCCCCCGTAGTACGAGGCCAAAGAAATCAGCGTAGACTTCGCCGCCGGCGCGCAGTCGAAGTCGCAGAGCAGCTGCTGATAGTACGCCCGCGATGGCCCCGCGACGTAGACGCGATTGCCGCCCGCAACGACGCCCTCGCCGGAGAATGGCTCAACGATGGGAATTCCCTTCCGGAGGGCGATCTGCTCGATTTTCCTCGCCGCGCTGAGCGACCGGGTGAACTTGTCGGACACGCCGCGGGTTGTCAGCCGGCCGTTCGTGAACATGCTCCGGATGTTCTCCGCATGATTCCACGGTCGGTGCATCCAAAGCATCTGTGCATCCATCTGCTCGACGACCGGCTCCAGTCCCAAGCAGTGGTCATCATCCGGGTGCGACGAAATGACGACGTTCACAACGTTCGTCCCGTAATGCTCCCGCACGTGCTCAACCAGCTTCTCGCCGTCCTCCGTGTAGCCGCCGTCCACGATGCCGACGAACTGATCTAGGGGGCCGCCGTGCAGGTTGCCGATGCGGAAGGCGATAGCGTCCCCGCTCTTTTCGCCGCGTTCGACGGCAAGGAAATCAATCTCGTAACCCATCGGAGGTACACCTCACCTAGCCCGAGAGATAACCCCGCAGACTGCCTGGATTGGTAGAGCGGCGGTGATCCTCATCGATGTGCGAAGACCTCAGCAAGCAGCACGGTGAACGCCGCTCCCTCGCACGCGATCATCATCACGCCCGGAACCCCGTCGACATCCATGTGGGACGACAGCCACGACAGGACGGTCAGGTCATCACGGCTCGGCGCACACGCGCACCCGTCAGGATGCGAATGCCATTCGCCGACGTACTCTAGTTGGCCAAACGTTCGCCTCTGGGCATCCTCCAGCTGCTCGTGAAGCCCTTCGACCCCGCGGATATAGAGCGTCGTCCGCTCTTGGCTGTCGAGCGGTGACGGGAGCGTGTCCACGACGTAGACCACGCGACGTTCGACATCGAACGCTCCGAGCAGTACTCCGCCGGTCTCGTTCGGCAGCCTGGCCTGCCGCAGGCTCGCGATCGTCTCCGCCAGTCCGTCGTCGTAGACGATCGTCCAGTCCCCGATTGGTTGGCGCGTGACCCTGTGGGGCGACACGCCTAGTGCCACTACATCGTCGGATCCCTCAGACGCCTGCCAGATCTGGATGGCGGCATCATCTCGGTCGGCCATGTCTACCAGTCGTCGGGCCACGATTGCAGCATGAAGGGCGACTTGCGCCTGGGGAAGACGCGCGCTGACGTCCCGGCACGATGCCCCGTACCTCATTTGGCCGTCGGGCCGTCGGAAGTGG
>JAWKHU010000045.1:0-154532 GCA_041394685.1 Vicinamibacterales bacterium
GGGATGTCGCAGGCGCCACGCGCGCGGCGTGCGACGCAGCAACGGCCGCGCGGGATCGTGCCGCCGCGGCGCGCGGGCCTGCTGACGCCGCCGCCCGGGAGACCGACCTGACCGCGGCGCTCGATCGGCTCCGCGCCCTCCTCGACGGTCCCGCGACGAGTGCCGCGCCGGCCATGCGCGCGGCCCTGGACGATCTCGCCGCCGCCGACGCGGCCATCGCCGCCGCGACGCACGCATACGGACAGGTCGCCGCCACCTACAACGGCGCGACCGAGACGTTTCCCTCGAATGTGATCGCTGCGCTGGCCGGCTTCAGGGACGCCGAACGCTTCGAACCTCGCGAGCCGGGCACTCGGCGATAGGCGCGACCTCGGTCGAGCCACGTCGAAGGTCGAACCTCAGCCGACGCCCTGAAGCTTCGGGCCCCAAGGCCCAGCTCCCAAGCCCCAGGTCTCGGGCCCCAAGCCTTCAAGCCCTCAAGCCCTCAAGCCTTCAAGCCTTCAAGCCTCCAAGCCCTCAGCACTGCAAGCCCTCAAGCCTCCAAGCCCCCAGGCCCGCAGGCCCCCAAGCCCTCTAGCCTTCAGGTCTCTCTGCGCCCTCGCCGCGCCCGGCGGACCAGCATCACGACGGTGAAGGCGGCGGCTGCGGCCGTGAGGCCGCCGACGTTCGGGTTGGTCCACACGGCCTGGCCCGCCCTGCCGGACAACTGGACGGCCAGCACGAAGGCCACGCCCGATACGATGGCCGCGCACGCCTCGGGCGTGCCAGCCCGCCCGATGTAGAGGCCGGCCAGGACGGGGACGAAGAGGCTGACGCCGAGCAGCGTGTAGAAGATGCTGAGCGCGCCGATGACGGTGGGTAGCTGGACGGCCAGCAGCACGCCGAGCGCGCCGCCGGCCACGGCCGCGATGCGCGCGACCAGCAGGACGGTGCGGTCGTCGGCCTGGGGATTGACGAATCGCCGGTACAAATCCTGCGACAGCGACGTGGCGAGCATGAACAGGATCGCGTCGCATGTGCTCACCTCGGCCGAGAAGACGGCCGCGAGCGCCAGGGCGCCGAGCCAGGTGGGCAGCGCCTCGACGAGGACCGTCGGCAGCACGAGGTTCGGGCTCGGCACGTCGGGGGCGATGACGCGCGCCGACATGCCCATGAGCACCGGGAGGAAGGCGAACAGCCCGAGCGCCAGCGCCTGCACTCCCACGCCAAGCCGCACCGCGCGCGGGTTGGCGGCGCCGTAGACCTTCTGCAGCAGACCGGGGGAGATGATGAAGGCCGGTCCCAGCATCGCCAGCAGCGTGAAGCCGGACCCGGGCCCCGAGGTGTAGAACACGTCCCACACATGGGGGGGCGACGCCGCGGCGATGCCGGCCAGTCCGCCTGCCTTCCCGAGCACGATCGGGAGCGACACGACGAGGCCGACCAGCAGCACGACGAGCTGCACGGCATTGACCCAGGCCGAGCTGAGCAGGCCGCCGGCCACGAAGTACACGATCATGGCGGCGGCGCCGATGGCGGTCCCCCACGCGCGGGGTACGTCGGCGACGACCTCAAGGACCGCGGCGCCCGCGATGAGCTGACCGGCAAGGATGGCCAGCGTGCCCACCCAGATGAGCGCAGCCACCACGCCCCGCACCAGCCGGCCGTAGCGGTGCTCCAGGAAGTCTCCAGCGGTATAGAAGCCGTGGCGCGCGGCCAGCTCCCAGATCCGCGGACCCACCCACAGGGCCAGCGCAACCGATCCAATCGCAGCCGACCCGTTCCACCACCAGGCCGAGAGCCCGTCGGTGTAGGCCAGGCCCGCGGCGCCCACGGTCGATCCCGCGCCGATGTTGGACGCCAGGACCGTCGAGAAGAGCAGCGGCGCCGACAGCGAACGGCCGGCGACGAAGAAGTCGCTGCTGCCGCGGACCAGGCGCGCGATCCACAGCCCGACGGCGGTGAGGCCGACCGCGTAGACGACGAGCAGGACGAGGTAGACGTTCACCGGGCCGGGCGGGTCAGCGCTTCAGGTCCCGGACGGCCGGCAGGTTGGGAATGCCGGTCGCCTCGGTCGCGGCGCGTACGATCGCGCGCGCCATGACGTCGGCGGCAAGGGCGCCGATCTGCGTGATGTCGACCTGACCGTCCCACTGTCCCGTCGCCAGGGCGAAGACCGTGTCGCCATCGCCCTGCGTGTGTGCCGGGAAGATCGCGCGCGCGAAGCCATCGTCGGCCATGAGGGCCATGCGGTTGGCCTGCGCCTTGGTGAGGCGGGCGTTGGTGGCGACGAGCCCGATGGTGGTGTTCTCGCCTGGCCGTGGCCTCGGGCCCGTCTGGCCGGTCCGCAGCAGCGTGCGCGCGTCCGCGAAGGACCCGTCCGGGTTGCGCACGCCGGCCACCACCGCGCCCGTGTCGGGATCGATGATGTCGCCCACCGCGTTCACGGCGACGATGGCGCCGACGCTGAGGCCGTTGGCGAGGGTGATGCTGAAGCTGCCGAGGCCCGCCTTCATCGCCCGGTTGCCCCCGCCGCTCTTGCCGACCGTGGCACCCGCGCCGGCACCGATGGTCCCTTCCGTCACGGGAGACGCCGACGCTGCCTCGGCCGCCTTGTAGCCGCAATCGGCCGTCGGCCGCACCTTGGGGTTGCCGCCCACGGGCAGGTCGAACAGGATCGCGGCGGGCACGATCGGCACCTTCGCAATCCGCACGTCCCAACCCATGTCGTGCTCCTCGAGCCACTTCACGGTGCCGGTGGCGGCCTCGAGGCCGAACGCGCTCCCGCCCGAGAGGACGACGGCGTTCACCTTGTCGACCATGTTGAGCGGGTCGAGGAGGTCCGTCTCGCGCGTGCCGGGGGCGCCGCCGCGCTGCGACACGCCGCCGGCCGCGCCCTCGCCGTCCACGAGGATGACGGTGCAGCCCGTGGGCCGCTCGGTGAGCGTGTGGTGGCCGACCTTGATGCCGGGTACCGCCGTGAGCGTCTGGTTCGACGCCGGCTGCGCATGCACGCCCAGGCCGAAGGCCGCCGCCGCTAGCACCGTGAGAGCAGGTCTGACCAGTCGCATCGTCGTCCTCCGGAGTGTGGGTCCCGGACGTCCGCACGCGGCGGAGGCAGTCGGGGACGAGCGGATCATATCGTGACGCGCCTGGCGATCGCGCGCCGATGACGCATAATCGTACGGGTGAGCAGTACGGCAGCCATCGTGGATCGCGTGTTCGAGGAAGTGGATCGGGCCGCGGAGGAGCTGGTGACCTTCACCAGCGATCTGATCAGGATTCCGACCGTCAACCCGCCGGGCGAGTGTTACGAGGACTGTGCCCACTTCATCGGCGCGGTCCTGTCGCGAATGGGGTTCGAGGTCGAGTACTTCGCCGCCGAGGGGCGTCCCGAGCACACCGCACGCCATCCGCGCCTGAATGTGGTGGGCACCCGCGAGGGGCTGTCGGCACGGCCGACGGTCCACCTGAACGGCCACTTCGACGTCGTCCCCGCAGGAGAGGGCTGGACGCTCGACCCGTTTGGCGGCATCGTGCGCAACGGCCGCGTCTACGGGCGCGGGGCGTGCGACATGAAGGCCGGCATCGCGGCCGCGGCCTTCGCCGCCGAGGCCATCCGCCGGGCGGGCATCCCCGTGCCGGGCACCATCGAGATCAGCGGCACGGTGGACGAGGAGAGCGGCGGGTTCGCCGGCGTGGCCTGGCTGGCCGAACACGGGCGCATCTCGTCCACCCGTACCGACTACTGCATCATTCCCGAGCCGCTCAACGTGGACCGGGTCTGCGTGGGCCACCGCGGCGTCTACTGGTTCGAAGTGGCCGCGCGCGGCCACATCGCACACGGCAGCATGCCCTTCCTGGGCGTCAGCGCCATCGACGGCATGAGCGTGCTGATGCAGGCCATCCGCGAGGAGCTGCTGCCGGAGCTGGCGGCGCGCCGGACGGATCGTCCCGGTCGTGCCCGAGGGCGCCCGGCACGCCACGCTCAACATCAACGGAATCTCGGGCGGGCAGCCGGTGGACGGCATTCAGACGCCGTGCGTGGCGGACGTCTGCCGCGCCGTCTTCGACCGGCGCTTTCTCCTCGAGGAAGGCTTCGACGCCACGCGCCTCGAGGTGGAGCGGCTCCTGGACCGGGTGCGGGCGCGCATGCCGCGCGTCCAGCATACGCGCTGAACGACCTGATGGTGGTGCACCCCACGCGGACGCCCGACGACTCCCCGGTGATTGCGGCGGTCGAGGCCGGGTGGACCGGCTGAGCCGCAAGGCCACCCGCGTCGCCAGCCCGGGCACCTACGACCACAAGCACGTCGCCCGCATCGCCGGCGTCCCGCACTGCGTCGCCTACGGGCCGGGCGAGCTCGAACAGGCCCACCAGCCCGACGAATCCGCCGCATCGACGACCTGCTCCAACTCGACGAAAGTCCTCGCGCTGTCGATCCTGCAGCTCACCGGCGCGGCGGAGGGGTGGTGACTTTCTGAATTCAGAATTCTGAATTCGAATTCAGAAATCAAAGGCAGAAGGCAAGAGGCAGAAGGCAGACCAGAAGGCAAAAGGCAAAAAGGCAAAAGGGAGAATCGCTCGACGAGCGAAGCGCGTCGAGGCCGGCACTGCGAGCCGGCACGACGATCGAACGATTCTCGTTCTGCCTTTTGCCTTTTTTCCTTCTTGCCTTCTGCCTTCTGCCTTTTGCCTTTTGCCTTTTGCCTTTGCCTTCTGAATTCTGCCTTCTGAATTCTGAATTCTGCAGTTATGCCCCGACAGCGAGTTGTTCGCGGACGGGGTCGAAATCCGGGTCGCGATCGAGGCGCCAGCGGGTGAAGGCGCCGAGCTCGGCCAGCGGCTTCTCCAGGTGCTTCCGGGCGGTCTCGGCGTCGCCGCGCAGGGCGTAGAGCGCGGCCATGTAGTACCGCGTGAACGGATCGTCACCGCCGCCGGCGAGGCGTTGATCGAACGCCTTCACCGCGCGCTCGAAGTAGCCGCGGGCGTTCTCGGCGTCGCCCTTCCGGTGATAGGCCGCCGCCAGCTTCTGCGACAGCTCGATGGTCGTGCGTTCGCGGAGCGCGTGGTCGCTCATCGAGACGAAGTCCAGTTCGCGCCGGAACTCCCGGATGGCCTCGTCGTAGCGGCCCCGGCGATAGAAGACGTACCCGAGCCTGGAGCGGGCGCCCACGACCAGCAGTCCCTGGGTGCCCGACATCGCCTGCTCCTGCAGGAGCACCGCCGCCCGGGCCTCGCGCTCGGCGTCGTCGAGGTCACCGCGCAGCGCGAGCAGCAGCGCGAGCTGCAGGTGCGCGTATCCGGCGTCCGGATTGAGGCTCAACGCGCGGCGGAAGTGCGCGATGGCCAGGTCGATGTCGCCCTTGCCGAGCCAGTAGTTCCGCCCCAGGTTGGCGTGGGCCTCGGCGTTGTCGGGCGCCAGGCGCAGCCCCTCCTGGAGTTCGGCCATGCCCTCGTCCACCAGGCCCAGGTCCGCCAGCGTCTCGCCGAGGCGCACGTGGGCCTCGGCCGACCCGGGCTTGAGCGACACCGCCTTCTCCAGCAGCGCCCGGCTGCGCTGCAGCAGGTCGGGCATGGCGAGGAAGGCCCCCTTGAGGTCCAGGGCATTGCCGAGGGCGACCATCGCGTCAACGTAGCCGGGTGAGTGCTCCAGCGCCTGCTCGAAGAGGCCGATGGCGCGATCCACCGAATCACGACTCGCCATCCGCAGGTTGAGCATGCCGCGGGAGTAGGCTTCGAACGCCTCGACCGAGACACCCGTGTCGTCCTCAATCGCCTTGCGCTCGGCCGAGCCAGGGTCGTGGGCCATGCCGGCCGTCGCCAATTCCTGCACCAGGCGGTCCTGCAGGTCGAAGATCTCGTCGATCGTGCCGTCGAGCTTGAGCGTGGCGGCGGACCGTCCCGTGGGGACCTCGACCACCTGCGCCGTGATGCGCACGCGATCGCGCAGGCGCTGATAGGCGCCTGTCACGACGAAGGTCGCGCCGAGTCGACGCCCGAGGTCCAGCGCCTGCCGCTCGTCGGCGGGCCGGCCCGACGCGGTGAGGTTGCGCTGCAGGTCGAACACCTGCTCACGCGGAATCACCGCGAGCCCGCTGATCTTCGCGAAGTCGGCCGTCAGCGATTCGGCAATGCCCTGGCCGATCCACTCGTCGGCCGCGTCGCCGGTGATGTTGGCGAACGCGAGGACGGCCACCAGGCGCGCGCGGCTGCCGGTGGGCACCGGCAGCGCCGATGCCGGATCCGAGAAGTCGATGGCGCCGCGCCGCCATGCCGAGGACGCGCCCGCGGCCTGGTCGCGCAGCCGGCGTCGCGCGTTCGCCAGGTCGACGTAGAACTCGCGCGCCGACTGATAGCGGAACGCCGGATCCTTCTCGAGGGCCTTGCGCACGATGGTCTCGACATCGGCGGGCACGCTGTAGCTGTAGCGGCCGATGGCCTCGGGCTCGCGATTGAGGATCCGGTCCGCCACGTCGGCCATCGAGTCGCCGGCAAAGGGCAGGCGCGCGGTCAGCATCTCGTACAGGACGACGCCGAGCGAGAAGAGATCCGCGCGGTGATCCACCTGGCCGCCGCGGAGCTGCTCCGGAGGCATGTAGTTGAGCGTGCCCACCACCATGCCCGCCATCGTCAGCGAGGCCTGTGTCATGTGCACGTCGCGCGGCGGCGCCGACTTGGCCAGGCCGAAGTCGAGCACCTTGACCAGCTGACGGCCGGTGATCATCAGGTTGGCGCTCTTGATGTCGCGGTGCACGACACCGAGGCCGTGCGCCTCGTCGAGCGCATCGGCCACCTGCATGGCGACGTCGAGGCTCTCCGCCACCGGCAGCGCCCCGCGGGCGATGCGATCGGAGAGCAGTTCGCCCTCCACGTACTCCATCGCGATGAACAGGCCGCCGTCGTGTTCGAGCAGGTCGTAGGCGACGGCGACGTGCGGGGACTGCAGGCGTGCCACCACCTGCGCCTCACGGACCAGGCGCGCGCGCGCCTCGGGAGTGGCGTCGACCGCGGCCGACAGGAACTTCAGCGCGACACGCCTGCCCAGACGCGTATCTTCGGCGAGATACACCTGGCCCATGCCCCCGGCGCCGAGCCGACTGAGGACGCGGTACTGGAGGATGGAACGACCGGGAAGGCCTGCGCCCTCGGGCACGTTTCCATTATAGTTCGCAGGCATATGGCCACCCTGGTCCGGAGGCTCGGCCTCTGGAGTTCGATCGGCATCGTCATCGGCATCACGATCGGCGGCGGCATCTTCCGGACACCAGCGGTCATCGCGGGACGCGTGCCCGACCCCGTCTTCATGCTCGGGGTCTGGGTGCTGGGCGGGCTCATCGTCCTGTGCGGCGCGCTGGCGTTCGCCGAGCTCTCAGCGGCGATGCCCGAGACGGGCGGCATGTACGTCTACCTGCGCGAGGGCTGGGGCCGTCCCTACGCGTTCCTCTACGGCTGGGCACAGCTGGTCCTGATCCGCGCCGCCGCCCTGGGCGGCATCTCCTCCGTGTTCGGCGACTACTGCCTGCGCGTCCTCGGCGTGGACCAGACCCTGCACCCCGACTGGGCCGACTACCTGGCCGCCGCCGCGATCATCTTCGCCGCGGGCACCAACATCGTCGGCGTGCGCCTCGGCGCGCTGTTCGCCGGCATCTCGACCGTCACGAAGTACACGGCCCTGGCATTCATGGTGGGAGCGGCGTTCCTGCTGGGCGGCGGCGCCGGCGGCAGCACCGCCCATCTCACCACGGCCGGCGCACCCATCGACGCCGGCCTCTTCGGGCTCGCCCTGATCTCGGTCATGTGGGCCTACGACGGCTTCGCGGACCTCACGTTCGCCAGCGGCGAGGTCACCGACCCCCAGCGCAACCTGCCGCGCGCCATCGTGTTCGGCACCCTTGCCATCATCGTCATCTACCTGCTGTCGAACGCGGCGCACTGTACATCACGCCCATCGATCGGATGAAGGACTCGGCGCTCATCGCCGCCGATACGCTCGGCGCGGTGTTCGGCCGCGCGGGGGCGTCGTTCATCGCGGTGGTGGTGATGATCTCGACGTTCGGCTCGCTGATGGGGAGCATGCTGGCCTCGCCCCGCATCTTCTTCGCCATGGCCGACGACCGGCTGTTCTTTCCCGCGATCGCGGCCGTGCACCCGCGCTGGCAGACGCCGCACGTGGCCATCCTGCTGGCGGCGGCCCTGGGCGTCGCGATGGTGATGACCCAGACCTTCGAGCAGCTCACCGACACGTTCGTCCTGGCGATGTGGCCGTTCTACGCGCTCAGCGTGGCGGCCATCTACCGCCTGCGCGCATCGCAGCCGCACCTGCAGCGGCCCTACAAGGTGGTCGGGTATCCGTGGGTGCCCGGGATCTTCGTGCTGGCGGCCGTGTACCTGGTGGTCAACGCGCTGGTGACCGATCCGATCTGGACCTCGGTGACCTTCGCCGTCGTGCTGGCGGGCCTGCCCGTCTACGCCGTCTGGTTCCGGCGCACCGCGGCCTGACGCGCTTAGAACATCCGCGACTGGCAGCCGTCCACGACGACGGTGGTGCCGCTGATCCAGCTGGCGCGGGGCGATGCCAGGAAAGCGATGGCGTCGCCGATCTCCTCGGGCTTACCGAAGCGGCCGAACGGCAGCTCCCTGGACACGAACTCCGCGATGCCCTTCGGATCGTCCTGCTGGCGCTTCCACCACGACCCGCCCTCGAACAGGATCGAGCCGGGCGCGACGCCCACGACGCGAATCTCGTCCTTGGCCAGCTGCTGGGCCAGCGCCTTGGTCAGGCTGATCTCGGAGGCCTTCACCACGTTGTACGTCATGCGCCCGCCGGCCTCCCGGCCGTAGATCGACGAGACGATCACGATGGCGCCGCCGCCGCGCTGGCGCATGTGCGGCACGGCCTGCTGCGAGCACCGAATCGCGGGAAAGAGGGTGTGGTCGAAGGCCTCGCGCCACTCCTCCTGGGTCGTCTGCTCGAGCGTGCTGCCGCGTCCGAGGCCGACGTTGTTCACCAGGATGTCCACGCCGCCGCACTCGACGACGGCCGACTCGATGAGGTGGTCCACGCCTTCGGCGGACGACACGTCACACGTCACGGGAATGACCTTCGGGCCCCGTCCCCAGCGCGACCGCAGGGTGTCGGCCGCCTTGGTCAGTCCCTCGAGCCCGCGCGCGCCCATCACGACGTGGCAGCCCTCGGCCACCAGCGATTGCGCGGCAGCAAAGCCGAGCCCGCGGCTCGCGCCGGTCACGACGGCAATCTTTCCGTTCAGTCCCAGATCCATGTGAGCCGTTCTGCCCCGCCGGCAACCGCGAGGCGCCGGGGCGGGGCGCTCGCCTACCGGCGGTTGGTGAGGTCGTTCAGCGTCCAGTCGAACTCGTGGAAGGTCATCTTGAAGTCGTTGGCTTCGAGGGCGTCCTTCTCCGTCTGGACGAGGTGCGGCATGATCAGGCCGAGCACGGCGCGCTCCAGCGGGCTCCGCCGTGCGAACTCCTCCGGCGCCGCGCCGGCAAAGCCATCGACGAACGCCTGCTCCCGCCACGAGAACACCGGGTTGAGGCTGATGACGTTGTTGACCGAGTCAACGAACACGAGCTCGCGGTTGTCCACGGCGTCGGCCACGGCCGAGTCGAGCTGCTGGTCGAGCCGGGCCTCGGTGTAGGCCTCGCTGCGGAGCCGGCCGCCGCCCACCGCGCCGCGGCCCAGGGCGAGCAGCGCACGCGCGTCACCCAAAGGAACGATGACGTCCTTCTCGATCTCGTCGAGGGTGAGCGTCTGCCCCGCCACGCGGAACGGGCGCTTCTCGAACGCTCCGGACACCTGCCGGAGACTGTTGCGGGGATACATGTCCGCACGTCCCCGGATCGGGTAGTTGTCGATGACCGAGCGCAGCACCAGCGCGTTGTGCGCGTTGATCCAGAAGGCCAGGCGGCGCTTCTCGGACCAGCCGTCCGTCCGCACACCGGAGAGCGACGCGACATACCGGTCCAGCCGGCCGCGCTCCTGGCGCAGCGCCTGGTAGTACACCAGCCCGTCGCGCACGTAGATGTCGAGGACGCCGTCGAGCGCCGCGTGCATCGGATCGACGGACACGGGTTCCTGGGCCCGCGCACCGGTGGCGAGCACCAGCAGCGCGGCGGCAACGATCGAACAGCACACGTTCATCGTGAGAGGGACGCGAGAAAGGCCCCGAGGGCCTGGTTGAAGCGGTCGGGTTGTTCCAGGTTCGACAGGTGGCCGGCCGCCGGGACGACCTCGAGCCGCGCGTCCGGAATCGCCTCGGCGATGCGCCGCGACTCCTCGACGGGCGTCAGCTCGTCCTCCTCGCCGACGATGACGAGGGCGGGCAGCCGCAGCGCCGACACGAGCGGCATCGCATCCTGCCGCTCCATCATGCGCTGAATCGCCCGGCGGATGGCCTCGGGCGACTGCTGCTTGATGAGCCGGCGCACCGTCGCCTCGGCCGTCGGGTGGTTCTCGCGCGTCGTCGGGCCGAGGAGCCTGGGCAGCATGTCGCGTGCGACGCCGGAGGCTCCCTCCCGGTCGAGCAGGGCCAGCATGCTGCGGCGGTTGGCACGGCCCTCCTGGCTGTCGGCGCCCGCCCGCGTGTCGGCCAGGACCACCGCCTCGACCATGTCGGGGGCGTTGCGGAGGACGGCGAACGTGGCGTACCCGCCCATCGAGCACCCGCCGACGACCGCGCGCGCAATCCCGAGCGCCTCGAGCAGGTCCACGACATCCTGCGCGTAGTCGTCCATGGCCGGCGTGCCCTCGGGGTCCGAGGTGCCGCCAAAGCCGCGCAGATCCGGCGTGATCAGGCGCCAGCCCTTCGGGATGCTGCGAATCTGGGGCTCCCACATGCCGGCGCCCAGCGGAAAGGCGTGCAGGAGCACGATCGTCCGGAGGTCGTTTCCGCGCGGGACGGAGTCGAGATAGGCGATGGTACGCGCGCCGACGTGGCAGTACTGCCGGGTCATGGAGGCGGAGCAATTATACGGTCAGGGCACCCGCATCGCCGGATCGACGCCGAATGGGTGTGCACACCGCCGCCAGCAGGCGCAGGTCAGCGCAACCCGGGCAGCGCCCGCTGGTGGTCGTCGAGGTGATGGCGGAAGGTGTACTCGGCGTGCGCCGCGCGGCGCTCCACGAAGGCCGCCAGGCCGAGCTGATCCCGCAGCGGCTCGCCCGCCCGCACGCGGTCGGCCAGGTCACGCCTCCGCGCGACGATGTCCCTGACCACGCCGGCCACGCGCGACAGCTCGGTCAGCGCCACGAAGACGATGCCATCCTCGTCGAGGAACGCGACGTCCTCGCGCGTGACGGTGGCCTTGCCGCACGTCGCGGCCTCGAGCGCGGTGGCATGCCGCCGCCGCAGCTCGAGAGGACCGGCCGGACAGGTGCCCCACGACCAGAGCGGCAGAGCGGACTGCGCCAGCTCGGCGCCGTCGCGGTGCACGCCGTCCACGATGACGGCCGCCAGACGCTGCGCGCCGGCCTCGGCGGCTTCGAGCGCGCCGAAGCAGCCCTCGTCCAGACGCCCGTTGTTGTCCACCAGCAGGACATCGCCGGGTGAGGCGTGCTGGATGGCTTCCAGCACCACGTCCATGCTGCCCGCGTGCACCGACGGCTGCACGCGCCCGGCCGCCCGCCGGCCCGGGACCAGCGGCACCAGCCCTGGCGGCCCCACGCGCAGGTCGAGCCCCAGCGACACACAGGCGTCGGCGAGGGCGGCGGTGGACCAGTCGAGATCGGCAGGGAGCGTGGCCATCTCCTGAGTCTACCCCCTCGGCGGAAGGCGGCCCTCAGTCGTGGCGGAGGGCCATGAGCGGATCGATGCGCGCCGCGCGCCACGCCGGCACGAGGGTCGCCACCATCGAGACCATCGACACGAGGAGCGCCACGCCCGCATAGGTGACCACGTCGGTCGGAGCCACGTCGTGGAGCTGCGGGCGCAACACACGGCTGATGGCCAGTGCCGCCCCGAGGCCGACGGCAATGCCGATGGCCGTGAGCCCCGCCGCGTGCCGCGTGACGATCCGGACGACGGAGCCGTCGGCCGCACCGAGCGCCCGGCGGATGCCGATCTCGCGCGTGCGCTGCCCGACCGCAAACGCCAGGACGCCGTACAACCCCAGTGCCGAGAGGACCAGCGCACTCGTGGCGAACACGCCGATGACCACGAGCGACGCGCGCGGCTGCGCCACGGCGTGCGAGGCCAGCTGCGCCATCGTGCGGACGCGGAACATGGGCACGTCGCGGTCGAGCGCCTCGAGCACCTGCCGGGCCGGCTCCACGACGGCCGCGGGACGGCCGTCCGACCGGATGGCCACGGTGACGAAGCCCACCGGGAACTGCGCGTGCGCCACGTACAGCGTCGGACGCGGCGGGCTCGCACGCCCGCGGTCCCGCACGTCGGCCACGACGCCGACGATCTGTCCGCCCACCGGCGCCCCGCCCTGGCCCAGCCGCGTTCCCAGCTCGACGTGATGCCCCAGCGGATCCTCGCCTGGAAAGTAGCGCCGGGCAGCGGCCTCGCTGAGGATGGCGACCTCGGGCCTGCCGAGCCGATCGGCGGCGGTGAGCGACCGTCCTCGGACGAGCGGGATGCCCATCGTCTCGAAGTAGTCGGGCGTCACGACGCGCACCTGGACGCTCAGCTCGTCCTGCCGCGCGTCCGCGAGGCGGACGCCGTCGAGCGCGGTGGTCGAGATCCCGTACGAGAAGTCGGTGAGCGGCATGCCGAAGATCGCGGACGCGTGTGCGACGTCCGGGCGCCCCGCGATGCGGGCCAGCAGCTCGTCCACCAGCGCCGCGCGCTGCGCCGGCTGCCCGTAGGTGCCATCGGGCATCGTGATCGTGAACGTCTGGATATCGCTCGTCGCGAAGCCCAGGTCCACCTGCGTGAGCCGCGCGAAGCTTCGCGCGAGCAGGCCCGCCGCGACGAGCAGGACCACCGCCAGGCTGGTTTCGATCACGATGACGGCCCCCCGCCACCACTGCCGCCGCGGATCGGCCGTCGTGCTGCCGCCTTCCTCGCGCATGCTGGCGGACATGTCGAGGCCGGCGGTGGCAAACCACGCGGGCGCGGTGCCGAAGAGCACCGTGGCGGCAAGCGACACCCCCACCGTGAAGAGCAGCACCGTGCCGTCGAGGCGCGTCTGGTCCAGCAACGGCACGTCCACGGCCGCCAGCGTCGGCGCCGCCGCGAGCGCCCACGAGGCGAGCAGGACCCCCAGGATGCCGCCGCCGGCGCCGAGGATCAGACTCTCGACCAGCAGGCTCCGCACGAGTGCGCCGCGGCCGGCGCCGATCGCGCGGCGGACCGCCAGCTCCCGGCTCCGCCCGGCCGCCCGCACGAGCACCAGCCCCGCGACGTTCACGCACACGATCAGCAGCACGAGCCCGACCGCCCCCAGCAGCACCATCAGCGAGTCGCGGGCATCGCCGACGAGGACGTCGCGCAGCGGCTCGACGTCCGCGCTCTCGTCCGCGTTCCAGCGCGGGTACTCGGCGGCGAGCCGGTCGCCGATCGCGCGCAGGTCTGCCCTCGCCTGCTCGACTGCCACCTCCGGCGCGAGCCGCCCGATCACGTCCAGGTAGTGGGCGCCGCGCTGCGTGGTCAGCTCCTCCTCGCTGAAGGGCAGCGGCAGCCAGATATCGGATTCGAGCGGATAGCGGAATCCCCGCGGCATCACACCCACGACTTCCCGCGGCGTGCCGTCGATCACGATGCGGCGACCGATGGTGGCGGGATCCGATCCGAAGCGGCGCGCCCACAGGGCGTGGCTCAGCACCACGACATCGAGGCCCTGACCCGCCGCGTCCTCGGGCGCGAGGACACGACCCCATTGGGCCCCCGTGGCCAGCACGTCGAAGAAGTCGCCGGTCACCTGCGCGCCGGACACCTGCTCCGCCGCGCGTCCATCGCCGCCCAGCGCGTAGTTGGACGACGCAATTGCCGCCATGCCCCGGATCGACCGGCTGTCGCGCCGCCAGTCCACGAAGTTGGGCGGCGAGACGGCCATGCCCCGAGGGTTCCGCGTGCTCGTCTCCATCACCTGGACGAGTCGATCGGCGTCCGGGAACGGCAGCGGGCGCAGCAGGACGGCGTAGACGGCGCCGAAGATGGTGGCGGTCGCCCCGATTCCCAGCGCGAGCGTCACGAGCGTGAGGGCCGTGAAGCCCGGCCTCCGTCTCAGCGCACGCCAGGCGTGCTTCACGTCCTGCCACAGCATGTCGAACCTCCAGCGGTCCCAGCGGAGCCAGAGCGCGTGCGGCAGCGCTCCGGCCGCGTACCACACGTCCTGCCCGCCCGGCGTCCGGCCCGTCCGGACGGCACGCGCCTGTCGCCAGGCGAACTCCGCGCGCCACTCGCGGAGCCACTCGCGCCGCACGTCGCCGGGCACCATCCAGGCGACCAGCCGCAGCCAGGCGTCGACCCGGCGGCTCACGGGCGCGACCTCGCGGGCAGCAGCGCCTGGAGGCGCGCGTGCGCATCGGCGAGCGCCGTCCGGCCCGAGGCCGTCACGCGGTAGTACCGCCGCGGCGGTCGGCCGGCGTCGTGGGCCGAGTCCGTGTCTTCCCACGACGACCGTACGTAGCCGTCGCGTTCGAGGCGGCTGAGCGCCGGATAGACGGTGCCGCTCGGCAGCCCCGTCGCGTCGATGATGTCGAAGCCGTACGGACGGCCGTCCGCGATGGCCTGGAGCACGCTGGCGGCGGAGATGCTGAGGCGTCGCATGAGCGTGCGTATGTAGTATCGCTACATAGGGTCCGCGTCAAGTGCGATGGGACGAACGGAGTGGCCGGACGAAGCCTCCTTCAGGCGGAGCGGATGACGTCGAGGACGGCCTCGCCCAGGTCCTCGGCCTTGCGCGCGCCCACGCCGTAGACGCCGCGCAGGGCCTCGAGCGACGTGGGCTTGATGCGCGCCAGCTCGCGCAGCGTGGTGTCGTGGAAGATCACGTAGGGGGGCACGCCCCGGTCGCGAGCCACCTGCAGTCGCAACGCACGCAGGGCGTCGAAGAGCGCGCGGTCGACACCATCCCACGACTCGGCTTCCACTTTCGACCGGCGCGGTCCCCGGCCCTTCTCGGGCGTGCGCTGGCGCGCCAGGCTCAGCCCCGACGCGGCCGACGGATCGCGCAGCACCGCCGCGCCCTCCGCGCTCAGCTGCAGGACCGGATACTGATCGCCCGACTGCTGCAGCAGCCCGTGCGCGATCAGCTGGTCGATGTAGCCGCGCACCTCGTCCACCGAGGCCTCGCCCAGCAGGCCGAAGACGGAGAGCTGATCGTGCCCGCGCGAGCGGACGGCCTCGCTGGCGTGCCCGCGCAGGATGCTGCCGACGTGCGCGGCGCCAAAGCGCTGGCCGACGCGGGCGACGGCGGAGAGCACCTTGCGGGCCAGCGTGACCGGATCTCCAATCGATTCCAGCTCGCCCAGGCAGTAGTCGCAGGCGCCGCAGTCGTCACGCGTGTAGGTTTCGCCGAAATAGCCGATCAGGCGGCGGTGCCGGCAGCCGACACTCGCGGCGTAGCGCTCCATGTCGCGCAGCAGCGACTGGCGTGCGTCGGTCAGCTCGCCGTTCTTCGCCAGGATCTCGCGCCAGCGCAGGAAGTCGGCCGACGAGACGATGAGCACGCACTCGGCTTCGAGGCCGTCCCGGCCGGCACGGCCCGCCTCCTGCTGGTAGTGCTCCAGCGACTGCGGCGCCCCGGCGTGCACCACGAAGCGCACGTCGGACCGATCGATGCCCATGCCGAAGGCCACCGTCGCCACGACCACGTCCGCGGACGCGTTGAGGAAGGCGTCCTGGTTGCGGTGGCGTTCCTCGTCGGACAGGCCTGCGTGATAGGGCCGCGCACGCACGCCCTCGTCCTGGAGCCTGGCCGCCAGGCCGTCGACGTCGCGCCGCGTCGGGCAGTAGATGATGCCCGCCTCCCCGCGGTGCCGATCCAGCACCTGGCGCACCTGGGTCTTGAGGGAGGCGCGTGGGAGCACCCGGTACAGCAGGTTCGGACGGTCGAACGATCCGACGAGCGTCACGGCATTGCGCAGGCCGAGCTGCTGGACGATGTCGCCGCGCACGCGGGCCGTGGCCGTCGCGGTGAACGCGTGGAAGCTCACCTGCGGCAGTTGCGCCCGGAGGCCGCCGAGCAGCCGGTACTCCGGCCTGAAGTCGTGGCCCCAATGGCTGATGCAGTGCGCTTCGTCGACGGCGACGAAGCTTATCGGGCATGTGGCGAGCAGCCACGACAGCCATCCGCCCCCCTCGCCCGCAATCCGCTCCGGCGCGACGTACAGGAGCCGGTAGCGGCCCTCGCGCAGCCCCGCCGTGACCGCCGCACGCGCGTCGGCGGGCATGGCGCTGTTGAGGCAGGCGGCGGGCACGCCGTTGGCGACGAGCGTGTCCACCTGATCCTTCATGAGCGAGATCAGCGGCGACACCACGAGCGCGAGCCCGTCGCGCAGCAGCGCCGGTGCCTGGAAGCACAACGACTTGCCGCCGCCCGTGGGCAGCACGAGCAGCGAGTCCTGCCCGCCGAGGATGGACTCCATCGCCTCCTGCTGCAACGGCCGGAGGCTCGTGTAGCCCCAATAGCGGGCGACGACGTCTACGAGCGGCGAGGAGGTGGCGGGCGTACCGGTCACCGTCCCCTCGGAGACGTGCGCGGGGGCGGCAGGAGCGGAGGCGTCGGGCGCATGGCGGGTCAGGGCCGCGATCCGTCGGTGGCGCGCTCGGTGACGTCCACGTCCACGTAGAAATGATCGGTGTCCACGCCGACGGCGCCGCCTGCGGGTACGGGCATCACCTGCCAATCGGTCGTCGGCTGGATGGTCTGCCAGCGGCCGGGCGCGCCCACACGAATGGGCATGTCGAAGCCGCGCTCCTCCGCCTGCCAGCGATAGGCCAGTCGGTCGCCAGTGATCCGGACCTGAAGCACCGGCAGCGCCGCCCGGCGCAGGTACTGATTGAAGAACGGCGTCAGGTCGCGGCCGGTCGTCTCGTTGACGTAGGCCACCACGTCCTCGGTGGCGATGTTCCGGTACTTGAATCGCTGGTACAGGCCCTTGATCAACGCGAACCACTGCGCATCGTCGCCGACGACGCCGCGCAGCGTGTGCAGCATCAGCGCCCCCTTGAAGTACATGTCCTGCTGCGGCGACCGGTGGATGCCGCGCTGGGTGACGATGGGCTCGAGGTTCTTGACCTTGTCCTTGTAGCCGTTGATGTAGGTGAGAGCGTCCCCGGGCCCGAAGAGCTCCTCGACATAGAGGGCCTCGAGGTAAGTGGCCCACCCCTCGTGAATCCACATGTCGGCCACGTCGGCCGCCGAGACGGCGTTGCCAAACCACTCATGCGCGCTCTCGTGGATGATGATGAAGTCGAACCTGGGGCTGATGCCGACGCCGGTCCAGTCGCGTTCCAGGTATCCGTTGGCGAAGTGGTTGCCGTAGGTCACCGCGCTCTGGTGCTCCATGCCGGAGTAGGGCACCTCGATGAGCTTGTACCCGTCCTCGACGAACGGATACTCCCCGAAGAACTTCTCGAAAGCCGCAATCATCGGCCGCGCCTGGGCGAACTGCCGGCGCGCCTTCTCGAGGCTCTCGGGGAGGACGTAGAAGTCCAGCGTACGGGCGCCGGCCGTGTCGGTGAAGTGCGTGTACGCGCCGATGTTCAACGACACGTTGTAGGAGTTGATCGGGTAGTGGACCTGCCACTCCCACCGGGTGTACCCGTCGCCGAGGTCGGTCTGGCCGACGAATCGTCCGTTCGAGACGTCGGTCAGCCCGTTGGGCACGGAGACGCGGATGGTCATGCCCTCGGGCTCGTCCCGCCACTGGTCCTTGCTCGGCCACCAGATGCTCGACCCTTCGCCCTCGCACGCCGTGAAGATCCACGGACGCCCCGCCGGGTCCTTCGCGAACGTGATGCCGCCGAACCGCCCCCGCGACTGCGGCTGGCCCGAGTACCGGAAGTCGATGCTGTACTCCCGGCCGGCCTCCAGCGTGCGCGGGAAGTCCACGTAGACCGTGTTCAGGTCGCGCTCGTAGGTCAGCGGCGCCCCCTCGAACAGGATGCCGTCCACCGACAGGTCCGCATACAGCTCGAGCTGGATACGGGTGTCGGGCTGGAGCTGCCGGAACCGGATCGTGTTGGTGCCGGACAACCGTCCCGCGTCGGGATCGACACGGACGTCCAGCACGTAGGACAGGAGGTCGTTGTTGGCGCGGTAGCGGCCGTACTCGCCCCGCAGGATGTCCGCACGCGTCGGCGGCGCCGGTCGAGGCTCGTCGGCCGGCATCTGGCCCGGCAGGAGATGCTCGAGCGAGAGGCCGACGGCAGTGTTGCGCGCGAAGCCCTTCCAGTACGTGTGCTCGGCCGTTGGCGTCCCGTCACGGTTCATCGACCACACCGCGTCACGCCCGTGCGGCACGGTGATGAAGTACTGCGCCTTCGGCTCGTCGGCCTTCAGGTGCCAGTCGAAGAAGGCCGTCGCGAAGTGGTCCAGGATGTTGTTCATCCGGGTGGTGTCCCACACGCTGTCGGCGTAGTGCGTGAAGGGCGAGCTCCCCTGGCCCCGCGGCTCCGTGTAGGCCTCGACCGGCGCCGGAATGGGCGCCGCGGCGTTGTGGTTGGCGTTGTCGAAGGTGAGCAGGTACCGGTCGGCGTTGCGCGCGTTCTGCCAGATCGCCCGCGTCCCTTTCTCATAGCCCGCCACGTCGTCCACGCTGCCCGAGACGAACAGCACCGGCGTCCGGATGCCGCGCAGCCCCTCGGCCTCCCAGAACCCGCGCTCCATCCCCCAGGGCGCGATGGCAACCGCCGCCTTGATGCGCGGATCCCGCCCGGCCGCATACGCGGGATTCGACGCGCCGCGCTCGGCGAGCAGGCGGTTCGGCGGGGCGGCGTCGAAGCCGGCGCTGGCGTCGCTGAAGCCGCCGCCAATCACGTTGACCACGCCGTAGCCGCCCATCGAGTAGCCGACCAGTCCCGTCCGGGACGCGTCGACCAGCCCCGCGAGGAACGACCCGGAGCCGCCCTCGGCCAGCCGCGCCATCTCGTCCAGAACGAAGAGCTGGTCGACGGGACGGTTGTAGAGCGTGCTGGCGAACGCCTTCTGGTCGTCGTAGGTACTCTCGGGATGGTCGATGGACACGACGATGAAGCCCTTGCTCGCGAGGTTCTCCGTGAGATGGCTCATCAGGAACCGGTTGCCCGGATACCCGTGGGAGACGATGACGAGAGGATACGGTGCGCCCTCCTGACGGGGGGCGGCGTCTCGCGCGGCTCGTCCGTGCAGGGTCGTCGGAATGGACGGATCCCGCGTGATGGTCCGGTAGTCGGTGCCCGAGGCGGCTGCCGACGCCGCCGGATACCAGACCTCGAGCGTGAGCGTCCGATCGCCGCGGACGATGGGACCGCCGGCGGTGATCTGGAGGATCTGCGGACGGTCGCGGTCGGTGGCGCGTATCGTGCGGACCCCGACGGGGAGCGGGCCGTAGCGCGCCAGCTCCGGGGCGAGGGGCGTGACGAGGTCGATGCGGTTCTGCTGCGCCGAGACGGTCAGCGCGGCGCCTGCGACGAGGCACGCGAGGACGAGGGGACGGCGGGTCATGCGGGGCTCCAGCGGCATGCGGGGTCGGCAGTCCATTCTCCCGGAAACCTGTCTGCGGCGCTCACCTGAGGAACCCCGCCTGGACCGCCAGATCGGCACAATCGTAGAGCGCCCCCGACTGCCACCCACCGGCGCCGGCGGAGGTTGCCAATATCGTCGAGGGGGCTCGCCTCCAGCACCAGGAGGTCGGCGCGCTTGCCCGTCTCCAGCGTACCGATGTCGTCCAGCCGTCCCATGGCCGCCGCGGGGACGCGGGTGGCGGCATCCAGCGCTTCCTGGGGCGTGAAGCCGGCGCGCACGAACAGCTCGAGCTCGTGTACCAGGCTCAGCCCGGGCAGCGCGCCGTCCGTGCCGGCCACGATGCGCACGCCGGCATCGGCCAGCGCCTTGACCGACGCCAGGGCGGGCGCGAGATCCGTGGCACGCGCGTTGGCGACGCTGCGATAGTTCTCGGCCAGGGCGGGCGGTAGCCGCGACGCCTCAGGATCGATGGCGTCGAGCGATTCCGCGGGCCCCCGGCCCAGGAGCTCCGTCCACGACAGCGTGGGATCGACGACCGTCCGGCGCGAACCGAGCGCGGCGATCAGCGCCCGGCTGCCGGGCCCGTCCGGCCCGCCGCGCACGGGCAGGTGGGCGATCTGGTCCATGCCTCGCTCGACGCCCTGCTGGGGCGTGAGCGCGCGCGGCACGTGACCGGTCACCCCCATGCCCAGCCGGTGCGCGTGTGCCGCAATGGCCGACACCACGTCGGGCGCGAGGAGGGTGTACAGCTTCAGCTGGTCGAAACCCGCTTCGTGGTAGCGGTCCGCGACGGCACGTCCCTCGTCGGGGCTCGCGGCGGTGACCGCGCCGAAGCCACCCTCGCCCGCACCGTCCACGAGGCCGGCGAGCAGCATCCGGGGGCCGAGTCCTCTTCCGGTGTCGAGCGTATCGCGCAGGGCCGTCAGGTACCCGAGTTCCCCGCCCATGTCGCGGACGGTCGTCACACCGGCCGCCAGGTACGCCGGCGCCCACTCGATCTGGCTCGCGTGCGCGTGCATCTCCCACAACCCGGGGACGATCACGGCGCCGGTGGCCTCGATCGTCCGCATGGCCTCGGGCACGGGCGTGGACGCGCGCGGACCGAGGCCGGCGATGCGCCCGTCGCGCACGACGAGCGTGGCATCCGGCAGGGGGCGGCCGGCGCCGCCAATCACGGTCGCGCCGGTGATGGCGAAGTCCCCGCTCGCCACCGGACGCACTGCCGCGCGCATCGCCTCGAGGTCGCGCATGCGGTCCCGTACGGCCGACGCCTGCAGCTGCGCGAAGGCCTCGCGCAGGTCCGTCCGAATCGCCTCGAGCGGCAGGATGTGCACGCGCGTGACGAGCGCGGCCAGCCGGCCGTGATCGTCCAGCCACACGGCCTCGCGTCCCCAGACCACGCCGTCCACGGTGTAGCGCCGCAGGTGGACGGCACGGCCGCCCGCACGGACCATCTCGTCGCCCTCGAATCGGACGCGCAGCGGGCCGGCCTGCCCTGCGGGCAGCGACACGATGTGCTCGGGGCGCCCCTGCCGCTCCCAGTACCCCACCAGCCAGGCGCGCCCCGCCAGCGGTGCATAGCCGCGAGTGAGGAAGGCGGGACCGGTCACTGCCGCCCGGCCGGACGCGCCGCGGCTCGAGAAGGTCGCCGTCCCGTTCTCGATCGATGCCGCCGCGTCCACGTGGACGAACCGATAGAGCCGCCCGCGTGCTTCGAACGCCCGTGGCGCCAGGTCGGCGCCAACCGTCAGCGACGAGTCAACACCGAGCGGCGTGCCGCGATCGACGATTTCCAGGCGGCTGTCGAGGCGCTCGCCGCCCGCGGCGGCGGAGTAACGCACGTGGTCGGTACCGACGACGCGCGCGATCAGCCTGATCTCGTACTGCGCCTCGGCCGGCGGGCGACTGTCCGGGCCCTGGCCGGCCGGACCGGCCGCCGCCCAGACTGTCAGGCCGGCGATGAGGACGGCGTTGCGCATGCGGGTGCCCTGAATGCGAAAGGCCGGAGCCTGTGGCTCCGGCCCTTCGTGTTCTTCGTGCTTTTCGTGTCCTTCGTGGCTACGCGCAGCCGCTGGTGGTGCCGCAGTTGCTGCACTTGTAGCAGGAGCCGCTCCGCACCATGATCGACCCGCAGGTGGTGCACGGCGGTGCGTCCTCCTGGTTCTGCATGGCGGCGAAGGACGCCGTCGTCGGCACGATGGCGCCGCTGGTGCTCACCGCGGCCGCGGGGGCCGGTGCGCTCTTCGGCGCGGGCACGACCACGGCGGGCGTGTCGGCCTCGTCGCGGTTGTTCACCCCGGCGCGGAACTGCGCTTCGGGCGACAGGAACTTCGACGCCATCCACCGGAAGATGTAGTCGACGATCGACTTGGCGAACCGGACGTCGGGGTTCTTGGTCATCCCCGACGGCTCGAAGCGCACGTGGCTGAACTTGTCCACCAGGGCCTGCAGCGGGACGCCGTACTGCAGCGCGTAGCTGATGGCCTGGGCGAACGCGTCGGCGAAGCCCGAGATGGTGGACCCTTCCTTCGCCATGACGAGGAAGATCTCGCCCGGCATCCCGTCCTCGAAGAGGCCGACGGTGATGTAGCCCTCGTGGCCGGAGATGTCGAACTTGTGGGTGATGGCCTGCCGTTCGTCGGGCAGCCGCCGCCGCATCGGCGTGCGCGTGGCCAGGGCCTGCGCGACCGCCGCGTCCACGACGTCCTTCGGGACCGACGTGCTGGTCCCCGCCTTGGCGTCCATCGAGGTGTTGAGCGGCTGGGTGCGCTTGCTGCCGTCGCGATAGATGGAGATGGCCTTGGCGCCGAGCCGCCAGCTCTCGAGGTACGCCTGCTCGATGTCCTCGACGGTGGCGTCCTTGGGCACGTTGACGGTCTTGCTGATGGCGCCGGAGATGAAGGGCTGGGTCGCGCCCATCATCTTGATGTGGCCCATGTAGTGAATCGACCGCTGGCCGCGGGCGGCCTTGAACGCGCAGTCGAACACCGCCAGGTCCCGATCCAGCAGGTGCGGGGCGCCCTCGATGGTCTCCTGCTCGTCGATGTACTTGACGATGTCGTCAACCTGGGCGGCCGTGTAGCCGAGGCGCTTGAGCGCCATCGGGACCGTCTGGTTGACGATCTTCATCATGCCGCCGCCGACGAGCTTCTTGTACTTGACCAGCGCGATGTCGGGCTCGACGCCGGTGGTGTCGCAGTCCATCATGAAGCCGATGGTGCCGGTCGGCGCCAGCACCGTCGCCTGGGCGTTGCGGAAGCCGAAGTCCTCGCCGAGCTCCACCGCATCGTCCCACGCCTGGCGGGCGGCGTTGTAGAGATCGGTCGGGACGTTCTTGAGGTTGATGTCCTTGATCGCGTCCCGGTGCTTGCGCATGACGCGGAGGAACGGCTCGCGGTTGGCCTCGTAGCCGGCGAAGGGGCCGCCATGATCGCGCGCGACGCGCGCGGACTGCGCGTAGGCCTCGCCCGTCATGAGCGCCGTGATCGCGCCGGCGAAATCGCGGCCGCCGTCACTGTCGTAGGGCAGCCCGCGCGACATCAGCAGCGCGCCCAGATTGGCGTAGCCGAGGCCGAGCGGACGGTAGTCGTGGCTGTTCTTCTCGATCGCCCGCGTCGGGTAGCTCGAGTTGTCGACGATGATTTCCTGCGCGGTGATGAGCGTGCGGCAGGCGGCGCGGAACCCGGCGACGTCGAATTCCCCGTCGGCGCCGACGAACTTCATCAGGTTGATCGACGCCAGGTTGCACGCCGAGTCGTCGAGGAACATGTACTCGGAGCACGGGTTGCTCGCGTTGATGCGGGCCGTGTTCGGTGAGGTGTGCCACTCGTTGACGGTCGTGTCGAACTGCATGCCGGGATCGCCGCAGACCCAGGTGCCCTCGGCGATGAGGCGCATGAGGTCGCGGGCCCGGTAGGTGTCCATCACCTCGCCGGAGGTCACCGCGCGCGTCTGCCACAGCCCGTCATCGAGGACGGCGCGCATGAACTCGTCGCTCACCCGGACCGAGTTGTTCGAGTTCTGGAAGAAGACCGAGGAGTAGGCGGTGCCCGTGAACGAGCCGTCGTAGCCGGCGTCGATGAGCGCCCAGGCCTTCTTCTCCTCGTCCACCTTGCAGTTGATGAAGTCCACGACGTCGGGATGGTCGGCGTTGAGGATGACCATCTTGGCCGCCCGGCGCGTCTTGCCGCCCGACTTGATCACGCCCGCAAACGCGTCGAAGCCCTTCATGAAGGAGACCGGGCCCGAGGCGGTCCCGCCCCCGGCCAGCAGCTCCTTCGCCGAGCGGATCGACGACAGGTTGCTGCCCGTGCCCGAGCCGTACTTGAACAGCATGCCCTCGGTCTTGGCCAGCGTCAGGATCGACTCCATGGTGTCGTCCACGGAGTTGATGAAGCACGCCGAGCACTGGGGCGCCTTCTCGAAGCCGCAGTTGAACCAGACGGGGCTGTTGAACGCCGCCTTCTGCTCCACCAGCAGGTGCTTCAGGTCGTCGCTGAACGCCTGCAGCGCCACGTCGGTGGCGAAGTACTTCTGCTTGCGCGCCCACCCCGTGATGGTGTCGACGACACGGCCGATGAGCTGCTTGACCGACCGCTCGCGCTCGGGAGAGCCGATATGGCCGCGGAAGTACTTCGAGACCACGATGTTGGTCGCCTGCTGCGACCAGGCCTTCGGTAGCTCGACCCCGCGTTGCTCGAAGACGATCGAGCCCTTCTCGCTCCCAATCACCGCATCGCGCAGTTCCCATTCGACCTGATCGAACGGGTCCTGGCCGGCCGCGGTGAAGAATCGCGGAAACTCCAGGCCAGGGGCCGCCACGGTTCGCGCGCCCGTGCGCGCTTCGTTCTCGGTGTAGGCCGACGAGCCGGCCGATGGCTGTCCGGCAGGCGCCGCCGACAGCTTTCGAGCACCATCCTGCATGCTCTCCTCCAAACGCAGAGGGGGACACCCCCGCCCCAGGGGCGTGTCCCCCTCGGATTAGCAAACCCTTTAGATAGCTTGTTGCGCGCGTGTGTAATTTCGTGCAGTGGAACTCATGGCTTCTGGCTCGATCGTGTCCGCCGGCATCGACCGCTGGGAGGGGCCGGCGTCAGCGAACGTCGTTCTCGCGCGCGACGCCCAATATGCGCGTGTGACGATTCGTTGTCAAGGGAACGACCACTACATCTTGCGTATTTATTTTAGGTCGAACGCTAAATGTCGATGTTCTGCCCAGAAATGGTTGTTTTCGCTTTATCTTCGCATAACGGGCGTACGACGACAACGTAAACGTGCGGGACGAGCCGATCAGCGAACCAGGACGGCAGCCATGACCGCGGCCTTGTCGGCCAGCTTCCCCGCATAGACGAGGTTGCGCGCCTTGAGCGCCTCCTCGGCCTGCTGGACGAAGCGGCGGGCCACGTCGAACTGCGTGCGCCCATCGGCCGAGAGGCCGCTCGTGTTGACGCGGGCCAGGTCCCGCGACGCGCGCGCCAGCAGCGTCCGGATGGACGCCTCGGTCTTGCCTTCAGACCCGGCCACCGGCGTCAGCGTGAGCGCCGGAGGCGGCGTGGGGGTGGCGGTGCCCGGCTTGGCCTCGGGGGCGGGAGCCGGCGGCGGGGCGGCGGGACGGGGCGGCGGGGGCGTCGGGCTGACGGGCTCCGCGGCCGGGGTCATCTCGATGGGCGGCGTGTCCACCGGCTCCATGTACACGGCCACGATCCGCGCCGGCGCGGGTGGCGGCACCATCCTCGGCAGTTCGGGCTCGGGAACGGGGGCCGCCGCGCGGGCGGCGCAGGCGCTGGCGCCCAGGGCGAGCGCCGTCACGACGGCAAGGGGGTGCAGTCGCATGAGCTCGATGTTAGCGCGCCTGCGGAAGTTTGATCACGAATGTTGTGCCGGTTCCCAGCGTCGATTCGACGTCGATGTCCCCATTGTGGAGCTGGATGGTGCGGAACACCAGTGACAATCCGATGCCGCTGCCCCGCTTCTTCGTCGTGAAGTACAGGTCGAAGATGCGCGCGAGGTGCTCGGGCGCGATGCCATCGCCGGTGTCCTGCACCCGGATCTCCACGCGCCCGTCGCGGGCCACGCTGCAGGCCACGCGCAACCGGCCGCCACGTGGCATGGCCTGGATGGCGTTCTGCGCCAGGTTGAGGAACGCCTGCCGCAGGAGCGACTCGTCCCCCTCGATCGCCAGCGCGGCGTCCTGGCAGGCGTGCTCGCTGGTGACGTGCGCGCGCTCGGCCTCCGGTGCGACGGCCTCGAGCACGGCGCCGATGAGCGACTTGACCTTGACGGGGGCCAGCGTCACGTCCTCGGGCCGCACGAACTTCAGGAACCCCTGCACCACGTCGTCGAGCCGCCGGATCTCGGTGCCGATGACCTCCGCGTGCCGCGACGCGCCCATGGGATCCGGCGAGGCCAGCTTCTGCTTCAGCAGCTCGAGGTGGATGGTCATGGCGTTGAGCGGATTCTTGACCTCGTGCGCGACACCCGCCGTCAGCCGTCCGAGCGAGGCCACGCGGCGCGTGAGGTCCGCCACCTGCGCGCGCGTTCGCGCGTCGCCCACCGCGTCCTTCAACTGCGCCGACACGCGGTCGAACACGTCACCCAGCTCGCGGAATTCCTCGTCACGCAGGTCCAGCGGCTTGCCGAGCTCCCCGCGGCCCAGGCGCGTCAGCCCGCTGCGGATCACGTGGATGGGCCGGAGCACGACCTGCGCCAGCAGCATCGACACGCCCACGGCGATGAGCAGGGCGAGGCTGACGGCCAGACCCGCCGGGACCAGCGATCGATCCAGCTCCTGGCGGATGAGGATGGTGGACAGCCCGATACAGATCTCGCCGAACGGCTCGTCGCCCAGCGCGAGGGGCTGCCGCCACTCGAGCGTGCGCCCCTCGGTGTACACCGCGCGCACCTGCTCGTAGCCGGACGCCGCCACCAGGCGCGTGAGGTCCTCACCACGCGGCAGCTGCCGGCCGACCGTGGCCGGATCGTTGGCCGCCACCACCGTGCGCGTGCGATCGACGATCGCGGCGTAGAGCACCTCGGGCGAATACATCGCCGATTCCAGCGCCGAGAGCACCGTCGGGCTCGACCGGATGTCCTGATAGGCCGTCTCGCGGCTGACGAGCGCGTTGCTCGTCTGGTGGACGACGGAAGCCGCCACCAGCTCGGCGCGCGCCGCGCCCTGCTCCAGCAGCACGCGCACCAGCGTCCCGATCTGCAGCACCGACAACCCGATGACGATGAGCACGACGATGGTCGTGACACCGAGCACCTGCTTCTGCTTGATGGACAGGGGCATGATCGGGCCCGCGGTGCGTGGCGATCAGCGCGGCGGCTGCAGCCGGATCGTGACGCGGCCGGCCGGCTGCTGGATCACGAGGCGCAACCGACCCTCCGCCAGCCACGGACGCTGGTACGGCGGCAGGACGAGCGCGCCACGTGCGGCGGGGGACGCCGGGTCGACGAGGCGATGCAGCACGGGCCCATCGGGGCCCGGGTCGCCCCGGTGAACGGCCGCGGCCACGACGTCTGCCGGGAGCTCCCAGGACAGGCGTCCGGACACGGGGTCGAAGGTCAACGGCACCGCCGGCGCACCGTCGGCACGGGCGGTCCAGCTGACCGGCGCCGGCGCCGCGTCGCGCACCAGGCGCGGCGTGGTGGGCGGCTCGCGGCGCGGGTGCGACGCGCGCTCGTAGGCGTAGGCCATGGACACCAGGCGGTGATCGCTCCACGCCGGCCCAAGGAGCTCCAGCCCGATCGGGACGCCATCGTCGGTGAACCCGGCAGGCATCGCCATCGCCGGATAGCCGGTGGTGGCACTCAACTGGCAGTTGGTGCCTCGCTGCGGTTCTTCCACGACGACCGGGCGGCGGCGAAGGGTGGGGTAGGCCAGGGCATCGAGCCGATGCTCCTCGAGGGTCCCCCGCACGAGCGCGGTCACCATGGACCGCCGCGCCTCGACGGCGGTGATCTCGTCGGCGTCGGGCTCGGCCGCGTTCCGCAGCTTGAAGGTGGCCTCGAGGGCGGCGTGGAAGTCGCCGCGATCGAGGATGTCCTGGAGGGAATGCACCGGGGCGGCCGGGAACGCCGACAGGTAGCGCTGCAGGTCGGTCTTGAATTCCAGCGCGATCAGGCTGGACGCGTTGAGCGGCTCGTCGAGGCCCGGGATCGTCACGTCCACCAGCTCCGCGCCCTGCGCCGCATCGTCTCGAGCGCGGCGCGCACGATGCGTGAGACTTCCTCGTCCTCGGGCGCGCTGCCCATCAGGTTGCCGAGGACGCCGATCCGGACGCCCGACAGCGCGGTGTCGGAGAGCGCCTCGCGAAACCCGCCGGCTGGGCGTGCCGCGCCCTGCGCGGTGGAGTCGTCGGCCGGGTCCTCACCCACCGTGACGTCCAGGAGCAGCGCCAGATCGGCCACGGTCCGCGCGAGCGGGCCGCCGATGTCCTGCGTGTGCGAGAGCGGGATGATGCCCGTCCGGCTCGACAGCCCGCGCGTGCCGCGCAGGCCGAACAGGTTGTTGTTGGCAGCCGGGATGCGGATGGAGCCGCACGTGTCGCTCGCCATGCCGCCGAGCGCGAAGCTGGCGGCGACGGCCGCGGCCGTGCCGCCGCTGGACCCGCCGGGCGTGCGCGCCGGATCGTACGGGTTGCGCGTCTGGCCACCGAGCGAACTGATGGTGATGATGCCGGCGGCGAGCTCGTGCAGGTTGGTCTTGCCGAGGATGACGGCGCCGGCGTCCCTGAGGCGGCGGACCTGGAACGCGTCGCGGCCCGGCCGGAAGCCCGCAAGCGCGATCGTCGCGCCCGTGGTCGGCATGTCGGCCGTCTCGTAGTTGTCCTTCACGACGACGGGGATGCCGTGGAGCGGGCCGCGCGGGCCGCGTTCGCGCCGCTCCCGGTCCAGCGCGTCGGCGTCCTCGAGCGCACGGGGATTGCGCGCGATCATCGCGTTGAGCCCGGGCCCGGCCTTGTCGTAGGCGTCGATGCGCGCCAGGTGCGCCGCGGCGATTGCGCGGGCGGTGGTCCGGCCCTCGGCCATGGCCTGCTGCAGCGCGTCGATGGTCGCCTCGACCACGTCTGGCGCAGCGGGCGACGGCGGCGCCTGCGCGGTGATGGGCGTGGCGGGCACGAGCGCCAGCAGGCCGGCCGCCAGCAGTGCCGCACACGCGCATCGAAGGAGTCGGCGCCGGATGGGACGCGGGCTATCCACCCTGCGCCACATGCCCCTCGCCCTTCATGCGGTTGAGCTTGTTGTGCAGCGTCTTGAGACTGATGCCGAGCATCTCGGCGGCGCGCGTCTTGTTGCCGCCGGCGGCCTCGAGCGTGGCGACGATCAGCTTCTGCTCGGCCTCGTCCACGGTCATGCCGGGCACCAGGGCCACGCCCGACGAGGGCGGCGGCACCGCCGCACGGATGGCGCCCAGGGGCGGCAGGTGCTCGGCTTCGATGTACTCGCCGCGCGCCAGGATCGTCGCGCGCTCGATCACGTTGCGCAGCTCGCGGACGTTGCCCGGCCAGTCGTAGTCGGTCAGCAGCCGCATGGCTTCCGGCGTCAGCGCGCGGACCGCGCGGTGGTCACGCACGTTGAACTCCTCGATGAAGGCCTGGATGAGGAGCGGCAGGTCGGGCTTCCGGTCGCGCAGGGGCGGCAGCTCGATCGAGAACACGTTGAGGCGGTAGTAGAGGTCCTCGCGCAGCCGCCCGTCGCGCAGCGCCTGCTGCGGATTGACGTTGGTGGCGGCGATGACGCGGACGTCCACGTCCTGCTCGACGCGGCCGCCCAGCCGGCGGAACCGGCGCTCCTGCAGGACGCGCAGCAGCTTCACCTGCGTGGCCGGCGCCATCTCGGCGATCTCGTCGAGGAAGAGCGTGCCGCGGTCGGCGAGCTCGAAGCACCCGGCGCGGCGATCCATGGCGCCGGTGAACGCCCCCTTCTCGTGCCCGAAGATCTCGCTCTCGAGGAGCGTCTCGGGAATGGCCGCGCAGTTGAGGCCCACGAACGGCGCCTCGGAGCGCGGGCTGAGCTGGTGGATGGTCTGCGCGACCAGCTCCTTGCCCGTGCCCGACTCGCCGAGGATGAGGATGGAGGCCGGCGTCGGCGCCGCCTGCTCGATGACGCGGTAGATGGCCCGCATGGACGGGCTGTGCCCGATGATGCGGCCGAACCGGCCGCGATCGGTGAGCTGGCGGCGGAGCGCCTGGTTCTCGCGCTTCTGGGCGTTGAGCTCGGTCAGCCGTTCCAGCAGGCGGCGCAGCCGCTGCGGGTCCACGGGCTTGCTGAGGTAGTCCTCGGCACCCGCCTTCACTGCCTCGACGGCCGTGTCCACGGTGCCCTGCGCCGTCAGGAGGATGACCTTCACGTGGTCGGTGTCGTCGCGGATGGCTTTCAGCAGGTCGAGCCCGCTCATCCGCGGCATCACGAGGTCCGACACGATGATCGTCGGCCGGAACTCGGTGATGCGCTCGAGCGCCTCGGCGCCATCGCCCGCCTCGTCCGCCGCATAGCCCCACGAACGGACGAGCTCGGTCAAGCCGCTGCGGGTGGACTCCTCGTCCTCGACAATCAATACACGCTCTGCGCTGATCCGCGTCGCCTGACTCACCCTCCGAGTGTACCATCCCTCCCGCGCATGATGGCCCGCCGCCAGTGGGTGTCCCTCGGAGAGGTCGTTCTCTGCTCCGGGTTCCCCAGCCAGTTGCTCCTCGGCCTGCTCGCCATCCGCGCGGGCTTCTCACCGGGGGACCAGGCCACGGGCCTGGCCCTCCCCTTCGTCGCCGCCGTCGCGCTGGCCGATACCGCCGTGCTGGCCGCGCTCATGGCCTTTTTCATCCGGCGGCGGGGGGACTCGGTGTCGGCCGTCTACCTCGGCGGACGCTCCACGTGGCGCGAGGCCGCGCTGGGCCTCCTCCTCGTACCCCTCGTGCTCGTCTTCATCTCCACCACCATCGTGGTGCTCGGCCGCGTCGCGCCCTGGCTGCACACGGTCCCCCAGAATCCGTTCGGGCTGATGGCCGCCACCCCCGAAGCCGCGGTCCTGCTGGCCATCGTCGCGCTCGTCGCCGGCGGGCTCCGCGAGGAACTGCAGCGGGGCTTCCTGCTGCAGCGGTTCAAAACGGACCTGGGCGGGCTCGGTGTCGGCCTCGTGCTGACCAGCGTCACCTTCGGCCTGGGGCACGTCCAGCAGGGATGGGACGCCGTCATCGTCACCATGTCGCTGGGGCTGTTCTGGGCGCTTCTCTACGTCGCCCGGTCGAGCATCGTCGCCGCCGTGATCAGCCATGGCCTCGCCAACGCGATACAGGTGGCGGTGGCGTATCTGCAGCAGACACTCTGAATTCAGAATTCTGAATTCAGAATTCAGAAATCGTCCACGAGCATGACGACCGCTCCGCGCCGGCGGAGGTCGCTGATCCAGTCCGCGATAAGGTCGTCGCGGCGGGCGTCGGCAACGAATCGCTGCCGCAGGTACGCTTCGACACGCAGGTCGTTCCGCACCCACGCCCGCAGCCGGTCCATGGTGAAGCCACCGTCGTCGAGGATCCGCGCCAGCGCGTCCTCCCCGCCGGCGCGTTGGCGGGCGGCGGCCACGCCCGCCTCGATGCGATCGTCGGCGGGCTCCGGCGGATCGTAGCGGTCGGTCTCGCGCAGCATCAGCTCCCGGTCGGCCAGCCGCTGCACCAGCTCGCGGTTCACGGCGTCGCCCTCGACGAGGCCCAGGGCCAGCGCCGTCCGGGCATCGGACAGGGTGATGGCGCGACCGGACACGATGGCCAGTGTGCGGTCCAGCATGATGCCGGGCTGCAGCGCGACGATACAGGTCAGGAGAACGGGCAGCATGTCAGAAGGCCTGTCCCAGCGAGATGTGCACGATGGCGCCGCGCTCGCGGCTGCCGCTGCCGAGCACGCGCGGGTTCACCTTGAATCCGAGATCGACGCGGAGTGGTCCGATGGGCGACCGATAGCGCACGCCGAAGCCGGACGCCACGCGCAGCTCGCCCAGGTCGATGTCACGGGCCTGCTGGAAGACGTTGCCGGCGTCCACGAACCCGACCAGGCCGAGGCCTTTCCAGTAGGGCGTCCGCAGCTCCGCGTTGAGCACCAGCAGCCCATTGCCGCCCTGCGGAAATCCCTGCTGGTCCAGCGTCTCGTCGGTGCCGAGCCGGTCGAGGGCGAACCCGCGCACCGTCGTATCGCCACCCGCGAAGAAGCGTTCGCTCGCGGGCAAGTCGTCAACGATGTCCACGACGGGTTGACCGTCGGTGCCGGTCACGGGGTTGCCGTCGGTGTCCAGCCGGACGACCTCGCGCGAGAACCCGGTGGCGAAGCCCGCGCGGGCGCCGCCGGCGACCACGAAGCCGGGACCCGGCAGGCGCTTGTAGGCGAAGCCCTGGAGGAAGGTCTTCGCGAAACCCACTTCCGATCCCACCGCGCGGCCCGCCAGTGACGCGTCCACGCCCAGCACAGTGCCGCGCTGCGGGTCCAGCACGTCGTCGCGCGAGTCGCGGAGGACGGCGCCGAAGAACGTGGACAACCGGACCTGCGGGAAGAGCCGGTCGATGAGCAGCCGGTCCTCGGGATCGATCTGCTGGTTGGACAACCGCGTGTAGTCGTAGGTGTAGCGCCCCGTTGTCGTCAGGCCCTGCGCGAACCGCCGTGCGTAGTCGGCGCGCACGCCGCGGCGGTTGAAGGTGAAGCTGGCGCGGATGCCCTGCTCGAGGAAGGCCGTGAGCTGTCCGTCGCCCTGGGTGCCGAAGGCGCGCGGCTCGCGAAAGGTGCCGGTGACGCGGTAGTCGTTCAGGCCGTATCCGCCGGTGTCGGTGGGATCCGTGTTGTCGATGGCGGGGTCCCGCGGCCGCAGGGACACGCGGCTGAAGAAGCTGAGCGACCGGTTCTTCCCCCAGAGGTTGCGCCGGCTGATCTCGAAGAAGCCGCGCGGCGCGACCTCGATGCGCTCCACGGCCGGCCGCCGTCGGCGCCCTGCCGCGGGCGCCGGCCGACCTCGATACCGCCGCCATACGTGATGCTGGTGGCCGGCGCCTCCTCGACCGTCACCAGCACGTCGCGAACGCTCGACCCGGTGCGCGGCAGGTCGGTGATCCGGACGCGTCGGAACAGCCCGAGCTGGCTCAGCCGCCGCTGGCTTTCGGCGATGGCGTCGGCGCCCAGCGGGTCGCCGGGGGCGATGCGCAGCTCGCGGCGGATGACGTCGCCGCTGGTGCGCGTGTTGCCCGTGACCAGCACGTGGTCCACGCGCGTCTGGTCGCCCTCGCGCACGGCCCATCGCACGCGGGCCTCGCGGCCGTCGTCGGCGAAGGTCACCTCGGGCGAGACGCTGGCCGACAGGTAGCCGTCGTTGCGATACGCGCGCTCGAGCGTGTCGCGATCGGCCAGCAGCTGCGGCCGGTAGAACGGGCGGCCCTCGGTCAGGACCAGCAGGCCCCGCAGCATCTCCGGCGCCAGCCCGGACGCGCCGTCGATGACGACAGCACGCACCGTCGTCTTCGGTCCCTCGGCGATGTCGAAGCGCACGTCCACGGGACGGAACCGCCCGCCGCCGCTCCCCTGCTCCGGCAGCACCTCGACCACGGGGGTGACCCGCGCGCGCTCGTAGCCGCGCACGCGGTAGCTCTCCGCGATGGCGGCGCCGATGGCGGCGACGCGTGCATCGACGAAGGGATCGCCCGGAACCAGCTTCAGCAGCGGCTCGATCTCCGCCCGCGGCAGCGTGTCGTTGCCCGCAAGGGTCACGTACCGACGCGGTGCAGCGGGCCGCGGGACACGCGGAAGCGCAGCGCCAGCTCGCCGTTCGCCTCGTCGCGTGTGTAGGGCGCCTCGGCGTCGCGATAGCCGCGCTCGCGCAAGTACGCCTCGATGTCGCGGCTCGCATCCTCGAGCAGGTCCTGGTCCGCCGACCGCTCGCGGCGCACGGGCACCAGCGATTCGGGCGTGGCTCCCGGCACCGCATCCCCTCGAGCACCAGCCGCACGTGCGGTCCTGGCTCGACGCTCACCACGACGTCGGCCGATCGGCCGTCATCGCTGAACGTCGTCCCTTCGCGCACGCGGGCCTCGTAGTAGCCCTGTCCGCGCAGCCGGTTCTCGTAGTCCAGAATCCGCTCCTCGAGCGCCGGGCCGTCGTACGGCCGGCCGGTTCCGAGCGACAGCCGTTCGAGCACGCGCGCGGCTGGTTCGAGCGGCTGCCCGTCCACGGTGGCCGCGCCAATCGTCGTGCGCGGGCCGGGCTCGACCTGCAGGCGCAGCGTGACCATGCCATCGGAGGCGTTGCCGACGAGCATCGGCGTCACCTGCGCGGCGCGATACCCCCGGTCGCGGTAGAAGCCTTCGGCCACCGACGCGACCTCGTTGGCCCGGGACACCAGCGTGCCCTCGCCGAACCGCTCGTCGAGCAGCTCGCGCAAGGTGGACGCCGACACGTCGCCGCGCTCCGGAATGGAGAAACCCACGATGCGGCGGACGGGCCGGAGCGTCCAGACGAGTCGCACGCCACCGCCAGGCGCGGCCGAGGCCTCGACGCGCACGTCGTCGTAGCGCCCGAGGCCCACCATGTGGTCGATGGTGTCGCGGACCCGAGCCATGGCGAGCGTCTCGCCCACGCGCGTCTCCACGAGGTCGCGGATGGCGGGGTCCACGGCCTCTCCCTCGGCCGTGCGCACCTCGACGCTCGCAATCGGCTGCCCCACGAAGTCCTGCGCGGCCGCCCGCACCACGGGCATGGCGGCGACCAGCGCGGCCAGGACGACGACGCGCAGGCGCATCAGAAGGCGTGCCTCTTGCGGACCTCGAGCGCGTAGGTGCGGTCCTCGTTCTGCGAGAGCACCCAGGCGAGCGTGTCGCTCTGGTCGAACTCCAGCAGGATGATCTCGTCGCGCGTGGACGAGGACAGGCTACGCGCGTAGGTGAGGTAGATGCGGTCCGAGATCCGCTTGCCGATGGTGACGCGGGCCGACGGGTTGACGTTGAGCCGCGCCGATTGCTGGTAGGGGTCCACCAGGAGCGGCGTGATCTGGAACGAGTCCACGCCGAAGGTCTCCTGCACCACGCGCCCGACCTCCGCCGAGAGCGTCCCGGTGAGCGCGCGGGTCGCGCGCGCCTCGAGGAGGCGCTGCTCGCGCTCGTTGGGCCGCTGCTGCGCCGCCAGCTCGACGTCCCCGGCCGGCGCCGTGTCGCTGAAGAGCATCGTCAGGATCTCCAGCGGCGGCAGTGGCGGGTCGGACGTGAACTCGGGCTGCAGCCGTTCGGTCGTGCCGCTCATGCGCAGCGTGACCCGGTAGGTCTGCTGCGGGACGCGCACGCGGGTCTCGGCCTCGACGTCGAAGAACGGCAGGAGCCGGTCGGGATTGGTGAAGTCCAGGCTGCCGCGAGTCACCAGTACCGCCGGCCCTCGAAGCGCACTTCACCGCGCTCGATCTCCGCCCGCCCCAGGACCACCGGGCGATCGTAGGTGCCCTGCAGGTTCACGTCGGCGCTGGCGACGATGCGCGACTGATCGTTCTCGATTCGCAGCGTGGAGGGGGCCAGGAGCCGGATGTCGTAGCGCAACCGACCAGCCGGCGCCTCGCTCAGCGCACCTTCCACGGCAGGGATGGCGTCGCTTGCGCCGCCGAGATCGAACAGGCCGCCGGAGGTGTCGAAGGGCCGCGACCACACCGCCGACTCCACGGTCACGGTGCCGCCAAGGACGGGGGCGGTGGCCGGCCCGCGGAGCGAGAGTTCCGCGTCCACGACCGACCGCATGCCCTCCGGAAAGCGCAGGCGCATGCCGGTGGCCGACGCGGTGACGTCGAACTCGCTGAGCTGATAGCCGGCCAGTCCGATCCGGCCGGCGAAGCTGACCGGGCCACCGGCGACGCGGCCGCGCAGGCCGTCCACGTTGACGCCCGTGGCCGTGAAGGTCACGATGCCGTTCAGCGACTCGAGCGCGTGCGGCAACGCGAACGAGCGCAGCCGGCCGTCGGTGAGGAGAGCGGTCCCGGACACCACCGGCGCCTCGACGGTCCCGGAGATGCGCGCGGCCACTTCGGCGCGACCGGAACTCCGCACGTCCGGCAGGAAGCCCCGATGACCGCCAGGTTGGCGGCGCCGTTGGCCGAGAGGGCCAGCATCTCCGCCGGCAGGTCCACCGAGCCCGTCAGGTCCAGTTCGGTGTCGTCGCCCACGAGCTTCAGCGCCTGGACCTGCAGGATCTGCCGATCCACGTTCATGCGGATCGGCCCGCTGTTGGCGAGCTGATAGTCGAAGAAGCGCAGCGCCACGTCGTCCACCTCGACGTCCATGCGCAGCGCATCGGGGCTGCTGAGCTGCCGACCACACGCACCGCGCCGCTGGCGACCGCGGACGTGAACGGCGACAGCCGCGGCTGGAAGGCGCGCAGGCATGGGTCCAGCGACGTGTCGGTCACGCGAAAGGACAGTTCCGCGTCCATTTCGTCGCTGAGCGCCACGCGGCCGGTTCCGGAGACGGCCAGGCGCGTGGACGCCGCCTCGACCTCGTAGACGAGGACGGTATCGCGCACCGAGAGCCGTCCGGTGATCTCGCCCACGCCCTCGTCACCGTAGAAGAGGTCGCGCATGCCGAACTTCACGTCGTAGCGGGGTTCCTCGAACGTGCCGCTGCCCGTGGCCGAGAAGTCGAAGAGCCCGCTGAAGGACGGGCCGCTCGTCATCGTCATCACCTGGAGCGCATCGACCGACATGCCGCGGGCGTCCGCGTTGAACGAGTACGAGCCGTTCCACCCGACGTAGGCCGCGCCACCGACCGTGGTCCCGCCCTTCTGCACGCTCAGCCCGTCCAGCCGGACCCGCGCCCTCGAACCGCAGGGCGGCCTCGGCGGCGGTGAAGGGCTCGCCGTAGGCGGTGCCGTCCGCCACGCTGAGCCGACCGAACCCGAGCGGGCGCGTGTAGTCGCCGTACAGGTGGAAGTCTCCGGAGACGCGCCCATCGACGTCGTAGTCCTCGATGTCGAACGCGTCGAGGAAGTCCTGCATCGGCCGCGATTCGATGCGCACGCGGGCGTCCAGTTCCTCGCCGCCGTCCGCTCGCGGGAAGCCGAGCGAGAACTGCCCGCTCACGTCCATGCGCGATGGTCCGCGGACGATGGCGGCGCGGCTGATGTGCGCGTACTGGTTCTCGACGACGAAGTCGCCGTCCACCTGTCCCCACGTCACGCCGAACGCGCGGATCTCGTCGCCGACGAACCGTCCCTCGATGCGGGGTCGTCGAAACGCCCCGAGCAGCACGCCGTCGAAGCGCCCGATCCCGTCGATGGGAATGGCCCTCGTGCGCGCCCCGAACGCCGTCATGAGACCCGCCAGCAGGCGGTCGCCCTCCTGCCAGTCGGCGGACACGACGCGGAAGCCGATGTTCGACCGCTCGCCCCAGGCCGTGGCGCCCTGGAAGGTGATGTAGGTGTCCTCGGTGGCCAGGCGGCTCGGGTCGAGCCAGATCGCCCGCCGTCGAACCGGTAGGCTTGTCCGCCGCCGAGGGCGATGGGGGTGAGCGGGTGTGATCGCTGAAGGGACCCAGCAGGTCCGCGCGGGCGTCGGCCGCCGCGGCCGCGCTGGCCGGCAGCCGTGGTCCCATGAGCGCAATGCCGGGCGGCGGGGACACCGCGACGGTCCCCTCGCCTTCGCGATCGGCGAAGCGGCCCATCGGCCAGTCGAGCACGTTGTGACCGGTCGCGCGGCCGGCCAGGCGCAGGCCCTGCGTCTCGAGGAGTGCGGTGAGCGCGGACAGGTCCACGTCGCGGTAGTCCACGTCGAACCGCGAGCGGATTGCCGGTCCGGCCAAGCGGCGCTATCAGGCATGCGGGAAGGCCGTGCGGCCGCCGTAGAACCCCGAACTGGCCCGCGTGACCTCGAACCGATCGGGCAGCCAGACGAGCGCGCCCTCGAGGTCCGGGAAGCGGAACTCGTCGAGGCCGGCCTCGGCGCTGTAGAAGTTGCCGCGGAGTTCCCGTCCGCCCTTGAACAGATGGAACGTGCCCTCGAAGTCGCCCTCGCCGTAGAGGCTGAACGTATCGCGCGCGAAGAAGATCTCGCGCATCCGCGGGAACTGCACCTTCGACTTCACGTGGTAGGTCTGCTCCGGCCAGTGCGCGAGATCGACCGTGCCCACGACGTCGCTGCGGGCGCCGTCGGTGACGAGGTCCATCTGCTCGAAGACGACCTCGCTGCCCTGGATCCGGAAGTCCGCGTCCAGGCCCGTCGTCATCGGCTCGAAGCGCTGGACCTGCACGGTTCCGTCCGAGAAGGAGACGTGACCCCGGTAGTCCACGAGCTTGGTGACGGTCACGTCGAGGTTGCGGGCGACCGTGCTCCAGGGCGCGCCGTGGTCCCGGAACACGAACTCCCCGCGCCAGGCCCGGACGTACTGAAGGGTGGTGACGACGACGGGAGGCCCCTGGCGGGGCGGCCGCGGCGGGCCGGTGACGCGCGGGAAGGTCTGGCGGCCGTCGGGGAACGTCTCGACGACCATCCGCCAGTCGGTCATCTCGATGTTGTCGAGCAGGATCTCGCGGCCGAGGAGCGCGCCCCACGTGAGCGACACCTCGATGCGCTTGGCGACCAGCCAGGGCTCCTCGTCGGGCCGCATGCCGTCGATGACCAGGTCCTCGACAATGAAGCGGCCTCGGCCGAGCTGCACGCCGAGCCGCCCGATCGTCATGCGGCGTTCGAGCCAGTTGCCGCCCGCGCGCTCCGCGCGGGCCTTGAGCGCGGGCCCGAGATCGATGGTCACCACGCTGACCAGGAGGACCGCCAGGCACACGGCAAGCGTGACGGCAATCGCGCGCGCGTAACGGTAGACGGCCGCGGCCAGCCTCTTCACCGGCCTACTCCACGGTCACCAGCAGCGCGCCCGCCTCGACGGACTGCCCCTCGGCCACGCGCACGGCCTTCACCAGGCCCTCGCGCGCGGCGCGCAGTTCGTTCTCCATCTTCATCGCCTCGATCACGACGAGGCCCTGCCGCGGCTGCACGCGATCGCCGGGCGCCACCAGTACGCGGACGACCTTGCCCGGCATCGGCGCGGTCACCTGCTGTGGGCCCGACCCGTCCCCACCCCCGTCGGCGGCACGGCGGCCGAAGCGCGTCACCAGCGCGGCCGGCAGCGAGTGGCCGTCAACCGAGACGTCGAACCCCGCGCCTCCCGGACGCGGCGCCACCGCCAGGTCGACGCTGCGGGCCGTGCCGTCCGCTGCCTCCACCAGCAGCGAGAGACGGTCACGGGCGGGCGTACGGGAATCGACGACGAAGGTCCGGTCGTCCACCGAGACGTCGAGGCGGTCGTCGTCTCGCGGGGTGACCGAGACGCGCCTGACGCGTCCGCCGATGTTCAGATCGAAGTGCACGGGTCCAGCCCCCACCGGCGCGCCGATTCCCGCGCCGCCTGCTGCCAGCGGCTCGCAACCGCGCCGGCGTCCGGCTCGGTCACCGCCGCGGCGCGGCACGCCGCACGCCACCGCAATCGCGCCGAGCACGGCGTACCGGTCGGCGCCGAGAACGGGCGCCGGCGCGCGCGGCCAGCGTGCGGTCGATGAACGACGTGTCGAACCGGCCGGCCCGGAAGTCGTCGTCGCCGAGCAGCCACCGGAAGAAGGGAATCGTCGTCCGGATGCCCTGGACTGCATCGTCCAGCGCGCGACCCAGGCGGGCCAGTGCCGCGGGCCGATCGGCGCCCCAGGCAATCAGCTTCGAGACCATGGGGTCGTAGAAGATCGGGACCTCGCCCCCTTCGTACACGCCCCCATCGTCACGAATGCCGGGACCGTGCGGCACGCGGAGGCCGTGGATGCGCCCCCGGCGAGGGCATGAACCCGGTGTCCGGTCCTCGGCATAGATGCGGCACTCGACCGCGTGGCCCTTCGGCGTGATCGCGGCGTCCGGATCATCCAGCGTGAGCCGCCGCCGCGCGCGATGCGGATCCGTCACTCCACCAGGTCCACACCCGTCACCATCTCGGTCACTTCGGTGCTCAACCCCGAGGCGCGTGTCTATCTCCGTGAAATAGAAGCGGCCGTCGGGGTCCACGAGGAACTCGATCGCGCCCGCGTTGGTACCCGGCCGCGCGGGCCACCTCGGCGGCCGCCGACGTCAGACGACGGCGCAGGTCGGAACCGACCACGAGCGACGGGCTCTCCTCGACCACCTTCTGGTGGCGCCGCTGGATGGAGCACTCCCTGTTCGACGAACGGGACCACCGTCCCGTGCGCGTCCGCCAGCAGCTGCACCTCGATGTGACGCGGCAGCTCGATGCGGCGCTCCATGTAGACGGAGTCCCCGGAAGGCGCTGCCGGCCTCCGAGCGTGCCGCACGCAGTGCGCCGGCGAGATCCTCGGGCGACGCGACCATCCGTGGCATGCCCTTGCCCCCGCCGCCGGCGACGGCTTTCAGCATGAGGGGGTAGCCGATACCCTCGGCAATCCGCCGCACCTCGTCGTCGGGGATGCTGTCGCCCAGGCCTTCGGTGCCCGCACCGTCGGGACGCCCGCGCGAATGGCCACCCGCGCGCGGCGGTCTTGGCTGCCCATGAGAGCGCGATCGCCCGGGCGAGGGACCGATGAAGGTGAGGCCCGTATCCCGGCACGCGGCCGCGAAGTCCTCGTTCTCGGCGAGGAAGCCGTACCCGGGATGCACCGCATCCGCGCCGGCGCGGCGCGCGGCGTCCACCAGCCGATCGATCCGCAGGTAGCTCTCGCGAGGGGCGTTCGGACCGACCGGATAGGCCTCGTCGGCCAGACGCACGTGCAACGCGGCCCGATCGCATTCCGAGAAGACCGCCACGCTGGCCAGGCCCGTGTCGCGGCAGGCCTGGATGATGTGAACCGGCGATTTCGCCACGGTTCGCGACAAGGATCTTTTTCATGAGACCGAAAACCTTCTGATTCTAGCACTTAGCCTGCGCCGGCACGGTCCCGCTTCGCGCGCACGAACCGCGGAGACGCCGCTCGGGCGGTGCGGCGGTCATGGTGGGATGATGGAGTGGTGGACGACGAGGCGACGCGCATGGTCGAGGAGCAGTTGCGCGGTCGGGGTGTGCGCGACCCCCGCGTCCTCGCCGCGATGGGTCGCGTCCGCCGGGAGCGCTTCGTGCCGCCGGATCACGCCGCCGCCGCATGGCGACCATCCCCTCGCTCCATCGACCACGGACAGACCATCTCGCGCCCTACATCGTGGCCTTCATGAGCGAGGCGCTCCGTCTCGACCGGATGACGCCGTGCTCGAGATCGGCACCGGGTCCGATACCAGGTGGCCGTGCTGGCCGAGCTGGCCCGGGAGGTCTACTCGATCGAGCGTGCCCGAACTGGCCGCGTCCGCACGGGCCGTCCTCGACGAACTGGGCCATGCGTCGGTTCACCTGATGGTCGGGGATGGCCATGCGGGCTGGCCGAGCACGCGCCGTATGCGGGCATCGACGGCCGCGCCCGACGCGGTCCCGCCCGCCCTGCTGGACCAGCTGGCGGTCGGCGGCCGGCTGGTGATCCCGGTCGGCCCCCGCGACGGTCCGCAGCAGTTGCGCATCCTCACCCGGACGGACCGTGGCGTCACCGAGGGCCCCAGCCTCCTGTCTGCTCGCACCGAGCTGGCGGCATCCGAACGAGGTCCCGCATGAGCGACGGCGGCCGAGCCCGTGCTGGCCTCGCTGGCGACGCCTGATGCGTGTCCCGGCCAGGGGTCGGTCGAGCGCATCGATACACACAGCGCGAGCATCTTCCTCTGCGGCGCGCACGCGTACAAGGTGAAGCGTGCCGTGACGTACTCGTTCCTCGACTTCTCCACGGCGGAGCGCCGGCGCCGGTCGTGCGAGGCCGAGGTGCGCCTCAATCGCCGTACGGCACCGGGGCTGTACGAGCGCGTCGCGCCGGTGACGCGCGAGCCGGACGGGCGCTTCGCGACGGCGGCGGCGAGCCCGTCGAGTGGCTCGTCGTCATGCACCGCTTCCCGCAGGAGGCGCTCTTCGATCGCCTGGCGCAGGCGGGCCCGATTGCGCCGGCCCTGCTCGACGCGCTGGCGGACGCCATCGCCACGTTTCACGGCTCAGCGGTCGCCGCCCGCACAGGGGCGGCCCGGCCAGCATGCGCGAGGTCATCGACGACAACGCCCGCGCCCTCACCGAATCGGCGCTGCCGCGCGAGGCCGTCGACGCGCTCAACCACGCCAGCGCATCCGCCCTCTCGGCCCTCGGCAGCCGCCTCGAGGCGCGGCGTGCGGACGGCTTCGTCCGCCAATGCCACGGCGACCTCCACCTGCGGAACATCGTCCTCCTCGACGAGGCGCCGGTGCTCTTCGACGCCATCGACTTCAACGACGACTTCGCGTGCATCGACGTGTGGTACGACACGGCGTTCCTGCTGATGGACCTGCTCGCCCGGGGCCGGCCCGCCGAGGCCAACCGTGTCTTCAACCAGTACGTGCTGCGCACGTGGGACATCGGCGGCCTTCCGCTCCTGCCGTTCTTCCTCGGATGCCGGGCGGCGATTCGGGCCAAGACCAGCCTGGCGGCGGCCGCGCTGGCCGGAGACCGTGCGCGCCGGGAGGACCTGCACCGCCGCGCCGGCGAGTACCTCGACCTGGCGGTCCGTGTGCTGCATCGGCCGGCGCCGCGGCTGATTGCCGTGGGCGGCCTCTCGGCACCGGCAAGTCCACGATTGCGGCGCACACGGCGCCGGAAGTGGGCGCGGCGCCCGGAGCGGTCGTCCTCCGCAGCGACGTCCTGCGCAAGATGCTGCTGCACCGCGCGGCGGATGAGCGCCTCGGCCCCGAGGCGTACGCACCGGAGGTCACGGCAGAGGTCTACCGATCGGCGCTCGTGCGGGCGGCCGACCTCCTGGCTGCGGGATGGACCGTCATCGTCGACGCCACGTTCCTCGACGAGGGCTGGCGTGCGCGCGTGGAGTCGGTGGCCGCCGGGGCCGGAGCGCACTTCTCGGGCGTGTGGCTCGACGCGCCTGCGGACGTCCTGGCCGATCGCCTGGCGCACCGGCACGGTGACGCGTCGGACGCGGGACGCGTCCGTGGTCCGGCGACAGCTCGCACGCGACACCGGACCGCTCGACTGGCCCCGCGTCGATGCGTCCGGCGAGGTGGACGCCGTCACCCGCAGGGTGCGCGATCACATCCTGGACTGACGGTCCGATCGAGATGTGCATCACGCCGGACCGGGCGTCCGGTCTGGCGGCTACAGCGGGATGTTGCCGTGCTTCTTCGGAGGAATCGTGTCGCGCTTGGTCTCGAGCGTCGCGAGCGCCTGAATCAGCTTGCGGCGCGTCGTGCGCGGCAGGATCACCTCGTCCACGAAACCCTTTTCCGCGGCGACGTAAGGATTGGCGAACTTCTCCCGGAACTCGGCGACCTTCTGCTGGCGCATCGCGGCCGGGTCCGCCGCCTTCTCGATCTCGCGCTTGTAGAGGATGTTGACGGCGCCGTCGGCGCCCATCACCGCGATCTCGGCCGAGGGCCACGCGTAGTTGAAGTCGGTCCGGATGTGCTTGGAGGCCATGACGCAGTACGCGCCGCCGTAGGCCTTTCGCGTGATCACGGTCACCTTGGGCACCGTGGCCTCCGCGAAGGCATAGAGCAGCTTGGCGCCGTGGCGGATGATGCCCCCGTACTCTTGTACCGTGCCCGGCAGGAAGCCCGGCACATCCTCGAAGGTCACCAGGGGAATGTTGAACGCGTCGCAGAAGCGCACGAACCGGGCGCCCTTCACGGACGCGTCGATGTCCAGCGTGCCCGCCAGGTGCGCCGGCTGGTTCGCCACGATGCCCACCGGCCGGCCGCCCAGCCGCGCGAAGCCCACGACGATGTTCTTCGCGTAGTGCTGGTGCACCTCGAGGAAGTAGCCCTCGTCGGCCACCGCGTGGATGAGGTCCAGCATGTCGTACGGCTGGTTCGGCGATGACGGCACCAGATGGTCGAGCGCCTCGTCCTCGCGGTCGGCGGGGTCGTCTCCCGCCTTGCGCGGCGCATCGTCGAGGTTGTTGCCCGGCATGAAGGAGAGGAGCTCGCGGATGAGCAGGATGCACTCCTGGTCGTCGCCGACGGCGAAGTGCGCAACGCCGCTCTTCTCGTTGTGGGTCATCGCGCCGCCGAGCGCTTCCTTGGTCACGTCCTCGTGCGTGACGGTCCGGATGACGTCGGGCCCGGTGACGAACATGTAGCTCGTCTCCTTGACCATGATCGTGAAGTCGGTGATGGCGGGCGAGTACACGGCGCCGCCCGCGCACGGGCCCATGATGGCCGAGATCTGCGGCACGACTCCGGACGCCAGCGTGTTGCGCAGGAAGATGTCGGCGTACCCGCCCAGCGACACCACACCCTCCTGGATGCGCGCGCCGCCGGAGTCGTTGAGCCCGACGATGGGGCAGCCCGCGCGGACGGCCATGTCCAGACCTTGCAGATCTTCGCGGCGTTGGTCTCCGACAGCGAGCCGCCGAACACCGTGAAGTCCTCGGCGAACGCGTAGACGACCCGGCCTGCCACGCGCCCGTGGCCGGTGACCACGCCGTCGCCTGGGATGATCTGCTGGTCCATGCCGAAGTCGCGGCAGCGGTGCGTGACCAGCTTGTCCACTTCGAACGTGCCGGGGTCGAACAGCAGCTCGATGCGCTCGCGGGCCGTGAGCTTGCCGGCGTCGTGCTGGCGCTTCAGGCGACGGCGCTGCCGCCCAGTTCGCGCGGCGATCGGTGCCCGTGCAGCTTCTCGATGGGAGTCATGGTGCGGCGACGCAGGGATTGCCGAGGGTTCCGACGCCCTCCACCTTGACCATGACGCGATCGCCGGGCACGAGCGGGCCGACGCCGGACGGCGCACCGGTGGTGATGACGTCGCCGGGATGGAGGTCGCGAACCGGGTCACGTGCTCGACGAGAAACGGGACCGGGAAGATCAGCTGTCGGTGTTGGACTGGTGGCGGCGCTCGCCGTTGACCCAGCCCTCGATGGCCAGGTTCGACGGATCGAGGCCCACGGCAATGCACGGGCCGATCGGCGCGAACGTGTCGAAGCCCTTGGCGCGGAGCATTGGACGTCCTTGACCTGCAGCTCACGCGCGGTCACGTCGTTCAGGCAGGTCACGCCGAGCACGTACTGCATGGCATCGGCGGCACTCACCCGGGTGGCCGTCCTGCCGATGACGACCGCCATCTCGGCCTCGTGCTCGATGCGGCCGGCCCAGGACGGAATGCGGATCGGCCAGCTCCGCCGGTCACGGCCGTTGCGGGCTTGAGGAACACCAGAGGCTCCTCGGGCAGCTTCTTGTCTATCTCCGCGGCGTGGTCCTTGTAGTTCAGGCCAAGCCGATCGCCACGGACGATGGCGGGCTGCACGGGCGCGAGCCACTGCAGCTTCTCGTCGGCGCCGATCTCGCGGCCCTCCCAGTAGTCGCCGAACGGGTCACCCTCGAGCCAGTAGAACGTGCCCTCCTGCTCGAGGACGTATCGCCCACCCATCCCCTGCCGTGCCCGATAGATCCGATCCATGCGTTGCCTTACCTCTCCGATTCTGAATTTCGAATTCAGAATTCTGAATTCAGAACGGCGCCCGACTGGTCTCCTCCACGCGATTCGACTGGCCGCTCAGGTTCGGCGGCGTGGCGTTGTCGACCGCGACGACCGTATAGATATACCGCACGCCCGGCTCGACAGCCTGGTCGCGATAGGTGGTCCGCGAATGGGGCCGGCGTGATGGCCTGCAGCGTGTCGCCCGGCGCGGCGCCCTCGAGCACCAGTACCCTGCCAGATCCGCTTCCGTGTTGGGCTCCAGATCAGGTTGATGACGCCGATGCCCGCGATGGCCGCGAGCTGCCGCGGGGGCGCGGGCGGGAACGTGTCGGTGGGTGTGACGCATCCGGGTTCGGATGCCGCGCCCAGCACGGCCTGCCCCGCGATGGTGTCCACGGCGCGCACGACGAAGCAACGGCGCTCGCCGAATCGGACCGCCCCAGGGATCGCGAACGGCGACATGGCGACCGGTTGCGGCGTCAACGCTGCCGGCAATGCGAGACCGTAGGGATCCTCGGGCGGCGCATCCCGACGGCACCTCGAAGACGGTCGTCGCCGGGGCGGCGGGGATGAGGGGACGCGCCGGCCAGCGCGGGGTCGGTCGTGGGCGCCGGAGGGTGCGCCCCGGGCGGCGCCGTCCGCCAGACAACGCCTGCCCGGCAATCCGCATAGGTGACGTCGAGGCCCGTCGGTGCGCCGGTCGCCTCATGCCGATCGGCACCGAGACCACACCGGTCGGTGCGCTCTGGCGGCCGCGGGGGCTGACGGCGACGAGGAAGTAGTAGCGCGCCAGCCCGCACCGGCCGGCGCGACCAGCGGGGCCGGCGGCGGTTCCGTCTCGCCGGGCTCCGGCTCCGCGGGCGCGGTCGCGGGGCCGTCGGGCTGGCGGGACGCCGCGGTCAGCGTTTCGCGCACGACGGCAGTCGCGCCCTGGGCGAAGCCCGGCGGCACGGGTGGTGGCGCGCCGGCAGGCGCCGCGGCGGCCGGCGCGTCGAAGGCAGGCGGCCGTACTGCGTGGTGGCGATCCCGGTGGCTGCCTTCGTGAGATCGGGTCCGGCCGGCGCCGCCGTCGCCGTCACCGCGTAGAGGTCGATGGAGCCGAGGTCGGCGGGCGACTGCCCGCTGACATTCGCGGTCGGGACCGTGAACCAGACGTACACCTGGTCACCGACACGCGCGGCCTGCAGGTTGGCCGGCGCCGCGGGCACGCGCGCAAGGGGCTGCGGCGGCCCCTTCTGCCGCACCCCGTGGCGGCCGCAGACGGCGAGCGACAGGAGGAGCCGGCATCCCCGGCGCGATCGGATCACAGGATGTAGCGAGACAGGTCGTCGTTGCCCACGACGTCCGCGAGCATCCGGCGCACGTAGGCGGCGTCAATGGTAATCGATCGGCCCGTCAGCTCCGGCGCGTCGAACGAGATCTCGTCCAGAGCCGCTCCATGATCGTGTGCAGCCGCCGGGCGCCGATGTTCTCCGTGTGCTCGTTGACCCGCGCGGCGAACTCCGCAATCAGCGCGACCGCCTCGTCGTCGAACGTCAGATCGACGCCCTCGGTGGCCATGAGCGCGATGCATTGCCACCAGCGAGCCCGCGGCTCGGTGAGGATCCGGACGAACTCGGCCTCGCCCAGGGCCTCGAGCTCGACGCGAATCGGAAAGCGGCCCCGAGCTCGGGAATCAGGTCGGAGGGCTTGGAGACGTGGAAGGCGCCGGCCGCGATGAAGAGGATGTGGTCGGTCCGCACCATGCCGTGCTTGGTGTTGACGGTCGTACCCTCGACGATGGGCAGGATGTCCCGCTGCACGCCCTCGCGGCTGACGTCCGGACCGTGCGACCCTTCGCGGCCGGCCACCTTGTCGATCTCGTCGACGAAGATGATGCCCGCCTGCTCGACGCGGCGGACGGCGATCCCCGACACCGCGTCCATGTCCACCAGCTTCTGCTCTTCGTCGGCGCGCAGCCAGGCTGCGTGGCCTCGACACGGGGACCCGCTTGCGCTTCGACTTGCCCTGGAAGAAGCCCGGCAGCATGTCCTTGATGTTGAGGCCGACCTCTTTCCACCGAGGTTCCCCGATGATCTCGAACGACGGACCGCCGCGTTCCTGCACTTCGATCTCCACGACGCGATCGTCGAGACGTCCGGCGCGGAGCTGCTCGCGCATCCGCTCGCGCGTGGCGTGCTGTGCGTCCCGGGCGGCGGCCGGGTCCTCGTCGGGCGCCACCGGCCGCGGCGGCAGCAGCAGGTCCAGCAGCCGCTCCTCGGCCGCCTGCTCGGCGCGCGCCGAGACCTGCGCAGCTGCTCCTCGCGAACCATGTCCACCGAGAGCTCGACGAGGTCGCGCACCATCGACTCGACGTCGCGGCTGACGTAGCCCACCTCGGTGAACTTCGACGCTTCGACCTTGATGAACGGCGACTGCGCCAGCCGGGCCAGCCGGCGGGCAATCTCCGTCTTGCCGACACCGGTCGGCCCGATCATCAGGATGTTCTTCGGCGCCACGTCGTCGGCCAGGTCGCCCGCCAGCTTCTGGCGGCGGATCCGGTTGCGCAGGGCAATGGCGACGGCGCGCTTGGCCCTGGCCTGCCCCACGACATACTTGTCGAGCTCGGCGACGATTTCCTTCGGCGTCAGGGTGTCGACGGCACTGGCGGAACGCTCGGGCAGCGAGATCACAGCTCCTCGATGGTCAACGACTGGTTCGTGTAGATACAGATGTCGGCGGCGACCTGCATCGCCGTTTCGGCAATCGTCCGGGCGTCGAGCGGAGTGGCGCGCATCAGCGCCCTCGCGGCCGCCTGCGCGAAGCCGCCGCCGGATCCGATGCCCAGGATGCCCTCGTCGGGCTCGATGAGATCTCCGGTGCCCGACAGCAGGAACATCGACCGGTGGTCCGCGACCACGAGCATGGCTTCCAGTCGCCGGAGTGCGCGATCGACGCGCCAGTCCTTGGCCAGTTCCACCGCCGACCGCTCGAGGTTGCCGCGATACTCGTCCAGCTTGCCTTCGAAACGGGAGAAGAGCGCGAAGGAGTCGGCCGCCGAGCCCGCGAACCCCGCGAGCACCTTGCCGTTGTAGAGGCGCCTGATCTTGCGGGCACCCTGCTTGACGACCGTGTTGCCCAGCGTCACCTGTCCGTCGCCGGCCAGCACGGTGAGGTCGTCGCGTCGCACCGCCAGAATCGTGGTCGCCTCGAATCGCGCAGTCGCGGTCATGTCCTCCGGCTAGTCTCTCACGAGGACAGCCGCGGGACGAAGAGGCGACACTCACCTTGAGACGGACCGGATTCCGGCCGAATCCCTCACCTTGTCACATGGCAACGGGCTTGCTACGGCAATCAGTACGCCTGCCTCGACATCGAGGTCACGTCATGACGAGAAGCATCCCGGCGGTCATTCTGGCGGCCGCTCTTGGGATGGGCGCTTCCGCGTCCGCGTTCGCCCAGGAGCCAGGGCCGTCCGCCCCCACGGCAGTGCCCGTGCTCGACGCCCGTGCCGGCATCACGGCACCGGGTCGCCCCGAACGTCCCACCAAGATCGACGTCTCATCGTCCGCTCCGGTCTCCGCGCCCGGAGACGCCGTCGGGCGCGCGGCAGAGCCGCCCGTGATGTTCGACCAGCGGCGCGGGGGCGGCAGCCGCGGCGGCGCGACTCGCGGCCGCAGCGGCGGATCGCGCGGTGGCGCGCCGGTCGTGGTCAGGCGCGGCGGCGGGTGGGGCGCGCCACGCGGCTGGGGCGGGCCCGTCTACGTCGCCCGCCCGTACTACTACGACCCGTTCTGGGCCAGCGGGGCGTTCGGCTGGAGCCCCATGTTCTACGCGCCGTGGTCGCTCATGTGGAGTACCGCGGGCTACGGGCCCTATCCCTGGTTCGGCTCGACCACCTTCAACACCGGCGGGCTGCGCCTCAAGATGAAGCCGCGCGACGCGCAGGTGTTCATCGACGGCGCCTACGCCGGCGTAGTGGACGAGTTCGACGGCATCTTCCAGTCGCTGCGACTCGCCCCTGGCGCGCACAAGCTGGAGGTGCGGATGCCGGGCTTCGAGCCCTTGACCATGGATGTGCACATCCAGCCCGATCGGACCATGACGGTGCAGCAGACCCTGCAGCCGTCGAATCCGTAGACCGGTGGCTCCCGGCCGGGCCCCCGCGGTCCGGCCGGCCTACCGCCGCGAGAACCACCAGTACACCGGCAGCCCGAGCGCAATCACGAACAGCCCCGCCGCGGAGGGACCGACCGACTGCCCCGACCCGAGCGGGGCGATGAGGTCCGTGTAGAGCGCGTTGGCAAGGATGAAGAAGCAGGCGATTGTGAAGATCGCCGGCGCGATCGGATAGCCGAGGGCCTTGAAGGGCCTCGGCGTGTTCGGCTCACGCCACCGCAGCACGAACACCGCGAACACCGCGATGCCCAGGAACAGGGTGATCGAGAAGCCGGTGTAGGTGATGAGCGCGTTGCCACTGCCCGTCAGGATGAGCAGCGTCGTCCAGAGCGTCTGTGCCACGATCGCGAAGGCCGGTGTGCGGTAGGTGGGGTGGACGGCTGCGGCCGACGTGAAGAACACGTGGTCCCGGGCCATGGCGAAGTAGACACGAGGGCCCGCGAAGGTCATCGCGCTGTTGCCCGCCAGCAGGCTGACGATCGACACGAGCCCCATCACGTGGCCCGCGCCGGAGCCGAGGAGCCGCTCGGCGACCACGTCGAGCACGCTGCCCTGGAGCGCAGCGAGTTCGGTCACCGAGAACACATAAAGGTACAGCACGTTCACGCCGAGGTAGATGGCCGTCACCGCGATCGTGCCGAGCGCCAGGGAACGCGGAAGGTTGCGGCCCGGATCCCGGATCTCCTCCGCCACATAGGACGAGGCGTTCCACCCCGAATACGCCAGCATCACGGGAATGAAGGCAAAGAGCCAGTTCCCGGCCGAGACCCCGCCGCCCGCCGAGCTCACGTTGCCGAACGCCCCGGTGCCGAACGCGATGCCGGCGGCGATGAAGAGCAGGAACGCCGCCACCTTGAGCGCGGCCAGCAGGTTCATCACCACCCGCCCGGGGCCCACGCCCCGGATGTGGATGGCCGCCAGCAGCCACACCGACACGACGGCGACGATGGTGTGCGTGGAGAAGGTCAGCGGCACCCACGGAATCGGGATCGTGAAGAGCGGGGTCTGATCGTCAACGCCCGGCACGAACCGCGCGAGGTAGATGGGGATGAAGAACGCGTTGGCCGCAATCGCGCCGGCGAAACCGGCGACGAACGACGTCCAGCCGGTGAGGAACGCGGCGAGGCGCCCGTACGCCGCGTCGAGATACACATACTCGCCGCCCGCGCGCGGCTTGAGCGCGGCGAGCTCCGCGTAGGCCATCGCCCCCGCGAACGCGAGCGCGCCGCCGGCCACCCACAGCCCGAGGTACAGCCACGGGTTCGGCACGAGCCCGGCCATGAACGGCGGGGCGAACAGGATCGTGCCGCCGATGACGTTGGAGACGATGATGGCGGCGGCGTCGTAGGGACCGAGACGCCGTTCGAGCACGGGCGGGGCCGAGGGCATGCGCGCGAGTATACGTGCGCGCGCGGAATTCCTTACCGCGTGAGGAGCTGGCGCTGCACCGGATACTCGGCCAGCTTCGTCCAGACCTGCGACCCCTGCTTCAGGAACAGCTCGACCTTGGCATCGACGAACTGGCTGTTCTGCAGCATCTGCAGGCGCGGCTGATCGCCGGTGTACCCCAGCGCGGACTGGAGGACGAGCTCCTTGGTGGAGTCGCCCGGCGCGAGGCCGTCACGCTCGACGGCCCAGCCGAAGTGCTCGCCCCACATTTCCATCTCGCCCACGCGCCGGAAGATGGCGTTGATCTGGATGGACCGGACGTCCTCGGGCGACTTGTTGCGCAGCTTGAGCGAGATGCTCGGCACGAGCTTGTTCTTGCCCTCGACGATCCCGGCGTCGAACCAGCCGGTCACGACGTCGACGGGCTCGAGCACCTCGACGGGATTGACCGATGGCCGGCAGCCGGCCGACGCCGCCGCCAGGAGGGCCAGGCCCATCAGGAGGCTCATCCCGTGGCGTCTCGCAGTGGGGGTGGACATCACGTCGCTAGTGTATGACACCAGCGCGCGGGTTTGGTTCCCGCCGGCCGCCCGCGCGCGATCAGAACTCGCCGACGCGCACGCGCTTGCGCGCCTCGGCCTTGTCGATGCGACCCGCCCGATACTCCTTGAGGTCGGCGCCCGTGATCCGCAGCAGCACCGTCACCACCTCGTCGTACGGATCCTGCGGCGCGAGGGTATCCCGGCGCTCGTTGTCGCGCGCCGCCACAGTGAGCCACTCGTCGTCGGCCAGTGCCATCGGCGCGCTGAAATCCAGCATCGCGTCGATCAGGGCGCGCTGCACCGCGTCGGTGTACGCCCGATTCGGATCGGACAGCCAGGGCAGGTCGCTGGGCTGGATGGGCCGCGACTGCCCCGCGGGCGCGGCGGCGGGCGCCGCGGACGGCGCAAAGGGATTGGGCGAGGACGGCGCAGGCACCGGCTCGGCGCCCGCGGCGGCGCCGCCGTTGAGCGCCACGAGCGGGACCGCCTGCGCCTCGAGGCGCGCGATGGCGGTTTCGAGCGACTGGCGGGCGGCAGGATTGGTCTCGGTCTGGACGAACCGCCGCAGTTCGGCAATGGCGTTGCGGGTGCCGGAGTCGTCCTGCTGGAGCATCATCCGCAGGCTCCACATCATGCTCTGCCGCAGCATGGGTACGGCGACGTCGAAGAACACGCCGTAGCCGTCGAGATAGACGCCGCGGGCCTGCGCGTCTCCCGCCAGCAGGAACATCTCGGGAGCCACCGCACGCATCTCGCGATTGAGCTGGCTGGCACCGAACTGGACGGCGCGCGACAACGCGCCCTCCATGACGTAGATCTGGTGGCGCAGCTCCGACCGGTCGGCCTGGAGCGGCGCCTCCGGGGCCTCGATGGCCTCCTGTGCCATGACCGGCGTGGCGCTCAAGAGCGCCAGCGCAATTCCACGACCAACCCACTTCGTACCCATCACTCTGGCTCCTGCTCCTGTCGGACTCTGGCGATGCGGCGACTCACTGGGGAGGCGGCTGGGTCGACACCCGCATGATGTAGTCGAGCATCTGGCGCTGGCGCTGGATCTCGGCCCCGGCACGGCCCTCGAACTGGCCCATGCCCTGGTTGATCCGGACCAGGTCGGTGCGGCGCTGGACCTCGAGGTCGCGCGCGAGCTGGATCATCTGCTTGGCCAGCTCGGTGCGCTGGCGCTGCTCGCTCTGGACGATGAGCCGCCGGACGCCGGCGAGCGTCACGCCATCGGACGGCGGAGTGAGCACGGCGGCGGTGCGCGCGGCCGCCGACTGCTCGCTCGCCTGACGCGTGGACGCCAGCTCCTCGGCGCAGCGACGACTCCAGCGCGGCCAGCGCGGGCCGCCAGTCCTCCGGCGTCAGCACCGGCGAGGCCTGCGCCGCCGGCGCCGGCGTCAACCAGCCGGTCGTCACCATCAGGCCCTGTGCGTCGTAGCGGACCTGCACGTTGGCGAGACCCAGACCCACGCCCACCGCCAGCATCGCCGCGGCGGCACGCGCCCACGCCGGCATGGCTGCGAGCGTCCACCGGGGAGCGGACGGCGCGGCTGCGGCCCGCGACGACCCGCCAACGGGCCGGATCATCGTCTCGAACGCCATCTCGGGAATGTCGAGCGCGACCTCGGGAGGCACCCAACCCGCCAGTTCCTCGCGGACGCCGCCAAGGCCGGCCAGCTCGGTCACGCACGCGCCGCACGCGCGCAGGTGCTCGTCCATCCGGCGCCGCTCGGCGTCGTCGAGCTCGCCGTAGAGATACGAGACGAGCCGTTCCTTGTCCTCACATGCCATCGTGTCGCTCATGATGCTCTCTCGGTCCGCGAGAGTCCTCGCTTCCCTTGCGCCTCCAGCGCCCGGCGCAGCACGCTCAGCCCCTGGTAGAGGCGGGTCTTCACGGTGCTCAGCGGACACCCCTGCAGGTCGGCAATCTCCTGGAAGGTCAGGCCGTGGTACTCCTTCAGGATGATGGCCGTGCGCTGTTCGTCGGGCAGCGTTTCCATGGCCGCGGCGACCGCCGTGCTCAGCTGCCGCCGCGCCACCAGTTCCTCGATCGACTCGACCGGCCCCTGCTCGGCCGCCAGTTCGACGATGTCGATGCCTTCGGGCGCCTGGACGACCGGGGTGCGCTTCTGCCGCCGCATCCAGTCCCGGCACAGGTTGAGGGTGATGCGGTACAGCCAGGAGGAGAACTTGGCCTGCCCCTTGAACCCCGGCAGCGCCCTGAACGCCCGCAGGAACGTCTCCTGGCAAACGTCGCGTGCGTCCTCGTCGCGCCCGATCACCCGGTACGCCAGGGCAAAAATCGGCCGTTCCCAGCGTTTGACCAGCTGGTTGAAGCTGTCCGTATCCCCCGCCACCGTCCTGGCGACGAGTTCCTCATCCGTCCACGCCATGTGCGGGAGCAACCCGGGTTTCTCTCTCGCTCTCATTCTCTAAGACGGCGGGGGGGCCGCGAAAGTCGGGAAACGCCCGGGTGCGGCCATCCCGCCCCTTCGGCAATCTCTGCGCAATCCGGCGTTCCGCCCGGAGGGCAAAACGGGTAAACTAGCGGACTCAGAGATACTTAGTGGCCATAAACTTCCCCAACGACGAGATCTTTCTCACGACGGAAGAAGTACTGGAGAATCTCCAGGTCAATCTCCGCACGGTGTACCGCCTGATCAAGGCGGGCAAGATTCCGGCCGTCCGTGTCGGCCGCCAGTGGCGGTTCCGGAAGCGGGACATCGATGCCTGGCTCGATTCCCAGCGTCCGCGCAGCGACCGGCCCGCCGTGGCAGAGGCCGACAAGCCCCAGCCCCGCGTCGGCCGGCCCCGCATCCTCGTCGTGGACGACGAGGGGAGCATCCGGGAACTGCTGTCCAAGACCCTGGCGCTGGCCGAGTACGACGTGGATACGGCACCCGACGGGCGCTCGGGCGTCGAACGGCTGCGGCTGGGCCACTACGACCTGCTGATCGCCGACCTCAAGATGCCCGGCATGGACGGGTTGTCGCTGATTCGCGAGGCCAAGCGCCTCAAGGCCGACCTCCCCGTCATCATCATCACGGGCTTCTCCACCGAGGCCAGCGCCATCGAGGCCGTGAACCTGGGCGTCGCCGGCTACCTCACCAAGCCCTTCCGGGTGCCCCAGGTGCTGGCGGCCGCCGCCAAGGCGCTCGGCGAGTAGCCCCCGCGTTCGCCGTCCACGGGGCCGCCGTGGGTGCCGGGTACAATTGAGGGCCTCGAGCCCCGGGCGCCCGGCGCCCCTGGCCATGCCGCGGCAGGTGCGACGTCCCTGCCCGGCGCCATCCGCGCCATGATCCAGCTGCAATCCCTCTCCAAGGCCTTCGGCGGCCGCGTTCTCCTCGACACCGTGACCTGGCAGGTCGGCGACCGTGATCGGGTCGGCCTGTGCGGGCCCAACGGCGCGGGCAAGACTACGCTGCTCAAGATGCTCGCCGGGTTCGACGAGCCCGATACCGGCGCCGTCCAGAAGCCCAACGCCCTCACGATCGGCTACCTGCCGCAGGATGGGTTGTCGCACCGCGGCCGCTCCATCGTGGACGAAGCGACACAGGCGCTCGCGCACCTGGTCGAGATGAAGGCGGAGATGCACGACCTCGAGGGGCGGCTGGCGGACGCCGCCGTGCCCGAGGCGGATCACGACGCCATCCTGCAGCGCTATTCGGATCTGCAGGACCGCTTCCGCGTCGCCGACGGCTACCAGATGGACCTCAAGGTCTCGACCGTCCTCACCGGGCTCGGGTTCGAGCCGGCTCGGTTCGGCGACATGGCCGAGCACCTCTCGGGCGGCTGGCAGATGCGGCTGGCCCTGGCCAAGCTGCTGCTGCGCGCGCCCGACCTGCTGCTGCTCGACGAACCGACCAATCACCTCGACCTCGATGCGCGCAACTGGCTCGAGGAGTACCTGACCGCCTACCCGCACTCCGTCATCGTCGTCTCGCACGACCGGTACTTCCTGGATGCGGTGGTCACGCGCATCGCGGACCTGTCGCTGAAGACCATCACCGACTACCACTGCAACTACACCGCCTACCTCGCCGAGCGCGACGCGCGGCTCGAGCGCCTGCGCGACGCGAAGCGGCGACAGGACGAGGAGATCGAGCGGGTCGAGGCGTTCATCAACCGCTTCCGCTACCAGGCGACGAAGGCGGCACAGGTGCAGAGCCGCATCAAGATGCTCGAGAAGGTCGAACGGCTGGACGTGCCGCCCGAGCGGAAGCGCATCCACTTCCAGTTCCCGGCCGCGTCCAAGAGCGGTCGCGTCGTGCTCGAGCTGAAGCACGCCCGCAAGGCGTACGGCGACAAGGTGGTGCTGCGGTCCATCGACCTGCACATCGAGCGCGGCGACCGCATCGCCCTGGTCGGGCACAACGGCGCGGGCAAGTCCACGCTGATGCGGCTCCTCTCGGGCGCCGAGTCGCCTGACGATGGCGAGCGCATCGAGGGCCATCAGGTCGTCATGCAGCATTTCGCGCAGGACGAGGCGACACGGCTCGACCCGGCCCTGACGGTGTGAGACGCTCGCCGACGGTTCCTCGAACGCCATGGTCCCCGCCATCCGCAACATCCTGGGCGGCTTCCTCTTCACCGGCGACGACGTCTACAAGAAGGCCGGGGTGCTGTCGGGCGGCGAGCGCACGCGGCTGGCCGTGGCGCGGATGCTGCTCCGCCCCTCCAACACCCTCCTGCTCGACGAGCCGACCAACCACCTGGACATCGACTCGAAGGAGGTGCTCCTCGGACGCGCTGGCGGACTACGGCGGCACGCTCATCTTCGTCTCGCACGACCGGGTACTTCGTGGACCGCCTCGCGACCAGGGTGATCGACGTGGGCGGTGGCGACGCCGTGCCCTACCCGGGCGGCTACGAGGCCTTCCTCTGGCACCAGCGTCAACTGGCCGCGGGCGCCAGCCCGGCCGCGCGCCCATCCGCCGCCTCGCCTGCCGCCCCGGTCGCCGGGCCGGGCCCCGCCACCCCGGCGTCGGCCCCACGCCAGCCGGCGCGCCTGCCGGCGCCCCCGCAGCAGGACTACGCGGCGCGGAAGCGGGAGGAGGCCGAGGAGCGGAAACGGACCAAGGCTCGGAAGGCCCCGAGGGCCGGATTTCAGATCTGGAAGGGCGCATCGCGGAGGCCGAACAGGCCATCAAGTCCCTCGAGACGAAGATGGCCGACCCGGCCAGTACGCCTCGGCCGACGGCGGGAAGTCAACCGTGGACGAGCACCAGGCCCTCATGTGGAAGGTGGGCGAACTGCTCGCGCAGTGGGAGATGCTGACCACCGAACTCGAACAAAACGGTTAGCGGATAACGATTTTGTAAGTCGCGAGGCTTCCGGTCAATAATCCAAATTCTGTAATCCCAAGCACTTAGAGCGTACGGCGCCCCCCCTGCCGAGGGCATGCCGTTTGCCCTTGGGGGGAGGACGGAATCCGGATGCCATCGGCCAACTCTCGCGCCTCGAACAAGACCGTATCGGCGGACTTCTTCCGCTGCCTCGTCTCCAACATGCGGAGCGGGGTCCTGGCCATCGATTGCGATGGCCGCATCGTCGTGCTCAACGAGGAGGCGCTCCGCCTCTTCCGTCTGCCCGCCGCGGACTACACGGGCCAGCGCTTCGAGCACGTGCTCGGGGAGCATTCCGACATCCTTCGCGTCCTGAGCGGGGTCTTCGACCGCCCGACGCTGCCGAGCCGCGCCGAGATCCGGATGAAGTCGACGGACACGGTGGTCGGCTACAGCCTGTCGCTGGTCCGGACGCCTGCCGGCGAGGTGATCGGCGCGGCGATGTTCTTCAAGGACCTCACCTACGTCGAGCAGATGGAGGAGCGGGAGCGGCTGCGCGACCGCCTCGCGGCCGTCGGCGAGATGGCGGCGGTGATGGCGCACGAGATTAAGAACCCGCTGGCGGGTATCGAGGTGCTGGCGGGCCTCGTCCGCCGCAAGACGCCCGACAACCCCGACGCGCAGGCACTGGTCGCCGACATCATCAACGAAGCCAAGATGGCGAACGCCATCGTGCAGGAAGTCCTCGACTTCGTGCGCCCGGTGCGGCTGCAGGTGGAGCGGACGCTGCTCATCGAGCCGCTCACCAGTGCGGTGGCGCTGGCGGACAGCCAGACGAAGCGCGGCGAGTCGACGGTGCAGTTGCGCGTGCCCGACGATCTCCCGGGCATCCGGGCCGACCGGCTGCAGCTCACGCAGGTGTTCGCCAACCTGATCATCAACGCCTACCAGGCGCTGGAAGGCACCGGAGAGGTCCGGATCGTGGCGCGCGCGGCGGTGACCGCCGAGCAGGGCGCGCTCGTTCCCGACACGCAGCACGCGGTGCCGAGCGTCGTCGTGGACGTGACCGACAACGGTCCCGGCATTCCCGAGGACCGCGTCGAGAAGATCTTCCAGCCCTTCTTCACCACCAAGCCCCAGGCTCCGGCCTGGGGCTGGCCATTGTCCGCAAGATCGTCGACGCGCACGAGGGGCGCATCGACCTGGCGAGCACGGCTGGTGGCGGCACGTGTTTCCGCGTGACGCTGCCGGTCGAGCCCTCCCACTGACGGTACGACGAGGCATCTTTCATGGCACGCATTCTGGTTGCAGACGATCACGACGCGCTCCGACGCGGCCTGTCCCTGGCGCTGTCGGCCGCCGGCCACGAGGTGGAGGAAGCCTCGAACGGCAATGCGGCGCTCGAACGCCTGCACGAGAGCTACTTCGACGTGGTCGTGAGCGACCTCAAGATGGGCGGGTCCGACGGGCTCGACGTGCTGCGGACGACCAAGTCGCTGCACCCCACGGTTTCCGTCATCCTGATGACGGCGTTCGGCACGGTGAACACCGCCGTCGAGGCGATGAAGAGCGGGGCGTTCGACTACGTCCAGAAGCCCTTCGAGATCGAGGAGATGGAGGTCAAGATCGAGAAGGCGCTGGAGCTCAAGAGGCTCCGGCACGAACTCGACTACCTGCGCAACGAGCAGCAGGAGAGCTACGACTTCGAGCGCATCGTCGGCAACAGCGAGGCGCTGCAGCGGGTGCTGACCGTGGTCCGCAAGGTGGCCAAGAGCAACTCGACGGTGCTGATTCACGGTGAGACGGGCACCGGCAAGGAGCTCATCGCCGGCGCCATTCACCACAACTCGCTCAGGGCATCCCGCAACTTCGTGAAGGTCAACTGCGCGGCGCTCCAGGAGAACCTGCTGGAGTCGGAGCTCTTCGGCCACGAGAAGGGCGCCTTCACCGGAGCCGACCGCCAGCGCATCGGACGCTTCGAGCAGGCCGACGGTGGGACGCTGTTCCTCGACGAGATCGGCGACATGAGCCCGAGCACGCAGGCCAAGATCCTGCGCGTGCTCCAGGAGCACGAGTTCGAGCGCCTGGGCGGCACCCGGACCATCCGCGTGGACGTGCGCCTCATCGCGGCCACCAACCGCGACCTCCCGGCCATGGTGGCGGCCGGCGCGTTCCGCGAGGACCTGTATTACCGGCTCAACGTGGTGTCGATCGAGACGCCCCCGCTGCGCGAGCGCAAGGAGGACATCCTGGCGCTGGCCACGTCGTTCCTGCGCCGCTACGGCAACGAGCTCAAGAAGCGGCTGGACGGCCTCGATCCCGAGGCGCAGAAGCTCCTGCTCCGCTACAACTGGCCCGGCAACATCCGCGAGCTTGAGAACGCCATCGAGCGCGCGGCGCTCCTGGCCGAGAACGGCGTCATCACGTCCGACGACCTGCACCTCGGGGACGCGTCACAAACGCCCGGATCCAGCCGCGAGGCGTCGGCGGTGCGCATTCCGCCAACGGGCATCCCGCTCGAGGAGATCGAGCGGCAGGCGCTGGTCGAAGCCCTGAAGATGGCCAACTGGGTCCAGAAGGACGCCGCCGACCTGCTGAGCATCAGCCCGCGGGTCATGAACTACAAGATCAAGACGCTCAGCATCGAGCTGCCGAAGCGGCGGCTGGCGATCACCGCGTAGGTCAATCGCCGGGCGAGGATCCCGGATCCCCGTCTCCGCCGCGTGCGCGCCGCGCACGCGGGTGGGCCTGCCGGTACACCTCGATCAGCTCGGCGGTGTTCACGTGCGTGTACCGCTCGGTCGTGCTGATGCGTGCGTGCCCGAGGAGTTCCTGAATGCCACGCAGGTCGGCCCCGTGCTGCAGCAGGTGCGTGGCGAAGGAGTGGCGCAGGGCGTGCGGGCTGATGCCGGTGCGCGCGCTGCACTGCGCGACGTAGCGGCGCAGGATCCGATCGACGCTGCGCCCCGTGATGCGCCCGCCGCGGGCGTTGACGAAGAGGGGATCCTCGCGGCGCCGGCGCCCGCGGTCCCTCGACTGCCGCTTCGCGGCGGCCGATTCCGCCCTCCCGCCCCCAGCCACGCGAACGATGGTCATGCGATCCGCGAGCCACGTCCGGATCGCGGCCGCCGTGGTCCGGTTGAACGGAATCACGCGCTCGCGCCCGCCCTTGCCGAGCACCCGCACGAGCCGGGACCCGAGATCGACGTCCTCGACGTCCACGCCGACGAGCTCGCTCAGGCGCAGCCCGGAGGCGTAGAAGAGCTCGAACATGGCCCGATCGCGGCGGCCGAGCGGCGTGGCGGTGTCGATGCCCTCGAGCAGGGCCGTCATCTCGGCCTCGGTGAGATGCACCGGGATGGTCTTGTCCAGGCGAGGGGCGACAGCGGCCGTGGTTGGATCCGCGTCGATCACCTCCTCGCGGCGCAGGTAATCGACGAAAGCCCGGACGCCCGACAGCTTGCGCGCGACGGTGGCACGCGCCTGGTCGGCCTTGTTGAGCGACGCGACCCAGCTCCGCAGGCCGGTGCCGTCGAGGTCGCGCGTGGACAAGCCGGAAATGCGAACGCCGCGATCCGCCGCCAGCCAGGCCAGGTACTGGGAGACGTCCGACTCGTAGGCACGCACGGTGTGCGCCGAGAGGTTCCGGTTGAGCTCCAGGAAGTCGAGGAACGCCTTCAGGTGATCCCGGAGGGTGCTGGGCGTCTCAGGCGTGTCCCCTCGCGTGAGGAGCCCGCGCCTGGTTCCGGGTCGGCGAGGCGGCATCCGGTGGGCCCTAGCGGCTCAGGGCCGCCTCTCCCATCCACGCGTCCAGGTCGGCCAGCGCCCGCTCGGCCACCAGGGCCTTGCGTCGCGCCTTGTCGCGCGGCGGCTGGGCCAGCGGCTCCATGATGCCGTGCGTGATGTTGCTCGGCTGGTAGTGGTCGGGGTCCGCGTGCGACACGTAGTGGGCCAGCGCCCCCATAGCCGTCGTGCGCGGCAGCGTGCGCGGCTGACGGCCCAATGCCAGCGCCGCGGCGTTCAGCCCGGCCAGCAGGCCCGAGGCCGCCGACTCCACGTAGCCCTCGACACCCGACACCTGTCCCGCGAAGAACAGGGCATCACGGCCGCGGACCTGCCACGTCGGCCGCAGCACGCGCGGCCCGCAGATGTACGTGTTGCGGTGGACCATGCCGAAACGGACGAACTCCGCCTGCTCCAGGCCCGGGATCATCCGCAGGACGCGCGCCTGGTCGCCCCACTTGATCTGCGTCTGGAACCCGACGAGGCTGAAGTGGTCGCCGGCAAGCGTGTCCTGCCGCAGCTGCACGACGGCGTGCGGCACGCGGCCGGTCCGCGGGTCCTGCAAGCCCACGGGCTTCATCGGGCCGAACCGCAGCGTGTCGCGGCCGCGATGCGCCATGACCTCGATGGGCAGACAGCCCTCGAAGAAGGTCGCGCTGTCGAAGTCGTGCACGGTCGCCGACTCGGATCCGGTGAGGGCGTCGTAGAAGGCGTCGTACTCCTCGCGCGTGAAGGGGCCGTTCAGATAGTCGCCGGACTCGGACGCCGAGCGCTCCTCGGCCGCGCACCCGACGGAGGGCCCTGGAGCCGGTTCGCTCGCATCGGCGTCTGGCGCCGGGGGGGCGGCCCACACGCTGCGGTCCCAGCGTGACGCGCGAAACACCTTCGACCGGTCGATCGTCTCGGCCAGCACGATGGGGCTGATGGCGTCGTAGAACGACAGGTGCTCGGCGCCGACGAGCCGCTGGATGTCGGCGGAGAGCGCGTCGGAGGTGAGGGGCCCCGTGGCGACGATGACGGGTGCGTGGGTGCCGGCCGGTTCGGGCACCTGCGCGATCTCCTCGCGGACGATCGTGATCCGTGGATGCGCCTCGAGGCGGGCGGTCACCTCGCGGGAGAACACGAGCCGGTCCACCGCGAGGGCGGCGCCGGCCGGTACGCGCGCACGATCGGCCGCGCGCATGATCACCGACCCGAGCCGGCGCATCTCTTCCTTCAGCAGGCCGACGGCGTTGTCGAGCTTGTCGCCGCGGAAGGAGTTGCTGCAGACGAGCTCCGCGAGTCCGTCCGTCTGGTGCACGGCCGTCGGCCGGACCGGCCGCATCTCGTGCAGCACGACGTCGACGCCGAGTTCGGCCGCCTGCCAGGCCGCCTCGGACCCGGCGAGGCCGCCGCCGATCACATGCATCACCGCCGATCGCCTCCAGCCGTGTGTCGTGCCCGTGCGCGCGTCAGGCGGACGCGCGGGCCTTCTTGCGTCCGCGCGACGGCGCCGCCTTGGCCTTCCGTGCGCGAGGCCGCTTGGACGTGCCGGCACGGGCCGCCAGCAGTTCCTGCGCCTGCTCGAGCGTCACCGATTCCGGCGCGGTGCCCTTGGGCAGCGACGCGTTGGTCGTACCGTCGGTGACGTAGGGACCATAGCGGCCGTCCAGGATGCGCACGGGCTCGCCGCTCTCGGGGTGTGCGCCCAGCGCCTTCAGTTCCTTCGGCGCGGCACGCTGCCGGCGCATCGACTTCTTGGGCTGGGCGAGCAGCTCCTTCGCGCGCTCGAGCGACACCGTGTAGACGTCGTCACTCGCGTCGAGGGAACGGAACTCGGAGCCCTGCTTCACGTAGGGCCCGAAGCGGCCGATGTTGGCGACAATGGCCTCGCCGTCGTCGCCCGTGCCGAGCTCGCGCGGCAGCGACAGCAGCTTGAGCGCGTCGGCGAGCGTGACGGTGTCCTCGGTATGGTCGCGGCCGAGCGAGGCACGCCGCGGCTTCTCGGGCGATCCCCGCTCCGGAGTCTCGCCCAGCTGGACGTAGGCGCCGAAGCGGCCGTGCATCACGTCACCGGCAGGTTTGTCGCGGGGTCCTGTCCCAGCGACCGCGGTCCCTGCGCCTTGGCCTTGAGCAGGGCGATGGCCTTCTCCAGCGTCAGGTCCGCCGGCGCGAGATCGTCGGGCAGCGACGCGCGCGGCCCTTCGTCGCTGGACTCGCCCATCTGCAGGAACGGCCCGTAGCGGCCGATGCGCACGCGGATCGGCAGGCTCGTCTCGGGGTCAACGCCGACGTCCACCACCGGGTAGTCGATGGCCTGGCCCTTTTCCTCGACCAGGTTCTCCAGACCGTGGTGCTTGCCGTCGCCGCGGTAGAACTCCTGGATGAAGTCGAGCCATTCACGTTCGCCGTTCGAGATCTCGTCGAGGATCTGCTCCATCTCGGCGGTGAAGCCGATGTCCACGTAGTCGCCGAAATGCTCCCGCAGCAGGCGTGTGACGGCAAAGGCGGTGAAGCTCGGCACGAGGGCCTTGCCCTGGCGCGAGACATAGCCGCGCCGCTGGATCGTCGCCACGGTCGGTGCGTAGGTGGACGGGCGACCGATGCCCTCCTCCTCGAGCCGCTTCACCAGCGAGGCTTCCGTGAACCGCGCCGGCGGCGAGGTCTCGTGCCCCTTGGACTCGACCTTGACCGCGATGACCGCGGCGTCCACCCGATCCGGGGCCTCGACGCGATCGCCCACCGAGAGCTTCGGGAGCAGCGTCTCGCGCTCGTCGAGCTCCGCGGACGGATCGTCGCTCCCCTCGACGTAGGCGCGCAGGTAGCCGGGGAACTCGATGGCCTTGCCGCTCGCGGTGAAGATGCCGTCGTCGCCGGAGGGCGTCCGGCCCGTGATCTCGACCGTCGTGCGCAGCAGCCGCGCCTCGCTCATCTGCGACGCGATCGCGCGCTTCCAGATCAGGTCGTAGACGCGCAGTTCATCGCCTTCGAGGATGCCTTCGAGCATCTGGGGCGTGCGCTTGAAGTCCGTGGGCCGGATGGCTTCGTGCGCTTCCTGGGCGTTGCGGACCTTCGTCTGGTACTGCCGCTTGCCCTTGTAGTAGTCGGCGCCGTACATCTCCGTGACCGCATGCCCGGCCTCGGTCAGCGCCTTGTCGCTGAGCGTGGTGGAGTCGGTGCGGTGGTAGGAGATGAGGCCTTCGAGATCGCCCCCGCCGATGTCTACGCCCTGGAACAGCCGCTGGGCCACCTGCATCGTGCGCTCGGCCGAGAACCCGAACTTCCTGTTGGCGTCCTGCTGCAGCGTCGACGTGGTGAAGGGCGGCGCCGGGCGCTGGGTGAACGGCTTTTCCTCGACCGAGGTGACCGTCCACGGCAGGCCCCGCATGAGGCCCTCACGCAAGGCGTCGGTGGACGCCTGATCCCGCAGGTGGCGCACCTTGCCGGTGAGCTGCCCGCGGCTGTCGAAGTCCTTGCCGGTGGCCAGCCGCTCTCCCGACACACGCACCAGCGTCGCCGAGAAATCGCGTCCGTCGGCGCGCAGCGTGGCCTCGATGTCCCAGTACGCGGCCGACCGGAACGCCAGCCGCTCCTCCTCGCGCTCGACGATGAGGCGGACGGCGACGCTCTGGACCCGCCCGGCGCTGAGTCCGGTCTGCACCTTCTTCCAGAGGACGGGCGACAGCGTGTAGCCGTACAGGCGGTCGAGGATGCGGCGGCTTTCCTGGGCGCGGACCAGATTCTCGTCCACGTCCTCGTGCGCCTCGCTGAGCGCGTGCCGGATGGCGTCCTCCGTGATTTCGTGGAAGACGATGCGCCGGACCTTGACCTTCGGCTTCAGGATCTCCTTGAGGTGCCAGCTGATGGACTCGCCCTCGCGGTCGGGGTCCGTGGCCAGGATGACCTCGGAGGCCTCCTTGAGCGCCGCCTTCAGTGCGGTGACGTACTTCTTCTTGTCGGCCGGCACCACGTAGTACGGGGTGAACCGTCCGTCGGTGTCCACGCCGAGACGGCCCCAGGGCTTGCCCTTGATCTCCTTGGGCACCTCGGCGGCCGATTCCGGCAGGTCGCGGACGTGTCCATAGCTCGCCTCGACCCGGTAGTCCTTCCCGAGGAAGCGGGCCAGGGTGCGAGCCTTGGCCGGTGATTCGACGATGACGAGAGGCTTGGCCATTGCGATACGACTGAGCAGACTACGTTAGCATGCGCCCTCCGGGGCGCACGAATCGGGCAGCCCCGACGCGCCGCACCTGGCCGGCCAGCTCCAGCTCGGCCAGGCGCGCCAGCACCGCGGCGGGGGTCCAGCCCGTTTCCCGCACGGCGTCATCTACCGTGAATTCAATCACTTCCGGGCATTCCTCCGAGCCGCGAGCGGCCGGAGACCAGCCCATCTCCTGCAGGATATCGTCCGCAGACTCCACGATCTTTGCCCCGTCGCGGATCAGCAGGTGCCCGCCACGGTTGCGCTGGCCGGCCACGCGCCCGGGCACGACCATCACGTCCTTGCCCTGGTCGAGCGCCGCGGTCGCCGTGATGAGCGCGCCGCTCTTCTCGGGCGCCTCGACGATGACGACGGCATCGGCCAGGCCCGCAATCAGGCGGTGCGCCTCGGGAACAGGCCGGCGTGCGGGGCGGTGTCCGGCGGGCATTCGGACACCACCGCCCCCTGCTGCGCGATGTCGGCCGCCAGACCGGCGTGCTCCCGCGGGTAGAGCCGGGAGAGCCTCGACCCCAGCACCGCCACCGTGCGGCCGCCGGCATCGAGGGTGGCGCGATGAGCCGCGCCGTCGATGCCGCGCGCCAGGCCGCTCACGACGGTGACGCCGGCGCCGGCGAGGCCGAACGCCAGGTGCCGCGCCAGGTCGAGGCCGTCACGGGTGGCCGTGCGCGAGCCGACGATGGCCAGGGCAGGATGGCCGGGAACGGGGAGCGCATCGGGCCGCCCGCGAATCCAGAGGGCTCGCGGTGCGTCGGGAATGGTTCGGAGGCGTTCGGGAAACCCGGCAGCGCCGGAGGTGAGGCAGACATCGCACATGCCGACATGCTCCTGCCGGCGCCCGCGACCTCGTTCGACCAGACTACACCGGCGGGGCGTGCGCTGCAGCGGCAATTCGCTTGCCGCTCCCTCTGGGGAGTAGCTATAGTGGCCGAGAGAGCCAATGCCTGCCCGCTATCTGACGCTCGCCGTGGCGCTGTTGCTGATCTCGTCGACTCCGTCGTGGGCCGACCAGCGCGGCGATGCCAAGGCGCAGGTCGAGTTCGGCGTCCAGGTAGCGCAGCGCGGACTGTGGCGGGAGGCGATCTACCGGTGGGAGCGTGCCACCCAGATCGACCCGACCTACGCGCCCGCGTTCAACAACCTGGCGGTGGCTTATGAGCAGGAAGGCGAGCTGGACAAGGCGCGGGCGGCCTACGAGAAGGCCATGGCGCTCGAGCCCAACAACGCGCTCATCAAGCAGAACTTCGACCTGTTCAAGGAACTCAATGACCGAGCGGCCCAGAAAGATCGCGGGCGCTAGCACCGCCGCCCTGCTGGCCATCGCGCTGGCGAGCTGCGGCGGGGGCGGCTATCTCGAGATTCCGATCGAGACGCCCATCGCCCCCAAGCTCGACGTGACGCCCTTCCAGCGCGTCTACGTGGCCGGCTTCCTCGCCGGCGCCAACGACGATGTCGACGCGAACATGGAGACGGTGCGGCTGATCCGCAGTCAGCTCCGCAACAAGAACATCCTGCGCGTAGTCGACGCCGACACGGTCGCCCTCGCCGAGAAGGCGCTCGAGGAGGTCGAACCGCCGCCGCCTCCGCCGCCCGCGCCGGGCGCCGAGCCGCCTCCCGAGCCCGAGCCGGGCCAGTTGCCGGCCGTCACCGACGAGCGCAGCCTCGACCTCTACGCGAAGGTCTTCGACGACGCCGCGTACTGGAAGCGGGTGGGCGAGGAACACGAGCAGCCGCTCATCGTGACGGGGTCGGTGCTGTTCGTGCCGCACCAGCGATCCGGGTTCGTGCAGCGGGAGCAGGAGCAGTACGACTCCTTCGGGCGCCGGCAGGTCGTCCCGGTCCGCGCCTACATGGAGCGCAAGGGCTACATCCTGCGGCCGACGTTCGTCTTCATCGACGGGCGCACGGGCGAACAGCTCTACAGCGAGTCGTTCCGGGAAGAGATCCTCTACAACTCCGAGCAGCAGACGCCCGCCCTCTCCTCGTACTTCGAGCTGATGGACCGCCTGCTCCCGACCTTCCTGAACACGCTGAGCGCCCAGAAGATCCGCGGAAGCCGTGTGCTCCTGAAGTAGCAGGGCGGCCGGCGCGGTTGCCCGGATCTGCACCGCCCCGCCCCATACGGGTCCGGGCCCGTGTGGGTCGCTGGGGGAATCGTTGCTGGACGCCGGGGCACGACCGGGCCTGACCCTGCCCGGCCGTTCCGTGCTAGACTTTGGGGTTCCTGCGCCCCGGCGGCAGCTGACCGAGGCGCGTCCATTTGAAGCGGAGTAGAACCGTGTTTGCGATTATCCAGGCCTCCGGCCGCCAGTTCCGCGTCGAGCCCGGCGCGATCATCGCCGTCGACGGCCACACGGGCGAAGCGGGCGCGGAAGTGTCCTTCGAGCAGGTGCTCCTCGTCGGCAAGGACGCGGGCGACGTGCTCACCGGCGCCCCGTTCGTCGACGGCGCCAAGGTCATGGGCGTGATCGACCGCACCGACCGGGGCAAGAAGGTGCGGGTCTTCAAGAAGAAGCGCCGCAAGCAGTATCGCCGGACCCAGGGGCACCGCAGCTACCTGACCCGCGTGCGCATCACCGACATCCAGGCGTAGGCGTCAGACCATGGCATCAAAAAAGGGACAGGGCAGTTCTCGAAACGGGCGCGACTCCAACGCGCAGCGCCTGGGCGTCAAGCGCTTCGACGGCAACGTCGTCACCGGCGGGTCGATCCTGGTGCGCCAGCGTGGCCGCAAGTTCAAGCCCGGCCAGAACGTGGGCCTCGGCAAGGACGACACGCTGTTCGCCAAGGTGGCCGGCCGCGTGAAGTTCGAAGACCACGGCACCCGCGGCCGTTTCATCTCCGTCCTGCCCGTCGAGTAGGGACGAAGGCCCCGCGCCTTCGCCCCGGTCGCCCTCCATGTTCGTCGACGAAGCCGACATCCACGTGAAGGCCGGCGACGGTGGCCGCGGCTGCATGAGCTTCCGTCGCGAGAAGTTCGTGCCGCGGGGCGGTCCCGACGGCGGCGACGGCGGGTCCGGCGGATCCGTCTTCCTCGTCGCCGACCCGCACCGCAATACGCTGGTCCACTTCCGCTACAACCCCGAGTTCAAGGCGCAGCGCGGCGGCCACGGCCAGGGCTCCAATCGCCATGGCCGCAACGGCCGTGACCTCGAGGTGCCGGTGCCCGTCGGGACGACCGTGCTCGTGCGCGACGCCGGTTCGGACGACCTCAGCGAGCTGGCCGACCTCACCGAGGTGGGACAGCGGGTCCGGGTCGTCAAGGGCGGGCGCGGCGGACTCGGCAACGCGCACTTTGCCACCTCCACCAACCGCGCGCCGCGCAAGGTGCAGCCCGGCGAGCCCGGCGAAGAGGCGCAGCTGCAGCTCAAGCTCAAGCTGCTGGCCGATGTCGGACTGGTCGGCTACCCCAACGCCGGCAAGAGCACGCTCATTTCGCGGATCTCGGCGGCCAAGCCCAAGATCGCCCACTACCCCTTCACCACCCTGACGCCGCACCTCGGCGTCGTCACCCTCAGCGACGAGCGCAGCTTCGTCGTCGCCGACGTGCCCGGCCTGATCGAGGGCGCGCACGAAGGCCATGGGCTCGGGCACCAGTTCCTGCGCCATATCGAGCGGACCAAGGTCCTGGCGCACCTGGTTGACGTCTCGAGTGAGTCGGGCCGCGATCCCGTGGAGGACTTCGACACCATCCGCCGCGAGCTGCGGCTCTACGACGCCTCGCTGACGCGGAAGCCCGAGGTGGTGGTCGCCACCAAGCTGGACGCCGTGGACGAGCCGGACCGCGTCAAGGCGCTGAAGAAGCGCGCGCGCGCACTGAAACTGCCGTTCTTTGCCATCTCGGCGGTGTCCGGCGAAGGCCTCGCTCCGCTGCTCGAGGCCCTGTGGACGCCCGTGGCCGAGGGTCGCGCGGCCGAGCTGGCGTTGTCCGCCGCCGACGAGGATTCGCTCGAGGCATGAGCGGCCGCGTCGGGCTGCTCGGCGGGACGTTCGACCCCATTCATCTCGGACACCTGGCCGCCGCCCGGGCGGCGCAGGACGCGCTCCGGCTCGACGGCGTCCGCTTCATCCCGTCCAGCGTCCCGCCGCACCGGCCTGACAGGCCGCGCGCATCCGGGTATCATCGGGTGCAGATGACGACGCTGGCCGTGGCGGCAACGCCCGGCTGGGACGTGTCGGACGTCGAGCTTCGCCGTGGCGGTGCGTCGTACACGTTCGACACGCTGACGACACTCCGCGCGGAGTTCCCGGCGTCGCAGTTCTTCTTCATCACGGGAGCCGATGCGTTTGCGGAAATTGCATCCTGGCGGCACTACCCGGACGTGCTGGATCTCGCGCACTTCGTGGTGATTGCCCGGACCGGGTACGAGCTTCGCAGCCCTGAAGGCACGACTGCCCGGGCTGGCGACCCGCATGGTGGACCTCGGCGCGTCCCGTCTCGACGCGCCCGATGTGCCGGCCGGTCCCTCGATCTACCTGGTGAACGCCAGCACGCCTGATATTTCGTCCACCGAAATTCGCGAGCGCGCCGCCACTGGCGCATCGCTCGACGACCTGGTGCCCCGGCCGGTCGGCGAGCATCCGCGAGCATCGCCTGTATGCCTGACCTGCGAGCGCGGGCTCGCCGGCCGTCCTCGTCCGTCCCTGGAGTTGCCTTTGCATGAGCACGCCTAGCCCTCGCCGTCCGCGCGCCGCCGCCAGCGCCAAGCCGTCCGCCCGTCGTCCGCGCCTGCCGAAGGCCATCGACCTGGCCGTGGACGCGGCACTCGGCAGGAAAGCGACCGACGTGGTGGTCCTGGACCTGCGGAAGAGCGAGGCGTTCACGGACTTCTTCGTCATCGCCACGGGCGCGACGGGGAGGCAGGTGCACGCGATCGCCGATGCGGTGGAGATGGCGCTCAGGCCGCCCCAGGTGCGGCCGTCGAACATCGAGGGTACCGGCGCGCCGAGTGGGTGCTGCTCGACTACTTCGACTTCGTCGTGCACGTGTTCTCTCCGTCGGCACGGGCCTTCTACGGCCTCGAACGCCTGTGGGGCACCGCGAAGCCGATTCTCATCGAGGACACGCCCCCGCCCCGCGCCGACACCCGCCACGCCTGACGCGCGGCGCGCAGCCGGCCGCCCGCCGCGGCCATCGGGCCCGACCGCGTCGCACGCGGGCGAACGCGAAGCCACACGCGCGCGAGGACGGCCGTGGCGGTGAGCGCGCGCCCTCGCCGACCTGTTCGTCTCGCGGCTGTTCGATCCGCCGTGCGCCGCCTGCGGCGTGCCGCTCGTCCGCCCGCTCGACGGAGCGGTGTGCGAGGACTGCTGGTCGCGGCTGGTGCGTTTCGTGCCGCCCCTCTGCCGTACCTGCGGCACCTCGCTCCCGTCCTGGCGGGCAGCGGCGCTCTCCGATGGCGTGTGCGCGCGCTGCCGCCGGATGCCGTCGGCCGTTGCCGACCAGCGATCGCTCGGGCCCTACGAGGGGCAGCTGCGCGCGATCGTGCACGCGCTGAAGTACGGCGGACGCCACTCGATCGCGCCGCGCCTGGCGGCGCGCATGCGGGACACCGGCACCGACGTCCTGCGGGCGCGGCCGCGGCCGTGCCGGTGCCGCTGCACTGGACGCGCCAGTGGCGGCGCGGCTTCAACCAGGCGGACCTGCTGGCCGCGGGACTTGGCGTGCCGGTGCGCCGCCTCCTGCGGCGCGTCCGCGCGACGCCCCCGCAGGTCGGGCTCACCGCCGCCGCCCGCCGACGCAACGTCCGGGACGCCTTCGCGCTTTCCCGCGCGGCCGCCTTCGGGCCATCGCTGCAGGGGGGCGTGGTCGTGCTCGTGGACGACGTGGCCACGACGGGGGCCACGCTCGACGCGTGCGCGTGTGCTCCGGAGTCCGGGGTCAGCGAGGTGCGGGCGCTGACGGCCGCGCGAGCCGTTCCCGAACGGCGTCGGTGACGTCGGCGGCCACGGCCTCGACGCCGCGTTCGCCGTCCAGCAGGCGCCAGCCGGGCGACGCCGCCTGCCGGCGATAGCTGTCGCGGACGCGCGCGAGCAGGGGCAGGTCGCGCTCGAACTTGTCGCGTGCCGCCTGCTTGCGCCCGAGCGACACCTCCGGCGGGATGTCGAGCAGGATGGTGAGCGAGGGCTGCGGCAGGTACCGCTGCACTTCGAAGAGCCAGGCCGGGTCGAGGCCCTGCGCCTCGCCGTAGGCCACGCTCGACGCCAGGTACCGATCGCAGATCACCACCGCGCCGGCGGCCAGCCAGGCCTCGATCGCCGGCCTGAACTCGTACCGGTTGGCGATGTAGAGCAACTGGAGCGCATCGGGCGCGTACTCCCGCTCGCCGCGCAGGGCACGGCCAATCTCCTGACCGATCGCGGTGGGATACTCCGGGAACGTCAGGAACTCGACGCGACGTCCCTCCTCGCGCAACCCCGCCGCCAGCCGCTCGGCCTGCGTCTGCTTGCCGCTCTGGTCGAGCCCTTCGAACGCCAGTACGTGTCCCTGCATGCGTGTGTCCGGTGACGCGACGGGGCGCGGCCCGAGCGGGCGGCGCGCCTAGTCCGCCAGGCTCTCCTCGAGCGCCAGCATGTCGTCGAGTGTCTGGCGTCGTCGCGTGACGCGCCACGCATCCCCGTCGACCATCACCTCGACGGGAAGCGGCCGGCGCAGGTAGTTGGACCCCATGGCCGCGCTGTAGGCGCCGGCATCGCGGATCGCCAGCAGGTCCCCCACTTCCACGGGCGGCAGGACGCGGTCGCGGCCGAAGGTGTCGGTGCTCTCGCAGATCGGTCCGACGATGTCGGCGGTGACGGGCGCGCCCGCCCTCGGGCGGACGGGCTCGACGCGGTGGAACGCGCCGTAGAGTGCCGGGCGCATCAGCTCGGTCATGCCGGCGTCGAGCACGATGAAGCGGCGCGCGCCGGGAAAGGCCTTGACGTCGACAACGCGCGTGAGCAGCAGGCCGGCGTGGCCCACGAGCACGCGGCCCGGCTCGATGGCGAGCGTCAGTCCGGTCCCCGACGCCGCGTCGACGATGCGGCGGACGTACTCGACGGGATCGGGCGCCTCGCCGCCGTCGTAGGCGATGCCGACACCGCCGCCGAAGTCGAGGTGCTCGATGGCAATGCCCGCGTCACGCAGTTCGCCGGCGAGGACGACGACGGCTTCGGCCGCGCGCGCCAGCGGATCGAGCGTGGTGATCTGCGAGCCGATGTGGACGTGTATGCCGACCGCGGCCAGCGAGGGGCGCTCCGCAATCTGCCGGAAGAGCGCCGGGGCGAGCTCGATGGGCACGCCGAACTTGTTGGACTTGAGCCCGGTCGAGATGTGCGGGTGGCTGCGGGCATCGATGTCGGGATTCACGCGCAGCGCCACGCGCGCCACCTGGCCGCGATCGGCCGCGATCCGGGCGAGGCGATCGAGCTCGCCCGGCGACTCGACGTTGATGGCGAGCAGCCCGAGCGCCACGGCGCGCTCCAGTTCGTCGGCCCGTTTCCCGACGCCCGTGAAGACGATGTCGGCGGGGCGGAATCCGCAGCGAAGCGCCACGTCCACCTCGCCCATGGAGTTGGCGTCGGCCGCGCTGCCGAGGGACCGCACCAGCCGCACGACGGCCAGCGAGGAGTTCGCCTTCATGGCGTAGTGGATGGCGTGAGGGGCGGCGCCGAACGCCTCGTCGAGGCGTCGATAGGCGGTGCGGATCGCGTCGGCGTCGTAGACGTAGGCGGGCGTGCCTTCGACGGCCGCAATCGACTCGAGCCGCTCGGCGTCGGCGGGCGCCGCGTGGTCCGGCGGCACGGGAATCCTGGCGCGCATCAGCCCGCGATCATAGCGCGGCGCCCGGCCGGACGCCCCCGGGTTTCGTGATATTCTGGCCGCCCACCGCCTGCAGGGGCCGTGAGTCTCGCCTCATGCCAGAACCCTCGCCCGCGCCCACGGACGCCATCGACGCCTTGATCCAGAAGTGCCTCGCGGGCGATCAGCAGGCCTGGGAGGAGATCGTCCGGCAGCACCGGCGCAAGGTCTTCAACATCGCGTACAAGTTCACCGGCAAGCACGACGAGGCCGAGGACCTCACGCAGGACATCTTCCTGAAGATCTTCAAGTCGCTGCACACCTTCGACCGCCGCGCCAACTTCCAGACCTGGCTCGTCAGCGTGTCCCGGAACCTGTGCATCGATCACTACCGCAGCGTGCGCAAGGAGCGCGAGACGATCGATCGCGACATCGACGCCGGCACGCTGACGCCCGCCGCCAAGACGCCGAGCGCCTACACGGAACTCGAGCAGCGCGGGCGCGTCGAACTGCTCCGCCGCGCGATGGCCGAGCTGCAGCCGACGCTGCGCACGGCCGTCATGCTCCGCGACCTCCAGGAGCTCTCCTACCAGGAGATTGCCGACAAGCTGCACCTGCCAGAGGGCACGGTGAAATCGCGCATCAACCGCGGGCGGACGGAGCTGGCTCGGCAGATCCAGCGCCTGCGCGACGAACTCGAAGGGGTACGAGGATGAACCTCACGACCGATCGTTCACAGGATGTGGCCATCGTCCGCATCGGCGAGACACGGATGATGTATCCGCTGCTGCAGGAGTTCTCGGGCGCCGTGGGCGGCCTGCTCACCGCCGGGGACCGGAAGGTGCTCATCGATCTCTCGAAGGTCACCTACGTGGACTCGGCGACGATCGGGTGCCTCATGGACCTCTACCGGCAGACGACGGCTGCCGGCGGCGTGCTCCGGCTCGCGGGGGTGCAGAAGCGCGTCGAGACGATGCTCACCATGACGGGCGCGCACAACTTCCTCCAGATGTTCCCCGACGAGGCCAGCGCGCTCCAGAGCTTCGGGGCCTAGCCATGCGCACCATCAAGACCACCACCGGCACCGAGATTCCACTCGACGGCGACCTGCTCGCCGTGCTCGAAGCCCTGTTCCACGAGGTCACCGCGCGCAACGACCTCAAGGGGAGCTTCGAGGACATGAATCGCGAGATCAACCACCTCGTCTCGCAGATGTCCGACGAGGAGCGGCAGTCCTACCTGGTGGAGAGCCTGTTCCTGAACCAGGTCAAGTACGAGAACGACCGGCTCGAGAGCTACATGCGCAAGCTGCAGGGGAAGTAGCGCGCGCCGGCACCATGTCAGAGAACTACCTCGCCACCCGGTACACCTGTTCGTGGCCGCACTCGATCGCCGTCATGCTCTGCGACGGCCGCATCGTCTGCGGATGCGCCGACCCCTACGCCAAGCGCGTGCTCGGCGACTTCCGCACGACCTCCATCAGCGACATCTGGCAGGGGCCCACCGCGCGGCAGCTGCGCACGGATCTCAACGCCGGCGGCGCCGACTTCTGCGGGGACTGCCCGCTCAAGCTGCCGCTGGCGGACGGAGAGGCGGTGCCGCAGCGCGACGTCAACGTCGGCCCGCTGCCCAGCCGGCTGTACATCGAGTGCACGGCCGCCTGCAACATCTCGTGCTTCCAGTCGTGCTGCGCGCCGGAGACCGGCATCACCCGGACCCGCCAGGCCGGCATGCTCGACTGGGACGTCTTCACGCGGGCCGTGGACGAGGCCGGACCGTCGCTGGTCCGGATCGACTTCTTCAACTACGGCGAGGCCTTCCTGCACAAGAAGGCCGTCGAGATGTGCGAGTACATCAAGTCGCGCTTCCCGCACATCTACCTGTATACGAGCACCAACGGCCTGGCGCTCACCGAGGAGAAGGCGCGGCGCCTCGTGCACTCGGGCATCGACGAAGTGACCTTCTCCATCGACGGCGCCTCGCAGGACACCTACGTCCGCTACCGCCAGCGGGGCAACTTCGACAAGGCCCTGGCCAACCTGCGCGCGATGGCCGACGAGAAGCAGAAGAGCGGCCGCGACGTCCCGCACCTGAACTGGCGCTACATCCTCTTCACGTGGAACGACTCGGACGCGGAGATGGAGCAGGCGCGGCGCATCGCGGCGGAGTCCGGCGTGGATCGGCTGTGCTGGGAAATCACCGATCATCCCGAGGACGCCTACTCGCGCCGCTTCGCGCCAGGGGCGCCGGGCACGACCGCATCCGGCACGAGATCTGGGACGTCAGCGGACTGGGCAACGCCATTCCGGGCACGACGCCCCGCGCGCAGATCGACGTCCGCACGCTGCTGCCCGGATGGCCGCTGAAGGCCCGTGCCGCACAGCCCGTCACCGTCCGCACCCGCGTCCGGAACCTGTCCACGCGTCCCTTCCGGGCACAGGCCAGCTACGGCCGGCGGCTGGTGCGCCTCGGCGCGCAGCTCGTGGCCGGGGACGGCACCATGCTCAACCGCGATCACGCACGGGCGTGGCTGCCCGGCGACATCCCCCCGGGGGCAGCGCCGAGGTGAACATCGAGGTGCCGGCGCCCGATCAGCCGGGGCGCTACGCGCTGAAGTTCGACTTGGTCAGCGAAGGGATTGACTGGTTCGAGAAGTGCGGCTCGCCCACCACCACGCGCCCGCTGGTCGTCCGCTGAGACACCGAGCCGCGCCTCAGGGCGTCAGGGACGCGGTGTACGCCGCAATCGCCAGCATGTCGTCAACCGTCAGCTTCTCCACGGCTGCCGCCATCAGCGGCGACCAGGGCCCCGTGCGGTGTCCCTGCTGGAAGTCGAAGAGCTGCCGGACCGTGTAGCTCGGCGACCGTCCCGCCAGGGGCGGCACCGGCCCCAGGCCCGCGAGGCCCGGCCCGTGGCACGTACCGCACGCGACCGTGCGCCCGTTGCCGCCCGTCGTCACGAGGGCCTTGCCCGCCGCCACGCTCCCCTCCGGCACGTAGGCGATGAACCCGGACGAGGCGTCGCGGAGCTCGGTCCGGCCGAGATCCTCCGGCACCTCGATGATACGGCGGCCGATCGGCTCGGTCCCGGACACGGGCACGTGCATCCAGCCCGCGACGCGCGTCCTGGGCACCTCGCGCACTTCGCGCACGCGAATCCACGGCTTGAACGGGAACGACGCGAAGTAGTCGGCGGCCGCCCGAATCTCCTCGTCCGTCGCCGCCCGGGCGTCCGCGATCATCGCGTTGGGCGGCCCCATCTTCGGCTCGCTGCTCGTGCGCGCGCCGCTCTTGAAGTCGGCCATCTGCTGGATGATGTAGGCCGCGGGCAGGCCGGCCAGCGACGCGTTCTCCGGACGCCCCTGGCCATTCGGCAAGTGGCAGTAGCCGCACGCCCGCATCTCGGACCGGCGCCCGTGCGCCACGGCCTCGGGCATCGGCGGATGGGCCTCGGGGTGCCAGTCGGGAGGCGCGAAGGCGTCCCGCGTCTCGGCCAGGGTGAAGGCGCGATCGGAACCGGGGACGCGCCGGGGCGCGGGATCGGGCGCCGGGGCGCTGCCGCCGGGCGCCGCCGGTGCGTTGACCGTGAAGGCCCACGGCGGCGGGACAGCGCCGGAGGGCGCCTGCGCCCCCGGAGCCGTCGCGGCCAGTGCCACGAACATCCCCGCCATCCATCCCATCCGCGCGCGCGCCATCGGTGCCTCCATCCGGTCCCGATCCTCTCACAGCTCCCAACCCCACCCGGCCCTGCCCCGTCCAACCCCGCCGGGGGTGCCCTCCGTGGCCAACGTCTTCACCTCGGCGCTCAGACAGTTCCGCCTCCAGCCCACCTTCGCCATCGTCACCGTGCTGGTGCTCGGGCTGGGTACCGGCGCCGCGACGACCGTGTTCACGGTGGTGGACTCGGTCATCCTGCGGCCCCTTCCCTACCGGGCCCCCGATCGGCTCGTGACCATCTGGGACACCAATGCCGAGCAGGCGCTCAGCCACGATCCGATCTCGCCCGTCAACTTCATGGACCAGCGGGCGCTCCCGGTGTTCGAGGACGCGGCCGCGTGGTGGCGCCCGGGCGTCAACCTGACCGATCCCGGGAAGGATCCGGTGCGGGTCACCACCATCGAGGTGAGCGGCAACCTGTTCGACGTGCTGGGCGTGCGGCCCGCAATCGGTGAGGGCTTTCCGGCGGGTGGTCCGCTGTTCGCGCGTGGCGAACCGATCGCCGTCATCAGCGATCGCCTCTGGCGCACGCGATACGATGGCGACCCCTCAATCATCGGCCGGCCGCTCCTCTTCAACGAGGCGGCCTACACGATCGCGGGCGTGATGCCACCCGGCTTTCACTATCCCGACGACGTGGACGTGTGGCAGCGACTCACCTGGGACATGACCCAGCACAGCCGCCAGGCCCACTTCATGGAAGCGGTGGCGCGGCTGGGCGACGAGACGACCATCGAACAGGCCCAGAGCGCCGTGGACGCCCTGTGGTCCCGGATCGATACCGAGTTCGGCAACACGCGCGAGAGCGCCGGCAAGGGCTGGGGCTCGCGCCTGCTGCCGCTGCTCGACGAGCAGCTCGGCTACTACCGGCCGGCGCTGATGGTGCTCTTCGGCGCCGTCGGGCTGCTGCTGACGATCGCCATCCTCAACGTGGCGTCGCTCCTCCTGACACGCGCGCTCTCGCGCGAACGGGAGATCGCCCTGCGGATCGCGCTGGGCGCCTCGCCGCGCCAGATCGTCATGCAGCTGCTCACCGAGGGGCTCACGCTCTCGGCGGCCGGCGCCGCACTCGGTCTTGCGGCAGCCGCCGTGTCGCTGCCGCTCATCGTGCGGCTGATGCCCGTCGAGATTCCGCGCCTGGACGAGGCCGTGCTCGACGGGCGCGCGCTGGCACTGGGTGCCGCCGTGGCCGCCATCACGACCGTGTTCTTCGCGCTCGTCCCCGCGTCCCTGCTGGCCCGCAGCCAGGTGACGGCCGACCTCAAGTCCGGGGAACGTGGAAGCTCGCGCGGCGCCCGCCGTGTGTACTCCGTGCTGGTCGCGGCCGAGGTCGCCCTCGCCTGCGCGCTGCTGGTCAGCTCGGTGCTCCTGGTGCGGACCGTCCGCCACATGATGGACACGCCGACGGGCGTGTCGGCCGACGACGTGCTGATCACCACCGTGCAGCTCACGGTGCCCCGCGCAGCGCAGGGCACGCCGCTGCGGGAGCGCTGGCTGCCCGTGGAGGCCACGCACGCGCAGATCCTCGAGGCCATCCGCCGCCAGCCGGGTGTCACCGCCGCCGGCGCCAGCAACTTCCTGCCGCTCGAGATCGGCTGGCGTCAGTCGTTCGTCCTCGACGGCCAGCCGTGGCCGGCGCGGCCCGATGATGCGGCGCAGGCCCAGATGCACAGCGCCAGCGACGGCTACTTCGACGCCATGGGCGCGGAGATCGTGGCCGGCCGCGCATTCACGGCGTTCGATGGTCCCGACAGCGAAGGCGTCGTGATCGTGAACGAGTCGTTCGCGCGGCGGTACCTGCCGCAGGGACGCGAGGTCGGCACCGTGATCCGGATCATGGCTACGGCGATCGGGCCGCTCGGCCTGAACCTCAGGGCCACACCCGGTCACACTGCCGGCGGCATGCCCTTCCAGGTGGTCGGCATCGTCCGCGACGTCCGGAACGTGCCGCTCGGCCAGACCACCGAGCCGGCGTTCTACGCGAGCACGCGGCAGTTCCCGTTCTCGGAGGTGTTCATCGCCGTGCGCGCCGCCGACCGCGCCGCCGCGCTGGCGGCCGTCCGCGAGGGGCTTCGGGAAGCGGCACCAGGCAACCCGATGGCCGCCGCGCGGACGTGGGGCGAGCGCTTCGCCGCCCGCACCGCCGAGCCGCGACTGCTCATGGTGCTGCTGCTGTTCTTCGGCGGTCTCGCGGCGCTCCTGTCAGCGCTCGGGGTGTACGGGCTGCTCTCGTGGGCCGTCGCGTTGCGCCGGCGCGAGCTGGCGATCCGGCTGACGCTCGGGGCGCGGCCGGCTGGCGTCGGCGGCCTCGTGCTCGGCCAGAGTGCCGGGCTGCTGGCCGCGGGGCTCGCCGCCGGGCTCGCCATCGTGGTCCTGGCCGAGCGTGCGCTGGCGCGCGTGCTCTTCGAGGTGACGCCCACCGACCCCGCGTCGATGCTGGCGGCGGGCAGCCTGCTGCTGACCGCCGTGCTGGCCGCGTGCGTGCCGCCCGCGATCAGGGCCATGCGCGTGGATCCGGTCGAGGGACTTCGCGCGGAGTAGGCGTCAGTAGCGATCGAAGATCGCCTGTAACCGTGTCAGGTCGCGCGTGCGCGTCAGGGCCAGCATCAGGAGGACACGCGCCTTGTTGGGCGAGAGGTCTCGTGCCAGCGCGGCATCGAGGGTGCCGAGCGGATTGCCCACGATGCGACCACCGGGCACGTGCGAGGCGACCACGACCGGGATGCCCGCCTTCGCGGCGACCTCGACGGCGTGGCGCCCGCCCGCGCTGAGCCGCCCGCCGGCGAACCCGGCCACGACCAGCCCCGCAGGCCTGCGGGCGACCAGGGCATCGGCCAGGCCGCCGTCGAACCCGGGGTAGTCGGTGAGCAGCGCCACCTCGGGCAGGTGGTCCACGCCGTCGAGGACGAATTCGGCATCGGCGGTATGGGGCTTGAGCGGCGCGCGATAGAAGACGACGCCGTCGGGATCGACGAAGCCCAGGAACCCCAGCTCCGGCGATCGGAACGTCTCGACGCGTCGGTTGTCGGTCTTCCAGACGTCCCGGGCCGAGGCGATGTCCTCGTTGAGCACGACGAGCACGCCCTTGCCGCGTGCGTCCGGCGACACCGCCACGCGCACCGCGTTCAGCAGGTTGGCCGGCCCGTCCGCCGAAATCTCGTTCGAGGAGCGCATCGAGCCGGTGACGACCACCGGGCGGCGATCGCGGACCGTCTCCTGCAGGAAGAACGCCGAGTCCTCGAGCGTGTCGGTACCGTGGGTCACGACGATGCCGCTCAAGCCGGCATCGCCGGCGAAGCGCGTGTTGATGCGCCGCGCCAGCGCGAGCCAGTGATCGGGCGTGATCTGGGACGAGCCGACGCGCGCGATCTCCTCGACCGTGAGCGCCGCGTGGTCCTCGAGCTCCGGCACCGCGTCAACCAGCGCGCCGCCGTCGCGCATCGGAGCCCCCACGCGGCTCGCAATCGTGCCGCCGGTGGTGAGGACCACGACCCTGGGCCGCGCGTCCTGTGCCGCACCCGCCGCCAGGAAGGGCGTTGCGACAGCGGCCAGCATGGCCGCCATCACCACCGCCGTGCAGGGGCGTCGGGCGGGCGCCGGCCTCATGGGCGGCCTCCCGCACGCGTGGACGCGCGCAGGGCCGCCGGCAGGTCGTCGCGCGTGGCCCGCAGGATCTCGGCCGCCGCCCGCCGGCCCTCCGGTGTCAGGCGGGCGAACGCGGGCTCGTCCACCTGGCCGTCCAGCACGGCGAAGATCCGCTCGTACACGGCGTCACGCACGTGGTCGGGCAGGGCGGCGAACGCGGGGCTGTAGATCATGAAGCTGCAGGGATACCGGGCGAGACGGGACGCGAGATCCAGCTGGGCACAGGAGCGGCCCTGGCCGTCGGCGGGCACGCGCGATGCCAGGTGCTCGGCAAATCCGGGCCGCGGGACAACCGGTACCGGCAGCGGCGCTTCGTCGGCGTAAACCAGGTAGTCGGCAAGCTCGCGGACGCGGGCCTGATCGGCCGCCGTCGGCGGCATGTCGGCGCCGCCGCCCGCCGCCATCCGTGCGTCCCAGTTCACGCGGGTCAGGAGGTTGATGGCGTGCATCTGGTGGTCGAAGGTGAGCAGGGCTGCCAGGTCGCTGTCCGAGGATGGATAGCGGTCCCCCTCCCTGGGACGATCGAGCCAGTTGGCCAGCACGCGGTTCGAGACGCTGGCCGCATCGGCGCCGGCATGGGAGGACACGGTCTGGTTCCCCATGCTGCCAAGGGGGGCGCCGGGCGGGTTCGCCGCAGGCCCGGTGACGAACCACCCGCCCCACCGCCGGGAGAGCGGGGTGCGATGATCCACGGCATGGGTACCCAGCCGCAGGAGGGGCGTACCGTCTGCGGCGACGGCATGACTCCGCGCGATCATGCCGGGCACTTCGAGCGTGGACGTCGCGAGGTGACAGTCGAGACACGTCGTGCGGCGCGTGAAGCGCGCGGCGGGGCCGCCGGTGGCGTCCAGGGTGTAGAAGACGACGCCCTGGGCGGGATCGTGCGCGGCCAGCTCGAGTACGGGGGCTCCCGGAATGTAGCCGACCGCCACCGACTCGTTGAAGTACAGCGCACGCGGGTTCCGGGGCCCGGTGTAGTCACGCTGCAAAGCCGTTCTCGAGAACACCAGCACCTGCGACTCGACGGCCACGTCGAGCGCATCGAGCACGGAACGGAGGAGCCCGGTCCGGCTGTCGGCGTCGAGACTGACCTCGCCGCGGTTCATCGCCGCGTTGAGCCGGGCGACCGCATCGCTCGTGGGCCGGCTGGCGTAGCCGATGGCGGGGTGCTCGTCGAGCGTCCCGGGAAACGGGATCGGCGACTGGCCGAGGAGCCGTGCCCCGGCGCCCAGGCCGAGCACCATCACCGCCGCGGCCGGCAGGAGGGGTCGGAGGCGGGGCGCCGTCATCCGCCCATGCTAGTCGAAGCGGCCTGGGGTCAGGCCATCGTCGCGCCGCGCTCGGCGAGCAGGGCTCGCAGGATGGACCGGTGGCACCGGTGCTCGTCTTCGCAGTAACAGCCGACGGAGAACGCGGTGCGGGCGGAAAGGGCGGTCAACAGGTCGAGCAGCCGGGATGGCTCGGGGCGCTTCATCTCCGCGCGATACTTCCGCTCGAACGCGCGCCAGGCGCGCTCGTCGGCGGCCGCCTGCGCTTCCTTGACCAGCGCGTCCGATGGCGCGAGGTCGGGCAGCCAGACATCGTAGAAGTCCCTGGACGCGAACGCCTCCTTCGGCACGCCGCGGGGCGGCCGTCGGACCGTGCCCAGACGCAGCCCTTCGGCCGCGAGCCGCGGACTGCCCAGACGCACGACGCTGATCGCCATGTGCGACAGAGTGCCACGAACGCCGTGGCCCGCACCAGCGCCGCTGACGTCTGGTTACGAACCCCTCCGTGCAGATCGGGTACCCTGACGCATGCGCTGGTCCCCGTACGCACGCCTCGCCGTCGTGGTCTGCCTGCTCCTCGTCCCGAGTGCATCCCTTCGCGCCCAGGACGACGTCCAGGCGCGCATGCAGGAGTGGTCGAAGGCGCTGGGCGTCGACTGCCAGCACTGCCATGTCGGGGACCAGTGGAGCCTGGCCTACATGCCGAACTTCGACATGGCCTTCCGCATGGCGCAGATGGTGAAGGACCTGAATGCCGGCGCGCTCAAGAACTACGAGCCCATCACCTGCGCCACCTGCCACCAGGGTTCGATCTCGCCGCCGAAGGTCACGCGTGAGCAGTGGGAACGGGACGCCAGGCGCTACGAAGCCGTGTTCAACGGCGACAGCTCGCTGGCGCTCCAGATGGGCGTGTTCACGGCCTCACTCGGCACCGGCTGCTCGTTCTGCCACGACCCCAACAACTGGGGCTCCGACGACAACCCGATGAAGGGCATGGGCCGCCGCATGCGGGGGATGGTTGGGAGCATCAACAAGTACTTCGCCGGCGTGAAGAATCCCGAGATCGGCTGCATGACGTGCCATCAGGGCAAGCTGAAGCCGGCGCGGACCTTCTGAATTCAGCATTCTGACGTCTGAATTCAGAAGCCCGGCGGCCCGCCAGTGAACGGCCCGGAGGCGCCCCCGGGCGGGCATCTCGCTTGCACCGAGTCGTCCCTGGAGGCTGGAATGACGGAAACCCGTTACGGGCTGCAGATCAGACTGCCGATTCCCTACGACCAGGCGGTCGAGCGGACTACCGCCGCACTGAAGGCCGAGGGCTTCGGCGTCCTCACCAGCATCGACGTCAGACACACGCTGAAGGAGAAACTGGACGCGGACTTCCGGCGCTACGTGATCCTCGGCGCGTGCAACCCGCCCCTGGCCCACCGAGCGCTGTCCGCAGACCTGGAGGTCGGCCTGCTGCTGCCCTGCAACGTGGTCGTCTTCGAGGACGAGCCGGGGAGGTCGGTGGTCACCGCGGTGGCGCCGATCGCCATGCTGGCGGCGGCCGGAGGCGGCGACGCGCTGGATGAGGTCGCCCGCGAAGCCGACACGCGCCTCCGGCGCGTGATGGGTGCGCTCGAGCGGCGGACCTGAACGGGCGGCGGCTCAGCGTCCCTGGTTCTCGTACCAGCGGAGGATGCCGCCGGCGCCGGTGCAGACCAGGTCGGCACGCCCGTCCTTGTTGAGGTCGGCGCCCACGCAGCCGTTCATGGCTGCCGTGTCGTCGAGGCGCTGATACTGCCAGGTGCCCGTCGCCGGGTCGTCTGGCGCGTAGAAGACGTGGACGCCGCCCACGGGCGCCGAGGCATTGTTCGGGGTCGGCCGGCTGTTATCGTTGGCGATCACGTCGTCACGACCGTCGCCGTTGAGATCGACGACGGCGACCTCGTGACCGCTGGCGACCTTGTCGAAGATCACGCGCCGCTGCCACTGCCCGCCCTTCTCCGTGTAGACGACAACCTCGTTGCCGTGCCACGGCTCCACGGAGGCGAAGAAGCGCTGGCCGTCCTGCCGGCCGATGCCCACGTCGCTGGCGCCGAGGCGCGGGGCCTTCTCTTCGTGTCCGTGCGACAGCACCTGCTTCTTGAACGTCATGGCCGGCCCGGAGCCCGTGGCGGTGTAGACGACAATGCCCTCGAAGCTGGCGACCACGAGTGAATCGCGCGCGGGGTCGTCCCAGCGCGCGACGCGCACGCGATGGATGATGCCGGGGATGTCCTCGGTGATCACGTGTCGCGCCCAGTCCTTCGGGCTGTACCAGAAAATCGACGCTTTGTCCTGATCGTAGGTGGGTGCCATGCCCGTGGGACCGATGAGGGGCGCGTTCACCAGCTCACGCGTGCCGTCACCATCGAGGTCGGCCCACGCGACGTGATGCGACGTCGGAAACGCGTCCACGCGCTCCACCTTCCATGGCTGCCGCGGATCGCCCTGGTGCGTCGCAATCCAGTTGAGGCCCTCGCTCTTGCCCGGCTGCATCGCGAAGGCGCTCTGGAACGCGATCTCCGGGATGCCGTCCCCGTCGACGTCGGCCATCGCCTGGTTCACGATCTGGCGGACGTCCGGCACGATGACGTGGCGGGCCCATCCGGGGTTCTCGTACCAGGCCACCTCGTTGATCGACAGCGAGTTGGCGATGACGTCGAGCGTCCCGTTCTTGTCGAAGTCGGCCACCGCGACCGCGTAGCCGCCGCGGACGTTGGCGTCGATGTCGTGGGGCGTGAACCGCACGGGGCCGGCCGCCGGCGCGCCGGAGAGGGCGACGACCGACAGGACGCTCACCACGCCAACGGCCGGATAGGCGAATCTCATCCGGCAATCATCGCCAACTGGACGGGCCTGTCAAGGGCACGGACGGCCGGGCTCTCACGGGACCGACTCGACGCCGGCCGGGGCAGTAATATGGGCCCGCTCTGCCTCTGGTGTAGAGTGTGCCGTATGCCTGAGACCCCACGTCCGGGGGCCGCGCGGGTCGGCCTCTTTGCAGTGTTGCTCGCAGCGGTTTCCATGCCCATCGCGGGACAGGGGACCAATCCGATTTCCAGGGGCACGAAGGACGGCCAGTGGCCGACCTATGGCGGCGACCTTGCCAGCCACCGGTACTCCCCCCTCGACAAGATCGACGCGTCGAACTTCGACAAGCTCGAGGTCGCGTGGCGGTTCAAGACCGACAACCTCGGTCCCACGCCGGAGTTCCAGTTCCAGGCCACGCCGCTGATGGTCAACGGCACGCTGTACTTCACGGCGGGCTCCCGCCGCACGGCCGTCGCCGTGGACGCGGGCACGGGCGAGTTGAAGTGGATGTTCAACCTCGACGAGGGCGAACGGGCCAGTTCGGCGCCGCGCCGGTTGTCTGGACGCGGACTGTCCTACTGGTCCGACGGCAAGGACGAGCGCATCCTGTACGTGACGCCCGGCTACCGCCTGATCGCGCTCAACGCCGCGAACGGCCACACCATCCCGACCTTCGGCAAGGACGGCATCGTCGACCTGAAGCTGGAGATGGATCAGGAGATGGATCCGGTGGACGGCGAGGTCGGCCTTCACGCCGCGCCCGTGGTGTCGGGCAATACGATTGTCATCGGCGCCGCGCACATGGAAGGCGGCGCCCCGAAGAGCCGGACCAACCAGAAGGGGTTCGTCCGCGGGTACGACGTGCGGACGGGCAAGCGGCTCTGGATCTTCCACACCATCCCCGAGAAGGGGGAGTTCGGAAACGACACCTGGCAGAAGGACTCGTGGACGTACTCCGGCAACACCGGTGTGTGGGCCCAGATGACGATCGACGAGGAGACCAACACGGTCTTCATGCCGGTCGAGCTGCCGACGGGCGACTACTACGGCGGCCACCGGCCCGGGAACACGCTCTTCTCGGAGAGCCTCGTCGCCATCGACCTCAACACCGGCAAGCGGAAGTGGCACTACCAGTTCGTGCACCACGGCATCTGGGATCACGACCTGCCGTGTGCGCCCATCCTGGCGGATCTCGTGGTGGACGGGAAGCCGATCAAGGCCATTGCCCAGGCCAGCAAGCAGGGCTGGGTCTACGTGCTGGACCGCAACACCGGACAGCCCGTGTGGCCGTTCGAGGAGCGGCCGGTCGAGAAGGGCGAGGTCCCCGGCGAGGAGTACTCGCCGACGCAGCCCTTCGTCACCAAGCCCCCGCCGTTCGAACGCCAGGGCGTCTCGGTGGACGACCTGATCGACTTCACGCCAGAGCTGCGCGCCGAGGCCGAGAAGGTAGTGCAGCAATGAAGATCGGGCCCCTGTTCACCCCGCCGGTCGTGAGCAAGTGGGAGGGGCCGCGCGCCACGCTGATGCTGCCCAACGTGACGGGCGGCGCCAACTGGCAGGGCGGGTCGCTGGATCCGGAGACGAACATCTTCTACATCTTCTCCAACACCAACGTCTCGGCCCTGGGCCTTGCACCCGGTGACGGCGTGAAGTCCGACATGCTCTTCGTGCGCGGCTTTGCCTCCGACCCGAACGACAAGAGCGGACGCCCGGCGTTCCCGAACACGAACGTGCGCGGGCTGCCGCTCATCAAGCCGCCGTACGGCCGCATCACGGCGCTGGACCTGAACAAGGGCGATCTGGTCTGGCAGATCGCGCACGGCGATACGCCGGACAACATCAAGAACAACCCGGCGCTGAAGGGCCTCGACATCCCGCGGACGGGACGCATGGGCCGCATCGGCGTGCTGACCACCAAGACCCTGGTCATCGCGGGCGAAGGCGGGATGAACACCACGCCCGAGGGCCGGGGCGCCCTGCTGCGCGCCTACAACAAGGCCACGGGCGCCGACGCCGGCGCCGTCTACATGCCCGCCCCGCAGACCGGGTCACCGATGACCTACCTGCACGACGGCGAGCGATGCATCACCGTCTCGATCGCCGCCCCCGGCTTCCCCGGCGAGCTCATCGCCTACAAGCTGGGGAAGTAGGCACGAAGAACGAATTCAGAATTCAGAAGTCAGAATTCAGAAAGAAAGGCAGAAGGCAGAAGGCAGAAGGCAAGAATTCAGCACGAAGCAGTGCTGTGGAGCGTTGCTTTTTGCCTTGTGCCTTTTGCCTTTTGCCTTTTGATTTCTGCATTCTGCATTCTGAATTCTGAATTCCAAGTCAGCATTCACCCCCCCTCCGCTCCCACGCCGGGCCTCTCGGACAGCACCTCGACGACCTCTTCGTCGGACACCTGCGAGAAATCGTCGTAGAAGTCTCCCACCGCGAAGAACAGGCGCGGCGTGTACAGGCAGACCACGTCGTCCGCATATGAGCGCGCCAGGTCGAGCGCGCTGCCCGAGGCCACCGGCACGGCGACGACGATGCGGAGGGGCCGTTCGGCCCGGACGGAGCGGATGGCCGCCACCATGGTGGCGCCAGTGGCGAGGCCATCGTCGACGATGATGGCGGTGCGGCCCGCGGCTGACAGGCGGGGCGTCGCGCTCGAGTAGGCCAGGCGCCGGCGGCGAATCTCGGCCAGCTGCACAGCAACCTCGTCGCGCAGGTCTCGCCCGTCGGCTTCCCGGACGCCGAACTGGTAAACGTGGCCGGCCTCGTCCACGGCGCCCATCGCCAGCTCGGGCTGTCCGGGCGTCCGCAGCTTGCGCACCAGCACCACGTCGAAGTCGCAGCCCAGCCCGGCCGCGACGATGCGCGCCATCGGCACGCCGCCGCGAGGCACGGCCAGGACCAGCGGATGGCTGTCGCGATACCGCTGGAGCTTCTCGGCAAGCAGGTGCGCGGCCCGCTGTCGATCGGCGAACCGCATGCCGCGGCTGTTACAAGGTTCCTGCCAATGGCAGCGACGCGTATCCGCCCGGAATGACGCCCCGAGGAGGGCGGCCGCCGCCGGCACTGCCAGGAACCCGGCACACCGGTGCGGCGTCCGACCGCCTTCCCGGCAGCGGACGGTCGTCACCGGGCCGGCGGCGTCGTCCCGCTATCGGGCGGGCAGCTCGAACACGTACAGCGTGTGCCCATTCGCAGGCGGCTGGATCTCCGGCGCGAGCGTCTGGGGCACGAGGCGCGGGCTGCCGCCGCCCACGCCGGTGGTCACGGCCATGTCGCTTCCCGCCCGCGGTGAAGGTCACCGGATACCCCTGGACGGCGGTGTTGAGGCGGGTCTGCCACAGCACCTCGCCCGTCCGCACGTCGAGCGCGCGGAAGTAGCGCGCGAGGTCGCCGATGAACACGACGCCCCCAGCGGTACTGAGCGCGGCCGTCAGGTACGGGGCGCGCTGGTCGCGCGTCCAGACCTGGCGCAGCGTGTTGACGTCGTAGGCCGCCAGCTTGCCGATGTTGCCGTCGGAGCCCGGCATCTCGAAGAACCGGCGCGCGGCCGCGGTGCCGCCGGAGCCCGGCGTCAGCTCCACCTTGCGGCCCGCGATCTCCATGCACGACTGCGAGAGCGGGATGATGAGCAGCTGCTCGCCGGGGTGGTAGCTCATCGCCTGCCAGTTGTGGCCGCCTTCCGTGCTCGGGCACGAGGTGATCCACTCCTCCACCTGCTGGTTCTTGATGTCGTCGCGGTACTCGGGCACGCCGGTTTCGGGATCGATCCGCGTGAAGACGTTCTGGAAGACCGTTTCGCGGTGCCCCATGAAGCGGCCCGTGCGCCGGTCCAGCTTCCAGAGGATGCCCGCCTTCCCGATCGAGAAGACGACCTTGTCGTCGCCCACGTCGACGAGCACGCGTTCGAACACCTCGTCGTGGTCCAGCGACTCGGCCGGGATGTGCTGGAAGTGCCAGGCCAGCGTGCCGTCGGCGCCGCGCAGGGCGACGGTCGAGGCTCCGTACAGCGAGGCGTCCCTGATGGTGTTGCCGCGGCTGGCCGGCATCCACGGCTTGGCCTGTGCCACGCCCCAGTACGTGAGGTCGAGATCCGGGTCGTAGCTGCCGACGATCCATGTCTCGCCGCCGGCCCGCATCATGTCGGGCAGCTCGCCCCAGGTGTCGCCTCCCGGCTCACCGGTGTGGGCGATCGTGTGGAACTTCCACACCTGCCTGCCGGTCTCGGCGTCGTAGGCGCTGATCATGCAGCGCTCCTCGCGGTAGCGATCGCAGCCCTGCAGGCCCTGCACCACCTTGCCCTTGATCACCAGCGGGCCGGACGTGTTCGAGAATCCCTTCGACCGATCGGCGATCACGGTCGTCCAGACGACCGCGCCGGTCTTCGCATTGAGGGCCACCAGCTTCGCGTCGGTCGTCGCCAGGAAGATCTTGTCGTCGTAGATGGCGACGTTGCGCATCGAGCCGAAGCCGATGGCCTGGTTCGGTCCGACCTGGTTCTCCCAGATCAGTTCGCCGGTGGACGCGTCGAGGGCCTGCACCATGTTCATGGTGTTGACCAGGTATGATGCCGTCGTGCACCAGCGGCATCTGCTGGTTCGCCCCGCCTTCGTTCATCGACCACGACCAGGCGAGCCGCAGGTCCTTCACGTTCGCACGCGTGATCTCGTCGAGCGGGCTGTAGCTCCACGCCTGGTAGTTGCGGCGCGCCATCAGCCAGTCGCCGGGCGGCGGGTTGCGCAGCATCTCGTCGGTGACAGGGCGGTAGTTCGGCACCTCGCCCTGCACGCTGTGACCGCGGGACGGTGGCGGCCCCTGGGCTCGGGGCGCCGCGGCCGCACCGCCGGGTGCCGCACCGGTACCGGCGATCACGGCCTGCGCCGGCGTCCCACTGGCAATGGAGCCGATGGTGGCCGTGGTGGACAGCGACAGCGGCGTCGCACCGGCGGACGCGCTGTTGGCCGCGAGGATGAACGCCGTCACGTTCACGTAGTCGTCGGCGCTCAGGCTGCCCGCGCCGCCCGGCGGCATCGTGCTCTGGATGTAGGTGGCCAGCTCGCCGGCCGCGCGGTCGCGCCACGCGCTCATGAAGTTGGCGCCCGCCAGGGAGCCGCTTCGTTGCGCCCTGCAGGTCGGGCAGGTGACACCCGGCACATCGCGCGGTGTAGATGGCCCGTCCTGCGGCCACCTGCGCCGCCGTGACGGCCGAGCCGCCCGGCGCCTGCCGGGCGTTCACCGTCATTCCCCATCCCAGCGCTGCCAGGCACACTGGCATCAGCATCCGCACCGTGCGTGTCATCGGCGTCCCGCCTCCCGGTTCCGATTCCCGATCGCTCACTGCCCGGGCTCCACTCTGCCGTCGGAGCCCTGCAACCGCTCACTTCGCGAGCAGCCACCCCAGAGGTTGCCGTCGGGCGCGCCCTCAGAATGCAGCTGCACGTAGAGCCTCCCCTTGTCCAGATCCTCGACCTGCGCGGCGGTCAGCTCGATCGACCCGCTCACGCGCCCGCTCGTCCCGGAGGTGGCCGTCAGCTCGCCGATGACCGGACCGCGGAGCCCGCGGTTCGGTCCCCGGTGCACTCGCGCGATCGTCGCCGGAGAGCGGAGGCCGTCGAACGTCCCCTCGATCGCGAGCGTGCGTCCCCGCAGGGTGCCGGTGACGGTCCCGCTTCCCGCGATGGTCTTGGCCATCGTCAGGTCGATGGGGACCACCGACAGGCGCGTGTGGAAAGTCCGCCCCTGGGCCTGGGCGGCGGGATGAGTGGCCAGCAGGCCGAGGACGGCCACGAAGGCGAGCACGGATCGGGTCATGGTCGTCGCTCTCGAAGATGATGCATCGCGTCAGCGTGGGAGATGCGTCACTGCGGACTCGAAGACGAAGCCGGTGGCCGGCTCGAGGGTCGTCGCCTTGCCACTCAGCTCGCCATACCTGGCCGTATGCGCAATGGTGATGTGACCCGCCTGGTTCGGCACGATGCTCGCCGTCTGCAGGACGAGCATCTGGTGGGCACCTAACGTGAAGGGCTGGGCAGCCAGCAGCGTACCGTTCGCGGACCAGAAATGCGCCGTCCCCGTCACGCTCGACGCCGCCGGGTTCTGCAGCAGGAGCACCGTGGTGCCGCTGCCGCTGTTGAGAAACCGCGCCACCGCGACCGTCGTCTCGAACGCCCGAATCCGGTAGACATCGTCGCTCCCGCAGGCGGCAGCGCAGGCCGCGCCCCTCACGACGATGAACTGATCCGAGATCGTGGCATCCGTCTGGTTCGAGACGCGCAGGCTGCGATTGGTGAGAGCGCTGGCGGTCGCGACTTGCAGGACCGTGACCCCGTCGGCGGCGACGAGGGCCAGCTGGAAGCCCCGGGTGGGAATGTCACCAGAGACGGCGTCAACGGTCACTTCGTACGACGAGTAAGGCCGCTGGACGAGACGATACCAGTCCTCGTCTGCCTTGGGCCCCGGGAGCGCAGCCAGATCGTGCCACTGCTCCGAGCCATGCGTCAGCTCGTTGCGCGTGCTTCCCGGTGTGTTGTCGTTGAGCGTCTGGATGTCGTAGGCGTCGAAGGCGGCGAGCGGCGTCACGGACGCCAGGGCGAGCGCCAGCATGGTTCCACGGAGTGGTGTCCGCATGGGCGGAGTCTATCCGCGGGACGCTTCAGGTGGCAAACCCTGGCCGACCTGGCCGGGGGCACCGGCGCGCTGCCTCTCCCGTTCCAGCAGCAGGTGCTCCCACAACGCGCTGGCGGCATGGGTCGTCGATGGGAAGCCCGGCAGACCACGGTCGGCCGTCCGGTGATGCCGCAGCACGGAATGTTCGGCCGCATGCGCGGCGGCGGCGGGCACCAGGAGGCTGTCGTCGGGACACCCGACGAACCGGGCGAGGCGGGGAACCTCACGGTCCGGATCATCGAGGAGATCGTCGTAGCGCACGACGAGCCGCGGGATGTCGGCCGTGTGCCTGAGCGCCGCAGACATGTAGGCGAACCAGAGCTGCGTGCTCGCCTCCAGGCTGAAGCCTTCCCGCGCCTGCAGCGAGCGGGCAATATCGGACGGGTGCCTGATGACCAGGACGGCCCGGACCGAGCCCAGCAACGGACGCCAGAATGGGAGCGTCAGGCAGGTTCGCGGGTCCTTCCACCCGACAAGCTCCCGGCCGCCGAAGTCCTCCGCCAGCACCTCAACGGCGCGGCTCCGGATGGGCGCCAGGACGGGGGCTTCGATCCACCCTTCCGGCATGGAGGGCGGATTGAACCAGCTGCCCCGCAGCTCCCAGAGGATCTCATCGTTCCGGTCCGTGAGCAGCTGGTGCTCGTAGAACCCGACGGGGTTGTCGGCCCGGGGTTTCATGAGGTGATGGGCCGGCCCGAGGTAGACACCGAGGTCGTCGAGGACGCGAGTGACCGTGGACGTGCCGCTCCGGTGCATTCCGAGCACGCAGATGACGGTGGAAGCGGGCACGGGAGTCATCGGAACGTATTCGCCGTGGCCAGGTAGACGAGCAGCGCGGCAACGGCGGCGGCTGACCACATCCAGCGGGGCGGCCGGACGGGCGCTCGTGCGGCGAGCCAGCCTTCGACGGCCGCGACCGCCGCCCACAGGCAGAACACGGGCAGGAACTGCACCCGGTATCGCGTCTTGACGTGCGCGACCAGGCAGACGGCGAGGGTGAACCCCAGGTAGCCGAGCATCGCCAGGGTCGCAGGTCGCTGGCGCCGCCAGCAGATGACCCCACCGAAGGGGGCCAGGATGAGGACCGCGAGATAGACCGTGTAGGCCCAGATGCGCAGGGCCGTCGACAGGAGCGCCGGCGCTTCCCGATATCCGAAGCCCGCGGCCGTGATGGCGCCGCCAGGGAGTTGGTCGGTGAAGAACGAGTCCTTGTCGAAGAGCCTGAAATACTGCCGACCCAGCTGGGACGCCGCAATCGCCCGCCATCCCCGCGACCGGACGAGGTCGTCGATCCTGGCCGCCAGAATCGCGTTCCGTTGGTCGTGGCGCGGCGCGCTCGCCTGGTACCGGTTGAACTCCTCACCGACGATCTCGTCGACGAAGTTGCGCGGGGAGGTATCGCTGATGCCGACGAGCAGGTTGAAGCGGGCGCTGTCGCCAGGCAGCAGGGTGCCATTGTCTCGCAGGTTCTGGATCATCGTCGGCCCAACGATCGCGAGAAGGGCGGCGAGTGCAAGGGCGAGCCGCGGCAGTGCCCGGGTGCCGTGCCACGCGAACAGGGCGAGGGCCGCCAGTGGGAGCGCCGGGCCCAGCAGGTTCTTCAGGACCAACGCCAATCCCAGGAGCACGCCGATGCCGATCGCGCGCCACGGCGTCACCGGCCCGGTGACGGCCAGCCAGACCGCCCCGGTGACCAGCGCCAGGTGCGGCACCTCGGGCCACAGGTAGAGGGCGAACGCGACCGTCTGGGAATCCAGCAGGAACAGTGCGGTCGTCACCAACGCAACCGCCGTTCCGAACCAGTGGCGGGCGAGGCCGAACAGCATGCAGGCACACATCGCGAGCAACGCGGCCTGCAGGACCTGCACGACGCCGCGCGATCCGCCGGCGGCCAGCACGGCGGCGATCGCCTGAGGGTAGAGCGGCGGCCACAGCGGCTCGAGCGTTGCCGTCTGGCCCGATGCCCATCGCGACGCCACGTCCCGGTATGATCTCGTCGCCCCAGAGCGGACGACCCGGCGACGCGCGTTCCAGCCACGTCAGCGCCCCGGCTTGAAGCGCGACCACGAGCGCCGCCAGGGCGGCGACGAGCGGGCGGCGGTCCCCCCTCACGAACACGGTGCGCTATTATGACGGCCATCCGGCGCAGCGTGCGCGGCGGCGCGTCCCACACGAGATCCATGCTCACCGCCTGCACGATTGTCGCGCGCAACTACCTCGCGCACGCCCGGGTCCTCGCCCGCTCGTTCCACGCGCAGCATCCCCGGGCCGACTTCGTCGTGCTCGTAATCGACGATCAGGATGGCACCCTCGGGAACGGGTCCGAGCCCTTTCGCGTCGTGCGGCTCGACGAGATCGGTCTCGACCCTCGCGAGGTCCGGCGCCAGGCCGTCATCTACGACACGCTGGAACTGGCCACGGCGGTCAAGCCGGTCCTGCTCGACTGGCTGCTGCGCGACGGCCGGAGTGCGGTGATGTACCTCGACCCGGACGTGAAGGTGTTCGCGCCGCTCGATCGCGTGTTCGACCTCGCGCGCGCACACGCGATCGTGCTGACACCGCACACGACCGCACCGATTCCCGACGACGGACGGTGGATCACGGCGCAGCAGATCATGGCGGCCGGCATCTACAACCTCGGCTTCATCGCGATCGGCGCACGGGCGCGGCCGTTCCTGGCCTGGTGGGCGGGACGGACGCGCCGCGACGCGCTCAATGCCCCCGAGCGCATGCTCTTCACCGATCAGCGCTGGATCGACTTCGTGCCCGGCCTCTTCGAGCACGTAATCCTGACCGAGCCCGGATACAACGTCGCCTACTGGAACCTGCACGCACAGTCCCTGAGCTGGCGGGAGGGTCGCTACGCGGCGAATGGGGAACCCCTGCGCTTCTTTCACTTCAGCGGCTTCGACTGCCGGACGCCCCACCTGCTGAGCCGTCACCAGGGCCCCCACCCGCGCTTCCTGCTCTCGGAGCACCCCGCCCTGGCCAGACTGTGCGAGGAGTACGCCGAGGATCTCGCGAGCGCGGGCGTCACGGAACAGGCGTCTGCCGACTACGGCTGGGCGCGCGTACCGATGGGCCTGTCGCTCGATGCCCGGGTCCGGCGGATGTATCGCGACGCCCTGGTCACATCCGAAATCGAGGCGACCCCAGAGCCGCCGAACCCGTTCGTGCCCGGGGAGCGGGAGGCCTTCGTGGACTGGCTCCGCCAGCCACAGGCGCGCGCCCCGCGCACGCTGTCGCGCTACCTGCAGGTGATCTACCAGTCACGTCCCGATCTGCAGCATGCATTCCCGCGCGTGCTGGCCGGCGAGACGCGCGACTATTTCCGATGGGTGCACTGGGCCCATCGGTACGGACTGGATCGGGAAGCGATCCCACCCGAGTTGCTGCCTCCAACCGAGGAGCCGGAATCGTCGGAGCAGCCGGAACCCAGCCGCGGCGTCACCGTCGTCGGGTACCTTCGGAGCGCGTCAGGTGTGGGCGAGTCCGCGCGACGCCTCCTCCAAGCCCTGTCCGCGAGCGGGAACCGTGCGCGCTGCGGTCCAACGACCACACGACAAGCCCCCTCCATGCTCGCTCCCACCGACCGGGCACACACCGACCAACTTCGACGTCAACCTGATCTGCGTGAACGCAGACGAACTGCCGCTGCTGGCGGCAGGGTCGGTCCCCATTCTTTCGAGGACGGCATACCTGCGGACTCTGGTTCTGGGAGCTCGAACGCTTCCCGGACCGCCTGTCACCAGCCTTCGACCACGTGGACGAGGTGTGGTGCGCATCGGACTTCACCGCGCGAGCGCTGGAGGCCCGGGGCGCCGGCCCGTGTTCCGGGCTCCGCTCCCACTGGGAGCTCCCCGGTGGAGCCCGGTCTGACACGCCGGGACCTCGGCTTGACCGACCACTTCACGTTCCTTTTCTGCTTCGACTTCCTCAGCGATGTCGAACGCAAGAACCCGCTGGGCATCATGCAGGCGTTCCGGCGTGCCTTCGAGCCGCGCGACGGGGCCCGCCTCGTCATCAAGACAATGAACGGTGACCAACGGCTGCTGGAGCTCGAAGCCCTCCGAGCGGCGGCGCGCAGCGCCGATGTGACGATCATGGACGCGGCCCTGCCGGCCGGACGGGCCGGTGCGCTCGTCGCCGCCTGCGACTGCTACGTGTCGCTGCACCGATCGGAAGGGCTGGGTCTCACGATGGCGGAGGCCATGGCGCTCGGGAAGCCCGTCATCGCCACCGGCTACTCGGGCAATCTCACGTTCATGACGGAGCGCAACAGCTTCCTGGTGGACTACGGCATGACGACGGTGCCACCGGGCCGCGACGCGTATCCGGAGGGCGCGGCCTGGGCGGAGCCCGATCTGGACGAGGCGGCGCGCGCGATGCGGCTGGTGTTCGAGCGACCGGCGGACGCGGCGCGCCGGGCCGGGCAGGGGCAGCTGGACATCCTGACCAGCCACGGCGTCGACGCGTGCGCCCCCGTCATCGCAGAGCGGCTGGCCCGCATCCGTACGGGCCGCCGTGCGAAAGCTCGCATAGGGCGCTCCGTCGCCGCCCTAGCGGCGCAGACGAGTGGCAGGGCGCCGCCCCCGAGCGCGAGCGCGAACAGCCCGCCCAGCACCGGCAGTCCGTAGCCGTTGGTGAGGTAGCTGTACTGGAACATCACGCCGCTGGCGAAGTGGAAGTTGAGCACCATGAGCAACGCGAACGTCGCGGCCAGGCGCGTGTAGCCGCCGGCGATCAGCGCAAGCGCGGTGGCGAACTCCGCCGCGGGGACGACCCGTGCCCACAACTCGACGCCCGGAATGCAGACCGTCTCGAGGTACACCCGGCTCGGTCCGGGCACCTGCTGGACCCATTCCGCGAAGCGCCCGCGCAGGACGGCGCTGCTCGACAGCCAGCCGATCTTGCCGATGGCCTCGAACAGGAAGAAGACGCCGAGGCAGAGCCGCAGGCCGACGAGGCCCCAGGCCTGACGCGTCCCCACGTCAGCGGCCGGCCTGGATGTCGCGCGCCACCTTCTGCACCGCGTCCATCACACGCAGCAGGTTGCCGCTCCAGATCTTGCCGATCTGCTCCTCCGTGTAGCCGCGGCGCACCAGTTCGAGCGTGACGTTGAAGGTCTCGTCCGCGCCGTTCCAGCCGTCCACCCCGCCGCCGCCGTCGAAGTCCGACGAGATGCCGACGTGATCGATGCCAATCGTCTTGACGATGTAGTCGATGTGATCGACGAAGTCCGACACGGTGGCCATCGGCGGGGGCGGGAACTTCGCATCGAGTTCCGCCATGCGCGCGCGGAACTGGGTGCGGCGGGCTTCGTTCGCGCCGCCCTGTCCGCCTCCCCCGCCCGCGCCGGGCCCGCCCATTCCCATCTCCGTGCGCAGCGCCGCAATCGCGGCCGCTCGCTCGGGCGAATCGGGCGGCTTGATCTTCACGTAGCTGTCGAACGCCACCGTCTGCACCACGCCGCCGTTCTTCTTGAGCGCGAGGAGCTGCTCGTCGTCCATGTTGCGGCTGTGGTCGGCCAGGGCACGGGCGGCGGAGTGCGAGGCGATGACGGGCGCACGCGACAGCGCCATGGCCTGCAGGCTGGACTGCTTCGACGGGTGCGAGACGTCCACCATCATGCCCAGCCGGTTCATCTCGATGATGACCTGGCGTCCCGCCTCGCTGAGCCCGTTGTGCAGCCACTTCCCGTCCCGCTCGCCCGTGTTGGAGTCGGCGAACTGGCTGTGGCCGTTGTGGGCCAGCGACATGTAGCGGCCCCCGCGGTCGTAGAACTCCTTCACGCGCGACAGGTCGGTGCCCAGCGGATACGCGTTCTCGACGCCGATGAGCGCCACCTTCCGGCCGCTGGCGGCAATGCGCCGCACGTCGTCGGCCGTGAGCGCGAGCCCGATCTTGTCCGGCGCGATCTCCTCGGTCAGCCGGTGAATGGCCTCGAACTTCTCCACGGCCTGCGCATACGCGCGATCGTAGCCCTCTGCCGTCAGGGGGCCCTGGCCGACGTAGACGATGAAGAAGGAGGCGTCGAGCCCGCCTTCCACCATCTTCGGCAGGTTCACCTGGGTGTCGAGGCGCTGCGTGTAGTTACGCGCGGGCGTGAAGTCGCGCGGGTTGATGTCGTTGTGCGTGTCGAGCGCGATGACGCGCTCGTGAATGGCGCGCGCACGCGCGACCAGCGCCGCGTCGGGGGCCTGGCCGGCGGACAGGATGGCGACGCCTGCCCCGATGGACACGGCAAGGGCGCCCAGCGCGGCGCGCAGCGACAGACGAAACATGGAGGCCTCCGGGAAAGCGCCGAGTGTATCACCGCCCCGAAGGCCAAAAAAAAGGGCCGCGTTGCCGCGGCCCAGCGTTGGAGGTGCGAGGTGAGGACTCAGTGAGCGATGGCAGTGGCCGGCACGCCGGCGAGGTCCATGTCCGGCGCCAGGTCGGGCGCCTCGACGAGGCACCAGGCCTCACGGTCGGCGAGGAGCACCCGGCCGAGTTCCGTGTGGAGGGCGTGCCCCGCGCGATGCGCCACGACATGGCCCACCAGCGCGTGGCCCACGAGGGCAAGGTCGCCCACCACGTCCAGGATCTTGTGCCGCACGAACTCGTCGTCGAACCGCAGCGCGTTGAGCGGGCCGGTGTCGCCGATGACGATCGCGTTCTCGAGCGAGCCGCCGAGCGCCAGGCCCTGCTGGCGCAGCCATTCCACTTCCTTGAGGAAGCCGAAGGTCCGCGCCGGGGCGATGTGCTCGCCGAAGGTCTGCTCGGTGATGCGCTCGGTGCGCGTCTGGTGGCGCAGCAGAGGGTGGTCGAAGCTGATCGTGTAGCTGACCTTGAAGTGATCCGACGGATACACCGCGATCCGCTTGTCGCCGTTGGCGATCTGCAGCGGCGAGCACCTTCAGGTAGCTGCGCGGCGCCGACAGGCCTTGACGCCCGCCTCCTGCAGCAGGAACAGGAAGGGCGCGCTGCTGCCGTCCATGATGGGCACTTCGCGCTGGCTGAGCTCGACGACGATGTTGTCGATCCCCGTGGCGACGAGGGCCGCCAGCAGGTGCTCGACCGTCTCGACGGTCGCGCCGTCACGGCCGAGGACCGTGGCGTGCTGCACGGCGGACACGTGGTCCACCGTCGCCGGAATCTCGATGCCGAGGTCGGTGCGCCGGAAGACGATGCCCGTGCCGGCCGCGGCGGGCTTGAGTGTGAGCGTCACCTTCTGGCCGGAGTGCAATCCGATGCCGGCGCAGGAAATCTGACGCTTGATGGTCTGCTGAACGTCCATGAGCCTCTAGTGCCGCCATTCGGCGACACGCTTCAAGAAGCAAAGGCGATGCCTGCCCGGCCTGCGCCGGACGCATTCAGCTAAACCATTATGAAACAGTAATTTAGGTCGATTCACCGGACGAGGAGAGCGCGGGCAACTGTGTAAAGGCAACCACAGGGCTCCAGACACGGACTGTGGCTCTCTTGACACACCTCATGCGCCCTCCCGGATTCGGTCCTCCGCAAGGGCTTCGGCCAGGAAGGTGCCAGTGGCGGAGCCGGCGACGCGGGCCACCTGCTCGGGCGTGCCCTGGGCGACGATGCGCCCGCCCTGGTCCCCGCCTTCGGGGCCGAGGTCGATGAGCCAGTCGGCCGACTTGATGACGTCGAGGTTGTGTTCGATGACCACGACGGTATTGCCCTGGTCCACCAGGCGCTTCAGGACGTCGAGCAGCTTGCGGACATCCTCGAAGTGCAGGCCGGTGGTGGGTTCGTCCAGGATGTAGAGGGTACGCCCGGTGCCGCGCTTCGACAGCTCGCGCGACAGCTTCACGCGCTGCGCCTCGCCGCCCGACAGCGTGGTCGCCGACTGGCCGAGCTCGATGTACCCGAGCCCGACGCTCTGGAGCGTCCTGAGCTTCGTCGCGATCGGCGGGAAGTTCTCGAGCAGCGGCACCGCCTGGTCCACGGTGAGGTCCAGCACGTCGGCAATCGACTTGCCGCGGTACTTCACGTCGAGGGTCTCGCGGTTGTAGCGGCGGCCCTTGCACTGCTCGCACGTCACGTAGACGTTGGGCAGGAAGTGCATCTCGATGGCGATGACGCCGTCACCCTGGCACGCCTCGCACCGGCCGCCCTTGACGTTGAACGAGAAGCGGCCGGGCTTGAAGCCCCGCGCCCGTGCCTCGGGCACCATCGCGAAGAGCTCGCGGATGAAGGTGAAGAGCCCCGTGTAGGTGGCGGGATTCGAGCGGGGCGTCCGCCCGATCGGCGACTGGTCGATCTCGATGACCTTGTCGATGAGATCCATGCCGTCGATGCGGGCGTGCGCGCCTGGCTCGTCCGCCGCGCGGTAGAAGTGCCGGGCGAGCGCCTTGTACAGGATCTCGTTCACCAGCGTGCTCTTGCCCGACCCGCTGACGCCCGTCACCGCCACCAGGCGACCGAGCGGCACCTTGACGTCGATGTCCTTGAGGTTGTTGGCGCGCGCGCTGCGGATGACCAGCTCGCCCTGCTTCGCCGACCGTCGCCGTCCCGGGGGCGCAATCTGCCGGTGCCCGCTGAGATAGGCGCCCGTCATGGAGCCATTGCCGTTGGCGGCGAGCGCCTCCGGCGTCCCCTGGAAGATCACCTCGCCGCCGAGATCCCCGGCGCCCGGCCCGAGATCGATCACGTAGTCGGCCTGGCGGATGGTGTCCTCGTCGTGCTCCACGACGACGACGGTGTTGCCCATGTCGCGGAGGCGCTGCAGCGTGCCCAGGAGCCGGCGGTTGTCCCGCTGGTGGAGCCCGATGGAGGGCTCGTCGAGCACGTAGAGGACGCCGGTGAGGTTCGAGCCAATCTGCGTGGCGAGCCGGATGCGCTGGCCCTCACCACCCGACAGCGTGGCGGCCGAGCGGCCGAGGGTGAGATAGCCGACACCCACGTCGTGCAGGAAGCGCAGCCGATCCTGGATCTCCTTGAGGATCCGCGTGGCGATGATGGCTTCGCGGTCCCGGAGCTCGAAGGCGTCGAAGAGGCCCAGCGCATCGCTCACCGGCAGCGACACGTACTCGGCAATGGTCTTCCCCTTCACCGTCACGCCCAGGCTCTCGGGACGCAGGCGCCGGCCGTGGCAGGTGCTGCACTCGGTGAGCGCGCGGTAGGGATCCAGCTCCTCCTGCACCGCCCACGAGCCCTCGTCGAAGCGCCGGCGCAGGTTGGGGATCACGCCCTCGAAGTCGCGGCCGAACGGATCGGGTGCCGACGCCTTGCGTGCGCGGGCGGGCTTCGCCGCGGACTTCGCGGCGGGCTCCGTGCCCGGCTCGGCCGCGGCACGCGCCTGGGCCGACGGGCCGTACAGGATGAGGTCGCGATGCTTCTTCGGCAGCTTCGTGAAGGGGGCGTCGGGGTCGATGCCCCAGTAGCGGGCGATGGACGCGATGGCCTCGCTCACCAGCGCCGCGTCGCCGCGCGCCCACGGCGCGACCGCGCCGCCCGCCAGCGACACCGACTCGTCGGGCACGATGCGCCGCGGGTCGAAGTCCCACGTGGAGCCGAGGCCCTGGCAGTCGGGACAGGCGCCGTGCGGCGAGTTGAACGAGAACGCCCGCGGTGACATCTCGGGCACGCTCAACCCGCACACCACGCAGGCCAGCTTCCGCGAGTAGAGCCGGTCGCCCTGCGCCAGCGACTGGATCAGCACCACGTCGTCGGCCAGTTGCAGCGCGACGTCCACCGAGGCCGCCAGCCGCCGCTCGATGCCGCTGCGGACGATGAGCCGGTCGATGACGATGTCGATGTTGTGGTTGCGGCGGCGGTCGAGGCCGATGTCCTCGTCGAGCGACCGGAGCTGGCCGTCGATCCGCGCCTTGGTGAAGCCACGGGCGGCCAGCCCCTGCAGCTCCTTCTTGAACTCGCCCTTCCGGCCGCGGACGATGGGCGCCATCACGGTGATGCGCGTGTCCTGCGGGTAGGTCATCACCAGGTCGACGATCCGCTCGACCGACTGGGAGGTGATCTCGCGGCCGCAGCTCGGGCAGTGCGGCACGCCGATGTTGGCGAACAGCAGCCGGAGGTAGTCGTAGATCTCCGTGACCGTGCCGACGGTCGATCGCGGGTTGGAGCCGGTGGTCTTCTGCTCGATCGAGATGGCCGGCGAGAGCCCCTCGATGAGGTCCACGTCCGGCTTCTCCATCTGCTCCAGGAACTGTCGCGCGTAGGCGGACAGCGACTCGACGTACCGCCGCTGGCCCTCGGCGTAGAGGGTGTCGAAGGCGAGCGACGACTTCCCCGACCCGGACAGTCCCGTGATGACCACGAGCTTGTCGCGGGGGATGTCGACGTCGATGTCCTTCAGGTTGTGGACCCGAGCGCCACGAACGGCAATCCAGTCGTGCGGCATGGAGGGTGTCACGGCGGGGCTCGTCCCCGGAGCCCCAAACCCCGATTCTACCGCGTCAGCGCCCCTCCGGTGGCGGGTGCTATCATCGCCTCCTCACGATGACGGCCCAGAGCCCGAGGACGCCCTCCCTCGCCGTGTCCCTCGTTCCAGTCGTCGTGCTCGTCGGACTGCTGGCGGCGTCGGTGGCGCTCTTCGGCGACAGCTCCTCCGGCGGCGCCAACCAGATCGCGCTCATCCTCGCCTCGGGCGTCGGTGTGCTGATCGGGGTCTTCTACGGCCACTCCTGGCCGTCCCTCGAGCGCGGGATCGTGGAGGGCATCAGCCTGGCCATGGGCGCCATCATCATCCTGCTCATGGTCGGCGCGCTGATCGGGTCCTGGATCCTGGGTGGGATCGTCCCGACGATGATCTACTACGGGCTGGGCCTGCTCACGCCGGCCGTCTACTACCCGTCGGCCTGCGTGATCTGCTCGCTCGTGTCGCTGGCGACCGGCAGTTCGTGGACCACGGCCGGCACGGTCGGGGTGGCGCTGGTCGGCATCGCGACCGCGCAGGACCTGAACGTCGGCCTCGCCGCCGGCGCGATCATCTCGGGCGCCTACTTCGGCGACAAGATGTCGCCGCTCTCGGACACCACGAACCTGGCGCCGGCCATGGCGGGGACCGACCTCTTCACCCACATCCGCCACATGCTGTGGACCACGACGCCGAGCTGGCTCCTCGCCATCATCCTCTTCACCGTCATCGGGCTGATGGGCAGCCCGCCGCGCGACACCTCGGCCGTGGACGCGATCCTGCAGGCCCTCGATTCGAGCTTCGTGATCGGCCCGCACATGCTGATCCCCGTCGCGCTGGTCCTGGGCATGGTGGCGTTCAAGATGCCCGCCTATCCCGCGCTGCTCCTCGGCGCGCTGGTCGGGTGCCTGTTCGGCATCGTCTTCCAGCCGGCCGCCGTGCTGGGCTATGCCGCGTCACCCGACCTGCCGTCGTGGGCGGCGCTGCTGAAGGGCGTGTGGATGGCGCTGTTCGACGGCTTCAAGCTGTCGTCGGGCAACGCCGCGCTGGACGAGCTGCTCTCGCGCGGCGGGATGTCGAGCATGCTGTCCACCGTGTGGCTCATTCTTTCCGCGATGATGTTCGGAGCGGTGATGGAAGCCGTCGGCATGCTGCAACGCATCGCGGCCAGCATCCTCGGCATGGTGCACGGCACCGGCAGCCTGATTGCCGCGACGCTGGTGACGTCGTTCGGCATGAACGTCGTGGCGTCGGACCAGTACATCGCCATCGTGCTGCCGGGCCGGATGTTCCGGGCCGAGTACGCCAGGCGCCAGCTGCATCCGAAGAATTTGTCGCGCGCGCTCGAGGACGCCGGCACGCTGACCTCCTCGCTCGTGCCCTGGAACACGTGCGGCGCCTTCATGTCGCAGACGCTCGGGGTGGCCACCTTCACCTACGCCCCCTTCGCGTTCTTCAATCTGCTGAACCCGCTCGTGTCGCTGGCGTACGGCTTCACCGGGTTCACCATCGAGCGCCTCCCGCAGCACCCGCCGGCGCCAGACGAGGGCCCGCGCTAGGCGGGATCGAATCCGAACAGGGTGTCGTTCGAGGCGACGACCAGGCTGCCATCGGCGCCGAACGCCAGGCCCACCAGGTCCGGTCCCGAGACGACCAGTTCAGGAGCGCGGCCCTCGCGCAGCGCGTAGACGCCGCTGCTGCCGGCGAGGGCTTCCACGACGTGCAGCACGCCCGCCGCATCGAAGGCCAGCCCCTGCGGGCGCCCGAACGTCCACGGCAGCGTTTCGACACGACCGTCGGGATGCACCCGGCGCAAGGTGTCGTAGGTGGACAAGGTGGGCGCCGACACGTACAGCCACCCGTCGGGGCCGTAGGCGAGATGGAAGGCCGCCATGCTGCCGGGCAGCGTCGCCACCGTATCGGTGCGGCCCTTCGTGTCGATCCGGAAGATGGTCCCGGTGCGGTCACCGACGTAGAGCGCGCCGTCTGGTGCGAGCGCCAGCCCGGTGGCGACACCCAGGTCCGAACCAATCACCTCGTAGCGGCCGTCGGCCGACACGCGGTAGACGCGGCCCTCGAAACGGCTCGACACGTAGAGGTGGCCCTCCGGCGTCCGCACCATCGACGTGGCGTTCACGAGGCCATGGACGAACGGCTCGCGCGCGCCGTCGTGCGTCACGCGGAACACCGAGACGGGCGCCTGCTGGCCGCGGGTGCCTGAGTAGGTGACGTAGACGCGGCCGTCGGGATCCACCACCGGGTTGTCCACCTGGTGCAATCCGGTGGCAAGGCGCCGCGCCACGTGGGTGTAGAGGGTCGTGCCGGGCGTCCACGAGACCTTCACCGGCGCGTCGCCCTCCACCTCACGCGGCACGACCACCGCGAGGCGGCCCGGCGCCGCGAACGAGATGCGGGCCGCGACGCCGCCGATGGTGACATCCGCCGCGGATGCCGCTGGTGTCGGGAATCCCTCGCCGTGCACCCAGAGCCGACCGCCGTGAACGACGCGCAGCGGCTCGAGGCTCGTGATGGCGGGCATCAGGTCTCGTCGAGCTCGAGGTTCCAGTACAGGTAGTCGCGCCAGCTCTCCGGCGCCTGGCGCAGCCCGATGGTGATACGGATCGCGGGCGCCGCATTGGGCCGGCGCGGCGGGCGCACGAGCCGCATGCCGGCCTCGTGCGGCGTGCGGCCGCCCTTCCGGCGATTGCAGCTCACGCAACAGGTGACGATGTTCTCCCAGTCCTTGCGGCCGCCCTGCGAGACGGGCACCACGTGGTCGAACGTCAGCTCGGGCGTGGGAAACACGCGCTCGCAGTACTGGCAGGTGAACGCGTCGCGCGCGTAGATGTTGGCCCGCGAGAACGGCACGTAGTCGAAACGCTGCTTGATGCGGACGTAGCGGAGCAGCCGGATGACGGACGGGAGCTTGAACGAGAACGACACGGCGCGGACCTCACGGTCGTGGCGTGCGATGATCTCGACCTTGCCCTGACACCACAGGGTGACCGCCTTCTGCCAGTTGACGACCTTGAGCGGCTCGAACGTCGCGTTGAGAAGGAGCGTTTGCTCCATATATGCGTGGATGAGTTCCGTGAAGATTTTGCCCGGCTCCGCACGGCTCTGTCAAGCGACCGAACCGCGTAAAGCGATGTGAGACAGGCATTTACTGGCCTGTTACGTCCGCGGGGTGGAGCCACCGCCCCCTCGTGCCGATATGCGAAGGCAAGTGCATGGTGCATAAGGTGATGCCGCTCCGGGCCGCGATCGTGCTGGTGGCCGCCAGCCTGGCGGCCGCGTGCGCCTCGACGGGCGCCGTCCCGCAGCCGTTCCCGATGCCGGGCGGCACAACCGCCCCGGCACCTGCCGACCCCGCGCCGCCCGACGATCCCGAGGCTCCACTCCCGCCGCCGGCACACGTGCCCACCGGAGACGCCGACGGCTACGCGCTCACCAGCACCGCGCTCGCCCTCCGGGCGCACCCTACCGCAACGGAGGCACCACTCCCCGCGGCTTCGACTGCAGCGGATTCGTCCAATGCGTGTTCGCCCGGCACGGCGTCGCGCTCCCGCGCGAGACGCGTGACCAGTGCAGTGGGTGGGCCGCCGCGTGGCCTCGAACCGGCTGGAACCCGGGGATCTCGTCTTCTTCTCGACCGTCGCCCCGGGCGCCTCCCACGTCGGCATCATGGTCGGCGGGGACCAGTTCGTTCACGCGCCCAGCGAGCGCGGCGTGGTCCGGGTCGAGCGCCTGTCCAGCTCCTACTGGAGCCGCCGGATCGTGGGCTTCAAGCGCGTGTTCTGACCCGTTCCTCGTCCCACCCAGCCTCAATCCATACGGTGGGGTGTGTAAAAACTTCGCACACCGGTCCGGCACGCCGAGATCCTTGAGAATTCTGGCGGTCACCCGACCGCTGCGGTGGCACTTGGCTTGCACTTTCGACGTCTGATTGACAGGCGTGCCCCTATGCATGCCCTGATTCGCTCCTCGCGTTCCGTGTTGTGGTCGCTGGCCGTCATCGGTACCCGTGCTCCAGGTTGGCTTCGTCGCCGGTACCCAGTGGACGGTATGCCCAGCTGACGGCGGGCCTGCCGTCCCGCGCTGACCTGCAGACCATCGGTCTGATGGCCCAGGCCACGGTCCTCTACGACGCCGCGGACCAGCCGGCCTTCTCGATCTTCGAGGAGCAGCGCCTCGACGTTCCGCTGGCCGAGATCTCGCCGAATCTCGTGTCGGCCATCATCGCGGTCGAGGACCAGCGCTTCTACGACCACGGAGGCGTGGACGCCATCCGCATCCTCGGCGCCACGCTGGCCAACCTGCGTGAGGGCCGCCGGGCGCAGGGCGGGAGCACCCTCACGCAACAGCTCGCGCGCCAGAGCTTCCTCACGCTGGACAAGACGTTCTCGCGCAAGCTGCAGGAAGCGCTGCTGGCGATGCGCATCGAGCGCGAGTACTCGAAGGACGAGATCCTGGCGCTGTACCTCAACAAGATGTACTTCGGCGCCGGTCTGTACGGCGCGCAGGCGGCAGCGCTCGGCTACTTCGGCAAGCCTGCGCGGCAGCTCACTGTCGATGAGGCCGCGCTCATCGCCGGCCTGGTCAAGTCGCCCTCCACGCTCGCGCCCACCGTCAACCTCGAGCGCGCCGTCGCCCGGCGCAACGTCGTGCTGCGGGCCATGCGCGAGAACGGCGCGATCGACGAAGCGGCGTACGAGAAGGCGCGCGCCGCCAAGGTCCACCTCAAGGACAGCCTGCGCCACGAGGAACCGTTCGGCCAGTACTTCAAGGAGCTCGTACGCGTGGAGCTCGTTGAACGCTTCGGGCACGAGCGCGTGTACGAGGGCGGGCTCAAGGTCTACACCACCATCGACCTCGCCATGCAGCGTGCGGCCGACGCCGCGGTGGACAAGGCCCTGGCGGATCTCGACAAGCGTCGCGCCGCCGCCCTCAAGGCTCGGCGGAAGCCGGCGGAGGCCACCAGTCCGCTCCAGGCGGCGCTGGTCGCCATGGACCCGACCACCGGGCACGTGCGCGCCCTTGTCGGCGGTCGCGACTTCGACAGCAGCCGCTTCAATCGCGCCACGCAGGCACGCCGTCAGCCCGGCTCCGCGTTCAAGCCGTTCATCTACGCCGCGGCCCTCGAAGCCGGCTACACCCCGGCGACGCTGCTCACCGACCTCGACGCGCCAATCGACCTGCCCGACGGCGCCTGGACGCCCGACGACGGGCACTCGGAGGGTACCGAGATCACCATGCGCGCGGCGCTGACCACTTCGAGCAACCGCGCCGCCGTCCGCATGATTTCCGAGATCGGCATCCCGTCCGCCGTCTCGTACGCCAAGAAGCTCGGGATGGGCTCGGTCCCCGCGGTGCCATCCCTCGCGCTCGGCTCCGGCGAGGTCACGCTCCTGGACCTCACCGCAGCCTACGGCGCCTTCGCCAACAACGGGCTGCTGCAGCACCCCATCCTCGTCCGGCGCGTCGAAGACGCCGAGGGCCAGGTGCTGTGGACGGCCGAGCCGCACGCCGAGCAGGCGGTCACGCCGGAAACGGCGTTCCTGATGTCGACGATGCTGGCCGACGTGATCAACTCGGGGACGGCGTGGAAGGCGCGGAGCCTCGGCTTCCGTCTCCCGGCCGGCGGCAAGACCGGCACGACCAACGACTACCACGACGCGTGGTTCGTGGGCTTCACCCCGTCCCTGGTGAGCGGCGTGTGGGTCGGGCTCGACACCCCCCAGCCCATCCTGCCCGGCAGCGCCTATGCCGCCGACGTGGCCGTCCCCATGTGGACGGGCTTCATGAAGCCGGCCACCGCCAAGGCCAAGCCGGACTGGCTCAAGCCGCCAAAGGACATCGTCGGCGTCACCATCTGCAAGCTGTCCGGCAAGCGCCCGGCGGCCGGCTGCGAGTCGGCGCACGTCGTGCTGGACGACGGATCGACCGTCAGCAAGTCGATGGTCATGACGGAATACTTCGTTCGCGGCACCGAGCCGACCGACACCTGCCACCTGCACATCGGCCGGTCACTCTTCGCCCGGATGGGCGACTGGTTCCGCAACGCCCCCAGCGTCGAACGTCAGGAGCCGGGACACCCCGTGCCCGAGCCGTTCCCGACGCCGCAGGTCGAGAAGCGCGCCGAGAACGATGCGCCCGAGGCGACGGCGCCCGAGGAGCCGAAGAAGAAGCGCGGGTTCTGGTCCAAGCTCTTCGGCATCGGCGACAAGAAGGACAAGGACAAGAAGGACGATCGGAAAGACGATCGTCGTCGCCGGGACCAGTGAGTGCCCCGCACGGTCATGGGACCGTGACGGCCAGTTCCTGGCTCGGGGGGCCTGCACCAGCAGGCCCTATCGCTCGCACGCGCACGTAGTAAGTGACGCGTGCGGCCGGCACCACCGGTCCCACAACGGGGTTCGTCGTCGTCACGACCGTGGCATCAGCGAGGCCGGGTCGCGTGCCGGCCTCGAGTTGGTAGCCGATGGCGCCCGCGACCGGATCCCAGCGAACGGTGACCGTGGACCCTGCGACCTCGACGTCCAGCCCCGCCGGCGCGGGAAGCGAAGCCCCGGCACCGACCGTCAGACGTACATCCGGCGAAGCGGGTCCTGTCCCGCATCCGTTCACTCCACGCACGCGGACGTAGTACGAACCTGGCGGAGCGGTCACCGACAGCGACGGCGTGTCGCCAGGCACGGCAAGTCGGGCGAGGTTCGCAGCACCCGGCACGCTGCCTGCCTCGACGACGTAGTACGCGATCGTCGTAAAGGGCGGTGGGAGCCAGGTCAACGTGACATCGGCGCCAGCGACGGCGGGAGCGACGCGGGTCGGCGGCAGACCAGGCGGCGCGCGACACCCGGCGACGACGGCGACCTCGTTCGACAGGCCCCCGTCGAAACTGGTGGCGTCGCCGCCGCGGATCCGCACGAAGTAGGTCCCGTTTGGCGCCACGGCGTCGAGAGCGGGCATCGGCCCGACGGGCTGCGCGAGAAGGTCTGTCGCGCCCCGGTGCGAACCCACCTCCAGCGTGTATCCGGCCGGCGCAGGCTGGGCAGCACGCCACGACAGGTGTACGCGCTCGTCAACGACCAGCGCCTCGAGATCGGATGGCACGGCGGGCGCCTGCCGCGCGAAGACCGCCACGCCGTGCGCCGGCTCCGCGCCCACTGACTCGTAGCCCACCAGGATCACGTCGGTTGGCGTGACGAGTGCACGCGGGGACGGGAGCGCCGGCGACATCGGATCAATGGCCATGAGCGCCGGGTCCCACGTCGCAAGATTGCCGGTGGCGTTCGACAACAGCACGGCAGGCCCGCGCCTCGGCGCACCGTACAACAGCACCTGACCATCGACCGCCTCAACGCCAGACAACGGGAATCCCAAAGGCAGGGGCGGATCCCAGTTCACCCGGTGGCCGCTGACACGGTCGAGGGCAAGCGCGCCGGCGCCGAGGACCGTCAGGTCGTACTTCGCATAGAGCGTCCGTCCCGAGACTGCCAGTCGTCCGACTCGCAGTGTGGCCCCAGGCGGGATGTTCACGGCGGGACTCACCTGCCAGGGCGCAATGGTCGGCGACGACACGTCGATGGCCGCAAGGTTGTAAATCGCCGATTGCAGCGCGTTCTGTACGCGGCCGGCGACGTACACGGTCGAATCGGCGAAGACGATGTCGTCAACGATGTCGCTGTCGACCCGCCAGGACGGATCCGGATCGCCGGTCGCCGCGTCGAGTCTCGTCAGGATGTCGGGGAGACCCACGCGGGAACCGCGGACGTACAGAAGCCCCTCCTGCAGGGTGATCAACTCAGCGGCCGACAAGACGGACGGCACGGTCCACGGCAGGACCGCGCCCGTTGCCGCATCGAACGCCGCCAGCCGAGACTCACCCGCGCCCGTCTCCCATCCATCGATGAAGACACGAGCGTCGTCAACCGCCATGTTCCGTATCGTCCCCGTCCACGCCGGCGACCAGGTCAGTACGTCGTCGGCCGTGAGGTCGAACGCCGCCAGCCCTTCTCGCGCGACTCCGCCGGACACGGCGGCCGGGCCACCGGCGAAGAGCATCCCGGCGTCTGACACCAGGCTGTAGACGCTGGTGGCGTAGGCGCCCGACAGCCACGATGTCACGGCACCGATGGCGTCGATCTCGGCGACCCGGTCGCGCGGCAGGCCCGCAACGTGGCGAAACGCACCGCCGAGATGGACGCCTCCCCCGACGGCGGGAGTCAGGGCATACACCGCGTCATCGACAGCCGGCGCCCACGCCGTGAGCGTCCCGGACTCGATATCGATCGCTGCCACGTTCAGCCTGGCCTGGGCACCGAGCGTCGAGAAGCGTCCGCCGGTGTAGAGCGTCGAACCCACGACACTCATCGCGTAGACCTCCGCCGGGCTGGCCGCATCGGTCGTCTCGGGAAACCAGGCCGTGTCGATCTGGCCGTCGGCGGGGTTCACGCTCACAACCGCTCGGCTCGAGACGGGCGCCGGCATGTCGAAGGCGCCGCCGACAATCAGCCGGCCACCACCGAGCACGGCGCTGTGGACCGCACCATCGCCCAGCGATGTGCTCCACGCCAGCGCGGCCGATGCGGAATCGAAGGCGCTCACCACCGGCGATCCAGTCGACTCGAGGTGGCCGGCGACAATGATGCGCGAGCCGTCGACGACCAGCGCGTCTGTGATTCGCCCCCATGTGCCCGCGGCCGGAAACCATGGCAACACGTTGCCGGTGGCCGCGTCGAGCGCGGCGAGATGAATGCGACCGTCCTGGTTCACGCGATCGAACGCCCCGCCAACGTAGAGTGTGCCTCCGGCCCGCCGCAGCGCGAGGACCTCGGCATTCGCATTCGGTCCAGCCGCGCGATCCAGCGCGGGCGCGAACGCCGGGTCCACGTGGCCGTCGGCGAGTACGTGCGCGAGCGCCGTGCGCACCAGCCCTCCCACGCGGCTGAAGCGGCCGCCGATGAAGTAGCCGCCGGCGCCATCCGGCTCGATCGCCCGCACGACACCGTCCACGAGCGGCAGTCCCGGCGCAGGCGCACCATTGGTCAAGGACACGCGATAGAACGAGCCGAGCAGGTTGGCACGGGGAGCAACACGTGTGAACGGGCCGCCGACGTAGAGTCTGTCGCCGTGAGCCGCCGCTGCGCTGACGTTCCCGTTGGTCACCCACCCCAGCCGGGACGTCTGGGCGGGGTCGGCAGACGCCGTAGCCGCCGCCAGGCTCGCGAACGCGAGCGCAATGATCACACGAGGCAGCCGACACCGCATGGTCATTCCCCCATGCGCCGCAGCACGATCTGCTGCCGGCGCTGCAGCCGCCTGTTCGGCCTGGCCACGCTCAGCTCGCGCGGGTTGATGATCGCGCCCGCCATCAACGCCGCCTCCTCCCTCGACAGGCTGGCCGCGCTCTTGCCGAAGTAGGCGCGCGCGGCCGCCTCGCAGCCGAAGATCCCGTCGCCCCACTCGATGACGTTCAGGTAGATCTCCAGGATCCTGCGCTTGGTGAGGCTGGCCTCGAGCCGCCGCGTGATGAAGAGCTCGCGCAGCTTGCGCGCCGGATTCCGAGACGGCGACAGGTACAGGTTCTTCGCCAGCTGCTGGGTGATGGTGCTCGCGCCGCGGACGAAGCGCCCCTCCTCCCAGTTGCGCTCGAACGACGCCTTGATCTCGTCCATGTCGATGCCGTCGTGATCGAAGAAGGCGGCGTCTTCCGTGACCACGACCGCACGGCGCAGGTGCGGGGAGATGCGCGCATAGGGCACCCAGCGCTGCCGGACGGCGAACGTCCGATCGGCCTCCGCCGCTTCGTCGATGCGAAGCCGCATGAAGGCGGTGGACGACGGGTTGTCCCGTGCGAGCGGGCGGACGTCGGGAAGGGTCAGGTAGATGTAGCCCAGGTATCCGAACCCGAAGGCCGCAACGGCCAGCAGGGCGCGCAGGGATCGACGCACCCCGACATTATGGCCTAGCCCTCGACGACGATCTTGATCCGCTCGCCTTCCTGCGGCTGCGTACTGACCTCGTAGCCGTTCATGATGGCGAGTGTCGCGGCGCTGGTGATGCCCTGGCCCGCGCGCTGCGCGATGGACTGCCAGGAATCCCCGGCGCGGACCGTGTAGTAGGTCAGCCGGTTGGGACGGACCTGCGCCGCCTCGCTGGCGCTCAGCTCGCGAAAGGTGCGAGCGAGGCCTGGATGGACTGGCTCACGCGCTCGAACTCGGCTTCCGGCGCGAATCCCGCGACGACGTAGACCTGGCGGCCGATCGACACGTGCGCAGCCCGCATCAGCACTCGGCCCGTGCCTCGAATCGAACCTCGGTAAGCCGACGTAGGCATCGGCGCCGCCGAGGCGTTCCGGCGCACCGTCCACACGCGTGAAGCCCGCACTGCGCATCGCGTTCTGCGCGACGTCTTCGAGGCCGGTGCCGCGCGGCTGATCCACCTGCTGCAGCAGCATGTAGTGCGGCTGGCCAGGTTCGCGCGCGGTGACCTGCTCCGGGCTGTTGAAGACGTCCCATCCCTCCGGGAACTCGAGACCGATGCGCATCATGGGGTGCAGGAAGACGTTGTCGCGGACGATGCCTTGTTCGAGGCTGTCGCCCACGACGACACCGTCGATGGTCCGGAGGAACTCGTCGGCGTTGCGCCGCCGCGCGGTGTCGGACACGAAGGTGGCCACCACGGCCTCGGCGTCGCCGACGCGCGAGGCAGGTTCGGGGTGCGTGGACAGCCAGTTGGGTACGCCCCGCTCGCTCATCTCGTCCACGCGCGCCAGCGTGGTGAGGAAGCGCGGCACCGCTCCCGGATCCCATCCCGCCTCCGCCGCGTACTCCATCCCCAGCCGGTCGGACTGCAGCTCGTCGTCTCGCCCGTACTTCAGGAACAGGAAACCGAGCCCCATGGACGACAGGTCCGCGAAGGGCGCGGTCTGTGGCACGAAGATGCTGAGGATCGCCAGACCGAGGCCGCCACCCGCCTGCCGGGTGTACTGCTGGGCCGCGTGCCTCGCAGTGACGTGGCCGATCTCGTGGCCGAGCACGCCCGCCAGCTCCGACTCGTCGGCCAGGTACGGCAGGATCCCGCGCGTGATGTAGACGTAGCCGCCGGGAACCGCGAAGGCGTTGATGGCCGAGTTGTCGACCACGGTGAACGTCCACGGCAGGTTGGGCCGGTGCGAGACGCGGGCCAGGCGCATGCCGATGTCCGACACGTAGCGCTGGACCTCGGTGTCGTCGTACACGCCCATCTCGCGCCTGATCTCGGCGTCGGCCTGGCGGCCCAGTGCCAGCTCGTCGGCTTCGCTGAGGAGGCTGAGCTCGCGCTTGCCCGTCACCGGGTTGGTGGCGCACGCCGCGCAGAGGGTGGCGACGATGACGACGAGGGATGGTCGCATGGCAGGCACCTCGGATATCGGCTGACGAGGAGGCAAACGATCGCCCTCGCCGAGAGAGCAACGCGCGTGCCACGTGGCCTGCTCCGGCCTGCTGCCGGAAAGTGGCCTCTGGCCGGGACGCCGTCCCGGCGCGCTGCCGCCTCGGGGAGACAGGTCGAGGTCCGCCCGTTGCGTCACGCGGCCGTCGGAGCCGCCCGGATCACGGCGCGGCCGGTGCGTCGGCGGCCACGCCAAGTGCCGCCAGCTCGCGGCGCAGGGAGTCCACCACCGGCGCCGGCGCCGGCCGCAGGGGCGGCCGCGGATCGCCGGTCTGGAAACCCGCAAGCGTGAGCGCGGCCTTGAGTGCCGGCACGCCGTGCTGGGCCCCGATGGCCCGGGCCAGCGGCAGCAGCCGGGCCTGCAGCGCCCGTGCGTCGCCGAATCGGCCCTCGGTCATCATCCGCATCAGGTCCGCGCAGCGCTCGGGCACGAGGCCGGCGAGTGCCAGCACGCCGCCGTGCGCGCCAAGCGCGAGCGCCGAATAGAACGACGTGGCGGAGCCGCAGAGCACCACGAACCCGTCCGCCGCGGCGGACAGGTAGTCGCCAGGAGCTGCAGGTCGTTGCCGCTCTCCTTCAGGCCGACGATGTTGGGGTGCTGGCTCAGTTTCCCGACCGCGTCCGGGTGCAGCGTGACGCCGGTGTACATCGTGACGTTGTAGAGCAGCACCGGCACCGGCGACGCGTCGGCGACCTCGGTGTAGTGCCGCACGAACGTCTCGGTGGTCATCATGTTCTTGTAGAACGACGGCGTGCGCACCATGACGGCGGTCACGCCCAGGGCGCCCGCCCGGCGGCAGGCGCCGATGGTCCCGCGCGTGGACTCGCGCGCCGCCCCCGCGAGCAGCGGCCGGCTGGCGGGGACCACCTCGCGCACCGCTTCAATCACACGGTCCGATTCGTCGTCGTCGAGCTGCGGCGACTCGCCATTGGACCCGAGGACGACGAGACCGGTGAGCGGCGTCGAGAGATAGGCCGCCGCGTTGCGGGCGATGGCGGGTGTATCGACATCGCCGGAGGCGGTGAAGGGCGTGACGAGCGGATGGTAGAGGCCGGCTAGGGTCATGAGACACGTCCCGGGGCTCGCGAGCCCGGCTGGAGTACGAGGTTGGTCATCAGCGTGACGGCCATGACGGCCAGGGCCGGCGCCAGGACCCAGGGAAACCGCGTGAGCTCGTTGATGTCGGCGGCATCGGCCAGCATCGTGCCCCACGTGGGCGTCGTCAACGGAAATCCGAGTCCCACGAACGAGAGCGCGGCCTCGGCCAGGACGAAGGCCGGCAGCAGCAGGCTGGCCTGTACGGCCACGTGGCCGGCGCAGGCCGGGAGCAGGTGGCGCACGAGCACGCGCGGAGTCGAGGCCCCGAGGGACCGCGCGGCCATCACATACTCGCGCTCGCGCTCACGGGCCACGATGCCACGCACGCCGCGAGCGACGATCGGCCAGCCGAGCAGGGCGAAGATGATCGTCAGCAGCGCGAAGACCTGGCCCGCGGGGAGGACGAGTGGAAGCGAGGCGCGCAGGACCAGCGCGACATAGAGCGCGGGCAGCACGAGCACGAAGTCGGCCGTGCGCATGACGGCTTCGTCCAGCGATCCGCCGGTCGCGCCGGCCCAGGCGCCGAGCAGGCTCCCCAGCACCATCGCGCCGATGACGGCCGTTACCCCCAGTCCCAGCGAGATGCGGGCGCCGGCGAGCAGCCGCGACAGCACGTCACGGCCGGTCTGGTCGGCGCCGAGCAGGAATACGGGTTCTGCGTCCGATCCGGCCAGCCACGGCAGCGGCACCAGGCGGGTGTCGTCCACTCTCCAACGCTCCTCGAGCCGATTCTCGAGCACGACCGGGTGGACCTTGAGTCCCTGCGACACCCGCGGCGGCATGGGCGGCGCGTGGCGATAGCCGCGAAACGCGCGCGTCGGATCGCATGCGGCGCCAGCCAGGGCGCGAGCAGCGCGATGGCCGCGAGACCGGCAAGCAGCACCCCGGCACGTGATCCGTGCATCAGGAGGCACCCCCTCACCCGGGGGTCCAGGAATGCATGCGCCAGGTCCGCGAGGAAGGTGGCCACCGCCAGGCACGCGGCTCCGGCGGCCACCGATCCGGACACCAAATAGAGGTCCCGCGCGCGCAGCGCATCGACCATGAGGCGGCCGAGGCCCGGCCACGCGGTCACGACTTCGACGACGAACGAGCCGCTGAAGAGCGAGCCCACCATCAGCCCGTAGAGTCCGAGGATGGGCGCGAGCGAGGCGGGCCAGGCGTGGCGCCCGAGCACCGCCGGTTCGGCGAGGCCGCGCGCGCGTGCCGCGACGACGAACGTCTCGCCGGCCGCGTCCTGCAGCGCGCGAGACTGGAGCCGTTCCAGCGTGGCGGCCAGGGGCAGCGCGAGCGCCAGCGCGGGGACCGGGAGGTGCCAGAGGAGGTCGGCCGCGCGGGCGGCCCAGCCAGCGGCGGCGGCGCCGGACGTCATGCCGCCGACGGGCAGCCACCCGGTGCGTGCGGCGATCAGCACGAGGAGGAGCGCGCCGACCAGCGGCGGCATCGACACGAGGACGGCGGACAGCGTCCGGGCGATCGCCGCGCCCGGCCCCGTCCCGTGCCGTCCGGTCCAGATGCCGGCGGGAATGCCGATCAGTGTCGCGATCAGGAGCGACGCCACGGCGAGAAGCGCCGTATTGGCCGCGCGCTCACCGACGAGGTCGCCAACGGGACGCCCGTACAGGCTCGACGGCCCGAGATCCAGCCGCACGGCGCCGGCCAGCCATTCAGCGTATTGCACGGCCAGGGGGCGGTCCAGGCCGAGTTCGTGAAGTTGCTTCCGGTAGTCATCCCCGTTCGGGGTGGGGTTCTCTGCGGTGACCGCGTCGCCCGGTGCGGCGTGCGTCAGCACGAACGCGGCTGACGCCGCGCTCCAGACCAGGAAGAGCGCCAGGAGCGCGCGCCGGATCGTGAAGCTGAGCACGACGCCAGCATTCTATCTACGGTGTCACTGCAATCGCATCCGCCGCCCAGAGGAGTTGCGGCCGCAGCACCGAGGGGTGGAGGTTGGTGGTCCGTCCGCTCACGCCCATGTAGAGGCGCGGCGCCACGAAATAGAGGGCCGGCAGCTCCTCACCGAAAATGCGCTGCACCTCGGCGAACAGCCGGCGCCGTTCCGCGGGATCGGTGGCGCTCGCCTGCTGGGCCATGAGCGCGTCGATGCGGCCCTCCCACTCCGTGGCCGGGGAGGCCTGCTCGAGGTTCCAGATGTGTGCGGCCCCTGAACTCAGCCAGAAGTCCTTCGAGAGCGCAGGATCGAGGTCCGTGGCGTTGTACCCGAAATAGATGGCCTCGAAGTCGCCGCCCAGCATGCGCTCGATCAGGGCGTTCTGCTCGAGCGGCACCACGTCGAGCGCCACGCCGACCTGACGCAGGTCGTCGGCGAGCCGCCCCGCCTCACGCTCCAGCACCGTGTTGCCCCGATAGGTGAGGACCGTCAGCCGCGCTTCGTGTCCCTGCGGGTCCTCGAGCCACTCGTCGGCATCGCGGTTGGCGAAGCCGAGGCCGGCCAGCAGCTCGCGGGCGCGCTCGGGAGAGTACGGGTAGCGCGGGACGTTTGGCGAGAACCACTCGGTGTTGCCGGGGGTAACGGGGCCCCAGATGGGAACGGCCGCGCCGAGGAACAGATCCTCGGCGAACGCCTCGCGGTCCACCGCGTACGAGATGGCCTGCCGCAACTCGCGGCGGGTGACCCATCCCCGCCGCGGGTCCGCCTTCCAGTACGGCTCGCGCAGGTTGATGAAGAAGACATCCGGATCGGTGCTGACACCCAGCTCGATCAATCGGACGGATTGCGCCGCCACCTGCGGCTGCAGGGCCGCAATGTCCTCGGCCCGCAGGGCCTGCTGCTGCATGTCGATCGCGCCGGACTGCAGGCGCAGCAGCTCCGCATTCTGATCCGGGACGATCTCGAGCGTGACCTCATCGAGATACGGCAGGGCCGTGCCATCGTCGCCGGTCCGCCAGTAGTGGGGGTTGCGGGACAGGACCAGCCGTTGGCCCGGCTCGTAGCGGGCCAGCTGGAACGGCCCCATGCCGGCGAGCTCGCCGGGAGGGGTGGCCGCGCTCCAGGCCTCTGCGAAAGTGCCGGCCTCCAGTGCCGCTTCCAGCTTGTGCCGCGGCAGGATGGGCACATTGTCGAGCAGCCGCAGCCCCGGCCCGAACGGTGCGGGGAACACGACACGGATGGTGCGTGGGGCCGGCGAGCTCACGTCCAGGGGCTTGCCCTGGACCAGGAGCGAGGTGGCGATGGGGCTCCTGGCCTTCGGGTCGTACAGCGCGCGGAAGGTGAAGAGGACGTCCTCGACGCCAAAGGGCGCGCCGTCGGACCAGCGGAGGCCCTCCCGCAGCGTCAGCGTGAAGGTGCGGGCATCGGGCGCGGCGTCCCAGCGCTCGGCCAGCCCTGGTTCCAATGCGCGGGTGGCGCGATTGACCCGGACCAGGCGCGCCTGCGTGAGGTGGGTGAAGACGTCGGTGGCCGTGCTGAGCGAGACGAGCCGGTTGAACGACCGGGGCTCGCTGCGCTGGCTGACGACGAGGCGTCCTCCACGCGTGGGCGGCGGCGCCTCGGTCGTTCCCCCGAGCGAAGACCGTGCAGGCGGCTGGATGTCGCGCCAGATGAGGTACACGGTGCCGAAAACGACGGCAACGAGCAGCAGAGTCAGCAGTGTTCGTGGTTGTCGGTTCACTTCTTGACCGGGTGGCCAATATCTTGGCCGGTTTGTGCGTTGCACGGAGAACCCGAATCGCGGGGAAATGCACGCAATTATCGCGATCCGTTCCAGGGTCGACATGTCGGGGGCAAGGCCTTGGCCAGACGGGCCTGCGGCCGGGCTGGGCGCCTCCGCTGCCGAATCTTCACATAAGTCGCATTCTATCAGTCACTTAGCGCATCACACCGTCTGGGCAGCCGGGCTGGCACCGCCTTCGCCACTGTTATCGGCGGAGGTTTGATGTTCATGGATGTGGCAACTGTTGCGACCAGCTTTCTGCCGACGCCGGGGTTCCAGCCCCAGCTGGGACGGAGCGTCACCATCGACCAGGCGGCCAGCCTGCTCGGCGTTTCGCGCCGGACCATTTACTACCGGATTCGCGAGGGGCGGCTCCTGACCGTGCGCACGCTCGGCGGCTCCCAGCGCGTCCTGCTGTCGTCGCTCGAAGTGCTGCGTCAGATGAACTGACCCTGAACTGCACTGCACGACCCAGTGTGTTGGCTCCCCTTGCCCACTCACTCAGTCTCTCCGGAAGGACACCGTTTATGAACCTGCAGCCGACTGACTCGAACCACACCGCCCCCCAGGGCGTGATTCGGTCGACTCAGAGTGCCGTTGCTTTCGTGCTCGCGTTCGTGTTCGTGGGCTGGGCGTCCGTGTCGGGGGCCCAGCCGCGTCACGCGCGGCTTTCGTCGGATCTCCAGTCGCACCTGCGCTCGGGATCCGCCCGGACCGTCGACGTCATCGTCAATGGCACGCCGGACCGCATCCAGCGGCTCGCGCGCCGCTACGGCTTGAGCGTGCGGAAGGGGCTGGCGACCGGGGCGGTGCTGTCCGCCACGCCGCAGGCGCTCGAGGCCCTCGCGGCGGACGCCGAAGTCGACGCCGTTTCGGCCGACGCGGAGGTGCGGTCGCAGATGGCCGTCACGACGCAGACCACGGGCGCGGAAGCCGCGTGGTCCGGGCTCGTGCAGACGCTGGGCCGCACGACTGGTCGCGGCGTGGGCGTGGCCATCATCGACTCCGGTATCGCCGCGCATCCGGCGCTGGCGGGCAAGGTGGTGGTCAACCTCGACTTCACCGCCGAGCGCGGACGTGGCGTCGACCGCTACGGCCACGGCACCCACATCGCCGGCATCGTGGCCGGGCGCGGATTCGACCAGTTCGTGAGCGATGCCGACAGCGGCATGGCGCCGGGCGCGCACCTGCTCAACCTGAAGGTGCTGGATGCCAACGGCTCGGGTCGCGTGAGCGACGTCGTCGCCGCCATCGACTGGGCGATTCAGAACCGCCAGCGCTACGCCATCCGCGTGCTGAACCTCTCGCTCGGCACGCCGCCGACCCAGAGCTATCGCGACGACCCGCTGTGCGGCGGTGGAGCGGGCCGCGCGGGCGGGCCTGGTCGTGGTGGCGTCGGCGGGCAACTTCGGCCAGACGCAGGACGGCCGCACGGTGCTGGGCAGCGTGACCTCGCCGGGCATCCGCCCTTCGCCATCACGGTCGGTGCGCTGCGCACGCAGGGCACCGTGGATCCGAGCGATGACGAGGTGGCGCCCTGGAGCTCGCGCGGACCGACGATGGTGGACCACATCGTCAAGCCGGACCTGGTCGCGCCGGGCAGCCGCATCATCTCGACGGCCGCGGCGGGCTCGCAGCTGATTCAGCAGTTCCCCGACCGCGTCATCGACGGCCCCGGGCCGCTCGACTACGTGACGATGAGCGGGACGAGCATGTCCGCGGCGGTCGTGAGCGGCGCGGTGGCGCTGCTGCTGGAATCAAGCCGATGCTGACGCCGGTGCTGGTGAAGCTGGCGTTGCAGGGGAGTGCGGACTTCATGCCTGCGGCGGGCGTCGTCGCTTCAGGGGCCGGCCGACTCGATCTCTCGTCGGTGCTCCAAGGCCGGGTCGCTCCCCGTTCGAACTACACCGCCGATGAGTTTTGGGGCGCTGAGTTTGCGGGGCTGATGCCTCAAACGATCGTCTGGTCAGAAGGTTCGACGAATCCCCAATCGATCATCTGGACGGACAGCATCATCTGGGCCGACTCAATCATCTGGGCCGATAGCATCATCTGGACAGACTCGATCATCTGGACAGACTCAATCATCTGGGCCGACTCGATCATTTGGGCTGACTCAATCATCTGGACGGACTCGATCATCTGGGCCGACTCAATCATTTGGGCCGACTCGATCATCTGGACCGACTCAATCATCTGGGCCGACAGCATCATCTGGGCCGACTGACATCTAGCTCGGGCAACAAAGGAGCCACGACAATGAGCCGACTCATCATCTGGGGCGAGTAGACTTCACCCTTCGCAAACTTCAACGCCATCGACTGGCCCCCTGGAGACTCTCTCCGGGGGGCCGTTCAAGTTCTTGATGAACCTACCGGTCCGCGGCCAGATCTACGTCGTCGGAATCTCGGCGCTTGGGCTGATCTCGATCGGCATCTGCATAGGTGCCTGATGAGAATCCTGTCAGCTCTGAATGGCTGTTTCTCGCGCTACTCACCCTGCTTAGCGGTTCATTCACCGTAAAGATTCCCGGACTGCAAGCGAGGATCTCAGTTTCTGAGACCTTCGTCTTCACATCTGTGCTGTTGTTTGGCACTCCGGCGGGCACCCTGACAGTCGCTCTCGACTCTCTGGTTGCCACGTTGGCAGCGAAGTCCAGGCGCCGCAGGCGCCGCTTAAGATCCTCTTCAATCTGGCGTCAGCCGCTCTCGATCTGGATAGCTGGCAATATTTTCTACTCGATTGCCAATCTAGAGCCGCTGTCCGAGTCGTCGTCGACGCTGCCTCAGATCTTGGGCCCCCTTGTAGCGATGACGACGATATACTTCGTCCTGAACAGCGCCTTGGTGGCCGTTGCGCTGTCGTTCGAGAAGGGTCTTCCCCGTTTCAGATCTGGCGAAAGAACTTTCTGTGGCTATCAGTGAACTACTACGGCGGCGCCTCGGTAGCGGCATTGCTCGTGTCTTACACCAAGACCGTCGATATCGCCGCCTTTGGCATCATCGTTCCGCTTGTCGTCATCTCGCATTGACTCACAAGACGTCACTCGGCCGGGTGGAGGACGCTAACAAACACGTCGAAGAGATGACGAGACTGCACCTATCGACCATCGAGACGTTGGCCACAGCCATTGACGCCAAGGATCAAGTCACACATGGTCACATTAGGCGCGTACAGCAGCACGCTCTTGGTCTCGCGAGAGCAATGGGAATCTCCGATTCGAGCCAGTTGAGCGCGATCGAGGCGGCCGCTCTGCTTCACGACCTCGGAAAACTCACCGTTCCCGAACACATCTTGAACAAGCCAGGCAAGCTGACGGACGGCGAGTTTGCCAGGATGAAGCTTCACGCGGCGGTCGGCGCGGACATCCTGTCCTCGATCCGCTTCCCGTATCCGGTCGTACCCATTGTTCGCCACCATCATGAGAACTGGGACGGCAAGGGGTACCCTGACGGGCTACGTGGCACTCAGATTCCGCTCGGTGCCAGAATCCTGTCCGTCGTGGACTGCTTTGACGCTCTGACGTCCGATCGACCCTACCGATCGAGACTGCCTGACGCAGAAGCGATCTCCATCCTGATGGCCCGCAGGGGTACCATGTACGATCCTCTGGTGGTCGACACCTTCGTGCTAGTCAAGGATGACCTTTCTGATGCCTACGCCAGCAGCCTAGAGGCCAACCCTCAGAGAGCCCATGAAAGCGACGAAGCGGGTGCTTCCCACCTCGAAATTCCCATTCACGCCCTGCAGTCTGATTTCGCCGCGGCGCTGAAGACGGTACTGGAATCCATTGAGAAAGAGTTGCCTGTCAGCGTGGCGATTGCGTATCTCAAGGATCCCGCCAAGGACGACATCTACTTGGCCGAGGTCTGCGGTGTAGATTCCGCTCTTATTCGCCCTTGCCGAAGACCAGTGGGCTCACACATAAGCGGGTGGGTGGTCGCCAACTCTCGAAAGGTCGCGAACGCTGATTCAGGTCTGGAGTACGAAGGCATCTTTGATGATTCACGCGTCTGCCTCGCCGTACCGATCTTGGTCTCTGGCGTGGCTATTGGAGCGATCTCTCTGATATCTCGTCCGGCTCAGAGGTTCGACGAGGGTTCGATTGCTTTCGTTGAACGGGTCGCCGAGAGCTTCGACAAAGCGCCTTTGCGTGACCTAGTAATCAAGGACAATGCACAGCTGATTCTGCCTGGTACTCTTCGGCCAACTGTCCACTGACATGACAGAAACATGGTCTGCACTCGCCGGAGAGGGTCGAATTGGGCCCGCGCTCGAGGCTCTGGTGCAGTTGCGCCGAACGCGAGCTCTCACTGCGGAGGAATGTGTCGCTGAGTGTGAGCTCATGGATGCTGCCTCCTCCAGCGAGATCAGTCTTGATCGCGCCCAGACCTTTCTGCAGAAGAAGACAGGCCCGGTCGATGCCTTAGCTGCTCGAGCCTGGGCTGTCATCGGCTCGCAGCACCTCCGGATGTCACGGATGGAGGAGGGGCGACTTGCCTATGAGAAGGCTAAGCGCTTGGCGAGCGACAGCAAGGACAAGGTCGCGGCAGCGATCGTTCAGGTGTCCTATCTCGGCGCGCTGGCCACGTGGGCAGGTCCAGAATCAGCCTCGGCACAGATTGCACCTACTCGAGACTGCGTCGCATGCGCTGGCCGGTCGGACCTTTCGATCAAGTATCGGTCGATCCTGGCTGAGATTGAGATCAAGCGCGGCGGCTTAGTACGCGGAGAGGGCCATCTTCAGATTGCGGATGGCCTGTTGTCCCGGTTTGAGCATGCTGCCCTTCGAAGCGAGGTCCTACTGAAGGGCGCCGCTGCGGCATTGCTAGGCTCGCGTCTCAGCGAAGCCAAGCGGCTATCGCTCATTGGTCTCGAGCAAGCCAAGGACTGCGGCTCGATCGTGTTGGAGGTGATCGGCCGCACGAATTTGGCGCACATACAGCTCTGTCTGTCGGAATCGGAAGAAGCGGAGGCGCAGCTACACAGGGCCCACAGGCTCTGTCGAAGTGGCGGAGGTGCGGAACTAGGAATTCTAGATGGACTCGCTATCTACGAGCTTGACTTCGGGACAGAGGCCGGCTGTCGAGATGCGGTGGAGCTCGCATCCAATCACTCCAGCCGACTCGAAGGCGGCTACTCCTACTACGGCCTCTGGCACCTCCACACCCGCGTTCGCTGGCTGCTTCGCACCAACCGCGCGGCCGAGGCCGTCGCGATTGCGATGGACGCCCTCCCCCGCATCGAGCGCATGGCCGACCGCAATCTCTACGAGCGCATGCAGCTGGCCGGGGCCGAAGCCCTCGGGGCGAGCGGCCGCCCCCTCGATGGCGCCGGCCTCCTCTCACGCGTCTTTCGCGACAACCCCGACCCCTCCCTCGACATCGTCGCCGAGGCGTCACGCGTGGCCGGCTGCCTCGCCGTTGACGACGACACCGCGGGCCGGGCGCATTTCGAGCGCGCCATCCGCATGTTCGACGCCCTGGGCCAGCGCACCGCCAGTCGCGACGTCCGCCGGCGCGCCGGGCTCCCCGCCGATCGCCCGGTGCCCGTGGTCCCTGCGCGCACGCCGACGCTCGCCTCCGGTGCGCGCGTCGTGGACGCGGCCGCCGCCGTCACCTCGCTCGCCGTGCACCCGCCGCTCCTGGGCCTCGAGCTGATCGGGCTCCTGTCCGGCACCCACGCCGCCGGCCGCGCCACCCTCATCGAGGAGGACGCCACCGGGCAGCGGCGCGTGCTGGCCGCGCAGCCCGACGCGACCACCGCGCCCGCGCGCACCATCTCGCCCCACGGCGCCGAGATTCCCCTCGGCTCCATGGCCGGTCGCCGATACGACCTACTCGTCGAACCCTGCGCCAGCCCCACGTCGCGCGCCACGCTGCTCGGCGTGGAGCGCATGGCCAGCGCCTCGGTGGCCCTGTCGCACCTGCGCCGCCGCGACAAGGAGCAGGCCTCGCTCTGGCCCGAGCAGACGCCGGAGGATCAACTGGGCCTGGTGTACGCCTCCGAGGCCATGGCCGATCTCGTGCGCACGACCCGGCGCATCGCGCCCAGCATGGCCACCGTCCTCATCACCGGCGAAACGGGCGCCGGCAAGGAAGTCGTGGCCCGGGCGCTGCACCAGGCCAGCGGGCGCACCGGCAGCTTCCTGCCCTTCAACTGCACGACGGTGCCGCGCGACATGCTGGACAGCCAGCTGTTCGGCTACCGGCGCGGCGCCTTCACCGGCGCCATCGACGACTATCAGGGCCTGGTCCGCGCCGCCGAGCACGGCACGCTGTTCCTCGACGAAATCGGCGAGATGCCGCTGGATCTCCAGCCCAAGCTCCTGCGCTTCCTCGAGGTCGGGGAGATCCTGCCCTTCGGAGAGACGCGCCCCGTCCACGTGGACGTGCGGGTCGTCGCCGCTACCAACGCGGACCTCGTACCAGCTGGTCGGCAGGGACGCTTCCGCGAGGATCTCTACTATCGCCTCAGCGTGATTCGCCTGCGCGTGCCGCCGCTCCGCAGGCAGCGCGAGGAGAATGCCGCTGCTGGTGCAGTCGCTGCTGGACCGCTTTGCGCGCGAGTCGCAGCGGGACCCGTCCGAGGTGTCCGAGGAAGCGATGGGTACTGGCGCTCTACCACTGGCCCGGGAACGCCCGCCAGCTGGGCAACGAGCTCCGCCGCCTCTCCGCGCTCGCCGAACCCGGCAGCGTGGTCATGCCCGAGCATCTGTCGCCCGACATCGCCGCATGCCGCCGTCGGCAGCCGCCCGTGCCGTGAGCGCGTCGGAGCTCGTCGTCAGGACCGACCAGTCGCTGGCCGCGGCCACCGAGCACGTGGAGCGCGTCCTGATCGCGCAGGCCACGGATCGGTCGGACGGCAACCTGGAGGCGCGCCGCGCAGCTTCCTCGGGCTGTCGCGCAAGGGCCTCTTCCTCAGCGTCAGCGCCTCGGCCTGATGTGACCGCTGCCGCGGTCACCCGACCTCGATCGTCCGCAGCCACTGCGAGTTGTCCTCGCGCCCGCTCGCCAGGAAGGCCCGGCGCTCCGCCTGCGTCGGCTGGACGTGGCCCTCGGCGTCGGTTGCCCGCGACACCAGCGTGTGCCGCCCCGGCGCGAGGTCGTCAACGGTCAGGCTCCAGAGCCGCCAGGCGTGCGCCCCGTGGGTCGTCGAGGGTGGCACGCTGCCACGGCCGCCGTCCACCTGCGCCTCCACGGTTTCGATGGGGACACGCCCGCCCGGGAGAGCCGCTGATGCGGTGCTGCCAGGCGCTCCCGGAGCGCGTCCGCGTCACGCGTGCTACCACGGACTTCAAGGGCATCCGGCTGATCGACTGGTCGAGCCACAACGGCCCTCGCCAGTCTCGACCGCCCGAAGGCTCAGGTAATTGCGCACCTGGTGCTGGCCTTCGTAGCGGCGGTCAGCACCTCGACGGTCAGCCACTTGATCTGCGTCATGCCATGCCAGCCGGGCAGCAGCAGCCTGAGCGGAAAACCGTTCTTGGGCGGCAGCGTCGCCGTTCAGATGAAGGCCAGCAACGCATCCGGGTGCAGCGCGTCCCTGCACGTAGACGCTGCGGCCATGGGGCGCCTCGAACTCACGGTTGCCCGCCTGCCACTTCTTCTCGCGCTCGAGGTCTGCACCCAGGAAGACCACCTCGCGCGCCTCCGCCTTCAGGCCGCTCTCGCGCAGCACCGCCGCCAGCGGCACGCCCGTCCAGACGCCGTTGCTCAGCAGGCCCGACATGCGGGTCGGCCGCGTGGAGTTGCCGGAGCACTCGAGCGTCACGGCCAGGTCGCGGCGATCGGGGCGCGCCATCAGCTCGGCCAGGGTGAGCTCGCGCGGCGTGTCGACGAAGCCCCCAATGCGCAGGCGGAACGTGTCCGCGTCGAGCCGGGGCACGGTCGTCTGATTGAAGGCGTAGAAGTCGGCGTTGGGCGTGGCCCATGTCGTGAGCGTGCGCAGGTCGAGGCATCGCACCGTCGGGTTCGCCGCCTGCGCCTCCACGCTGAACGCCTCGGTGTAGTCGGTAAACGGGACCATCTCCTCGCCTGCCTGGAGCGCCCATGCCCGGCCGGGCCACGCCAGTGCGGCCCACGCTGCGGCCGATGTGCGCACGAACGTTCGACGCGTCGTCATGGCAGGAAGTATACGGTCGGGAGCGTGGCCTGGCGTGGCGACGGTGTAGGATCAGCGGCGGTACTCGACCGCGATGATCTCTCCACGTCAGGCATGGCCGGCTCTCGTGCTCGCCGTGCTGGCCGCGGGTGCCGCGCCGGGCGTGCCCGTGGAGGCACGACAGGCCGCGGGACTGACGCCGCCCACCGCCCGCTACAGCATCGACGCCACGCTCGACGCCGGGACACACGGCCTGACGGGGCGCGAGACCATCACCTGGCGCACCCCGGGCGGCATTCCGGCGTACTCCATTCGCCTCCACCTCTACTGGAACGCGTGGCGGAACACCGGCTCGACCTGGCTGCAGCAACTCGCGCTGGGCGGGGTCGCCGGCGACCTCCTCGATCGCCCCGCTGCGGACTTCGGCTGGCAGCAGGTCACGGAGCTGCGACTGCTCAATCCGGACGGCACGCCCGGCGCCGATCTGATGCCGACGTTCCGCTACATCCAGCCCAGCGATCAGAATCCCGAGGACCGTTCGCTGGCCGCGGCGGACCTGCCGGTCGGCATCCCCCCGGGTGGCACCGTCCGGCTGCTCGTGTCGTGGCGGGCCCAGGTGCCGCGCACGTTCTCCCGCACCGGCGTGCTGGGCCGCTACTTCTTCATCGCGCAGTGGTTTCCCAAGCTCGGCGTGTTCGAGGGCGACGGGTGGGTGGCGCGGCAGTTCTTCGCCAACACCGAGTTCTTCGCCGACTTCGGCTCCTACGATGTGCGCATGACGGTGCCGCGCGGCTGGACGGTGGGGGCCACCGGACGGGAGGTTTCGCGCACCGACACCGACGCGGGCACCATCCACCGCTACGCCCAGGACGATGTGCACGACTTCGCGTGGACGACGAGCCCGGACTTCGTGGAGGCCAGGCGCCGCTTCGAGCACCCCGGGCTTCCTCCCGTGGACATGCGGCTCCTCCTCCAGCCCGAACACCAGGGCCAGGAGGATCGCCACTTCGACGCCACCGCGGCCGCGCTTCGCTACTACGGCGAGTGGTACGGCCCCTATCCGTATCCGCAGATCACGATCGTCGATCCGGCGTGGCAGAGCGACACCGGCGGCATGGAGTATCCGACGCTCTTCACCGCCGGCACCCGCTGGCTCGCCCCGCGCGGGTCCAACCAGCCGGAAGGCGTCACCGTGCACGAGGCCGGCCACCAGTTCTGGTACGGGATGGTCGCCAGCAACGAGGTCACCGACGCCTGGATGGACGAAGGCCTCAACACCTTTTCCGAGGAACGGGTCCAGTCGCTGGCCTTTGCGCCGAACTACCGCGTGGATCGCTTCTTCGGCGGCTTCGTCCCCTGGCAGTATCGCGACATCCCGCTCTCCCGCGAAACGGACGGCAACGGGCTCAACGGCTACCGGCGCACCGCCCGGCGCGACACCCTCCACGCCCAGCTACGTCTACTGGCCGGCGACGCACGCCGAAATCACCTATTTCAAGACGGCGCTCTGGCTCAACACGCTCGAGCGGATGCTTGGGCTGGGACCGGCTGCAGCGCGTGCTGGCCACCTACTTCCACCGCTATCGGTTCCGGCATCCCCATCCGAACGACTTCTTCGAGATCGTGAACCAGGAGTCTGGGCAGGACCTCACGTGGTTCTTCGACGAGGTGTACCGGAGTGCCAACGTCTTCGACTACGCCGTCGAGCGCGTGGAGTCGGCGCCGATCAGCACGCGCGGGTACGTCGAGCCGGCGCCCGGCGCGCCGCTGGAGTTCAGTGAGGCCGGGGAGCCATCCGGCTACCGCACCACCGTCGTGGTGCGCCGCATCGGTGAGGCGCGCTTCCCTGTCGACGTCCTCGTCAGATTCGACAACGGGGAGGAAGTGCGGGAACGCTGGGACGGGCAGGCGCGCTGGCAGCCCTTCGTGTACGAGAAGCCTGCGCGCGTGGAATCCGCACAGGTGGATCCGGATCGCGTGCTGCTGCTCGACGTCGACTACACCAACAACAGCGTGACGCTGGCTCCGCAGGCCGACGCCGCCGCGGATCGCTGGACGCTGAAGTGGATGGTGTGGCTGCAGGACCTCCTCATGACCTACAGCTTCTTCGTGTGAGCGGGCCGACGTGATTCCCGCATTTCTCGATGGGCTGGGCCGCGTCCGGCGTGCGCCGTGGGTGATCGTGGGGGTCTGGGCTTCCACTCTCCTTGTCGCCCTGCCACCCGCCATCGTGCTGCACGGCATGATCGCCGACCACCTCGGGGCCAGCCTCATGGCCGACACTGCCGCCCGGGGCGTCAACCTGGACTGGTGGAACGAGTTCCTCGCTCAGGCCGCGGGCCTCGGACAGTCGTTCGTGCCTGCCATCATCGGGTTCGCGGCGGTCCTCGACAACCTGAGCCGCGTGGCGGATCAGCGGCCACTGGCCGCCGCGCTGGCCGCCATCGTCGGAACCCAGGTGGTGCTCTCGATCTTTCTCGCGGGCGGCATCCTGGATCGACTCGCCCGGGACCGCGCGGTCGGCGCTGCCGCCTTCTTCGCGGCCGCCGGCACGTGGTTCTTCCGCTTCCTGCGCCTCGGCATCGCGGCCGGGGCCGGCTACTGGGTGCTGTTCACGCAGGTGCACCCGTGGCTCTTCGACGTGGCCTACGTCCGACTCACGAACGACCTCGCGGTGGAGCGCACGGCCTTCGCGATCCGCGTGGCGCTCTACGCCCTCTTCACGCTTCTGCTGTGTGCGGTCAATCTGGTCGTCGACTACGCGAAGATCCGGGCGGTCGTCGAGGACCGCCGGAGCATGGTCGGTGCGCTGATCGCGGGAGCGCGCTTCGTCGCCCGGCATCCCGGGGGCGCCGCCGGGCTCTACCTGCTCGACGCCGCCGCATACGCGGCGGTGGTGGGCGCCTACTTCCTGACCGCCCCGGGGGCCACGGCAGGCCTGCTCGCGTTCGCCATCGGCCAGTTGTACATCGCGCTCCGCGTCGCCGTGCGGCTGCTCTTCGTCGCGTCCCAGACGGCGTACTTCCAGCAGCACCTGGCCCACGCGGGCTTCGTCCGGAAGCGCGTCCCGCGGTGGCCGGACTCACCCGCCGCCGACGCGATGGCAACGCTGACGCTGTCAGACGAGGCCGACACCCGCCGCGCGTGACAGGCCGGCCTGGAGCTTCTGTCGCGCGTCGGCCGCCGCCGCGCGCAACAGCGGATCGGGATCGCCCGCCCAGGTCTCGAGGAGCGGCGCGAACCGCGTGAGGCCCAGCTCGCCGATGGCGTAGGCGGCGCACGAGCGCAGCCACGGGTCGGTGCTCTTGGTCAGCACCTCGACAGCCTCCTCGTGCCCCCCCAGGCTCGACCCCAGCAGCTCGTTGGCCCGGGCGATGCGCGCGCCGAGCGACACCTCGCGATCGAGGAGCGGCACGAGGACCGCCCGCATCTCGGGCGGCAGGATGGCCTCGACGAATTCGAGCGCGTTGTCGTGCACCACCGGATCCGTCGACTGCAGGCCGACGTACGCGCTGTGGAGATCGTGAGCGGGATAGAGCATCTTCAGCAGGCGGAAGATGCGCTCCGACTCCTTCGTCATCGACTCCTCGAGCCCCTGCCGGACCGGGTCGCCGGCGTCCAGCAGCGAGCGCGTCAGCGAGCCCATCACCTGGTACGACCGGTAGTGGCCCATGATCTCGGCCGCCAGCACCGACTCGATGATGCGCCGGTCCACGGGACGCTCGGGATGGAGCTGTCCCAGCTTGTTGAGCGCCGCGATGCAGTGATACCGGAGGACGACATCACGATCGAGCACGCTCTCGGTGAGCGCCGCCTGGGCGGCGCGGGTGCCAATCGCGAGCAGCACCGAGGGGATCTCGCGGCGGATGTCCAGCGCCAGATCCGGGTCCACCAGGAAGTCGCGCAGCGTGCCGACGATGCGGTCGCCGAACGAGGCGAGCGCCTCGACGGCGGCCGGGACGAGCGCGGGCTCCTCCATCCGCTCGATCATCCGGCCCACCAGCAGCCGCTTGCGGAGCCGTCCGGCGGCCACGATCGCCGCCCTGGCCACCTCCACATCCTCGTCGGCCAGGAGTGCACGGAGCTGGTCGTCGAACCGGTCCGGGAGGAAGCGGATGAGGCGGGCGGCCTCCAGCCGGGTGCGGCTCCCTCGGTCCCGGGCTCGTCCACCATCTTCTGCAGCATCAGCCCCGCGGCTTCCAGGTTCTGTGCGCGGCCCGGGCGCGCGAGGAAGGCGACCATCGACGCCCGGATCGAGAAGTCCTCGAAGTCGCCGACCGATTCGAGCCGCTCGAGGGGATCGACGTTGCTGTGTTCGCTCAGGTACAGGAGCGCCTCGGTGCGGACCTCGAGATCGGGATCGCGCAGCAGGTCCTGCACCCGATCGCGGACGGTCAGGTCGTTGGCGCGGGACAGCAGGGCGATGGCGTGCCGGCGGACCTCGGGCGACGCATGATCCAGCAGGCCTCGCACCGCGGGATGGACCGTCCGGTCGTGAGCCATCTCGAACAGGCTCAGGGCGCACGATCTCGTCCGGCGCGCCGCCGAGCCGCGCGGTGAGCATCTGGGTGGCCGTCCGCTCCAGCATCGGCGCCGAACCCCGTTCGGCGTCGAGGCGGTGCTTGAGGATGCTGTCCTCGAGGTTGACCACATACTCGCGCCGCGCCACGGCGGCCGCCACCATCCAGCCGCCGAGCAGCGCCAGGCACACCCACGCCATCCGCACCGGACTCCAGCCGATCGCGGTGGCGAAGATCAGGACGAGGACGCCCCCGAGGCCGTCTCCCATCCGGTAGACGACCGTGTCCACGAACGACTTGACGACGAAGGTCTGCTGCGCGGGCACCGGGAGATACAGCAACTCGACCGTCGCCTTGTCGATCGAGTAGCGCAACACCGGTCGCTGCCGCGCAGGAGCGTCGCCGCCAGCAGCGTGCCGGTCACGAGCAGCCCCATCGACGTGGCCGCCAGCGCGACGGGGACGATGAAGAGCGTGACGCCAATGCCCGCGCGGCGGAGGACCCGTCCGGTGAGCAGCAGCTGCAGCGCCAGCGAGGCGAGGCCGGCGCTCATGTTGAACGTCCCGAAGAACATCGTCAGGTCGTCGGTCGCCGGAAAGGCCGCCTTGGCGATGGCCTTGAACTGCCAGGCCTCGACGGTAGTGGCCAGCGATGACAGCAGCACGACGGCGCTGATGGCCTTCAGGTAGCGGGAGCCCGCGATGTCGCCGATCGCCGACCAGACTCCGCCGGCCCCGGCCGACGGGGCGCCCGCGGGCGCGTCGCCGGCGTCACGGACGGGCCGCTGCCTCCAGACCATCTCGACGAGCGCCACCGAGGCCAGCTGCGCGCCTGCGGTGAGCGCGAGCATGAACGCGGTGCCGTACTGGCCCACGGCCACCCGGGTGGCCAGGCCGCCGACGATCCATCCCAGGATGGCGCCGCTGCCAATCACGCCGAAGCTGCGCTTGGCCTCCCGTGTGGTGAGCACCACGTTGGCCAGCATCCAGACCTGGGCCGGCGCCAGCACCGACAGCACGCCCACCCAGACGTAGATCAGGAGGAACAGGGTGCCGTTGTCATCGGACCGCGTCGACGCCCACCACCAGAACCCGAGGGCGCTTGCCGCGAAGGCGAGCAGGCTGGCCACCTGCAGGTTCCGGATGTTCCAGCGCTGGCCGGCCCGGATGTAAACGGAGACGACGACACCGACGATGAGCGCGATGGCGATGTCGGCGTAGGGCAGGTCCACGGCGCGATAGCGCTCCAGGAAGAGGGCGTCGCGGGAGGCCTTGCTGGCGACGGACCCCGCCATGGCCAGGAACAGGTATCCCACCAGCGGCAGGGCACGCCGGAGCTCGCGGGCATTCAAGCCGAGGAGTCGTTGCAGGAAGGAGCGCATGCCGTGGCGGGTGCCTCCGAGTTTACCTCCGGGGCCCGTGCCCGGCGGCGCGCCCGTCCCGGTCCGCTGCGGCGTCCCCCCCGAGACCTCCGCAATCCTTGAGATAAGATGCCTGCGTGCTCGCCCGGCTGCTCCAGCCCATCGTCCAGTTCAGAAGCGGTGAAGCCACGACGGCGCTGCTGATGTTCCTGTACTCGTTCCTGGCGATGACGAGCTACAACATCATCAAGCCCATCACGCGGTCCGAGTTCATCGCGAGCCTCGGGGCCGACAACCTGCCGTGGGTCCAGTTCGGCGCCGGCATCGTCATCGGCCTGATCATGCAGGGCTACTCCCGCGTGATTGCGGGGGTGCCGCGGCGGTGGATGATCCCGGTGACGCAGGCGGGGATGGTCGCCCTGCTGGTGCTCTTCTGGTTCCTGTTCGTCAGCTTCGGCGACCAGTGGGTGTCCGTCGGCTTCTACCTGCTGGGCCTGATCCTGGGCATCCTCCTCATCTCGCAGTTCTGGACGCTGGCCAACGACATCTACGACCCGCGACAGGCCAAGCGGATCTTCGGGTTCATCGGGGGCGGCGCGAGCCTGGGTGGCGCCACCGGCGCGGCCCTGACGACGTTCCTGGTGGAGCGGATGGGCGCGCAGAACATGCTGCTGGTCAGCGCCGCCATCATGGCGCTGTGCCTGTTCATCGTGATCACGGTGGTGCGCCGCGAGTCCACGGCGGGACAGAGCGACGCGTCGAAGACGACGGGCGAGGAGGAAGGCGTCAGCGGCGAGGCTCGGCTGCGGTCGTCGAGACACCTGCAGATCATCGCGGCCGTCATCGGGTTTGCCGCCGTCGGCGCGGCCATCATCGAGCAGCAGCTCAACATGGCGCACGGCCGAGGCCAAGGAGCGCAGAACGCCGACGCGGTGGCTGCCTTCTCGCGCAGATCGTCTACCCGTCTCTCATCGGCCTCTTCATCCGTGGTGGTGACCAGCCGCATCCACCGGTTCCTGGGCATCGGGTTCGCGCTGCTGGAAAGCTGCCGGTGAGCCTCGGGTCCACGGCGCTCATCATGCTGTTCAACCGGGCGCTGTGGGCGCCCGGGCTGGCGCGCCCGACACCTCGCTCCGCTACACCGTCGACAAGACCTCCGGGAGATCCTGTTCCTCCCGCTGCCGGGCGAGCTGAAGTACCGGGCGAAGCCGTTCATCGACGTCACGGTGGATCGGTTCGCCAAGGGCATCGGCGCGCTGCTCATCCTGGTGCTGATCAAGGACTGGGGCTTCGGCCTCTCGTGGCAGCAGCTCAGTTACGCGAGCCTCACGATGATGGGGCTGTGGATCGTCACGGCATTGCGCGCGCGGCGCGAGTACCTGCGCACCTTCCGGCGGAGCATCGAGCAGCAGGACGTGCGGCCCGCGGACCTCCGGCTCGACTCCGCCGACCTGTCGACCATCGAGACACTGCTCGGCGAGCTGTCGCATCCCGACCCGCGGCGCGTCCTGTACGCGATGGACATGCTGGAAGCGCTCGACAAGCGCCAGCTCGTCACGCCCCTCCTGCTGTACGACGAGTCCGCCGACTGGCGGCCCGCGCCCTGCGCGTGGCGCGCTACGTCCGGACCGACGAGGCCGAGCGCTGGCTGCTGGTGTCGAAACTGGCGCTGCGCGACGAGGACGGTGAGTGCGCCTGGCCGCCGCGCGGGCGTTGGCCACGCTGCGCGGCGAGGCCGCCGAGGTCATGCGGCCGTATCTGGATCATGCCGATCCCAACCTGGTCGTGACCGCGGCTGCCGCGCTGGCGCGTCCAGCGACCAGCCCGCCGACGTGGACCGCGCCGAGGAGACGCTCAAGCGGGGCTGCCGGCGACACCCACGCGTCTGCGGTGGAACTGCGGAGGCAGGTGGCACGCGCGCCGGGGCTCGTCACGAATCCCCGGTTCCGCCGCCTCGTGCCCCTGCTCTACGACGACAAAGCACCTGGTCGCGCGCGCGCGGCTCAGAACAGCGCCGGCATCGATCGCGGGCGACGACTTCCTCTACGTGCCGACGCTGGTGACCTCATGCGGAATCGCCGGCTGCGGAAGCTGGAGCCCGCACGACGCGTGCTCGTCGGCTACGGCGAGGCTGTCGTCCCGACCCTCGCGTATTTCATGCAGGACAACGACGAGGACATCTGGGGCACGGCGGCACGTGCCGTCGACGCTCGCGCGCATCCCGAGCCAGGCATCGGCCGACGCGCTCGTCGCGGCGCTCGGCTCGCCGGACGGCTCCTCCGCTTCAAGGCCTTGCGGCGCTCGAACGGCTGCACGGCAGCCACCCTGAGATTGGCGCACCGATGTGCCGGTCATCGAGCGGCAGATTCTGTCCGAGGCGCCTGGGCCTTCGGCGCGCTCACGCGTACACCAACCTGTTCGTCCTGGCAGGCGTCGACCCTCGTGCCTGCTGGCCCGCGTGCTCGAGGAGAAGCGGGGCGCGGGCGATGCAGCGGGTGTTCCAGCTGCTCGGGCTCATCCATCCGCCTGCCGACATCGCGGTGCGGTCGCCGCGGCGCTGCGGTCGTCGGACTCGCGCCAGCGTTCGGGCGCGACCGAGCTGCTCGACAACATCCTGACCGGTGACCTCCGGCGGCGAGTCAATGCTGCTGGTGGAGGACATGCCGACGGAGGAGCCGGTCCGCAAGGGCAACGTCCTCTACAAGACGCGCCCGCGCGACCTGGAGGACACCGTCGCGCAGCTGGTGCACGACGAGAACCGTGCAGGCCTCGGCCGCCGTCCTCGGTCGAGGAGCGGCAGCTCTGGAACCTGTCGGACGACCTGGAGCACACCAGCCACCGCGACGTGCGCGACTGGCACTGTCTTCGAGGCGGCATCGTGGGCGCTGGCGGTGTCGCGGATGCCGGCCGAGCAGCGGCGACGCCTCTGGCAGGAACCGCTGCCGACCGTCGCGTCCCGACCGCCTTCCGGCACCTGTCGATCTTCGACTTCTCTCGATCGACGAGCTGTTCCGCGTGGCCGAGCTGGGCCAGCAGGTCCAGTGCCATGTGGAGGCCGCGCCATCTACGAGCGTGGCACCCGCGCCAGACACGCTGCAGCGGTGCTCGACGGCCGCGTCGAAATGGCCGGCGACGACTCAGCAGCTCGAGGCGCCGGCTCCGCTGGCCTTCGAGGAGATTCTCGAGGGGCACCCCATGCGCACGACGGTGCGGGCCATCGAGCCGACGATCTGCCTGTCGATCACGACGGAACGGTTCCTGTCGCTCCTGGCCGAGAACGTGGAGATGGCCGAGGGACGGCGCTGGCCTATGGACGGGGCGGACGACGCGCGCCGAGCGGGTGGTGCTGCGGGGCTCGCTGACCCCGGAGGTCCAGCGCAAGGTCGCCGCGGGTCGCAGGCCGTGGACCGCGCGCTGCTGCTGCAGGCACAGCCCGCTGCTGGCCACGGCCAGCGGCGCACAGCTGCTGCGCCTGGCAGAGTGCGGCCGGTGACGTTCCGGCCACGGCAGCGATCCACTGGGGGCCACCTGGACGCCCTCCATCCTCGTGGTGTTGACGGGCACCATCGAGGTCACCGAGCACGGCGGCGCGCCGATCGTGGCGGACTCGGGTGATGGACGGCATGCACCAGATCCTGGGCGGCAAGCGGCTGGGTGGCGCTCCATGCACAGTCGGACGGCACGGCGCCGCGCCACGCGCGGCGACGTTCCTCGACGTGCTCGCCGACGACACGGCGCCGTTGCAGGCCGTCTTCCTCGGGCTGCTGCGCCCTCCGCCGCCGACGCTCCTGCGCTCCATCGGCGTCTAGCGCCGACATCGGCGGGCAGGTCGTGCCTGCACTTCCGCCCTGCGGGTAGCGCCCCTACCCGCCCGCACTGCCGTCTTTGGCGCACGCCAGCCTGTCGCCTGCGAACAGCCGCCACGTCTGCCGGGATCGCGTGAGTGGCTGTCGGCATCTCCTTGCTGGTAGCGAGCGGATGTCCGCTCGGGCGGGGCATGGAGGTCAACCGCCTCTGAAAGACTCACCGACCGATCTGCTCCGCCCTGTCTGCTCACGCCGTCAGGCGTGCGACTGCTGCTTCGACTGTGTGCCGGGCTGACGCTGATCCCGACGCTCCTGCGCCCTGTCGCCGCCCAGGCTGCGCCGACGACCGCCATCGCCGTGGACGTCACCATCACGCACACGCAGCGATGCCGGCGGCCGTCCCCTTCCGCCAACGACACCCTCCCACGACGTTTCGCCTGGAGAGACAACACGACGGATCCGGCAGACCGTCATGTCCTATCGCGAGTCGCCGGACAGGTGAGCGCGCGGCAACCTGTTGAGCGGCGCCCGCATCGAGTATCACGATGGGGGCGCCATCCGCGTACGACAGCGACGGGCGGTTGAACAATTCGTCTGTCCTCCACCAGTGCCGATGCACCGGCGCTGCCCGTCCTCGACGGCGCTGACGCTGGGCGGAATCACTCGTGAGCGATCCGCAGCACAGGACACGCGCCCGCGACCTGATCCGGCGGCATGGACGCGCTGACTGGTCGGTCCGCAATCTCGACAGGCGTCGCCCACCACGACGATGTAAGAGGAACTGTGGAACACCCATCGACGGGACTCGTCATGGAGAATCGGGAGATGAGGCGGCGTGCTCGAACGGCGGACGACGTTCGAGCACGACGCGTCCTGCCGACGGCCGTCGCGTCGTCGCATCCGCACCGAGGAGCCGGGAGGGAGCAGCCGCCCGAGGCGGTCCATCGGTGACGACGATCGAGTTCTCGAACCTGGTTGCCGGCGGGGAGCGCAGGGTCATGGCGCGCATCGCCTGCACGCTCGTTCTCGCCTTGGTCGGCTGCGCGGCTTCCGCCTTCGCGCAGGCCGAGCGTCCAACGGTCTTCGTTCATGGGTTCGGCGCCGACGAACACACCGGGCGTGATGCCGCCGATCGGTTCGCACGACACTGGGCAGATTCGGCCGCACGTCCCCGTGATCGCGTGGACGCAGCCCTCGAAACGCAGGGCACCGATCTGCAACGGCAGTTCGGTGCACTGCCCGACTCGACCATCGCGATCGGGCACAGCAACGGGGCAGCATCGCGGTGCGGCACGGAGCCGCTCCCGCAATCTGTCCGGAATCATGACGGTTTCGTCGCCGCACAAGGGTGCGCCAGCGGTGGATCGCGCCCTCTCGACGCTTGGCTTTCACGAGACGCTGTACTACGCGGCCGGATCGGTGTTCGCGGCCCTGGGCGCCCAACCCAATGAATGGTGGGACCTCTATGTCGCCATCGAGCTCGCCCTCCAGTTCACACAGGGTGTCTCGTACTCGTCGTGGGTGTCCATCGCCGGCCTCGGCCTTGTGTCGCAGTATCCGATCCTGCCGCAGATGTCGACGCGCTCGCCCTTTCTCGATCAACTCAATGGCGCATCCAATCTCAGCCGGGAATCTCAGGCCGTCGCAGCGCGCGTCGGTCTCCTCTACGAGCTCGATCGCTACTGGCAGATGGGGGCCATTCGCCTGTTCGATCCGACGGCCGCGGACGTCTGGTACAGCCGGGTGTGGTACGCAATCGGGACGCTGGAAGCAGCTGGCAGCTTCCTGGCGGTCAACTACCCGGGCAACACGGCCGCCCTGTCGATGGCCAGCCGGCTCTTCTCGCTGGCGCAGGGTCTCCGCCGGATCGATCCCGAGTGGTGCCTGACGGTGACCGGCGATGGCACGTGCGGCACGCCGCACGACGGTATCGTGCCGACCTGGAGTCAGCTGTATCCGGGCGCGCGGAACATCTACGTCACCGGGCCCTCACACCTCCAGGAAGCACACGTGAGCGATGGGGTCATCACCTACGGGCTCACTACCTATATGGACGTGCGGGCTCGAGCCGACGCGCCTCCACCACCGCCGCCTCCTCCACCGCCAACCGAGCCGGGCCGCGTGTCCGACGTGCTGGCGTCCGGCGACCGTCTGGCGCCAGGCGATTTTCGTCGATCGCCAAACGGCGAGTTCGAGCTGTACTACCAGCACGACGGGAATCTGGTGTTGTACCGCGTGAACGACGGGCAGGCGCTGTGGGCGACGATGACGTCGCAGCCGGGTGAGGTGGCGATGCAGGGCGATGGCAACCTGGTCGTCTACAGCGCCGGCGGCGCTCCGCTCTGGTGGTCCGGCACGCAGGGTCATCCGGGCGCCTGGCTGGCCGTGCAGAGCGATGGCAACCTGGTCGTCTACGACGACTACGGATATCCCCTCTGGTGGAGGTAGTGATGCACGTGGGACCACCTCGTGTCGTTCGGCTCCTTGGCGCCGCCGTGCTGGTCGCCCATGTCGCCACATCTGGCGGTGGCGCCACCTCGCTGCAGAGTACGCCGCGCACACTGGCGCGGGCGTGGCTGGTCGGCGAACCCGTGGTGGGAAATCCCGTCACGGACATGGAGTCGGCCTACGCCCTCACCAAGCGGCACGAGGTGATCTCGGTCGAGGCCGCCAGCGGCCGCGTGCGCTGGCGACAACCCACGAACAAGAGCGGATTCGGCGGGACAGGCGCATCCGTCGTCCTGAGTGGCGGCGTCGTCGTCGTGGGCGACTACGACGTGCTCGGCTTCGATGCACGCACGGGTGCGGAGCGCTGGCACTTCACGCCGTCGGAGGGCTACGGGCCGGGCTTCTATCTCTCGCACGGCGCCACCGCCGACGGCATGGTGTACGCCGGGTCGCCGAGCGGCCGGGTCTACGCCCTGGAGGCGGCGACGGGGCGGCTGCGCTGGATGACGGCGGTTGCGACCGACGGCAAGACGACGGTCTATCCTCCGCAATTCGATGGTCCGTATGTTGCGGCCGGGTACACGGAGTTCGTGGCGCCGAACCGCGGGGGTGTCGTCCTGCTCGACGCCAGGGACGGGCGAATCGTGTGGACGCGCCCCTTCCCACCCGCGTCCGACCCGACACTCAGCCTCAACTGGGCAGGCGGACCAGTCTTCGGGGATGGCGCGGTCATCGTCTCGAGCGGCGACGGCGTGATTCACGCGTTCGATCTGGCGGACGGGAACGAGCGATGGCGGATACCAGCGCTGTCCCCCCAGCCGGGCAATCCCATCCTGCCGGATCGGGACTTCCGAGGGCTGGCCGTGGTGGACGATCTCCTGATCACCGGATCGCTGACGGGCATTGTCGTCGCCTTCGACCTGTCTACACGAGACATCCGGTGGACCTACCGGCCCACCCGGCTGGGATCGGTCGCGTTCAGGCTGGCGGCATCCGGCGATGACGTCTATGTGCCCTTTGCCGGAGGAACGCTGGTCAACCTGCAAGGGTCGGATGGCGTGGAGCGATGGCGTGTCGGAGACTGGACGGCCAGCATGCTGTGGCCGCCGGCCCGGTGGAACGATCTCATCATTGTTTCTGGAGCCGTCAATGGACTGTCGGCATTCCATGTCACTGAGAACTGACACCTGTCTGGTTGCCGTGTTGGCCGTCGTCCTCGCGGCGGCGGTGGCCCCGCCGCGGCACAGACCGCGAGGCCCGCCGCGCAACACACCGGACTGGCCATCGGTGCACTCGGCGGGTGGGGAACCACCAGCGCCCAGGAGTATCGCCGACGTGGTTCGGACTTCGGCGTCAACGTCGATGTGCCGCTTCGGGACAGGTCCGCGTGCGCGGCCGAGGTCGGACGGTCGCGATTCCGCTTCGACGCCGTCGAAGGGCTGGCGACACCCCTGCCACCCGAACGCATCACCTTCACGCGATTGAGCGCCCGCGATCGGATCGCTGGACGTCGGCCTCGATGCCTACGCCGGTGTCGGAGCCGGCCTCTATCGCCTGACCTCCGAAGTCGGAAACCCCACGCGCGACCGTCGCGCAGGCATTCACCTGCTCGTCGGCATGGAACCCGCCATCGGATCGACCGGTCTCACACTTCGCGTGGAAGCGCAGTTTCGTTTCGTCCCCGATCGCAACCGGAGGCCGCGAGCGGCTGTGAGACGATTCGCCACGGCCGACATCCAGACTCGATACGCTGGGGTCGACGAGCCTGGTCTGAAGTCGGAGTTGGATGGCGCTTCTGACGCTGCTCAGCAGCCTCCCCTCGCCAGACGTGGAGCCGTGCCGCAACGACGGGCCAACTCGCCGTGCCCAATGCCCAATTCCATCTGCGCCCTCTGCGTCATCTGCGGCGCTCGGTGCATCGCCATCTGCGGCGCTCTGCGTCATCTGCGGCGCTCTGCGCCATCTGCGGCGCTCTGCGCCATCTGCGGCCCTCTGCGCCATCCGACCCTCTGCGGCCCCTACCGCCGCGGCAATCTCCACCTCGAACACCGTCTCCACCCCAGGCGTGCTGCGGGCGCGGACCCGGCCTCCGTGCCGCTCCACGATGGCCTTCACAATCGACAGCCCCAGTCCGGACCCCGATTCCGAGCGCGCGGGATCAGCCTTGTAGAACCGGTCGAACACGTACGGCAGGTGTTCGGCGGGGATCCCGGACCCGGTGTCGGCCACGCGGAGCCAGGTCGTGCCGTCCTGCTGCTCGGCGGACACCGTCACGCGGCCACCGGCCGGCGTGTGGCGGAGGGCGTTCGACGCCAGGTTCTGCAGCGCCTGTTCCAGCCGGCGCGGGTCGGCCACAACCGTCATCTCCTCGTCCGGCAGCCGTACCTCGATGGACACCTGCTTGGCGTGTGCGGCCTGCTCGTGCCGTTCGACCACCCGGTCGAAGAGCTCCGACACCGGCACCTCCTCGAGGGAGAGCGACTGCCCGGATGCGTCGTAGCGGGCGAGGTCCAGGAGATCGCCCACGAGCCGGTCGATGCGCTCGACCTCCTCCTGGATGATGTGGACGTAGCGTTGTCCGTCGGTGGAGCCCGGTCCGAACTGCGGCAGGGCGAGCGTCTCGGCGTAACCCCGAATCGCGGTGAGGGGCGTCATCAGCTCGTGCGAGACGTCCGCCGGGAGCTGCCGCCGCGCGCGGTCGGCCTAGGGACAACCGCTCCTGGCGCGCGGCCAGGTCGTCGGCCATCTGGTTGAACGCGTGCGCGACAGCGGCCACCTCGTCGCTGCCCGCAGTCGGCGCCCGGGCCGACAGGTCGCCCTCGCCGAGCCGCCGCGCGGCATCCTCGAGTCCGCGGAGCTGGGCGTGGGCGGGCCGGAACACCACCAGCGCCGCGAGCGCGGTGCCGCCGGCCAGCAGGAGCACGGCGCCAAGCGCGATCCACGGCCCCAGTTCCTGCGTCACCCGCCGGGCGTCGATGACGGGCGACACGAACACCATCGCGACCACCTGGCCCTGGGCGCGGATCGGGGCAAGCGCCAGCCGCCGGCGCGGAAAGAACGGGCCGCCGGCCGGAGGCGGCCCCGGCTCGCCCATGAAGCCCGGCATGGGCGGCGGCCGCCGCTCGCGGCGGGGCGGCGGAGGCCCCTGTCCGTCCGGTGGTGGCGCGGATCGCTCCCCTCCACCGGGCTGTGCGACGGACGCGCCGCCGGCGGGGGCTCGGACGTCTGGTCCGCACCCGGTCCGATCGGGCGGCGCCCGGGGCGGCGGCCTGCGCGTGTCCGGCCGCTCTTCGAACTCCGGTGGTGGTGCGCCCGGGTCCGCGCCCGGTGGCCGGCTCCCGTGCGTCCCCCGTCGGGTGGGGGCCCACCACGCCCGCCGGTCCCCGCGCCCGGAAGTCCGCGATCCGCTCGAGCCCCGGCGGCACCTCCACGTTCGGCGGCCCCACGACGGTGCCGCCCGGGAAGATGACGAACGCCGGCCTGTGAAACTCGCCGAGCCGCCGCCGCGCGTAGTCGCGCAGGTCAGACCGAGGTCGCGCGCCAGCGCCGCGCCGAACTCCGACGCGACCAGTTCGGCAAAGTCCTGCCCCACGCGCTCGGGCTGTCCACCTTCCGTCTGGACAGCCAGCCACACGAAGGAGGCCGCCTGCGTGACGAGCAGCAGCGCGAGCAGGGCGATGAAGCCGAGCCCGATGCGCCAGTAGAGGCTGCGGAACCAGCGGCGTTCAGACATCGGCGAACTTGTACCCGCTGCCCCAGATCGTGAGCACGAGCCGGGGGTCCGCGGGCGCCTCCTCGACGCGGCGCCGCAGGCGCTTGACGAGCGTGTCGACGCTGCGCGGCGTCACGTAGGTGTGATCCGGCCACACGCGGCTCAAGAGCGCCTCGCGGCTGAAGACGATCCCCGGATGGGAGGCCAGCAGGTGCAGCAGCCGGAACTCCTGCGCGGTCAGCTCCACCTCCTCGCCCCTCACGCGCACGCGCCGGCGGGCCGGATCGACCTCGATGCCGTGCACCTGAATCGGGCGGTCCGACACGGCGGCGCCGTCGGCGGCGGCCGCGGCGGCCAGCTGCGACGCGCGCGGCCGACGCAGCAGGGCGCGCACCCGCGCCACGAGCTCGCGCACGCCGAACGGCTTGACCAGGTAGTCGTCGGCGCCGCTCTCGAGGCCCAGCACCTTGTCACTCTCCTCGCGCCGCGCCGTCAGCATCAGCACCGGCACGTCCTGGTTGGGTCCCGCCCGCCGCATCGCGCGGCAGATGGAGATGCCGTCGACGCCGGGCAGCATCAGGTCGAGGACCACGATGTCGAACGGCGCCGACGACACGCGCTCGAGGGCCTCTCGGCCGTCGCCCACGGCCGTGGTCTGCAGCCCTTCGAGCCCGAGGTGCAGGCCAATCAGGTCCCGGATGTGAGCGTCGTCTTCGACGATGAGCGCGTGTGGCATGGGGGTCGGTGTGGTCGCAGGCACGGCGTAGTTCTCTGGTACTACATTCGACGAGGGCCGGTGCGGCGCCTGCCGCAGTGCCACACATTTTTCACAGGGCGGCCATGCCCGCGCCACTGGAATCCCGTCTCATGAGAGCAGGAGGCGAAAGGAGCACTCATGAACACAGTGACTCGAATCACCGCTGCGGCGGGCCTGCTGGCACTCTCCGGCCTGGCCATGACGCCGCTTCTGGCACAGGACGCCCCGCCGCCCCCGCCACCGGGGATGCAGCGACGGGGCCCCGGCCCGGGTGGCCCGGGCTTCGGCGGGCCGATGGGCCTGCTCGGCGAGCTCGGCCGGGGCCTGCGCCAGCTCGGCATCACCGACGCGCAGCGCGAACAGATGCGCGGCGTCGCGCAGGCGCACGAAGCCGAGTTCAAGGAGATCGGCGATCGGATGCGCACGGCGCGGCAGGGGATGGACGACCTCATCACGGCCGACACGATCGACGAGAACGCCATCCGCGCCAAGAGCGCCGAGGTGGCGGCGGTCGAGGCCGACGCCGCGGTGCTGCGGGCCCGCGTGCACCAGGAGCTGTTCAGCCTGTTGACGGCCGAACAGCAGACGAAGGCCAGGGAACTGCGTGCGGAGGCCAAAAGCCGCATGCAGGAGCGCGCGGCGAACGCGCGCGAACGGCGGGCGCGGCGGCCGCGGCCGCAGGTGCAGCACTGACGGCCGGTGACGACTGACTTGCCGGGGGACGTGACGGGCACTGCCCCGTTACGTCCCCCGGATCTCCAGGCGCGCCAGATGCCTATGCGGTCCGGCGCGCGCGCAACAGCCGCAGCCCGTTGAGCGTCACGGCCACGGTCGCGCCCGTGTCGGCGAGCACCGCCAGCCACAGCGGCGAGGCGCCCAGCGCGGCCGACACCAGGAACGCCAGCTTGGTCAGCAGCGCAAGCGTCACGTTCTCGCGGATCACCCCGAGCGCCCGGCGTGCGTGCGCCCCGGCGAACCGGCGGCCGTCCTCGAGGGCACCGGGCATCAACACCACGTCCCCGCGTGCGAGCGCGCCGTCGGGGTCGGCAGCCGCCCGTTCCAGCGCGAGCCCGCCCCTGAACAGCACGCCCCGCCGCGCGGCCGACGTCAGGGCGGCAACCACCGTCACCGGCGTCGAAATCACCAGCGCGCACGGGCAGGCCAGCACCAGGAAGATCAGTCCGCGGTAGAACCAGGTCCCCCACGCGCCGTCGAACAGCGGCGGCACCAGCACCAGCGTCAGCGCGCTCGCCGTGACGATGGGCGTGTACACGGCGGCGAAGCGCTCGATCCACCGCTCGACCCGCGCCGCGTTCACGGCGCCGCCGTCGTCCCATCCCGGCTCGTGGCCGACGAGGTCGCCGACCGCCTGCCGCGCGCGGTCGATGGCCCACGCCTCCATCAGGTGGGCCAGCGCGAAGAGGCACGCCACGGCCGCGCCTTCGGCCCACTGGCCGACCGCCGCCGCGCCCACGGCCGACACGCAGACCAGCACGTGCATGTCGAGACGCACGAGGCGCACCGACGCCAGCGCCCTCGGCAGGACGGGCCACAGGCCGAGCAGGATCGAGGACCCGTACGCGAGCATTGCGCCCACCGGGTGTCCGTCGCCCTCGACGCCCGCATGCCCCACCAGCGCCTCGGTCCACGAGTCGGCGTGCCAGGCCTCGATGAGCCAGCCCGCAAGCAGGAGCGCCGCGCTCGATGCCGCCCAGGCGCGCAGGCGCCAGCGATGCGCATCGGCCGAGCCATGCGCGTCGTGGTCGGCGTGGACGTGCTCGCCGGGCGCGTGGGAATGGACGCCGAGCCCGGTACGCCCGACGAGCGCGATGATGTGCTCGGCGGCGATGCGTGTGGGATCGAACGAGACGTCCACGCGGCGTCCGACGAGGTCGAACTCCAGGCTCAGGACGCCGGGCACGTCGAGCACGTGGCGGATGAGCGAAGCTTCGTCCGCGCAGTCCATGCCCTGCACGTGCAGCCGCAGTTCGGCACGGCCCGGCGGCAGCGGGGCAGGTGAAGCGTCCACGGCTAGAGGGCCTGGACGGCCTCCAGCACCTCGTCGGCGTGGCCGGTCACCTTCACGTCATCCCAGCGGCGAACGACCGTGCCGTCGGGCCCGATCAGGTAGGTCATGCGCGCGACGCCCATGTACTTGCGCCCGTACATCGACTTCTCCTGCCAGGCGCCGTACTTGTCGATCACGGCGTGATCGGGGTCCGCGAGGAGCGGAAACGTGAGCGAGTATTTCTCCGCGAACTTCGCCTTGCTCTTCTCGTCGAGGACGCTCATCCCGAGGATGGCGGCCTTGCCCCTGGCGAAGCGGGGCAGGTTGTCCTGGAACGCGCAGGCTTCCTTGGTACAGCCGGGCGTGTCGTCCTTCGGATAGAAGTAGAGGACCACCGGCTTCCCGGCATAGTCCGCGAGGGTGTGCGTCTTGCCCGCCTGGTCCTTGAGGGAGAACGCAGGGGCCTTCTTGCCCGGTTCGATCAACGGCATACGAATACTCGGCATTCCTGGCGCGCTCGCGCGCGCCGGTGATGGCGTTCAGGGCTTGGCGGTCGTCGAGGCGCCGCGTTCGGCGGCCACGGCCGCGTGCGACCGGCGCGGCTCCGCGCCGCCCTCGACCGTGCCGCCCGCCACGTCGACGGTGATGGCCGCCGCATAGCCGTAGCGCACCTCGCCCTTCCGGCCGATCTTCTGAAACAGATGCCCGCGGGCCTGCAAGGTGTCGAGGATGCCGCGCGGCACCCGGTCCTCGATCTCGATGCGCTCCCCGTCGTCGCGCGGATCGGCGGGGTCGCGTCCCGGCAGGAACCGCGCGGCCTCGATGGCGCGCTGCGCGCCGAGCCCGCCGTCGATCACGCCCGTGATGATGTTGTATACCGACACCGGGATCCATGCGTTCCCCGCGCAGCCGACGGCCAGGCGCGGCACCTCGGTCTTCCCGTCGAGACGGAATACCAGCGTGGGCACGCTGGCCGTGCTCGAGCGCTGCAGCGGCAGCAGGCTGCCGTAGGCGCCCGCGGTGAGCCGGTTCGACCGCAGGTGGTTGTTGTAGAGGAAGCCGAGGCCCTTCGACACGTAGAAGGTGCCGCCCCACGTACTCAGCGTCTGCGTCACGGCAATCATGTTGCCGTCGGCGTCGGCCACGGCAAACGACGTGGTGCCGGTGGAGATGCGCGGCAGCACGGTGGGCGGGGTCGGCGGCCCGTCGCGGTCGTCGTCGGACGGCTGGCGCTCGTAGCGCGACGCGCGCTGCGGGTCGATCTTCTCGAACAGCTCGCGGGCGTGCGCGCTGGTGAGGTGCTCGGCGTAGTCCACCGGCCACCGCTCGGGATCGGCCACGCGCCGCAGCGGGTCGCGAACCTTCCACGACTCGATCAGGTAGTGGAAGTAGTCGGCATCGGTCACCAGCCGCGCGCCGGGCGTCGGCGTGTAGTTGGCCAGCACCTGCAGCGACTCGAAGAGCTGGATGCCCGTCGACATCGGGGGACCGCCCGCATACAAGGCGTGGCCCCGATACTCACCGCGCACCGGCGTGCGCTCCATGGCCCGGTACTGGGCGAGATCGGCGTAGGTCAGGATGCCGCCGTTCTCCGCCATGTCCGCCGCAATCTTGCGCGCGATCTCGCCGCGGTAGAAGGCGTCGGCCCCGCCCTGCTGGATGGCGCGCAGCGTGGCGCCGTAGTCGCGGTTCACGAACCGGTCGCCCGGCCGCGGCACCTTCCCGCCGGGCAGGTAGATCTTCGCCGCCTCCGGCCACTTCTCCAGGTACCGGCGGCCCTCCGCGATGCTCGTCGGCAGCGACTCGTCCAGGATGAAGCCGTCCTCGGCGAGCGTGATGGCCGGCGCGACCAGGTCCTCCCACTTCACCCGCCCGCTGCCGTAGTGCCGGTACAAATAGTCGAGCCCCGCCACGACGCCCGGGATGTTGGCGGCCGCCGGACCGTCCGCGACGATGCGGCCGTCCTGGACGATCGTGTCGTTGTCGGGCGTGGCGTGCCCTGGCGTCATGTCCTTGTAGTCGATGACGGTGGGCTGCGACATGCCCTTGAGGAAGAGCACGGCGCTGCCGTCACCGCCGACGCCCGACGCCTCGGGCTCGAGCACGCCAAGGGCGAACGACACCGCGATCATCGCGTCGACGACGTTGCCGCCCTTCTCGAAGGCCTGGCGGCCCGCTTCCGACGCCAGCGGATGGCCCGACACGACCATGCCGCCCCTCGAGGTGACCACCGGCTTGATGAGCGGCTGCGCGGCCACCATCTCGTCGACGACGGCCTCGAAGGCCGTCTCGGTCCTCGCCTCGACGGCGCGGGGACGATACGTGTCGCGCGCCCGGGTCCACTCGGCCAGCGAATCGCCCGCGTCGTAGTACGCTCGCGCAGCGTGTCCCAGACGCGATCGAACGTCCGCGTCAGCATCTCGGTGGAGAGCGGCAGGTCGGCCGTGATCTCGCCGCCCGCCTCGTGCACCGGTTCGGGCGCCGGCACGCGCCAGAGATGGAACGCGGCGTTCAGGGCGAAGAGCGGCGGGGCCTCGGCGGCACTGCGCTCGGGGTTGCCGTTGTACACGGGCTGCGGATCCGGCAGTCCGGTCACGAGCAGCGTGCGCCCGTCCGGCGACCACGCCGGCGCACCACCCCGGCGTGACACCAGGAGCGGCGGGGCCGGGGGCTTGGCGCGGGGCACGGGTTCGGCGTCGCCCTGGGGACGCGGCGGGTCCACGGTGGCCACCCAGACCGTGCCGATGCCGTCTCGCACGGCGTAGAAGGCCACACGCTGGCTATCGGGCGCCCACGACAGGTACATCTCGGCGCCGCGCGCGCGCACCAGGCGGACGGGCCTCGGCGGGCCGGCGTCCACCGCCGGAATCGACGCGGTGCTGCGCTCCGTGCGCGCCGGCCGCGCGCCGAGCGGCACGGGCCGGGCGAGCGACGCCGACGGCATCGCCATCCACCAGACGTCGACATCGTCCTCCGCGTCGCGCTCGGAGACGAACGCCACGCGATGTCCATCCGGCGAGACGCGCGGGAACGTCTCGCTGTCGGCCGTGTCGGTGAGCTTCTCGGGCGCCTGCCAGGCGTCCGAGCCGTCAACCGGGGCGGTCACATAGAGATCCCACTGGCGGCTGGCGTCGGCGTCGCGTCCAGAGGGCGGCGCCTCGCGGTGTGCGAACACGATGCGGCCGTCAGGCGCCCACGAGGGCCACCGCTCGTCGCCGGGCATGGCGGCCACGACGGCAGACGCACCTGTCCGCGCATCCGCGACCACGATGTCGAAGCCGTCGCCGCGGTTGGCGGCATAGGCGAGACGGCCGCCGTCGGGCGACCAGGCGGGCTCGCGCTCGAGGGCGCCCGAGTCGCTGCGTGCGAGCGGGCGCGGCTGTCGTCCGTCCGGCCCCATGGTCCAGATGCGGTCCATGTAGGAGACCGCCACGCGCCGCCCGTCCGGCGCCCACGCCGCGTCCTGCAGGCCCGGCGCGCGCTGCGCGCGTCCGCCCACCTGCGCGACGAGGACACCGGCCACGAGCGCAGCGGTGAAGCGCGCGACGGACATGAGGAAGGCTCCTTTCAGCGGCGGACCGCGTCGACGATCGCCTGTGCCGAGATCCCGTACTTCTCGATCAGCTCCTCGGGCTTGCCGCTTCGCGGGATCTCGCCCACGGCCAGCCGAGTCACGGTGAGGCCGGCGGCCGCCACGGCGCGTGCGACCGCGTCGCCGATGCCGCCGACGCGGTAGTGATCCTCCACCGTGATCAGGCGCTTGGTGTCGAGGCCGGCGTCCACCAGGGACTGCGCGTCGATGGGCTGCAGGCAGTAGAGGTCGATCACGCGAATCGACACACCGTCGGCCTTCAGCGTGTCGTACGCCTTGAGCGCTTCGAAGAGCGTGACACCGGCCGCCACCACGGTGGCGACGTCGGCGTCGCTGCGGCGCACCACCTTGAGGCCGCCGATCGGAAACGGCTCGGCATTGTCGTAGATGACCGGCGTCTTGGGCCGCGACGTCCGCATGTAGACGGGCCCGTCGTGCCGCGCCATCTCGCCCACGAGGGCCTCGGTGCTCACCGCGTCGGCCGGGTACAGGACGGTGAAGTTCGGCTGCGCAGAGGCCATCGCGAAGTCCTCGAGCGCCATCTGCGAGGGGCCGTCCTCGCCAATCGAGACGCCGGCGTGCGAGCCGGAGAGCTTCACGTTGAGACCGCTGATGGCGGTCATGCGGATGAAGTCCGCCGCGCGCGTGAGGAACGCCGCGAAGGTCGACGGGAACGGCACCGCGCCGCGTGCAGCCAGCCCCATCGCCGCGCCGACCATGGCCTGCTCGGCGATAAAGAACTGATAGAAGCGGTCCGGGTGGGCGGCTTCGAACTTGTCGCTGAAGGTCGAGTTCTTGACGTCGGCGTCCAGCGCCACGACACGGGTGTCCACCGAGCCGAGCTTGGCAATGGCGGCGCCAAAGGCCTCGCGCGTCGCCACCTGCTCGCCCATCCGGTATTCCGGCGGCGGCATCGTGCCGGCCGTCTGCCGCGGGCTCTGCCGGCGGCCGCCGCACGGCGGGGGTCGGCGCCGTCTCCTTCTCGAGCTGCAGCTCGAGCTCGGCGATCGCCTTCACGGCTTCCTCGGGCTTGAACGCCTTGCCGTGCCAGTTGGGCTTGCCCTCGACGAAGGACACGCCCTTGCCCTTCTCGGTGCGTGCCAGGATGGCGGTCGGGCGGCCTTTCGTGCCGCGCGCCGTGTCGAGCGCCGCGAGAATGGCGCTCGTGTCGTGGCCGTCGATGACCAGCGCATGCCAGCCGAAGGCGTCCCAGCGCCGGCGAATGGCCTCCATGTCGTGCGCGAACTCGGTGGCCCGGCTCTGGCCGAGCGCGTTGACGTCCACGATGCCGCACAGCGAGTCGAGGCCGAAGTGGTGGGCCACCGACGCCGCCTCCCACACCGACCCTTCGGCGGTCTCGCCGTCACCCATCAGGACGTAGGTGCGATAGTCCGCGCCGATGCGCCGCGCGTTGAGCGCCGAGCCGACGCCGGCCGCGAGCCCTGGCCGAGCGAGGCCTGTGGCCACGTCCACCCACGGCAGGCGGGGCGTCGGATGGCCTTCGAGATCGGAGGTGAGCTGCCGGAGTTCGGTGATCCGGTCGAGCGGGATGATGCCGGCCTCCGCCCACGCCGCGTACAGCAGTGGCGCCGCATGCCCTTTCGACAGGACGACCCGGTCGGCGAGCGGATGGTGGGGGGCCTGCGGGTCGTAGCGCATCTCCGCAAAGAAGACCGCGGCCATCAGGTCGGCGGCCGACATGCAGGTCGTCGGATGCCCGCTGCCCGCAGCGGTCGTCGCCCGGATCGAATCGATGCGCAGGCGGGTGGCGATGTTCTTCAGATTCGGCAGCACGGACGCGGTAGCAGACAACCGGGGACCCTCCGGGAAAGGATTCGCAAACATCAAAGTCTATCAGAGCGCGCGCATCCCGGGAGGGGCGGCACGCCTGCGCACGCACGGCGCGCGACCCGGCTCTGGCGCAGGACGCCCGCAGGCAACCGCCTATAATGGCCGGATGTTCGTGCTGCGGCTACCTGTACATCCTGGCCCTGGGTGTGTGGCTGGGCGGGATGTCGGTAGCGGGGCTGATTGCGGCGCCCACCATCTTCGACGTCCTCGAGACGTGGAACCCGACGGAAGGCCGCGTGTTGGCGGGCCTCGTGTTCGGCGGCGTGCTGTCCCGGCTCCATCCCGTCCTGTATGCCGCCGCGGCCGTGATGCTGGCCACGCTCACCATCCGGCGCCTGCTCGGGCCGCGCCCGGTGGCCTACGGGATCCGCGCCACCATCATCGCCCTCATGCTGGGCTTCGCCCTGGCCTCGGGACTCGGCATCAGCCCGCGGGTCGAGGCCATGCAGCCGAGATCGGCGGCCCGGTCGCCGCGCTGCCGGACTCGGATCCGCGGCGCACGTCCTTCTATCAACTGCACGGCCTGTCGAACCTGCTGCTCGGCTCCACCGTCGTGGGCGCCCTGCTGCTGGCCTTCTGGGAGTCCCGAGAGTGACCATCACATTGATTCCGGGCGACGGCATCGGGCCCGAAGTCACCCGCGCCGTCGTCCGCATCCTCGCCGCGTCCGGCTTCTCGCCCGAGTGGGAGACGTTCTCGGCCGGCGCCGAGGCGGTGAAGGAACACGGCACGACGCTGCCGCAGGCGCTGCTCGACTCGGTGACGCGCAACAAGGTGGCGCTGAAGGGCCCCATCAGCACGCCGATCGGCAAGGGCTTCACGAGCGTCAACGTGGGCCTGCGCAAGGCGCTGGAGCTCTACGCCAATCTCCGGCCGGTGTCGAACCTGCCGGCCGTGGCCTCCCGCTTCTCCAACGTGGACCTCGTCATCGTGCGCGAGAACACGGAGGACCTCTACGCCGGCCTCGAGCACGTCGTGGTGCCCGGCGTGGTCGAGAGCCTCAAGATCATCACCAGCGCCGCGTCCAGCGCATCGCGGTGTTCGCCTTCAGTACTGCGCGGCGGCACAAGCGGTCCAGGGTCACCGCGGTGCACAAGGCCAACATCATGAAGCTGGGCGACGGGCTGTTCCTCGAGACGGCGCGCAGCGTGTCCACCCGTACCCCGACATCGCCTTCGACGACCGCATCGTGGACGCGGCGTGCATGCACCTGGTCATGCATCCCGAACGCCTCGACGTGCTGCTGCTCTCCAACCTGTGCGACATCGTGTCCGACCTGTGCGCGGGACTGGTGGGCGGGCTCGGTGTCGTCCCGTCCGCCAACCTGGGCGCCGGCGGCGTCGGCGTGTTCGAGGCCGTCCACGGCACGGCGCCCGACATCGCAGGCCGCGACATCGCCAACCCGACCGCCCTGCTGCTGTCGGCGGTCCTGATGCTGCAGCACCTCGACGAGGACGACAAGGCCGCGCGGATCATGGCGGCGCTGAAGCAGGTGCTGGCCAGCGGCCAGGTCACGCCCGATCTCGGGGGTACGGCCTCCACCACCGCCTACGCCGACGCCATCTGCCGGGTCATCGAGCAGGGATGACGGAGCCGTGCAGTCGGGCTATCATCGTTCCGCGCCAGAGATGGATGACATCACCGCAGCGGTTCTGAGCCGGGACGAGGTCACCCGTTTCCTGGCGGGCAGCCACGGCCTGCGCGGCAACGAGGCGCGCGCCCGCATCCTCGAGTATCTCGAGGAGCTGCGGACGACGCAGCGCTACGAGCTCTACCGGGCGCTGGAGTACCCGCTCTACCCGATCCTCCGCAAGATCGAGCGCGTCGGCGAGCACGCGGACCGCGCCACGCGCGCCGCGGCCGGCGGCCGTGTCGTCTGGGCGTCGAACCACCGCAGCCACATCGACTACCTCGTGGAACCGCTCGTCCTGGACGATGCGGGGATCCGTCCGCCGATCATCGCGGCCGGCATCAACCTGTTCGGCGGGCCGCTCGGGCTCATCCACAAGCACGTGACCGGCGCGCTGCCGATTCGGCGCAACACCAAGGACCCGGCGTACCTGATCACGCTGAAGGCGTACGTCAGCACGTTGCTGGGCCGCCACGACCTCTTCTTCTATCCCGAAGGCGGGCGCAGCTACAGCGGCGAGATCAAGCACCCCAAGACCGGCCTCTTCAGCGCGTGTTTGTCGGCGGGCATCGCGGGGCTGACGATCGTGCCCGTGGCCATCGCCTACGACCTCGTGCTGGAGGATCACATCCTCGCCCGGCAGGGCGTGAAGCGCGCGCAGCGTGCCTTCAGCCGCGAGCTGGCCGAGATGGTGCGCTATGCCGTCGGGTACCGGAGCCGCGCGTTCGTCACCTTCGGCCGCCCGATCAGCCTCGACGCCTACGACGCCGAGTCGCGGCGCTCCGTGCTGGATCTCGCGCACCTCGTCCAGCAGGAGATCGGCCGGTTGTACAAGGTGCTGCCGGTCGCGGTCCTGGCGGCCGCGATGCGGCCGTCCATCGCGCGCGCCGATCTCGAGGGGCGCATCACCGCGATCCTCGACACGCTCGGCGCCACCGGCGCCAACCTCGCCGTGACCTCCGCCGCCGAGGTCCTCGCCCAGGCCACCGAGCCCCTCGAGGACCGCGGCATCATCGTCGTCGAACACGGCCGGTTCCGCGTTCGTGAGAGAAACGTGCTTCGGTACTACGCCCGCAGCATCCGGCACCTGATCACCCCCGCCGGCGCCACGCACTGAAAGGGGCGCGTCCGCCCGATGATTGCCGCCACGTCCAAGGCGTTCTTCCATACGCTTGCGCAAGTCGATCTCCTTCGCCGCCTGGCCTCGCGCTACGGGATGCGGCCCGGCGGGTTCGCCCGCCGCTTCATCGCCGGGGAGACCGTCGAGGAGGCGCTGGCCGCCGTCGAGCCGCTCCCGGCGCGCGGACTGCGCCTGACGCTGGACTATCTCGGCGAGAGCGTGGACAGCTTCGAGCAGGCGGCGGCCGCCGCCCAGGAGTACCTCCGCCTCATCGACGCCATCGTGGCAGCCGGCGTCGAGCGCAACATCTCGCTGAAGCTGACGCAGCTGGGCCTCGACGTGGACCGCGCGACGGCAGTGGACAACATGCGCCGGATCCTGGAGCCGGCGGACCGGCAGGGGTTCTTCGTGCGGATCGACATGGAGGACTCGAGCTACGTCGACCGGACGCTGCAGGTGCTCGACACCCTGTGGCAGCAGGGTCACCGGCAGGTCGGCACGGTCATCCAGTCGTGCCTGATGCGGTCGCCCGGCGACATCGAGCACCTGAATGGCATGGGCGCGCGCGTCCGGCTCGTCAAGGGCGCGTACAAGGAGCCCAAGTCGGTCGCCTTCCAGGAGAAGGCGCAGGTGGACGCCGCGTTCGTGGAGCTGATGCGGCAGCTGCTGGATCACGGGACCTTCCCCGCCATCGCGACGCACGATCCCGCGATGATCGACGCGACCAGGCAGTACGCCGCATCCCGCGGCTATGCCGCCGACCGCTTCGAGTTCCAGATGCTGTACGGGGTGCGGCGCGACCTGCAGGCGGCGCTCGTGAAGGAAGGGTACGGCGTCCGCGTCTATGTCCCCTTCGGCCGGCAGTGGTTTCCCTACTTCATGCGCCGGCTGGGCGAGCGTCCCGCCAACGTCTGGTTCGTCGTGCGCGGCGTGCTCGGCGAGCGCAGCAGCGGCGCCTGAGCCTCAGCCTCCAGCCGTCCATCGCCGCGCAAGGCGGGCCAGCGCGTCGCGGCACGCGATGACGCTGGCGGTGTCCACCCACTCTTCGACACCGTGCAGCCCGGCGCCCGTCGGGCCGTAGAGGATCGACGGAATGCCCGCGTCGCCCAGCACTGACGCGTCGGTCCAGAAGCTCATGCCCGTCACGGCGGGGGCCGCAGATGGCGCAGAGGCCGCAGATGACGCAGATGGCGCAGATGGCGCAGATGGCGCAGATGGCGCGGATGGCGCAGATGACAGATGGGGGGCTGTCCCGCTGACGCAGTCGAGCATCGTCGTGACCAGCGGGTGGTCGGCGGCGATCTCGTAGGGCGCGCGAGCGAAGAGGGGGCGGCTCGCGGCGAGGAATACGGGATCCGCGGCCGCGAGGCGGGCCAGGATGGCGGCCACTTCCCGGCCACCGGTGCCGGGCGGCTCGCCCGGAATCGTGCGGCGCTCCATCTGCAGGTGGCAGCGATCGGGATACGAGCTCAGCTCGCGGCCGCCGTGGATGAGCGACGCGTGGAGTGAGGCGGTGCCGAGGAGCGGGTGGGGCGGGCGCGCCTGCAGGTCGGCGTCGAGCGCGTCCAGTGCGGTGAGGACGCGGCCCATCAGGCGAATGGCGTCGCGGCCGTCGCGCGGGCGGCTGCCGTGCGCGGCCACGCCCTCGGTTTCGATCTCCACCCACTCGAAGCCCTTGTGCGCAATCGCGATCGCCAGGTCGGTGGGTTCGGTGACGACCGCGGCATCCGCCCGCCACCGCGACACGAGCGCGTCCGCGCCGATGCTGGCGTGCTCTTCGTCGACGACGCACGCGACGACCAGCTGCCCGCGGTCGAGACCGCCGCTGTCGCGGACGACCCGGACCGCGTCCACCATGGCCGCGACCCCGCTCTTCATGTCCTGCGACCCACGGCCGTAGAGGCGGCCGTCCCGCTCGATCGGGTCGAACGGCCGCGTCATGCCCGCCACGCCAACCGTATCGGTATGGCCGCAGAGCATCAGCGACCGGCCCGGGGCGCGCCCGTCGAGGATGCCGACGACGTTGGGGCGCCCGGGGGCCACCTCCTGCAGCGTCACCGTCAATCCCATCTCGCGCATGTGCTCGGCCAGCGCCCGGGCCACCGCCGACTCCCCTCCCGCGCCCGGGACGAGGGAGGGATTCACGGAGTCGATGGCGACGAGGCGCCTCAGGAGGTCGAGAGCGGGATCGGTGGACACGCGCTACTTCATCGGGGAGTAGTCGGTGGCCTGGAGGAACACCGAATCCACCTTGCTGACAATGGGACCGTTCTTCTGCGACTCGGAGGACACCGTCTTCCACTCCGGGTCGTTGCGGAAGGCGTCCCAGCTCGCCTTGGCCGCGTCGCGGCTCTCGTGGGCGAGGAGGTACACGAGCGTGTTGTCCTTGAGCGGGGCATCGAGCGGCGCGAGGTAGACGACGCTCGTCATCCCGTGCTTCTGGAAGATGCGGAGCGTGTGATCGCGGAACCGCGCGTGGAGGTCGGCCAGCTTGCCGTCGGGCGCGGTGTACGTCCGGAGCTCGTACACCTTCGGCCCCTGCTGCGCGGACACCCCGAGGTACGGCCCGGCCAGGGCACCTGCCACGAACACGGACGCCAGCACGAGCCACAACGACACCGAACGCGGATGGATGGGCAGCGGCA
>JAWKHU010000046.1:0-154521 GCA_041394685.1 Vicinamibacterales bacterium
CCCATGAGCCGCAGGAGCGTCGGGAAGATGTTGTAGTGGCTCGATCGGTCCCGGTTCTCCTCCAGGTGGGCGGACCAGTCGAGCGTGCGGAGGCCGGCGCCCTGCAGGACGACGAGGGGCACCAGCCCCTCTTCCATGGCCGGCGCGTCGCCGCAGTGCGTGTTCAACCCGGGATTGCCGCGCTCGTGCAGGTCCTGGCCGTGGTCGGACGTGTAGACGACGACCGCGCGGTCGAGGGCGCCGGCGTCGAAGAGGCGGTGGAAGAACTCGCCCACCGACCAGAGCAGCACGTTGCGATAGGAGTTGCGGTAGCGGCGCCACTCGCCAGGCGTTCCTCCGAAGCCGAGCCGTGAGCCGGTGTCGGCGACGTCCTCATACCAGCCACGCGCGAGCGCGGGTCGATACCGCACGTAGGCGTCGGGCGCCTTGTCGTGCACGGGGAAGTGCGCGCCCATCTTGTTGACGTAGACGAACTGGGGCGTGTCGTCGGCGAAGAGCGCCGTGAGCGTCTCGGCGACCGCCATGTCGCGATCGCGCACCGGCACATCGTCGTACTGGACCCACCGGTCGATGCCGGCGAGCTCGTCGGTGGTCATCCCGTTGATGAGCATGCCGCCGGTGCGCTGCGCGTCGATGAACACCGTTTCGAGTCCTGCGGCATGGGCGTAGGACCAGATCGAGGGCATGCGGGCGTTCATGTGCACGTAGTCGTCGCGGGTGCCGCCGAAGCGCAGCGTCATGTTGACGCCGGCGCTGCAGTTGGTGATCGAGGCGGCGTACCCGTAGTTGAAGAGCGCGACGCCTGGCGGCGGATCGGCCAGGCCCGTGCGGACACCCGTCGGCACCAGAATGTCGAGGTAGTTGGCCGCAATGCTCTCGTCCACGATCAGGGCGATGTCGTAGGGGACCTCTCCCGGCGTCCGGGGCAGCCGCACCGGCTCCCGGGGGCCGGTCCGGCTGGTGAGCCGTTCGTAGGCCGCGAGGTTGACGTAGGCGAGCGGGACGAACGGGACGGGCAGGCCCCGGGCGCCGTCGCCGCCCCGGAAGAACAGCACGGCCGTGAGCAACAGAATTCCCAGAAGTGGTGCTGCCGCAAGCCGCGGCGACCTGCCGATTACCGTCCCGGCGCGTGCCGCGGAAGGCTGCAGCCGGGGACGAAGGCCGATGCCGACCAGCAGCGGCGCCGACTCGACGGCGGCGCGGATCAGGATGGGCCAGTACTGGCGGAGGGCTTCCTGGACGAAGCTGGTGGCGTCGATCTGCGAGATGAAGCCGTCGTAGCCGAGGAAGCCGCCCGTCACCTGAACCGACGCGTGCCAGAACGCGGCACTGAGCGCGAGCGCGACGGCCAGGGACCAGCGCACCGGCGTGGAGCGCACGAATGCCGCGGCGACGAGGCCAGCGGCCAGCGCGCACCACAGCCCGGGTGTAGAGGACGACCGGCAGCGCCCCCGTGGAGGCGAGGTGGGCCAGGCGCGTGGCGTAGCGTCGCCGGCGCCGAAAGCCAGGAACACGAGGACGAGCGCGACCTTGACCCAGTTCGTCATGGGGAGTCACACGCCGGGCGTCATCCATCCGCGCGGCGCGGGGGGGTGATGATGCCTCGGGAGGCGCGGCGTACGCGAGCACGGCCGTGCGTCCGGATGATTGCAATGCGCGGGCCACGTGCGCCGGCCGGCACGGACGCGCCGAACGGTTGGGGTAGAGTAGGCGCACCTCCCTCTCCGGCGGCCGACTCCTGTCGGGCCCGCGGTCGCCGGACGTGTCCACTGGGCGTCCGTCGAGGTGGCCATGCACCAGCGACTCGCACTCCTCCCCCTGCTGCTCGCCCTGCTTGCCGTCAGCGCCTGTGACGACGGCCCCACGTCTCCCACCGCCAACTCGAGCACGGGCACCGCGGGACCCACGCCGGCCGCGACGACCGCCACGCTGCGATCCACACGATTCCTCGCGTTCGGCGACAGCCTCACCGAAGGCGAGGTCACCTCGCCAACCGCGGGGACCAGCGTCTCTCCGTCCGTCGTCGTGTCGCGATCGTCGTATCCCGCCGTGCTGCAGGACCGGCTGCGCGCGCGCTACACGGCGCAGGCGGGCCAGGTGACGGTGACCAACGGCGGGCGCTCGGGCGAGCTGGTCGCCGCGGCCGCACCGCGGCTGGGCCAGCTGCTCGCGAACTCCCAGACCGAGGTGCTGCTGCTCCTCGACGGCTACAACGATCTGCTCGACTACGGCGCCGGCGGCGTGTCGCCCGCCATCGACGCGATGAACGTGCTGGCGCAGGAAGGCCGCCACCGGGGCGCGCGTGTGTTCATCGGCCTGCTGCCGCCGCCAATCGCGGGCCGGCAGCGGTCGGTGCCCGACGCGGTCGTGCGCGCGTTCAACGATCAGTTGCGCGCGGTGGCCGCCGGCGAGGGCGCCGTGGTGGTGGACACCTATACCGCGCTGTCCGCCGATCCGGCCCGCTACATCGGGGTGGACGGCCATCACCCCAACGAAGCGGGGTACCAGCGCATCGCCGAGGAGTTCCTCGTGCAGATCGCCGCGAACCTCGAGAACCGCTAGGACGCGATCGGCTCGGCGGAGACACCGCCGCATGGCCGGGCTGGCGGCGGGCCGTTCACACGCCCGTCGGCCAGTGGTGCTAGGCTCACCCACGTCGGACCGTCCCCGTGCCGCTCGCCCGCAACAGAGGCGGTGCAGCGCACATGTTCGGCCTTTGCCCGGAGGATCCGTCCATGACTCGATACCTTGTCGCGTCGCTGGTGCTGACCGGTCACGCTGGTCGCCGGCGCCTGCTCTGCGCCGGCACCGCCGCCGCCGCCGCCGGAACCACGCCGCCGACGCTCCCGATGACATCGCGGCCATCAACGCCGCCCGCGACGCCTTCATGGCGGCCTACAAGGCCGGCGACGCCGACGCCATCGGCCGGCTCTACGCCGAGGACGCCGTCTCGGAGCCCAACAACCAGCCCTCGCTGGAGGGCCGCGACGCCATCGTCGCCAGCCTCAAGAACATGTTCGAGCAAGTGTCGGTCGCGCCCTCGCTCGAGCCCGACGAGACCCGCACGCTCGGCAACGTGGGCCTCGACCGCGGCCACTACACCGTGACGGTCACGCCCAAGGCGGGCGCGCCGCCCACGACGTCGCAGGGGCGGTACGTGGTGATCTTCCAGAAGGATGAGAGCGGCGCGTGGAAGGTCTGGCGCGACATCGACAACGCCATGGGCGTCCCCGCCGAGTCGGCGATGGAGCCCGAGGCGGCCAAGTAGGAGGTGCACATGGTGCGTTCAGCCACGGTCCTCGCGATCGGCCTCTCCGCGCTGCTGGCTACGGCGATGCCGGCCGCCGCGCAGCGCTGGGGCCGTCCGTCGCTGCCGTCCTCCGGCGCCTGCTTCTACGAGGACATCAACTTCAGCGGCCGCTACTTCTGCGCCCGCACCGGCAACAACATGCCCCGGGTCCCGTCGGGGACCGACGATGGATCTCGTCGATCCGCGTGTTCGGCAACGCCGAGGTCTCGGTGTTCCGCGACAGCAACTACCGCGGCGACTCGCGGCTGTTCACGTCGAACATCAACGACCTCCGGCGCGCGGGTCTGAACGACCGCATCACGTCCATCCGCGTCGATCCGCGTGGATCGAACCGCTACAACAACGGCGGATGGGGGGCGCCTACGGGGCGGGCGGCGGCGGATGGGGCGGATACGCCGGCGGCGGCAACGACAACGGCAACTGGGGCGGCGCGTATGGCGGCGGCTCGCATGGCGGCAGGTGGTCGAACTCGCGCGGCAGCCGCTACTCGTATCGCGAGGCCAGGAGATCGTGCGCCGCGCGTATCGCAGCGTCCTGGGCCGCGACCCCGACCCGCCGCGCAGGGCTGGGTCAACACGGTCATGCAGAAGAACATGAGCCAGCGCCAGCTCGAGGCCGAGCTGCGCAGGCGCCGAGTACCGGAACCGGCGTAAGTAGGGCGCCGCTGCGGCGACCGGTCCGGCGATGGGGCCGGCCGCTACGGTGTCAGCGGCTCCAGCTCGTAGATGCCGCCGTCGGCCATCAGGCTGAGGAACAGGCGGCCGTCGCGCGTGACGTGGAGCGGACGTCTCCGAGGTCACGGACGAAGCGGTCCCTCAACGGGTTGGGTGGGCACATGGCCCGGGTGAGGGCCACGGGGCCGAGCGCCAGCGTCACGTTGTCGGTGGAGCGCCAGGTGCCGGTGCCGCGGTTGCAGTCGGCCACCACGCGCAGGCCGCCCTCGGCCTCGAAGCTCAGCGTGAACTGCGCCGAGCCCGGATCGAGCGTCGAGTCGTCCATGGATTGGAAGCGCACGACCCGCCACGACGTGCCACCCAGCGGCTGGCGGGCCGTCGCGCCGACGCCCTGCCCGCCCGGCGCCAGCGGCCGGCACGTCAGCCTGGTGCCGAACCACTCGACGGACGCCTCGCCCTGATGCTCCCAGTACTCGACATTGGCGGCGGTGTAGCGCGCGCCGCTGCCGGATCGGGCGATGAAGGCGATGACCTGGTCGTCGCCGAAGGTGAGGACCACGCTGGGCGGCTCGGTCTCCTTGTAGAACGTAGCGAAGAACGGCTTGTTCTCGGCACCCGCGCACTGGAACCCGACGGCGCTCGGCGCCTCGATCTGTCCGGACTTGATCTGCAGCTCCACGATGCGTGTCTGGTAGCTGTCCACGACGCAGGCCCGGACATCGGACGCCTTCCAGCACTCGTCGCGGCCCCTGATCCACCCGCGCTGGGTCGCGCGCTGCTCGGCGGCAATGTTGGCCGGCCAGTTGGCCAGGGCCGCCGCATAGGTCGCGGCCAGCCGCCGGTCCAGCCCGGCGAGCTCCGCGTCCTTGCAGACCAGCTGCTCCACCTGCCCCGACGCGCGCGCGCAATCGAAGCTCGGGCCGGTGCCCGTGCCCTGCGCCGCCATCACGACACCCGCTGCCATCACCAGCACGAACGCCACCGGGTTTCTCATGGCCAACCTCGAGAAATGCAGAAGGCAGAAGGCAAAAGGAAAAAACAGCACGACGAACACGCGCAATCGGCGTCCGCCTGCGTGCTTCGATGCGTCGCTGGCCTGACGTCCATCACTCTTGACACTCCTCCTTATGCCTTCTGCCTTGTGCCTTCTGCCTTGTGCCTTCTGCCTTTTTCCTTATGCCGTTGTTTCCTCAGCCTTCCTCTTCCTCGAAGAACAGCAGGTCGAGCGCGAGCTTGCGGACTTCCCACCCGAGGTATTCCGCTTCGCCGACGTAATAGCGGCACTCGCCCGAGGCGTTGATGCCGACGATGGCGGTGAAGTCCACGTCCACGCCGTCGCCGTGCACGTGGATGCGGGGGCCGACGCGCTCGAAGGCCACGAACGCGCCCTGGCTCGAGGGGGCGCCGCTCTCGGTGGTCCGGACGACCTCGAAGCGGCCGTCTTCGTTGTGGCACTCGAAGCGCCAGCCCTCGTCGCGGTCGGGAACGGCGTTCCGGCGCGAGACGTCCTCGCGCGCGCCCTCGAGCAGCCGGTCGAACATGGTGGCGGCAGTGCAGCGTGCCTGTGCGGTGACCCAGTCGAAGTGCTCGGTCGCGTAGTCGGTCATGGGATGGCCTCGGCTCATGCTACCAGCCGATGGGGCGGGAAGCCGCGTGGGTCCGGTGGATCCGGTATTACCTTCCGCCACGCGCTTGCGCTATATTCGGCGCTTCGACGGATCGTAGCGACGCCCGCATCGCCGCGCTGGCGATGTGACGGAAAGGTGATACCCATGTCACACGACGACGCTTCCACGGCCCGCGCGACCCCGCCGGGCGTCTCCCGCCGCAATTTCATCAAGGGGGTCATCGCCGGAGGGGTGGCCGTCTCGTCCGCCGCCTACCTGTTCCGCAACAGCCCCCTCGTCTCGGGCCAGGCGGCCCGGACCGGGAGCGTGGAGCGGCTCCTCACGCTGACGGTGAACGGGCAGAGCCGGCGGGTGGACGTGGCGCCGCAGGAAACGCTGGCGACAACGTTGCGCTACAAGCTGGGGCTGACGGGCACCAAGCTCGGCTGTGACCGCGCGGAGTGCGGAGCCTGCACCGTCCTGGTGGACGATGTTCCCCGCTACTCGTGCTCCGTGCTCACGCACGCCGTCCGCGACCGGAAGATCCAGACCATCGAGGGGCTGGCGTCCGCCGACGGGACGCTGCACCCCGTGCAGCAGGGTGTCGTCGAGGAGCAGGGCTTCCAGTGCGCGTTCTGCATGCCGGGGTTCATCATGGCCACGGTGGGCTTCCTCAAGAAGCACCCGAATCCGTCGCGCGAGGAGCTGGCGCACGGCGTGTCCGGGAACCTCTGCCGGTGCCAGGACTACGACAAGATTCTCACGGCGCTCGAACGCGGCGCCCAGCTGAACCGGGAGGTGGCCCGTGGCTGAGCCCCGCACGCTCGTCGGCCAGAACTACACGACGCCCGACCTGGTGGCCAAGGTCACCGGCAAGGCCAAGTACGCCGAGGACTTCCGCGCGGAAGGGATGCTCTTCGCCAAGCTGCTGCTGAGCCCGATCCCGCACGCGCGGGTTCGCAGCGTGGACACGAGCGCGGCCGAAGCCATGCCGGGCGTGCGCGCCATCCTGCGCGCGAGCGAGCTGCCGGCGCCGGCCGACCTGGTCACCGACCTCGGCGAGACCATCCGCGCCAACCCGAAGGGCGAGCGCGCACTCACCGACGAACCGGTCTACGCCGGCGAGCCGATCCTGGCCGTGGCCGCGGTCGACGAGGAGACGGCGGCCGCCGCGCTCGAGGCCATCCAGGTGGACTTCGAGCCGCTGCCGTTCGTGGTGGACCCGCTGGCGACCCTGCGGCCAGGCGGCCCCAACCCGCGGGTCGAGGGCAACGTCTGGGGCCGCGCGCCCTCCGAGCCGGGTGCGCCGCCGGGGCCCCTCGACGTGCAGGAGCTCAAGTGGACGGAGGCGGACTTCGCGGAGTACGACGAAGGCCGGCTCCCGATGGGCAAGCCGCAGGTGGACAGCTCCTACGGCGACCTCGACGGCGGGTTCGCGAAGGCCGCACTCGTGCTGGACGAGACCTTCCTCGTGTCCAACAACCAGCACCACGTGCTCGAGCCCCGCTCGGCCATGGCCTACTGGCAGAACGGCAAGCTGTTCATGCACACGGGCACGCAGAGCGCGGTGCAGACCGTGGCGTCCATCGCGCGCTGGATGAACCTCGATCAGTCCGACGTCGTGCTGATCACGGAGTACACGGGCGGCGGCTTCGGCAGCCGCGCGACGGGCGCCATCATCTGCATGATTCCGGCGCTGCTGGCCAAGAAGGCGAGCGCCCCCGTCCTGCTGCGCATCACGCGCGAGGAGGAGCAGTACATCGGCGGCATCCGCCCCGCGGTGCACGGCCGCGTCAAGGCCGGCTTCGCGCAGGACGGCCGCCTGCTGGCTCTCGACCTCTACACCATCGGCGAGAACAGCGCGTACGAAGCGCAGGGCGACGCCATCAGCGCCGGCCGCATCGTGTCGCTGCTCTACCAGCCGGAGGCCATGCGCCACCGGGCCGTCACCGTGCTGACCAACACGCCGCCGCGGCGTGCACAGAGCCAGCCAGGCGGCCTGCAGGGCATCATGCTGATGGAACCGGTCTTCTCGAAGGCCGCCCGCAAGCTCGGCATCGACCAGGTTGCCATCCGCCGCCTCAATGCGCCGGAGGGCAAGGCGCCCTTCGGCCCCCCCAACCGCGAAGGACAGCGCGGCTACTGCACCAGCGCCTTCATCAAGCAGGCCCTCGATCGCGGGCGCGAGCTCTTCGCGTGGGACGAGCGCAAGTCGCGCGCGGGGCGCCGCGGCGGCTCGAAGGTCCGCGGTGTCGGCGTGGCGATGAGCACCTTCGTGGCCGGCTCCACCGGGTTCGACGGCCTGTTCGTCATCAAGCCCGACGGCCGGATGTACGTCCAGTCCGGCGTCGGGAACCTCGGCACCGAGTCCTTCTCCGACGTGCACCGCGTGGCCGCCGAGATGATGGGCATGCCGTGGGACAAGGTCACGATCAACTGGGGCGACACCTCACGGAACCTGCCGTGGACGTGCGTCTCGGGCGGCAGCCAGACGACGCATGCGATGACGCGCGCGGCGCACGCGGCGGCGTCGGACGCCATCGCCAAGGCGCGTGAGATTGCCGCCCGCACGCTCGGCGGCCGGCCCGAGTCGTACCGCCTCGAAGGCGAGCGCATCGTCGGCGCCGGCGGCAGCCTGTCGATGGCCGACGTCGCGAAGAAGGCCATCGAGCTGGGCGGCAAGTACGACGGGCACGAGCTCCCCGACACCATCAACAAGGTCACCGCCGACTCGGCCGCCGCCCTGGCCGGACAGGGGCTGATGGGCGTCGCCCGCGACACCTACCCGCGCGACGGCACGAGCTTCTCCTTCGTGGCAGGGTTCGCGGAGGTCGAAGTCGACATCGAGACCGGCAAGTCACGAGGTCGTGGACTACACGGCCATCGGCGACTCGGGCACGATCATCCACCCCCGGCGCATGGCGGACAGCTCTGGGGCGCTCGGTCCTCGGCATGGGCCACGCCCTGAACCAGAAGACGGTCTACGACCAGCACTACGGCCCGTCGCTGGCCAACCGCTTCTACCAGAACCGGCCGCCCACCATCCTCGACATCCCGCGCAACATGCAGTGGGAAGCGCTCGACATCCCCGATCCCGAGACGCCGGTCGGCGCGTGCGGCATCGGCGAGCCCCCGGTGGCCGCCGGCGCCTGCGCCATCCTGAACGCCCTCTCCGACGCGCTCGGCGACGACGTCTACCGGCGTGCGCCGGTGAACCCGACACCATCCTGATGGCGCTCGAGCACGGCCGCCCGATGCAAGAGCCGCTGACGGCCCACATCTAGGAACGAGGAGAAGCGCCATGGCGATCGTTCACGACGTGATTCCGCCGTTCCAGTTGTTCCAGCCGTCCAGCCTCGACGAGGCGCTGGACCTGCTGGACGCGCGCGGCACCGAGGCCTGGGTGATGGCCGGGGGCATGGACTCGTTCGACTGGCTCAAGGACCGCACCAAGCGCACCAGCGCCGTGGTGGAACTGAGCCAGGTCGGCGAGCTCCACGGCATCCGCGAGTCCGACGGCGGATTCGAGATCGGCGCCATGACGACGCTGACCGACGTCGCCGAGCACGCCGGCATCCGCGATCGGTTCGGCATGCTGGCCGAAGCCGCCGGACTGGTGGCCTCGCCGCAGATCCGCAACCAGGGCACCCTGGCGGCAATGTCTCGCAGGACGCCCGCTGCTGGTATTACCGGCGCGGCTGGCACTGCTACCGCGCAGGCGGCAACATCTGTTACGCCGACACGCCGACGGCGGTGAACCGCGAGCACGCCATCCTCGGCGCGGATCGCTGCGTGGCCGTCAGCCCGTCGGACACCGCGCCCGCCCTGATCGCTCTCGACGCGCAGATGGTCGTGCGGCGCCGGGACGGGGAGCGCGTCATCGAGGCCGCCGACTACTTCCAGGGCCCCGACATCGACATCACGCGCATGACGGTGCTCCAGCCCGGCGAGCTGCTCACCGCCATTCGCATCCCCGCGGCCTGGCCGGGGCGCGGCACACTTCGAGAAGGTGCGCGACCGCCAGGTGGACTTCCCGCTCGTCAACGTCGCGGCCTCCATCAAGGAAACCGGCGGCCGCATCAGCGACGCGCCTCGTCGTCGGCGCCGTCGCCGCCCGGCCGCTGCGCCTGCGCGCCGTCGAGCAGGCCGTGACGGGTCAGCCGGCCAACGACGAAACCGCGGCCATGGCCGGCGAGCTCGCCGTCGAGGGCGCCGTTCCGCTGCGCTACAACGCTTACAGGTCCCGCTCATGCGCAACCTGCACGCCGCGCGATCCGGGCGGCCCGATCCCCTCGTCCACGACGTAGGCCGCCACGCCCCGCCCGTTCCCGGGGACACGGCGCCGCACCACGGCGCCGTGTCCGCCCGACGACTCGTCAGCTCCCGCCTCGCCGGTGTTCGCACCCGTCCTGCTTGCGCTCTGCCTCCAGTCCTCAGCGGCTGCGACGCCCTCGCGTCCGCACCGGCGCCGTCGGATCCGCCAGCGCCCGGGACGGCAGCCGTCGCACCCGCGACGCCGCCAACGGCACCCGCTGCGGCCGGACGGCCCGCGGAGCGATGGCACCCGCTCGGGTCGTGGTCGGGCCGAGGCAACCGGCAGACCGAGTCGTTCGACGTGACGACCGGCGCACTCCGGCTCACGTGGGCGTCGGAGGCCGACGCCGCCGGCACCGGCCGGCTCAAGGTCGTGCTCCACAGCGCGATCAGCGGCCGGGAGCTGCAGACCATCGTCGACCGCGCCGGCACGGGTGCGGACACGGTGTTCCTCGCCGATGAGCCGCGCGTGTCGTATCTCGAGATTCAGTCGGACCACCTGACATGGACCGTCACGCTCGACGAGCTGGTCCCGGGCGGCCCGCAATCCCCGTCACCGGGGCCGCGCTGACGCGTCAACCCGCCGACGCCCGGCGGGCGTGACTGCCGAACCCCTGGCGTGCCAGCCGCGCGCGATACTGGCGCTCGGCGGCCCGACCACCTTGCGGCCGTCGAGCGCGCGTTCGCCCTCGCCCTGCCCGCGTGACGAGGCATGCTCGATCTCGGCGTTCATCTCCGCGCCGACCAGCACGACCAGACCCGAGAGATACAACCACAGCAGCAGCACCATCACGCCGCCGAGCGTGCCGTACATCTCGTTGTACGACCCGAAGTGCACGACGTAGTAGCGGAAGCCGAGCGAACCGGCGAGCCACAGCACGGTGGCCACGAGGGAGCCGGGCGTGAGCCACACGAAGTCCTGCTCCACGTCCGGCGCGAAGTGGTAGATGAGGCCGATGGCGGTCGCCACCAGCAGCAGGATGAGGGGCCACTGGACGACGGTCCAGACCACAGCGACCGCGGAGCTGAGGCCCGCCTGCGCGGCGACGAAGCGAGCCATCTGCGGCCCCGCGACGACGAGCACGATCGACAGGAGGATGAACGCGGCGGCTCCGACGGTGAGCAGGATGGCCGTGACGCGACGGCGGAGGAACGACCGGCCGTCTTCGACGTCGAACGCGTGATTGAGCGCGTCGATGAGCGCCACCATCGCCGCCGAGCTGCTCCACAGGGCGGCGGCGACGCCGAAGGTCAGCAGGCTGCCGTCGGTGCCCTCCGAGAGCTTGGTGAGCTGGTCGCGCACGATGGACACCACGTCGGGCGGCGCCACGCCGCTCATCAGCCCGACGACACGCGCGATGAGGGCCTCGCTGGTGAAGAAGGACGAGAGCGCGATCAGGAAGACCATGGCCGGGAACAGGGCCAGAAAGAAGTAGTAGGCCAGCTGTGCGGCGAGGCCCAGACCGTTGTCGGCCTTCGTCTCCCGCACGGTGCGCTTCAGCAGCTCGAACCAGCCAATCGGAGGAGCTTCGAAATAGGCGAGCATGCGTCAACGTTTGCAAGCACGCTGCCACGACGGGAACCAGCTGGGCTGCCGGAGACGCTCAGCCGCGTTCCGGGCCCTCCTCCGGGATGGTGACCTCGAGCGTGCTGAGCCGCGCGCGGTCCGAGACGATCTCGACCTCCGTGATGCGGCCGTCCACGACCGTGAAGCGCAGCGCGCGCTGCAGGCGCCCTCGCGGCGCGAAGACCAGCCCCGCCGTGCCGTCCACGGTGGCCGCGCGCACGAAGCGCGCCATGGCCGTGAACGCGGTCGCGCCCTCGGCCCAGGTGCGCGCGCCGCGCATCTCGCGCACGCCTCCCGGCGTGTCGATGCGGACCACCACGTCCGGATCGAGCACGGCGAGGAGGCCCTGCATGTCGCCAGCCTTCAAGGCGGCGAGGAAGCGTCCGACGACGTCCCGCTGCACGCGGGCGCCGGTGGCGGCCGGGTCGCCCGTCCCGCGGACGCGGCGTCGCGCCCGGCTGGCGAGCTGCCGGGCAGCGGCGGGCGAACGGTCCAGCACGCGCGCAATCTCCTCGAAGTCCACGGCGAACAGATCGTGCAGCACGAACGCGAGCCTTTCGGCCGGTGAGAGCCTATCCAGCACCACGAGCAGCGCCAGGCCGACCGACTCCGCAAGGACCGCATCGCGTTCGGGATCCGCGTTCGCCGCGTCGGCCGTCAACGCACGCTCTTCGTCCGGTGGACCATCCTCACGGCGCGACCGACGGGCTCGCAGCATGTCGAGGCAGACGCGAGCGACCACGGTGGTCAGCCAGCCGCCCAGGTTGTCGATGGTGGTGTCGTCGGTTCGACTCAGGCGGAGCCACGCTTCCTGCACAGCATCCTCCGCGTCGTCGGCGGAGCCGAGCATGCGATAGGCCACGCCGCGCAGGCGGGAGCGGTGGGTTTCGAAGGTACCGGCAAGATCCGAGGCGTCGGCCATGTCACATCCTCTCGCAATCCGTCGAGAGGATGACGCGTGACACGCGATCCGTGTGACCGGGGGGGCGCCTCGGGGACGCCGTGTGCGCCTGGTGGTGGAATGTACGGGGGGAACGAACGGACAGGATGACGCACCCCGGGGGATGGGGTGGTCAGCCGCGATCGAGGCTTACTGCTTCTCGTTGATGGTGATCTCCGTCGCGACGCGGTCCGCACCCGACCCCTCGAACGACACGCTCACCGTGGTGCCCTTGGAGTTGGCCAGACCAGCCTCGCCGCTCTCGCCCCCCGTGATCTTCGTGGTCTCGGTGTAGCGCAGCTGCTCTTCCTTGCCATCGGCCGTCTTGACGACGATCGTCTTGGCGTCGGCGTCGACGCGGAGAAGCTCGCCCTCGAGGCTCATGGCCTGAGCGGGCGTCTGCGCCTCGCGCGTCTCCGTCGGAGCGGGCATGGGCGAGGGAGCGGGCTGCTGCGGTTCCTGCGCGAGCGCAGGCGTGGCCATGAGAGCGAGGGCCAGCGTGGCGCCGGCAATGGAGTGACGGTTGATGATGTTCATGATGTGTATGACCTCCTGCACCTCCCTGTAGCGAAGACCATGCCAGGCCGATTGTGTTGTCAGAGATGCGAGTACGGCAGAGCTCGAGGCGCCGAGACGGCACCGCGCGTCTGACGATCGGCAGACCATTCCCCCGCTTGCTACACTGGGGGCTCACGTGAGCATCGTCATGCGCATTCGCCGTCGGTTGCGACGACCCGAGAATGAGTCGCCTGCTGCCACACCTGATGCACCGGACGCACCCCAGCCGTCACTCGAGAGTGCGGGTGTCCCGATCCCGGGTTCACGGTCGCGCTTCTGGCGGCACATGGCGCTGGCCGCCATGTCGGTCCCGGTCATCGCCCTCGCGGCGACCTCGGCACTGGCGAAGACCCGACATGGCAAGGTGTCGGACACGCGAGAGCGCGGTCGGGAGGGATCGACGCGCCGGCTGCAGGAGGTGGTTGACGCCATCCGGGCGCGCCTGGGGATCGAACGGGCGGTGGGCGTGACGGTGGTGGACCGCAACCCGTATTTCGTCTCGGTGATTGCACCGCGCGAGAAGGACGGGCCGTTCACGGTCGAGGTCGAGGAGACGATGCTCAACCTGCTGGCCGACGACGAGCTGGAGGCTGCGCTGGCGCACGAGCTCGGCCATGTCTGGGTGTTCACGCACCACCCGTATCTCCAGACCGAACTGCTGGCCAACCAGATCGCGCTGAAGACGGTCAGCCGCGATGCCCTCATGCGCGTGTACCAGAAGGTCTGGGAACGGAACGGCATGAAGGGCGACGTCACCGCGTTCCTGGGGGCCGCGCCTCCGCAGTAGGCGCGCCCGCCTCAGCTCCGGGCGGCGCAGGCGTCCAACGCAGGCGTGGCCTCGACCGCGGTGAAGGCCCGCCCGGGCCGCGCCGACCGCACCGCTCGAGTGGCAGCCGTCCCATCGAGCACCAGGCGAGCGGCCACGCCCGCCGAGCGCAGGACGCCGTTCAGCGTCGAGTCGAACAGGTAGTCGCCGACCGTCACGAGCCGCGGGTGGCCGGCCGGGACGGGACGGTGGGCCGCGTCGGGATCGCGCAGCGGGCATCCGCCCGGCTGCCCGCTGAGTGCGCCCACCCACCGATGCACCTTCGCCTCGCGCAACCCGGCTCGCGCCGCGTGGTACCAGTCGTCGGGCAGCGCAGCGACCGCGGCATCCGCGAGGCGGGCGTCATCGAGGTTGGCGCACGTGAGCGCCTGGTCGCCGGCGAGCAGCCAGCCGAGCACGCCGTGCGTGCCGCCTGCCGGCGACTCGTCGTAGACACAGCATCCGCCGAAGGCGTCGAGCATCACCCACGAACCCGACATTTGCGGTCGCCAGAACGGCCGGTCGAAGAGCATCGCGATGCGCAGGTAGTGCGCGGGGCGATCGTAGTGGGCGACGTGCCGCGCCATTCCGTCGCGCAGCTCCGGGTCGCGCCACTCGATGTCGGCGAGGGCGGCATGCGGGATGGCGGCGACGACGGCATCGAAGGTGTCCTCGCGTGTGACACGTCCCTGGCGCGTGGCGACGCGGTACGCGGTCGTCGAGGCGCCCCCGACGGCCGTGACGCGGGTGCCCAGGCGGATGTCCGTGCGCGTGAGTGTGGCCGCGAGGCGATCGGTCAGCTGCTGCATGCCGCCGGCGAACGTGTACTGCATGCCGTAGCCCGGCGTCGACTTCAGCACGTTCCTGATCGCGACCAGGCCGTTGACCCGGTGCGGCTCGGTGGCCAGGTCCGCATGGATGGTCGTGTGCAGGTAGCGGCGCGCGACCGGGTCCGGCACGGTGTCGAGGAGGTCCTGTCCCGTCCGCGACGCCCACGGATGCGTGTTGTCGGCGGGCGTGAAGCCGTCGCGCAGGTGCGTGCCGGAAGGAGGGCGGCCGCGGCCGCCCGGCAGGCGCGAATGGCGGCGACCGTGCGCTGGCCGAAGTGCCGACCCAGGTCCTCGTCGTCGCGCAGGAGGGTGCCGTCGAGCACGACGGAGGTGCCGTGCGTGTGGATGGGGCGCAGCCCGAGCTCGGCGACGAGCTCCCGGAGCGGGTCTCGGCCGAAGGCGCTGTAGTCGTAGCACTCGGCGATGCCGGACTCGTAGGGGACCGACGCCGTGTCGAAGCGCCGTGTGTGTGCCTTGCCGCCCAGCCGGGCATCGGCCTCGATGATCGTGATGCGGCAGGCCCCGCCGCTGCGGCGCTCCAGGCGCCGCGCGGTCATCAGTCCACCCGGTCCCCCGCCAATCACCGCCACGCGCGTCATCGCTGTCCCCCTGCCCTCCACTACGGAAAGCCGGGGGCCGAAGCGGACAGGTGTCAGCGCAGGCGGTAGAGCAGCGCGGCGGTGAGCGACCAGCGGAGGGCGGCGGCCGTTCGCGGGTGGCTGCGCTTCACCCAGTGCCACGACAGCGCGTACAGCCCCATGGTGAGCCACATCAGCGCGGCGTAGCCCATGGCGGCCGTCCAGTCGAGGGTGGGTCCCACGCGCTGCCGCAGCCCGTCGTTCCAGATCGAGCCGTACACCAGGCACAGGTGCGTGGCGTAGATCATCAGCGACTCCTGGGCCAGGGCGTGGATCATGCGCGGCTTGTGCGCCACGAACCGGCTGGCGTGCGCCGCCAGGCCGAACAGGATGAGGACCAGGCCCGCGCGCATGAGGAACTGGTTCGGGCTGTTGGTCCAGAACGTGGTGGGCCCGAACGGCTGCAGCGGGATCCGCGTGAAGACGAAGGCGGCCGCCAGCATGACGGCGCCCGAGCCCATCAGCCAGCGGTTGGCGAAGCGCCCCAGGTCCGCGTGGCCTGCGCCGAGGTACGCCATCCCGACCACGACCCCGAAGAGCATGTAGCCGCTCCACGGGAACAACGGGAACTGCGATCCGTACGCGGGCGTGAGATACGACGCCAGGCCGACCGGCAGCATCGTGGCCCAGGGCGTGCGCCACATGAAGGGCGTCAGCGTGACGACGGCGGCACAGGCCACGGCCGCTGCAGCCGTGAACCGGCGCGGCGTCCGCGTGACGAGCACGAGCAACTGGAGGCCGATCAGCGTGACCGCCACGCAGTGCAGCACGTCCACGACGACGAAGCTCTGCCAGCGCTCGTCGCTGGTCTCCCTGAGCCGGAGGAGTCGGTTGACAGGCAGGTGGAGGGCGTATCCGAGCAGCAGGAAGAAGCCGAAGCGCCGGAGACGGCGCAGCACCGGCGGTCCCACCGGAGGTGCACGGGCCAGTGCTTGAGCGTCGCGATCGTGAACACGACGCCGGAGAGGATGAGGAACGTGCAGGAGGTGAGCCCGCGCAGGAACGACCAGATGTCGAACGCGGTGCCGCCGCGTGCGCCGCGTGCGAGCACGGCATCGATGGTGTGGCCCTGCACCATCATCAGGATGGCGACGGCGCGCGCGAGGTCCAGGAAGACCGCGCGCGACGAAGGGCCCCGAATCGGACCATCCGCGTCGGGAACACCAGCGCGGAGGGGGCCTGATGAAGGGGGCGTCGCTCGGCACGAGGCTCTGCCGCCTCTACTGTCTCACGGATGCCTCCCGAATCCGGGCTCCCGCATCGGGCCCCGGCATGGACGCTGTCGGAAGCGGTGTGATATGTCTGTCATCGGTTTTTTCCCCACGTTTTGTCTTCGAGTGTCATCGAGGAGTATTCGCTCATGATCCGCATCGTCATCGCCATGTGGGCGCGGCGCACGCCCTCGCTGCCAGTGCCGCCCTGGCACTTGCGCTCTCGGCCTGCGCCCAGGCCACCAGCGCCTCGGCTACCGAACAGCCCTCGTCGCCGGCCGCAGCCGCGACGGCGGCTCCCGCGTCATCCGCGTCCGGCACGGCGGCGGCCGCAGCTGGCCAGACCCCGGCTGCCGCCCCGAAGGCCGAAATGGCGTCGTCGCCCGACGGCACCAGGATCGCGTACGAGAAGACGGGCTCCGGGCCCGCCATCATCCTGCTGCACGGCGGCGGGCAGACGCGGAAGTCGTGGGCCGAGATGGGCTACGTCGAGCGCCTGTCGAAGAAGTACACCGTGATCAGCATGGACATGCGCGGCAGCGGCGAGAGCGGCCGCCCGGACACCGCCGAGGCCTACTCGCTCGACCACGTGCTCGCGGACGTGCTCGCGGTGGCCGATGCGGCCGGCGCGACGCGGTTCCATCTCTGGGGATTCGGGCACGGCGCCAGCGTCGGCCGCTACCTGGCGGCCCGCTCCGACCGCGTGATCTCCGCCGTGCTCGTCGGCGCCGACATGGGCCCGACGCTGTCGGGCGTGGTCAAGGACGCCATCCTTGCCATGCGCGCCCGCTGGCAGCCGCTGCTCGAACAGGACAAGGCCGGCACGCTGGACCTGTCGAAGCTGTCGCCCGGTGACCGCGAGGCGTGGAAGAGCGGCGTGGCCGTGCAGGCCATCGCGCTCGGTGCGCTCGCCGAGTATCCGCCGGTCGAACCGGCCGACATCATGGCGCCCACGCTCTGGCTGATCGGCGCCGCCGACGAGAGCGGCATGGAGCACGCCAAGGAGTACGAGGGCAAGCTGTCGGGGACGAAGGTCACCTTCAAGCAGTTGAGCGGCCTCAGCTACTCGGACAGCTTCTCGCGCGTCGAGCCGGTGATGGCGGAAGTCGAACCGTTCCTCGCCAGCACGGCCGCCCCCTCGTCCTAACCCCGTTCCTCGTCGCGGGCCGGCCGGTGGCCGCCGGCCGTGCCCGCGTCGCTTCCAACAGGGAGCCCGATGCCCCACACGCCGGGATCCGTACCGCACGCGATCAACTCACCGCGCCAGATCCTCTTCGCAAGCCTCGTTGGCACCGCCATCGAGTTCTTCGACTTCTACATCTACGCCACGGCGGCGGTCCTCGTCTTCCCGGCGCTCTTCTTCCCGGCCACCGACGCCGCGACCGCCACGCTCGCCTCGCTCGCCACCTTTGCCATCGCCTTTCTCGCGCGGCCGCTCGGCTCGGCGCCTCTTCGGCCATTTCGGCGATCGGGTCGGGCGCAAGACCACACTGGTCGCCGCGCTGCTGACGATGGGGCTGTCAACGGTCGCGATCGGGCTGCTGCCGTCGTACGCGAGCGTCGGCGTCGCGGCCCCGGCGCTGCTCGCCTTCTTCCGGTTCGGTCAGGGCCTCGGGCTGGGCGGCGAGTGGGGCGGCGCGGTGCTCCTCGCCACCGAGAACGCGCCGCCGGGCCGCCGCGCCTGGTACGGCATGTTCCCGCAGCTCGGCGCCCCGATCGGGTTCTTCTGCTCGGGCGCCATCTTCCTCGCCATCTCGCAGTGGCTGACCGACGAACAGTTCTTCGCCTGGGGCTGGCGGGTGCCGTTCCTGGCCAGCGCGGTGCTCGTGGCGCTGGGCCTCTACGTGCGCCTGTCGATCACCGAGACGCCTGTCTTCCAGCGAGCGGTGGAGCGACACGAACGCGTGCAGGTGCCGATGATGACCGTGTTCCGCGACCATTCCGGGACGCTGGTCATCGGGACGCTCATCGGGCTGTCTGTCTACGTGAACTTCTACCTGATGACGGTGTTCGCCCTCTCGTGGGGGACGACCGCCCTCGGCTTCACGCGCGAGCAGTTCCTGTTCATCCAGCTCTTCGGGGTGTTGTTCTTCGGGGCCACCATCCCGTGGTCGGCGATCCTGGCCGATCGCGGACGGCGTCCGATGCTGATGTGGGTCAACGTGGCGACGCTCGTCTTCGGGCTCATCTTCGCGCCGCTCTTCCACGCGGGCACGCTCGGCGCGACGGCGACGATGGCGCTGGGCATGGCGCTCGTCGGCCTGGCGTACGGGCCTCTCGGCACCGTCCTGGCGGAGCTCTTCCCGACGTCGGTTCGCTACACGGGCAGCTCGCTCACCTACAACCTGGCCGGCATCTTCGGCGCGTCGCTCGCCCCGTACGCCGCGACGTGGCTCGCCGGCACGATGGGGCTGCAGTACGTGGGGTACTATCTGTCGGCCTCGACGGTGCTGTCCCTCGTGGGGCTGTACCTGTCGCGCGAAACCAGGGACGCGCCGCTGTGACACCGTCGGCGCACCGGGGAGGACACCCGTGATGGATCCGCGCCTCGTCTGGACCATGTCCGCGTTGCCTCTGCTGGCGGCCGCCGCCGTGATCGGCCAGGGCCAGGGAAGCAGCGGCCCGCTCGCGCCGGCCTTCCAGGTGGATCCCGCCTGGCCGAAGCCGCTGCCGAATCGCTGGCTGGTGGGCGCCGTGGTCGGCGTCGCCGTGGACGCCCAGGATCACGTGTGGATCGTCCATCGGCCCGGCACGCTGCAGCCCAACGAGACGCGATCGATCTGGCGTGCGGCGCCGCCCGTGCTGGAGTTCGATCCGGAGGGCAACCTCGTCTCGTCATGGGGCGGTCCCGGCGACGGCTACGAGTGGCCCGACCTCGAGCACGGCATCTACCTCGACGGCGACGATCACGTGTGGCTGGGTGCGGGCGGCGAGAAGGACGCGCACCTCCTCAAGTTCACGCGGCAGGGGCGCTTCCTCCTGCAGATCGGCCGCAAGGGCCGCAACGGCGGCAGCAACGACACCCGGAACCTGGGCGGCGCCGCCAACGTGGACGTGGACCTCGCGGCCAACGAGGTGTACGTGGCCGACGGCTACGTCAACCACCGCGTCATCGTCTTCGACGCCACCACCGGCGCATACAAGCGGCACTGGGGCGCGTACGGCAAGCGGCCCGACGACGAGTTCTTCACGAAGGCAGGCGAGACGCTGCCCGGGCCGTTCCGCGGCGTGGTGCAGCACGAGAACGCCCCCAGCCAGTACGACCCCGATGGGCCGCCGGCGCCGCAGTTCCGCATCGTGCACCAGGTGCGCATCGCGCACGACGGGCTGGTCTACGTCTGCGACCGCACGAACAACCGCATCCAGGTGTTCCGGAAGGACGGCACGTTCGTGAAGGAAACGGTCATCGCGCGGCGCACGCTCGGCAGCGGCTCGGTGTGGGACATCGGCTTCTCGACCGATCCGGCGCAAACGTTCCTCATCGTGCCCGACGGCACCAACCAGCAGGTGTGGATCCTCGAGCGCGACACGCTGGAGCTGGTTACCTCGTTCGGCGGCGCCGGGAGGTGGGCGGGCCAGTTCTACGGCGCCCACAACCTCGCGGTGGATTCGAAGGGCAATCTCTTCATCACCGAAACCTACGAGGGCAAGCGGGTGCAGAAGTTCACCTACACCGGCCTGGCGCCGGCACCGCCGCCGCTGCAACCATGAGGAGAGGATTGTGGAAATTCAGAATTCAGAATTCAGAATGCAGAATGAAGAGTTCGGGATGAATGGCGCACTGCGAAGCACCCGGTCGCTGCGTTCTGACTTCTGAATTCTGCATTCTGAATTCCTGCTGTCCGTCGTCCCCCTTTGCCTTTCCCTTCCCCCTTTGCTATAAGGCCCCGTCACCCCTTCGTCCCCCGGAGTCTCCCAGCCTATGTGGCAGCACAACTACGAACCCCTCGGCGGCAGTCTCGGCCTGTCGGCGCCCGTCGCGGCGCTGCCCATCATCGTCCTGTTCCTGATGCTGGGAGTCTGGCGGGCGCCGGCCTGGAAGGCGGCGATGTCGGCGCTGGCCACGGCGCTGGTGGTGGCCATGGCCGTGTACGGCATGCCGCTCGGGCTGGCGGTGATCTCCACCTTGTACGGGGCCGCGTATGGGCTCTTCCCGATCGCGTGGATCGTCTTTGCGTCGATCATGCTCTACCGCCTCGCCGTGGACACCGGCAAGTTCGAGGTGATCAAGGACTCGGTCGGCAGCCTCACCGATGACCGTCGGCTGCAGGCCATGTTCATCGCCTTCTCGTTCGGCGCCTTCATCGAGGGCGCCGCGGGGTTCGGCGCGCCGGTGGCGGTGTCGGGCGCGATGCTGGCCGGCCTCGGGTTCAATCCCTTCTACGCGGCCGGCATCTGCCTGCTCGCCAACACGGCGCCGGTGGCCTTCGGCTCGATCGGCATCCCGGTGACGACGCTGGCGGCGGTGACCGGGCTGCCCGTGCTGCCGCTGTCCGCGATGGTGGGCCGGCTGTGCGCGATGATCTCGATCATCATTCCCGGCTATCTCATCGTGGTGATGGCCGGCGGCAAGCGGGCGCTCGAGGTCCTGCCCGCCATCATCGCGTGCGGTGTCTCCTTCGCGGGCATGCAGTTCTACGTCTCGAACTACATGGGCCCCGAGCTGACCGACATCCTGAGCTCGCTGACCTGCATCCTCGTGATGGTGGCGGTGCTCAAGCTGTGGAAGCCCGCCAACATCATGCGCCTCGAGGGCGATCAGCCGGCGGCAGCGACGACGCTGCGCCATACGGCCGGCGAGATCTTCATGGCGTGGCTGCCGTACCTGCTGCTGGTGGTCTTCGTGCTGGCCTGGGGCGAGCCCGAGGTGAAGGCGGCGATCGATCGGTTCACGCACGCCATCATGCCCGGCTTCCTCCCGCAGGCGCCGACGGGCCTCAACGGCGTCCTCGTGCCGGGCCTCCACAACGCCATCACGCGGGTTCCCCGGTGACGGCGGCGCCGGCGCCCTACCCGGCCGTGTTCACGCTCAACTGGCTGAGCGCCTCCGGCACCGCCTGCTTCCTGGCCACCATTGCCGCGGCGGCGTTCCTCCGGCGTGGGCCCCGCGCAGTTCGTCGGCATCTACAAGGCGACGTTCAAGCAGTTGTCCTTCGCCATGCTCACGATCGCGTCGATGCTGGGGCTCGCCTACCTCATGAACTTCTCGGGGATGACCTCCACCCTCGGCCTCGCGCTGGCGACGAGCGGCGGCGCGTTCCCGTTCTTCAGCGCCGTGGTCGGGTGGCTGGGCGTCTTCCTGACGGGCAGCGACACCTCGGCCAACGCGCTGTTCGGCAACCTGCAGGTGGTGACCGCCAACGCCCTCAACCTGAACCCTCGTGCTCACGGCCTCGGTGAACTCGGCCGCCGGGGTCATGGGGAAGATGATCTCGGTCCAGAGCATCGCCGTCGCAGTGGCCGCCACCGGCATGACGGCCGCAGACGAGAGCCGGCTGTTCCGCTTCACGATCAAGCACAGCGTGGCGCTGATGATCGTCATGGGGATCGTCGCGATGCTCTACGCCTGACGTGTTCCCCGACCTGGTGCCTGTGGTGGCGCCGCCGAGGTAGAAAGTTGTCGAAGGGCCTGGGACCCGCAAACCCCGTGCCCCAAGCCCCAAGTCCCCAAGCCCCAAGCCCCGCGGCCCCAGTCAAGCCCGCGTCGCCCGCGCCGATTACAGGACCGGTTCGCCGCCCGCCTCGGCGTGTGGCCCCGCGAGGTGTCCCGTGCACGTGCAGGCCAGCCCGTCGTCCGCCGTCGACTACTTCCGTCCTGAGCCCGGGTCCAACGATTCGTCGCGCCCGCGCTGCCGCCGGCGGCCGCTCCCCCGACCGCGTCAGCCTGTCCCGAAGCCGCCCGCGCATCCGTCTCGGAGCGCGCGGACGCCCTCTTCGCGGCACTGGACGCGGATCAGGATGGCAGCGTGAGCAGCCAGGAGTTCGTCGATGGCGCGCGCGCTGCTGCGCCAGGCGGCAGGCGGCGACAGGCGCATTGACGGCGGCCACGGCCACCATCACGGCGCCCGACGGCTGGAGCGGCGCCTCGATCGTCTGTTCGACAAGGTGGACGTCAATGACGATGGGGCGATCGACAAGGACGAGCATTGGCCGCGCTGACGCGCGCGGAGAGGAGCCGGCGTGGTAACCGGGCGGCGGCACTGGCCAGTGCCGATCCCGACGCGGCGCCAGCCACGGCACCCGAGTCGAGCGCGTCGAGCGTCGCGGTGTCGTACGTGAGCGTGACGACGGTCACCATCGCGGTGCAGCGATACGCTTCGGTCCAGGCGTCGGCCTGAGGCCGGACGTGCACGCCGCTTCCCGAGCCGAGGGGAGCACGATGAGTGCACCGCACGTCGACGGCCGACGCGCGGGGTCAGAACCGCAGCACGGCGCCGATGGCGGCCTCGACCGGCCGCGTCACCTCGATGTTCGTGAGGCGGCCGCCGAAGTCCGCACGCGACCATCCCACGGTTCCACGCACGCCCAGCCGGCGGCCCACCGCCCGTTCCACGCCGACGCCGTAGCGGAGGAGGCCCTGACTGTCCTGCTGGGATGTCATGGTGTCGCCTTCGGTGATGCGCACCTCGAAGTCGCGTGACAGCTCGTTCAGGTAGCCGAAGAGCAGCGTCCGGCGGCGCGGACCGAGCGTGACGCCCGCGAGACCGCCGATGCGCACGTGCCGGTTGTTGTCGTACTCGATGGAGAGCGCACGTGCCGGGTCGTCCAGCCGCAGGCGCCGTCCTCGAACCCGTAGCCGAACTCCCTGCCGACCACGAGGCGGAACGGCAGCTCGTAGCGGGCGCCCGCCAGAAGGGTGAGGGCTGCGCGCGTGTCCTGCACGAGCGTGTCAACGTCCACCAGGTTGGCGCCGCCAATCACGTTGACGCGTCCGGCCTCCGCGCCCAGGTAGAGCCCGCTGAAGGCGCGGGCGGTGCCCTGCGCACGGGCCGCCAGGGGCGAAGCGAGGACGCCGAGGAGCGCGGCGGCGATGTGTGCGGTCCGGAGGACACGGAAGGTGTGTGCGAGGGTCATGCGGCGACGCGGAGCAAGCGCGATGCCCGTGGACGGCGACTGGTCCGCGCATTCGTCCCAGGTGATCCCGGGGCTGGGCGGGGCGGCCGCTTGACACCTCCTGCCCGCCGGTATATTTAACCAACTGGTTTTTCAACGCACGGGTTCAGCACCATGTCCGCCGATCAGCTCTCCACGACCTTCGCGGCGCTCGCCGACCCCACGCGCCGGGCCATCCTCGCACGCCTGGCCTCGGGCGACGCGTCGGTGACCGAGCTGGCCGAGCCCTTCGACATGAGCATGCCGGCCGTGTCGAAGCACCTCAAGGTGCTCGAACGCGCGGGGCTCATCGCACGCAGCCGCGAGGCCCAGTGGCGGCGCTGTCACCTCGACGCGGCGCCGCTGCGCGACGCCTGCGGATGGATCGAGCGCTATCGCGAGTTCTGGGACGCGCGCCTCGATCGCCTCGACGCCTACCTCCAGGCCCTGCAGACGCCAGGAAAGCCCCGTGCCCGAAAGAAGAAGTCCTGACGCCCGGCCACCTCGCGGGCTCGTACAGATTCGCCACGCACGGTTGAAGAGAGACATATGGGCCTGATGACCGACCTCCGATTCGCCCTCCGCTCGCTGCTGCGCGCCAAGGGCCTCACCCTGACGGTGGTCCTGACGCTCGCGCTGGGCATCGGCGCCAACGCCGCCATCTTCACCGTGGTCCGCGGGGTGCTCTTCACGCCGCTGGTCAACCGCGACGAGGCGCGCCTCATCTATATCCGGCAGAGCGCGCCGGGCCTCGCGGTCGAGAACGCCAACTTCTCGGTACCCGAGATCAGGGACCTGCAGTCGCGCATCCGCACGCTGACCTCGTTCGGCGACTTCTCGACGATCGAGTTCACGATGGTGGGGCTCGGCGAGCCGCGCGTCGTGCGCGCGGGAGTCGTGGGCGGCACCTACTTCGACGTCATGGGCCTCCGCGCGTCCCTGGGCCGCCTCATCGACGCTTCCGACGACGGCCCGCAGGCGGCAGGCGTCGTCGTGCTGACGCACCGGTTCTGGAGCACCTCGCTCGGCAGCGACCCGACGCTGCTCGGCAGGACGATCCGCCTCGGCGATCGCTCGGCGACCATCATCGGGGTGCTGGAGCCGTCCGTTCCCTACCCCGCCGAAACCGAGATCATCGCCAACGTCGTCACCAGCCCCCACCACCTCGACGCCACCATGGTGGACGGCCGGGTGCACCGCATGACGGAGCTCTTCGGGCGGCTCGCGCCCGGCGCCACGCTGGAGCAGGCGGTCGCCGAGCTGCGGACGGCGCACGGCGCCATCCTGGCCGCGCACCCCGAGGCGTATCCACCGAGCGCGGACTTCCGCATCAACGCCGTCCCGCTCCGCGACCAGATCACCTCGCCCGCCCGCACCGTCCTGCTCGTGCTCCTCGCGGCCGCGGCCCTGGTGTTCGTCATCGCGTGCTCGAACGTGGCCAACCTGATCCTGGCCCGCTCCGTGCGCCGCGAGGGCGAGCTCGCGGTGCGTGCCGCGCTCGGCGCCGGCGTCGGCGCGCTGCGGCGGACGCTGCTGGCCGAAAGCCTCGTGCTCTGCGGCGCCGGTGCGCTGCTCGGCGTGCTGATCGCCAGACCAGCCGTCGCCGTCCTGGCGCAGTACGCGTCGCGCTTCTCGGTGCGCGCGCTGGACCTCACCGTGGACGCAAGCCTGCTCTGGGTCGGCAGCGGGCTGGCGCTGGCAGCCGCGGTGCTGCTCGCCTTCGTGCCCCGGCTGCCCTCCGCCGACTCGGCCCACGGGCTGGGGCTGGCCAACGGGAGCGTCCGCATCACGTCCGGCACCAATCGCCGGCTGCGGATCTTCGCCGTCACGCAGATTGCCGCCTCCTTCGTGCTGCTGGCGGGCGCGGGCATGCTGATGACCACCCTCTTCCGGCTGCAGGCCGCCGATACCGGCTTCAACCTGGGGAACGTGCTGGCCGTGCACGTCCCGGTGGACTTCGAGCGGCCCCGTGCGCAGGCCGCGGCGTTCTACCGCGAGATCATGCGGCGCGTGTCGGAGCTGCCGGGCGTGGAGCGCGTGGCCATCGGCACGGCGGTCCCCTGGCGCGATGCCGGGGCCTTCGGCCCGGGCTTCCAGTTCTCGGCCGAGGGTTATGCGAAGGCCAACGGGGAGGAGGACCCGCGCGCCCGCTTCCGCACCGTCTCACCTGGCTTCTTCGCGGCGCTGGGCGTGCCGATCATCGCCGGCCGCGACTTCAACGAGGGCGATCGCAGCGACGGTGAATCGGTCGTCATCATCAGCCAGAGCGTGGCACGCCGGCTCTTCCCCACCCAGGAGGCGCTCAACCGTCACGTGATGTGGACCGATCCCGTCATGCAGTTCATCGGCGTCAACACCAAGGGCCGCCGAATCGTGGGCATCGCGGCCGACGTGGACGACGAGAACGTGGTGCCGGGCCCGGCGATGACGGTGTATCACCCGCTGGAGCAGGAGTTCGGCGGCGGCCGCCTGTTCATCCACGCGTCGGGAGACCCCTACTCACTGGTCCCGCCCGTGACACGCCTCATCCGCGACCTGGCGCCGGATCAACCCGTGGAGCGCGCCGCCACACTCGAGGACGTTCGCGCCGAAGTGCTGGCCCCCGACCGCCTGAACGCGTTGGTGTTCGGCGGCTTCGCCGGCGTCGCGCTGATGATCGCCATCGTCGGCGTAGCGGGCGTGCTGGCCTTCTCGGTGAGCGCGCGCACCCGCGAGTTCGGCGTGCGCCTGGCCATCGGGTCGGAGCCGAAGCACCTGCTCCTGGGCGTCCTGCGTGAGGGTACGCTCATCGCCGGCGCCGGCATCGTGGCGGGCATCCTCGGAGGGCTGGTGCTCACGCGGCTCGCCGGCGGCTTCCTGCCCGACCTGCGCATCCCCGGCGCGGCCGCCATCGTCGGCGCCGCGACCGTGCTGGTGAGCGCGGCCGTGGCCGCCTCGCTCGTGCCGGCGGCGCGCGCCTCGAAGGTGGACGTGATGCAGGCGCTGCGCGACGAGTAGGGCGCGCGTCGAACGCCGCGCGTTGACGGACCGCGGGACGCGTGTTAGAACCGCGCTCGTATGAAGGGCTTCACGATGGATCGCCGGACGCTGCTGCACCTCATGGCCGGGCTCGCGCTGCCGGTCGTGCGCGCATCGGCGTTCCAGCCCGCCGCCGCGAAGCGGGTGGTGGTGGCCGGCGGCGGCATCCTCGGCGCCAACATCGCGCATCGGCTGGCCGAACGGGGTGCGGCGGTGACGCTGCTGGAGCGCGATCGGCCGGGACACGGCACGACGGCCAATTCCTTCGCATGGATCAACGCGCAGAAGCAGCCGCACCCGTACTTCGTCCTCAGCCAGTTCGGCATCGAGGCCTGTCGGGTGCTCGATCAGGAGACGGGCGGAACGCTGCCCATCGTCTGGGGCGGCCGGCTCGAGTGGCTGACTGATCCAGACCGCGCCGCACGCGTGGCCGAGACCAACCACCGCTACCAGTCGTGGGGTTATCCGGTGCACGCCATCGACGCCGCGCGCCTGCACGCGCTCGAACCTCGCCCCGCGCTCGACGGTCTGGTGGCCGCCTACCACGCCGAGTCCGAGGCGAGCGTCGAGCCGGTGGCGGCCACCGAGCTCATCGTCGCGCGTGCTGTGGCGGCCGGCGCGACGGTGACGCACCCGGCGACGGTCACCGGGCTGGACATGGCGGCCGGGCGGCTCCGCGCGGTGAAGACCACCGTCGGCGACATCGACGCCGACGTGCTGGTGGTGGCGTGCGGCAACGACACGCCGGCGGTGGCGGCCATGGCCGGCATCCAGGTGCCCCTCACCCGCTCTCCCGGGATCCTCGTGCACACCGAACCGCAGCCGGCGCTGATGTCGCACCTGCTGCTCACGCCGCTCGGGCAGATCAAGCAGAAGAGGAACGGCCGGATCGTCACGGGCGCCGACTTCGGGCCGTCGGCGTCCGAGGACACCTCGCGCGCGTCGGGCGAAGCCTTCCTCCAGCGCATGAAGGCCGTGCTGCCCGAGCTGGGGCGCGCCCCGCTGGACAAGGTGACGCTCGGCCTGCGCGTCATGCCGAAGGACGGCTATCCGATCGTGGGCTTCCCCACGGGTCACCCCGACGTGTACGTCACCGCGATGCACAGCGGCATGACGCTCGGCCCCCTCATGGGTCGCCTGGCGGCGCTGGAGATCCTGGACCAGGTGGAGGTGGACCTGCTGGCGCCCTACCGGCTCGAGCGCTTCGGCGGATAGCGGAAGACGCCGCTTGCCCGCGGCCGTTCCGCTCGGATAGGCTCGACGCACAGCCACGAGGGCCTCCGGATCTCCGGGGCCCTTTTCTTTTCCAGCCCCGTTTTCAGCCAGGACGACACCGATGAGCGATCGAGCGGATATCGCGGTGCGCCGCGTCGTGTACGAAATGCCCGGCCAGGACGACATCCAGGTCGTCAGGGAGCGCTACACCGCGTCGGGTGGCGGGACGCTGCCCCTCGATCTGTACCTGCCTCCAGCGGCCAGTCATCGACCAGCACCCGCCGTGATTCTCGTGACCGGCTACGACGACCGCGGAATGCGGCGCGCGCTGGGATGTGCCGCGCGGGAGCTCGCGGCGTTCGAGTGCTGGGGGCGGCTCCTCGCGGCCTCGGGCATGGTCGGCGTCTCGTATGAGTGCCACGCGCCGGTGGCGGACGCTCACGCGGTGATGGACACGCTGCGCCAGCGCGGCGACGATTGGGGCATCGACGCCGCCCGGCTGGGACTCTGGTCGTGCTCCGGCCATGCGGCGAACGCGCTCGGCCTCCTCATGGACGACCACGACGTGGACGCAGCCGCGCTCTGCTATCCCTACTTGCTGGATCTGGATGGATCGACGTGGGTGACCGACGCGGCGCGCACCTTCCGCTTCGTCACGCCCGCCGATGGACGACCGGTGTCGGACCTGCCCGGGCGGACCCGCACGCTCGTGGTGCGGGCGGGCCTCGACGAGAGCCCCGGCCTCAACCCGGCCCTGGATCGGTTCGTCGCCCACGCGCTCGCCGCCAACCGGCCGGTGTCGCTGCTGAACCACGCGGACGGCCCGCACGCTTTCGACCTCGTGCAGCCCGACGAGGCGTCACGACGGGCGGTGCGGACCGTCCTGTGGTCTCTGCAGACGAGTCTGGGCGCCCTACTGCGGGGATGCGCACGACCTCGCCTGTACCCGGCTCACTCGAGTGGGTGGTCACGTAGATGCTGCTGTCCGGGCCGATGGTCATCTTGCCCGGGTGCACCAGCATGCCAGCCGCGAGTTCGGTGCGCGAACCGAACGGGCCGACCTGACGAGGCGTCCCAGTCCCTGGACCGAGGAGGCTGTCGGCGTCGTGCTCGAGCACGCAGGCGCCGTCGGGACCGATGGCGATGTCGATGATGTTGGTGAAGCCGTCGGCGACGACCTCCGCGCCGCTGGCCGCGGGCACACGGTAGACGCGGGTGCACCGCCGACGGGGAACGGAGGCCGAGGTGAGCTCACCGACGTAGAGTGCTGCCGTCGGGGCCCACGGCAATGCTGGTGGCACGCTCTCCATGTCCACCGGCCCCGGCGTGACGGTCCGGCTCGGGAACACCGCGAGCGTCGTCACGGCGAGCGAGGTGTCCACCCTCGGGAGGAGTGGAGTTGCCGCCCGGGGCGTCGGTCATGACCGCGCGGTCCGCCAGGATCTCCAGGCCGAACGCGTTGGAGTCCACGAGCCCGCCATCCGGGTTGGCCGTGCTCTCGTATCCGGCGACGTCCACGGTGAGCAGGATGACGCCCTGCAGCGACACCTGGATGAGCCGTCCGAGCGGAATGCCAGCCGTGCGGAAGGGCGCGAGGAGCGCGGGGTCGCCACCCGATCCGATGGTGATGAACGCACGGCTGAACCCGAAGGCGATGTCATGGGGGCCGGCGGCGTCGGTGCCCGCGGTGACGGCGATGGAAGGCAGGCCGGTGAGCACCCGCTGCTGCATGCCCACCCGGCACAAAAATACGGCGCCGCTGGGGCCGTAGCAGCGATCGGCAGGGCTGGTGGTGTCCGGCAGGCAGAGGGCGGTGGAAACGCCGCAGTCCGGCTTCGACGACGTAGAGGGCGCCGTCGGGGCCGAAAGCGAGGCCGCGTGGATTGTCGAGGCCGGTGGCCATCACCACGGGCGCTCCGGGCGTATGCGGGGGAGAGGGTTGCCGGCAGCAGGGCGGCCAGCGCGAGCAGGAAACAGGTCAACGATGCCTTGCGCATCAACACAACCATGAACAGCCTCCGATGCGAATCGAGTCGCGTGCGTGCGCTCACGGACGGCGTGAGCGCCGCGCCATCGCGTGCAACTGTGCTGCCAGCGGCGTCAGCGTGCAATCACGCCTGTTCGCTCACGTAGGATGAGCCATCGGTTCGCCCGGCGCACCCCTTCCGACAAAGAGAGGCCGGCTACCCAGTGTGGGTCAGCTGAGAGGACGACTCAGGACGGCAAGGTGGCCCGGCGTGATACGATATTCGACCATATGTTCGATATACGAACATTACCACACAGGTGTCGCCCCCATCATGACGGCCGCGCTGGACGACCTCATAGTCCTCGACCTCTCACACGCGCTCGCCGGTCCCTTTGCCTCGACAATGCTGGCCGACTTCGGCGCCGAGGTAACACAGGAGCCGCCCGGCTCGGGCGACATGTCCAGGGGATGGGGTCCGCCATTCTACGGCGAGTCGGCCTACTTCGTCGGCGTCAACCGGCAACAAGAAAGAGCGTCACCCTCGACCTCAAGCATCCGGAGGGCCGAGCCCCGTTCATGCGCCTGGCCGAGGTCGCCGACATCGTCCTCGAAAACATGCGCCCGGGCGCCGCCGACGCGCTCGGAGTTGGCTACGATGCAGTCCGCGCACGACAGCCGCGCATCATCTATTGCTCGATCTCTGGATTCGGACAGGACGGCCCTTACCGGGACCGCAGTGCGCTCGATCTGGTCGTTCAGGCCGAGAGCGGATGATGAGCGTTACCGGGCCCATGGATGGCCCGCCCGTCCGGTGCGGCATGTCCATCGCGGACACCGCTGCCGGCATGTTCGCGGCCTCGGCACGCGACCGCCCTCCATGCCCGGCATCGAACTGGCCCCTGGACAGTTCGTGGACGTGTCGATGCTGGAAGGCCAGCTGAGCCTCCTGCAAGGCGTCCTGAGCGCGCACGTCGCTGACGGCGCGGTCCCTCGCCGCTGGGAACTGCGTATCCATCCATCGTTCCCTACCAGACGTTCTGCACCGCCACGCGGGATGTGAAGTTATCGTGGCAATCGTAGTGACCGACTGTGGACACGGCTCTGCGACGCAATGGGGCCGGCGAACTCGGGCACGGATTCGCGCTGCACCAACGCCGGCCGGGTTCGCCACCGGGACACCTCGTGGTTCTTGTTGCAGGCGCGGTTTCTCACGCGATCCTACGAGGACTGGGAGTGCGAGCTGGTGGCGAGGCATCCCGGTTGGTATCAATGCCATCGACGAGGTGGTCAGGCATCCTCAGGTGTCCAGCCGCGGAGCGCTGGTCGACAGCGACCACCCGACTGCCGGCCGCGTCCTGGTCGTGGGGGCCGCCGGTGCGCCTCTCGGCCACGCCCGGCCGCATTCGCCATGCCGCACCACTCCGGGCAGCACACCGACGAGTGTGCTCGGCAGCCGACTGGGACCGGACGCTGCAGCTATCGACCAGCTGCGCCAGGCGGGCGTCATCGGACAGCGGCCCACAGCCGCCACAGCAGTCGAGCCGGGCTGATGAGGGCCATCGTCTGCCGATCCTTTGGTCCCCCGTCTTCACTCGTCATGGGCGAGTGTCCCCGCCCCTCGCCGGGCCCAGGAGGTCGTGATCGACGTTCGGGGCTGCCGGTGTCAACTTCCCGACGCCCTCATCGTCCGCGTACGGCTCAGATCAGGCCGGACCTGCCGCTCCCACCCGGGCCGAGGCGGCCGGCTTCGTCTCTGCGGTCGGCGCCGGGGTTTCGAGCGTGACCCCGGGGGAGCGGGTCCTGGCAAACACGACCTACGGCGCCTTCGCCGAAGCGGTCCTCGTGAGTGCCGAGCGCGTCGTGCCGATTCCCCCGTCCATGGAGTTCGTTACGGCTGGTGCGTTCATCCTCGCCTATGGAACGGCCGACCACGCCCTCTGCGACCGGGGACATCCCGCAGGCGAGACGCTGCTCGTGCTGGGCGCTGCCGGAGGCGTCGGCCCCGCAGCCGTCGAGATCGCGCCGGGCTTCGGTGCGCGTGTCCTCGCCTGCGCGTCCACCGATGACAAGCTTCCTCAGACCAGCCGCGCCCACGGCGCGGATGGCACCATCAACTACGCGACGGAGGACCCTCAAGGATCGTATCCGAACGTTCACGGACGGCCGCGGCGTCGACGTCGTGTTCGACCCGGTCGGCGGGACGTTCACGGAACAGGCGCTGCGGTCGCTCGCGTGGCGGGGGCGGCTGCTGGTCGTGGGGTTCGCAGCCGGCGACATCCCTTGACGCGTGCCGATGAACTCCGCCCCTGCTGAAGGGCGCCTCGCTGACGGGCGTGTTCTACGGCGAGTTCGGCCGCCGGGAGCCTGCAGCCTCGCAAGCCCGCGCGCCGGGCAGCTCCTGCGCTGGGCATTACACCGAGGGTCGGCTGGCGCCGCACGCCTCCCATACTCTGCCGCTCGACTGGGCGGCGGACGCTGATCACGCTACTCAGCTCGAGGAAGGTCGCCGGCAAGGTGGTGCTCGTGCCGTGAGTCAGACATCGACCCCTATACCGGGTAGTAGCGCACGATCCACTCCGCGACGCACACGGGGCGTTCGGAGCCTTCTTCTTCGACTCGCACTGCGAAGGTGACCTGAACAACGGGCCTCCTCCAGCGTTTCCACCGCGAGGGGGGTGAACCGGCCTCGGACGCAGCCGCCCGCAATCAACGGCGACACGAACCGCACCCGGTTCAGCCCGTAGTTGATCGACACACGCACGCCGTCGATACGCACCGCGTGCCGGAACAAGCTACTCGCGAGCGAGAGCACGAGAAACCCGTGAGCCACTGGCGCGCCGTGCATGGCGATTACCCGGCGCGCGCGCGTGACGTCCACGTGTATCCACTGCTCGTCATCGATCACCCGGGCGAAGGCATCGATGCGGTCCTGCCCGACCAGCATCCAGTCGCTGACCGCCGACTCGCCGCCCACCCATTCTCGCAGCTGTTGCGGCGCCTCGAGCCTACGCATCACCTGGCCTCGTGGAACCCACGGCCGTCGGTCGCAAGCCTCTCGATGCGCGCAGCCGGGCGCCAATGGTCCCCGAACCGCTCGCGGTACTCCGCCAACTGGGCACGCACACGTGGCAGGCCGATGGTGTCGGCGTAGAAGAGGGGGCCACCACGGTGGCGAGGGAATCCGAAGCCGTAGCAGAAGGCGACATCGAGATCGCCCGGCCCGTCGACGAATCCCTCGTCGAGAATCCGAGCGCCTTCGTTGATCACGGCGGTGATCATGCGGTCGACGATCTCGTCGTCGGCGATGGACCGGCGGTCGACGCCACGCTTCCTGGACTCCTCGGCCGCGATCTCATCGACGACGGGATCCGGCCGGCCGGTTCGGCTCCCTCCTTCGTAGCGATACCATCCGGCCCCGGTCTTCTGGCCGTAGCGGCCCATGTCGAAGAGGCGATCGAGCACCGCGGACTCGGGTCCGTCAGCCCGGCGCCGGCCACGCGCCCGCAGGTGGTGCCGGATTCGAGCACCCACGTCGAGGCCGGCGACGTCCTGCATGGCAAACGGCCCCATCGGCATGCCGAACGCAACGGCCGCGCGGTCGATGCGATCCACACTCGCGCCCTCTTCCAACAGCAGGTACGCCTCGCGCATGTAGTAGGCCAGCAACCGATTGGCCGCAAACCCGAAGCAGTTGCGAACGACGATGGGAACCTTGCGAAGGCGCTTGGCGAGAGTCAGGGCCGACGCTATCACGGCATCGCTGGTCTCCTGGCCCCGGACGATCTCGAGGAGCTTCATCACGTGGGCGGGGCTGAAGAAGTGCAGGCCGACAACGCGCTCCGGGCAGCCGGCCGCACGTCCGCATTCGTCGATGTCGAGCGTCGACGTGTTGGACGCCAGGATGCAGTCCGGCCGCGTGTGCTCGGCAAGCCGCCGGAAGACGTCCCGCTTGAGGGCGAGGTCCTCGAACACGGCCTCCACGGCAATGTCGGCCTCCGTGAATCGCGTATCGTCCTCGATTGGCAGGATTCGCCGTTCTGCCTGCTCCCGTTCCGACTCGGAGAGCCGCCCTTTCTCCACGGCGGACTGGTAGGTCCTCGCAATCGTCTCCATGGCCCGGTTCCTCGCGGCCGCATCGAGATCGCTCAACAGCACGGTCACGCCGGCGTTGGCGAGAGCCATGGCGATTCCTGCGCCCATCGTCCCCGCGCCGATGACGAGGGCCGTCCGAACCTCCGGAACGCGAGCAGGCCAGGCCAGGCCAATGGGTTTGGCCGCGGCGCGCTCGGCGAAGAAGAGGTGCCGGAGGGCCCGGGACTCCGTTGACACGACGCACGCCGCGAACATCTCGCGCTCGGTGACGGACCCGGCATCGAAGCCGTCGGCCAACCCGGCGCGGATTGCGTGCACGGCTCGCCACGGCCCCGCGACCGGATCATGACGAAGCCTCCTCTCCGCGTCCACGCAGGCCTCGATCCCGGCCGTTCGGTCCGCTTCCGCGATCGGGATCTCGCGCGGTTTGCGTGGCTTCCCTTCGGCGGCTCGTGCCAAGCCGAACCGGATCGCGTCGTCGATCAGCGCCTCAGACGCAATCGCGTCCACCAGACCGCACCGAAGCGCCTCTTGGGCGCCTATCGGCCGGCCGGTGCTGCACATCTCGATTGCCCGCGTCGGGCCGCACAGACGCGGCAGGCGCTGGGTCCCGCCGGCGCCGGGCAGCAGGCCAAGCAGCACCTCGGGCTGGCCAAGTGTCGCGTGCAACGCCGCCACCCGGTAGTGGCATCCCATGGCGACTTCGAGTCCTCCACCGAAGGCGCTGCCGTGAAGCGCTGCGACGACGGGCTTCTCGGTGTCCTCGATGCGTCGCAACACCGCGTGCGTGCGTGCGGATCTCGCCATCGAGGCGTCCGGAGTGCGCAGCGTGTCGAACACCTTGATGTCGGCGCCCGCGACGAAGTGCCGACCCGCGCCGGTGAGCACAATGGCCACGACGCGGTCATCGGCGGCAGCACGACCGATTGACCGATCGATCGCCTCCCAGACCCCGGCGCCGAGCGCATTCACCGGCGGATTGTCGATCGTCAGGATCGCGGCGCGGTCTCTCACTTCATAGCGGACGAACTCGGACATGGATTTCCTCGACGGGAAGGCCACACAGGCCGGCTAGGACAGGATGAACCGGGCGACCGGATACACGCAGAAGGCCAGCAGGGCGGCGTGCAGCAACATGAGGGCAGGCCGTAGCGCAGCATGATCCCGAGCCCGATCCAACCGCTGCCCGCCACGATGGCGTTGGTGGTGGTCCCGGACGGGAGGGCATACGAGAGCGACGGCGCGATACCCAGCAGGACCCCGAGCGGCACGGGATCGCCGTATCGAGACCCAACGACAGGGTGAGGCCGAGCGGCACGAAGATGGCCGTCGTGACCAGGTTCGACATGACATTGGTCGCAAGCATCACCGCTGCGAGCAGGGCGAACACGAACGCGAACTCCGGCATGCCCGTCACCGCCGGCTCCAGTCTGGCACGCAGGTACTCGAGACACCGCTCTCGGGCGCACCCACCGCCGTTCCGAGGGCAAGGACCCCTCCAGGAACAGGGCCATGCCCCAGTCGACGCCTCCGGACCACTCGTTCCAGGTCAGTACGCGATCCCGACCCGTCTGCCGCACGGGCGTCAGGCACATCGCCACCGGAACGAGCAGCGCCGGCACCACCAGGCCGAGGTTGCCGAAAAATGCGGGCACGACCGAAGGCCCCGCCAGCAGCCGCGCCAGGTCGGGAACGAACCAGAGGAGAATCGCGATGCCGAACCATCCCACTGCCAGACGTTCGGACGGCAACGGGGCGCCGAGCGCCGCCTGCTCGGCGCGCAGGAGCTCGACCATCTCCGGCCGGGTCATCACGGAGACGTCTGGACGGATGACGTATCGCATGACGAGGAAGGTGGAGCCAATCAAGAGGACACCGGCAAAGGTGCCGACGATCGACCACGAGGCAAAACCCACGGTCATACGCGGTAGCGGCAGCGACCATGCCAATCGTCACGGCGTTCCCGGGCGTGCCAATCGGCGTCATGATGCCGCCGATGTTCGACAGCCACGCAATGCCGAGGGTGTTGATCTCGGGGAATGGATCGCGGGGCGCAGGCCGAGTGCCGTGTATACCGTCGTGGCGAGCGAGAGCCACCGACCGATACGACGGTGTTGGACATCACCGCACTCATCAGCGCCGCCGACAGCAGGAACATGAACAGCAGAGCGAACGGCCGGCCTCGCAGCCAGCGCAGGTTGACAAACCAGAGCGCGAAGCGCCGGTTGAAGCCGTTGACCTCCAGTGCCGCGCTCAGCCCGAACGCGCCCACCGCGAACCACACGACCCAGCTCGTCGAGGCCGCGAAGGCGTCATCGAGGCTCAGGACGCCCGTGCCGACGCCAAGGCCCAGCGCCGCAATCGTCGGGACGGCCAGCGGAAAGGGCGCGCAGATCCACCAGACGATCGCGAAGGCGAGCAATCCCAGCCGGCCCATGCCGATGGGCGTAATGGGTTCGGGTGCCGGCGCGAGGTGGAAGAGGGCCAGCAACGCCACGCCTATCACGAGGCCACCCACTCGCCACCCGGATACCGTCGCGACACGCGACGCCGCCCCAGTCCCCTTCTCCGGCTGGCGCGCGACGGCTCCAGCAGCGCCGGGTGCGGCTCAGACCGCCGCGCACCGGAGTTCATCACAGGACCAGGACGATCTTGCCGACGTGGGCGCTGCCTTCCATCATGCGATGTGCATCGGCCGCCGAACGGAGCGGAAGGTGGCGTGGATCGGCACGACGACGCGACCTGTCTCCACCAGCGGCCACACGCGCTCCCGTACGGCCGCGGCGATGCAGCCCTTCTCAGCCACTGACCTCGAGCGCAGCACCGACCCCGTGATCGTCAGTCGTTTTCGGAAGATGGGCGTCGTGTTGATCTGCGCCTTGGGACCTCCGAGCTGGCCCACGAGGACCAGGCGCTCCTCGAGCGCCAGCACGTCGAGATTGCGCTGAAAGTAGTCGGCGCCGACGATGTCCAGCACCATATCGACACCGCGGCCCTCCGTGGCCTCCCTGACGCCGGCGACGAAGTCCAGCGTGCGGTAGTTGAACGCCCGCTCGGCTCCGAGCCAATGCACGCGGCGCACTTGTCGTCGGAACCCGCCGTGGTGAACACGCGCGCACCGGCGGCCCTCGCGAGCTGAATGGCGGTGGAACCGATGCCACTGGCGCCGCCGTGCACCAGGATGGTCTCGCCGGCGGTGAGGCGGCCGCGCTCGAAGACGTTCGTCCAGACAGTGAACGTGGTTTCGGGAAGCGCGGCCGCGTGAATCAGGTCTATCCCGCTCGGCGGCGTGAGGCACTGCGCGGCCGGCACCGCGCAGCACTCGGCGTAGCCGCCACAGAGGTGAGGGCACACACCGCGTCACCGACGCGCCAGTCGGATACGCCGTCGCCGATGGCCTCCACGGTGCCGGCGATCTCGAGACCCGGAATGTCGGAGGCACCTGGTGGCGGCGGGTAGCGCCCCATGCGCTGCATGACGTCCGGCCGATTGACGCCGGCCGCCGCCACGCGCACGAGGACGTGCTCCGCGACAGCGACGGGCCGTGGGCGGTCCGGGCACCAGGACCTCGGGTCCACCCGGTTCCTTGATCTCGATGGCAATCACTCGCGTCTCCTCGGATTGATGCGGCCGTACGCGCCTGCCCGGCGCGGACGTCGCAGTCGTTGAACGCCCCTCGGGTTCGACGGTGCTCGGGACCGCCCTGAATCTCCACGACCGGCGACTCGACCCGGACAGGTGTACGCGTCACCTGCGCGGCCGCGATGTGGACCCCGGACCCAGCCGGGCAGACGACCACCGGATCGAGCTCGACCCGTTGCACCCATGTGCGGTTGGCGGTGACAAACGCCACCGCATCGACGACCAGTGCGCACAAGGACGCCACGTCGTACGACGTCCCACCGCGGATGCCGACCAGCATTGGCGCCGCGCGCATCCTGCCAATCGCCTCGCGCACGCCGTCGGCGTCGAACGGCGGCACCAGCACGACCTCGTCGGCGTGCGCCGGGGCGCCGCCATCGGCGACGGCCGCCAGCGGGCCGAAAACGTTGTCGACCCAGGCGGTCACTCGCACGCGCCGTCCGGCGCTGCGCGCCGTCGACACCACGATGCCATCCGACTCCACGCCGCGATCACGAGCGGCCGCGTGAAGCGCGCGCCAGGCGTCCCGCGCCGCCGCCTCCGTCCCGATATCCCTCCGGACCAGGTCCGCGAGCAGCACGCGGGGCACTCCTGGAGCATGGACATGCAGGTCGATCGACCTCGCGAGTCCGCGGGCCGCCCGGCCGGCATCCTCCTCGGACCTGCACAGCACGACTGGCACCACTGGAAGCCCGCACGCATCCAGCACCGCCAGGCCCTGACCGTCCTCCATCACAGCCGACGTGCCTGGCGGCGGGGGCGCCGACATCCGCCCGGGCGAGCCGGCGACGGGAGGTGGTTGGCGGAGCAGCGCGGCGTGCGCGGACAACTGCGCCAGCGCCGAGATGGCGCACGTCTCATCCGGAAACACCGGAACCCCGCGACTGCGGAACACCTCCGCCACCGAGTCCTGCGTGGCTGCGACCACCAGCGGCTTGCACGAGCCCGCCGGGAAGGCTGCGGCGGCCTCCGCGAACGCGGCGAGGTCATAGCCGGCTCCGGCGACGGGGAGGCTGACGACGGCATGGTCGACGGCATCGTCCGCAGCGAGGATCGGAAGCACGCTGCCCAGCAGGCTGCCGTCGCTCAGCAGAGCCGCCGTGAGGTCGATCGGATTGGTCGGCGTGGCAAACGCAGGCAGGAGCCCTGCAATCGATGCGATGCTGCGGGCCTCGAGCCTGGCAAGCTCGAGACCGTGTTCGTGGGCGAGGTCCGCTGCCATGACACAGCTGGCGCCCGAGTTGCTCACGACGGCGAGCCGCCGGCCCGAAGGCCGCCAGCCCTTGACATGCAGCTCCGCAAGCTCCGCCATCTCGTGCACGTCGCCGACCCGCCACATGCGATGCGTGCGCAGAAACGCTTCGACAACGCGGTCGTCGTTGGGCTCGCCACCTGTGTGGGTCCTCGCCGCCGATTGACCGGTCGGCGTCCGTGCGGCCTTCACGACGACGACCGGTACGTCGCGCTCCGAGGCCCGCGCCGCGACCTTGGCCAGCATCGTCGAATCGCGAATGCTCTCGATGTAGAGGAGCAGCAGGCGGACGGCGGGATCCTCCACCACGGCAAGGGCAACCTCCGCGAAGGTGACGTCCGCATCGTTGCCGGTGGCATGCGCGTGCCGAACGCCGATGCCTTTCCGCCGGAGCAGCCCGTATGGGACGACACTCATGGCCCCGCTCTGGCTCACGATTCCAACGGGCCCGTCCTCGGGCGGCACTTCCAGGAACATCGTCGAGAAACTCGACACCGCCCTGGTACGAAGTTGGCGAGCCCTTGCGTGTTCGGGCCCACCACCCGCATCCCGTGCGCACGGGCACACGCGACCATGCGTGCTTCGGCGGCGATGGCCCCCGGGTCACACGTCTCGCCGAATCCGGACGCCATGACGACGGCCGTCCGAACCCCCCGCGCGGCGCAGTCGCTCACCGCCCGTTCGGCCTGGGCACCCGGCGTGGCGATGACCGCCAGGTCTGGAGCATCCGCGAGCGCCGACAGGTCAGGGACCGTCGCGCGGCCCTGGACCTCGGCCCGGTTGGGATTCACGGGGTGGATGCGGCCGCGGTACCCCGAATCGAAGGAGGTAGTGGAGAACGCGGCCGCCAATCTTGCTGGTGCTGTCGGACGCCCCGATGATCGCGATCGAGGTCGGGTCCAGTGCCGCGGACAGCCCGTGAATCGGCGCGGCACTCATCGAGCCGCTCGCTCGATCAGCGCATCGACGACAATGATGCCGTGACCCGCGTCGCCGACCAGCACAGGGTTCACATCAACCGAGGCCACCGCGTCGGCGGCGGCCGTGATGTAGCGCCCGAGCGACACGGCGGCGGCACAGAACGCATCCACGTCCACCGCATCCCCTTCCGCCGAATGGAGCCACGGCCAGACGCGCAGGCTGGACAGCGCATCCCGGACCTCCTGCGCTGACACGGGCGGCAACAGGACAGCCGTATCGCGAAGCGCCTCGACACAGCGTCCACCATCTCCGACCAGCAGGACCGGTCCGAAGGTGGCGTCGACCCGCGCCCCGAGCATCAGCTCATGGCGGCCGTAGCCCGTCTCGGCGACGAGGATGCCGTCGAGCGGCACGCCGAGCGCTCGCGTGCGTCGTTGAAGGGCGCCGGCCGCGCAAGCGGCGGCTTCCGAATCTACGTTCAGGACCACCAGGTCGTAGTCGGACTTGTGGGGCAGCTGCGACGAGCACGCCTTCACGACGACCGGTGTGCCGAACCGGCGCACCGCGGCGATCAGGTCGTCGATCGTATCGCAGAGACAATGGGCGACCACGGGGAGCCCCGCGGCGGCCAGAACGTCCAGGCTGTCCGACTCGCTGAGGAAGCGCGATGTGCCGGGCGGCATCGCCGGGATCCCGATCGGCTCCAGTGCTCGGAACATGCTCCGCCGCACGAACGCGGGTCCATGCACCGCGCCACCTGTGCCATCGCCTCGGTGGCGTCGCGCTGCCGCGTGAACACGGGCAGGCCCGCGGCGCGGAAAACGGCCTCGGCGCGTGGCTGCGTCACGGCGATGGCGACGGGCTTGCCGGACGTGCGGGTGAACTCGGCCGCCGCGCGCGCGAAGCCGTGGATGTCATATCCCTGCCCTGTCACCGGGAGGCTCACAAGGACCTGGTCGACGTTGCCGTCGTGCGACAGCCTTCAAGGACGCGGCCGAGCAGGGCGCTGTCCCCGAGCAGGGCGGCGGTGAGATCGATGGGGTTCGCGCTGGTACCCGAACGGCGGCAGGTCGCCGGCAATCGACGCCACGGTGTCGGCATCCAGCCGCGATAGCGAGAGCCCCGTCCCTTGCATGTCGTCTGCCGCCGCGACGCAGGCGGCCCCGGAGTTGCTGACAACGGCAACGCGATGGCCGGCGGGGGCACCGCCGGACAGTACATTTCGGCCACGTTGACCATCGCGTGGGCATCGCGCGCGCGCGTGATGCCATGGGCCCTGAAGAAGGCGTCCACGGTCCGGTCCTCGTTGGCCAGCGCGCCAGTATGCGACCGCGCAGCCTTTTGCCCGTACCGTCCGACCGGTCTTCACGGCCACGATGGCGACGCCGCGGTCCTCGCGACGGCTGCCGCCTCGGCAAGGCGGCGCACGTCCCTGATGCTCTCGATGTAGAGCAAGAGCACGCGCATGCCCGGGTCCCGCACGACTGCGAGCGCCAGTTCTGGCAGACTGACATCGGCGTCGTTGCCGGTGGCGTGTGCGTGCCGGACACCGATGCCGCGAGCGCGAAGGAGCGCGTACGGCACGACGCTCATCATGCCGCTCTGGCTCACGATACCGACCGGGCCATCTGCGGGTTCCACTTCCGAGAACATCGTGGAGAAGCTGGCGACCGCACCCGTCGCGAAGTTGGCGAGGCCCTGCGAGTTCGGGCCGACGACCCGCATTCCGGAGGCTCGGGCGAGGTCGGTGAGATGCGCCTGGGCCTCGCTGGCCGTCGCGTCCGACATCTCGCCAAAGCCGGACGCCATGATGATGGCGGCGCGAACGCCGCGCGCGGCGCAGTCATGCACGCTGCGCGAGACGAGGGCGCGGGGGGTGGCGATGATGGCGAGGTCAGGCGCCTCTGGCAGCGACGCCACGTCCGGGTACGCCCGGCGGCCCTGGACCGTGGCGCGGGTGGGATTCACCGCGTAGACCCGGCCCCGATATCCGAATCGCTGCAGGTAGGCGAGCGGGCGCCCACCGATCTTGTTCGGATCGTTGGAGGCGCCAACGACCGCGATCGCGACCGGGTTCAACGCCACGTCGGCCAGTGATCGTCCGGGCAGTTCGGCGCCCGGGTTGATCGCCATCGGCGAAGTCGACATCTCACGCGGCTGCATGCGCGTCCCGCGTGAGGCGGGGGCGCGTGCCGGGCGCCCGATGCCCGTCCATCACGGTCGACACACCGGCGCCCGCCGCGGAGGCGGTGCGCGCGGGGAGGGCGGGCCGCGACGTCGTGGATGTTCGATATACGAGCATATGTTCGATCCTTACCGGACTGTAGTTGTGCGCTCCTGCCGCAGTCAAGGCGCGACGACGGCGTCTTGCCGGCGAGTGCTCGCCATTCGAACATTCCCTCATGAGCCCCCGTCCCGCCGCCCGCCTATCACCCGCCTCACCCGGGACGCGCGTCGGGACGGACCGGGAGTTCGTCCAGGGCCTCGAACGAGGATTCGCCGTGGTCAAGGCATTCGGGCCGCGCGCCCCGTCACTGACGGTCAGCGAGGTCGCCGAGCAGACCGGTCTCACTCGCGCGGTCGCCCGGCGGTACTTGTTCACCCTTCGTTCCCTCGGGTACGTGTCACAGGACGGGCCGAAGTTCTCACTGACGCCCCGCGTGCTCGAGCTCGGTTTCGCCTACCTCTCCACGCTCGGTGTCGCCGACATCGCCCAGCCCTACATGGCGCATGTCGTCGACCGCCTGCGGGAGTCGTGCTCGGTCGGCGTGCTGGACGGCCCGGACGTGGTGTACGTTGCCCGTGTCAACGCGGACCGCATCATGACGACCAACCTCGTGGTCGGCTCGCGCCTTCCGGCCCATGCGACGTCGATGGGCAAGGTACTCCTGGCATTCATGGCCCCCGAGCAGCTGGAGGTCTACCTCGCCTCCACCCACCTGGGGGCCCTCACCGAGCGCACCATCCGTGACGTCGACGCGCTGCGCACGGGACTGCAGAAGGTGCGGCGTCAGGGTTGGGCGGCCAACGATCAGGAGTCCGAGATCGGAGTGCGGACCGTGGCCGTCCCCATCATCGACCGCAGCGGCCACGCGGTGGCAGCCATCAACCTCGCCGGGCATGCCTCCCGGGTGTCGATGCGCGAGTTGCGCACCAGCCATCTCCCGGTGCTCCTCGAGGCCGCGTCCGGATCTCGCGCGCCCTGGCGGCGTGGCTCCGCGGGTCGAAACGGCCGGCGCCGAGCCCGCCTCCCGGTAGCCAGCAGGGACGGTCGCGGCCTGGTTCCGCGGGCCGACACCGGGAGCGCGTCACCGCCGTCACCGCCGCGCCGGCGAATCCGAGGGCATCGGCTCGGCGAGCAGCGCCGACCGATCGAGCGCGTTGACCTCGTCGATGATCTTCGCGTAGGCCCGGGCGACCGCCTCCATGGCCGGGTTCGGCACGTAGTCGGGCTGGTCGGCGCTGGTGTGATAGTAGAGCGCCGACTCGATGAGCTGAATCGATGGGGCATCGCGATCGATGTGGCTCATGTCACCGGTCGTCGTCCGATCCATGTCGTCGTAGATCGTCACGCCGAACATCTTGTAGGCGTCGAGAACGATGGACGCGAGCCTGTCGCTGCCGAACACCCACCACCGGCGCGCCGTGATGTTGTTGCCCGCCGAAGGCCGGGACCGAACCGATCAAAGTGCATCTGGATGGCACCAACGTGCTCGGCGTTGATCATCAGCGCCGTCTTCGCGAGGAAGGTGTCGCGATTCTCGCGCATCCAGCGCGCATCGGCGGAGCCCACATGGTGACCGGACGTGGTCACGAACTTCATGGTCCGCCGGCGCTGTCCCGTGGAATCTTCGAGTAATACTCGGCGAGTCCGAGCATGACGGCCATCCCTGACGCGTTGTCGAGCGAGCTCTCGTAGAACCCGTCGTGATGGGCCATCACGATGATGTCCTCGTCGGTCGTTCCCGGCAGCTCGCCCCACACGTTGGCGTCTCGGAGGCCGGGCCGCATCTCGATGGCGAGTTCGAGGTGGGCGCGCGCCGGGCCGCGTTCGAGGAGTTGCTCGTCGCGACATGTCCTCCGTGCCGATGGAGAAGGCGGTGATGTCACGGGCGCCGCTGACCGCCGTCAGGACGTTTCCAGGGATGGCGACGTTGATCAGGACGCCAGCCGCGCCCTTCCGCACGGCCCTGTCGATGGCCCGGTTCCAACTGGCCGAGTGTCCCACGACACTGGGCGTGGGATAGCTCTTGATCACGGCCAGCTTCCCCGTGACATCACGGCCGCTGAAGTCGGCCTCGTTTCCGAGACCGACCCACACCATGTCGAGGTCAACGCCGCCCGCGGGCGTCGGCTCGGCACCGCGAACCGCCTGGAGCGTCTCGAAGGAGAGCGTGTCTCCGCTGCCCGTGGCGCGGAACGCCCAGTGGGGAACCACTGCGGCTCCAGGTCGAAGCATTGCCGCCTCACGTTCTGCAGCCCCCACTGCTTGAACAGGCCTTCGACGAGCGCCTCGGACATGTCGTCGCACTGGTGCCCGCCAGCCGCCCCCAGATCAGGTCGCCGTCGTCTCTGCTCTGGCGCGAGATCGCGGAGATCTGGTTGACGAATTCCTTCATGCGCTCGCCGGTGAGACGCCCGCATTGCTCCTCGCCGTCTGGCAGCGGCAGCCGGATGAAGGTGTCTCGGATGTCGTGCGGGTGGAGCTTCACTGGCAGGCGCTCCCGCCCGCTCGGCGCCCGGTCCCCGGAAGGGCGTGGACGTCTGCGGCGTCGACTGGGCGCCGCGAAGCGACACCGCGAGTGCGATGCCGCCGATGATCACGGCTCCGGCCGACACGATCTTCAGCGTGGTCATGTGCATCTCCGTCTGGCTTAGAACGAGTAGGTGAGGCCGACGCGCGCCACGCGAGGCGGCACGATGCCGGTAATCCGGCCGTAGTTGGTGCCCGACCGGCGGGTGATGCCCGTGGCGTCGTTCGCGTTGAGGGCGTTGAACAGATCGAACTGAACCCTCAGCCGCTGGGCATCGGTCACGGCGAACTCCTTCGCAGCGCGGAAGCTGAGCAGTTTGTAGCCGGGCAGACGCTGCGCGCCGAGCGGTTCCATCCGCAGCGTGACCGTGCTCAACTGGCGGAGCCCGGTCCGGAAGAGCGCGTCACGGGCCTGTGGCGCACCGCTCTGGTACTCGTACATCGCGGAGGTCATGATTCCCCAGCGGGCGCGAACGCTGCCGGCGACACGGAACGTCGACTCCCATGTCTGGTTCCGCGGGAAGAACTCCTGATTCGGGCTGACCGGGATGCCGTCGATCCACTCGTCCTGGTGCGTGGCCAGGAACGACCCCATCAGCTGCCAACGCTGTGCGAATCGCTTGTCGATGCCGAGCTCGATGTTGTGGAACCGGTTGGTACCTCCTGGTTGACGACGAGCTCGTACTCGAACTCCGGTCCGAGGTAGGCCGGGTCGTAGTCGTAGTAGGTCACCGCCCCGCCGTCATCCGCAGTACCGACACGACCGTCGGGGCCGGGGTCGGTGGTCGTGATGGGGATGGTGTAGGCCTCGTACGGTCTCGCCGTGTTTACGAGGTTGTAGAGGTTGAAGTCCTTCTTGTAGATGTAGCCGAACCTGGCGGACACGCACTTCGCCCAGCTGCCGCTCGAGGCGCACGCTGGTCTCCTCCGACTTCGGCTGGCGCAAGTCGGGGTTGTGGATGCCGCGCGACCCCGATCCGCCCTCGATGAGAATGAACTGGCCGAGTTCGCCCGGGTAGTCGAGATCGCGATCTCCATTCAGGTCGTTCCACCGGTAGCGCGTCGCTTCGTACTCGTTGCCGTTGAGGTTGCGGACGATCTCCGTGCTTGAGGGGCGAATCGCGTGATTGAAGCGGCCCCACGTGGCCTTGACAACCGTTCGATTGTCCGGTGTCACCGCCCAGGACATGCCGATGCGCGGGACGATGCCGCGCCAGTCGTAAAGGTTGCGGCGCGCGTAGTCGACCTGATCGGAGAACGGGCCAGCGGGCTTGGTCTGCGCGGGCAGGAAGACGTCGTAGCGCTCGAATCGGAGCCCGAGGTTCAGCGTCAGGCGGTCGCCCACGCGCCATACGTCGCGAATGTAGCCGCCCTGGTAGTTGACGTTGTTCTCGCTCGTGAACGGCGAGTTGTACAGGAGCACCTCGATAGGCGTGCCGCTCGAGAAGAAGAGCCTGTAGTCGTGGCCCGCACCGCCGCGCCCGTCGCTGCGGAGCCTCCGGTGCGACGGGTACCACTCGCGTGAATGAGCCGCCGACCTTGAGCTCGTGAGATCCGCCCAGAGCCTCTTGCGCGAAGTAGGTGTAGCTGGCGTCGTACTGCCAGCGTTGACTCCAACTGCCTGCCGGCGCCGCGTCGGCGCCCGTGCCGACGGAGTTGACCGCGGCGCCGCCCCACTGCTGGGTCGTGATGTCGAAGGTGGACGGCGCGTCCGTGTAGGGCAGGCCCTCGGACTTACCAGCTGCGGCCCACCGAGGCGACGATGACGGATTGATTCGTCGGCGTCCAGGTCCAGTCGCCCTTGTAGGTGTGGACGGGCAGGGAGTAGTCCACCGCGGCCTCATGCGGCCGATAGATGCCCGCGGCCCGGTTCTCCGTCGCCTTCACACCGTACTGGTCCATGAAGGAAAGGCGATGCTGGAGGGCGGGCTGGGCGGTCAGCTTCGCGACGACATTGCTTTCGCGGTCGGTCTCCACGCCCTGCTCGTCATCGTCGGTGAAGTATTGGCCGTCAGGCCCGTGTCCGCCGGCGAACCCGAGGGATGGCGGCGCATCCTTGCGCCGCCCTGAGCCGAAGAACCAGAGGCGATCCCGGACGATGCGGCCGCCGAGCGACCCGTTCAGGTCGAAGAAGTGGTCCATGGGATTGCCGGCGCTCACGCCCTGTGCCCGGAGGGCGTCGTCGACGTTGTCGCCCTGGAAGCTTTCGCCCTGCCACGCCGCGAGGCCCTCGCCATGGAACTGGTTGCCGCCGGACTTGGTGATGATCTGGAATGCCATACCGGAGGTGGGAATCTCGGCGTCGTTGCCACCCGCGCGCACGACCATTTCCTCCATCGCGCCGAAGTCGAAGTAGCCCCCGGTGCCGTCGGTGTTCACGCCGTCCAGCATCAGCGTCTGGCCGCCCTGATTGGAGCCGTAGCTGACCATGTTGCCGCGCTGGCCGCCGGTCGCGCTGCCGCCGATGTCGGGAAGGCCCGTGAGCCGCACCCTGGCGCCAGCTTCCCCACGTCTGCATAGGCTCGTGAGGTCGGGATGGTCTCCATGACGTCCTTGGTGATGTTGGTGGCGCTTGCCGTGGTGCGCACGTCGACCAGCGGCGACTGGCCCGTGACGGTGATGGATTCCTCGAGCGCGCCGACTTCCATGCGCGCGTCGATGGTGGCGATGAAGCCGGCACCGACACTGACGCCTTCGCGCAGCACCGTCTGGAAGCCTGTCAGGCTGAACGTCACTTCATACGCGCCGCCGGGCAGGGTGGTGAACTGATAGCGGCCGTTCACGTCGGTGACGGCGTCGCGCGCCCCGGCCTGCAGCGCGGGGCTGTTGATGCTCACGGTGACGCCAGGGAGGACGCCGCCGCTGGTGTCGGTGACGCGACCCTCGATTCCCGCCGAGTTTGGAGCCGCCTGTCCGGCCGCCCGCGCGGCGCCGGGCAGTGCCCCCAGCAGGACGCCGGTAACGGTCGTCAGGAGCAATGCCTTCCAGGACCTCATGACCCTCCTCCTTCCGGTCTCTCGGGACCGCGCGCCAGATCGAGCGAGGCTCAACACCCATCCTCCGAGTCGAGCGTGGGGTGATGCTCGCTATGCGAACATTTGCTCGATACTAAACCGCGCCATTAACTCACAGGCCGCGTCCGCACACAAGGCTGATTTCATCGTGAGCCGTGCGAGGCGCTATTCCGCTGGGACCGATCGTCCGCGCCGCGTCGGTACGCGACCCCGAGGCGCGCGGGGCCGGACCGCGCGGCGCGGACCACGCCTACTCCTGCCCGGCTGAGCCGCGAACCGGCGCGGGGAGCAGTGCGTCCTTCGAAAGGGTGTTCACCTGGTCGATGATCCGGGCGTACGCTCGCGCGACCGCCTCGAGGCCCGCTGCCGGCACGACCTCGGGCGTGTCGTGATCGGAGTGGTAGTAGACCGCCGACTCGATCAGCTGGATCGAGGGAACATCGCGGTCCATGGCGCGCATGTCGCCACTCGCGTTGTTCTCCATCGTGTCGTAGAGCGTGACCCCGAACATCCGCCATGACTCGAGAGCGAGGTTCGCGAGCCGCCGGCTGCCGTGGACCCACCACCGCCGGGCGTCGATGTTGTCCGAACGCCGCAGCACCGGTGCATTCCGATCGAAGTACGCCTGGGTAACCGACACGTGCTCGCAGTTGATGGCCAGGACGGTCCCCCGGAGCGCGCTGTCGCGATTCGCGTGGAGCCAGGCGGTCCCCATGGAGCCCGCGTGGTGGCCGGAGGTGGTCACGAAGCGGAGCGTACGGCGACGCTCGGCTGCCGGGCGCGCGGCGTAGTGCTCCGCGAGACCCAGCATCACGGCCATGCCCGACGCGTTGTCCATGGCGCCCTGAAAGTAGGCGTCGTGGTGGGCCATGATGATGATGTTCTCGTCAGTCGTGCCCGGAAGCGTTCCCCACACGCTCGCATCACGAAGGCCCGTTCGCTGTTCAGTGCTCAGGGCGACGTGCACCCTGACGCTTCCCCGCTCGACTTCCTGTCGGAGCCTCGTCATGTCCTCGGTGCCGATCGTAAAGGTGGCCACTTTCGTGTTGCCGGGCCCGGTCTGGACCTGCATGTTGCCGGGTATGGCGACGTTCAGGGCAATCGCGGCCGCGCCCTTCTCGACGGCGCGCGCCGCCGCACCGAGATGACTGGCCGAGTGGGAGACGACGCCCGGCATCGGCATCGACTGGATCAGCACCAGCTTTCCCCGCACATCGCGGCCCGCGAAATCCGCTTCTGTGCCCAGCCCGACCCACACCGGTTCCAGGTCCAGTCCACCCGGTGGCGTGGCGGCCGAACGCGTGGCCGCCCGAGCGGTCTCGAACCTCAGCGTGCGCCCGCCGCTCGTGGCAGTGAAGGCCCACGCCGTCGGGAACCACTGGGGGGGCAGATCGAAGTACTGCCGCTCGATGCCCTTGAGGCCGAACTCCTCGAATTGACGCTGGACAACGCCTTCGACCATGTCGTCGTAGGCGGTGCCGGCAATGCGCCCCCACAGCAGTTCCCCGTCGCTCCGGCTCCGTTCGGAGACGGCCACGATTTCTCGCAGGAAGCCCTTCATCCGTTCCCCGTCGAGTTGCGCGTAGCGCTCGGCGCCGGCGGGGAGGGGCATGCGAAGGTAGCTCGATTCGAGGTCGTGGGGGTGCGACTCGATCGGCTCGCGAGGCACACCACCGGGCTGCTGAGCGGCGAGCAGGGTGCCCGCGAGCAGCACGACGAGGAGAAGCGGGAGGGCGGTGACCGGAGAACGCATGGGGTGCCTCCAGATTGGGCGCGTTGCTCGATATACGAACTAATGTTCGATAACAGGCGCCTACAGTGCGCCACTCCCTCGCCGCTGTCAAGGGGTGGGCTGTGCAAACGAAGACAATCAATGACGAACCGAGGGTCGCATCACCGCCGGCCGGGGTCTACAATCGCGCCCATCCTGGAGGTCCACATGTTCCGCTTTGTCCCCCTGCTCCTGCTGACGCTCGTGTCCCTGCCCGCCGCGGCGCAGCAGGCGCCCGCCGCCCGCATCGCCGACCGCACCGGCGGCCTGCAGCGGACCGACGGGTTCGTGCCCTTCTACTGGGACGAGGCGCGGGGACGCGTGCTCATCGAGGTGCCGGCGTTCGGCGAGGACGTCCTCTACTACGTGTCCGCGGCCAGTGGCGGCGGGTCGGTGGAGATGTCGTTCGACCGCGGCATCATGGACTCGACCGTCGTCCACTTCGAGCGGTCCGGGCCGCGCGTCCTCGTCGTGCAGCAGAACCTGCGCTATCGCGCGGTGAACGGGCACGAAGCGCTGCAGGAGAACGTGCGGGACTCGTTCCCCACCTCGGTGCTCGCCGCACTCCCCATTGAGGCCGACGAGGGCGGCCGGGTGCTGGTAGACGCCACGCCCTCTTCATGCGCGACGCCGCGGATGTAGTCGGCGACATGCGGCGTGGCAACCAGGGCGCGTTCCGGCTCGACGCGGCGAGGAGCGGCTTCTACCCCGCGCGGATGAAGGCGTTCCCGGACAACACCGAGATCGAGACCATCATGACCTTCGCGGCCGACGCCCCCGGCCGGCTCGTCGCGAACGTCGCACCGAATCCGATGTCCTTCACGATGCGGATTCACCACTCGTTCCTGCGCGCGCCCACCGGCTACACGCCGCGACGCGCCGACCCGCGCATCGGCGTCAGCGCCATCCGGTTCCGCGATTACGCGCAGCCGCTCAACGAGAACACCGAGGTGGAGTGGGTGACGCGCTGGCGACTGGAGAAGCAGGACCCCACGGCCGCGATGAGCGAGCCAAAGGTGCCGATCGTCTTCTATCTCGATGCCGCCATTCCCGAGCCCATCCGGGGATCGATGCGTGAGGGTGCGCTCGCCTGGAACAAGGCCTTCGAGGCCGCCGGCTTCCGAAACGCGGTCCAGGTGAAGGACCCGACGCCGGACATGGACCCGATGGACATCCGCTACGCGTGGATCCTCTGGATCAACCGCGACGAGCGCGGGTTCTCGAGCGGCGGCACCTTCCGCGACCCGCGGACCGGCGAGATCCTCGGCTCCAAGACGCGCATGGACTCGCACCGTATCCGCACCATCGGCAACTACTTCGAGAGCTACACGCCGACCACGGGCGCCGCCGCGGGCGACGATGCCGGGTTCGACAGCGTGCTGCCCGTGCCCGAAGAGGTGCTGCTGCTGGCGTCGCAGCAGGGCGCCTCCATGCCCGAAGCACAGCGTGAACTGGCGCTGCGCCGGCAGTCGCTCCTGACCACGCACGAGCTCGGCCACGTGATGGGCTTCGGCCACAACTTCTCGTCGAGCATCAACGGCCGCGCCTCGGCCATGGAGTACCCGACGCCGCGTGTCCAGGTCACGCAGGGCCGCCTCGATCTCAGCGAGGCGTTCGAAACGAGCACCGGTCTCTACGACGACTTCATGACCCGGTACGCCTACACGGAGTTCCCCGCCGCGAAAGAAGAGGCGGGCCTGAACGCCATCATTGCCGAGATGCGCGGCAAGGGCATTCTCTACGTGCCCGACACCGACCCGCGCTGGGTCTGGTACGACGACCGCGCGACACCGACGGAGAACCTGCGCGAGACGATGGCGGCGCGGAAGATCATGCTGGCGCAGTACGGCCCCGCGATCCTCAAGCCGGGCGAGCCCATCGGCGCCCTGCGCGACGTCCGGCTGTGGATGACCTACCTGCACCACCGCTGGGCCATCGAGGCCGGTCTCGGCTACGTGGGCGGCATGTACCACAACATCGTCGTCAAGGGCGAAACCCTGCCGCCGACCGAGTTCGTGCCGGCCGCGCTGCAGCGCGAGGTGCTCGACCTCCTGATGGAGGCCATCCAGCCCGCCAACATGGCCATTCCCGAGACGCTGCTGGTCCAGCTCACGCCGAGCCCGGGGCCGAACCTCGAGGACATGGCCGACGACTACAACTTCGATCACCTGCGCGCCGCGCGCATCCTTTCGGCCATGGTGATCGAGCCGCTGCTGACGCCTGCCAAGGCCGCCCGGCTCGTGGCGCTCGCGGATCGGCAGACCGGGGCGGTCACGCTCCCGGACGTGGTGGACGCCATCCTGACCAACACGTGGCGGGCGGCGCCGGACGCCGACGCGAAGATGCGCTCCCTGCGCCGCGTGTCCGAACGCGTGGCGCTCGACGCGATGATGATCCTCGGCGCCAACGACGACACGACGCCGGAAGCCCGCGCCTACATCCTCGACCAGATCGCCGCGCTCGGCACCTCGCTCGGGTCGCGCACGGGCAGCAACCCGCTCGACGCCGCCCACTACCGCCAGGCGGCACGCGACATCGAGCACTACCTGGCGGACCCGAAGGCGCACGCGCCGAAGAGCGCCATGCCCGACTGGGGCGGCCGTCCGCGCTCGCGCTACCCGCTGCCGCCGGGACCGCCGCTGGGGTGACGCTTTCAGAATTCTGAATTCAGAATTCAGAATTCAGAAGAGGCCCGGGCGTCAGGCTCGGGCCTCCCCTCCCCTTCCGTCCGCCCCTGTGTAGAATCAGCCGGCGCACACGCGCCGCTGCATGGTGGCCGAACCCCGCACACGTCGTCGTCCGCTGGTGAGCCGGGCACTGCCCTATTACCTGCTCTGGCTGGCAACACGGTCCGCATGATCTCTTTCTCGGGAGCACGGATCCGAACGTCCGGCTCGCGGCAGAGGCTGGTGTCGGTCCCCTGTACTGGGCCGCCGAGCTGCTGTTCGCGTTCCTGGCGGTGGGAGGCGCTGTCGGGATGTGGCTCCGGTGGACACACACCGTGTCACTCACTCTCGCCGCGCTCGCGGTGTTCACGTCGGTCACGCTCGTGCAACTCTGGCGGACCGAGCAGGATCCGGCCCGCACCCGCGCCGCCTACGCGGCCACGCGCGAGGCGCGCGGGCTGCCGGTGGACCCGGAACGGCTCGACGTCATGTTCTCGCCGGCTGGGCGGCGGGTCGCATGGGCGATTGCGGCCGTGTTCTGCCTGGCGCCGCTCACCGTCCTGCTCTGGCGCCGTCAGGACTTCGAACCGCTCCCGGACAACGAGGGCGCCCCCGGACTGGACAGGTAGCGATGCCCCACGATCCCGCCATGATGCGCGCCAGGCGCGCGACCGCAGCCGACGTGCCGGCGCTGGTCGATCTGATGGAGGAGTTCTACGCCGAATCCGCGTTCCCTCGACCGCGCCTGGGCGGCGCGCGCGTTCGAGCACCTCATCGAGGACCCGAGCCGCGGTGCGGCGTGGCTCGTCGAAGACGACGGCCGGCCCGTGGGTCACGTCGTGCTGTCGGTCCGCTTCGCCATGGAAGTCGGTGGCCTGGCGGCCTACATCGACGACCTCTTCGTCAGACCCGCCGACCGGCGCCGCGGGGCTGCCGCGGCGGGCCTCGATGCCCTGTTCGCCGAGTGCCGCCGCCTGGGCTGCCTGCTGGTGCAGGTCGAGGTGGCACCCGACAACGTGCCGGCACAGGCGATCTACCGGCGATACGGCCTGGGGATCCGGACGACGTGCGGCAGACGCTGCGGGTACAGTGGTAGGGGCCAGTGATGCGCCGCCTCCTGAGCCGCCTCTGCGCCACCGGCGCCATGGCCGCGGTTGCCGCCTGCACGACGCCGTCCGCTCCAGACCCCGTGCGTCCTCCGGCGGTTCCGCTGCCGCCCACCCGCGCCGAGGTGCTGGACCGGGCGGAGGCGCTGTGGCACGCGACCGGGATCACCGACTACGAATTCTCGGTTCGCATCGACTGTTTCTGCGTCCTCTTCGGCCCTCCAACACGTTCGCGTTCGCGGTCCGCGACGGTGCGAGCACGGCGATCGACACCGACCCGGCGGCGCGCGACTGGCTCACGCGTACGAATCGATCGACGCCCTGTTCACCGTGCTGCACGAGTGGCTGGCCCTGGACCCTACGCTTCGAGGTGCACTCATCCGGCCCTCGGATACCCGGTCAGCGCCGTGCTGGATCGCTCGTTCCAGATCGCCGACGAGGAGCTCGGGTTCGTGGTGACGGGCCTGCGCCTCGTGACCGCCAGCACCCGTCTGACGGCCACCGGATGGGTGACAGGACGACCCTCCATCCTGCCGCGCCCTGACCCGCGCGAGGCCTGAGACCGGACTCCGTGCTCCAGACGATCCTCTCCGCCGCCATTCTCGTCACGCTGGTCACGTCGGTCGCCATCGTGCTCGGGCGCGGGCGGCAGCACGTGCAGGGACCGATGCCGCTCTCGCTGCTCGGCTTCATGGCGGTGCTCTTCACCTCGGGGCTCGATGTCGGCCTGGTGATGCTGCCGCTGACGGAGTTCCCCGTGTACGCGCGGGAGGCGCCGTACCACTTCACCAACCCGCTGGCCATCACCTTCGGCTTCTGGGGCTTCCTGGTGTGGGGCTTCTACTTCCTCACCACCTACTACTTCCTGGCGGTCGAGCCGCGCCTGCGCCTCTTCGACCTGCCGCACGTCAAGGCCGTCAACAACGTCGTCATCGTCGGGACGTGCGCATTCACCGCGCACCTCCTGCTGACGAACCTGCCGTTCTACGCGCCCGGACTCGGCGCCGCCGGCCGCTATGCGGTGGTCGGCACGACGGTGCTGCTCTCGGTGATCTCGAGCACCGACCTCCGGCATGCGCGTGCTGAGCATCGGGTCCACGTGGACGTTCGGCCTGCTCGCGGCGGCCCTGTGGGCGTCGTCGGGCATGGGCGTGGGCGGCCTCGCGACGAGTGCCGCGGGCATCGCGGGGTACTTCGCATACCTGCCGCGATTCGTGCTGCCCATGTCGGACTACCACGCCTTCTACCTGTTCTGGTGGTTCTCCTGGAGCATCATGATCGGGCAGTTCGTGTCGCGCTTCGTGGGACGCATGCGCACGTGGCAGCTCGCCGCGTCGCTGCTGGTCATACCCTCGCTTCCGCTCGCCGCGTGGTTCTCGGTGCTCTACTTCTACTTCCAGCGCGGGCTTCGCGTGCCGCCCGCCCTCGGCGTCGCGATGATCGTCGTCGGCATCGTGTTCGTGGTGAACTCGCTCGACTCGCTCATCCGCCTCTACTCCGACAACCTCGGCGCCACGGTCGGGCGGCTGGGCCGCGTCCGCTACGTGGCCGGCCACTGGGCGCTCACCTGCGCGCTGGTGCTCGCCTTCCAGTTCACGCCCCTGCAGATCGAGTGGATCGGCCTCGTGGTCATCGGCCTCTACGCGCTCGTGTACGGACTGCTGCTGCGGCACTGGCACCACTCCCGCCGCGGGACGGCACGGCAGGCCTGATGTCCTCTACAATCGGCGCGTGACTCGAGCCGCCCGGGCCGGCGCACTCGTCCTGACCGTTGCCGCCATCGCCGCAGTGGCGGTGTCGGTCGCCGGACAGCCCGCCGCCCAGTACGACCTCCTCATCCGCCACGCCCGCGTGCTGGACGGCACGGGTAACCCCTGGTTCCCGGCCGACGTCGCCGTGTCCAACGGGCGCATCGCAGCCGTGGGCTCGCTGGACGACGCCCGGGCGGCCCGCACCATCGATGCCAGCGGGCTATACCTCTCGCCCGGCTTCATCGACATTCATTCCCATGCCGACGATGGCGCCCGGGCGGAGGGAGGGCTGCGGGACGACAGCCCCGACCGCCGCGCGGCCCCCAACCTGGTGTCGCAGGGCATCACGACTGTGGTCGTGAACCAGGACGGCCGTTCGCCATGGCCGATTGCGACGCAGCGTGCGCGGCTGGCGTCCGGGCAGATCGGGGTCAACGCCCTGCTGCTGGTCGGCCACGGCACCATTCGCCGCATGGCCATGGGGGCGGACAACGAGAAGCGCCCGGCCACGGCCTCCGAGATCGGCCGGATGCGCGAGCTGCTGCGGCAGGGGCTTGCTGAGGGTGCCGTCGGCCTGTCAGCGGGGCTCGAGTACGAGCCGGGCCGGTGGAGCACCACCAGCGAGCTCGTCGAGCTGGCGAAGGAGCTGCCGCCGGTTGACGGCATCTACATCTCGCACGAGCGCAGCGAAGGCAGCGACCCGCTCTGGTACGTCCCGAGCCAGGACGGCCCTGGACCTCCGACGCTGCTCGACGCGGTGCGCGAGACCATTGCGATCGGCGAGCAGGCGGGCGCGCGGGTCGTGGCGTCGCACCTCAAGGCCAAGGGCGCGCACTACTGGGGCTCGAGCGCGGCCGCGGTCGGCCTGCTGCAGCGTGCGCGCGACCGCGGGGTGGATGTCTGGGCGGATCAGTACCCGTATCCGACGAGCGGCACCGACGGTTCGACGGTCCTGATCCCCGCGTGGGCCACCAGCGCACCGGGCGGCGGCGACCGCGCCGCGGTGCTGAAGCGCCTCCTCGGCGACCCGCCCACCGAACAGCAGATTCGCGGGGACATCGCGCACGAGATCTCCCGGCGCGGCGGCGCGGAACAGATCCTCGTCTTCGACTACAGCGACACGTCGCTGTACGGCAAGCCGCTGGCCGACATCGCGCGTACCTGGCAGATGGACCCCGTGGACGCCGCGATCCGGATCCAGATGGACGGGCTGCCGGATCGCCGCGGCGGAGCGCGGATGCGCGGCTTCTCGATGGACGAGTCCGACATGGAGCTCATCGCGCAGCAGCCGTGGGTGGCCACCTCCACCGACGGCGGCATCGCGCTGCCCGAAGACGGCCCGACGACGCACGCCCGCTTCTACGGCAGCTTCACCCGCAAGATCCGGCACTACGCGCTGGAGCGGCGCGCGATCTCGCTCGAACACGCCGTGCGCGCTGCGACCTCCCTGCCGGCGCGCATCATGCGCCTGACGGACCGCGGCCTCATTCGCCCCGGCATGGCGGCCGACCTCGTGCTCTTCGACCTGAACACCATCCGCGACACCGCCACGTTCTTCGAGCCGCACCAGCACTCCGAGGGGGTGCCGTACGTGTTCGTCAACGGCGTGGCCGCGGTGGACGACGGCCGGCGCACCGGGGCGCTCGCCGGGCAGGTCCTCACCGCCGCGACGCGCTAGGGCCGCGACCGGCTCAACGCGTGCCGGGCGCCGCGGGCGCCAGGCTGGGCAGCGCGCCCTGCGCCTCCACGAGGCGGCCGGCGAGATGGTTCGTCACGTCGGCGCCGTTGCGGATGGCACTCAGATAGGCGGTGCGCAGGAGCTGCTCCTTGCGCCCGCGCAGCGTGTTGGTGATGGACTCGCGGACGCCGGGCGTGCTCAGGTCCTTCTGGCCCGCCTGATCGTGCGCGACCACCAGCGCAATGGTCTGCGTGCCGCCGATGTTGACGAGGCTGATCGCGCCCGGCTCCTTGCCGATCACGGCATCGCGCAGCTGGGGCGGCGCCTTCTGGATGGCCGACACCGGCACGAACCCGAGGTCGCCCCCGCGGGGCGCGGACTCCGGGTCCTCCGAGAAATCGGCCGCCAGGTCGCCGAACGGCGCACCGGACTTGAGGCGCTCCATGAGCATCTGGGCCTTGGCCGTCGCCTGCTGCGGCGTCGCCGCATCGTCGCCGGTCCGGTTGGCGAGCTCGGGATCGGTACCTGGCGTCACGACGATCTGCGCGATGCGATAGGCCTCTTCCGCGCGGTTGAACTGTGCGCGGTTGGCGTTGAAGAAGTCGGTGACGTCCTGGTCGGACACCGTCACCTTCGCCGCCACCTCCCGCTCGATCACCTTCTGCGTCAGCAGGTCGCGCCGCAGGCTCTCGCGCATGTCGGCGGCCGTCAGGTTGCGCTGCGCCAGCTCCTTCTGGAAGGCCTCCTCGGGAATGTCCTTGCGCCCGTCGGCGTAGGCCGTGTCGAGCTCCGAGTCGGGCAGTTCGACCTTGAGCTCGGTCGCCTTCTGCAGCAGCAGGTCCTGGACGATGAGCTCGTTGAGGATGTTGAGCTTTGCCGTCATCGCCTCGTCGTCGGAGAGGGCTGGCGACACCGGCGCCGTGCGCCGGTAGGCCTTCTCGACGTCTTCGCGCGAGATGGGACGTCCGTTGACCGTGGCCCACGTGTCGGGCGCGGGCGGCGGCGCGGCGGCGGGGGTGGATCGGCAGCCGGCCAGCAGGGCGGCCACGACGAGGGCCGGCCACAGGGCGGCGAGGCGGAACGGACGCGAGGACGGGAAGCAGCTCATCCCGGCCATTGTACGCGGCCCGCGGGCCCTGCGCGGCTAGGACGCGCGCGCGGCCGGCGGGCGCGCCGCGGGCCGTTCGCCCCGTACGGGGATGAACGTGGGCCAGGTGAACGGCTCGGACGCGGCTGGCTGCGTGTCGGCGGCCTCGGCCGACACGCTCACCCGCTTCGGCCCGAGCGGCTGGTTGAGCGCCAGCAGGTCCTCGACGGCGCTCACCGACAGCGGCCGGGAGAACAGGTACCCCTGCGCGTGGGTGCAGCCGAGGCGCTCGAGCTCGTGCGCCTGCTGCGGCGTCTCGATGCCCTCGGCCACCACGGTCGTGTTGAGCGTCCGGGCCAGCGCCAGGATGCTCTCGACAATGGCGGGACGATCGGCCGCCTGGAGGCTGCTGACGAACGTGCGGTCGATCTTGAGCGCGTCGACGGGCAGGCGATGGAGGTGGCTGAGCGACGAGTAGCCGGTGCCGAAGTCGTCCAGGTAGATCTTGACGCCGAAGTCCCGGAGCTCGCGGAGCAGCGCGGCCACCGCCTTCGGGTTGTCCATCAGGGCGGTCTCGGTGATCTCGAGCCGCACCGCCTGCGGGTCGAGCCTCGCATCGTGCACCGCGCGCTCGACGACGCTGAGGAAGTTCTGGTGGACGAGCTGACGGCTCGACACGTTGACGGTGATGTAGTCCAGGCGGCCGGGGTGCCGGCGCTGCCAGTCGGCAAAGGTGACGCACGCCTGGCGCAGCACCCACGTGCCCAGCGGCTCGATGAGCCCGAGCTCCTCCGCGAGCGGGACGAACTTGGCCGGTGAGACGGGTTCGCCGTTGCGCGTCCAGCGGATCAGCGACTCGAAACCCACGCACATGCCCGTCGCCAGTGCCACGATCGGCTGGTAGTGCACCTCGAAGTCCTGGTTGCCGACGGCGTGGCGCAGATCGTTTTCCAGGCCCAGGCGGTCGCGCACGCGCGCGTGCATGTCGGCGTCGAACAGCTCGTGGCGTGCCGTGCCGCGCGTCTTGGCGTGGTACATGGCCGTGTCCGCGTCCCGCATCAGCTCGTCCGGCGTGGCGTAGTCGGTGAGGCCGATGGCGATGCCGATGCTGGCCGTGGTGAAGACCTCGCGGCCGCCGATGGAGAACGGCGTGCTGAGCGACTCCTGGATGCGGAAGGCAATGGCGTTGGCCTGCTGCTCGTCGCCGAGCGTGCTGAGCAGGATGGCGAACTCGTCGCCGCCGAGGCGCGCGAGCAGGTCGGTCGGGCGCAGGCACGACTCCAGCCGTCGGGACGCGGCCGTGAGGAGCTCGTCGCCGACCAGGTGACCCGTGCTGTCGTTGACGACCTTGAAGCGGTCGAGGTCCAGGTAGAGCACCGCGAAGCGATCGCCGCCGGGACGGGCCTTGGCGTCCGCCAGGCGACGCCCGAGCCGCTCGACGAAGACGTTGCGGTTGGCCAGGCCGGTGAGGGGGTCCAGGAATCCCGCGTTCTCCAACCGGTCGCGCGCCATCGCCACCTCGGTGAGCGACCCGGCCAGGCACCCGGAGTCGCGCTGCGCGACGCCCCGGCAGAGAAACCAGCGGTAGGTGCCGTCCTCGTGGCGGATGCGGTGCTCGTGCTGCAGCCGCTCGGTGGCCCCGCTCAGGTGGCCCTTCACGGCCTCCTTGAACGCGGCGAGGTCGTCCGGATGCACGCGGCTCAGCCACTCGTCGGCCCGCCCGCTGCCCGCCGTCGGCGCCAGGCCCAGCATCGCGCGCCAGCGTCCCGAGAAGTAGCAGTTCTGGGTGCGCAGGTCCCATTCCCAGAGTCCGTCGTTGGCGGCCTCGGCGGCCTGGGCCAGGCGCTCGCCCGTCCTCCGCGTCACGCTGTCGCCGCGGGCGCGGTCCGTCATGTCCTGCCACAGCAGCGTCGCGCCGTCGTCCACCGGCACGATGCGTACGTCGAGGATCCGCACGCCGGCAACGGTGGGGACGCGCACGTGCGCCAGCTTCTGGGCGGTCCGCGTCCGGAGGACCTCGTCGAGGGCGCGCGTGACCGGTCCGTCGGCAAGCGACGGGAGTGCGGCACCGAGCGGCCCGCCGAGCGCGCGGCCCGGCTGGCAACCCACCATGCGCGTCGCGCCTCGTTCCAGAGCGTGATGTCGCCCTGGCGATCGACCACCGCCATGCCCTGCACGAGCACGTCGAGCACTTCGCGCCGGCGATGTTCTTCGTCGAGGACGTCCAGCGACCGGCAGTAGGCGCGGTATCCGATGTAGACCGGCACGGACACGACGGCGAGCACGGGCCACGTGCCGCGCATCACCGCCTCGGCGAGGCCGGCCGCGAGTGCGGCCCCGACCACGTGCGCCGGCCCCACCCGCGCGAGCCGCGCCGGCCACGCGCGCGACACGGTCCTCGTCGTCACCAGCGGCACGATGACACCGGCCACGAGGGTACGAACGAGGCAGTAGACGGCGACGGCCGCGGCGAGCGGCAGCGCGTCCCACGGCCACGTCAGGTGCCGGAGGCCGCCGCCGGCGCTCATGTAGGCCACGCCAGCCAGCTCGATGCCCACCACGGCGGTCGCCGCGGACACGACGGTCCGGCCCGCGCTCCGGCGATGCGGCGCCAGCGACAGTCCCGCCGCGACCTCGCCCGCCGCGGCCACCGCCATCGCGGCGATGGGACCGTGCAGCAGCAGGGCCGTGACGTCGGCGATGAACGACGGGCGCATCGTGTCGAGTTCACCCGTCGACGAGTGACGCACCTCGAGGCTCGCGGCCATCAAGGCCAGGCCCGTCAGGGCGACGAGCTCCAACGCGTCGGGCGCCGCGATCCCGCCGAGGGCACCCATGGCGAGGGAAGCCCCCAGGAGGAGGGCGCCGAGCGCGGTGACCGGTGAGTGAGGCGCACGCATCGCGAATCGGTCCGGGCAGACACCTCTGGCCGGGCCAAAACCTGAAAGCAATGCGAATACCGAAACTGTCCGAACGGCTAACCCATTCACCTGCTTGGGTTTGTCCGTTCATGCCCCCCTGAGGAGAGAGGTGAAATCCGTGCCGAAACGGGACAGCGCTGTCCGGACGTTACACAGTTGTCGGCCGCGCGGCGGCCTAGATCATCTCGGGCTCGAGCACCTTCTCGGACACCTGGCCGTTGGCGACACTCACGTAGTAGCACCGGGCGCCCGCTCGCGTGCTGACCACCCGGCGCACCTCGTTGTCCTCGAAGTAGATCCCGGCGTCGTTGTCGCACGCGTACCCGGGCTTCATCGCGCCCGAGGCAATGAGGCGGTGATAGAGGGGCCGACGGTCCTTCTCGGCGTCGTAGTGCGGGGAGTGGCTGCCCTTCAGGAAGCCGAGGCCCTCCACCGTCGTCAGCTCCTTCGGGCGCGAGTCGGTCGTGCCCTCCTCGAACCAGCACAGCGAGCCGGCGCTTGCCCCTCCGAGGACGATGCCGCGATCCCAGGCCTGGCGGAGGACCACGTCGATGCCCTGCGCCTTCCAGATGGCCTGCTGGTTCAGGGTGTTGCCGCCCGAGCACACGATGCCGTCCACCGAGAGGAAGACCTCTTCCCAGCTGCGCGTCTGCCGTGGGCTGGCGATGAAGCTGTCCTGGTGCGACGGCTCGACGTCGAGCGGGGCGCAGAAGCGATACCAGTTGATGATGCCGTTGGGAGAGTCTGCCGACGCCGTGGGCAGGTAGCACAGCCTGGGGCGCGGCTTGCCGGTGAGCTGCGCCATGTAGCGGATGAAGGCGGTCCCGTATCCGCCGCCCGCGATGAGGATCTTGCGGGTGGCGGTCCCGGTCCGCGGCTGGAACAGCGAGCCGCGGGAGGCGGCCGCGTGGGCGGCCGTGTCCGCGGCGGCGGCGGCGGCACTGACGACCGAGGAGGCGATGAACGTTCGGCGCTTCATGGGCGGCATTGTAAGGCCGGATGCACGAGCGATCCGCGCGCCGCGCCGGGACACGGACATCCAGCGACGTTCCCCGCGCCCTTCTGTGGATAATGTCCGCAGACCGCCGCTGGCGGCCTCCCCATGTCCGATCTCGAACACGCCCTGCGCAACCTCGTGCTGGCGCCGTACATCGTGAAGGCGACGGCCCTCATCGGCGTGCGGCGCCGCGGCGGCAGCAACATGTTCCGCCACCAGCTCAGCACGATGGCAATCCTGCTGGACTACAAGGTGACGGACCCCGTGCTGCTGAAGGCCTCCGTCATCCATGACCTGTTCGAGGACGCGTCGGGCATGCCGGGCGTGACGCAGGATGCCATCGTGCGCATCGACGCCGACGGCCCCGCGGTCTACGCGCTCGTGATGGAAGTGACGATCCGGACGGTGAACGGCGTGCGCGAGCCGAAGGGCGAGTACTTGCTGCGGGTCATGCAGGCGGGCAGCAATCGCGCGCGGCTGCTGAAGCTGGCGGACCGCATCAGCAACCTGACGGCCCTGGGCTTCGTCCACGACGCCGCGTTCGTCCGGCGCTACGTGGACGAGACGCGCCGCTACGTGCTGCCCCACGCGGGCGGCGTGAACGCGGACATGTACCGCGAGCTGTCGGACCTCACCGACAACCGCGAGCAGGCCCTGGCCAGCCAGGGCGGCCCGGGGCGGACGGCGGGCTAGAAACGGGCGGCCAGTGCCGCCGGTCGGGAGGGCGCCTCGCGCGCGAACTCCGCCCACGGCCGATCCGCATCGGGCAGGTTGCCCTCCACGGTGCCACCGCACCGCATGACCTGGGGCGACAGCGGCGCCAGCCAGGCGCGGCGCACCACCACGTGTACGCCGAACGACGGCACCCGCAGGCTGAAGACCGGCGGCAGCACGTTGGGCTTGGCCGTGCTGAGCTCCAGGCCGACGCCGTACTCGCTGGTCTCGCGAACCGTCACCGCGACGCCCTGCGCCGAGGCGGGCACCGGGTCGATCTGACGACGGGCGAAGCGGCGCGCGGGCCGGCCTTCGGCCAGCGCCAGCGCCACCGACAGCAGCAGGGTGTCGCGATCGAGCGGACGCTCGATCGAGCTGACGTCGTTGCGGACGCCCCTGGGCAGGTGGTTGGTGTCACCGATCACGAGGAGCGGCCGGTTGCTGCCGAGCCGACGCATCAGGCCCGACGCGTCACTCTCACGCGGGAGCAGCGAGACGTCGGCAATCATCGCCTGGACGGGCGTCGCACGCAGCTGCTCCTCGAGCCGCGACAGGTCCGGCATGGCCACGGGTGAGTAGCCGGCCTGGGTCAGCCATTCGGAAACCGTGGCTCGCTCGGCGGGCAGGGGGCACGCGAGGCCAATGGGGGCACGGGTGGACATAGCGGGGTTACCTTCGCAATTTGCGGGCCAGACGTCGGCTCGCTGACACATGCGTCATTGTGCGTGGTTCGGCTCCACGACGTACCGATCGGACCTTCCATTTCGCATGGACGATTTCAGAATCGTGATCGAGCATCGCGGCTCTGCGGCACCGTCATGTGCCCAATGCATGATACGGCGTGTCGGGGGGCGACGGTCCGCGCAGCCCGCCGGTCAGGGGCGTGCGCTACAATCCGAAGGATGATCGCGCGCACTCTTGCTCCCCTCTTCCGTGTCGTTCTCGCATCGTCGGCCCTGGCCCTCGCCACGGCCTGTGGCAGTCCGGAGCCCGCGGCACCGGCCGCCGAGACCCCGGCCGCCGCACCCGCAGAGACCAAGCCGGCCGCCCCGGCAGTCCAGTTGATCGAACCCGCGCCCGGCTCCTCGTCGGGACACATCAGCCTGTTCCGCTGGTCCGCCGTTGACGGGGCCGACGGCTACCGCATGCAGATCACAGCGGCGGCGGACGGCCGCGTCGTGTGGGACAGCCCGGTCTTCCACGAGACTGAGGCGGAACTGCCCAACACGGTCGCCCTCGAGCCCGAGAGCTACTTCTGGCAGGTCACGGCCCTCAAGGGCGACCAGGTGCTCGTCGCGTCGGCGCCGTCGCGGTTCCTCGTCACGCCCTGACCCGGGCCGCTACGCCAGCGCTCGCGACCGGAGCGCAAGCAGGCAGGCGACGATCCCCAGCACGCTCAGGGTGATGAGGTTGATGCCCATCGCCCGCGCGTACAGCGTGCGACCCAGCAGGTCGAACATCGTGAAGCTCGTGACGCCCAGCGCCGCTGCCGTCACGACGCGCCATCCCGGCGACAGGAGACCGAACCGGTCGGCGAGGACGATCACGGCCGGCGTGCCCAGGAGCAGCACGTAGTCCCATCCCTGCGGTGAGATCAGCGGGACCACGAGCACGAGGACGCCGAACTCGAGGTACCACGCCCCGGGAACCCCTCGCCGGCGCATCCACGCCCACACCAACGCGGCCGCGAGCGCGGCGAGGGTGGCCAGCGTCAGCCACGACGCCAGTGGTCCGATGCCCACCCACTTGGCCCACAGCGCCGCCACCGAGACGTTGTCGGCGCCCAGCAGATTGGGCGCCGTGGTATCGGTCACGGTGCGGTACCACGCCTGCACCTGCGCGGCGTTTCCCGACCACCCGTAGACGACCGCCGGAAGCGCCAGCCCCGCCGCCACGACTCCGGCGGCGGCCGCAAGACTGGCAGCTCCCGCGGCGACCAGGAGCCAGGGCATCAGCACCAGCGCGTAGGGCTTCACGAACACACCCAGGCCCACAAGGGCGCCCGCCAGTCGCCATCGCCCACCCGCCACGGCCCGGAGCGCGCCGGCGAGCACCACCCCGAGCAGCACGTTGGTCTGCCCGAGGTTCAGCTCGTGCGCGTAGAACTTCGCCATCAGGACGACGGCGCACCAGGCCAGCGTCGTGGTGGACAGGTGCCGGGCGGGCAGCGCATCGATGGACCAGCGCACGAAGAGCGCCAGCAGGAGCACCGACAGCCCGAACCAGGCCGCCCGCGCGACGGGGTCCGGCGTGAGCGCGAACGGCGCCATCGCCAGGGCGAAGGCGGGTAAGTACTTGAACTGGTAATGTCCGTCCGTCTCCTGGAAGAGGTCGGCTCCGTCCAGCGCGCGGCGTGCGGCGGTGCGATAGACCTCGAAGTCCACCATCTCGTCGTGGACGCGCGCGACGAACAGCACCGTCGCCAGCACGCCGATCGCGAGCGGCCAGGCGAGACGTCGGAACGGGGGCAGCACGGATGTCTCATTCTCGCCCAAACGCGGGGCCAGCCGGCCGGATGGGGACGACAGCGCCGGGCCGCCCGGGCCTTCGTGTGATAATCCCGCACCCCCCAGAACCCGGAGTCGGCATGTCCCGGATGGCCACGCACGCCATCGTCCTGGCCGCCACGCTGCTGTGCCTGCCTGCCGCAGGGCTGACGCAGCCGGCCGTCCCCGAGCATCGCGCATGGCTCGAAGTGCGATCGCCCAACTTCATCGTCATGGGCGACGCCGGCGCGGGACGCCTGCGCGACGTGGCCGAGCGCATGGAGCAGCTCCACGCGACGCTCCAGATGATGGCGACCAGGGGCGAGATCCGGTCGACCACCACCTTCGTCCTCGTGTTCCGCGACGAGCGATCGTTCCGGCCCTACATGCCGATCTTCAACGGCAAGGTCGTACCCGTTGGCGGCTACTTCCAGCCCGGACTGGTGAACGTCATCACGGTGCTGGGACGTGAGGACGACCTCGGGCGCATCGCGTATCACGAGTACGTGCACCAGGCCACCGCGCCGTTGATGGGTGAGGCCCCCATCTGGCTCCGGGAAGGGCTCGCGGAGTTCTTCAGTACCTTCGAGGTCACCAGCGGTGGACGCACCGCACGCCTGGGACGCGTCCAGGACGCGCACGTCATCACCCTGCAGCGGGAGTTCCTGCCGCTGGCGACCCTCGCGGCAGTGGACCGCAACTCGCCGCGCTACAACGAGCAATCCAAGAGCTCGGTCTTCTATGCGGAGTCGTGGGCCCTGGTGCACTTCCTGCAGCTCGGAGAGCAGCGCAAGTACGCCCCGCGGGTGGGAGCGTTCATGGATGCCCTGGCCGAGGGCGCCCCGTTCGAGCGCGCGTGCCAGGAGCACCTGGGGACCAGCGTCGCCGCGCTCGAGTCCGAGCTGCGCAACTATCTCCACAGCCTCGTGTTCTATCGCCTCGATTCGAAGCTGCCCGACGAGGTCGGCCGCCTCGAGCGCATCGAGGCCACACCGGTGTCCGAGGGCGACGTGTGCGCCACGCTCGGATACCTGCTCCACATCAGCGGCCGCGCGAGGACAGGTCACGGGCGCACACGGCGCACGCCACGACAGCCGACCCGTCCGAACGCGCTCGGACTCGCCGTGCTGGCCGAGCAGGCGCAGGCATCGCGGTTCGGCGAGGCGGCCGATCTCGCGCGACGATCGGCCGCGTCATCGCGCCAGTCGTTCCTGTCGGCGTATTTCCAGGCCTCGGCGCAGATGCACGAGGGCGAGCCGCCGCCGACGCGCCCGCCATCGAGCGCGGCCTGCGCCAGTCGATCGCGCTCAACCCGGGCTTCGCCTTCGCGCTGGCCCAGCTCGCACAGCACCTGGCCAATGACCGTCGCCTCGAGGAAGCCCAGTCGCTGCAGGCCCGGGCGCTGTCGCTGATGCCCGAGCGCCAGGACTTCGTGCTCGTGCTCGCGCGCATCCTGCTGCTTCGCGGGGAGACACGGACCGCGCGCAACGCGCTGGGCCCGCTGCTGGCCAGGGGGGACCCGCCGATCCCGACATGGCCCGCCAGCTGATGGGCTGGGCGGTGCGGCTGGAGCAGGCCACGGCCGACGGCGCCGTCAGCGCCACGTCCGGGGCGGACCGAGCGCCAACACCGGTCGAGGTGAACACCGTCGCGCCGCCTGCGGCGCCGTCCGCCGAGCCGGTGGCCGACGCACCAGCCGAGCCGGTCGAGATCCCCGCGCTTCGTCTGGTCGGCGCGGGCGAGATCACCTCGAGGACGCCTGACGGCCATCGCCTGCAGGCTCCAGTCGCGTCCTGCTCACCGTCGAGACGGCGCAAGGCGTGATCCGGCTCCGCGGCCCGTCGCTCGAGACGATGGACTTCGTCAGTTTCCGGGCGGACCTGGCCGGCGCCATCGGCTGTGGCACGCAGTCGCCGGCCAACCCGGTGTTGGTCACCTACCGCCCCTCGGCCGATGAGGTCTCGGCGGGCGAGGTGGTCGTCGTGGAGTTCGTCCCTCCCGGATTCCGGCCGCGCGGCTGACGGCGCGCCAACCCTCACGCGCCCGAATTCGTCCAACCCGCCATGACCCTGGCTGGGTACGACGTCCGTCTCGCGGTCCGCAGTCTGCGGCGCAGCCCCCTCTTCGCCGCGGTGGCCATCCTCTCGCTGGCCCTCGGCATCGGCGCCAACACCGCCATCTTCACCCTCATCGACCAGACACTGCTGCGTCAGCTTCCGGTGAAGAACCCCGACGAGCTGGTCATGCTCTACCAGCAGGGCCCGCACAACGGCAGCAACATGGGGCAGCGCATGCACTCCTACCCCATCTACCAGGAGTACCAGCAACGCGGCGAACCGCTGGCCGGTGCTCGCGCGGCGCCCCGGGGTCTCCACGTCGATCAGCGTCGGCGGGGAAACCGAACGCGTGGACGCCGAGATGGTGTCGGGCAACTACTTCACGATGCTGGGCGTGCGCCCCGCCGCCGGACGCGTCTTCAGCTCGGAGGAGGACGACCGCGTGTACCGCGGCCACCCGGTCGTCGTCCTGAGCTACGACTACTGGATGCGCCGCTTCGCGGGCGATCCCGGCGTGGTCGGCCTGAAGGTGCTCGTCAACAACTACCCGATGACGGTCGTGGGCGTGTCGGCGGCCGGCTTCTCGGGCCTGGACCCCGCCCGCTCGCCCGCCATCCGCATCCCGATCCTGATGAAGCCCGTCGTCGTGCCCGAGTGGGACTGGTTCCAGATGGACAGCCCACGGGCGCGCTGGGTGCAGGTGTTCGCGCGGCTCAAGCCCGGCTACACGGCGGAGTCGGCACAGGCTCCCCTGCAGGTGCTCTTCACGCAGGTCCGCACCTACGAGTCAACGCTCGAGAGCGCGAAGAACTGGACGCCGTACGCGCGCGAGCAGTTCCTCAGGAACCACTGCTCGTCGCGCCGGCAAGCATCAGGTTCTCGCCGCTCCGCAACGACTTCTCGACGCCGCTGCTGGTATGATGGGCATGGTGGGCCAGTTGCTGATCGCCTGCGCCAACGTGGCCAACCTGCTGATCGCGCGCTCGTTCGCCCGCCAGCGCGAGATCATGATGCGCCCTCGCTCGGCGCCTCGCGCGCTCGTCCTGCGGCAGCTCCTCGTCGAAGGCCTGCTGCTGTCCGTCGCCGGCGGCGCCTCGGCAGCCATCACCCGATGGTCCTGACCGCACACGCTCATCGCGTTCATTCCGAGCGACGGCCAGCCGCTCGCTGGCGGCCGCACCCGACTGGCGCGTGCTCGGCTTCACGCACGTTCGTCCTGACGCTGATCACGGGCATCGTCTTCGGCTTGCTCCCCGCCCTGCGAGCCGAGCGCCCCGACACGTGGTCGCTGAAAGGACACCGTGGGCGCCATCTCGGGCAGCGGCGGATCGCTGTACTGCGCAAGGGACTGGTGACCGCGCAGGTCGCGCTGAAGCTTCCTGCTCTCCTGTTCGGCGCCAGGCTGTTCGTTCGCAGCTTCTCCCGACAACCTGCGCGGGACCGACGCCGGCGTGGACTTCGACAACCTGGTCTCCTTCCGCCTCTCACCCGCGCTCAGCGGTACGACGACGCCCGCGGCCACCGCTATCGCAGGCCCTGGACCGACTGCGTCGCCCGGCGTGAAGGTGGCCGCGATGGCGGCCGACCCATCCTCGCCGGCGACGAGTGGGACAACACCATGTCCGGTCGAGGGACACCAGGCCAAGGACGGCGAGGACATGCAGGCCTTCATGAACGCCGTGTCGCCCGCCTACTTCGAGACGATGGGCATCGCGCTCCTGGAAGGCGGGGACTTCGCCAGGCAACCCCCGGCGGAGAACTCGACAGTCGCCATCGTGAACCGGCGCTTCGCCGAGCACTTCTTCCCCGGGCAGAGCGCCGTCGGCCCTCACCTCGGCAACGGCTCCGGCCCGGGCACCAAGTTGACCATCGAGATCATCGGCGTGGTGGACAACGTTTATGCGAAAGGCCCCCGCGAGGGCATCCGCCACCGGTGTACTGCCCAGCTGGGGCTCGAAGCGCGGTGCTCTACGTCGGACCAGACCGCGTCGTCGTCGGCCTTCGCCCTGCTCCGCAACGAGGTCAAGACGATCGACGCCGCGATGCCCGTCTACCAGATGAAGACGCTCGAGAACCAGCTCGACGAGACGCTGCTGACCGACCGGCTGATCGCCTCGCTCTCCGGCGGGTTTCGGCCTGTTGGCCACGGTCATTTACGGCGTGATGGCTTTCGTCGTGACGCGGCGCAGCAAGGAGATGGGCATCCGCGGCGCTCGGCGCCGAGGCCGGGCAGTGTGATCTGGATGGTGAAGGAGGTGCTGGTGCTGCCACAGCGTCGGACTCGCCGTGGGCGTACCCGGCAGGCCTCGCGCGCTGGGCCAGTGCGTGGGCTCGCAGCTCTGCGGCATCGAACCCCACGACCCGTGGATGGCCACGACGACCGTCGCCTTGCTCGCCATCGTCTCCGCGGCCGCGGCCTCATTCCGGCCAGGCGCCAGCCTGCATCAACCCGATTCTGGCGTTGCGGTACGAGTAGGGGCGTGGGGCTTGGGACGTGGGGCGATGGGGGCGTGACCCTTCCGGGCTACTCGCCTTTTCGACCGTGAAGTTGCGCTGGCCCACGGACTGACCGTCCAGGAACGCCTCCACGCTGTAGCGACCCTCCGGGAATCCGCCTGAGTTCTGGATGTGGAACTCGGTGGCGCCATACGCCAGCAGGAGACCTCCTTCGACGGCTCGCTGATGGTCGCCGAACATCCAGCGGACACCCACAGTGCCCGAGCCCGTGTCGGTCGTGAGGACCGAGACGTAGATCGTGTCGTCGGGCCGGAACACCGTCGTGTGGCTGCCGATGCGGTTGTCGGGACTGAGCGCACGACCGAGCTGGATGGTGGACACCTGCAGTGGCGCACTCGGCCGGCAGGCGGCGAGAAGGACGACGACCATGAACGCAAGGGCCTGACGAATCCGCACAGCTCATTGTACCCCCGCGCGATCTGCACGGGTCGCGCGGTCCGGCCCAGGCGGCCGCCTACCGTGGCAGGTGCTCGGCCAGGAGGCGCCGTCGACGTCGGGCCGCTCGGCGTGAATCGATGGCCGCCCTCAGCGTGGTGCAGGTGCACGCGCGGCCTGCGGCGGCCGCGATGCGCCGCTCGGCCGCCCTCTGAAATGGCACTCGACTCGCTGGCCTTCGGGATGTGCAGATCGTGCACGGGAGAGGGCGATCCACGGGTTCCCAGATCAGGGTCTCGAAGAAGTCGTCGAGCAGGCGTTCCATGACATCGAAGTCAGGGTCCAGCCCCGAAAGGCGTCTCCGTCCCGCATCAGGTTCGTCGTCATCCACTGCGCGACACCCACCGTGTAGCCGCGCTCGACCGCGCCGCCTGCGCGGCCTCCCGCGACGGGAAGCGCTCGGGCATTGAGCGGATGGCCTCCAGCATCGGTGCTGCCCACGCCGGTGGCTTCGCCTCCGGCGTCGAGTCAGCCAGCCCTGCAGCGGCGCGTCAGGGCCGCCAGCATCATCGAGCACCACCTTGCCGCCATAGGAATGACCGAGAGCACGGCCGCAGGCTCGATCGCCGACGCCCGCAGTCCCACACGTCAGCCCGCGGGCCGCCCACCGTGTCGCCGTGAGCGCCGGTGCCCGCGAAGCCCGTGATGCGGAAGGTCGATCAGCCAGCACTCATGCTCAAGGGCCGCACCCGACCAGGCTCCCGCGCAACACCCTGCCAGTTCAGCCACGCCCGTAGATGCCGTGCAGCATCACCAGACGGTGCGTGGCGCCATCACCCTGCGCCACGCGCGTGGCTGCCACTGGCGCGGTCGCGTCCTTGGTCATGCTCATACGCTATCGCGCCCGGGCCCGCGGCGTCACCGCCCGCGGGGCAGGTTGACGATGCCGATGCTGCCGACGATCATGACGGCTCCCACGAGCAGCCGGGCGTCCACCGGCTCGTCGAGGAAGAGCGCACCGAGGCCGAGCCCGACGGCCGGGATCGCGTAGGTCACCATCGACGCGCGGCCGGCGCCCAGCGTCTGGATGATGGAGTAGAAGATCAGGTAGGCGACGAAGGTGTTCACGATGCCGAGCGCCAGGATGGCGCCGATGGTGCGCGTGGAGAGCGCGCCGAGGGGCGTGGGCGCCGCAGCGCCCAGCAGTGGCGCGGTCCAGGCCAGGATGCCCGTGATCACCGCGGTCACCGTCATCGTGCCGGCAGCCACGACGATCGGTGTCAGCCGCTTCTGAATCGCGCGGCGGCTGTAGGTCCCGCCGACGGCATAGCAGAGCGACGCCAGCACGATGGCCAGCTGGCCGAGCAGGTAGTCACGCTCCGCCACCTCCACGTGCTCGCCGCCGCTCCGGGTCGCGAGCACCACGACGCCGGCGAACCCGAAGAGCAGGCCCAGGACCTTGCGCGGGGTGATCCGCTCGTCCGCGAACATGAAGTGCGCGATGACGAGCGTGAAGAGCGCCGCCGTGGCCTGGAGCAGCGCCGCCAGCCCGCTTTCGATGAACCGCTCGCCCCAGGTGATCAGCCCGAACGGCAGCACCGTGTTGATGACGCCCAGGAAGACAACGTCGCGCGCCGCCCGTCCGGATGGCAGGGGCTCGCGGCGGGCGAGGACGACCGCGCCGAGCCCGACGGCGGCGATCCCCGTCCGGTAGAACACGAGCTGAAACGTCGTCAGCTCCTCGACGCCGATTCGGATGAAGAGGAACGACGAGCCCCAGATGAGTGTGAGGAGCCAGAACCCGAACCAGGCACGGCCTGGCGACACCGACGACATGGCAGCCACTCTACGGCGAAACCGGCGCGGCACGTCCGCGCGGTATCTTGCTGAGATGCCGAGCCGCGAACGGCGGGTCGCCCTCGACTTCCGGGGCCCCTACGACTGGACCGCCCTTGTCGGATTCCTCGCGGCGCGCGCCACGCCCGGCGTCGAGCTCGTCACGCCGGACGCCTACCACCGCACTTTCAGCCACGAGGGCCTCGCCGGCACGATGACGGTTGGCCTCGCGGCCCGCGGCGACGCGCTGCGACTGTCCATCCGGCATCCCGTGGCGACCCCGTCCGACGTGGTGCCGCGCGTGCGGCGGATGTTCGACCTGGATAGCGACCCGCGGCCCGTCGGCCGTCGTTTCGCTGCCGATCCGCAACTCCGCCGCCACTGGTCGGCCCACGCCGGCATCCGCGTCCCCGGCGCGTGGGACGGCTTCGAGCTGGCGGTGCGCGCCGTGCTCGGCCAGCAGGTCTCGGTACGGGCCGCGACCACGCTGGCGGGCCGCATCGCCGCGGCCTTCGGTACCACGGTCGCCGGTGATGCCGGCCTCACCCATCTCTTCCCCACACCCGCGCAGCTCGTCGAGGCGCCCGTCGAGCGCGCGGGCGTCATGCCCGCACGCGCGGCGTCCATCCGCGCCCTGGCGCGCGCCGTGGACGATGGACGGATCTCGCTCGACGCCGCTCCAGAGGACGTCGCCGCCACGACCGACGCACTGCTCTCGCTGCCGGGCATCGGGCCATGGACGGTGTCCTACATCGCGATGCGCGTGTTCCGCGACGCCGACGCCTTCCCGAGCGCGGATCTCGTGGTGCGCAAGGCGGTGGGCGGCTGTACGCCGCGCACGCTCGTCGCGAGGGCAAGGTCGTGGCAACCGTGGCGCGCCTACGCCGTGATGCTCCTGTGGCAGGGCGCCACGGACACCGCTGCCGCTACAGCAGGAAGACGCGCGCCAGCGCCAGGAAGAGGAAAAAGCCCATCGCGTCGGTCACGAAGGTGAGCAGCACGCTCCCGCCCTGTGCCGGGTCGCGCCCGGCCGAGTGCAAACCGATCGGAATCAACACCCCGGCCGTCGCCGCGACGACGAGGTTGAGGACGACGGCGCCGGACATGACGAGACCCAGCCCGAGCCGCGCGTAGAGCACGACGGCGCAGGCGCCGACCAGCAGGCCCCAGACCGAACCGTTCAGGATGCTGACCCACAGCTCCTTCCGGAGCAGCTGGCGGGCGTTGGCCGCCTGCACCTGGTCGGTCGCCAGTGCCCGGATCATCAGCGCCATCGTCTGGTTGCCGGTGTTGCCGCCGATGCTCGCGACGATGGGCATGAGCGTGGCGAGCGATGCCATCTGCTGGATCTCGCCCTCGAAATGACCGATGACCCGCGTCGCGACGAACGCCGTGGCCAGGTTGACGCCCAGCCACGGCCACCGGTTGCGCGCGCTCGTGAGCGGCGCCGCGAAGAGATCCTCGTCGCCGCGCAGGCCGGCCGTGCGCAGGGCCTGGAGGTTCGACTCGTCCCGCAGCACGTCCATCACGGTGTCCACGGTGAGCCGGCCCACCAGCTTGCCGCGACCGTCGAGCACCGGCGCCGAGATCAGGTCGTAGCGCTCGAAGGCGTTCACGGCATCGTTCACGTCGCTGGTCGGCGTGAAGGTCACGGCCTCGTCCAGCACCAGGCTCGCAATCGCGGTGGACGGATCGCGGACGAGCAGGGCGGGCAGCGGCACGAGGCCGCGCAGCACCTGGCGGGCATCGACGACATAGACGTGATCGGTCTGCGGGGGCAGCTCGCCACGGCGGCGCAGCTCGTCGAGCGTGCCACCTACCGTGTCGGTGTCCGGCACCGCCACCCATTCGCGGCTCATGTGATGGCCGACCGAGGACGGCGGGGTACTGAATCGCCTGCTCGAACACGGAGCGGTCAACGGACTGGAGCGCGCGTCACATCGTCGACGAGGTCACGGGGCAGCGAGCTCCAGACGTAGCCGAGGTCCTCGGGGTCGAGGCCAATCAGGAGTGCCACCATCCGCTCGGTCGGCGTCATCTCCACGAGCGAGGCACGAACAGCGGCGCTCACCTCCACGAAGACCGGCCGGCCCGATCCGCTGCGACCTCGTCCCAGATGGTCCGGCGGTCGTCTACCGGGACGGCTTCGAGCACGTACGCGATGTCGGCTGCGTGCATCACGCGGAGACGCCGGTGCAGCTCGGCCAGGTTCTGGCGGTGCTGCAGGTTCTCCAGGACGTCGCGGCGCCGGCCTTCCTGCTGGTGGGCCATGGCGTCGAGCACCCGGTGGCGCTCGAGCAGGCGCAGGATGTCGGCAAGGCTCTGGTGCAGCCGCGTCTCGGAGTGTCCGATGTCCATGTCCCATCCTAGCGGCCGGATGTGACGGCAGGGACGCCGCCGCGCGTGGCCTAGCGGCTGCGCGCGAGGCCCTCGCGGGCGACGCGGGACTGCGGCACGAGCCAGAGCGCCTCGGCGAAGTATCCGCGAGCCGCGGCGCGGTTGCCCGCGGCCAGCTCGAGGAGGCCCAGGTTGGTGTACGCCGCGCTGTCGTGCGCGTCGAAGGTGAGCGAGGTCTGAAACGCCTTCCGCGCCTCGTCGGGCCGGTCGAGCTTGAGGGCGGCCGCGCCAGCCAGGTCGTAGGTCGGCGCGAACGTCGCGTCGGCGTCGATCGCACGACCGGCGAGCGCGAACGCGCGCTCCGGGTTGCCGTGCAGGAACTGGGCGACCGCGGCGTAGTAGAGGGTCGGCGCGCGGTCCGGAGCGCGGGTGGTGAGCTCGGCGACGGTCTCATCCAGACGGACGGTGTTGCCCGACTCGGCCAGCAGGGATGCCACCTGCTCGAGTCCGCGCGTATCACCCGGCGGGCCGACGCGGCTCGCGCGACGTGCCGTGTCCACCGCGTCCTCGGTCAGGCCGGCCGCCGCCTGGAGCGTCGAGATGGCGACGAGCACGTGTGGGTCGGACATCGGCGCCGCGGTGCCGCCGGCGCCGGATTCTCCAGACGCACCCGCGCGGTCCTGCAGGGCCACGAGCGCCTCGGGCGCACGGCTGGTCAGGGTGGCCGTGCGCACGAACGCCTCGAGGGCGGCCGCGTCGGTGACGTCCATCGAGAGCGCCCGCACGAAATCCTCGTAGGCGCGGGCGTGGACGTCGGACGCTGCCATCATCAGCCCGCGATTCCTCCAGCCCGCGGCGCCTGCGCGCGCCGTCGCCTCGCGCACGGCAAGCGGCGCCTCGTCGGTGTCGGCGACGGCCGTCAGCGCCGACACGTTCCCGCCCGCGCGCTCGTGATGGAGCTCGCGAGGCGCCGAGAACTCGAGGCGCATGGTGTCGTCGGTGAGGAGCGGCGCCTCTGCCGCATAGCGCGCGATCCCGGCGGGCCCGGCCACGTAGAGCGACAGCAGCGAGAAGGCGTCGTGCACGGCCACGTCGGCCAGGTCGGCAGCGACGCCCGGCCTCTGCATGTGGCCCGCGAGCTCGGCCAGCCGCGTGTCCAGCGGACCATCCGATGCCACCATCAGCACGTCGTCGCCGCCGACCAGCCAGAGGGTGCCGTGCGGAAACGCCGCCAGGAACGTGGCGGCGATGGACCGCAGGTCCTCGTCGCTGATGTTGTAGGCGTTCGCCCACTGGCAGAAGACGCCGCCCGGGGCCAGGCGGGCGCGCGCGGTCTCGAAGTACTCGCGGGTGAAGAGCGCCGCCACGCCCGCGATCCACGGATTCGAGGGCTCGGACACGATGACGTCGTACTGCGTCCGCGACAGGAGCAGGTGCGACCGGCCGTCGCCGACGATCAGGCGGACGCGCGGGTCCGCCAGCGCCTCGTGATTCTCGCGCGCGAAGAACCGCGAGGCCTCGATCACCTCGGGGGAGATCTCGATGACATCGGCGTGCGCGACCGGATGCGCGAGGACGGCCCCGGCCGTGACGCCGCTGCCGAGGCCGATCACGGCCACGCGTTGCGGGTCGGGGTGCAGCAGAAGCGGCAGGTGGGCCACGAGTTTCTGCGTGAGCATGTCGCCGCGGTTCGAGGCGTCCACCTTCCCGTCCACGGCAAGCGTCGTCGTCCCGGTGAGACGCTTGACTGAAACGGTGGCGGCGGCCCCCTCGCGGTAGTAGAGCAGCGAGCCGGCACGGAGCATCGTGTCGAGGTCGAGATCGGCGGGCACGAACGGGGCGTACATGTAGGGGCCGCTGGCCAGCAGTTCGCGGTCCCACGAGGGGCCGATCGCGATCGCCAGGGCGGCGGCCACGGCCGCCACCGCGGAAGCGGCGCGCGCGATGGTCCCCATGGCCCCGCGCACCGCAACCACCACGGCCGACATCACCAGGCAGGCGCACGCCACCTGCAGGGTGGCGCGCAGTCCCAGGGCCGGGATGAGCACGAACCCGGCCGCGAGGGATCCCGCCACCGACCCCACGGTATTCACGGCATAGATCGCGCCGAATCGCGCCTCGAGGCGCGCGGCCGCGTCGCCGGCCAGGGCGAGCGCGAGCGGGAACGCGGCGCCGAGGCAGGCCGCGGTGGGGACGACGAGCGCGGCGGTCAGCCACGCGCCCTGACGCAGGAGGCTGGCCATGGGATCGGCGGCGGTGGCCATCTCGCGGGCCACGAGGCTGGGGATGCGGTCGCCCGCGAGGAGATAGGTGCAGGCGGTGGACACGGCCGCGAGCGCGAGCGCGCCCGCCAGCCAAGCCGCGGGGCGGCGCACACGATTCAGCAGGGCGGCACCGGCGGCCGACCCCAGGGCGACGCCGGTGACGACCGCGGCGAGCACGGCCGCGAAGGCGTAGGTGGTCGGGCCGAGGACCAGGGCGAGGATCCGCGTCCACGCGATCTCGTGCACGAGCGCGGCGAAGCCGGACAGGCCAAGTACTCCGGCGGCCAACCACGGGTGACCGTCCGGCGACGCCTCGCGAACCGGTCGGCGCCCCCGTGGCTGCGCGACGTCGGCCCCGCGGACGGATGGCGCAACGTCGGGCACGGGCGAACGGCGGCCGGCCGCCCACGCCGCACCCGCCGCCGCGAGGCTGCCGGCCATGGCGACCGCGGTCGATCCGGAGATGCCGATGGCGGGCACGAGGACGAAGCCGGCCAGCACGGCGCCGAGCGCGGCCCCCGTCGTGTTGAGGGCATAGAGCGCGCCGCTGCTCCGCGCGGGGGTGGCGCGCCTGCTGGCGAACCAGCGAACGGCCATCGGGAACGTGGCGCCCAGGGCGAGGGCGGGCACGAACACCATGAGCAGGCACCACGCGAGCCGGATCACCCCGAACGTGAGCCCGCCTGCGCCGTCCGCGTACCCGTGCCAGCAGCCCGGTGCCGGCCCGCAGTTCCCAGGGAAGGAGCAGCGCCGCCGCCACGACGACGACTTCGAGCACGACGTAGGCACGAAGCGCGGCGTCACGGGACAGGCGCGAGGCGAGCGCGCCGCCGCGCGCGGCGCCGACGGCCAGGCCGCCGAGGAAGGCCGCCACGACGGTCGAGGCCGCCGCCGTGGTGTGGCCGAGATGCAGCGTGAGCAGGCGCGTCCACGTGACCTCGTAGATGAGCCCGGCCACGCCGCTCAGGGTGTAGGCCGCCAGGAAGAGCCACGCCACGATCGATCAGAGTGTATACGGCGGCGCGTCGAGCATCGGCAGGACGTGGCGTCCCGACTCGTCGAGTTCCAGCGGCACCACCGCAATCGCGTCGTCCGGCGACAGCGCCCCGTAGAAGTGCGGGAACAACGCGCCCCCGCGCGAGGGCTCCCAGCGGAGCGCGTCGCCCAGTGCGCGCGTGGCGATGGCGACGAGCAGGAGGCCGCTGCGGCCGGCGAAGTGCCGGGAGGCCGTCTCGGCGACCTGCTCGGCGGTGGACAGGTGAATGAAGCCGTCCCGGTGGTCCACGGGTGAGCCGTCGAAGCGCCCGACGGCCTCGGCGGCGCGCCAGCTCGCCTCGTCCACGATCTTGAAGACGATTCTCGCGGTCACGACACATTAAACCGCACAGCGAGGCTCGCGGCTCGCGCGGCCGCGGGTCGGAGCCGCCAGCCCATGCACGCGCCGCATGGGGCCCATCGCCACGATGCGCAAGACGACGGCTCTGTCGTCTGCTACCGTGAAGCGCCATGCGACTCCGCCTGCGTCTCGTTCCGCTCGTGCTGCTCCTTGCGTGGCTGTGCGTCCAGCCCTCGTCGGCCGCCCGCGAGGTGCCGCTGGACCAGGCGACCATCGCCGATCTCGACGCGGCCTTCGCCGCAGGAACCCTGACGTCGGAAGCGCTCGTGCAGAAGTTCCTCGCGCGCATCGAGGCCTACGACCGCCAGGGCCCGTCGCTGCACGCGGTGATGGCGCTCAACCCGAAGGCCCTCGACACGGCGCGGGCGCTCGACCAGGAGCGCGCCGCCAGGGGCCCACGCTCACCGCTGCACGGCATCCCGTTCGTCCTGAAGGACAACTTCGACACGACCGACATGCCCACCACGGGCGGCTCGGTGCTGCTCGAGGGTTCGGTGCCGCCCGACGATGCCTTCGTGGTGAAGAAGCTGCGGGACGCGGGCGCCATCATCCTGGCGAAGGTGAACATGTCGGAGTTCGCCTCGGGGGCGGCGCTCAGCTCGCTGGGCGGCCAGTCGCTCAACCCTCATGACCTCGCTCGGTCCCCGTCGGGCTCGTCGGGCGGTACCGGTGTGGCGGTGGCGGCGGCGTTCGCGATGGGAGGCCTGGGCACTGACACGGGTGGCTCGGTGCGTGGTCCCTCGACGGCCAACGGCATCGCGGGGCTGAAGCCCACGCACGGCCTGCTGAGCCGGGACGGCATCATCCCGCTCGCGCTCTCCTTCGACACGGCCGGCCCGATGGCGCGCTCGGTCGCAGACGTCGCGGCCATGCTGGGCGTCATGACGGGCGTCGATCCCGCGGACGGGGCCACGTCCAAGAGCCAGGGCCGTTCCGAGTCCGACTACACCCGCTTCCTGGACGCGAACGCGCTGCAGGGGGCCCGCATCGGCGTGGCGCGCGACTTCATGGGCGCGGACGAGGAGGTGGACTGGGTCGTCACCTCGGCGATCGAAGCCATGCGGCGCGCCGGCGCCACCGTCGTGGACGTCCGCTACCCGCGCTGGCTCCTCGACGCGAAGGGCGAGTTCTACAACGCCATCCGCCGCCCCGAGTTCCCGGTGCAGATCGGCACGTATCTCGAGACCCTGGACGCGAAGTATCCGAAGACGCTGCTCGACCTGATCGCCCGGGCGCGGCAGTTCACCTCGCCGCGCGGCGACGGCGCACAGCCGAACCCGCCGCGCTGGTCGCTCTTCGTGACCGAGGTCAACAGCGGCTCGCTGAGCGATGCGCAGTACGTGGCCGTCCACGACCACGTGCTGCCTGCCATCCGCCAGGTGGTGGACGGCCTCCTGGCCGCCGACCGGCTGGATGCCATCGTCTATCCCACGGCCACGCGCCGCCCCGGGCTCGTCGCGGGTCCGGCGGACGGCGGCGGGACGCCGAGCGCCACCAACATCGCCAACCTGACCGGCTACCCGGACCTCATCGTGCCCGCCGGGTTCACGAGCGACCGGCTGCCGGTCGGCATCTCGTTCTTCGGGCCCGCCTTCAGCGAGCCGCGCCTGCTGGCGCTCGGCTACGCGTTCGAGGCGGCCACCAGGGCGCGTCGGCTCCCGTGCATACGCCGGCGCTCGCCGGCGACCATGTAACGGTGCCCTGACCGGTGAGTCGCGCCCATTGACGATTGTCGATTGACGATCGGGCGATTCATCCGGGGATTGTCGATTGTGCCAATGCCCAATCATGAATGGCGCATTGGACCAATGGCTCACTGATGCCATCGAATGTCACCCTGCATCAATGCCCGAATGCCCCGGTGAATCACCCGATCATCAATCAACAATCGTCAATGTTTCCCAAGCTCCTATACGCCGCCGACATGCACTAAACTTTCCCTTTCCACCCACCAGCTCAGGAGAACCACAGTGATACGCACGTCCACCCTCACCCTGCTCCCCCTGCTCCTGCTCGGTGGGGCGGTGCAGCCGTCGGCCCAGCAGCCGCCCGCCGCACAGCGGGCCGCCACCCCGCCGCCTCCCGTGGAGGAGCGCGTGGCGAACCTGCGCAAGATCGACGGCTACTTCCCGCTCTACTGGGACGAGCGCACCGGGTCGATGTTCATCGAGATTCCGCGGTTCGACACCGACTTCCTGCTCTCGACGGGCCTGTCGGCGGGCCTCGGGTCCAACGACATCGGCCTGGACCGCGGCCAGGGCGGCCAGGGCCGCATCGTGACATTCCAGCGCATCGGTCCGCGCGTGCTGCTCGTGCAGGGCAACCAGTCGTTCCGCTCGACCAGCCCGAATCCGCTCGAGCGCAAGTCGGTGGAGGATTCCTTCGCCAAGTCGGTGCTCTGGGGCTTCACGGTCGCCGCCGAGTCCGGTGATCGCGTGCTCGTGGACGCCACCGACTTCCTCCTGCGCGACGTGCACAATGCCGGCAACCGCCTGCGCCCGGGCAACTACCGCCTGGACAAGTCGCGCAGCGCGTTCTACCTGCCCAACACGAAGGGCTTCCCGAAGAACACCGAGATCGACATGACGCTGACCTTCGTCAACGAGGCGGGCGGCGGTGGACGCGGCGGCGGCGGCGGGCCCTCGCAGGGGCCCGATGAAATCGGGCCGCCGCAGGTGGCGGGTCCGTTCGGACGCGGCGGCGGGCTGTTCTCGGGCAGCGTCGGCAGCGTGACGCCTTCACCGGACTCGGTGACGCTGCGCGAGCACATGTCGCTCGTGGAGCTGCCCGACGGCAACTTCAAGCCCCGCATCGACGACCCGCGCGCCGGCTACGGCGGCCTGAGCTTCGTGGACTACAGCCAGCCGATCGCCGAGTCCATCCAGTTCCGCTACCTGCGCCGCCACCGCCTGGTGAAGAAGGATCCGTCGGCGGCCATGAGCGAGCCCGTGCAGCCCATTCAGTACTGGGTGGACTCGGGTGCGCCCGCCGATGTGCGTCAGGCGCTCATCGACGGCGCCTCGTGGTGGAACCAGGCCTTCGAGGCCGCCGGCTTCCGCAATGCGTTCAAGGTGGACGTGCTGCCCGAGGGCGCGGACCCGATGGACATCCGCTACAACATGATCAACTGGGTCCACCGCTCGACGCGCGGCTGGAGCTCGGGCGGCTCGGTCACCGACCCGCGCACGGGCGAGATCATCAAGGCCACCGTCACGCTCGGCTCGCTGCGCGACCGGCAGGACTACATGATCTTCGAGGGCCTGCTCTCGCCCTATACCAACGGCACCGAGCGTCCGGCGGTGCGTACGAGACGGCGCTCGCCCGCATCCGTCAGCTGTCGGCCCACGAGGTCGGTCACACGCTCGGCCTCGGCCACAACTACTACGACAGCAGCAAGGGCTGGATCTCGGTCATGGACTACCCGCATCCGCTCGAGGAGCTCAAGGCGGACGGCACCATCGACCTGTCCAACGCCTACCAGGCGCGCATCGGCGACTGGGACAAGGTGGCCATCAACTTCGGCTACCGCCAGTTCCCCGCCAACGCCGACGAGGACGCCGCCCTCACCAAGATCCTCGACGATGCCTGGGCGCAGGACCTGCGCTACTTCACCAACCAGGACACCGACATCCACCCGCGGACCGAGCAGTGGTCCAACGGCACCAACCAGGCTGACGAGCTGAACCGCATCATGAAGGTGCGGCGCGCGGCGCTGGACCGCATCGGCGAGCACACCATCCGGACCGGCGCGCCGATGACCACCATCGAGGAACCGCTGGTGCCGGTCTTCATGTACCACCGCTACGCCGTCGAGGGCGCCGCGTCGATGATCGCGGGCCAGGACTACGTACGCCATGCGCGGCGACGGCCGCACGCCCACCAAGTGGGAGTCGGCGGCGAACCAGCAGAAGGCGCTGGATGCGCTCACGGCGACGCTCAAGCCCTCCGAACTGGCGCTCCCGACCGCGCTGCTCGGCCTGATCCCGCCGCGGCCGCCCGGCTTCGGCGTCCACCGCGAGCTCTTCCCCCGCGCGACCGGCGACGGCTTCGACCCGATCACTCCGGGATCCATCGCCGCCGACGTCACGATCGGGTTCGTGCTGCAGCCCACGCGCGCCGCGCGCATGGTGGCCCAGCACGCGCTCGACCCGGGCCTGCCCGGCCTCGACACCGTGATCGACCGGCTCACCGCGGCCACCTTCGACGCGGCGACTGCCTCGCCGTACGAAGAAGAGGTACGGCGCGCGGCCGAACGCGTCCTCGTCGATCGGCTCACGTGGCTCGCCACGGTCGCCCAGAGCGGCCAGGTGCGCGCCGTCGCCAGCTACAAGCTCGACAAGCTCGCCGCGCGGCTGAAGTCGGCCAGCGGCAAGTCGGATGCGGACTCGGCGCAGGGCCTGCTCCTGGCCGCCGACATCAAGCGCTTCCTCGAGCGGCCGGCCGAGACGTTCAAGATGCTGCCGGCGGCCCCGGCGCCGCCGGGAGCCCCCATCGGCGACATCCCGCAGGACTGGCTCGCACGCCCGCAGTACTGCCAGTGGGACGACGCCGACCCGGGCGCCTGGGTCTACTACACGCCGCAATAGCCACGCCGGGGGGATCGGCACGGGCCGATTCCCCCGCCGGCGGTCACGAGTCGATCTGATAGCATCGGCGCGGTCGCAGGGACCCGCCATGCAGATTCGACGCATCCTCTGCCCCGTGGACTTCTCCGACGCGTCGACAACGGCCGTCGATCGCGCGGCCCCCCTGGCGCGGCTCTGGAACGCCCGCCTCACCGTCCTCCATGCCTACGCCAGCGTCGCGCGACCGCCGACGCTGCCCGTCCCCGACGCCGGTGGCGCGCTGCCGCCCGACGCCGACACCATCGATCGGCTCGCCGACCAGGCGGCCTCGGTCGTGGCCGCAGATGCCGGCATCCGCGTCGAGGTGAGCGTCGTGCCCGGTGAACCGGTGGGCGCCATCCTCGAGCTCGCCCGCACCCTGCCGGCCGACCTGATCGCCATGGGCACACATGGCGCGGGTGGGTTCCGTCACCTGATCCTGGGATCCGTCACCGAGAAGGTCCTGCGGCAGGCGCCGTGCCCCGTCCTCACCGTGCCGCCGGGCGTGCAGGCCTCGCCGGCAGGGGTGACGCACGTCATCTGCGCCGTCGATCTGACGGACGGCACGAACGAACCCGTCCAGGCGGCCGCCACGCTGGCCCAGGCGGCCGGCGCCACGCTCACGCTGCTGCATGTGATCGAGTGGCCCTGGCACGAACCGCCAGAGGCCACGGGCGCCGGGGTGCCGCCCGAGCAGGCGAGGGCGCTCCACGAGTACCGGGAATATCTCGAGGACGGCGCGTCGGATCGTCTCGGCGACCTGGCGACCACCCTGCCCGCCGGTCTCGACGTGCGACCTCAGGTGCGCTTCGGAAAGCCCTACGTGGAGCTGCTGGAGGAGGCCCGCACCGCGGGGGCCGACCTTCTCGTGCTGGGCGTCCGCGGACGGAACGCGCTCGACATCGCCATGTTCGGATCGACGACCAATCACATCGTCCGGCACGCGACGTGTCCGGTGCTGACGGTGCCGGCCTGAGGCCGCGGCTCAGCGCTTCGGACAGGCGCCCGTCAGCGGCCGCCAGCCCTCGACGTCGAGGACGATCTGCGAGAAGTTGGGATTGCGTCCGACGGCGCTGCCGGGCGTCGGGCCCGGACCGACGCGGACCCCGCCGCCGAGCGAGATGCCGCGCTCGTCGATCTGGCCCTTCTTGATGAGCCCGGTGACCTCGATCACCGCGCCCTCCCACGCCTTGATCTCCTCCAGCAGCTTCTTCGGCCCGGCGAGACGGAACCGCCGGCCCGGTGCGACCGACGATCGCGACTCGTGCTCGGGGCTCTCGGTGACGGTGAAGACGACGCCCTTGGAACAGCCGGGGATGGCGATGCGGAGCGAGTCGTCCGGAACGGGCTTCTCCTGTCCCGCGGCGACGGCGACGAACCCGACGACGATGGCGGCGAGTGTCAGGGCCTTCATGACCCCAGCATAGCCCGTCCGCCGGGCGGTCAGGCGCGGCCGGCGAACTCGCGGGTTTCGGTGTGGACCCTCACGCGCTCGCCTTCCTTGATGAAGAGCGGGACGCGGACCTCGAGGCCGGTCTCGAGCGTCGCGGGCTTGGTCACGCCGCCGCTGGCGGTGTCGCCGCGGACGCCGGGCTCCGTCTGGGTCACGGCCAGCTCGACCAGCGGGGGCAGGGACACGCCGATGGGCCGCCCGTTGTAGCGCTGGACCTGGACCTGCAGGTTGTCCGACAGCAGCAGCCGGTCGTCGCCGAGCACCTCGGCGTCGAGCGTGAGGGTCTCGAAGCTGGACTGGTCCATGAAGTGGCAGCCGTCGGCGTCGCTGTAGAGATAGGCCGCCGGCACGAAGTCGAGGTCCGGCTCGCGGAACTTCTCTCCGGCCTTGAAGGTCTTGTCGAAGACCGCCCGGGTGAGGAGGTTCCGCATCTTGAGCCGCACGAGCGTCTGCCCGCCTCGGGCGGTCGGCTTGGAGACCTCGACGTCGAGGCAGTGGTACGGCGCATCCTCGAACTCGAAGTACATCTTGCGCTTGATCTCGATGGCTTCCAGCAGTCCGGCCATGGACCGCATGGTACTCCGATACGGCATTCGCGGTAACGATTACGTATACTCACGTAATGGCTCGCGGCAATCCCTTCGTCTACGGCGAGATCGTCACCGCCGGCGCCTTTGCTGACCGCGAGGCCGAGCGCGCCCGCCTCGCCCAGGACCTGGGCGAGGGCCAGAAGGTGTTCCTGATCTCGCCCCGCCGCTACGGCAAGTCGTCGCTCGTGCGCGACGTCCTGCGCGGGCTGGCGCGCCAGCGGGTGATGACCGTGGAAGTGACGGTGGCCGCGTCGAGCTCCTACATCGGGTTCCTGGAGGCGTACGCGCAGGCGCTCGTGAGCGCCGGGACGCCGCTGGCCCGCCTGCGGCGCTGGACGGCGGAGCTCCTCGACGCGGTGCGACCGGAGCTGCGCATCGACGGCCCGGCGGGCCGGGGCCGCGTCACCCTCGGCTTCCCCGCCGTGCGCACCGCGCGCGACGCCGCGCGGCTGGCCTCGGAGGTCTTCGCCCTGCCGGGACGCATCGCGGCCGCCCGCGGCCAGCGCATGGCCGTGATGCTCGACGAGTTCCAGGCGATCACGGCCTTCGACGGCGCCACCGTCGAGCACGCGCTCCGCGCGGCCGTCCAGGATCAGCGGCAGGTGGGCTACGTCTTCGCCGGCTCGGAACCCTCGCTCATGGAACGCATGCTGGAGCCGAAGCGGCCGTTCTACAAGGCCGGGCCCGTCATCCGCCTGGGCAAGATCGACCCGCGCGTGTTCGCGGGCTTCCTCGACGAGCGCTTCCAGTCGAGCGGCGTCGCACCGGAGGAGGGGCTGGGCGACGCGATCGTGGAGCTGGCCGGCAACGTCCCCTACGACGTGCAGCGCCTGGCCCACGAAACGTGGGACGACGTGCGCGTGGCGGGGAGGCGAAGCGCGGGCCTCGACGACCTGCACGCGACACTCACGCGCCTGCTCGGCGAACACCATGCCGCCTTCGAGGAGGCCTGGCAGCGCCTGACGCTGGCACAACGCGCCGTGCTGCGTGCCCTCGTCCTCGAGGACGGCCGCGAGCTGCTGTCGGCCGACGTCCGGATGCGGCATCGCCTGCCCGGCGCGTCGAGCGTGCAGTCGTCACTGGCCGCCCTCGTCAAGCAGGACCTCGTGATGAAGCACGACAGCCGGTATGTGGTGAGCGACTCGCTGTACCGGGAGTGGGTGGCGAGGCGGACGTACTAGGAGCGTTCATTGACGATTGTCGATTGTCGATCCGGCGATTCATCCGGGGATTGATGATTGGCGCATTGACGCAATCGGATTGGGGCATTGGCGCATTGGGGCATTGGCGCAGTGACGAAATCGAATGCGCCGTGCATCAATCCCTCAATGGCCCGATGAATCGCCCGATTGACAATTGACAATTGTCAATGGACGCCTTCATCCAGTCAGTCAACAAGAGGCACGGCGGAGTCGAACCGCACGCGCAACACAGTCCCCGTCGGCAACTCCACGTCCTTCCCCTCGGTAGCCACCAGCACGCCGCCGCCGCCGATGAGGATGCCCGTGATGGCGCCCTTCACGCCGCCCAGGATGCCGCCCAGGATGGCGCCGACGCCGGCGCCGGCGCCGATGCGGCCCGCTTCGCCCTTCAGTCCCTCGCTCTCGAGCGCCTGCGTGACCGACACGCGCACGTCATGCGTGTCGCCGTCGGTCGTCAGCCGCGTGAAGGAGAGCGCGATGCTGCCCTTGCGATCGCCGCGGGATGCGCGGTCGACGGCGGCCACGTGGCCGACGAGCAGCGCACCGGCGGGGAGCAGGAGGTCATCGCCCTGATACAGGTTCACCATCGTCGTCGCCTCGACGCGCTGCTCGACCTGGGCGGTGCCTGAGTTGAGCGGCGTCTGCAGGCGGACGTCGATCTCGGTGCCCACGGGGATGGCGCGCTGGCCGGGTGTGGCGGTGGCGCGCCCGCGATCGTCGGCTCGATGGATGAAGCGGTCGATGCGCTCGCTGAGGTCGCGACGCTCGCTGTCGCTCACGCGCTCGCCGCGGCGCGTCTTCACGCGGAGATACGTCAGATCGTCGCTGAGGTCGTCGAACTCGCGCTGGAGGCTGGCGTGCTCGGTGGTTGACATCGTGCGCTCGGCGCGGGCCAGCGCAGACTGCGCGGCGTCGAGCCGCTCCTCGAGCCTGGGGATGTCCGGAACCTGCGCCATCACGACGGCCGAGGTGAGAAAGATTGTCCCCAACAGTGTCCACATTCGTTTCATCTCGAGCTCCCAGGGATGGGTGAAAGCCGGACTTCGACTGTCTGCATCAATCGGAGCAAGGTACATGCCGCGCGTGAGCGCTTACACTCGGGCTGGTTGCGGGTACGATTGATGCAAAGAGGTAGCACATGACACGACACACTCGATCATCGCGGCGCGCGCCGATGGCGGGTCTGCTCGTCGCCGTGGCGTTCTGCGGCGTGGCGGCCAGCGCTCAGACGCCGATCACACCGCCCAAGAACAAGTACACGCCCGAACAGGACGTCGAGATCGGCCGCGAGGCCGCCGCGGAGGTCCGCCGCGAGTACCCCATCATCGACGATGCGCGCATCGACGGCTACCTCGATGAACTGGGCCGGCGCCTCGTAGACGCGGCACCCGCGAACCTCAAGAACCCGGCGTTCGAGTACTCCTTCACGCCGGTCAACCTGAAGGAGATCAACGCGTTCGCGCTGCCCGGCGGGCCCATGTTCGTGAATCGCGGCATGTTCGACGCGGCGGCGGGAGAAGGCGAGGTCGTTGGCGTGATGGCGCACGAGTTGAGCCACGTGCTGCTTCGGCACGGCACGGCCAACGCCACCAAGGCACAGGGCTTCCAGCTCGGAGCGCTCGCCGGCGCCATTGCCGGCGCCGTCATTGGCGGCGGCTGGGGCCAAGCCATCTCGCAGGGATCGCAGTTCGGGCTGGGAACGTGGCTCCTCAAGTACAGCCGCGAGTACAGAAGCAGGCCGACCTGTTGGGCGCGCAGATCATGGCGCGCGCCGGCTACGACCCGAGGGACCTGGCGCGGATGTTCGAGACGATTCAGAAGCAGGGTAACGGCGCACCGCCCCAGTGGTTGAGCAGCCACCCGGATCCCGGCAACCGCTCCGAGTACATCGCCAAGGAAGCGGACCGGCTCTCCATCGGCCGCCGCCCGGACGTGAGCGGCTTTGCGCGCGTCAAGGAGCGCTTCTCGTCGCTGCCGCCGGCGAAGTCCATGTCCGACCTCGCGCGCGGCGGCGGATCGTCGCGCTCCGGCGAGTCAACCGCGAGTGCGGGCCGGATCGGCGAGCCCGTCCCCGCGCCGTCCTCGCGATACCGGACGGAGCAGGGAGGACGCCTCTTCCGCGTCAACGTGCCGACCAACTGGCAGGCGGTCTCGGCGAACAACTCGGTGAAGTTCGTGCCGCCCAATGGCTACGGCCAGAACGACGGCCAGTCGGTGCTCACCCACGGCGTGGAACTCGGCGTCGCCCGCGCGTCGTCCAGAGACCTGCAGCAGGCCACCGACACGCTGGTGCGCGCCTTTCAGCAGGGCAACCCCGAGATGCGGGTGGCGGGCAATCAGTCCACGGTGCGGATCTCGAATCGCACCGCCATCGAGACGCCGCTCCTGGGCCGGTCGGCGCTCGGCGGGAGAGAGCGGGTGGGCCTGTACACGACGTTCCTCGCGGACGGCAGTCTCTTCTACTACGTCACGGTGGTGCCCGACGAGCAGGAGCGCACGTACGTCCCGGTCTTCGACCGCGTGCGGCAGTCGATTCGGCTGACCGATCGCTAGGAGACTGGAGGGCGCGTCAACGGGAGCGCCGCTGGCGCAGGCCCTCGAGCGCGCGCGCGAGGCGGCGACGCTGCTCGTCGGTGACGTTGACGAATCGGACGGAGAACCCGAAGCCCGGACGCCGGTGCAGCGTCTCCCCCTGCAGTTCGAGCCACCCGTCGTCCGGGACGTGGATCTTGAGCGCGACCAGCACGCCCGGTTCCTGCTCGTGCATGGCGTTGACGAAGCAGCCGCCGTCGCTCATGTCGAACAACCGCACCGGGGTGTCGAGGACATCGAGCCGCCACGCGTCGAACGGACCGGTGACCCGGTCCGACTCGCGGCGCTCGGCGAGTGCAATGCCGATCCGGGCTTCGAACCCGGTGTCGTCGGTATTCATGGCCGAGCCTCCCCCATCAAGAGACATCGGCATCCTACCTTAGTGTCTTTAATCAGTCAATACTGTCTCATAAAGTTCGCCTGAGACAGCGGATGAGACGAGGCTACGGCTTCTTCGTGGCCGTCCAGCCCGACCCCTTGATGGTGTTGCCCGACACGGTACCCGTGTAGCGCTGGCCGCCGGCGGTGAATGTCACCTCGGTTCCGCGGACACGGCCGTCGGTGATCGGCGTGTTGCCGAGGCTGCCCGTGAGCATCTGGAACTGCTGCGTCAGGGTCAGTGCGCCCTGCGGCATCTCCCGGTGCCGCCCACCTTTGCGGGGACGATCCACAGGAGCGCCGTGCACCAGCTCGTGCAGCCCTCGCTCACCTGCGCGGTCTCGTCGGCCACCCAATCCTCCATCGTGAAGGTGTTGGACACGATGCGGGTGCCGGGCGTGAGGTCGAGCAGCGTCGGGCGCAGCTTCATGTTGATCGAGGGCAGCAGGAACATCGTGATGACCTGGGCCTTCGAGAAGTCGGTCTCGAAGAGGTCGGCCTTCTCGAACGTCGCCTTGTCGGTGACGCCCGCCTGCTCGGCGTTGCGTCGCGCCAGCTCGACCATGTCCGGGTTGTACTCGATGCCCTTGGCGGTGGTGCCCCGCTTGGCGGCCGTGATGACCGTGCGCCCGTCGCCGGAGCCGAGGTCCATCAGATAGTCCTTCGGCGTGAGCTTGGCGATGTCGAGCATCTTGTCGACGAGCGCCTGCGGCGTCGGCACCCAGACCACGTCCTTGCCGGGCTGGCCGACCTGCGGCTCGAAGGGTTTGGCCGGCGCCTGCGATTGCGCATGCGCGGCGGTGGCCGCAGACAGGCACAGCAGGGCGAACAGGGCGGTGGTGGCCGGGGCAAGTTTCATGAGCGCGATCTCCAGGGAACCAGGTACGACACGACCGCGACCAGCCGCGGCAGGAAGGCGAGCCGGCGTGCGGTCGCTTGCGGGTATACGACCGTCGGCGCCCTAGCGTTTCGGCGGTTCCGCCCCGAAACCGCGCGCCAGCGCGGCCATGGCATCGCGATCGCCGGGGCGCGCCGGGCCCTTGCCGAACACCTCCACGATCGTGGCCGCCGCCTCACCGACGTTGGTGAAGGTGTGCCGCGCACCACCCTCGAGGTAGAGGGCTTCGCCCTGGTTGACGTCAACAGCCTGCGCACCCTCGATCGTCAACCGCAGGTGTCCCGTGACGAGCACGAACACCTGGTACGTCGCATCCGCGTGGTTGTGCATGCGACGGGTGGCGCCCGGTTCCGCGTAATCCCGCAGGATGCGGAACTCCGGCCGGTCGAGGACCACCATCGACGAGATCCCCGGGTCGCCCTGCACCGGGCGCGCCTTCTCCGGTCCGGCCACGGCCTGGGCCCAGGCCGGTACCGCTGCCGTCAGCCACACCACGCACACCACGGCCGCCTGCGTCGACACGCTCATGTCCCGTTCTCCTTCGGGCCGCCGGGTCGGCGGGCCGGAGTGGATTGTAGAGAAATGACGCGCGCCGCGCACGCGTCGGACGCCCGCTCAGCGGCGGACCGTGATCTCGTTGGACGGGACGCTGGCGCCGCGCGCGTTCACGGCGCGGACACGGACGTAGTAGAGGCCCGGCGGTGCCGTTGTCGTGAACGCCGTCTGCGGGCCGACTGCCTGGACGACGATGTTGCTGAGGCCGGGCGCGGAGCCGGCTTCGATCACGTAGCCCGTCGGTGGCGCACCGGTGGCCGGTGCCGACCAGTGAAGCTCCACCGTTGACCCGGCGCCGGTGGACCAAAGCCCCGTCGGCCGCTCGGGTGCACCGCGTCCCTGCACCACGATCTCGTTGGAGGGGTTGGACACGCCGTACGGGCTGATGCCGCGCACGCGCACATGGAACAAGCCAGGTGGCACATCCACGGCATAGCCACTGACGTTGCCGACGCTGATGGCCGCCACGTCCCGTGCGCCCGGACTGCTGCCGGCTTCGATGACGTAGGAGGTGGGCATGTCAGCGGGACGATCGGCGACGGGAGGGGTCCAGGTCAGGACGGCAACGGTTCCGGCCCAGTTGACCGAGAGGCCGGATGGCCCAAGCGGCGGCGAGGGGCCGTTGACCTGAAAGGCGACCTCGATCGACGGCGGCCCCACGCCGAGCGCATTTACCCCATGGATACGGGCAAAATACTGCCCCTGCGGCAGGACGCCCGACGCCGATTGCGCGCCGCCCACCGGGAAGCCGTTCAGGATGTTCGCGGCGCCGGGGGCCGTTCCCACACTCACCAGATATCCGGCGGCCATGCCGCCGGACGCCGGCGGGTTCCATTCGAGGAGCGCCTCGGACCCGTTGACGCTGGGCCGCAGGTCGCTCGGCGGGCCGGGCGGTCCCGACAGGTCCACGGCCATCTCGGGCGAGGGCGGCCCGAACTGCCCGACGCTGTTGTAGGCCCGCACCGCGATGAAGTAGGTGGCCCCGAGCGGCAGGTCGAGGGGCAGGCTGGTGGCCATCCCCGCGTCGAGCTCCACCTCGTAGCTGCTCGGGGAGCGTCCGACGAACACGCGATAGCCGCGCGTGTGCGCATCGCTGTTCGCGTCCCATGCCGCCGTCACCCTGACCTGGGCGTCGGCGGTGGATGCGAGCGCGCCGAGCAGGAGGGCGATCCCGACGACGGCCGCGCGCACGACCACGCGGACGCCGCGGCTGTGAGCCAACCGGACGGACGCGGACGCGTGGCGGACGTGCTGCGGGGGAAACGGGGGCAAACCTGCGCGCGTTTCGCGAAGACCATGCCATAACGATGAGATGGTCGATCGTCGCTACGGTCGCTTCGTGCCCCCTCCTGACGTATTTCTAGCGCTCGAAGTGCTCCCGCTTACACGGTAAAAACTTCACTGTATGTAAAACATGCGGGCGTCAGCGGCGGACCACGATCTCGTTCGACGCATCGCTCGGCCCCTGCGCGTTGATGGCGCGCACCCGCACGTAGTAGACGCCGGGCGGCACGGCCGCGACGAAGCGCGTCGTCGGCCCCACGGCGATGTTCGCGATGTCCGTGCGGCCAGGCGCGGACCCGGCTTCGATCACGTAGCCCGTCGGCACCGCCCCGGTTGACGGCGCCGTCCACCGCAGGTCCACCTGGCTGCCGCTCCCGGCGTCAACGAGCGACGTCGGACGAGCCGGCGCCCCGGGCGCCGCCACGGTCAGGTCGGTGGTGGGATCGGACTGGCCGTTGCCGTTCACGGCCCGGACGCGGACGTAGTAGCGGCCGCGCGGCACCTGGACGCTGTAGCTGGTGACGTTGCCGAGGTTGATCGTGGCCGTATCGGCCGACCCGGGCAGCGTGCCCGCCTCGAGCACATACCCGCTCGGCTCATCCTCGGCGGTATCGGCCGCCGAGGCCGTCCAGGTCAGTGTCGCCACGTTGTCCCGCCACGTCACGGCGAGGTTGCGCGGCGTTCGGAGTAGCCGTCCGATGCGGAACTGGACCTCCGCGGACACCGGGCCGGTGCCCGAGGCATTGGCCGCGCGCACGCGGGCGTAGTAGACGCCCTGCGGGAGGCTGCCGGTCACGCGCAGCACGTTGCCCACCGACACGCCGTTCGCGAGGTTGGAGCCACCGCTCGACGTTCCGACCGACACCAGGTACGTCGTGGGCGTCCCGCCCGACGATGGAGGCTGCCAGGCCAGCGTGACCGAGGAACCGGAGACGCTTGGCTGCAGGCTTCTCGGCGCGCCGGGCGCCGAGCTGGTCGCCACGGTCACCGTGCTGCTCGCCGTGGCCGTTTGCCCGCTCGAGGAGCGCGCGATGATCGTGAACGTGGTCGTCCCACTCACGGCCACCGTCGTCGATCCCGATGCACCGACGGCGACACCGTTGATGGTCACCGACGCGGCATTGGTCGTCTGCCAGCTGACCCTCGCCGTCGTGGCTCCGACGAGCGAGGCCGCGATTTGCGCGGTCGGCGCAGGCGTCGGCGTCGGCGTGGGAGTAGGCGTCGGAGTCGGAGTTGGCGTGGGTGTGGGGGTGGGCGTGGGCGTCGGTGCAGGCGTCGTCGCCCGCAGGTCGATCGTCGCCTCTGCCGACTGCGGCCCCAGGTCGTAACCGGCGTTGTACGCGCGGACGGTGAAGTAGTAGATCGACCCGGGCGAAACGGTGATCGGCGCGCTCGTCTGGTTCCCCGCGTCCAGACTCCACTGGTAGCTGCCGGACGATGTGCCGTAGTAGATGCGGTATCCCGCGGTCAGCGCATCGGTGTTGCGATTCCACGACGCCGTGACGGTCGTCTGGGCGTGGGCGAGAGAAGCGAAGGCCGCAAGCATGACGAGCGCGGTGGCCACAATCCGCACTCCGTGTCTGACAGAACCGAAAACGTGCACACGAATCCCCTGAGACCCCGACGAGGTCTTAAATCGTCTCTGGTTGTCGAAAATGCTCTGGGGGGTTCGAGCAGGTGGGTCCGAGGGAAACCCGCGGCATCCATAAGCCAGAATCGCGCCATCGGGCGATTGCGTGCCTTTTGCGAATTCTTGACGGCTCCTGTCGCTCTGTGTCGTCTCGAATGGGGGCGCCGAACCCGCTGAGGGGGTGGGGACCGTGTAAAGTCGTCCGGCGAACCCGCAAGAATTGACCTGGCGACCCGAGACCATGTGCACGGCCGGGCTGCCAGAACCACGCCAGACGACTTATTTGGCCTATATAAGCGTTTAGAGTTCTTTCAAGTCTTGCCGATTTGTGCGCAAATGGGGAGTTGACGCCATCAGTCCCAACGGCGCAGTTGCTCCGTTTCGAGACGCGGCACTTTCGATTGCGTGGGGCCTACTTGAGCTCGACCACGATGGCCCTGGGCGTTCCGGTTCGGGCCTCGATGGCCTCCACGGTGCCCCGCGGCACGAAGCGCGCCTCCTTCGGCGCAACCATTCGCGTGGTCTCGCCGCCGTCGGGCGTGCGGATCAGGAGCGTCCCGGCCGCCACGATCACCTCCACCGCATCGTGCGCATACCGGCGCATCGTCGCAGCCTCGCCGGCGGTCCACGTGTAATCCCACATGCGTACCCGGTCGTTCTCGAGCACGTTGGTCGCGCCGTCGCGCGGAAAGGCGTCCGGCGTCCCGCCCGGCAGCGGCGTCTCCGCCTCGGGGACGTCTTTCAGGTCCAGCATGATGGCCAGCCGTTCCGGATCGCCCGGACGTCCCTTCGCTTCTTCCTTGTGCGTGATGCCGCGCGGCTGGAAGTAGGGGCGCGGCACGTCGAAGGCCTGTCCCGTGGTCGCGGTGCCGTCGGGGCGCGTCACGGTGATCTCGCCGAACCGCAGGTAGACGCCGGCCATGTCGTACCGGTGCCGATGGTAAGGTTGCGGCACGCCGTGGATCCAGTTCACCTCCCACACCGTGACGCGCGGCGTGTCCACGATCTGGCGGGTCCCGGTGCGCGGGAACGCATGCGGATAGTCCTGGCGCGCAGACCCGGCCGCGGATGCCAGGGCCGCGATGGTGACAACGGCTGCGAGTCTGAGCACGGTCGCCTCCTAATGCGCGGGACGTCGACGCGCGGGCGAGTGAACCACGAAGCCCGTAATGGGCGCAAGCGGGCGGCCTCTCCACCCGGCCACCGCCGCGCGGCGACGCGGGTGCCCGTCCGGGAGCGGCAACCATGACGACGGGAATGGCGGTGACGATGGCGGCGGCCGCGGCGACGATGACCCTGATCCACGCGACCGCGCCCGAAGCCGTGGGCCGCATCGAACGGCTGGACCCGCGACTGGACGACCTGATCGCGCCAGGTGCCGTGATCGAACGCGTGGCCGATGGCATTGTCTGGGCGGAGGGCCCGCTCTGGGATGCTTCCCGCGGGCGGCTGCTCTTCTCGGACATCCCGCGCAACGCCATCTTCGCGTGGCACCCCGACGAAGGCGTGCGGTTGTTCCGGCCGCGCAGCGGCTACTCCGGCGAGGAGCGCTTCGCCGGCGGAGAGCCGGGCTCGAATGGACTCGCCTTCGACGCACGGGGCCGCCTGACGTTCTGCCAGCACGGCGATCGTCGGGTGGTTCGGATCGAGCCGGACGGAAGCCTGACCGTGCTCGCGGACCGCTACCAGGGCCGCCGGCTCAACAGCCCGAACGACCTCGTGTTCCGGTCGAACGGCGACCTCTATTTCACCGACCCGATCTTCGGGCTGCCGGGCGCCTTCGACGATCCCGGAAAGGAACTGCCCTTCCAGGGCGTCTTCCGGCTGACACCGGAGGGCGACCTCACGGCCGTCATCACCGACATCCGCCTGCCCAATGGCATCGCGTTCTCGCCAGACGAGCGGACGCTCTACGTGTCGAACTCGCAGCGAAGCCGGCCCGTCTGGATGGCGTATCCGGTCCGCGAGGACGGATCGGTGGGCCCGGGGCGGGAGTTTGCCGAGGCGTCCGCGTGGATCCACCCGTCGGACGGACTGCCGGACGGGCTCGAGGTCGATCGCGCCGGGCACCTGTTCGCTACCGGTCCGGGCGGCGTACACGTCCTGGCGCCCGACGGCGCCCGCCTCGGCCGCATCGTCACCGGCGTGCCCACCGGGAACGTCGCCTGGGGGCCGGACGGCACGCTGTACGTGGCCGCGAACCACTGGATCCTCCGCCTGCGGACGCTGACGGGCCCCGCACGGTGACATGAGGGCAGGGGCGCGGGCCTCCGGCCGCGCCGCCGCGTCCATCGTCCTACCGGCATGCCACCGCTGGTCCTTGCGCTTTCGCTCCTCGCCGCCATCTCGCAGCAACCCGCCCAGCTTCCGCCCCCGCCCGCGCAGACCGACCCCGCGGCGCTCACCTCGGGTCGATGGCGGCTCACGCATCTGGGTGACGCGCCCGTCGAGGTCAGCGACCTCCCCCGCGAGCCGCATCTCGTGTTCGAAGCCGGTGGTGGTCTTGGCGGCGCCGACGGGTGCAACACCCTCCGGGCGCAGGTCACGGTGACCGGGGAATCGCTGAGCGTGCGCGAACCGATCCTCGGCACGCTGATGGCGTGCCACCTGCCGGGCGACCTGGACCGGCGCTTCCGCGACGCCCTGCGGCGTGCGGCGTCGTGGACACTCGTGGGAACGGAGCTCTCGATCGCCGATGAGGCGGGCGGCGTGCTCGCACGCTTCGAACGCGTGCTGCGCTGATGCGGACAGTGGCATATCTACGCAGATAGATATGTTGCTTTATGGTATAGCCTTGGAGGTTCCGGAGCCTCCACGGCCATGCCGACCACCACGACTGCCGCCCTCGCACGTCCACGCCCGCTCGTCGTCACCAGCCCGGTCCTCGAGCTCGAAGGCCACCGCCTCGAGGCGGTCACGCTGGGGGGCTGGGTGTACGGGCCCGAGCCCGGCACCGCGCCGGCGGTCGTGGTGGTGGGCGGCATCACGGCGTCACCGTTCCCGTTCGGCGGGGACGCCCCCGACGGCCCCGCCGACCCCTGGTGGCCGGCGCTCATGGCGCCGGACCTGATCGACCCCGCCACCACCACCGTGCTCTGTCCGTGCTGGCCCGGCAACGGCTCCTCGTGGCGCGGATTCGACGAGGGCCCGCCGCCTCCGCTGTCGGTACAGGGCCTCGCCGACCTCGTGGCCGCCTGGCTGGACGGCTGCGGGTGCCACGACCCGGTGACGTTCGTCGGAGCGAGCCTGGGCGGCATGGTGGGCGTGGCGTTCGCGGTGCGCCATCCGCAGCGCTGCCGTCGGCTCGTGACCATTTCGGCGGGCCTCAGGCCGGACGGCTGGGGAACGGCCACGCGCCACCTGCAGCGGGAGCTCGTGCGCGACGGCCTCGACAACGGCGATCCCGTCACGGGCATGAGCCGCGCACGTCAGCTGGGCATGCTCACCTACCGCGGGCGCGACGAGCTCGACACGCGGTTCGGACGCCTGGTGCCGGGCCTCGCGCGACCGCCGGTGGCCGAGTATCTCGATCATCACGGCCGCCGCTTCGCGGAACGATTTCCGGTGCGCACCTTCCTGCTCCTGAGCGAGGCCATCGACCGCGGATCGATCGCTGACGATGCTCGCGCGCTGCGCGATGCGCTGCAGGGCCTGAGTGCGGAGACGGTGGTGGTCGGCGTGCCCGGCGACATGCTGTTCCCATGGGGGCTGCAGGTGGAGCTGCACCGCCAGCTCCAGGCCGCCGGCGCGCACTCGTCGCTCTGGAAGCTCGACTCGCTGTACGGACACGACGCGTTCCTGGCCGACCAGGAGCGCCTGGCCGATTTGCTGCGGCGGGCCGGGGCATTCGGCGAGCCGGCGCGTCCGGCGCCGCGCCCACGCTTCGACGGCGTCGGCGAGGAACCCGTTCGCGAGCTCCGCATCGGCCTGGTGGGCTGTGGCACGGTCGGATCCGGTCTGCTCGAGATGATCGACCGCCAGCGCGACGCCGTTGCCGAACGCTACGGCGTGCGATTCCGTGTCTCGCGCGTCGCCGTGCGCGACCTGGAGAAGCCGCGAACAGCGCGCGTCGCGGCCCTTCCCCTCACGGCCGATCCGCTCGACGTCGTCAGCGACCCCGACGTCGATGTCGTCGTCGAAGCGGCGGGTGGCATGGCCATGGAGCCCGTGCTGCGGGCGGCGCTCGCCTCCGGCAAGCCGGTGGTGACCGCCAACAAGTCACTGCTGGCGTCGAAGCTGGCGGAACTGGGCGTCCTGGCGCAGCGGACGGGCACGCCCCTCTACTGCGAGGCGGCCGCCGCCGCCGCGATTCCCGTCATCCGGCACCTGAGCCATCGGGCCGACGAGATTCGCAGCCTCGCCGGCATCGTGAACGGCACGTGCAACTTCATCATCACGCGCATGGAGGAGTCCGACTGCTCCCTCGACGAGGCGATTGCCGAGGCGCAGCAGCTCGGTCTCGCCGAGGCCGATCCGGGCGCCGACCTGGATGGGCACGACGCCGCCGCGAAGCTGTCGATCCTCGCCTACCGCGCCTTCGGCACGTGGATCCGGCCGGACCGCCTGCCGGTGCGCGGCATTCGCGAGGTCGGACCCCACGACTGCGACCTCGCGGAGGCCATGGGCTACCGCATCCGGCTCATCGCCCGAGCGGCGCGCGCCGGCGACACGCTGGACGCGGCCGTCGAGCCCGCGCTGCTGCCCTCGTGGCACCTCCTCGCGTCGGTCGAGGAGGAGTACAACGCCGTCTACCTGCGATGCGCCTCGTCGGGCGACTTGAGCCTCTTCGGCAAGGGTGCCGGCGCCCTGCCGACGGCCACGGCGGTGCTGGGCGACCTGATCGACCTCGCCCAGGGCAACTCCGTGCGCTGGCCGGTGCCGCGAGACGCCGCACCGGTCAGCGGCGAAGGCGCGCCCGTGCGTCACCACTACCTGCGGGTGACGACCGATCCGCACCCAGGCGTGGAGCGGCGGGTCGAGAGCCTGGTGCGCCGTCACGGCCTGGCGACCGAGAGCCGCGCGTCCCGTGCCGACGACGGCCGTGTGCACCTGGGATTCCTGATCTCGTCATCGACCGACGACCGGCTCGACGCCGTGAGCCGCGCGGTGCAGCGGCTGGCCCGCGTGCAGGCCGCCCTCTGCCTGGGTGTCCTGGAATGAGCGCGATTGCCGACTGGCTCGATCCTCACGCCTGCCCGTCCGCCCCGCCGCCACTCGCGATCATGGGCGCCGGGACACGGCAGCTTCACGATGCGCTCGACGCGCATGCGCGCCGGGCGGGCCTCGCCTACCTGCATCCGGACGAGCCCACCGTGCAGCTCGATCTGCTGGGGTCGGCGCGCACCATCGCCTGGCAGGAGGGCAAGGCGGCGTTCATGTTCGCCACCGAAGGCTGCTGGTCCGAGCTGCCGCCCCTCTACGCCCGCTACGGCACGACGGCCACCGCCCGGCTGATCGCCCGCCTGAGGGCGCTCGAAGGTGCTTATGCGGCCCTGGTCTGCGACTCGGGAATGCAGGCGACCGCGCTCGTCTTCGACGTGTTGATGCCCCGAGGCGGGCACGCCGTGATCATGCGGCAGGTCTACAACAAGACCCGCGCGTATCTGGAATGGCTGGCCGACCGGCTGGGCGGCAGCGTCACCATCGTGGACGATGGGGCGCCGGACGCCATCGTGGAGGCCATCCGTCCGGAGACCGCACTGGTGTTCGCAGAGACGTTCACCAATCCACTGGTCCGCGCGCAGGACATCGACGCGCTCCGGGACGCGGTGAGCAAGGGGCGCTCGAGCGCCCCGGGCCTCAGGCTCGTCGTCGATTCCACCATTGCCACGCCGTGGGCGTTCGAGGTCCCCTGCTGGCGCAGGGCGTCGATGTGGTCGTCGGCAGCGGGACCAAGGCGCTCGGCGGGTCGGACCGCGACCTGTGGGGCTACGTCGCGACCAACGACGTGCCGCTGGCCAACAGCGTGATGGATCTGATCGCGATGCGCGGCGGGATCCTCGACTGGCGGCGGGCAGCCGTCGCGGTGGACGGCCTCGATGCCGCGGACGCCGCCCACGCCCGTCGCTGCGACACCGCGGGCCAGGTGGCCGCGTTCCTGGCGTCGCATCCGCGCGTCAGCGAGGTGTTCCATCCCTCGCTGGCCTCACACCCGGACGCCGCCGCCGTCCGCCGGATCTATCGCCGCCACGGCTCGCTCCTGTCGTTCCGCGTGGCCGGGGCCGACGAGGCGTTCACCCGGCACGTGGCCGACGTCCTGGCCATGACGGTCGTCGTCCGCTACGCGCTGTCCTTCGACGGCCTGGCGACGAAGGTCAACCACCACCGCACGGTGTCCGAGTACTTCACCACCCCGGCGCTCGTCGCGAGAAACGGCTTCGATCGGCTCATCCGCCTCGGCATCGGGCTCGAGGATGCGAACGACCTGATCGCGGCCCTGAACTGGGCACTGCATCACGCCGATAGGGTCAGTGCCGACGAGGTCGCCGCCTGGCAGCGCACGCGCGCCGCCAGCCTGGGACTGGGCCTGTCGGCGGGCGAGGACACAGCGTGACATCGGCATCGACAGCACTCGAGGTCTGGAAGTTCGGCGGCGCGTCCCTGGCGGACGGGCATGCCATCAAGCGCGCGGCCACCCGGATTGCGGCGCACGACGGCCCCCTGGTGGTCGTCGCGTCCGCCCTGGGCGGCATCACCGACCTGCTCTGGAAGGGCCGCGCACGCCGTGGCGGGCCGCACCGACGCCGCGGCCCGTGTCACGGCGGCCGTGCGGGATCGGCACCGGACCGCCGCGGGCATCGCGCTCGGACGCGGGAAGGGCTGCGCGCGCTGGTGAACCGTCTCGACGCGTCGGCGGCGGAGCAGACGAGCTGTGTCGCGCCGTGGCCGTGCTCCGCCATCTCGAACCACGCACGCGCGACGTGCTGGTCGCGCGCGGCGAGCAGATGTCGGCCGCCATCGTCGCCGCCGCGCTCCTGGCGGCGGGACGGTCCGCCCTGTTCGTTGACGCACTGGACGTCGTTCGGACCGACGAGGTGCACGGCAGCGCGTCGCCGCGGCTGGCCGAGACCGCCCGCCTCGCGGCGCGGGCCCTGGCGCCGCTGGTGAAGCGGCGCACGGTGCCGGTCGTTCCCGGGTTCATCGGGCGGGCGCCGGACGGCAGCGTGGCCACGCTCGGCCGCGGAGGCTCGGACCTCACGGCCACCCTGCTGGGCCGGTCGCTGCGCGCGCGCCGCGTGGTCCTGTGGAAGGACGTGGCCGGCATCCTCACGGCCGACCCGCGCCTCGTTCCCGATGCGCGGCTGATTCCTGAACTCCACCATCAGGAAGCGGCCGAGGTCGCCCACTACGGTGCGAAGGTCCTGCACCCGCGCGCCCTCATCCCCATCGCCGGCACGCGGATCGCGCTGCACGTGCGGTCGTTCATCCACCCCGATCGGACCGGCACGGAGGTGTCGGCCCGCCACGTGCTGCCCGGCTACCCGGTCAAGGCGCTGGCCATCCTCCCCGCCCAGGCCGTGATCACGGTCGCCGGCAAGGGCATGGTGGGCGTGCACGGCATCGCGGCGCGGACCTTTGCCGCGGTGGACGCCGAACGCCTGTCGGTGTCCACGATCTTCCAGGGATCGTCGGAGAGCTCCATCGGGTTCACGGTGCCGGCCGCCGAGGCCGATCGTGCCGTGGCCGGGGTGAGCCGCGCGTTCCGGCACGAGATCGAGAGCGGCCTGATCGACGGCGTGACCGCGCGCACGGGCATGGCCGTCGTGGCCGTCGTCGGCGAGGGCATGGCCGGGACGCCCGGTATCGCGGCACGGGTCTTCACGGCCCTCGAGGCCGGCGGCATCAACATCGTCGCCATCGCGCAGGGCTCGTCGGAGCGCAACATCTCGTTCGTCGTGGCGGAGCCGGAGGCGGCCGAGGCCGCGCGGCGCGTCCACGCGGCATTCCAGCTGTCGAAGATCGGCGGCGGACGGGCCCGCGCCGTGACCCACACAGACGTGGTGCTCCTGGGCTTCGGCCGGGTGGGTCGCGCGCTGGCGGACCAGATCGGCGCGCTCGACGGGCAGCGCCAGGTGCGCATCGTGGGCCTGCTGGATCGGTCCGGATACGTGTTCGACGCGCGGGGCGTGTCGCGCACACGGCTGTTGAAGCTGGCCAGGCAGAAGGACGCGGGCCAGCTGCTCGCGGATCTCGGCGGGGCACGCGCCACCGCCACCGACGCGCTCGGCTTCATGGCCGGTCACGCCGTGTCCAGGCCCATCGTCGTCGACGTCACGAGCGAGGAGACCGGGGACGTCCTGCTCGCGGCCGCACAGGCGGGCTTCGACCTGGTGCTCGCCAACAAGAAGCCGCTGGCCGTGCCGTGGGAGGCCTACACGCGGCTGATTTCCACCGTGCGGTCGTCGGGGCGGCAGATCCGCTACGAGGCCACGGTGGGAGCGGGGCTGCCGATCATCGACACCTTCAGCAAGCTCGACGAGACGGGCGACCGGGTTCTCCGCATCGACGGCTGCGTCAGCGGCACGCTCATGTACGTGCTCTCGGAGGTCTCCGGAGGCCGGCCATTCTCGAGCGCGGTGCGCGAAGCCGTTCAGCGCGGGTATGCGGAGCCCGACCCGCGTGAGGACCTCTCGGGCATGGACGCGGCGCGCAAGGGGCTGATCCTGGCGAGGCTGCTGGGCTATCGAGGGCCAGCGCCGCTGGCCGACAACCTCGTCCCCGAGCCGCTCCGTGCCCTCACGCCGGCCGGGTTCCTGGAACAGATGCCGTCACTCGACGAGGCGTGGCGGGCACGGGTGGAGGCCGAGCGGGCCAGGGGACGCGTGCTACGCTACGTCGTGAGCGCCACCGCCCGGGGAGTGACGGCCAAGCTCGTGGCCGTGGCGGCCTCGAGCCCGATGGGGGCCGCCACCGGCACCCGCAACATCATCACCTTCACATCCCGTCGATACCGGGACGAGCCCATCGTGATCAGCGGCCCGGGCGCCGGCGCGGCGGTCACGGCCGCCGGCATCCTGAACGACATCTGGGACCTGGCGCTCCGCGACACCGCGCGCGACGGGCGATAGGCGGCAGACCACGCATGACGACGGTTCTGGTCACGGGCGGGGCCGGCTTCATCGGCTCCAACTTCCTCAATCTTCTGGTGCCCCGGCTTCCGGGCTCACGCTTCGTCAACATCGACGTGCTGAGCTACGCGGCCAACCTGCGGAACCTCGATCCGATCCGCTCGTGCGCGAACTACGCGTTCGAGCGCGTCGACATCGCCGACCGCGAGGCCGTCACCGACGTGTTCGCGCGCGTCCAGCCGTCGCTCGTGGTCCACTTCGCGGCCGAGAGCCACGTGGATCGGAGCATTCACGCGCCAGACGCCTTCATCCGCACCAATATCGTCGGCACCTTCAACCTGCTCGAAGCCGTGCGGGCCCGGGTCAGCGGACGCGAGACGCTGTTCCACCACGTCAGCACCGACGAGGTGTGCGGTTCGCTCGGCGAGACCGGAGCCTTCGTCGAAACCACGCCATACGATCCCTCGAGTCCCTACTCCGCCTCGAAGGCGTCGAGCGACCACCTGGTCCGGGCGTATCACCGCACCTACGGCCTGCCGGTCCGGATCACCAACTGCTCGAACAACTACGGGCCCTACCAGTTTCCCGAGAAGCTCATTCCGTTGATGATCCTCAACGCGATGCAGGGCAAGCCCCTGCCGGTGTACGGCCAGGGCACCAACGTGCGCGACTGGCTCTACGTCACCGATCACTGCGAGGCCATCTGGGCCGTCATCGAGCGCGGGCGACTGGGCGAGACCTACAACATCGGCGGCCGCTCCGAGCGCCGCAACCTCGACGTGGTCCGCGCGGTCTGCACGCTCGTGGCCGAGGAGACCGGCCGGCCCGCCGCGGAGCTGCTGGACCTCATCACGTTCGTCGAGGACCGGCCCGGACACGACCAGCGCTACGCCATCGACCCGTCGAAGGTCGAGCGCGACTGCGGCTTCTCGCCCGCCGAAACGTTCGAGTCTGGGCTGCGGAAGACGGTCGGTTCTATCTCGACCATGCCGACTGGGTTCGCGAGGTGCAGTCCGGCGAGTATCGATCCTGGATCGATCGCAACTACGCCGACCGATCCTCCCGATGACCGCGGGCCTGCGCGTCATCCCCTTGGCGATTCCGGACGTCCGTATCGTCCAGCCCGCCATCCACGGTGACGGGCGCGGCTACTTCCTCGAGGTGTGGCGCCAGGAGCGGTACGAGGCGGCCGGCCTGCCGGCGGCCTTCGTGCAGGACAACCTGTCGCGGTCGGCGGGCCAGATCCTGCGCGGCCTGCACCTCCAGCACCCGCACGGCCAGGGCAAGCTCGTGTACGCCCTGCAGGGCGGATCGTCGACGTCGCCGTGGACGTCCGTGTGGGCTCGCCGACGTTCGGGCACTGGGTGTCGGAGCGGCTCTCGGCCGCCAATCACGCGCAGCTGTGCGTGCCGCCCGGGTTCGCGCACGGGTTCTGCGTGGTCAGCGAGGGCGCGCTCGTCGCCTACAAGGCCACCACTCCGTATCGACCCGACACGGAGCTGGCCATCGCCTGGAACGATCCGGACCTGGCGATCGACTGGCCCCTGCGGGCGCCGATCGTCTCCGCGAAGGATGCCGCGGCGCCGCGCCTGCGCGACATTCCGCGTCACCGGCTGCCTGCGTTCGACCGCGCCTGACGAGGGGCCTGCGCGCCTAGCGGCCCATCGCGCGAATGCGATCGAGGTTGCGTCGGGCGTTCGTGATCGGGCTTGAGCTGCAGGGCGCGTTCGAACTCGCGCCGGGCATCGGCCAACTGGCCTGACTGCGCCAGCGCGATGCCGAGGTTGTTGTGGGCCTCCGGCGACGCCGGGGCCAGCGCCACCGCGATCTCGAGCTCGCGCCGCGCCTCGGGCAGGCGTCGCGCGCCGATGAGCACGCTCCCGAGGTTCGAGTGCATCTCGGCGTTGTCCGGCGCCACGCGGACGGCGCGTTCGAGGAGCGCCACGGCAGCATCGGTGCGCCCGCGGCGGTCGTACCAGATGCCGAGGTTCGCCATGGCGCGGGCATTGAAGGGGTCGATGTCGAGCGCGCGCTCGTAGTGCGCCCGGGCCTGGTCGCCCTTGCCCTGCCGGTCGAGCACCGCGCCGAGGTTGTGCTCCGCGGAGGCATCGCGGACGCGCGCCGCCCGGCGCAACGCGGCCTCGGCGTCCTCGAGCTGGCCCAGGTCGCTCAGGCAGCGGCCCTGCTCGATGAAGGTGACGTGGTCATCCGGGACGATGGCCTCGCGCTGGCGCAGGTAGTCCAGCGCCTCCGTGCACCGCCCCGACTCGCGCAGCATGGTGGCCATCTCCATGAGCACGTTCGGATCGCGCGGGCTGAACTGCAGCGCGCGGCGTATGAGGTAGCCGCGCCAGCTCTGGTCGTCGCCGCGTGACGCGACCGCCGCGTACTTCAGCAGCATGTCGCGCATGCGCGATTCGGCCACCACCGCATCGAGCAGGGGGTCGGAGGGCGGGACGTAGGCGTTGGCGGAGGGGATCGGCTCGGCGTGGTCGGCCGCACTCGCCTGCTGCGCCCGCAGCACGTGCGCGGGGCCGAACGACGGGAACTCGCGGATCAGGGTATCGAGGATCGACGCGGCCTTGTCACCCTGCCCGCGCTCGAGCGCGATCCGCGCCTGCCCGAAGCGGGCGTATGCCGACAGCGGCACGACATGGCGTTCCACGCCCGGCGGCGCGAACGGGGGCATCGGCGGCGCCTGTTCCGCGTGCCCGTAGGCGCGCTCGGCCTGGTCGAGACGGCCTTGCTTGAAGGCGATCTCCGCCAGCCGGAACCACGCGAGGCCCATCGACGGATCGGTGGACGAGACCTCGGTCAGGGCCTCGAGGGCCTCGCTCTGGCGCCCGCGCTCCTCGAGGAGCAGGCCGCGGTAGTAGGACCAGCGCCACGACGCGGGATCGAGGGCGGCCGCCCTCGCATACTCGTCGAGGGCACGATCGGTGACCAGGCTCGCGTGCCACGCCATCGCCAGTGCGCCGATGGCCTCTGGCGACCGCGGCGCAGACCGCGCCGCCGCATCGGCCGCCTCGAGCTGTTCTCGCACGGGCGCCGGCAGGCCGGAGATGTCGCCGAGCGGCGGCACGAGGGAACCCTGCGCGCGACGGACGAGCACACCCGACCCCCACCACGCGAGACCCACGACGATCACGGCGGCCGCCGCACCGAGCCACGTCCATGGCCCCGCCCACGCCCGCCGCTCCGGCACCGCAGCTGCGGCTCCCTCACGTCCGTCACGCCGGGTCTTGCGTGCCATCGCTCAGCGCATCTCCCCCACGCGCCCGCCCACCCACCAGGCCACGCGCCTTCCCATCTGTGCTATCTGCGCCGTCTGTGGCTGCGGCATCTGCGGCCCCCGGATCATCTGCGGCCCGTGCCATCTGCGGCCTGCGTCCAGGCCGTGACCCTCGACATCCGATCGAACGGGAAACTCATGTGCATCCCGCCGGTGACCAGGTCCGGCCGCCCGTCCCCGTTCAGGTCGCCGATCGCGAGCGTGATCAGGTGCGTCGGCGACCCCGTAATCGGCCGCAGCGTGAAGTTCATGGATCCGTCGTTCTCGAACCACGCCAGGCTCAGGGCATCCGGGCGCTCCCAGTCGTTGTAGGCGCTCACGACGACGAGGTCGATGTCGCCGTCGCCGTCCATGTCGGCGGCCTGCGGGCTCGACGCGCCCAGGAAGTCGCCGACCCGGTGGTACCGGAAGTTCACGTTGCCCCGGTTCTCCAGCCACTGCACGCCGTTCCAGTTCCGGCCCGTCGGCGGCGCGTAGTCGAAGGCATCGCCGTTGCTGTACAGGACGTCCGGGTCCCCGTCGCCATCGAGGTCGGCCACGCTGATCCAGCTGGACCCGAAGTCCTCGTTGCTCGCGCCGAAGATGCGCGTCGGCGTGAAGCCGCCCCGCCCGTCGTTGACGAAGACGTAGATCTCCTCCCACTCCTGGCTGACCAGCGACACGATGTCGAGGTCCCGGTCGCCGTCCACGTCCGCGACGACGGCGTTGATCGGGCCGGAGAGGCTCTGCAGGGGATGGCTCTCGAAGCGCCAGCCGCCCTGGTTCTCGAGCCAGCGCGTCTCCCCCTGGTCGTAGCCGAACTGGGCCACGGCCAGGTCCACGTCGCCGTCGCCGTCGAGGTCGCCGGCCTCCACGTCCGACACCCGCGCGATCTGGTCCACCAGCACCCGGCGCGTGAAGGACTGCCGGCCGTCGTTCTCCAGCACGATCACCGCGCCGATCGGCGCGTTGTTCGGAAAGAGCACGCCGAGACTGGCGACGGCAATGTCGAGATCGCCGTCGCCGTCGAGGTCCACCGCGGTCACGTGCGCGGGCCCCGCGACCTCGCCGAGCGGGGTCTCGGTGAAGGTGCCGGCCGGGGACTGGCGGATCCACGACACCTGGTTCGCGGCCGCGTCGGCCACGAGGATGTCCGGCAGGCCGTCCTGGTCGAGATCGGCCACGGCGACATTGGCGATCGCCGGCCGGTCATCGGGGGCCACGGGCAGCCCCACCGGAGAGGGCGTGAGGACGTCGAGCCGGGCGCCCACACGGGCGGTCGCACGGCTCTGCTCGATCGTCTCGGCCAGCGAGGGGGGAGGCCCCGCGAACATCTCCGCCACGGTGAGGCCCGAGCGCCGGAGCTGGATGACGAACGCGGCCGCGACCGCCAGCGCGGTCACGGCGACGAGAACCCAGACGCGTTTCACGTGATCGATTGTACGGCCCGATGGGGGCCGGGCGATGCCGCGCGGGCCGCCGGACGGCCCACCGTCAGGCGATCACTCCGCGGCGGACCGCGTAGAGGACGAGCTCCGCGGTGTTGTGAATCTCGAGCTTCTGCAGGACGCGGGCTCGGTGGGTCTCCACGGTCGCCGGGCTGATGGCGAGCAGTTCCGCCACTTCCTTGTTGCTCTTGCCCTCGGCCACGAGCTGGAAGATCTCGCGTTCGCGATCCGACAGCGTGTCGTAGCGATCCACCACGCCGGTGCTGGCCGCCCGCCGCATGTAGTCGTCGAGCATCAGCCGCGAGATGGCGGGGCTGAAGAACGCCGTGCCTTCGGACACCGCGGTCACGGCCTTGATGAAGTCCTTGCCGGCCGAGTCCTTGAGCACGTATCCGGTGGCCCCGGCATTGAGCGCGCGGGTCACGTAGGCCTCGTCCGAATACATGCTGAGGATGAGGACGCGCACCTTCGGCGCCTTCCGGACGATCTGCCGCGTGGCATCGATGCCGTTGAGCACCGACATCCCGATGTCGAGGACGGCGACGTCGGGCTCGAGCGCGATCGCCTTGCGCGCGGCCGCCTTGCCGTTGTCGGCCTCGGCGACGACCTCCCAGTCGGGGCGTTCCTCGAGGATCTTGCGCAGGCCCTGGCGGAACAGGGTGTGGTCGTCGGCAATCAGCAGGCGAAGGTTAGCCATGAGAGAGGCTCGCGGGGTTGGGCACCCCCAGGGCCGGCGCGGAGGCGTCCTCGGCGTCGGGATCGTCAGGGCGAGGGGTCGCCGGGATGCTCACCAGGACGCGGGTGCCGCGCCCGGGCTCGCTGTCGATGCGGACGGAGCCGCCGCGTTCGGCGACCCGTTCGCGCATGCCGAGCAGACCCAGGCCGCGGCGGCCGGCCGGGCGCTCGCCCGGACGGAATCCCCGGCCGTCGTCCTCGATCTCGATGGTCAGCACGTCGGGCGCGGCGACGAGCCTCACGACGCAGTGAGTGGCGTCGGCGTGACGCGCCACGTTGGTGAGCGCCTCCTGCACGATGCGGAAGGCGGCGACCTCGTTCTCGCTGGAGAGGCGCTCGGTATGACCCTCCTGGACCAGCGAGACCTGGACGTGATGGCGCCGCGCCAGGCCGCGCAGCAGGCCGTCCACGGCCGCAGCCAGCCCCAGGTCGTCGAGCACCGCGGGACGCAGCAGCTGGGACAGATCGCGGACCGTCTGCAGGGCGCCGTCCGCCATGCGCTGCAGGTCTTCGAGCGGCTCGGCGCGGCCTCCCTGCTGCTCGATGGCGCGCTGCGCGAGCACGAGATCCACCTTGATGGCACTGAGGACCTGGCCGACCTCGTCGTGCAGCTCCCGGGAGATGCTGCGGCGCTCTTCCTCCTGGGCTGCCACGAGCCGCGAGGACAGGAGCTGCAGCTCCTCGGCGTTCTGGCGTTCCTTCTCGCGCTGGCGGCGGAGCCGGTCTTCCAGCCGTCCGGCATAGACGACGGCGAAGATGGCGATGCCGAGCGTGGCGGCGAGCGCGGCGCCGAGCTGCCACCACCACTGCGCCTCGGTGTCGCGGTGGATCGCGGCGGTTGCCGTCTGGTGCTGCACGAACGCGCGCCGGTTGAGCGCGCGAATCTCGTCGGAGAGCGCGATGGCGGCGGCCCGCCTGGGCGCGATGCTGACGTTGAGCTGATCGATGCCCGGCATGCCGCCGGCCTGCTCGAGGATCGCGATCGTGGCGGACTGGAAGTCGGCGATCTCGCGACGGAGTCGCGCCACCTGCTCGAGGGTCGCGGGGCTCTCCTGCACGGGACGGTAGGAGTCGAGCGCCTCGTCGATGGTGTCGTAACTGTCGCGCATGCGCCGGGTATAGCTGCCGCGTGAGGCGGGCGCCGGGTCGAGCAGCGCGTCGCGAAGGATGATGGAGTTGACGTTCAACTGGGCCCGGACCGCCGAGAGCACGTCCTGGGCCCGCATGTAACGTGCGGTGACGTCGGAGGTCTGGCGCTCCGTGTCCGCGAGGTGCCGCGTGAACGCCCAGCCGGTGAAGAGCCACAGCCCGAGCACGAGGCCGAATCCGAGGATCAGAGCGGCCCGAATGCTCAGCCGTTCAAGGGGGGCCGGGCGCATGGCTGGATTCTACTCGCAACCCCGGCGGACCCAGGGCGTGCGCCAAAAAAAGCGCGGGAGGCCGTCGTGGCGTGCCTCCCGCGAACGTGACTCCCCCACAGGAGCCAACTCGGCCCGGGACGCCCACATGGGCGCCCCGGGAATCTCGTTCAGAATTCTGAATTCAGAATTCTGATTCAGCTAGGTTCCTACCAGAGGAACCGGAACCCGACCCGCATCGTGCGCGGCGCCAGGATGGCCGAGGGGCGCAGGTAGTTGCCGCCCGTCGTCACGGTGATCGTTTCCGCCGCCGAGCTGTTGGCGATGTTGAAGAAGTCGAGGAAGCCGCGGAGCCGCGCGCGCGACCCCATCTCGATCGTCTTCTCCAGGCGCACGTCGAACACCCAGATGTTGTCCTGGCGGTTGTCCGACGGGCTGTCCGCGTAGATGGTGGACGCGGGCAGGATCAGCCCGAAGGCCGAGGCCGCGCTCGCCGGCACGCTGATCTCACGCGCGTAGTTGGAGCCCGACTGGTGGCGCAGCACCGGCGACAGCCGGACGCCGTAGGGCATGTCGTAGCTGCCCGCCGCCTTGAACTGCCAGGTCGTCCGCTTGAACTGCCCCGGCTCGCTCGGATTGGTCGGGAAGTCGATCGGGAAGTCGTTCAGCCACGTGTGGCTGAAGGAGAGCTGCCCCGACCAGCGGTTGCTGTAGCGACGGTTCGTCGAGATCTCGAACGTCTTGAAGTTCTCCGGCCGCGGCACGTTCATCACCACGCTGGTCAGCGGGTTGGCCGCCTGCGTGGCCGCGTCGTTGGGCATCCCGTAGAGCGTCAGCACTGTGTCGTCGGCCGTGCCCCGCACGCCGTCCACGCCGATGTCGGTGAACGGGAAGGGCACGCTATAGGCGCCGTTCAGCACGCTGCGGCCCGGCACGTAGGTCTGGATCAGGTTGTCCTGCGTCTTGTAGACGAACCCGGTGCGCACGCCCATCGTGTCGGACAGTTGCCGCTCCAGCCAGACGCTGGTCTCATGCGTGATCGGCGACTCGATGTTCGGGTCGAGCGCCACGGACCCTTCCAGCGACTGCGCCGTCCGGTTGCCTTCCTCACCCGGCTGCCAGATGCGGTCGCCGTTGGCGTCGTTCCACGAGTAGGTCTCGGACTTGGACGTGGTGTTCGGGTTGGCCGAGCTGCCCACGCCAACGCCCGGGTTGTGCCAGAACAACCCGTAGTTGGCCTTGATCACCGTCCGGCCGTCGCCCGACAGGTCGAACGTCCCGCCGATGCGCGGCGCCACCTGGTTCCACGTGAAGAGGTCCGTCTGCGGGAAGATCTTGGCATCGACGTGCGTCGGCCCGACGGTCGCCTCGAGTTGCTCCTGCTCCGGCAGCCAGCCCTTGTAGCGGTCGTAGCGCACGCCCGCGTTGATCGTCAGCCGGCCCAGCGACCACGTGTCGTTGACGAACGCGGCGAACACGTCCAGGGCGGAGCGTGAGGTGAGGAGACCTTCGTCGTTGGCGCTGAGGGTGCCGATGCCGGGCTTGGCGGTGGGCAGCGTGAAGACGACGTTGCTCGACCGGCCGTTGGCGTAGTTGTGCTGGATGTCGCCACCCCACACGTGCTCGTAGCCTTCCCAGCCCTGCTCCTTGAGGAGCTCGCCGCCGAACTTGATCGTGTGGCTGCCCTTGGCGGTGTCGAGGAAGTAGGTGGCCGCCGCCGTCAGCTGCTTGCGGTCGCGATCCAGCTGCCACACGCGGCCCGAGCCCTCCAGCTCCTGCAGGCCCGTGTCGCGCCAGAAGTACGGCTCGCTGCTGTTGGCCAGCTGCGGGAAGTAGTAGCCGAAGTCGCCGAAGCGGGCCTCGAGATACAGCTTGTCGGTGACCGTCGAGTTCCACTCGCCCTTCCACACCCAGCTGCCCGAATCCTGCTTGTTGGTCTCACCCTCGCTGTCATAGAAGTACGACGCGAACGGCAGCCGGTTGGGCTGCAGCTTCTGGCCCCACTGGTAGTAGCCGATCAGCTTGTTCTTCTGGTTCATCTGGTACGTGCCCTTCACGACCGGATTCCAGAGCTTCGTGTCGAACGTCTTGTCGAAGCGGAACTGCGGCTGCGCGACCGCGTTGGACTGCTGGCGATAGGTGCCGAAGTACCAGATCTTGTCGCGCTTGATCGGACCGCCGACGTTGATGGCCGTGTCGTAGTAGCGCGAGATCTCGTTGCTGCCCTCGCGGATGCCGCGGTCGATCACGGCCTGCGGGATGTTCGAGCCCTGCAGCGAGTTGTTGTACCAGTCCAGGTAGTACTCGCCCGAGAACTGGTTGCCCCCCGACTTGGCGATGAACTGGCTCTGCACGCCCGGGTTCGGCATCTCCGCGCCCTGGCCGGAGGTGCCCATGAAGGTTTCCTCGAGCGACGAGTAGTCGAAGTAGAAGCCGGCGCCGCCGGTGCCCTCGGTCGTGTTGATGCCCTCGATGAGCACCCGCACCTGGCCCGAGAAGCCGTAGGCGTTGTAGCCGGTCTGCGTGCCCGCGCGGTTGCCGCCCACGTCGATGCGCGACATCTGGATCGACGGGGTCACCGCCAGCAGCGACCACATGTCGCGCGCGTTCGGCAGCGACTGGAGCTGTTCGAGCTTGAAGTTCTGCTGCACGCGCGTGGAGGTCGTGTCGATGATGGGCGAGGCGCCCGTCACCGTCACGGTTTCCTGCAGCGTCGCCAGCGTCAGCTCGACGTTGAGGTTGGCCGTGAAGCCCAGGGCAATCTGCACGCCCTCGCGGCGCAGCGTGTTGAAGCCGGAGAGCTCGTACGTGATCGCATACGTGCCCGGCGGCACCGCCGGGAAGCGGTAGTTGCCCGTCTCGGACGAGATGGTCGTCTGTTCGCCGAGCATGGACGGGCTCGACGCCACGACGGTCACACCGGGAAGCACGGCGCCCTGCGCGTCCGTGATCCGGCCCTGAATGGTGCCCGTGCTGCTGGCGCCGCCGCCCTGCGCAAACACGGTCGAGCTGCCTGCCAACAGCAGGCCCAGCACTGCAACCCCGGCAAAGGGGAGTTTCATGGATCCTCCTCGCACAACAACGGCGCGCCACCGGCGCACGCCACAAAACGCATCACCCAGGCGGGCTCTGCGACTCCCGCCGAGCGCGATGTCCAGCCCGTCCTGCCACCCGCCCACACGGGGACACGACAGGCTCCGCCTCATCGGCTCGGCAGGCGACGGTTGTATCGCGCGGGGCTCACGCGGACAATCCGGTCGGACCGGCAGGAAACCTAGAGTCTTTCAACTGGACTTCGTGGTGCGTTCCCGCCACGGGATGTGGCGGAGACCCGTACGGCGCGGGCGCAGTCAGCGCCGCAGGTAGCTCCAGGCCGCCGGCGGTGCGAGACCGGCGAGCGCCAGCGTGTGCACGGCACCGGTGCGGCGTCCGCTGATCGGCCGCACTGAAGGCGGATCACACCGGTCCATGAACTGCAGGTCGGAGCTGGCTCCCCACTGCACCTCCGGGAACGCATGGAGAAATCAGTTCCTGTAGTTGTGCCGACGTCTGCATCCCGCGGCCATGATGGCCAGGATGCGGACGCCTCGACCCACCACGCGCCCGTAGACCTGCTCCAGCGCGTCCCGCGTCTCCGGGGCATCCGGATCGGGCTGCGCGCTGGTCACCGCCGGCCGGGCGCGGGCGCCCGCCCGAGGACCTTCCGCACCAGCGGGCTGCGCAGGCGCAACACGCTGAGCCAGCTCCGCCACTTCATCATCCGCCGCGCGTAATATCGCAGGTAATAGCCGCTGGTCCGGGGAATCGTCGGATCGATCAGCACGATGCCCTTGACCCGATCGTCCGTGCCGGCCGAGAGCAGCGCATGGTCCGCGCCCGCGCACAACCCGACCAGCACGACGCGCGACGAGGGATCGGGCGCGAACGTGTCGAGGGCCTCGCGCACGTCCGCCATGCCCGCCCGCAGGGGCGACAGTCTGTCGGTTCGGGCTCGCTGTCGCCAATCCCCGACAGGGCGCAGCGCCGTCATCGCGACCCGGATGACAGCGCACGCGCAAGCCCCACGCTGGAGACGATGTCCGACGCGGTGCACGATGCCCGAGTTCAGGATCACGACGGCGGGCCGCTTCGCCTCCGCGCGCCGGCCCCGCCGGCGCCGGCGTGACGATGCCGACCATGCTGCGGCGGGGGCCCAGCGTCACGACGCGCTCGGTCAACCCCCGCTTCATGACACCAGCTCCACGATCCGGCGGATGGTGGCGGCAGGCGAGGGCCGGCGGCCGAACACGACCTCGTCCTTCCAGGGGCTCCTCGTTCGACAGCTCCGGCTCGGTCCCGATGCCACAGCTCCCGCTGGCCAGCGTCGGCTCGGACCAGACGACGCGCACCCGATCCGCCAGGGACGACAGCTCCGGCATCGAGACGGCCTGCATCTCCGCAGAGAGCGCGGACGTCAGCGGAAATCCCCTCACCTCATGACCGTCGCCATCGGGCGTCGCCGGGCCCGTGGCCCCCGCGTGCAGGGCACGCACGTAGTCCTCTCCGCGACACACCGGGTCCCACAGGACAATCTGCTCGACGTCGGCGGGCCGGCGCGATGCGGCCAGCGCCGCCAGCAATCCACCGAAGCGGAGGCCGACCAGCGTGACGCGCGGGATGTCGGCGGTGTCCCGCAGTTCGTCGATCGCGGTCTCCACGTCCTCTACCCATCCCTGGATGCTGCCGTCGGTCATGTCTCCGGCCGAGTCGCCCGTTCCGTAGTCGAAACCGAACATGTCGAATCCCGACGTCGCCAGACTGCGGGACAAAGCTGTCGCATCGCCCGGTGCGCCTGGATTTTTACCCTGCCCCCACGGGATGACACAACAGTCGCGCCCCGGCCCCGCACGGGCTGGCGGGGCGGCAGACGCTGAAGAGGCGCCGGACCCTCGGCGCCGAAGAAGAGGGGGCGTCACGGCTACCGATGGGTGGCGACGGCCGACGAGGCGGCCAGCGTCCTGAGGTTCTGGAAGAACAGCGCACGCGGATCCATGCGCCAGCCCGTCCGATGCTCGACCGCCGCCGCCACCTGCAACGCCAGCAGCGAGTGACCACCGAGCTCGAAGAGCGTCCCTCTGCGCTCACGCGCGGCAGGGTGAGGACCCCGCACCACACCTCGGCCAGCACCGCCTCCGCCGTGCCGGGCTCGGCGGCACGTGGGCGCGCTCGGGCGCCAGGCTGCGATCGAACGGGTTGGGGAGCGACCGCCGATCGACCTTGCCGTTGGCGGTCAGGGGCACGGCGTCGAGCCGCACGACCGTCGACGGGATCATGAAGTCCGGAAGCGACTGGCGCAGGTGTGCTGGCGGACGTCGCTCGCGGTGAGATCCTCACCGTCGGCAAACACCAGTACGCCACCAGCCGCGGGCCCGTGCCGCACGCGCACCGCCGCGACCGCCTGGACGATCCCCTCGTGACGGCAGAGGGCGGCCTCCACCGCCGAGCTCGATGCGGAAGCCGCGCAGCTTCACCCGTCCGTCCAGCCGACCCAGGCACTCCAGATGCTGCATCGGGCAGCCAGCGCGCCAGTCCCCGGTGCGATACCAGAGACGTCCCGCGCGCGCGTCGCCCGCATCCTCGACGAACCGCTCGGCCGTGAGCTCCGGCCGGTTCAGGTAACTGGGTGAGCAAGCCGGCGCTCTCCGATCAGGAGCTCGCCCGGCACCACGCGCGGCAGCACCTCGCCGCGTGGCCTCGCCGATGCGGACCACGGTGTTACCGTGGGCCGCCCGATGCCGATGACGCTCCTCCGCGGAGCCTGACGTCGCCGCCCCGTGGACCACACGGTCGTCTCCGTCGGGTCAGTACAGATTCCAGAGCGCGCGTCCCATCGGTCGCAGCTTGCGCGCCAGTTCCACCGGCAGCGGCTCACCCGTGGACACCATCGTCATCCGCGAGGCGCCCGTCCAGCCGGCATCGAGGAGGAGCCGCCACGTCGCCGGCGTGGGCTGCAGGAACGTCACGTCGTGGCGCTCGATCAGCTCCGCCAGGCGCCGGCCGTCGGCCACGGCGTCAGCTTCCGCCACGATCAGGCGGCCGCCGGTGGTCAAGGGGAGGAAGAGCTCGGCAAGCGCGATGTCGAACGACAGCGTGGTGACGGCGAGCATCGTGTCGTGCCCGGTGAACCCGGGCACCTGCGCGATGGACCGCAGCATGTTCACGACACCCCGATGCTCGAGCAGTGCGCCTTTCGGCCGGCCCGTCGATCCGCTCGTGTAGATCACGTAGGCGAGTGAATCGGGCCGCGCCGGCTTTGCGGTCGCCTCGACGTCCCCGGCCACCCCGTCGTCCTCGCCCATCATCACGAGGTCGATCGCGTCCACCGGCAGCTTCGCGCGCGCGCCGGCGGAGGTGACGATGACCGTCATCGGCGGCGTCCTCGATCATGAACGCGAGCCGCTCGGCGGGATACGCCCCGGATCGGCGGGCACGTACGCGCCGCCGGCCTTCAACACGCCGAGCACCGCCACCACCATGTCGATCGATCGGTCCACACTCACGCCTACGAGGACGTCGGCGCCGACGCCCCTGGCCCGCAGCCGGGCGGCCAGCGCATCGGCCTGTTGTCCGAGCTCGGCGCATGCGGACCGGCGCTGATCGCCGCACACCACCGCCACGCGATCCGGCACCCGGGCAATCTGCGCATCGACCAGCGCGGGGACGGTGGTCTCCAGCGTCTCCTCGGGCACGTGCGCCAGCGTGTGGCGGCCGAGCTCTTCGATGGCCGGCGTGTTCGACCGCGCCGAGCAGCGGCAGGTCGGCAATGGAACGGTCCGGGCGAGCCGGGCGAGGCCGGCCAGAAGAGTGAGGTAGTGGTCGGCGAAGCGATCGATCGTGGCGGCCGAGAAGAGGTCGGTGTTGTACTCGAAATAGAGCTGGTTGGTGAGCCCGGGATCGACGTGCACGCTCAGTTCGAACTGCGCCGCGGTGTGCGCGATGTCCACGGGCGTCCAGTGAGCCCGTCGAAGGTGATGTCGCCGACCGGCGCGGAGTGGAGATTGAAGAGCACCTGCACGAGCGGACGACGTATTCGCCTCGCGCGCCAGGGGCAGGCGCGTGAGCAGGTGCTCGAACGGCACCCGCTGATGGGCATACGCGTCCAGCAGCGTCGCCCGCACCGTCCCCAGCAGCGTGGTGAACGGCGCGGTCACCCGCGCATGGCGTCCGCACCGCCAGCGTGTTCAGGAACGGGCCCACCACCCCCTTCCAGTGCCGCCGCCGGCCGGTCCGCCACCGGCACCCCCACCACCACGTCGGTCTGCGCCGGCTACCGGTGCAGCAGCCCCACGAAGCCCGCCAGCAGCACCATGAACAGCGTCGCGCCCTGCTCCTGCGCCCGCGCCTCCAGCCGCGCCTGCAGGCCCGCCGGCCACGGCACCGTGCAGCGCGCCCCGATACCCCAGCACCGGCGGCCGCGCGTGGTCCGGTCGGCAAGTCCAGCGCCGGCGCCCCTGGCCAGCTGCCGCCCACGCCACCGCCGCCGCATCCACGCCCGCCGCCCGCTGCCACGCCGTAGCCGCACGCCAGCGGCAGCGCCGGCAGCGCCACCGCCTCGCCCGCACGCACCGCAAGCGTACGCCGCGGCCAGCTCCCGCCCCAGGATCCCCAGCGACCACTGGTCGCCCGCGATGTGGTGCAGCACCAGCACCAGCCACTGCCGCCCGTCCCCGCGCAGCAGCGTCGCCCGGAACACCGGGCCCTGACGGACCTGGAAGGGCTGCTGCGCGAGCTGCGCCATGCGTTTGCGCGCCGCCGCGTCCACGTCGCCGCCCTCGTTCGGAAGGTCTTCGATCTCCAGGACGGGGCCCTCCGGCAGCAACCGTGGCCGCGGCGTGCCGTCGACGAGGGATACGGCCGTTCTCAGGGCGCCGTGGCGCTCGACGATCACATCGAAGGCGGCGTGCAGCGCGGCGGCGTCGAGCGGGCCGGTCAGCTCGGCCGCCACCGCCACGTTGTACGCGGCGCTCTCCGGCGCGAGCTCGTGCAGGAGCCACATCCGCTCCTGCGCGAACGACAGCAGCGGCTCCTGATCCGACGGCGCGGGCAGGATCTGCGGAGACGGCGGCCGGACCTGGCCCGACGCGTCGATGGCGGACGCCAGCGCCGCGAGTACCGGCGTCGAGAAGAGGTCGCGGAGCGCGAAGTCCGGCTGCAGCGCCTCCCGCACGCGCACGGCGGCGCGTGCGGCCAGCAGCGAGTGGCCACCAAGCGCGAAGAAATCGTCCTCGCGGCCGATCTCGTCGAGGTCGAGCACCTCCTGCCAGATGCGGGCGAGCCTGCGCTCGGTGTCGGTCGCGGGCGCCGTAACCGTGCGCCGGGGCACGTCATCGAAGGCTGGCAGGGCGCGGCGATCGACCTTCCCGTTCGGCGTCAGCGGAATCGCCGCGAGTGGCACCAGCCCCGCCGGCACCATGTACTCCGGCAGCGTCGCCCGCAGCGTCGCCCGCACCTCGGGCCACGCCGGCACCCCTGCCCCCACCACATACGCCACCAGCTGCGCGTCGCCCGCCCCGCGCGCCTGCACCGCCACCACCGCGTCCCGCACCCCCGCCACCGCCCGCAGCGCGTGCTCGATCTCGCCCAGCTCGATCCGGAACCCTCGCACCTTCACCTGGTCGTCCTGCCGCCCCAGGTGCTCCAGCGTCCCGTCCGCCCGCCACCGCCCCACGTCGCCCGTGCGATACACCCGGCCGCCCGCCGCAAACGGGTCCGGCCCGAACCGGGCCGCCGTCAGCGCCGGCTGCCCGTGATACCCCGTCGCCACCCCCGCCCCGCCGATCCAGATCTCCCCCGGCACGCCCACCGGGGTCCGCCGCCCGCCCGCGTCCACCACATACACCCGCGTGTTCGCGATCGGCTGCCCGATCGTCACCGCCGCATCCGCCGACACCCGCCCCACCGTTGACCAGATCGTCGTCTCCGTCGGTCCATACAGGTTCCACAGCGCGCCCACGCGCGGCAGCAGCGCCGCCGCCACGTCCGCCGGCAGCGCCTCGCCCCCGCACAGCGCCCGGAACCCCGCCCCGCCCGACCACCCCGCCTCCAGCAGCAGCCGCCACGTCGCCGGCGTCGCCTGCAGCACCGTCGCTCCGCTCGCCGCCAGCCGCCCCGCCAGCGCCTGCCCGTCCGACGCCGCCGCCCGGCTCACCACCTCCACCCGGCCGCCCACCACCAGCGGCCCATACAGCTCCAGCCCCGCAATGTCGAACGAGATCGTCGTCACCGCCGCCAGCACGTCCGACGCCTCCAGCCCCGGCCGCTCCCCCATCGCCAGCACGAAGTTCGTCAACGCCCCGTGCGGCACCACCACACCCTTCGGTGTCCCCGTCGACCCCGACGTGTAGATCACATACGCCGCATCGCCTCCCGTGGATGGCGAAGGACTCCGATCGGCCGGCGCATCGGACGGCACCTCCTCGATGCGCACCACCTCGATGCCATCGGGCAGCGACAGCGCCTCCATCGCGGCGGCCGAACCGAGCGCGAGGGTGCATCCGCTGTCCGACGCCATGAAGGCCACGCGCGCCGGCGGCAGCGACGCGTCGAGTGGCACGTAGGCGGCGCCGGTCTTCATGATGGCCAGCACGGCAACCACCAGGTCCACGCTGCGGTCGACGCACAGGGCGACGAGCACACCAGGGCCCGCCGCCCGCTCACGCAGTGCGGCAGCCACCTGATTGGCGCGCCGATCGAGTTCGCGATAGGTCAGCGCACGGCTGGCGTCGGACACGGCCACCCGGTCCGGTGTGCGATCGACCTGCTGCTCGATGAGCGTGGCCACCGTGTCGGCCGGCACGGCGCGGTCGGTGGCGTTGACCGCCTCGAGCGCGGCAACATCGATGGCGCTCATCACCGGCAGGTCCGACACCAGGCAGCCGGGATTGGCCGCGACGCCCTCGAGGAGCGTCAGCCACTGCCGGGCGAGGTGCTCGATGGTGGCTGCCGCGAAGAGATCCGTGTCGTACTCGACGAACACGCAGCCATCTCCCGACGGGTCCACGTGCACCCCGAGCTCGAACTGCGAGGCGTCGCGCCGGGGCACGGTGGCCGACCATTCCAGGCCGTCGAAGGCGAAGTCGCCCATCGGTGCGGAGTGGAAGTTGAAGAGCACCTGCACGAGTGGACGACGGTTCGCCTCGCGCGCCAGGGGCAGGCGCGTGAGCAGGTGCTCGAACGGCACCTGCTGATGGGCATACGCGTCCAGCAGCGTTGCCCGCACCGTCCCCAGCAGCGTGGTGAACGGCGCGTCACCCGCGCATGGCGTCCGCACCGCCAGCGTGTTCAGGAACGGGCCCACCACCCCTTCCAGTGCCGCCGCCGGCCGGTCCGCCACCGGCACTCCCACCACCACGTCGGTCTGCGCCGTATACCGGTGCAGCAGCGCCACGAAGCCGGCCAGCAGCACCATGAACAGCGTCGCGCCCTGCTCCTGCGCCCGCGCCTCCAGCCGCGCCCGCAGGCCCGCCGGCCACGGCACCGTGTGCAGCGCGCCCCGATACCCCAGCACCGGCGGCCGCGCGTGGTCCGTCGGCAAGTCCAGCGCCGGCGCCCCGGCCAGCTGCCGCTCCCAGTACGCCACCGCCGCCGCATCCACGCCCGCCGCCCGCTGCCACGCCGCGTAGTCGCCGTACGCCAGCGGCAGCGCCGGCAGCGCCACCGCCCGGCCCGCACGCACCGCGTTGTACGCCGCCGCCAGCTCCCGCCCCAGGATCCCCAGCGACCACTGGTCGCCCGCGATGTGGTGCAGCACCAGCACCAGCCACTGCCGCCCGTCCCCGCGCAGCAGCGTCGCCCGGAACACCGGGCCCCTGCCGAGATCGAAGGGGGCGTTCGCCTCGCGCGCCAGACGCGCCTCCACCGCTTCGCCCCGCCCATCGTCAGGCAGCGACTCGACCGCCAGCGACGGTGCGCGACCGGGCTGCTGCTCGAGGCGGCCGTCCCGCATGGCCACCGTCATGCGCAGAACGGGATGCCGATCGACAACGACGGCAACCGACTGCGCCAGCGCCGAGGCGTCCACGACGCCGGTCAGCTCGATGACGGCAGCGATGTTGTATGCCGCGCTCTCGGGCGCGAGCTCGTGCAGGAGCCACATCCGCTCCTGCGCGTACGAGAGGGGAGCGGGCCCGTCGGTCGTGCGCGGCGCGAGCGTCGACAGCGCGTGCGACGACTGCGGGACGGACTCGTCGATGGCGGCCGCCAGCGCGGAGAGCACGGGATGATCGAACACCGATCGCAGTGCGAAGTCGGGCCGCAGCGTGTCACGGACGCGCGAGGCCACGCGCGTGGCGATGAGCGAGTGTCCACCGAGGGCGAAGAAGTCGTCCTCGCGATGCACCTGCGTCAGTCCGAGGACATCGGACCAGATTGCGGCCAGGGCGCGCTCGGTCGGCGTCGCAGGCGCCGTGCCCGCGCGTGTCGCGTCGGCGTCCGCGTCGAAGGCTGGCAGGGCGCGGCGATCGACCTTCCCGTTCGGCGTCAGCGGAATCGCCGCGAGCGGCACCAGCCCTGCCGGCACCATACTCCGGCAGCGTCGCCCGCAGCGTCGCCCGCACCTCGGCCCACGCCGGCACCCCTGCCCCCACCACATACGCCACCAGCTGCGCGTCGCCCGCCCCGCGCGCCTGCACCGCCACCACCGCGTCCCGCACCCCACCACCGCCCGCAGCGCGTGCTCGATCTCGCCCAGCTCGATCCGGAACCCTCGCACCTTCACCTGGTCGTCCTGCCGCCCCAGGTGCTCCAGCGTCCCGTCCGCCCGCCACCGCCCCACGTCGCCTCGTGCGATACACCCGGCCGCCTGCCGCAAACGGGTCCGGCCCGAACCGGCCGCCGTCAGCGCCGGCTGCCCGTGATACCCCGTCGCCACCCCCGCCCCGCCGATCCAGATCTCCCCCGGCACGCCCACCGGGGTCCGCCGCCCGCCCGCGTCCACCACATACACCCGCGTGTTCGCGATCGGCTGCCCGATCGTCACCGCCGCATCCGCCGACACCCGCCCCACCGTTGACCAGATCGTCGTCTCCGTCGGTCCATACAGGTTCCACAGCGCGCCCACGCGCGGCAGCAGCGCCGCCGCCACGTCCGCCGGCAGCGCCTCGCCCCCGCACAGCGCCCGGAACCCGCCCCGCCCGACCACCCCGCCTCCAGCAGCAGCCGCCACGTCGCCGGCGTCGCCTGCAGCACCGTCGTTCCGCTCGCCGCCAGCCGCCCCGCCAGCGCCTGCCCGTCCGGACGCCGCCGCCCGGCTCACCACCTCCACCCGGCCGCCCACCACCAGCGGCCCATACAGCTCCAGCCCCGCAATGTCGAACGAGATCGTCGTCACCGCCGCCAGCACGTCCGACGCCTCCAGCCCCGGCCGCTCCCCCATCGCCAGCACGAAGTTCGTCAACGCCCCGTGCGGCACCACCACACCCTTCGGTGTCCCCGTCGACCCCGACGTGTAGATCACATACGCCGCATCGCCTCCCGTGGATGGCGAGCGCATCGGCGTCGTGTCGGAGGACAGGGCGTCCTCCTGCGACGGATCGACGTGCTCGAGGCCGTCCGGCAGCGCGGAGAGCCACTCGGCGTCACCAGGCGCCACGAGGACGGCAAGGCCGCTGTCGGCCACCATGTGCGCCAGGCGTGCCGGCGGGAACAACGGGTCGAGGGGCACGTACGCGGCGCCGGTCTTCATCACCGCCAGCAGCGTCGCGACGAGATCGGTCGTGCGCGGCAGTCCGACGCCGACGCGTGTGCCCGGTCCGGCTCCACGCGCGCGCAGCGCGTGCGCGATGCGTGTCGCCCGTTCCTCGAGCGCGCGGTAGGTGAGGGTGTTCCGTTCATCGGCGACGGCCGGGCGATCGGGCGTGCGCGCGGCCTGCTCCTCGACGAGCGTGCTGACGGTGGCGTCGGGGACCGGCCGCTCGGTGTCGTTCGCCCGCACCACGGCTTCCGGCACGGTCGCCGGCCACTGCTCCTCGGGCGCGCCGAGCGTGCCGATCGGGTTGTCGAGACCTGCCGGGATGGTCGCCAGCACGCCCTCGAACTCGCGCAGCATCGCCTCGACCTGCGGCGCCTCGAACAGGTCGCTGCTGTACTCCGCGAAGACGGCGAGCTCGTCCGGGTAGTCGAAGACGTCAACCGTCAGGTCCAGTCGCGCGGTGCCCGGCCGCACCTCGACGGCGTCGCCGGGTGTGCCCCCGAGATCGAGCCGGCCGGCCCGCACGTCGTGGAGCACGAACATGACCTGGAACAGCGGCGCCAGCTCCGTCATGCGCGGAGGTGCCAGCGCGTCGACCAGGCGATCGAAGGGCGCATCCTGGTGCGCGTACGCCGAGGCCGCCATCCCGCGCACCCGCACGAGCAGCTCGCGGAGCGTGGGATTGCCGGACACGTCGCCGCGCATCACGAGGCTGTTGACGAAGCAGCCGACCACGCGGGCCACCTCGGGCCGGCTGCGGTTCGCGATCGCGGTCCCCACGGGAAGGTCCACCGATCCGGTGCGCCGGTACAGCAGGACGTAGAACGCGGCAAGCAGCGTCATGAAGAGGGTCGTGCCCTCGCGCCGGCTCACGTCCCGTAACGCCTGCGTCACCTCCCTCGAGACCCTGACGGACACGCGACCGCCGTTTCCCGATCCATGCGCCGGGCGATGCGCATCCGGGGCCAGGTCGAGCACGGCCAGCGGGGGCGCGAGGCGCTCGCGCCAGAAGGCCAGCTGCTCGTCCAGCACACCGCCCTCCAGCCACCGGCGCTGCCAGTCGGCGTAGTCGAGGTACTGCACCGGCAGCGGGTCGAGCTCGCCGACCTGGTGGCCCAGGCGCGCGCCGTACAGCGTCCGCACGTCGCCGATGAGAATCGCCATCGAGACGCCGTCGGCCACCAGGTGGTCCACGACGAAGCCGAACACGCAGTCGGCGTCGGACAGGTCGATGACGAAGGCGTGTATCAGCGGCGCACGGGCCGGGTCGAATCGGCGCCGCGCCAGCTCGACGAGCAACGCCGCCAGCGCGTCCTCGCGTGCATGCTCGGGCCGCCCGCTCAGGTCGAACCGTTCGAGCGGCACCGCCACCGAGGGTTCCACCGCGCACGAGGGTTCGCCGTCGCGATCGACGAACCGCGTCCGGAGGCTCTCGTGCCTGGCGGCCAGGTCGTCGAGAGCGCCCTGCAGCGCCGTCACGTCCAGGCGGCCGCGCATCCGGTACGCGGCCGGGATGTTGTACGAGACGTTCGCTGGATCGAGCTGCCGCAGGAACCAGAGCCGCCGCTGCACGTGCGAGAGGGGCATCGTGGCCGACCGGGGGATGGCGACGACCCCGGCCTCCGCGCTCGCGCGCGACGCCTCCACTCGATGCAGGTGGACGAGGAGCGCGTCCCTCGACGCCGCGAGTTCGGCTCGCAGCTCGGGCGTCAACGCACCGGCGGGCGCGCTCACGGCCACGCGCCCGTCCTGGAGGGACACGCGGACATCCGCCGCACGCAGACGGTCGAACAGGAGCGAGAGCGAGCTCACAGAATGAACTCCTCGCGCGCCTCGGGCGTCGTGCCGGAGGTGCCCTCTCCCTGACCCAGGTTGGCGTCGAGCCCCTCGGCCATCGCCGCAATCGACGGCCACTCGAACGCGGCGGTCGCCGGTACGGGCATGCCGATGGCGGACTGCAGCCGGTTGCGGAGTTCCACCGCGGTCAGCGAGTCCAGCCCCAGTGCGGTGAAGGGCTGATCGTCCGGGAGATCGGCCGACCCGAGAGCGAGCACCGTCGCGAGCTCACGCCGGACGAGCTGGGACAGCGCCTCGAGGCGCGCGGGGCCCTCGAGACCGGCCAGGTCGATCGCCGGGCCACTGGAAGCACCGCCGGCCGCCGCCGCCGACGTATCCAGCGCGGCGAACATCCTGCGGAAGAACGGCATCTCGCCGGCACCCGGCTGATCGCGCAGCACGGCCCAGTCGATGTCGGCGACGGCCACCTGCGTGCGGTCGTCGCGAATGACGAGGCCCAGCACATGGCTCCCGAGCGCGGGCGACAGGGGCTCGAGTCCGCGCGTGCCCGCGCGTGCCGCGCCGGCTCCACGGGCGGCCATGCCGACCTCGCTCCACGCGCCCCAGTTGATGCTCGTGGCCGGTGCGCCGGCGTCGCGCCGCACGTCGGCCAGCGCATCGAGGAACGCGTTGGCAGCCACGTAGTTGGACTGGCCCGGTGACCCGAGCACCGACGACAAGGACGAATACATGACGAAGAAACGAGGCGTGAGCTGACGCTCGACGAGCGCCTGGTGCAGGAACCAGGCGCCGTCGGCCTTCGGCCCCATCACCGCCGCGAAGCGCTCCGGCGTCTGCCGCGCGATCACGCCGTCGTCGAGCACGGCGGCGGCGTGCACGAGCCCACCGAGCGGAAGCCCCGTCGCGGCGGCCGCGTCCAGGATCCGTCCCACGCCATCTCGGCTCGACACGTCCGCCAGGACCGTGGACACCCGGACGCCCGATGCCTCGAGGCCGGCGATCGCCGCCGCTTCGTCGCCGGCAGGCTCGCGTCGTCCAGCGAGGACCAGGTCTCGCGCACCTTCCGACGCCAGCCACTGGGCGGCGACCAGTCCCAGGCCGCGCAACCCGCCGGTGACGACGTAGGTCTCCCCGGCCTGCACGGGCTGTTCGGTCACGGCCGGATCCACCGGATGCCGGAACACCACGCGCCCCATGTGACGCGCCTGCGCCATGTAACGGAAGGCATCCGGCGCCTGCTCGAAGGGAAACGTCGTGCACGGCAGCCACGGCAGGACGCCGGTGGCAATGTCGCCGAGCACGCGGCTGAAGACATCCCCCACCATTGCCGGCGTGTCGCGGGCGTAGTCGTTGCAGTCCACGATGTGGTACCGACTGCCGCGGCCCAGGGCGTCCACCCGCTCGTGCGTCCACAGCCCCCGCTTGCCGATCTCGAGGAACGTCCCGCCGTCCGCCAGGCACTCGAAGCTGCGATCCAGCATCGCGCCCGCCAGCGAGTTGAGGACGATGTCCACGCCACGGCCGCCGGTGATGCGCAGCACCTCGTCGGCGAAGTCAGGGGTGCGCGAGTCCAGCACGTGTGCGACGCCGAGACGGCCCAGGAGGTCGCGCTTCTCGGGGCTTCCGGCAGTGGCGAAGATCGTGGCGCCCGCCCGCCGCGCGAGCGCGATGGCCGCCATGCCGACGCCGCCAGCACCCGAGTGGATGAGGACGCTGTGCCGTGCATCCATCTTGGCCAGATGGTTGAGCGTGATGTCAGCCGTCAGGTACGCGGTCGGAATCGCGGCGCCCTGCTCGAAGTCCACGCCCTGCGGGAGGTGGGCGACGAACTCCTGTCGCGTCGTGGTATGGCTGGCGAACGCGCCTTCGGTCATCGCGACCACACGGTCACCGACGGCGAAGCGCGAGACGCCCTCTCCCACCGCCACCACCTCTCCCGCACAATCGCTGCCGAGCCTCGCGATCTCACCGGGGTACATCCCCAGGGCGCTCAGCACGTCGCGGAAGTTCAGGCCGCTGGCCCGCACCCGCACTTCGACCTGGCCCGCCGCCGGCGGACGCCGGCGGTCGGCGACGATGGCGAGGTTCTCGAGCGTGCCCAGCTCGACGATCTGCAGGTGGACGGGGGCATCGTCGACGGACGTCGCCGAGGGACGCCGCGCACGGGCGAGACGCGAGACGTGTCGAACGCCCTTCCGCAGCGCGACCTCCGGCTCGGGATCTCCGGCCAGCAGGTCGTCGGCCAGCAGGCGGACGTCGGCGGGACGCACCGTCAGGTCGAGGTCGAAGAGCGACGGCGTCCACTCCGGGTGCTCGAGTCGAACGGTCCGCGTCAATCCGGCGACGGGCGCCTGGTTCAGGCGCAGAGACTCGGTGCCGTCCACGCGCTGGCTGCCGGCCGTCACCACCCAGACCCGAGGCGTCCCCGCGGGCACCGCCGCCTGCATCGCCTGGAAGAGCGAGATGGCTGCCTCCATGCCGAACACCTGGCTAGCGCCCGGGGTGTCAGCCGCTCCGAGTGCGGGGATCCGCAGCGGCCACAGCAGTGCGACCCCGTCCAGCGGCCCGTGCGCGCCGGCCGCGGCCAGTGCGGCGGTCCAGTCCCCGGGTCGCGCGGGATCGACACTGACGGCCTCGGTGTCATCGTCCTGGCGCGGCGACGACGCGCGTGACCCGGCTTCCCCTCTGGGCGATCTCGTCGGCCAGGGCACGACCGACGCCGCCACCCTCGTCGAAGACGAGCCAGTTCTGCGATCGCCCATCGCCCGAAACCTGGGCCGGCGCCGGCTCCCATTCGCGCGCGTACAGCCAGGGCTCGACCTGCGCGTCCAGGGCCTGGCGGAACATCTGGCGGCTGGCGCGACGGCAGCGCAGGCCCGAAATGTCCACGACCGCCCGGCCGTCCGGCGTTTCCACCCGGATGTCCAGCACGAGCATCTCACCCCGCGTCAGCGGCGGACGGATCCGCGCGTGACTGCGAAGCGCCCCTTCGGGGGCGCCCCGCCACTCGATCCGGTCCACGCCCACAGGCAGGTAGAGGCGGCCGTCGTCGGCACCCGGAAGCCGATCCATGGCCTCCGCCGACGCGTGGAAGCACGCGTCGAGCAGCGCGGGGTGCAGGTTGAACGCCGCACTGCCGGCAGCAACCTGTCCCGGCGCCACCACGTCGGCCATCGCCTCGCCGTCGCCGAAGCGTCCGCCGGTCATGCCCTGGAACGCGGCGCCGAACTCCACACCCATGGCGGCCAGGCGGCCATAGAACGCCGACACGTCCACCGCGCCCGGCAGCGTCGCTTCGATGTCGGCAAGCGTGGGCCTCGATGCCGGCGCGCTTGCGGATGTCCGCGACACCACGCAACTGGCGTGCAGCTGCCAGTTCGTGTCGTCGTGTCCGCGGCTGTGGATGCGGACGCGGTCGGTCGCGCCGGCGGATCCGGGCTCCACGCTCACCTGGACGATGCGTGGGTCCGTTCCGGTGAAGCGCATGGGCGCCGCCACCTCGACGTTCTCGAGCGCCACGGCGCCAGGCACGGCGATCCGCGCGGCGGCCCATGCCATCTCGAGGTACGCCGTCATCGGCATCACCACGGCTCCCGCGATGCGGTGGTGGGCCAGCCACGCCGGGTCCTCGGCCGTGAAGGTCCGCTCGAAGAAGTCGGCGCCGTTGGCCACGTGCAGACGGGCGCCGAGCAGCTCGTGCACCCGCGTGTCGCGCGCGCGTGGTGCGGGGAGCAAACGAGATCAGGAACGACTCACGCTGGAATGGATAGGTCGGCAGCGCGATCGAGCGTTGCGGCCCCTCGCCCCAGTAGGCGGACCAGTCCACCCGCGCACCGCGCACGTGCAGGTGCGCCAGCGCCTCGATGATCTGGGCGCGGTCGTCACGTCCGCGCTTCAGCGACATGGTGCGGACCGCGCGGCTGGCCGGCACTCCCAGCCGTGCGAGGCTCGTGAGCACCGGATGCGGGCCAACTTCCAGGTGCACGTCGCACGCTTCGTGCTCGAGCGCCTCGACCCCGCGCGCGAACGCGACGGGCTCGAGCACGTGCCGCCCCCAGTAGTCGGGCATGCGCGATCCCCACGCGGCCCAGTCGATCGGCCTGCCCGTGAGGTTCGAGATCCAGGTGATCGCGGGGGCGCGGTGCTCGACCGCGGCCGCGATCCGGCGGAACTCGTCGACCATGGGCGCCATCAACGGGGAATGGAACGCATGCGAGACGACGAGCGGCTGCGTCCGCAGGCCCAGCTCGGAGAGGCGCGCCGAGATGGCCTGCACGTCCTCCCCGGCGCCGGAGATCACGACGGTGTCCGGTGCGTTGACGGCCGCGACGGACACGCGATCGCGACGCGACGCGACCTCGGCCTCGACGAGCCCCACGTCGCCCTGAACCGAGACCATGGCGCCGCCGGCGGGCAGCGCCTGCATCAGCCGGCCGCGCGCCGCGATGAGTCGCGCGCCATCCTCGATCGAGAAGACGCCCGCGACGGCAGCGGCCGCAAACTCGCCCACGCTGTGTCCGAGGACGACGTCGGGCACGATCCCCCAGCTCCGCCACAACGCGGCGAGCGACACCTCGAGTGCGTAGAGCGCGGGCTGCGTGGTGCCGGTCTGGTCGAGACGGCCGTCGGCGTCGCCGAACACGACGTCCGCGAGGCGGCCGCCGAGCAGCGGGTCGAGCACGACCGCACAGCGATCGAACGCCGCGCGGAACACGGGCTCGGTCTCGTAGAGGCGGCGGCCCATGCCCGCGTACTGCGCGCCCTGGCCCGTGAACAGGAACGCGATGCGCGCCCGCTGACCAGCGGCAGCGGTTCCCCGAATCGCGGCGCCCCGGCCGTCGGCCATCAGTGCCAGCTCGGACCGGAGCGCATCGATGTCTGGAGCGATGACGACCGCACGCATGGCGAGGTGCGCACGACCCAGCGCGGCCGTCGCACACGCGTCAGCAGGATCCAACTCCGGATGCGCGGCCAGGTGCGACGCATAGCGGCGCGCCAGGGCACGCAGCCCGTCCTCGGTACGTCCCGACAGCAGGAGGGCGTAGGGCGCCTGGGCCCGTGGCGACTCCCCAGGGGCCGGTGCGGCGGGCGGCTCCTGCACCAGCAGGTGCGCGTTCATGCCGCTGAAGCCGAACGCGCTGACACCCGCAATCCGCGAAGCGCCGTCGGTCACGTCCCACGGGTGCAGCGCCGTGCTGACGCGGACGGGCAGGGACGACCAGGGGATGGCCGGCGTGAGCTGGCGCACGTGCAGGCTGGCAGGAATCTGCCGGTGCTGCAGTGCCTCGACCAGCTTCATCACGCTGGCCACGCCGGATGCCGCCTCCAGGTGCCCGAGGTTGGACTTGACCGACCCGATCTCGAAGACGCCTCCGGCCGGACGGCCTTCGGCATACACGGCAGCCAGCGCCTCCACCTCGATGGGATCGCCGAGCGAGGTGCCGGTGCCATGGGCCTCCACGTAGCTGACCTGCGCCGGCTGGAGCCGCGCGGCGGCGAGGGCGGCGCGGACGACCTCCTCCTGCGCAGGGCCGTTGGGCACCGTGAGGCCGCTCGATCGTCCGTCCTGGTTGATGGCCGACCCGGGGATCACGGCCAGGATGCGTCGGCGGTTGGCCACCGCGTCCGACAGCCGCTCGAGGACGAGGAGCCCGCAGCCCTCGCCCCGCACGAACCCGTTGGCGGACGCGTCGAACGTCTTGCAGCGTCCGTCCGGCGACAGCATCCCCACTTCGAAATGAGCACGAACGGATCCGGCGACAGGATCACGTTCACGCCGCCGGCGATCATCAGGTCGCCCTCGCGGTTCCGCAGGCTCTGGCAGGCCGTGTGAATCGCCACGAGCGACGACGAGCACGCCGTGTCGATGGCCATGCACGGCCCGCGGAAGCCGAAGGTGAACGACACGCGGCCCGCGGCGGCATTGAGCGCCGTGCCGGTCGCGAGATAGATGTCGCTGCGCGCGGGATCGGAGACGTCGATCCGCTGCGAGTAGTCCATCGAGGTGATGCCGACGAACACGCCCGTCCGGCTCCCTTCGAGAGGGCCGGGAGCGATGGCCGCATGCTCGAGCGCTTCCCAGGTGGTCTCGAGCAGCAGCCGCTGCTGGGGATCGACGCCGGTCGCCTCGCGCGGCGACATGCCGAAGAACGCCGGCTCGAACGCGTCGATGCGATCGAGGAACCCGACTGCCTTCGTGCGGGCCTAGCCCTGCACCGAGGGGACGGGGTCGTAGTACGCCTCGACGTCCCAGCGGTCCGCGGGCACTTCCGAGATGACGTCACGGCCCTCGGACAGCAACGTCCAGAAGGCCCCCGGATCGTCAGCGCCGCCGGGCAGGCGGCAGGCCATGCCCACGATGGCGATCGGCTCGTGACGGGCCGACTCCGCGGCATCGAGGCGCGCCTGCAGGCTCGCGATGGCGGCGATCGCCTTCTGAAGTACCGCGCGGCGATCGTCGCCGCTCGACGGTTCCGGCGAACCGGTCTGCTGCCCTTTAGTCATCGGTCTGTGCTTCCTCGCCCACGACGAGATTGGGTTCGCGAACCCACATGTACGCAACCACGGCCAGGACGACGAGCGACCCGGCGAGCGCGCGGCGACCGGGGGAGGCCCCCAGCGCGACCGACGCCACGGTCGTCACGACCAGCTGCATCCAGATCACGGGCGCCGCAATCGACACCGGCGCCAGCGACGCCGCGCGGTCCACGGCGTACAGCGTGAACAGCCCGAGGCCGCCAATCACGGCCATCACCACCAGATCGCCCGCCGTCGGCGTCGTCCAGAGCCACGGCATCGCGGGCGTCAACACCACCCAGACACCCAGCGCGGTGTAGAACAGGTTGGCGCGCGTGTCCTCCGAGCGCAGGGACCGCGTCATCACGACGTAGAGGGCGAACGTGCCCGCCATGCCGGCCGGGAACACCCAGCCGGCCAGCGAGTGAGGCGCACCACCGGCGGCCGCCAGCACTGCGGCGCCTGCAGCCCCGTCGAGGCCACCCAGACCTGCCACGGCGCACGCTCGCGCAGCACGATCGCGGCCAGCGCGAGCACCAGCAGCGGCGAGGTCCAGAACACCGCCATGACCGTGCGGCCGTCCACGCCGAGCTGCCCGCTGACGACCCATGAGGCGGGCATCCCGACCATGAGCATCGAGCGCGCCACCTGATAGCCAACGCGCCTCGTGCGCCACAGGGTGGCGGCCTCACGCGGACCCACCACCGCAAGCAACAGCACCAGGTGCACGGCGTATCGCGTCCACACCACCTGGTAGGGCGAGTACGCGCGCAGCACCCCGCCCGCGAGCAACTCGACCACCGCCCACGTCGTGACGAAGACGAACATCCACACCTGTGCGCGCCGGCCCTGGTCCAGGACGGCCGCGCGCGCGGGCATTGCGACCTCCGCGGTGGTCATCGCAGGTCCTCCAGCTGTTCCAGGAGGCGGGCTTCGAGCTCGTCTTCACTCAGGTGCTCGAGGGACGGCGGTGCGTCGGCACCGCCGGCCGACGGCGTCTCCGATGCGGCCCGGACATCGTCGCGAAGCCGGACCTCGAGGTGCTCCGCCAGAGCCGCGACGTTCGGATAGTTGAACGTGAGCGTCGATGGCAGCGGGCGGCCGGCGCCCCGCTCGAGGCGGCGCTTGAGCTCGACCGACATCAACGAGTCCATGCCGAGGTCGAAGAGTCCCGTCCGCACCGGCACGGTGCCCGGCGCCTCCCACCCGAGGACCGCGGCGACTTCGTGCTGCACGAACTCGACCAGCGCGTCGCTGCGCTGCGAGGGCGCCCGGTCCCGGAGGCGCTGGACGAGATCCGGTGCGTGATCCTCGGCCGTCGCGGTGCGGGCGGCCGCCGTGTCCATGCGTCCCAGGAAGGGACGCGGCCGTCGCGATTCGTGCAGCGGTCTGAGGACGGACCAGTCGATGGCTGCGACGCAGGCGGATGTTCGCGACGCGCCCATGAGCCGGCCGAGGCGCTCGAGTGCCTCCGCCGCCGACATGGGCAGCAGGCCCGACTGCAGGAAGGTCTCCTGGCTCTCGCGCGTGGCCAGCCGCATCGTGTCCCACGTGCCCCAGTCCACCGAGATCGTGAGCGGTCCTCCGGCAGGCCGTGCGGCCATCGCATCGAGAAACTGGTTCGCGGCCGCGTAGTGCGCCAGCCCGGCGGCGCCCAGCAGCGCGGTCGTTGACGAGAACAACGCGAGGAAGTCGAAGCCGGCGTCGTGCGCCAGCCTGGAGAGCACCGCGGTGCCGGCAACCTTGGGACGGAACATCGCCTCCACGTCGCGGGCGGTCAGGTCGGCGAGCGGACGGGCGGTCAGTGCGGCCGCGAGATGGAACACGCCGCGTACGGGCGCACCCTCGTCGCGCGCGCTCGCGAGCAGCGACGTCATCGATGCGGCATCGGCCACGTCTGCCTCGAACGTCCTGATGCGAACGCCCGTCGCGGCAAGCGCACTCGCCCACTCGACCGGCCTCATCGTCCGCCCGACCAGGCCGATGTGCCGCGCGCCGTGTGCCGCCAGCCACGCCGCCACGTCGGGGGCCAGTCCACCGTAGCCGCCGGTGATCAGGTACATGGCGTCGGGCCGGAACCGGACGTGCGCGGCCTCGGACGGCGGAGCCACCGTGAGGCGGGGCACGAGCCGAGTCCCGCCGCGCCACGCCGATTGATCCTCCGCGTCACGCGCGAACAGCGACGCCTCGAGCAGGCCGGCAAGCTCGGTGGCGTCGGCGTCGGACGGCAGGTCCACGAGCCCGCCCCAGCGGTGCGGCTGCTCGAGCGCGAAGACGCGGCCCCATCCCCAGAGCGGCGCCTGCCAGCGTCCATCCGCCGACACGTCGCTCGCGGCGGGCTGGGCGCCGCGCGTGGCGAGCCACAGGCGCCCGTGGGTCGCCGCCGACAGCACGCGGGCGCACCACGGGAGCAGCGCCGTTCCCGCAAGCCGCGTGCACGCCTCGGACGCCTCGGACGCTCGGCCATCCTGGAGGTCCAGGGCCGCGAGGTACACGACATGCTCGCCAGCGGCCGCCGGCCGGACGTCGTCCACGGCGCAGCGGTCCACGTCCTCGCCCCGCGCCCGGAGCCGCGACGCGAGCTCGCGACTCAATCCGTCCGGGCCGCCCACGAGCAGCCAGCGCCCCGCGGCCGCCGCGCGCGTCGCGACGAGCAGGGACTGCTGGCGCGCGGCACGCTGGGCCGCGCCCGTCGGCAGCGTCACCACGTGCTCGAACCCGGTCTCCAGCAGCAGCCGCCGCCAGTGCGCCGCTTCGATTAACGGGTAGGAGGGCCGCTCGTCCAGGTCGCTGAACCGCCACCAGCCATCGGTGAGCCCGAACGTCAGGTCAACCCATGGCTCCGGCCGCACCCCCTCAAGCATCAGCACCATGCCGCCCGGTGCGAGCAGCGCGGCCACGTGGGTCAGGGCGCGGCGCAGATCGTCGGTGGCGTGCAGGGCATTGGCGATCACGACCACGTCGTATTCGCCGTGGACGAAACCCTGGTCGATCGGATCGCGCTCGATGTCGAGCAGCCGCGTCGTGACGAACGGGCTGGAGCGATAGCGTTCCCGCGCGCGCTCGAGAAACGCGCTCGAGACGTCGGTGAACGTGTACTCGGTACGATCCGGCGGCAGCTGGGGCAGCACGAACTCGGTCGTGCCCCCGGTGCCGGCGCCGACTTCGAGCACGCGCAGCACCGCGTCCGGCGCGACCCCGCGTCGCGCCATCGACAGGGCGTCGGCCAGCGCGCCGTTGTAGGCACGAGCAACCGGGGACTCGACGTAGAGTGCGCGCGCCTCCTGGAACGAACCGCCCGGGAACAGCAGGTCCAGCGGGTTGACGGACCCGGTGAGCACGCCGGCCAACCGCGGTCCGCAGCGCGTGAGGAGCGCCAGCTCGGGGCCAGACATCTCGAGGCCGCCTGCCGCCGAGACCTCGCGAGCCTCGACGCCCGCCGCCGCAGCCAGCACCTCCCAGCCACGGTCCGAGCGCCGACAGGCGCCGCGCTCCGCCAGGATCTCGAAGAGACGTCCGAACAGCCGCTGCCGCTGCGGCAGGACGCCGGCGGCGGCCGCCTCGCGTTCGATCTCGATCACGTCACCGGGCGTACACCGCACGCCGAGCTCGTCGAGGGCGCGCAGGATGTACGCCGCGCTCAACCGATCGAGGTGTGCGAGGCGCGCGTCGTACTGCCCGAGGTCGTGCGCGGTGGCCAGGGCCTCGAACCGTTCGCGCAGTTCGGCCTCGATTGCTGCCGGCGCGAGCAGGCTTTCTGCCGCGGACGCCCGGATCGGCGCCGGGATCCAGGCCACCTCGTAGGTGTCCGGCGGCACACCGATCGTCCGCTCCGGCTGCTGCCGGCGCACGGCGACGCCGTCGAGCCAGCCGAGCGTCCGCCCATCGTCGGCCACGAGACGCACGCTCGCGCGCTGCTCGCTCGACGCCTGCATGGTGTCCAGCGACACGTGACACCAGAAAGCGTCCGGCACGGGGCCCGGCACATCGACGCGATCGATCGACGCCAACTGCCACGGCGGCGCATCCGCATCGTCCGGCAACCGCGCGCCGACCGCCTGCAACGCGCCATCGATGGCCGCGGGATGGAACCAGACGTGCCTCAGCGGCCGGCCATGACCCGGCACGCGGACGCGCGCCCATGCCGAACCGGATCCCTCCGCGAAGCCTTCGAAACTCCGGAACGCACCACCGAGCTCGAGGGTCCGCTGCGACAGACGCGTGTAGAAGCCGACCGGCGACTCGAGCCCGCCGACAGGGGGCGGCGAGTCGGGCGCGGCTGCAGGGCGATGGCTGTCTGGAGCGGAGGCGACCAGCCTGGCGGTGGCATGGCGCCGCCACTCACCGGGACCCGCCATGTCGGAGCTGTGAACGGCCACCGCCCAGTCTCCGCCCTCGGACGGCGTGAGGTGCACCTGGACGCGGACACCGCCATCGGGCACGACGAGCGGTTGCTGCAGGGCGAACGCGTCCACCGCATGCGGCGTCCGCGCGCTGGTTACCTGCATCGCCGCGGACTGGATCATCTCGAGCAGCACCGGGCCCGCCGCCACGATGCGACCGCCCACCCGGTGATCGGCCAGATACGCGGGTGAGTCCGGCCCGAGCACCGACTCGACGATCGGCACCGCCGTGTCGAGCCGCTGTCCCGCGAGCGCCGAGGCTCCCGACGACGCCGGCCGTGCGTGCGGGCGCACCTCGCGCGCCGCCTGAATCCAGTAGGACTGCCGCTGGAACGGATAGCCGGGCATCGCGACGCGGCGCGGCCCATAGGGACGCGTCACCGCGTCCCAGTTCACCGGGCAGCCGTGCACCCACAGCTCCGCGGCCGCGCCCATCAGCTCCGGCCAGTCCGCGGCGGTACGGCGGAGCGACGACACGAACACGCCGGCGCCCTCGGGAATGGACCGCTGCGCGAGCGCGAGCAGCGTCGGGTGGGGACCCACCTCGACGAACACGCGATACCCGTCGCTGAACAGGTTCGCAATGCCGTTCGCGAACTGGACGGGCTCCTCCATGTGCCGTCGCCAGTAGCCGGCGTCCGGGCCCGCCAGGCGATCCCGATCCCCGAGGTTCCACGCCACCGGAATCGTCGGCGGCCGCATCGTCACGCCGCGCGCGAGACGCTCCATGGCGTCGAGACCGGAGCGGACCAGCGGCGAGTGCGCCGCGACCGAGACGTAGAGCCGCTGCCCCTGGATCTGCTGCGCCGCCAGTTGCTCGAGCACCGCATCGACGGCATCGGCCGTCCCGGACACCACCACGCTGTCGGGAGCGTTGACGGCCGCGATGGCCGCGCGGTCGCGCATCGGCGCCACCAGCGGCTCTACCTCCGCGACGGGCGCGTAGACGGCCGCCATCGCGCCAGCGGGGAACGACGCCATCAGCCGGCCACGTTCGGCCATGAGCCGCAGCCCGTCTTCGAAGGAGAACACGCCGGCGGCGCACGCCGCGGCGTACTCGCCCACCGAGTGCCCCATCACTGCCGCCGGCTGGATGCCCCACGACCGCCACAGTTCCGTCAGGGCCATCTCGACGGCGAAGAGCGCCGGCTGCGTCCATGCGATGTCGTGCACGTCGCCGTCCGGGGCGTAGAGCGTCGTCAGCAGGCGGCGGCCGTCCGGCGCGGGGCCGAGCACCGCGTCCGCGCGCTCCAGAACGTCGCGAACGACGGGTGACGATTCGAAGAGCGCGCGTGCCAGGCCCGGCTACTGCGCACCCGCACCGGTGTACAGGAACACGACGTCCGGGCTGACGCCGTCGGCAACCGTCCCGCGCCGGACGCCGTCGGTCCGTTCGCCGCGCGCCACCGCGTCGAGGCCTCCAAGCGCCTCCGGCGTCGAACCCGCGATCACGGCAGCACGTTCCGACCAGGCGGATCGTCCGACCGCCATCGTATGTGCCGCATCGAGGAGCGACACGTCACGGTCCCGCAGGCTGTCGGTCGTACGGCGCGCCAGGGTCTCGAGGGCATCGGTGCTGCGCGCCGAGAGCGGCACGCAGACGACGTGAGGCTCCACGTGCGCCGGCGCATCGGGCGCCATGTCGATGGCCACCGCTTCCTCGATCACCACGTGCGCGTTCGTCCCGCTGAAGCCGAAGGAGCTGACGCCGGCCAGGCGCCGCCGCTCGCCCCGGGGCCACGGGCGGCCGGCCGCGGTCACCTCCACCGGGTACGCGTCCCAGGTGATGTGCGGATTCGGTGTCTCGAAGTGCAGATGGGCCGGCAGCCGCTCGGCCTGCAGCGACAGGGCCACCTTGATCAGACCGGCCACGCCCGCTGCGGATTCCAGGTGGCCGATGTTCGTCTTCACCGACCCGATCAGCAACGGACGATCCGCTGGCCGCCCCGCACCCAGCGCCCCGGCCAGTGCCCGGACCTCGATCGGATCGCCTAGCGACGTACCGGTTCCATGCGCCTCGACGTAGTCGATCTCATCGGGACGCACATCGGCGTCCGCGAGCGCCGCCCGGATCACGGCTTCCTGTGCGGGCCCATTCGGCACCGTCAGGCCGCCGCTGCGCCCATCCTGGTTCACGGCCGTACCGCGGACGAGCGCGAGGATCCGATCGCGATCGCGCAGCGCATCGCCCAGCCGCTTGAGCACGACGATGCCGCAGCCCTCGGCACGGGCGAACCCATCGGCACGGGCATCGAAGGTCTTGCACCGGCCGTCGGGCGCCAGCATGTGGCCGCGCGACAGCGCCACGCTCGTCTCCGGCGTGCACATGATGTTCACCCCGCCTGCCAATGCGAGGTCCGACTCGCCCGCGCGGAGACTGCGGCAGGCCAGGTGGATGGCCACCAGCGACGAGGAGCAGGCGGTGTCCACGGCCAGCGCCGGGCCCTGCAGGCCGAGCGCATACGCAATGCGGCCGGCCGCCACGCTGTCGGCATTGCCCGAGGCGACGTAGGCGTCGATGGCCGAGGGGCCCCGGGCCAGCACGCGATGGAAGTGATCCGCGTTGCAGACGCCGACGAACACGCCGCTGGACGTCCCGAACAGCGTGGACGGTGCAATCGCCGCATCCTCGAGCGCTTCCCACGACACCTCGAGCAGCAGCCGCTGCTGCGGGTCCATGGTCAGCGCCTCGCGAGGCGAGATGCCGAAGAACGCGGCGTCGAAGCGGTCGATGTCCTGGAGGAATCCGCCCCGCCGGCTGGCCATGGTGCCGGCGGCGTCGGGATCGGCATCGAACCAGTCGTCGATCGCCCAGCGATCCGGCGGCACCTCGCCCGTCGCATCCCGGCCCTCTCGCAGCAGGCGCCAGAAGGCGTCGGTTCCCTCGACTCCGCCCGGCATGCGACAGCCGATGCCGACGATGGCCAGCGGCTCGCGGCCGGCGGCCTTCAGCCGTTCGTTCTCCTCGTGCAGCTCCAGCGCCAGGAGCGCCAGGCGGCTGGGCGAGAGCTGCTGGATGCGGGCGTAGAAGTCGCTCATCTCAGCGCCTCCGCCCCGCGCGTTCCGCAAGCTGCCGCTCGACCTCGTCGTCGCTCAGTTCCTCGATGGAACTGAGCACGGCGGTGGGAACCGTCGCGGCCGGCCGCTCCGTGCCGGTCAGTGCACCGAGCACATGCTCGGCGAGCGTGTCGAGGGTCGGGTAGTCGAAGAGCGTGGTCGCCGGCAGCGTCGTGCCGAGGGCCGTGCCGAGCTGGTTGCGGAGCTCCACGGCCAGCAGGGAATCCAGGCCGAGCTCGGCAAACGGGGTCCGCGGGTCGAGCGGACGGGACGGGTCCATTCCGAGCGCGCGAAGCGCACGCTCGCGCACGAACGCCTGGACGGCCTGCCGCTGCCGGGCGACCGGCACGCCCGCGATCGGGCACGAAGATCGTCGCCCGACGACGAGGCGCGGGCGTGAGCAGGGGCCGCGTGATCTTCAACGGGCTGCCGGGTGTCGAGGAGGTCGGCGAGCAGCGCGTCCGGATGTCCGTTGGGCCGCCGCCGGGACGCAACCTGCGCCCACGCGGCCGAGACCACCATGACCTCCGCGCGATTCGAGCGGAGCACCCGGTCGAGCGCGGCAAGACCCTGCTCCACGGTCATCGATCCGAAGCCCTCGGCTGCCAGCCGCTCGGAGCTCACCTGGCGATCGACGGCGGCGCCGACTTCGCTCCACGGTCCCCAGTTGATGCTGATCGTCGGATGACCGTCGGCGCTGCGGCCCGCGGCGGCCGTGTCGATGTACGCGCAGGCGGCCGCGTGGTTGGCCTGACCGGGCGCGCCCAGCACCGAGGCGATCGACGAGAAATCGACGAACACGTCGAGCGCGTCCTGCCGGGTGAACCGATCGAGGTGGATGGTGCCCTGCACCTTCGGCGCCAGGACGCGATCGAAGCGGTCGGCGTCCTGCTGCAACAGCGCCGCCGCGTCCAGCACGCCCGCACAATGGAAGACGCCCCTGAGCGGCGGTCCGGCCACGCGCAGACGGTCGAGACACGTGCGGACGGCGTCGCCGTCGGTGATGTCGAGGGCCTCGGCCATCGCTCCCGCCGGCAGTCCGGCCGCCGACGAGGGCGTGACGCCCCGGCGGCTCACGAGCACGATCCGCCCGGCGCCCTGCCGGGCCAGCCAGTGGCCGACGGCCAACCCGAGGCCCGCCAGGCCTCCGGTGACGAGGTACGTGCCATCGGCGCGGATGACGGGCGAGCCGTCGCCCGCGTGTCGGACGACGACCTTGCCCGTGTGCCGTGCCTCGGCCATGAGCCGGAACGCCCGCTCCACGGCGTCCATCGGGAACTCGTGGCGCGGCAGGGAGCGGAGCGCGCCGCGTTCGACGTCGGCCACGACTTCCGACAGGAGCCGCGCGATCACGGCCGGCTCCCGTGCCGCGGTCTCTCCCCAATCCACGATGTGGTACGCGATGTCGCGCCCGAGCCCGCGGACCCAGTCCGGGTCCTTGATGTCGCGCTTCCCGATCTCGAGGAACGTGCCGCCCCGGCGCAGCACCGCGAAGCTGGCCTCGATGGCCGCGCCCGAGAGCGCGTTCAGCACGACGTCCACGCCTTCGCCGCCGGCCGCCGCCATCACACCATCGGCGAATGCCGCAGACCGCGAATCGAAGACGTGCGTGACCCCGCAGTCGCGCAGGAAGGACCGCTTGCGGTCCGATCCGGCGGTGGCCAGGACCTCGGCGCCGGCCTGCTGCGCCATCGGCACCGCCGCCAGGCCCACGCCGCCGGCAGCCGCGTGGATCAGCACCCGCTGGCCCGGTCGCACGGCGGCCAGATGCCGAAGGCAGTACGCGGCGGTCACGAACGCAATCGGCAGCGCGGCCCCCTCGACCGCGGGCATGGCGTCGGGCATCCGCACGACGAACTCCGCCCGGGCGACCACGTGCGAGGCGAAGCTCCCGCCGGCGATGGCCAGGACGCGGTCGCCGACGTGCACCCGATCGACACCGCTGCCGGTCGCCACGACGCGCCCTGCGCACTCGCCTCCGAGCGGGCCCGGATCCCCGGGATACATCCCGAGCACGTTCAGCACGTCCTTGAAGTTGAGTCCCGTCGCCTCGACCGCAATCTCCACTTCGCCGGGTCCGGGCGTGCGGCGCGCTGCGGGCGCGCGCTCGAAGCGCTCGATGGAGCCGGCCGTCGCAGGCACCAGGCGATAGGGCGTCGCGGGTGGCGAGACGGCCACGACTCGCTCCATGCGGGCGAGGCGCGGGACACGGCGCTCGGTTCCCCGAAGCGCCACCTGTGCGTCCGTCCCCCACCCGTGAGCTCACCGACCACCCGGGCTGCGTCCGTCCGATCCCCGGACGGGTCGAGATCGATCACCACGGTCCGAAGCTCCGGGTGCTCGAGCGCGATGGTTCGTCCCAGGCCCCACAGCGGGGCCTGCGCGGCATCCAGTCCGCGGTCATCCGCGCCGACGGCCTGCCCGCCGCGCGTCACGATCCAGAGCCGCGCGCCGCGATGCGCCCGAACCATCTCCTGCGCGATCTCGAGCGCCGGCACCACACGGTCGGACACCGCCGCATCGTCGAGGCCCCAGCCGTAGACCACGTCGGTGGCCGGCTCCCTGCCGGCCGCCGGGTCTCCATCCAGGAGCGAGGCGCACCAGCCGGCGGGGCCGGTCCGCTCGCGTGCGTCGAGCGCCGATTCGCGACGCGCATCCGGCGGTACGAGATCGCAGCGATCGCCCCGTGCGCGCAGCGTCTCCGCCAGCACACCCATCACGCCGTCCTCGGCGCCGAGCACCACCCACGCGCGCCGGGCGGGCGCCGACCGCGCCAGGAAGATGGACTGCCGCGCCAGCTCGGCACCGCCCGCCGACGGCACCGCGATCGGCGCGTCGTAGCCCGTCTCCCGCAGCACATCGAGCCAGCGCGCCGCGGGCAGGGTGGGATAGTCCGGCCGCAGGTCGCGGTCGGTGAACGCCCACCAGCCCGGCGTCACGCCGACGGTGAGGTCGAACCATCGCTGCGGCGCCGTCACCTCGAGCATCGTGAGCAGGCCGCCCGGCGCCAGCAGGCGCCTCAGGCGGGCCAGCGTCCGCCGCACGTCGCTCGTGGCATGCACGACGTTCGACGCCACGATGACGTCGGCGCTTCCCGGCTCGAAACCCTGATCTTCCGGATCGCGTTCCAGATCCAGCACGCGACAGGTCAGGCCCGCGTGAGAACCGAATCGCGCACGCGCACGTTCGACGAAGAGCGGTCCGACATCGGTAAAGGTGTACGCGCACCGCTCGCCGAGGCGCGGCAGCAGGTACGCCGTGGACCCGCCAGTGCCGCCGCCGACTTCCAGCACGCGCAACGGCCGACCCGGGGCCTGGCCATCGGCGGCTGCCGCCAGGATGTCGGCGAGCACGCCGTTGTAGAACCGGGCAGTCACCGAATCGCGATACAGGCGCTCGGCCACGTCGAGGCTGCCACCCGGGAAGAGCGCGTCCAGGGCATCGCTCCGCCCGGTCAGGATGTCGGGGAGCCGGCGGCTCACGCGCATCACGAGCTCGACTTCCGCCCGACCCGCGGGATGCGTGGCCAGCAGCTGCTGCCACCGGACGTCGAGGTCGTCGTCCGGTAGCGGAGCGGTGACGCGCCATCCACCGTTCGCGGGCGTCAGCGCGCCGGACTCGCCGAGGATGGCCAGCAGGCGCCCCACCAGCTGCTCGTGCCGCGGCTCGACGCCCAGACGCGACATCAGGGCCGACGGCTCGACGATGTCGCCGGAGCGGGGTGACCACCCGAGGGCCCGAAGCGCCGTGGCTGCCGCGACCGCGCACGCCGCCTCGAGCGTGTTCACGAAAGTCTCGTGCTCCGCCAGGCCCGTCTCGCCGATGAGCGCCGCGGCGGCACGGTCGGCCGCGGCGGCGAGGACCGGCACGGCGGGCGGGGGCGACGCCGCCGGGGGCGCCACCGGCCACTCGATCGTGTAGAGCCACTGGTCGATCTGCCGATGCGCCAGGCGTGCCAGCGCATCGTCGGACACGCGACGCAGTTGCAGGTCGGATACCTCGACCGCAACGCCGCGTGCGTCAACGACCCGCACGTCTGCACGCTGGTGGCCGGATCCCGAACGGGTCAGCGTCACGCGAGCCGATGCGCCGTGCCCCGGCGTGTGCCGCCGCACGTAGCGGCCGAAGCCGACCGGCAGGAACAACGCACCCTCGTCGCCGTCCATCGCGGCAGCCAGTGCCTGGAATGCGGCGTCGAGGACGAGTGGATGGACGCCGTACCCGGCGTGCTCGTCGCCGCCGGCCGTCATCCGGATCTCGGCATCCGCCTGGTCGGCGCCGCGCCGTACGCGGGCCAGCGTGCGGAAGCGGGGGCCGAACTCGATTCCGCGCGCCCGGAGATCCTCGTAGAAGACGTCCACGGGAATCTCGAGGTGGGCGTCGGATGGCCCGGCCGGCGGCGGCGCGTCGAGGCCGGCCGGTCGCAGGGCGATCCGCGCGGTCACGTGCGTCACCCATCCCCGATCGCCCGGCACCGTGCTGCTGATAGTCGCCGTGCATCCGCCGTCCACGGCGGCCCCGCACACCACCTGCATGGTGCGCGGGCGTCCGTCCTCGAGCACCATGGCTTCGCGGATCTCCACGTCCTGCACGTCCACGTCGGCACCCAAGCGTGCGCGTCCGGCCGCGTCGAGCGCCTCGAGGTAGGCGGCGGCGGGCATCACCACCAGGCCCTGCACGCGGTGGTCGCGTACCCACCCCGGCGCGTCGGGACTCACCTGCGCTTCGAAGATCGCTTCGCTGCCAGCGGAGCGCAGGCGGGTGCCGAGCAGCGGATGGGCCGTGGCATCGCCGGCCGGGCCGGCGGGCGCGACAGGCTGCGCCGTGTCGAACCAGCGGGGCTCCCGTTCGAAGGGATACGTGGCGAGGCTGACCCGTCGAGGCGAACGGCCTGCAAACAGACCGCTCCAGTCCACGCGTGCCCCCGCCCGGTAAAGCGCGGCGACAGCATCGGTCACCTGCTCGTCGTCGCCGCGGCCACGCCGAAGCGTCGGCACGAGCAGCGCGGGTGCGCCGGGCGTCTCCGTCGCCGTTCCGAGCAGTGTCGGGTGCGGGCCCACCTCGAGCCACGCGTCGGCGCGCAGCCCAGCCAGGGTGCGGAGGCCCTCGCCGAATCGCACGGGAGCCAGCACGTGCGCGACCCAGTAGTCAGCGGTCGCGACCTCGGGCCCGGCCGAGGCCCCGGACACGTTCGAGATCAGCCGCAGGCGAGGCGGGGTCAGCGACACACCCGTCATCGCGTCGCGGAACGCTGCGACCATCGGCTCCATGAGCGGCGAGTGGAATGCGTGCGAGACCCGCAGGCGCTGACAGCGGATGCCGGCCTCGGCGCAGGCCGCCTCCACGCGATCGATGGCCGCGGCCTCGCCCGACAGCACGGTCTGGTCAGGTCCGTTGACGGCCGCGATCGCCAGCCGGCCGCCGACGGTCGCGGCCACATCGGCGGCACGCGACTCCGGTGCGGCAACGGCACACATCGCCCCATCCGCCGGCAGTGCCTGCATGAGCGCGCCGCGCGTGGCGACGGCCTGCAGCCCTGCCTCGAGCGTCAGGACGCCAGCGATGTGGGCCGCCGCGAACTCGCCGACCGAGTGACCGATGACGGCGACCGGTTCCACCCCGAGCGAGATCCAGAGCCGGGCGAGGGCGACTTCGACGGCGAAGAGCGCCGGTTGCGTCCACGCCGTGTCGTCCAGCGTCCCCGCCTCGTCGCTCCACATGACCTCGAGCAGCGAGCGCGAGCGGCGAGGCGCAACGCCGCGTCACAGCGGTCCATTACTTCTCGACATGCCGGATAGGCGTCGTAGAGGCCGCGAGCCATGCCCGCGTATTGCGATCCCTGCCCGGTGAAGAGGAACGCCACGCGCAGCGGATCGCGGCGTGCGATCACGCCGGCCTGCACGGCAGATGGCCGTCCCTGCGCGAACTCCTGCAGGTGCGCCCGCAGGTCCCCGGTCGATCCGGCGACCACGGTCGCGCGATGGCCGAGGTGCGCGCGCCCCGCCGCGGCCGTGAAGCAGACGTCGCCGAGTGTGACGCCGTCGGGCACATGCGAAGCGTGGCGTTCGGCCAGCGCGCGGAGGGCCCGGTCGGAGCGCGCCGAGAAGACGAAGAGCCCGGGCGCTCGATCGTCCGCCGCGCGTCCGGCATCGCGGTCCACGTCGGCGCCTTCCAGGACGACATGGGCGTTGGTGCCGCTGAAGCCGAAGGAGCTGACACCCGCCACGCGCCTGCCGTCGATCGGCTCCCATCGGCGTGCGGCAACGGGGACCTCGATCGGCAGCTCCGCCCACGGAATGTGCGGGCTCGGCGTGACGAAGTGCAGGTGCGGCGGAATGGTCTCGTGCTGCAGCGACAGCACCACCTTGATCAGCCCGGTGATGCCTGCGGCGGCCTCGAGGTGGCCGACGTTCGTCTTGACCGAGCCGAGCAGGAGCGGCCTCTTCCGGCCGGAACCAGCGAACACCTCGCCCAGCGCATGCACTTCCAGCGGGTCTCCCAGCGCGGTGCCGGTGCCATGGGCCTCGACATACCCCACCACGTCGGGGTGGAGACCCGCGCGGTCCAGCGCTTCCCGGATCACGGCCGACTGCGACGGTCCATTCGGCGCCGTGAGGCTGCTGCTCGGGCCGTCCTGGTTCACCGCGGTCCCACGAATCACCGCCAGCACGGTGTCGCCGTCCTCACGCGCGTCGCGCAGCCGCTTGAGCACCACCACGCCACAGCCTTCGCCGCGCGCGAATCCGTCGGCATCGCGGTCGAAGGTCTTGCAGCGGCCCGTCGGGGGACAGCATGCGGGCGCGCGAGAGCGCGATGAACAGGTCCGGCGCGAGCATCAGGTTCACACCGCCCGCCAGCGCCATCCGCGACTCGCCCGACCGCAGGGACTGGCAGGCCAGGTGGACGGCCACCAGCGACGACGAGCAGGCTGTGTCGATGGTCAGGCTGGGGCCTGGAGGCCGAGCAGGTACGACAACCGGCCGGAGGTGATGCTGTGCGCGATGCCCGAGGCGTAGTGCGCGTCGAGCCGCGCAGCCCCGTGACGAATCTGGAGGTAGGCGTAGTCGCTCGTGCAGACGCCGACGAACACGCCCGTCCGCGAGTGGCCGAGCCTGTCCGGCGCCTGACCCGCATGCTCGAGCGCCTCCCAGGCCACCTCGAGCAGCAGGCGCTGCTGCGGATCCATGGCCTGCGCTTCACGCGGCGAGATGTTGAAGAAGGCCGCGTCGAAGCGATCGACCTCCCGCAGGAACCCGCCACGGCGCGTCACCACCCGGCCCGGCACGTCCGCGTCGGGGTCGTGGATCGCAGCCGCGTCCCACCGCTCTGCCGGGACCTCCCGCGTCGCGTCGATGCCGTCGGCCAGGACCTGCCAGAACGCCGCCGGATCGTCAGCTCCCGGCACGCGGCAGCCGACGCCGATGACCGCAATCGGCTCGCGGGCGGCCGTCTCCAGGGCCGTCGCCCTGGCTTCGGCGGCCTCCAGCGCAAGGAACGCGCGCTTGAGCGGTGAGAGCTGCGACTCGCTCATCGCGGCTTCAACCTCTCGAGCAACATGGCTTCCACTTCCGCGTCCGACATCGCCGCCACGGCGGCTTCGCCCACGATCGCGGGCGCGGCCGGTGCGCTGTCCGCCACGGTCACGGTGGGCGGTCCGTCGATCCGCGTCAGCAGGACGCGCGCGATGTCGTCAACCGTCGGGTGGTCGAAGACCAGGCTCACCGGCAGCGCGCGCTCCAGCTGCAGCCCCGACCGCAGCAGGTTGCGCAGCCGGACGGCCATCAACGAATCGCAGCCGAGGTCCATCAGACGGTCGCCGCCACCCGGCGGCGCATCGGGATCGAGCCGCAGGACGCGGACGACGGCGTCGCGCACGAAATCGCGGACGAGATCGAGCCGTTCCGCGGGCAGGGCGGCGTCCACGGCCGCCCGAACACCGGGCAGGGCAACGGAGTCCGCCGCTGCACGTGCGGCATCCGGCACCGCCACGTGCGCTTCCGATGCGGAGGCCACGCCGCGGCGCCTGGCCACGATGACGTGCTGGCCAACGGCCGCCGCCGCCGAACCATCGGGCGGCCACGCCTGTCGCCTCGGCGAAGCCACCGGCCAGCAGCGCGAGATCCACCTGTCCGCCGCCAGGAGCGGATGCCCGTCGCGCAGGTCGTCATCGAAGTGCTGCCATCCCTCGATGAGCCCGGTCGTGATGTCGAACCACGCCTGATCGGCGGTCGTCTCGACGAGCAGCAGGAGGCCGCCGTCCGCCACCACATCCGAAAGCCGCTCGATGGCCGCGCGCACGTCGCGGCATGCATGCACCGCGTTGGCCGCGATGACGAGATCGAACGCGTGCGCGCCGAGGCCCTGCGCACGGAGATCGCGATCCAGATCCACGATCCCGAACGTCAGGCCCGGACGCGGGCCGAAACGCTCGCGGCCCGCCTCGATGAAGAACTCCGAGACGTCGGTGAAGTGATACGCGGTCCCCGCCGGCAGGCTGGCGAGCAGGGCTTCGCTCGTCCCACCCGTTCCCGCGCCCAGCTCCAGCACGCGCAGTGCCCGGCCCGGCCGGCTCACGGCAAACGCCGCGGCGGCCGACGCGGCGAGCGCGTTGACGTACTGCATGGTGGCGGAGCGGCGATACAGGCCGTCGGCGAGGTCGAACCCGCCTCCGGGGAACAAGGTCTCCAGCGGGCTGGTCTCGCCGCGCAGCACCTCGGGCAGCAGGCGGACGCAGTGCCGCGTGTGCGAGGAGCGGCGCGTTCCCCGCCAGCAGGCGTTCCGCGTCGCGCCAGGCGCCGGCGCGGTCCGGATCCGGGAGCGGCGTGTGCATCACGAACGCGCTGCCATCCCGCTCGAGGAGGCCATCGGACGCCAGACGCGCGAGCCACCGTCCCAGCAACCGCGTGTGGTGTTCGGTGGCAGACAGCCTGCGGCGCACGTCCTCGACACTGGCACGCTCACCCGCCTGCCCGAATACCCCGGCCGCCCGCAGCGTGGCCACGATCTCGGCGCGCGCGAGTACGGCCAGCGCGTCCCAGCGAGCGGCATAGCCGGTCACGTCCACCGACAGCGGGGCCTGGTTCGACTGCCGGTCCAGCGCCGCGGTCACAGTCGTCCACTCGGACACGCTCGTGTCGTGCGCAACCGCGCGGTCCGCCCAGCCGGCGCCGAACGCGCGGCCCTCGAAGGGGTACAGCGGCAGCGCCGTGCACACGCCACCGTGCGGGTCGCCGACGGCCCGCCAGTCCACGGCCGCGCCGCCCGCGTGCAGCACCTGCAGGCTCTCGAGCATGACGTCCCAGTCGTCGCGTTCGCGCTGCAGCGAGGGCAGCCAGACCGGCCCGTCTGGGAGGCAGGCGGCGCCCATGGCCGTCAGCACGGGATGGGGCCCGATCTCGAGGACGTGCGTGATGCCGAGGCCGGCCAGCGTCTGCACCGCATCAGCGAAGCGCACCGGCTGGCGCAGGTGGGCGCGCCAGTAGGCGGGCTGGCCAAGGGCTGCAGCGTCCTCGACCTGACCCGTGAGCGTGGACACGAGCGTTGCGGACGCGTCCGTGACGCGAATCGGCGCGAGCGCGGCTTCGAAGGCGTCCAGCATCGGGTCCACGAGTGGTGAGTGCGAGGCATACGGCACCCGCAGCCTGGAGACGCGTACGCCGCGGGCCTCGCACTGCTGGACGATCTGCTGGACGCCATCCGCGTCGCCGCTGATGACGACCTGTTCGGGGCCGTTGTGCGCGCCGATGACGACACGTCCGTCGAAGGGTCGCAGGAGCGGCGCCACGGCCGTGGCGTCCAGGAAGAGGGTCGCCATCGCGCCCCGAACCTGCTGGCGGTCGAGCAGACTGGTCCGGAGCACGACGAGGCGAAGCGCCTCGTCCATCGGCAGGATGCCGGCGGCACATGCCGCCGCGTATTCCCCGAGGCTGTGACCCGCCACGGCGACGGGCGTGATCCCCCACGACGTCCACAACGCCACGAGGGCCAGTTCCACCGCGACCAGCGCCGGCTGGCCGAGGCGGGGCACGTGCACGGGCGCCTCCGCGTCGCCGGCCGTGTCGATCGTGTCTCGCAGGGAGACGCCCAGCATCGGATCCAGGATGGCGGCCGCGCGATCGAAAGCCTCCCGGAACACCGGCGCGTCGTCGTACAACCGCCGTGCCATCCCGGGGGACTGGGCGCCGCCGCCGGTGAACAGGAACGCCACCTTCGGCGTGCCGGCCGCGTGACCGCGTACCGCCGCGAGCGCCTGCGGTGTGCCGGCTCGTGCCTGCAGCGCGTCACGGAGCCCCCGCGCATCGGATCCGCGCACCGACACGCGATGCGCCAGCTGCGCGCGGCCCACGTTCGCCGTGAAGCAGACATCGGCCGCCGACGCGTCCCCGGCCCCGAGCGCGCGGTCGTAGGCGTGGGCCAGGGCGTCGAGCGCCGATGGCGTCCTGGCCGTGATCGTCAGCACGTGCGGCACCGCGCTGGCCGGCCGGCTGCGAGCCGGCGCGTCCACGCCCTCGACGACCACATGCGCATTGGTGCCGCTGAAACCGAACGCGCTCACGCCAGCCAGGCGCTTCGCGCCTCGCGGAACCAGGGGCGTCGCCGTGACGGGGACGTGGAGCGGCAGCTGCGCCCACGGGATGTGCGGATTCGGCGACCGGTAGTGCAGATGCGGCGGCACGACGCCGCGCTGCGCCACGAGGACCGCCTTCAGCAATCCGAGGATGCCGGCTGCGGCTTCGAGATGGCCGAAGTTCGTCTTGGCGGAGCCGACGGCCAGCGGAGCCGCGCCTGCCCGGCCGCCGAGCGCATCCGCGAGCGCGAGCACCTCGATGGGATCGCCGAGCGGCGTGCCGGTACCGTGCGCCTCCACGTATGCCACGTCCGAGCCGTCCACGCCCGCCGCCTGCAGGGCCGATCGGATCACGGCGGCCTGGGCCAGCCCGTTCGGCGCCGTCAGGCCGCCGCTGCGCCCGTCCTGGTTGATCGCCGATCCGCGGATCAGGCCGAGCACGCGATCCGCCGGCGTGCAGTCCGAGAGCCGCTTCAGCACGACGATCGCGGCGCCCTCGCTGCGGACGTAGCCGTCGGCGTCCGCATCGAAGGTCTTGCAGCGCCCATCGGGCGACAGCATCCGCGCCTTCGTGAAGGTGATGTGCACCTCCGGCGCGAGGATGAGGCTGACACCGCCGGCGAGCGCGAGGTCGCAGTCGCGCGCACGGAGGCTCTGGACGGCCAGGTGCACAGCCGTGAGCGACGAGGAGCACGCCGTGTCCACGCTGAGGCTCGGTCCCATGAGGCCGAGCAGGTACGAGATCCGGCCGGCCACCACGCTCGCCGCATTGCCGGACGCGAAGTAGGGCGTGATGCGGTCGCGATGCTCGAACACCATCCGGCCGTAGTCGTTGTTCGACACCCCCATGAAGACGCCCGTCCGGCTGCCGGCCAGACTGGTCGGGGCCACGCCGGCGTCCTCGCACGCATGCCAGGCCGTCTCGAGTGCGACGCGCTGCTGCGGGTCCATCGAGTCGGCCTCGAGCGGTGCGATGCCGAAGAACGCCGCGTCGAACCGGTACACGTCGTCGAGGAACCCGCCGCGGCGAACCGACATGCGGCCCGGCGCGTCGGGATCGGCGTCGAAGAACGCATCGGCGTCCCAGCGATCGGCGGGCACGTCGCCGATCGCGTCGCCCCCCCGCAACAGGAACGCCCAGAGCGCATCGAGGTTCGAGATGCCGCCGGGAAGGCGAAGGCCGGCGCCCACGACCGCAATCGGCTCGGTGGAGGCGGCCACGCGAGCCTTGAGCTCGCGGATCTCGAGCAACGCGCGCTTCACCGGCGACAGGTCCGCTGTGCCGCTCATGGACGACGACCCTCGACGTCGAGCGTTCCCAGCTCCGCCAGCAACAACGCTTCGGCTTCCGCGTCAGACATCTCCGACAGACCCGGAGCCGCCGGGGCCGTCGGCACGGCCGGACGCGCGCTGCCGTCCGGAAGCCCCAGCAGGTCTCCCAGGTGGCGGGTCAGCGCGGCGGTCGTCGGATGATCGAACAGCAGCGTGGCGGGCAGCGACCGGCCCAGCGCGCGCGCCAGCATGTTGCGCAGCTCGACGGCCATCAGCGAATCGAGCCCGATCTCCCGAAGCGGCCGCGTTCCGTCCAGCGGCGCGTCTGCGGGCAGGCCCAGCGCGTGCCGCACCTGGCCGGAGATCGCGGTGTCGAGCGCGTCACGACGCTGGCTGCCGGGCAGGCGCGTAACGCTGTCGAGGAGCGCGGAGACCGGCGCGGGCGCGTCCCGCAGCGCAGGCTGACCGGCAGCCACCTCGTCGAACCGGTCCCGTGGTGCCCCGGCGGGCATCGTCGAGATGAACCGTGCCCAGTCCACGCCGGACACCAGCGCGTGCGAGGCGCCCGATGCCAGCAGGGTGTCCAGCGCCGCCGCACCGTCGTCGGCCGTCACGACGCGCAGCCCGCGTGCCGTCCAGCCGCCGGTGTCGCCCCGGCTCATGCCGGCACCCCAGGTACCCCACGCCACGCTGAGGCCGGGCAGCCCGGACCTGCGGCGCGCCTGCACAAGGGCGTCCACCTGCGCGTTGGCGGCCGGATACAGGCCCTGGCCCGGAGCGCCGAACCAGAGTCCCGCGGCCGAGTACACGATGAAGAAGTCGAGCGGGCGTTCCCGCGTGAGCAGGTGCAGCAGCCACGCGCCGTCGGCCTTGGCCGCGAGCACGGTTCGCGCCGTCTCCCACGTCTGTCGCAGCAGCACGCCGTCGGCGAGCGCACCCGCCGCGTGCACGATGCCGCGCAGCGGGGGCATCGTTGCCGAGACGTCGGCCAGCAGCGCCGACATGCGCGCGCGGTCGGTGACGTCCGCCGGCTCGGTGCGCACGCGAACGCCTCGTGCCTCCAGTTCCGCCGTCCACCTCTCGCCCGCCTGATCGATCGTGCGGCCCACCAGCACGAGGTGCGTAGCGCCCCTGGCCGTCAGCCATTCGACCGCGTGGCGCCCGAGCGCCCCGAAGGCGCCGGTGACCAGATACGTGGCCTCGCGGGTCACGCGCGGAGAGGCCGGCATCCGCAGCACGATCTTGCCCGTGTGCCTGGCCTGGGCCATGAGCCGGAACCCGTCTTCGGCCGACTCCACCGGGAAGACGGACACCGGAAGCGGCGCGACGCGGCCGGCGCGCCACTCGTCGTTCAGCACCGCGAACAGCGCCGGGACCAGCGTCTCGTCGCGCGCGGCGTCCGCGCCGAGGTCGAAGACGACATAGCGGACGTCCGGCCGGTCGCGACCCACACGGTCGGCGGACAGGATGTCCCGCTTGCCGATCTCCAGGAAGCGGCCGCCAGGCGCCAGCGCGCGCAGGCTGGCGCCCGCGAGGTCTCCGGCCACCGAGTTGAGGACGACGTCCACGCCCCTGCCGGCGGTGGCGGCACGGACCGCGTCAGCAAACGCCGGCGTGCGGGAGTCGAACACCTCGGTGATGCCCAGCGCACGAACCACGTTGCGCTTCGCCTCCGAACCGGCCGTCGCGAAGACGTGGGCGCCGCGAGCCAGCGCCACCTGCACCGCCGCCATGCCCACACCGCCGGCCGCCGCGTGGATCAGGACGCTCTCACCGGACTGCAGCGCCGCCAGGCGAACGAGGCCGTAGCAGGCGGTGAGGAAGGCCACCGGCATGCCGGCCGCCTCCTGGTCGCCGAGCGCGTCGGGTACCCGGCTGAGCATGTCGGCCCTGACGACGACCTCGGTCGCAAGGCCGCCGGGCGCGAGTCCGAACACGCGGTCTCCGACCGCCAGGGCGGACACCTCCCGTCCGGTTTCGATGACCACGCCCATGCACTCCGCTCCGAGTTCGGTGCGGGGGCCGACGTAGCGATCCAGCGCCACCAGGACGTCGCGGAAGTTGAGGCCCGCGCAGCAGACCGAGACGCGCACGTCGCCATTGCCGAGCGGTGTCCGCTGGACGGCGCGCCAGTCGAGGCCGTCGAGCGTGCCTGGGCGATCGATGACCAGGCGGTGCGCTCGCAGGGCTGCCGACAGCTCGCCCGCCCGGTGCACGCGGGGCGCCCATCGTCGCCCCTCGCGAAGCCCCGTCTGGAACTCGCCGCCGTCATCGAGACACGTGCCGACGAGTGCCGTACCGGATGCCGCGTCCGGGTCCAGATCGCGGACGCGGATGTGCAGCTCCGGATGCTCGATGGCGGCCACACTCGCCAGTCCCCACACGCCGGAGGCACGCGGCCGCAGCCGGGCCCCCGATTCACGGCCCGTCATCACGCCCGCGCCCATGGTCACGAACGTCACCGAGGCCACCGCCTGCGGGCGCGCGGCCAGCTCCTGCACCAGGTGCAGCGCCGAAGCCAGCGCCGCCGGGTCATCGTCGCGCGACGAACGATCGTCGAACACCGGCACGTCGCAGGACCACAGGTGCACGATCCGAGCGGGGGCCTCGTCCTTCCCGATCTCCTCCCAGAGCCGGCGCATGTGGTCGCGATCGAGCGGGTCGATCGTCCAGACGCCTTCCTCGCGGCTGAAGGCACGCCCCGCCCGCACGCGCACGCAGCCGCCCGCACGCTGGTCGATCCACGACGCCAGCGCGCCGCCGACGCCCGAGGCGTCCTCGAAGATCACCCATCGCCCGCGCGCGGCGGTGTCGGCGGCATTCCGCACCGGACCGCGGTCGATCCACCGGATCTCGTGCAGCAGCGGCGCCACGTCCACAACCGATGTGGAAGGCGGCGCCGGGATGAATCGCACGTCGAGCCCGGTGGCGATACGCGTGCCGTCCCCGGCATCCAGCATCACATCCGCGCTCAGACCGCCGTGGGCCGGACGGACACGGGCGCGCGCCGTCACCCGGGCCGACGTCACCGACGTCAGCTCGAATCGCGCGGCGGACACTGGAACCAGCAACTGACCCTCGGCAGCGGCGCCCGCCGCAGCCGAACAGAGTTGCAGCGCCGCGTCGATGAGCGTCGAACGCGCGGCCGCATCGTCACCCTCGGGCCAGGCCAGTGACGCCTCCGCAACGGCATCGCCCGTCCGGAGGTCCGTCAGGAGCCGGAAGGCCGGGCCGAACGACGCGCCGAGCGCATGGAACCGTGCATACAGATCGTCTGCGCTCGCGGTGTGCGTGGGTCCGGACGGGACGTCCGTGCCTGCATCGCCGAAGGGCACGAGATCCGCGTCGGCGACGACGCGCCAGGACGTCGCGTGCGATCGTTCGCGCTCGAGCAGTTGCGCGCGCAGGCCGCCGGCGTCACCGCGCCGCACGACGATGCGCCAGGGATTCGCCGCGCCGGTCTCCGGATCGCGCAGGGCGAACGGCCGATCGAATGCAAATGCGCCGACAGCGCGCGGCTCCCCGCTCGCGCGCAGTCCAGCTGCCGCAAAGGCCTCCAGCACGGCGGCCGCGGGCATCAGGGGCACGCCGCGGAGCTCGTGGTCGAGCAGCCACGGCGCCTCGTCAACGCCGGACTCGAAGACCACCTCGTCCAGGAGATCGGAGTCGAGCACCCGCCGACCCAGAATCGGGTGGCCCGTGAAGGCCTGCCCGATGCCTCGCGGCCGCGGCGGCGCCACCGTCCAGTGCCGCGTCCGCTGCCACGGATACGCCGGCAGCGACACGTCGGCGTTCGCCGCCCCGACGATCGCCGCCCACTCGAGCGATGCGCCGGCCACGTACAGCTCGCCACACAGGGTGAGCAGGCGCGCACGCTCCGGGGCCCGTCGCCGCAGAGAGCCGAGCACCAGCGGTCGCGGCTCGACACGCTCGAGGCACTGCTCGAGTGCCGCGGTGAGGACCGGATGCGGACCGATCTCCACGAACGCATCGAAGCCATCGCCGGCCATCGCCCCGACGGCGTCGGCGAAGCGGACGGGACGCCGGAGGCTCTCACCGAAGTACCGCGCGTCGATGGCGCCATCCGCGACACGCGCGCCCGTCAACGTCGAGTACACGGGGACGTCGGACGACCGCGCGTCGAGCGTGCCGAGCGCGTCGGGCACGGCGGACTGGAAGGGGTCCATCTGTGCGCTGTGGAACGCGTACGAGACGGGCAGCCACGCAGCGTCCCAGCCCTGCTCCGTGGCTCGCTGGAACACCTCGGACACGGCGTCGTCGTCGCCGGAGACCACGACTGTGCGTGGCCCGTTGACGGCCGCCACGTCCACCCGGCCCGTCGATGCGATCAGCGCCCGGACATCCGGCTCGGATGCGGCGAACGAGGCCATGCGCCCCGCGCCGTGAGCGCCGTGCATGAGCCGACCGCGGTGCCAGGCGATTCGCATGGTGTCGGCCAGCGACAGGACACCCGCGGTGTGCAGCGCCGCAATCTCGCCGACGCTGTGTCCCACGACGCCGGCCGGGCGCACGCCCCAGTCGCGGAGCAGCGCGACCAGCGACACCTGCAGCGCCACGAGCAGCGGCTGAACCACATCGGTGCGATCGAGGCGGCTCGCGCTCTCATCCGCCAGCAGCTCGTCCACCAGCGACCACCCCGACATCGGCGCCAGCAGCGCGTCGCAGTCGCGCAGGACGGCGGCGAACACGGGCTCGTCCCTCAGCAGCTCGCGGCCCATCCCGCACCACTGCGGACCCTGGCCGCTGAACACGAACGCGAGGCGCGGAGCGTCGCCAATCGACGCCGCGCGGCGCCTGAGGACGGCCGGCGTCTCGTCGCCACGGCCGAACGCCTGCAGGGCGTCCACGAGACCGGCAGTGGACCCACCGACCACGGCCACACGCTCGTCGAGGTGCGAACGCCGACACGCGGCCGCGGCACACGCGGCCTGGACGTCCACCTCCTCGCGGCTCACCCATGCGCCCCAGCGCGCGGCCAGCTCTGACAGGGCCGCCGGGGTGTGCGCCGACAGCGGCAGCAGGCAGGCACGGTCTGGCGCCGTCGCGGCAGCGTTCTGCTGCTGCAGGCGCGGCGCTTCCTCCAGGACGACGTGCGCGTTGGTCCCGCCCACGCCGAAGGAGCTGACGCCGGCGCACCGCGGCTGGTCCGCTGACGGCCACGGCGTGGCGCTGGTCGGCACGACGAGGCGGGTGCCTCGGAGATCGATGTGCGGGTTCAGCGCCGTAAAGCCCGCCACAGGCGGGATCGTCGCGTGGCGGATCGCGAGCACGGCCTTGATGAGCCCCATGACGCCCGCGGCCGCCTCCAGGTGGCCGATGTTGCTCTTGAGGGCGCCGAGGTAGCAGGACGGCCCGCCGATGCCGGTTCGGCCGACGGCGGCCGCGACGGCTTCGACCTCGATCGGGTCACCGAGCGCCGTGCCCGTGCCGTGGGCTTCGACGTAGCCGATCCGCGAGGGCTCCACCCGGCCGTTGTCCAGCGCCGCGCGAATCAGGTCCACCTGGGCCGGGCCGTGCGGCGCGGCCAGCAGCGTCGAGTGGCCATCCTGGTTCACGGACGTGCCGCGGACCACGGCCAGAATGCGATCGCCCGCCGACAGCGCGTCCGCCAGGCGCTTCAGGACGACCGCGCCGCATCCCTCTCCCCGGCCGAACCCGTCGGCCCGCGCGTCGAAGGTCTTGCACGTGCCGTCGCCCGACATGAAGCCGACCTT
>JAWKHU010000047.1:0-140509 GCA_041394685.1 Vicinamibacterales bacterium
CCGGCTCGCGTTCGGCGGCGACGGCGCGGTCCACCCGCTGGCCGGTCGCGCGCTCGAACGCGTCGATCGCCCCGTCGGTATTGGCGCCACCGACGCCGTCTATCTCGCCGGGTGAGTAGCGTGCGCGATCCAGGAACACCTGGACGGCCAGCATGTGGTCTTCGTCGGTCGTTCGAGGGGTCGCCGTGGGTAGCGCCGTGCCGAACCAGACGCCCACGATGGCCACCACCGGAACCATGAGCACAAGCCGCTGTCTCATGCCGGGACAAGCTGCAAGGCTCGTACCCCGGGACCGTGCGCTCAGACTGGCGGGTCGCCTATCGTCACGCGATCCGCCCGGTTGGAGACCAGACGGGTCACGGCAGGGTCTGCGGCAACGACATCCATCTCTTCCCGCGTCAGCTCGGTCGCGATGGCGTTGGAGAGCGCCATGCTCTTCATCGCGGGCCGGCGGCCATGCGTCTCGAGTGCGCTGCCCAGGCGCGCAATCGCGGCCGCAAGTCGCTGGTCGCGGGCCGCGAGATCGGGCCGCGCATCGTCACCGGCGCCGACGAGCACGATCAATACGGGCAGCGGGCGTGTGTCGCCTCGTGTTTCGGCGGCCCGCACATCGGCGAGCAGCCGTTCGTCCATCTTGTCCTGCGGCATGGTGATCGCCTCGCGGGAGCACGCCGCGAGCCCGGCCGGTGCGACGAGCACGGCCAGCATCGCGGCGCGCCTCCACACGTCGCGCACGGAACGTCAGGTCCTCTGTCCGGCCGTGAGCGTGGCGGTCACGCCCGAGGCCGCGCGCAACAGTGCGCCGTAGGCGTTGATCATGCCGTACCCCGTCTGGTTCGGCGCGAAGATGATTGGCTCGCACGTGTCCTCGAGCAGCTTCTTCACCATCAGCGGCGTCAGCTTCGGCTCGGCCTGCAGCAGCAGCGCCACCAGCCCGCTCACGTGCGGCGACGCCATCGACGTCCCGTTGAAGGCCTGGAAGACGCCGCCGAGGACCGACGAGGTGATCGACACGCCGGGCGCGGCGACGTCGGGCTTGGTGAGGCGGATGGTGGACCCCGGGCTCAGGCGGCCGCTCCCCGGACCGATGCTGGAGAAGGACGCGAGCTGCTTCGACTTGTCAACGGCCCCGACGGTGATGGCCAGGCGGGCGGCGCCCGGGTGCCGAATCGCGAAGGGCGGCTTCGCGCCGGCGTTGCCCTCGTTGCCGGCCGCGACGACCACCGCCACGCCGAGGCGGACCGTGTTGTCCACGGCCTCGCAGAGGATGCAGTCGGCGTCGTTGCACACCCAGCCGTGGAAGATCTCGCTCCAGCCCAGGCTGAGATTGGCGACGAGCGCGCCACGGCGGACCGCCTGCTCGAGGCCGTCGATGACGAACGAGGGCTGGCCCCCGCCGGCGGCGGTCAGCACCTTCACGTTGACGATGTCGGCCTGCGGCGCGACGCCGCGGAACACGACGTCGTTGCTCGCCACGGTGCCGGCGACGTGGGTACCGTGGCTGCCTGGCACGTTCACGCCCTCACCGACCACCGTGCTCACCTCGTCCACGACCTTGCCGCTCAGCGCGGGATGGGAGCCGTCGACGCCGGTGTCGAGGATCGCGACCTTGATGCCGCGGCCGTTGACGCGGAAGTCCTGAATCGCGGCCTCCGACTCGATCACCTTGACGCTCTCGTTCATGCACGTCACGGTGTCGAGCGCTTCGAGGCGAATGATCTTGACCTCGTCGAGCTCCGCGATCTGCTGCATCTGCAGCGGCGTGAGCTGCACGGTGACCGCGTTGGTCAGGGCGTGCAGCCGCGGCGACGAGCCGCCGACGGCCTTCACGCGTTCGATGATCGGCGCCTGCGACGCCTTGATCTGGCGTCCGAGCGCGGTGAGCCCGGCTTCGCGGCTGCCGTCGGGCCGTGCCGTGACGGACTCGAAGTGCGAGATGGTGACGGGGATTGGAAGGTCGTCGATCTGCGCGGCCACGCGGCCGGCGGCCGACGCCCGGACTTTCTCGTTGTCGATGAACTGCGCGAGACGGGGTTCGAGCTTGGGGTGGGACATGACACCGCTCCTTTCGACCGTACCGAAGGTTCCGCCTGAGGTAGTTACGGGTGGGTGCCCGAGCGTTTCGCCGAAACGCACGTTGACCGGGCGTCTCGCCGAAACGCGCGATGATGGATCCATTGCAGGTGGCGCGCAAGCTGGACCGTTCTGACCGGCGGCGGTGCGCGCCCGGTATAATCACAGGACCGCGATGTCTCAGCCGCTCCCGGGCAACGGATCGAGCGAGGACCTCGTCGCCAAGCTGTCCGAGCTGGTCATCGGGCAGCCGGACGCCGTCCGGCAGATCGTTCCCTACCTCCAGACGTTCCAGGCCGGCCTGTCACCGGCCCGCCGCCCCGCCGGCATCTTCCTGCTGCTGGGACCAACCGGCACGGGCAAGACCCGCACGGTCGAGGCGCTCGGCCAGCTCCTCCACGGCGACGAGCGGGCGCTGCTCAAGATCGACTGCGGCGAGTTCCAGTCCGATCACGAAGTGGCCAAGCTCATCGGTGCTCCGCCCGGCTACGTCGGTCACCGGGAGTCCAAGCCCCTGCTGAGCCAGGCACGGTTGAGCGCCATCACCACCGAGGGTTGCCCCCTCGCCATCGTCCTCTTCGACGAGATCGAGAAGGCGGCGCCCGCCCTGTCCACCCTCCTGCTGGGCGTCCTCGACAAGGCCACGCTCACGCTCGGCGACGGCTCGGAGGTGAACTTCGAGGACACGCTGGTCTTCCTCACCAGCAACCTGGGCGCCCGCGAGATGATGAAGGAGCTGGGCCCGGGTGTCGGTTTCCAACCCGCGGGGACGACGACCGACGAGTCCCGCGTCGGCAGGCTCGAGAGCATCGGCCTTGCCGCCGTCCGCAAGCGGTTCTCACCGGAGTTCGTCAACCGCATCGACGCGGTCATCACCTATCAGCCGCTCGACGAAGCGGCCCTGGCGTCGATCGTGGACCAGCAGATCGTCGAGCTGCAGCGGCACGTGCACGATCGCCTCGGTCTGTCGTCCTTCACCCTCGACGTCTCGCCCGCCGCACGCGCCGTGCTGCTCGCCCGCGGGACGTCGTCGGAGTACGGCGCGCGCGAGCTCAAGCGGGCCATTCATCGCCACCTGACCCAGCCGCTCTCGGTGCTGGTCGCCAACCGCCGCGTCGCACCGGGATCGATCGTGCGGGTGGACGCGAACGGCGAGGACGGCGCACTCTCGATCGAGCCGGCGCCGCTCGCCACGGTCACGGCGCCCGCGTCCGAGCGGCCGACCATCCTGGTCGTGGATGACAACCTCGGCCTCCTCGACTGGTTCCACGACGTGCTCGGGCAGGAAGGCTACGACGTCGTCTCGTCCGAGTCGGTGGAGGGGGCGCTCGCGCGCATCGCGCAAGGCACGCCCGATGCCGCCATCGTCGACTTCCTGCTGCCGGACGGCGACGGCCTCGCGCTCTGCCGCGACCTGCGCGACCGCGTGCCGGACCTGCCCATCATCGCCATGACCGGCGCCATGCTCGATGCCGCCGCCACGACGAGGTTCGAGGAGCTGGACATCCCGATCCTCGCCAAGCCGTTTCTCGCCACCGACCTGTTCGGCGCACTGACCTCGCGCGGCATCCGCCGCGGCCGCGGCGCGCACGCGCAGGGGTAGTCCCGTTCGTCCGGACGCTGCAGCGAGCACACGCTCGCGCACGGGCGCCATGCTCGCAGCGGCATGGAAAGGAGCGTCCACCATGGAACGTCTCGTCGATCTCGTTGCCGGCGCCGCCATCCTGCTCCCGGCCATCGCGGGCCTCGGCCGCGCGCGCGCCTACGTGTGGATGGGCTTTGTCGCCCTCATCCTGGGCGGGCTCATGATCGTGTCCACGCCCACGCCGCTCGGGTACAACCCCGACGCCAGCTCGATCCGGCCCATCGTGTCCAGCCGCATCGGCGAGGACGCGAGCGCCGTGCTGTTCGTCGTGGGCGCGTGCGCGTTGATCGGCGCGCTGCTCGTGTCGTGGAAGCCGGCCGACGACCACACGCACCATACGGGCGTGCCGTCGCACTGACGCACACGCCGGCGGCGCCGGCTACCGCGCTGGCGGAGGCGTACCGGGCTCGTGGCCCACGAGCCAGACGAACGACTCCCGCGCAACGGATGGCGGTGTGCCATGACCGCCCTCGTACTCGCGGTACGTCACGTCGTAGCCCTCGTTCTTCAGCGCCGACGAGAACTTGCGTCCGGTCAGCTCGATGGGCATCTGGCGGTCGTCCGTGCCGTGCGCGATGAACACCTTCGCGTCTCCCTTCCGCCGGAGCGGGTTCATGAGTCCGCCCGACAGAACGATGAGGTGGTTGAAGATGTCGCCGTAGGCCGTGCCCATCGACAGGGCGTAGCCCGCGCCGTCGGATCGCCCGCCCAGGCGCGACACGCGCGGGGTCGATGTTGATGAACGAGGTGACCTTCCGGTACGCGGCGCCGATGTAGCGCACGTCGGCGTCGAACCCCGGCGACCCCTGTCCCCACGTCACCTCGCGCGACTCGGGTGCGATGACCACGACGCCGAACTCTCGGCGAGCGCGAACGTGGACTTCATCCCGTCTGCCCATCCGGCGAAGCCGTGCAGCATCACCAGCAGCGGGGCCGGCACGGACTCGCGATAGCTCTTCGCACCAGCAGCAGCCCATCGCGCCCGTCGTCCGAGATCCCGAGCGGACTCTGGCCGTACGGAATGCCGGCTGCGTCCGGTGCTGCGGCGGACTGTGCGCGCGCGACGGCCGCGAGGCCGACCCATCCTCCGGCGGCCATGGTGGTCCTGAGCAGAAACCCGCGCCTGTCCATGTGTCGCCCCTCCAGCACCCGTTCGGTATATCCAGCGCTTCCGGACACCGCGACGTCCACGGTTCAGGCCCAGAGCACGCGAAGCGCGACGGCAAGCGCTCGCCCCCGCGCCGGCAAGCTGGAGCCAGAGGGCCGCGCGCTGTCGCGTGAAGCAGGCGCCAGGGCCACCAGCGCGCCGCCGCGGTGGCCAGCGCAGGCCAGTAGACATCGGTCGCGGCCGCCGCCCCGGCCTGCGGCGGCGCCGCGCGCCGGCCGGCGTCGATGACGGCGTTGGCGATGTCGCGATCGCGATCGCGCCCCACCTCGAAGTAGGCCCCACGCCCCTCGAGCGCGAGGCGCCGCAACCCGCGGCGGTCCAGGTGCGAGACGGGCGGCGGCGGCTCCTCCTCGTCCGGGAACGAGATCTCCGGCAACGGCCCCCCGGCCTCGGTGCCGACCCCGACCACGAAGAGCGCGACGTTCGCGGCACGGATCAGATCCATCGCGCGCGCCACCTCGCCGCTCCACGACTCGCCGTCGGACACGAGCAGGAACACCGCTCCGTTGCCGGACCGGCCGTGCAGCTCGCGATCCTTCTCCAGAACACGCAGCCCCCAGGCGATGCCTTTCTCGAGGTTGGTGTCCCACGTCCCGGGATCGTCGAGCGGAAACGGTGACTGGCGGCCCAGGCGATCGAGAAAGAAGAAGACGGTGTTCGGGTCCCGCGTCAGTCGCACCTGCGGTGTCGCGATGCGGGCGAACACCGTGAGGGCCAGTCGATCACCGTCCCAGCGCAGCCCATCTCCAAGGCGCCGCAGGAACTGCATCGACCGCTGCCAGCGCGTGCCGCCCGCGACGTCCTCGACGGCCATCGACGCAGAGCCATCCTGCAGGACGATGATGTCCACGCCCGGGCGGGCGAGGCCGGGCGCCTCGGCGCGAGGGCGGGCCAGCGCCACCGTCAACGCCGCGCACGCGACGACGACGGTGAGCCAGAGCGGCAGGTCACCGGCAAGGCTCCATCGTTCGACGACCGGCGTTCGGCGACCGGCGCGGAGACGGCGCAACTCGACGATCCGGCGCACCAGTCTCCAGAGCCACACGAGCAGCAGCAGCGCCGGTAGCGCGAGGAGCCAGAGGTAGGCGGGCGAGGCGAAGGCGAACGTGTCGAGACCCAACCGTCCCACGAGCGCGTCATCCCTTCCGGCGGACGCGACGTCCTGACGCCCGGCCCGGCTCGGTTTCCTCCTGACCGGCTTCGCGTGGAATCAGGATCTCGAACTCCTCCATCTGCACGTTGACCGGCGGTCCGCCGGGCAGGCCGTGGATGGTCGGCCCGACGGGAAGGTCGCTCGTGCGGATCGGGCCCGAGTCGCGGGGTTCGTCATCGGCGGCCGTGACGGCGATCGGGCGCTGGCGCGCCACCTGATCCTGGCGCTCGGCCACGAGCTCGAGATTGAAGGCCGCGTCGATCCGGTCGGGGTCGGCACGGAGCACGGCCGCATACGCCTGCAGGACGCCGTCCAGGACGCTCGCGTCCGCGCGGCCGGCCACAATCTCGCGCCAGGCGCTCCGGAACGCCGCATTCGCCGCCACGAACATCACGCCCGGATCGGCGCTCGACCCGCCCTCGGCGGCGACTTCGTCGTAGCGCCCGAGCCAGTACTCGACCGTCGCGCGCCGCTGGGCGGGGCTCAGCCCCTCGCCCGCCGGCCAGCCCAGCGCCCGTCGTCCGAGGTCGGCGACGGCCGCCGCGTCGTAGCGGAGCCGTCACGACCTCCCGCCGTGTGTCGGCCTCGCTTCCGGGCCGCGCGCGCCTGGTTGCGCGCCAGCATGGCGCCGGCCAGCAGGCAGCAGCGCCGCACCCACGCGGAGGACGATCGACATCGGGGACTGGATCGCATCATGGCAGCGTCGAGAAAGCGGGCACGGTCAGCCGCAGGACGGCGGCGCTGGACCAGCACAGCAGGGCGAGCAGGGCGAACGCCGCGAACCGGGGCTCCTCGGGTGGCATAGCGCCGGACCTGGATCTCGCCCACCGTCTCGTGATCGATGTCCGTCAGGGCCCGCAGCAGGCTGCGTTCGTCACGCGCGATGTAGAACCGGCCGCCCGCACGCTCGACGGCGTCCCTCCACAGGGCGTCCGGCACGGTGTCGTTGAACCCGCGGCCGTAGTTGGTGCGGACGAAGTAGAGCGGAATGCGGTTGGCTGCCGCCGTCGCGAGGATCTCGTCCACCCAGCGGCCGTTCACGCGCGCGTTGGTGTCCTCGCCATCGGTGAAGATCACCATGACGTTGCCCGCCGCGTCGAGGAAGTCGAACGTGCGGAAGATGGCAACGCCCTGCTCGACCGCGCTGCCGATGACGGTACCGGGATCCGGAAACCGCGAGAACTCGTCCGGGTCGCCGATGAGCGCGAGGCTCAGCAGCAGGTTGTCGTAGTCGCTCGTGAACGGGGTGACCACATAGGCGCGGTTGCCGAACTCGATCAACGCGATGAGGTCACGGTACCGGCCCTCGCGTCGCAACTCGACGAAGCGCGTGGCCGCGGCCACGGTGGTGAAGAACGCCTGCTGGCGTCCGGCATTCAGCGTCGGCGCCGTGAAATCGGATCGCATGCTGTCGGACGCGTCGATCATCAGCGCGATGCGCCGGCCTGGATATGTCACCTCCGACGACACCAGGCCCGCGTGCGGGTCGGCAACGGCCAGGAGCGCGAAGGGCAGGCCGGCGGCGAGAAGGGCGGCCGGGACATGGCGCACCCACGCACCGCGTGCCGGGATCATGGCCAGCAGGGCCGGGACCACGACCCGCCCGCGCCCGGCCCGACGCGGCCACGCCAGCCGCAGCCCGAGCAGCAGGACGGCCAGCGCCGCGAAGCCGATCGCGGCCGCGCGCGGTGTCCCGGTGCCAGAAGGTGAGCCCCGCGAGGTCGAGGCCGGACCAGTCGGCGCCGATGGCGGCGGCGAGCGACGCGAGGATGTTCGTCAGTCGGCGCGCCCCCGCGTCGGGGCCATGGCCGGCGCGTGGCGGCCACCGAAGCGCCTCGCCACCGCCCGGCGCGGCCCAGCCGCGGCCTCGGCGCGACCGGCCTCGACCGCGGCCGCCGCGCGCCGCCGTCCAAGGATCCCTCGCCCGGGCCGAATCGCGCCGCCGTCACGGCCGCCAGCGCCGCGCGCAGGGACTCGAGACCGTCGCGATCCACCGGCGACGCCGACGCCGGCAGGCTCTCCAGCGCACGCGACACGTCTGACGCCGTCGCCGACCCGCTGATCGCGGCTCCCGTACGCCACGGCAACGGATCGCGGATGGCTATCCGCCCGTCGGCCGGCGCCTCGCCGCGCGGCAGCGCCTGGTCGCCCAACGGCTGTCCCGCGGCGACAGCGCCCACCACGCGCAGGGCGGCGTGCGCGTCAGCGGCTCGCTCGGGCGTCCATCCCTCCGACATCGAGGCCCGGGCCATACGATCCAGTTCGGCCTCTGCCGCCGCCAGGGCACGGCGCTCCGAGGGACGCGTCCGTTCCCGCGTCCGCGACGGGCGGGCCCGGCCGACGATGGCCGCGAGGGCCAGGGCGCCGGCCAGGAGGCCGGCCGCCGAGAGCGCCACCGCGCCGATGTCGAACAGGCGCGCACGGAACCGCAGCGCGTCGATCCGCTCCAGTCCCACGTCGGCGCCGTCCCTGATGTCCACGCCCCCCTGCGGTACGAGCGACAGCACGCGGACCGGCAGTCCCGGCATGACGTACGTGAAGTCGCGGCCCGCCAGCCTGGCGTCCTCGGCCACCTGCGTCTGCACGTTGTAGATGATGGGCAGGTTGGGCAGCGAAACGTCCTGGCCGACCTGCGCGGCATCGAGCAAGCGCAGCGAGTATCGATACTGGAAGAAGCGCCGCCGCCCTTCGCGCGAGTCGCCGGGCCGGTCGCCGCCCACTACCTCGAACGGCGCCAGCTGCACGCCGGCCGCGGTCAGCCGCGACTCGTCGGCGACCACCTGCACGCTGTCCGTCTCGAGCACGGCGCACGTGAGGCGGACGTCGAACACCTCGCCCAGCGCGATCGCGCCCTTGCTGGTGCGCCACCAGCAGCGGATGGGGTCCACCTCCACCAGCGCCGAATCGCTGGAGGGCGGCGCCGCACCGCGCTGCGCGGCCGCTGGCAGCGCCAGCAGCACCACGAACACGACGGACGTCCATGCCCTCATCGCGCGGTCTTCCTCAGCCGGCGCTCGGCCACGAACTCGCTCAACGCGAGGTCGTCCACGCCGGCGTCTCGACCCACCCGCACCACATCCAGGCCGGCATCGCGTGCCGCCCGTTCGACGCGGTCCTGCCACTCGGCCACGCGCGCGCCCAGGTCGGCGAACGTCCGTCGCGAGACCGTCCGGCGCTCGCCGGTCTCGAGGTCCTCGATCTCGATCCAGCGCGACGACACGCCGGGCATCGTGTAGGCGGGCGCGCCGTCCACGAGGACGAGGAACACGTCGTGCACGGCATCGAGCCGCGCCAGTTCGCCAATCACCTCGAAGGCCTCGTCGAAGAGGAAGTCCGAGACGAAGGGCACGAGCGAGGTGGTCCGGAAGGAGCCGGCCAGCGTCGTGCTGACGCTCCCGCCATGCATGACCGGCTCGAGGCCGCGCCGCTCCAGGTAGGCGTCGAGGCAGTGCACCACGTGGTTGCGCCCGGCGCGCGGGGCCACGCCAGCCAGGTGCGAGAAGTCACGCTCGAAGGCGATGAGGCCGAACCGGTCCTGGAAGAACACGGCCGACAACCCGATGACGGCGAGCGCGCGGGCCACGCCGGCCGCAATCAGCGCCGGCTCGGCAGATCCGTCGCCGCCGGCCGCCGCCCCGCAGCGGGTGGACAACGACAGGTCGGCCACGGCCACGACCGTGGCGGTACTCGGCTGGTCGAACTCGCGGACCACGAGCGGCGCGAAGTTGGTGAGCGACGACTGGGGCCAGTCGATGGCCGACATGCGATCGCCGGACTGCCAGTCGCGCAGGCCGACGAAGTCGAATCCGGATCCGTCGGTGCGGCTCCGGTGCTCGCCGGCAGTCCGTTCCTGGAGCAGGCGCGCCACGATGAGCTCGATGCGCGTGATGGCGTCGAGGCTGACGGACGGTCCGGCCGCGGCCGCGCGGGCGCTCATGGCATCGGCACCTGCGCCACCACGTCGCGGATGACGTCGTCCGGAGTCAGGCCGTGGCTCGCCGCGTGCGGACCAAGCCAGATCCGGTGCCCCAGCACGTAGGGCGCCAGCGCCTGGATGTCCTCCGGGTAGACCTCCGCGCGAGCGCCGGTGAGCAGCGCCCACACCTTGGCCAGGCGGCTCCAGGCAATGATGGCGCGCGGCGAGGCGCCGAGCTCCACGCCGCGCTCGACCAGGTCGGAGGGCGAACGATGCCGCCAGTCGGTGTCGGCGTTGTAGGGACGGGTGGCCGCCACCAGGCGCTGGATGTAGCGGCCCAGGCCGCGGTGCAGGAACACGAGGCTGCCGATCGAGGCGCGCAGCTCGATGATGCGCTGCTTGGACAGGATCGGGCGGAGGCGCACGCGCTTGAAGTCGAAGTCGACCAGCTTCTCTTCCTCTTCCGGCGGCAGGTAGCCGACGTTGATCATCGCGGCAAAGCGATCCGTGGCGGCCTCGGACAGGGGGAAGGTCCCCTGCCCCAACTCCACCGGGTTCATCGTCGCCATCGCGAAGCTGAAGGCCGGCAGGTCGTAGGTCTGCTTGCCGACGGTGATGGACCGATCCTGCAGCCCCTCGAGGAAGGCGCTCTGGGACTTCAGGGGAATGCGATTGATCTCGTCGAGCAGGATGACCTCGGCCGACGCCATCGGGCCGAACTCCGTGACGAGCTGGCCGGTGGCGGGGTTGATCATCTGGAAGCCAACCACCTCGGTCGGCTGCAGGTCGGCGCGGCCCTGGATGCGGGCGAAACGCGCGTCGCTGATGGCCGCCAGGATCACGCCGAAGAAGGTCTTCCCCACGCCGGGCACCCCGCGCAGCAGGAGGTTGCCGGCGTTGACCTGCCGCTCCGGGCGCTTCTCGTCGTAGGTCGTCGGGATTTCCGCCAGCAGGACGACGTTGGCAAGGGATTTCGCCGTGTCGTACCCGACGAGCGCGCGGGCGCCCTCGGCCATCACCTCGTGATGGAAATCGAGGGCCTCCTTCAACTCCGGCTGCATGCAGCGTGGCCTCGGGGGCCCGGCCGGAGCGTCCGCCCGGTACCCGTGGCCACACGATACACGATTGGCGTGCGGCACAGGTGGCCCGCCCGGGGTTGCGTCCCGTCGGCCGGTGGGTATACTCGGCCCGTTCGGCCCCTCCGTCGGTCTCTCGTCGGCTCAGGTTGTGTGCGTCGCAACAAGGAGCGCGTATGAAGCAGTCGTTGACGATCCTGGGGGTCATGCTGGTGGGCGTGGTCGCCTTCGCCCAGCAGGGACCCAATCCGCAAATGGCCGCCATGCTGGCGAAGCAGGCCGAGATCGAGAAGAACGCACCGAAGCTGCAGATCACCGAAGAGGTGCTGCCGCTGGTCATCCCCGGCCATACCATCGGTGAGGCCGTCGGCGTGGCCAAGAACTCCAAGGGACACCTGTTCGTGTTCACCCGCAGCGGCGCCACCGGGCCCGCCAAGGGCGCGACCGCGTCCCAGCTCTTCGAGTTCGACCCGGCGCTGAAGTTCGTCAAGCAGTGGGGGCCCGACAACTACGCGGCCTCGTTCGCCCATACGGTGCGCGTCGACAAGGACGACAACGTCTGGATGGTCGACGAGGGCTCCAACATGATCGTGAAGTTCAACCCGGAAGGCCGGGTGGTACTGGTGCTCGGCCGCAAGCCCGAGGCCATCGACTATCTCGAGCGCTACACGGAAGAGGGGCACACGGAATCGGGCACGCCGGCTGCGCGCCCCGGCGTCTTCAACCGGCCCACCGACGTGACGTGGGACACGGAGGGCAACATCTTCGTGGCTGACGGCTACAACAACTCGCGCTTCGCGAAGCTGTCGAAGGACGGAACCTGGGTGGGCGCAGTCGGCGAACGCGGCGCCGGGCCGAACCAGTTCAACACCGTGCACGCCATCACCAACGATGCCAAGGGCAACATCTACGTGGCCGATCGCGGGAACCGGCGCATCCAGGTGTACGACCCGATGATGAAGCCGGTCCGCATCATCGAAGGGATGGGCGCCCCGTGGAGCGTGTGCACGACGCCGGGACCGACGCAGTACCTCTACAGCGGCGACGGCAACGGCAAGATCTACAAGATGAGCCTCGACGGAAAGCTCCTCGGCTGGGGACAGAGCGGACTGGGCCACGGCCAGTCGGGCTGTCTCGTCCACGAGCTGCACTGCGAATCAGAGACCGTCGTCTACAAGGGCGACTGCTCGACGTGGACGGTCTCGAAGCTCACCATCAAGGGCGGGAGCGGCACCGCGTCGCAGTAGCCCACCGCGGCAGGCCATCGACGCCCGGCGCGGCCGGGCGTCACTCCTCGCGCCGAATCGAGGATCGCCACACCAGCAGCGCCGTCACCACGGCGAGCACGACCAGCAGCTGCCGGGTGGTGGACGGGGGAAGCGGGTCTCGCGCCACCTTCAATCGCAGGCGCTGCCGCGTCCAGCCGCCCTCCATGTACAACTGATCGTAGGACCGGACGACGGCGTCGCGCGCATTCACCGCCTCGACATCGTCACCGGTGCCGGGCCCGAGCTGCGGCGGCAGGACGGGGAGTGCGTCGAAGGGATCGACGGCCCAGTTGACGACGGACATGGCAAGGGAACGTCCGGTGTCCGGCGGCCAGGCGGCCACGACGACGACGGCCACGATCGCGAGGCACCACCACTGCCGGTTGGACGGCTGCCACATTGCGGTGCCCCGTGGCCGCGTGCGCGGCTACACCCCGTACCGCTCGGCGTCCCAGGCGAGGCCGAGCTCGCCCGGCGGGGCCATGTAGCCCGCCAGCGCCGAGGCGGCGACTACCGACGGCGAGGCGAGGTAGCCTTCGCCGCCGAAGCCCATGCGGTTCTGCCAGTTGCGGTTGAACGAGGTGATGGCGCGCTGTCCCGGCTGCAGCGCGTCGGGGCCCTGGCCGAAGCAGGGGCCGCACCAGCTCGCCCGGATCTCGCCGCCGACCGATCGGAAGACGTCGGCAATCGACTCGCCGCCCAGGCGCGGGTCGGGACGCTCGATCTGCAGCTTCACGCCACCGGACCCGGGGAACACGACGAACTCCTTCTGCGCCTGCGTCAGCCCCTGGCCGCGGGCGGCCAGCAGGACGAGCGCGGCGGACAGCAGGTCGTCATAGCTGCCATTGGTGCACGAGCCAATCATCGCCTTGTCGAACGTGATGCGCTCGCGCGCGACCTCCTCGGCCGGAAACGCGTTGCCGGGAGAGAACGGCTTGGCGATCATCGGCATCACCTCCGACAGGACGAGCTCCTCGTCGATGTCGAACACCGCGTCCGGCCCGCACGCAATGGGGGGATAGGGCAGGTCGGCCATGCCCTTGTCGCGGTACCACGCGTAGGTCGTGTCGTCGGGCGCGAAGATGCCGTTGAGGGCCTCGGCCTCGGCCATCATGTTCGCGATCGTGTTGCGGAACGCGATGGGCAGCTGCCGATCCCGATCGACCAGTTCCACCGACATGGACTGTGACTGGCGTGCCCCCCAGCGCCGCAGCAGTTCCAGCACGATGTCCTTGCCCGTCACCCACTCGCGCAGGCGGCCCGAGAAGGTGACGCGGCGCTGCTTTGCCATCGTGAAGTAGATGTAGCCGGTGGACCAGCCGAAGCCCAGCGTCGTGGATCCCACGCCCATCCCGACGGCCCCGTAGGCGCCGTACGCGCGGGAATGCGAATCGGCGCCGGGAATGAACTGGCCGGGCAGGACCAGTCCCTGTTCGGGGAAGTAGAAGTGGAAGATGCCGTCGCCGGGCGTCGCGTAGTAGGGCTTGCCGATGCCGTGGTGCGCGGCGAACTGGCGGCCGATGCCCGTCTGCTTGTCGTCGTCGGCCTTGCCGGTGAAGACGAAGTGGTCGTTGGCGACCGCCGCCTGCCGCGGGAAGATCGTGTCGCCGCCCGTGATCTGGTTGAAGGTGTGGATGGCGAACGGGGCCGTGCCGTCCGAGGCCGGCAGCAGGTCGGCGAAGACGCGGAGCGTCGCCCCTGGCGCCACCGCGGCATCCTTGTCCACGCGGTGCGCCCACACGATCTGCTCGGTGGTCGACATCCGCCGCGCCTGCTCCGGGTCCGCCCAGGTGATCTCGGGCGTGCGCTCGGCCGACGAGCGGAACTCACGGCGGCCCACGGCGAAGATGCCGCCGCTCTGGCGGATCTCGTCTTCCTTGGCACTGAGCGGTACCGGGGTGTAGGAAGCGCCCTGCGTCTCGTTGGCCAGCGCCCGCGTCACCGGATCGAAGGTGAACACGTCGCCGTCGCGCGCGGCGGTCACCGCCTCGGGGCTCTGCACCACGTGCAGCCCGAGGTTGAAGGCGTTGCGGCGGAAGATGTCGCCCATGTTCTGGCCGCAGACGATCACCATCTCGAGTCCGGCTTCCTCGGCGATCGCCTTGAGCCCGGCCGGCGACATCTCGCGCGAGCTGCCGATGGCGAAGCGATCGCCGGCAATGACGAACGTCTGCCCGGCGTGCACCCGCGCACGGAAGTCGGGCATCAGGTAGCGGAACGCCCCGGCCTTCCAGCGCTCGTCGAGCGTCTCGAGGCTTTCGGACACGCAGTCGGCCGCCGGCGTAATCTGATCGGTGTCGATCGCATCGAGCTTCTTGCCCGGGACGTTCGGATCCCAGAAGACGAGGGCGGTGCCACGGATGAGATGGACGCTCCCCGCGTCGCCGGTCTCGGCCGCACGCGACGGCAGTGCATCGAGTGAGACGCCGGGTTTCAGGATGGCGGGCTTGGCGATCTGCATAACTGGACGATCATAGCAGGGCCCTCTTTCCTGGAGCGTGACATGGCCGGCGTTGCCGAGACCGATTCCGACACCACCGAGTTCCTCAGCTTCGAGGCGCTGAGCGGCCTCGTCCTCGTCGCCTGCGCGGCCGCCGCGCTCGTCATCGCCAACTCCGGATGGGCGGCGGGCTACGAGTCCCTGTGGAAGACCGAGTTCGGCGGTCCGGTCGCCGGCCTCGATCTGCGGCACTCCGTTCGCCACTGGATCAACGACGGGCTGATGGCGCTCTTCTTCCTGGTCGTCGGCCTGGAGATCAAGCGCGAGTTCGTCGTCGGCGAGTTACGGGAGCCGCGCCGTGCCCTCCTGCCAGCGGCGGCCGCTGTCGGCGGGATGGTCGTCCCGGCCGCGCTCTACCTCGCCCTGCGCGGCGGGAGCGGACAGGGGTGGGCCATTCCCATGGCCACCGACATCGCCTTCGTCGTGGGCTGCATGGCCATCCTCGGACCGCGCGTCCCGCACACGCTCAAGATCTTCGTCCTGTCGCTGGCCATCATCGACGACCTCGGCGCCATCCTGGTGGTGGCCCTCGTCTACTCCGCCGGGATCTCGTGGGTCGCGCTGGGCATTGCGGGCGCCGGCCTCGCCGCCATCGCGGCCCTGGTCCGCGCACGCGTGGACTCCCTGTGGCCGTACGTCCCGCTTGCCGTGCTGGTGTGGGCGGCGTTCCACGAATCCGGCGTCCACGCCACGCTGGCGGGCGTGCTCGTCGGCCTGCTGGCGCCCGCGCATCCCTTCGCCGGCTCGAACCAGGACTCGCTGCTCCACCGGGTGGAGACCGGCCTGCATCCAGTCGTCGCCCTGGGCGTGATGCCCGTCTTCGCCCTCGCCAACGCCGGCGTGCCGATCTCGCTGGACGCGGGCCTCCACCCGGAAACGCTTGCCGTGGCCGTCGGCCTGGTCGCCGGCAAGCCGCTGGGCATCATCGCGGCGTCGTGGCTGCTCCTCCGTGCGGGAGTGGGTGTGCTCCCCGCTCGGGTGTCGTGGCCCCTGCTCGCCGGGGCCGGCTGCCTCGCGGGCATCGGCTTCACGATGGCCGCGTTCCTGGCCGGATTGGCCCTCGAGGGTCCCGATCTCGACGCCGCCAAGATCGGCGTGCTGGCCGGGTCCGCGATGGCTGGGATCCTGGGGATGGGTATCGTGGCCGCGGCGGGACCGGGTGCCGCCGCAGCCTCGGGACCGCGCCGACAGTAGAATGAGCCGCCAAGGAGACCTCATGCGATTCCGAATTCCCGTCGTCGGGCTCGTGCTGCTCACCATCGCCCTCGCCCAGCCGGTGGCGCAGGAGCGGGTGGATGCGGACGTCTACTGGAAGATTCGCCGGGAGGCGACCGACCACTCCCACATCATGCAGACGCTGCAGGTGCTCACGGACCTGTACGGTCCGCGCCTGACGGGTTCGCCGAACGCGAAGGGCGCCGCCGACTGGGTCGTGACGGAAACCACCGCCTGGGGACTGAAGAACGCGCATCTCGAGCCGTGGGACTTCGGCCATCCCGGCTGGCTCAACGAGAGGCTGTCGGTGCACGTGGTGGCGCCCGTCAAGGACGCGCTCGTCGTCGAAGCGCTGGCGTGGACGCCTGGCACCAACGGACCGGTCACGGCTGGCATCGCGCGGCTCGAACTTCCGCAGCGTCCGACGAAGGAGGCGCTGGCGAGCTTCTTCGACGCGCACCGTGCCGAGGTCAAGGGGCGTGTCGTGCTCGTCGGCCCGCCGCAATCACTCGAGGTCACCATCGTTCCGCCGCCCAAGCGCCGCGACGACAACGACGTCAAGACGCAGTTCTCTGGCACGGGGAACACCGGCGGGGGCTTCGGACCGCAGGGACCGCCCCGGCCCGATCCCAACGTGGTGCCGGCCAATCAGGTGAACGAGCAGTTCGACCAGTTCCTCGTCGCCAGCGGCGCCGCCGGGCGCGTGAACGACGCGGGCCGCGACCACGGCCAGATCCGCGCCTTCAACAACCGCACGTTCGACGTGGCGAAGGCCGTGCCGACGGTGGTCATGCGCAACGAGGACTTCGGCCGCCTGTGGCGTCTCTCGGCCGCCGGCCGTGACGTCCAGGTCGAGCTCGACATCGTCAACCGCACCTACCCCGAGGGGCGAACGCAGTACACCGTCGTCGCGGAGATTCCGGGCACGGACAAGGCGCAGGAGGTGGTCATGCTCGGCGGCCACCTCGACTCGTGGCATTCGGCCACCGGCGCCACCGACAACGCCATCGGCTGCGCGACCATGCTGGAGGCCATCCGCATCCTCAACGCGATCGGCGTCCGCCCGCGGCGCACCATCCGCGTGGCGCTCTGGACCGGGGAGGAGCAGGGGCTGCTGGGCTCGCAGGCCTACGTCAAGGAGCACTTCGGCAGCTTCGAGCAGCCCAAGCCGGAGTACGCGAACTTCGCCGGCTACTTCAACATCGACTCCGGCACCGGCCGCGCACGCGGCATGACGGTGTTCGGGCCTCCCGAGGCGGCCGCCATCCTGCGCGAGGCCACCGCCCCCTTCGCCGACAACGGCTTCTTCGGCGCGCTCGCCACCACCAGCCGCCGCCGTGGCGGATCCGATCACACGTCGTTCAACGAAGCGGGACTGCCCGGCATCGGCGTCCAGCAGGACCCGATCGAGTACGGCACCCACACGTGGCACACCAACCTCGACACCTACGAGCGCATCATCGAAGACGATGCCCGGCAGAGCGCGATGGTGATTGCGGCGGCGGTGTATCACCTGGCGATGCGCGACGCCCAGCTGCCGCGCGTGCAGAAGGACCGGATGCCGGCGCTGCCGACGCCGTAGCGGTCGCCCGGGGCACCGCCGGGCGGTGCCCGGCGCCTCCGCCGTGTGCCGTCAGAAGGGGTTCAGGACGTAACCTTCGTGCTCGAGCACCAGGTGCGCCGTCATCGCCGAGAGCGCAATGGTGGCGGCCGGCGTCACCTGGCCGCGCGGGAAGTTGCGGCTCACCGACGTCTGCCCGCACAGGTAGATGCGGACACCCGCCGCCTTCAGCTCGTCCAGCAGCGCGAGGTTCGGGTTGTCCTTCCCGAATCGCTTCCTACTCGTCGTTGGTCAGCGTGTCCCTGCCGGCGACACCGTGGATGACGAGCGCGGCCTTCACGTGCTCCCGCGGCACCCCGCGCGCGCGTGCAGGTTGAGGAAGCGGGCCACCGTGTCGAATCCCGCGTTGAGATCGCCTGCCTCGGGACTGGTGTTGACGTCGAACCGCAGCTTCAGGTCGGCGTCCTTCGGCGGCAGGAGGCCCGGATCGGGGACGTCGAACACCGCACCGAAGTGCTCGACCATCGGGCCGGTGTGCCGCGCGGGCGCCTGGGCGGACGGACGGGCGGGAACGGTGACGACGGCGAGGCCGAGCGACAGCACGAGCAGTGGGATGCGCATGGCCCATCTTACCCACGCGCGTCCGGCGAAGGCGGTGCGCTAGCGTCCGGTGGCCTGGAAGACCCGCGGCGTCGAGAAGGTGGACACGGCGAAGATGTCGTCGAGGGCCACGTTGGCCTTGTAGTACTCCTCCATCTTCGCGGGCACCCAGAGGCCCAGTTCGCCGTCGCGCCTGAAGGTCACGGTGATCTGCGCCCGCACCACCGGATCGGCCGCCACGGTCTCCGTGCGCTCACGACCCCGGTCGTGGGCTCGATCCACATGCGGCCGGTGAGCGTCAGATCGCGGCCGCGCGACGTCTTGATCAGCGTGGGGTGCGCGGTCTCGCGGAACGTGAGGCGCCTCGATTTTACCGGCCCGAGACCTGCTCGTCGCCGTCGTGCTTGAACGCAAAGCGCTCGCGCACGTCCGGGTGCAGGAGCATCATTCCCAGCATCGGGATGTTGATGGTGCGGGCGACGTTGCCGACGTCCTGCTTGCGGCTCGCCGTGCAGTTCGGCGGCGAGATCGAAGGCGTCCTGGTTGCCCGACCGGAACAAACGGACGAGGCGATCGTCCTGCTGGCGCAGGTCCTTGCCGTTGACCGAGACGATGTCACGGAACGGCAGCCAGCCGCGCCCTGGCCGGCCTGCACCAGCAGGTAGTCGGCCCTCACGACACGCTTGCCGAGCTGCTGGCCCGGCAGCATGCCGCCCCCGGGATTGGCGCGCGACAGGTTGGAACCCGATTGGTGGGCCGCTCGAGCCACTGGACGTAGTCCTCGTCCATCGCGAGCAGCCAGAAGGCGTCCTCGTACTCGGTGACGTAGCGGCCGGCGCGGTCGAGGAGATCGTCCAAGGCCGGCTGCCGACGAGGCAGCGAGCGCGGCCCCGGTGGTCAGGCACGCCGAGGTCAGCAGGACTCGAACCGCAGGCATGGGCCCTCCGGCCGGCGATTCTACTACCTCCGCGCCCGTTCAGAGCACCTGACGCGCCAGGCGCCGGCGAGTGGCGGACATGTCGTCGCCGCGAAGCTCGCGCAGGGCGTAGCCGGCCAGGGCGGTGACCATCTTCTTCCGCCAGACCAGCTCGAAGTCGGTGTTGTCCATGGGCTTGGCGACGGCGTAGCCGCCTGGGCCGCCGCCGCGATCCGCTCGTCGGAGAGCACGCCGCCGACCAGGTGCTCCGCGGCCGCCGGTGATGCCAGCGGGCACGAGGCGACGGCGCCGGCAACCACACGCGCGTCGAGCACGACACCGGCCGGGTCCACACGGACGGCTGCGGCGATGGCCGCCACCGGGAAGTCGAAGGAGCCGCGCCGGCGCAGCTTCCAGTAGGTGCTGCGCCACCCCGTGAGATCGGGGAGGACGACCGGTGAGGATCTCGTCCGGCTTGCGCGTCAGGTAGTGGATGCCGTCGTTGGCATGCAGCGCGGAGACCGGCATCTCCCGTTCTCCAGCGGCGGACACGAGCCGGATGCGCGCACCGAGGGCCTGCAGCACGGGTGCCGTGTCGGTCGACGAGACGGCCAGGCATCGCGGGCTCGACGTCGCCACCCAGCAGGTGTCGCCGTCCTTCTTCATGCAGAAGTCGATGGCCCGGCGCCACTCGTAGCTCTGGTCGTAAAGTACGTGCACTGCGTGTCGAGGCACAGGTTGCCGCCGATGGTGCCCATGTTCCGCAGGTGCGGCGTCGCCACGGATCGCGGCCTGCCAGAGGCCAGGCGCGGCCGCACGCAGGCGGCTGTCGGCGGCGAGCGCCGACAGCGTGACGCCCGCGCCGATGCGAAACCCGCCGCCATCCGCCGCCATCGTCGCCAGGCCGTCGATGCCCCGAAGCCCGACGATCGTGGCCGGCGTCTGCTGGCGGCGCTTCATGTTCGGAATGACGTCGGTGCCGCCGGCCACCAGCATGGTGTCGGCGGGAGACTCGGCGGCCAGCCAGGCCGCCGCGTCGGTAATCGTGCGCGGGGCGCGGTAGCGGAACGACGGCAGCCGCATCACTTGCGCACCCCCACCGAGGCTTCGACGCCCGCGTCCGCCTTGCGCCCCGACCGCTTCGGCGCGTTCGACGCGCGCCCGTCGCCGCCCTCCCAGGGCGGCGTCACCATGAGCGCGTCAGGCCAGGGGACATGGCTGGGGAACGTCGCGGGACCGACGCGCGCGGGCTTGCCCGCCGCCTTCTGCTGCAACGCCTTCAGGATCTTCTCCGGCGTCACGGGCACCTCGTCCACGCGCACGCCCACCGCGTCGTACACCGCGTTGGCGACGGCCGGCATGATGGGCAGCAGCGGGCCCTGCCCCACCTCCTTCGCGCCGAACGGCCCGGCCGGATCCCTGGACTCGACGAGGTCGGTGAAAACCTCTGGCATCTCGAGAAAGGTCGGGCTCTTGTACTCGAGCATCGAGGGGAACTTGTGCACCACGGCGTTGGACAGCTTCGGCGGCAGGCGCCGGAATGCCTGCTCCTCCATGAGCGCCTCGCCGAGGCCCATGTAGACGCTGCCTTCCACCTGTCCCCGCACGAGCGTCGGGTTCAGCGAACGGCCGATGTCGTGCGCAACCCAGACGCGCGGCACGACGATCCAGCCGGTGTCGGGATCGACCTCCACTTCCACGACGGCGGCCGTGTACGAGTAGGTGGGCGACGGCCCCACGCCGCCTCCTTTGAACTGCGCCGCGGACTTGGGCGGCGTGTACGAGCCGGTCGTGCCGATGGTGCCGAAGCGGGCCTCGGCGATGCAGACGGCCTCCTGGAACGTGAAGCCGCGGTCGGCGGCCTGCGTGTCGAACACGCGGCGGTCCCCGAAGCCGATGCGATCGACGGGCACCTCCAGCCGTTCGGCCACGGCGCGCGCCAGGAGATCGCGCGCGCGCGTCGCCGCCTCGATCGCGGCGTTGCCCATCATCAACGTGACCCGGCTCGAGTAGGAGCCCAGATCCACCGGCGTGAGGTCCGTATCGCCGGTGACGGCCCGCACGTCGTAGGGCTCGATCCCCAGCACCTCCGCCACGGTCGCCACCAGGACATCGTCGGAGCCCTGTCCGATCTCGGTGGCGCCGCAGAAGGCGGTGACGCCGCCGCTGCGATCGAGCTTGAGCTGGACGCCGGAGTGCGGCAGGTCGTTCCAGTTGATCGGCAGTCCCGCGCCCGACAGGTACGACGAGCACGCCAGCCCCAGCCCGCGGCCGAGCGGGAGCTTCCGGAACCGCTCGTCCCAGCCAGACCGCTCCACGACGAGGCGGATGCACTCGGCGAGGCCGATGGTGCCCACGCGGAGGTAGTTGGCGGTAAGGCTGTCGGGAGGTGCGATGATGCCCAGGCGCAGTTCCGCCGGATCCCTGCCGAGCCGCTCGGCGATCTTGTCCAGCTGCACCTCCTGCCCGAACCGGCTCTGCGGCGTCCCGTGTCCCCGCTTGGGCCCGCACGGCGGCTTGTTGGTGAACACGCGGCAGCCGCGGAAACGATAGGTCGGGATGTCGTAGGTGACCGTCTGCAGCGCACCCGTGTAGAACGTGCTGGCGACGCCGTACGAGCCGTAGGCGCCACCGTCCAACAGCGTCTGCAGGTCCAGGCCCGTGATCCGGCCATCTTCGGTGACGCCCGTGCGCAGCCGCATGAGCACCGGGTGCCGTCCGCGATGGCAGTAGAACACCTCCTCGCGCGTGAGGCAGATCTTCACCGGCCGGTCCAGGAGCAGGGCGGCCTTCGCCACGACGATCTCGTGGTTGAACGGATCGCTCTTCCCGCCGAATCCCCCGCCGTTCGGCGTGGCAATCACCCGCACGTGCGCGGGAGGCAGGTCCAGCGCCTTCGCCAGGGAGCGGTGCAGGTAGTGAGGCGTCTGCGTGCTCGACCAGACGACGAGCTTGCCGTCGGGGTCGCGTGCGGCCACGGTGGCGTGCTGCTCGATCGGCAGGTGCGTGTTCCCCTCGAAAAAGAACAGGTCGTCGAACACATGGTCCGCCCCGGCAAGGGCGGCATCGACGTCGCCGAACTGCAGCGCGACGGCCTTGTGCACGTTGCCGCCGTCACCGTAGTCGTGGATACGGGGCTCGGCGTGCGCGAGGCTGTCGTCGGGAGACGCGAAGGTGCGCAGCGGCTCGTACTGCACCTCGATCAGGCGCGCCGCCTCCTCCGCCACCGCCTCACTGGTGGCGACGACGGCAGCGACCGGGTCGCCGACGAACCGGACCGTGTCCCGGCAGAGCGCGTGCTCGTCGTGGCTGACGGGCAGGACGCCGTAGGGGATCGGGAACGCGTCGCCGGTGAGGACGAGGTGCACGCCGGGCATGGCTTCCGCCGCGGAGGTCTCGACGCCGAGGATGCGCGCGTGCGGCACCGACGAGCGCAGCAGCCTGGCGTGGAGCATCCGCGGCAGGATGATGTCGTCGGCAAACCGCGTCTGGCCCGTCACCTTGGCCCGGCCATCCACACGGCGCCGTGCCCGTCCGATGACGCTGGATCGATCCGGTGGTGTCGCGCCGCTCATCGTGCGGGCTCCCGCATCCGCGCGGCGGCGGCCTCGACGGCCTCGAGGATCTGCAGATAGCCGGTGCAGCGGCACAGGTTGCCGGCCAGCGCGTCGGCGATCTGGTCGCGCGTGGGGTTCGGTTCGCGCGCAAGCAGGGCGCTGGCGGTCATGAGGATGCCGGGCGTGCAAGTACCCGCACTGCGCGCCGCCGAGATCGGCGAACGCGTCCTGCAGGGGTGCAGCGCGCACCAGACGGCAAGCCCTCCACCGTCGTCACCTGCCGGCCCGTGCACTCGATCGCGAGTGCCAGGCAGGCCAGCACGGTTCACCGTCCACCAGGACGGCGCACGCCCCGCACTCGCCGAGCTCGCACCCGTGCTTCGTGCCGGTGAGCTGCAGGTCCTCGCGGACGACCTCGAGCAGGGTCTTGTACGAGTCAACCAGCACGTCGGCGGCCTCCCCGTTGACCGTCATCGACAACCGTACGCGGCCGGGAGGCGTGTCGTGTTCCATCGTGTTCCACCTTTCGCCGTGACAGGCGGCTGTCGCAGTGCGCCCGTCCGGCCTCACGGCCTGAGTCCGGCCAGCAGATAGGCGACCATCGCCTCGGCCACGCGGGCGGGCGGCCACGCGCCGTCCCGCCGGTACCAGGTGACGCTCCAGTTCAGCGAGCCGAGCATCGCCCGCGTGACCAGGCCGGCATCGGCCGACGCGAACGACCCGTCCGCCATGCCGTCCGCGACCAGGCGGCGGAGGGCCCGTTCGTAGCGATCGCCGCTTGCGCACGATTCGATCCCGATGCTCGGGCGCAAGTGCCTCCACCGGAGGTGCGCCGTCGCGCCTTCCACGTCGTCGAGCAGCGTCAGCACGTGCGTGGTGAGCACGGTCTGAACGCGGGCGTCCGCGGTCGGGAGCCGTCGGGCCCTGCCGACGGCCGCCAGCATCCGGTCGAGGGCGCGGTCCTGGCAATAGAAGAGGATCTCGTCCTTGCCGGAGAAGTAGTGGTAGAGGTTCGCCGGCGAGGGCCGCCGCGTCGGCGATGTCGCGCATGCCGGTGTGGGCAAAGCCGCGATCGCGGAAGATGCGGGCGGCCGCCCGCAGAATCTCGTCGCGCCTGGCGTCGTAGCGGCGCATCCGCAGCGGGCTCGGCGTCGAGATCGAACGCAGGTTCGATTTTGAACCATCGTTCGATCCTGGCACGCGACCCGTCAGCCGGGCGGTGGCGCAACCGCCACCAGCAGCACGGCGGCCAGCACGCCCGCCAGCATCGCGACCAGCCAGATGACCAGCAAAACGGCGCTGGCGCCCAGCGACGGTCGCGGTCGGAACGATTCGAGGACCAGCGTCATCGCGCCTGCCAGCGCGCGGACGTCGGCCTGTTGCGGTTCCTGCAGCACCGTGCGGGCCGCCGTGAACAGCGCATACCGCTGGTCGCCGCTGAGCGCGGCAGGGTCGGCCGGCAGGTTGCCCTGCGTCCGCCTCAGGAAGGCGGCGGCGCCAGCCGCGCGAAACCGGGGCAGATCGTGGCCAGCACCCAGAATGCGATCACCGCCATCACGAACGAGCGAAGGACGAGGGCGAGGCCGACGAAGGCGACGACGGCGGTCAGGCCGAAGGCGAGATCGAGGAGACGATGCCGCGAAAGAACGAGCTGGAAGAGGCGGCCGCCGTCCAGCGGTCCGAGCGGCAGCAGGTTCGGACGTTCAGCATCACCAGGAGCCCGCGAGGTCGGCCATGGCAGGAGTGAGGCCGCGGCCGACCGCGGCGCCGGCGATTGCCAGTCCCACCAGGATCCCGGGCACCGGTCCGAGCAGCGTGACCAGGCGTCCTTGAACGGGTCGTCGTGGTGGGCCGACCGACGGCCGCGCCGACGAGCGGGAAGGCATGCGGACATCCTGATAGCCGGCGGCCGCATGCCCACGTAGTGCCCCAGTTCATGGAGGACCAACACCGCCACGAGGGACAGCGTCGAGGCCACACCTCCACCTGTCGCCACATCTGCCAGGAAGAACAACGCGAGCGACGCGATGAGGAGCAGGGCGTTGCCACGGACGGGAGACGGGTTCAGCAGCGTCAAAGGCGGCATCGAACGTCGCGTCGTCGGTGCGCAGCCAGACGCCGCGTTCGACCGTCGCAGCCAATGGGCGCTCGTCGGGTGCGTCCTCGGGTGTCGGTACAGACGTCCCTCCAGAAGCCGGGGGCGTCCGGGCTCATTATCGCCAGATTTCGCGCGCCCGCGCGCCTGCACGCGGAACGCCGGCGTCGGCCTGCGCCCGTTGCTAGATCGACCCACCACCGTGATTCGCGGCGAAATCAAACCCACCCTGCGGCTGGCCATCCCGGTCGTCCTGGCGGAGCTGGGCTGGATGGGCATGGGCGTGGTCGATACCGTGATGGTCGGCCCCTCGGCCCCTCGGCCATTGCGGCCACCGGCGTCGGCAACTCCCTGCACCTCGGCTTCGCGATCTTCGGCATGGGCCTCCTCCTCGGCCTCGACACGCTGGTGTCGCAGGCCTATGGCGCGCGGGACCTGGCGCGCTGCCGCGCCTGGCTCCGCGTCGGCCTGCGCCTCGTGTGGCTCATCACCCTGCCGCTCGTGATCGTGCTGACGGCGGTCTGGCTCGCCATCCCGTCGCTGGGATTTCACGGCGAGACGCTGCCGCTGCTGCGCGCCTACTTCGCGATCCTCGTGCTGAGCACGCCGTTTCTCCTGCTGTATGCGGCGTTCCGGCGATTCCTCCAGGGCACCCACCACGTGGCGCCCGTCATGTGGGCGCTCGTCACGGCCAACGTCGTCAACGCGCTGGCGAACTGGGTCTTCATCTACGGCAAGCTCGGGCTGCCGGCGCTCGGGGTGAGCGGCGCGGCCTGGGCCACCTTCAGCTCGCGGCTCTACATGTGCGGCCTGCTCGGCGCCGCGGTGTGGTGGACGCGTCCGCGCGAGGCGGCATCCACGGCGGCTCCGGATGACGCGGAGGCGGGAGCCGAGGGCCCGGCCACGCTCGGGCGGCTGGTGCGTCTGGGCCTCCCGGCCGCATCGACGGTCACCGCGGAGGTCGGCGTCTTCGCGGTGGCGACGGGGCTGGCGGGCACGCTGGAGCCGGTGGCCACGGCCTCCCACCAGATCGCGCTCAACATCGCGGCCGTGGCGTTCATGGTGCCGCTCGGGCTGGCGTCGGCGGGCGCCGTCCGCGTGGGGAACGCCGTCGGCGCACGCGACCCGCGGGGCGCCGCGGCGGCCGGGTGGACGGTCATTGCCATGGGCGTGACGTTCATGCTGCTGTCCGGGCTCGTCTTCGTCACGGTGCCACGCTGGCTCATCGGGCTCTTCACGCACGACCCGGCCGTGCTCGCGCTCGGCAGCTCGCTGCTGCTCATCGCGGCGGTCTTCCAGCTCTTCGACGGCCTGCAGGGCGTGGTCACGGGTACGCTCCGCGGCCTCGGCGATACCCGGACGGCGATGATCACCAACCTCTGCGCGCACTGGGTGGTCGGCATCCCGGTGGGCTACTCGCTGTGCTTCGTCGCCGGGTGGGGTGCGCGCGGGCTGTGGTGGGGCCTGTCGGCGGGGTTGATCCTCGCCGGCGTCGTGCTCACGGCCGTCTGGTCGCGGCGCGTCTCCCACTACCAGGCACGCGGCCGGCTGGGCTGAGGCAGGCCCTCGGGCCTACAATGAGCGCCCCATGATCTGCGACGCCCACGTGCACTTCTTCTCGCCCGGCTTCGTCCGCGCCCTGGCCGGCCAGCGTCAGGTCGCGGTCGCCGACGCGCTGGCGCACCTGGGGTGGGACGACCCCGAGTCCGCCGAGGCCCTTGCCGATCGCTGGGTGGCGGAGCTCGACACGCACCGGGTCGCGCGCGCGGCCGTCATCGCCAGCATTCCCGGCGACGAGGACGCGGTCTCGATTGCGGCCGCACGTCATCCGTCCCGGCTGGTCGGGTACTTCATGCTGGACCCCACGGCCGGCGACGCGGAGAGCCGCGTGCTGCGCGCGCTGGAACGGGGCGCGCGCGGCGTGTGCCTGTTCCCCGCCATGCAGCGCTACTCCCTGCGCGACGAGCGCGTGGCCCGCGTGGCCGAGATGCTGGCCGGCTTCGCCCAGCCGACGGTGCTGTTCGTGCACTGCGGCGTGCTCTCGGTCGGCGCACGCACGCGTCTCGGGCTGCCCAGCCACTTCGACATCAGCCACGGCAATCCGCTCGACCTGCAGGGGCTCGCACAACGCTTCCCCCAACTGCCCATCGTGCTGCCGCACTTCGGCGCGGGCATGTTCCGCGAAGCCCTGATGCTCGCCGACCTCTGCCCCAACATCTACTTCGACACCTCGAGCTCCAACCGCTGGATCCGGTATACGCCCGGGCTGACGCTCGAGCAGGTCTTCGCCACCGCCATCGACGTGGCGGGCCCCGAACGTCTGCTGTTCGGCACCGACTCCTCGTTCTTCCCGCGAGGCTGGCACCGCGCCGTGTTCGATCGCCAGACGGCCGGACTCGAGGCCATCGGCGCGCAGGCCCAGCACATCAGCCTGATCGTCGGCCGCAACTTCGAGCGCCTCTTCGTTCGGAATTCCTGATTCTGAATTCTGAATTCCGCAGGCACCCCTGCCCCGATTCGCGCGTCACAATCGAAGGAGGAGTGTGCGGCGTGCGGGTACTGGTCACGGGAGCAACGGGGTATGTCGGCGGCCGCCTCGCGGCGCGGCTGCTGGAGACCGGACATCAGGTCCGGTGCATGGTGCGCGATCCGGGCCGGCTCGCCGGGCGTGAGGCGTTCGCGACGGCAGAGGTGGTGCACGGCGACGTGCTCGATCCCGCCACGCTCGGCCCGGCGCTGGCCGGCATCGAGGTCGCGTACTACCTCGTCCACAGCCTGAGCAGCGGCGCCGACTTCACGGAACGCGACCAGCGCGCGGCACGGGCCTTCGGCGACGCCGCCCGAGAGGCCGGCGTCGGCCGCATCATCTACCTGGGCGGGCTCGGCGATCCATCCGCGGAACTGTCCGAGCACCTGCGGTCGCGGCAGCAGACCGGAGACGCGCTGCGCGAATCGGGCGTGCCCGTCACCGAGTTCCGGGCGGCCGTCATCGTCGGCGCCGGCTCGATCTCGTTCGAGCTGATCAGGTACCTGACGGAGCGGGTGCCGATCATGGTGTGCCCCCGCTGGGTGTACACGCGCATTCAGCCCATCGCCATCCGCAACGTGATCGACTATCTGGCGGCGGCCATCGACGTGCCGGCCAGCGCGGGCGCGATCGTCGAGATCGGCGGCGCCGACGTGCTCACCTACGGCGAGATGATGCTCCGCTACGCGCGTGTGCGCGGCCTGCGCCGCCTGCTCGTGCCGGTGCCGGCGCTCACCCCGCGCCTCAGCTCGTACTGGGTCCACCTGGTCACGCCGATCCCCGCGGCCATCGCCCGGCCGCTGATCGATGGCCTGCGCAACGAGGTCGTCGTCCGGGAAGACCTGGCGCGGAAGCTCTTCCCCGGCATCGACCCGATGGGCTACGACGCGGCCGTCACGGCCGCGCTCCTGCGCCTCAACGCCGAATCGGTCGAAACCGCGTGGACCGACGCGCTCGCATCGAGCCAGGGAGACCGCGCGCCGGTGGTCCTCGCCACCCACGATGGCCTCGTGATCGAGCATCGCCAGCGGATCGTTGACGCGACACCCTCCGACGCCTACCGCGTCTTCAGCCGGCTGGGCGGCGACACCGGCTGGCTGTACATGAACTGGGCCTGGCAGGTGCGGGGGCTGCTCGATCGGCTGGTCGGCGGCGTCGGGATGCGGCGGGGCCGGCGGCACCCGCGCGACGTGCGGGTCGGGGATGCCCTGGACTTCTGGCGCGTCGAGGCCCTCGAGCCCGGCGCCATGCTGCGGCTCCGCGCGGAGATGAAGGTGCCCGGCCGCGCCTGGCTGCAGTTCGAGGCCCGCCCCCACGAGACCGGCCGCACGCTGCTGTCCCAGACAGCCTTCTTCGCGCCGCGGGGACTATGGGGCCTTCTCTACTGGTACGCCCTCTACCCCACGCACCAGTTCCTGTTCAGCGGGATGATCCGGCGGGTGGCGCAGCGCGCCGACGCCGTCGGCGCTGCACGGGACTGACCGGCGCTGCACGCCGGGGCTCGCGGACGGGCAAGCCCGCCCTCGGTGTTGCCGATAGATCCATGAGGAGTATCGTGCACCACCCGTCGGACCAGCCGGCCTCATCGGATGGACGCCGCCCGCCCGCGCCGCCCGTCGGCCGCTGGCAATCACCCATCAGGCCCCTGCGTGACGCGCTCGCGGTCGGCGCCGCGATCCTGTCGGTATCCACCGCCGGCCTGCTGCTCACGTACTACTTCTCCCGGCAGGCGCAGATCGAGGCCGTCCGGAGCGAGCTGGGCCAGGTCGCGCGCATCGCGGCCATACAGGTGGGATCGGCGACGCGCATCGCCAGCTGGCCGATCCGGAACTGGAGGGCACGGCCGAATTCGCCTGCTCGCGCCGCTCGTCCGTCTCCACCGCGCGACCGAGGACATCATCTACGCCTACACGCTCGTCCTGCAGGACGACGGGACAATCCGGGTTCGGCATCGACAGCGCGTTCCTGCATAAGGTGCCCGGCGACGACCTGCCGCACGATCCGGCCTGGCACGCTCTACGAAGGCAACGACCCCGATATCCGTCGTGCCCTGGAGTCGCGCCGGCTGATCATCAACGCCAGTCCGGTTCGCGAGCCCATTCGCACCTACCTCAGTGCGCGCACGCTGTTCTACGACTCCCACGGCCAGTTCGTCGGCGTCGTGGGCGCTGGACATGTGGGTGCGCAACCTGGAGGCACGGCTGGCCCGCCTGCGCAATATCGTCGCCGCCGGGCTGGCGGCGCTGGCATTGGTGTCCACCCTCGTGGGCACTCTGGTCTACCGCATGCGCGCCGCCGCTGCCGCCGCCGAGGAACGGGACCGACGCGCAACGATGGACCTGGCGCTGGCGCGCGACGCGGCCGAGCAGTCGAGCCGTGCCAAGTCGGCGTTCCTCGCGGTCATGAGCCACGAGCTGCGCACGCCGCTGCACGGCATCATCGGCTACAGCGAGCTGATCCGCGAGGACCTGCAGGAACGCGGCGAGACGCGGATGGTGGAGGACATCGGACACGCGATCGCCGCGGGCCATCACCTGACGGACATCATCAGCGACGTCCTGGACTACTCCAAGATCGAGGCGGGGCGGCTCGAGCTGAACCCGGCGCCATCAACCTCGCCACGGTCCTCGCGGACGTGGTCGAGCTGCTCCGGCCGGTCGCGGCCGTCAAGGGCATCAGCCTGGCCGCCGAGGTCCAGTCCGGACTGGGTCCCGTGCACGGCGACGCCATTCGAGTGCGTCAGGTGCTGCTGAACCTCATCGGCAACGCGGTGAAGTTCACCGAGCGTGGCGGCGTGACGGTCCGGCTGCGGCGTGCGCCCGCAGACACGGGGCACGTCGTGTGCACGGTCCACGACACCGGGCCCGGCATCCCGGCGGATCGCCTCGCCCTGCTGTTCCAGCCCTTCTCGCAGGTGGACTCGTCACTGGCGCGCCGTTCCGGCGGCACGGGGCTCGGCCTGGCGATCAGCCGCCGCCTCGTCGAGCTGATGGGCGGCGCGGTCTCGCTCCGCAGCCGCCCGGGGCACGGCTCGTCGTTCCGCGTGACGCTGCCGGCGGCCTGAGCCGTCCCCGCCGGCCGCCGCCGACGGCTACTTCGACACCGGCTTCAGCGCCGGGAAGAGCGCCCCACTCGCCGCCAGTTCCCTGAGGACGCCGGACAACTTCGTCGCCGCGGCATTGGCCTGGTCGATGACCACCGGGAGCGCGGCCTTCACCTCGCGGATCTGCATCAGCTGCGTGGTGGTCGGCAGCGCGGTGGAGCCCTGCACGGCGTTCTTGAGCTGCCCGATCCGGCCGCGCACGTTCTCTCCCCCGCCTCCGAAGCCGCCACCGCCGCCAAGCCCGGTGCGCCGGCGCAGCACCTCGAACTCCTTGTCCAGCTCGTCGAGCGACTGCTTCTGGGCCGGCGTGAGCGTGGCCGTCCGTGTCTGACGGCGCAGCTCGCTCAACTGCGCGTTGGCGGTCTGTACGAGCTCCGCCACCTCGGTGGCCTTGCCCTGGAGCTGGTGCAGGTCCATCGCCGTGTCGAACCACGTCTTGCGGTCGGCATCGCTGATCGAGATGTCCGGATCGCCCGTCACGGCAACGTTCACGGTCTGCGCGTCCTTCCCGTCCACGGTCAGCGTGGCGCGATACCGCCCGGGAACGACGTAGGGGCCATTCAGTCCTCCGCCGCCGAACCCTCCGCCACCGCCGCCACCGGCTCCGGCGGGCGCGCCCGGCGCGGGCGGCAGCGGCCGGAGCGGCTGCACGCGCAGATCCCACTTCACGATGTTGAGGCCGGCCGTGTTGAGCTCGCGCATCAGCGGTCCGCTCAGCTCTCGCACGACCGTGCCGCTGGCGTCGCGGATGGTCCACTTCACGTCCTTCGCGTCGGCTCCGAGCCGATAGGCGAGCGTCGCACCGGGAGCCGGGTTCGCGCCGAGGAACAGCCGATCGCCCTCGAAGCCCTTCATCTGGTCGTTGGCGGCATTGAAGGCCGTCACGGGATCGGGCTCGAACGCCGTCGCGCCCGCCGACTCGCCCTTCGACCACTGCTGCACGATGGACAGGTCGTCGAGGATCCAGACTCCGCGCGCGTGCGAGGCCAGGATCAGGTCGTTGTCGCGCGGGTGCGTCTTGATCTCGTACACGGGCATCGTCGGCAGGTTCGCCTTGAGGCGCGTCCACTGGGTGCCGCGGTTCCACGAGACCCACAGGCCGGTCTCGGTCCCCAGGTACAGCAGGTCCGGGTTGCGGCGGTCCTCCGCGAGGGACCGCGCCACCTCGCCTTCAGGGAGGTTGCTCGCGATCGAGCGCCAGGTGGCGCCGTAGTCGGTCGTCGCGAACACGTAGGTGGCATAGTCGCCGCCGCGGTGGCCGTCGAAGGTCACGTATGCCGTGCCGGCGGCCGCGCGCGAGGGCACGACGTCGGAGACGTAGGTCCACTTCGGGACGCCCGGAATCTTCGACGTCACGTTGCTCCACGTCTTCCCGCCATCCTGCGTCACGCTGACCACGCCGTCATCGCTCCCCGCCCACACCACGCCGGTCCGGGCTGCCGATTCCTCGAGCGTGACGATGTTGCCGAAGCTGCCCACGCCGTCGTGCTTGGCGATCGCGATGTCCCGCCCGACGACGCCCATGATCTCCAGCGTCTCGCGATCGGTGTTCGTCGTCAGGTCCGGGCTGATCGGCTGGTACGAGCGGCCCTGGTCGCTGGACTTGAGGACCACGTTGGCCCCGATGTAGATGGTCTTGGGATCGAACGGCGACAGCTGCATGGCCGTGTCCCAGTTGAAGCGGTAGGTCGTGCTCGGCTCGAACGGGCGCTGTTCCGGGGGTTCCGGCCGGACGAACGTGCGCTCGTTGGTCGTGCGGTCGATGCGGCTCATGCGGCCGTCCTGCGACTCGCCGTAGACGATGCGGGCGTCGGTGGGATCCATCAGGGGCTGGAACCCGTCGCCGCCGTTGATCACGTACCAGTCGTCGTTGTGGATGCCGCTGTTGGTCCGCACGGCGGACGGGCCGCACCAGGTGTTGTTGTCCTGCAGGCCGGCGCACACGTGGTAGGGCGACTGCATGTCGAACTCCACGTGGTACGCCTGCGCGGCCAGGATGTTGGGCAGCCAGACCCAGGTCTCGGCGCGGTCGTGGGAAATGCTGACGCCGCCGTCGTTGCCGATCATCAGGTGGCTCGGATTGGCCGGATCGATCCAGAACGCGTGGTGGTCCACGTGGATGCGGGCGGCGCCGTCGTTGCGGAACGTGCGACCGCCGTCGTCGGAGACGTGGAGCTGCACGCCGAGCACGTAGATGCGCGAGTCGGTCTGGGGGTCGACGCGAATCTGGCTGAAGTACATCGGGCGGGGGTTGACGGTGCTCAGCTTGCGCCAGTTCGCGCCGCCGTCGTCGCTGCGATAGACGCCGCTCTCGGTCTCGTGCTCGATCCGGGCGTACAGGACATTGGGATCGCGGCGGTAGATGTCCATGCCGATGCGGCCCTTGGGCCCCGCCGGAATGCCGTGCTCGAGCTTCGTCCAGGTGTCACCGCCATCGGTGGACTTCCAGATGGCGCTGCCGGGCCCGCCGCCGTTCATGCCCCACTGGGCGCGGCGGCGCTGGTAGGTGGCCGCGTAGAGGGTCTTGTTGTTGGACGGATCCATGACCAGTTCGGTCGCGCCCGTGTCCTCGTCCACGAAGAGCGTTCGCGTCCACGTCCTGCCGCCGTCGGTGGTCTTGTAGACACCGCGTTCGCCGCCGGCCGCCCAGAGATCGCCGAGCGCGGCGACGTGCACGACGTCGAAGTCCACCGGGTCCACGATGATGCGCGCGATCTGCTTGCTCGCGCGCAGCCCCATGTTCGCCCACGTGCGCCCGCCGTCGGTGGACTTGTACACACCGTCGCCCCAGGAGCTGCTCTGGCGATTGTTGTTCTCGCCGGTGCCGGCCCACACCAGGTTGGCGTCGGTGGGCGCGATGGCGATGTCGCCGATCGACGAGCTGCCCTGGTCGTCGAACACCGGCGTGAAGGTCGTGCCGCCGTTGGTCGTCTTGTAGATCCCGGAGGTGGCCGTCGCGACGTAGAACACCGACGGGTTGCTCTCGAGGACGGCGAAGTCGTCGATGCGGCCCGATGGCGCGGCCGGCCCGATGGAGCGGAACGCGAGGCGGTCCAGCGGCCCGCCGCCCGGCGAGTCCGGCGTGAACACCGGCGTCGGCCGAGGCGGGGCCTGGGCGAAGGCGGAGGCGCCTGCGAGGAAGAGAGTTGCGGCTGCGGCTACGGCTGCGCGGTGCATAGGGGTTCTCCGCCTTCGCGGCGTCCATTGAAAATTGTCAATTGTCAATCCGGCGATTCATTGACGCATTGGAGCATTGGGACAATGCGGCATTCGAATGCGGCATTGGGTCATTGGGGAATTGGAACATTGCTGATTGCGGCATTGGACCAATCGGCAATCCGGCAATGAATCACCCGATTGACAATTGACAATCTTCAATGGACGCCATCAACGCACGCCATGCAGATAGTCGACAGTCAGTCCGGCGAGGGCGCGCACGCCGACCGGCAGCGCCGACTCGTCGGCGAAGAACAGCGGCGAGTGGTTCTGCGCCGCCGTCGCTTCCTGGCCCGGCGGGGTGACGCCGAGGAAGAAGAACAGACCCGGCACTTCCTGCTGGAAGTACGAAAAGTCCTCGGCCGTCCCGGTGAGGGGGCCGACGATGGCCTTGCCCGGGCCGGCGACGCGCTCGAGGGTCGGGACCATCTGCGCGGTGAGGGTCGGGTCGTTCCGGGTGACCGGATACCCGAGGCCCCAGGTCACGGTGGCCGAGCCGCCGGCGGCCTCGGCGTAGCTGGTCGCCACGGCGGTGATGCGGTCTCGGATCTTCGTGCGCTCGGCCTCGTCGAACGCGCGCACGGTGCCGACCAGTTCGGCCGTGTCGGGAATGATGTTCGACCGGTTGCCGGCCGTGAACTTCCCCACCGTCACCACGGCGGGCGCCTGCGCGATGTTCACCGAGCGCGAGACGATGCTCTGCAGCGACGTCACGACCTGCGAGCCGATGACGATGGGGTCTACGCCGCCCCAGGGGACCGCGCCGTGCGTCTGCTTGCCCGTGATCGTGATCGTGAACTCGTCGGCGCTCGCCATCAGCGGACCGGCGCGATAGACGATCGTGCCGGCCGTGAACGGAAACACGTGCAGGCCGAAGACGGCGTCCACCTTCGGGTTCTCGAGGACGCCGGCCTCCACCATCGGCTCCGCACCGCCCGGGCCCTCCTCCGCGGGCTGGAAGATGAACTTCACCGTGCCCGGCAGGTCCGCACGCATCTTCGACAGGACGGTCGCGACGCCCAGGAGGATGGCCATGTGGTTGTCGTGCCCGCAGGCGTGCATGACGCCGACCTGCTGGCCGTTCCAGGTGGCCGTGTCCGTGGACTTGAACGGCACGTCCACCTGCTCGGTCACGGGTAGACCGTCCATGTCGGCGCGAAGCGCGACCACCTTTGCCCGGCTTGCCGCCCTCGAGGATGCCGACGACACCTGTGTTGGCGACCCCCGTCTGCACCTTCAGACCGAGACTGCGCAGGTGGTCGGCGATGACCTTGGCGGTGCGCGTCTCCTGCATGCCCAGCTCGGGATGCTGATGGAAGTCGCGTCGCCAGGCGACCACCTGCGGAAGGATCTCCGCCGTGGCGCGATCGACGGCGGCCGCCAGGGCCAGGATACGCTCGGCCACCGCCGTGGCGGAACCGGCCAGCAGGGCGAACACGAGAGCCGAAATCGGGATGCGCATGGTCGTCGCCTTTCGAGAGCTCGGGAATTCTACTACCGGGCGTCGTAGTGGGCCCTCGGGCGGTGCGCGCCCGGACGGCCGGCCACCGGCACGACGTTGCTCACCAGTGTCCGTGCGCGCACGAACCGACGCCGGGATCGGCGGGCTCGTGCTCGTGCGGGCGGTGCAACCGGACACCGATCGTCCGAAGACGGACAGGACACCATATGAAACAGGCTCTACGGCTCTGACCCGGCAGCCGCCCTCGCCGCCGCCGCCATCGTGTCGCTTGCGCTGGGCATCGGCGCCAACACCGCCATCTTCTCGGTGCTCGATGCCGTCGCGTCCTGCGACCGCTGCCCTACCCGGACGCGGAACGTCTCGTCCTGGCGTGGGAAACGAGCCCCGACAACCCCGGAGCGCTGGGTCGCACCCGCCACGTTCCTCGACTGGCAGCGGGATGCCTCGTCGTTCGACGGCCTCGCGGCCGTGGACGAGCGCCCGCCGTGGCCCGGGACGGGCAGCGGCGAAGCCGAACGGCCCGCGCGGCGGGCGCGTCCGGCACCTTCTTCCGTGTCCTCGGCGTGGGCGCCGCGCTGGGCCGCACGCTGCAGGCCGACGACGACCGTGCGGGCGCGGACCCGGTGGCCGTGCTCACCGACGCGTCATGGCATCGGCTGTTCGGCGCCGATCCGTCCGCCGTGGGTCGGACGCTCCTGCTCGAAGGTCGCCCGCACACGATCGTAGGCGTCCTGCCCGAGGGCTTTCACCATGCCGATGGCGCCCACCGCCGACATCTGGCTGATGGCGACCGCGGCATCCCGCGCAGTTTCCTCTTTCCGGGCGACATCACCGCGGTTCGCGACTCGCAATTCCGACGGTCGTCGGCCGGCTGGCGCCCGGCGTCGGCCGCGAGGCCGCCCAGCAGGAGCTGGCGGCCATCATGACGCGGCTCGCACGCCTCTACCCCGATACCAACGAGGGCCTGGCGCCAACGCTCGTTCATTCGCACGAGCACGTCGTCGGACCCGTGCGCCGGCTGGTCCTGCTCCTGCAGCTGGCCGTCGCCGTGCTGCTGGCGATCGGATGTGCAAACGTGGCTAACCTGATCCGGCAGGCGGCGGGCCGGCAGGCCGAGCTCGCCACGCGCGCGGCGCTCGGCGCCGGGCGCCGGCAGCTCATCGGCCAGTTGCTGCGCGAAACACTGGTAATTGCGCGCCCGGGCGGCGCGCCTGCGGCGTGCTGCTGGCCGCGTGGGGCGGACGGCCTGCTCGCGATGGCACCGGCGGACTTGCCTCGGCTGGGTGAGGTCGGCGTCGATGCCACGGCATTGGCGTTCGCCGTCGCCGTGACGATGGGCACGTCGCTGGTCGTCGGTCTGGCGCCCGCGCTCGGCACCTCGCGCGTCTCGGCGGCCGATGCCGCCCGGATCGGCGCCCGCACGACCGACCCGCGCCGTGCGCGTGTGGCACCGCGCGCTGGCCGTCGGTCAACTCTCGCTCGCGCAGGTGCTGCTCGTCGGGGCAGGGCTCCTCCTCGGCAGCTTCGCCGCCGCGCAGCGGGTGCCCCTTGGCTTCGTGCCCGACGGACGCATTGCCGCAGACCTCAACCTCGTCGCCAGCCGCTATCTCGTCTCCCCCGACGGAGCGGAGAGCTTCCACGTCAACCTCGACGCCAAACGGCAACTCGTGGACCGCGTGCTCGCGCGCCTGCGCGCCACGCCTGGCGGCGCGGCGGCGGCCTCTTCACGCCTCCCCTGTCCGGCGCTCCCCAACCGCGGCGTCCGCCTCGGCGGCCAGCCGGTCAGGCCGTCCGCGCAGGACCTCGCGGCCGATTTCCGGCGTCATCACGCCGGACTACCTGCACGCTACCGGGCATCACGCTCGTGGCGGGCCGCGCGTTCGACGACCGCGATCGGGCCGAGGACTGCCCGTGGCCATCGTGAACCGTGCGTTCGCCGAGGGGCTCATGCCCGGGCGCAATCCGCTCGGCTCGGTGCTGATGTTCGGCGATGGCACGCCGCACGAGATCGTGGGGATTGCGGCAGACGCCAGATATCGCGCCATCGAGCAGCCGGCGGATCCCACCTTCTACTGCGCCGCTCGCACAGAACGACGAGCGATGGCTGTTCCTGTCCTTCACCGCCTGGGCCGACGCAACGGCCGGCGGACGCGACGACCGCGGCCGCCATCGCGTCGGTCATGCGCGAGGCGGTGCGCGAGGTGGATCCCGACCAGCCGGTGTCCCGCATCCGCACCTACGACGAGATCCTCGGCGCCGGCCTCGCGCCCCGCCGCTTCACCACGTGGCTGGTCGGGCTCTTCGCCCTGACCGCGCTGATCCTGGCTGCCGTCGGCGCATACGGCGTGCTCGCATACGGGGTGGCCGCGCGGTCGCGGGAGCTGGGCGTGCGCGCCGGCGCTCGGCGCGGCCCCCGCGGACCTGGGACGACTCGTGCTCGGACAGGGCCTCACCTTGAGCCTGGCCGCGGTCGCCTGCGGACTGGGCGCCGCGTGGCTGTCGTCACGCGCCCTGTCCACGCCCTCTCGAGATCCGGCCTGACGATCCGCGCATCTTCGCTGCCGTCGGGGCGCGATGCTGTTGGCGGTCTCTACCGCGACATGGCTGCCGGCGCGCCGCGCCTCGCGCGCCGATCCGATTGCGGCGCTTCGGGAGCAGTAGGGGCTTAGGGGCGTGGGGCGGGGCGGGCTTGGGGCGTGGGGCTTGGGAATCAGCCGATGCGGCGTCCCAGCCAGGTGAAGGGACCGCCGGTGCTCTTCTCGCTCAGCTCCTTGCCCGCGTACTTCGTGCTGATCTTCCAGACGAAGTCCATCTCGCTGGTGATGGCCCCCATGGCCATGCGGGCCTCCACGACCAGCAGCACCGAGGCGTAGAACATGCTGAAGGTGCCGGCGAGCCCGAGCACCACCGCCACCCACGTGAACGACCGGGCGATGGCCGCAATCACCGCGATGGCGACGCTCGTCAGGACGAAGATGCTCAGCGACACGTAGAAGGCCAGCATGGCGCGCTGGAGCAGGCGCGCCCGCGAGGTCTGGCGGTCGAGCTGCGAGAAGATCAGGGCGCGCCGCTCCTCGAACATCTCGTCCTCGTCAGGGTGCTTGGCGAGGTGCTCGAACTTCTCCGAGAGGCTGCGCACGCGGTCCACCACCCGGCCCATCCGCGAGCTCGTCGAGAAGATCAGCGCGCCGCACGCCGAGATCAGCACCGCCGGCGTGATGAGCGCCGTCATCACGGCCAGGGCGTTCTGCGGAGCCTCGAGCTGGGAGAGCCAGTCCATCCGGGGCTAGTCTACGATGGCCGTCGACCGGCTTCGAATTCCTCATACAATCCCTGCATGCATGCCATCGTTGCCGAGTCGTTCGGCCCGCCCGAGGTCCTCCAGCTCAAGGAGTTGCCGGAACCGCTGCCAGGGCCCGGCCAGGTCCGCGTGAAGATCCACGCCGTCGGCGTCAACCCCTTCGACACCTACATGCGACAGGGCGGCTACGCCATGGCGCCGAAGCTGCCCTACACGCCCGGCTGCGACGCCGCCGGCGTGATCGACCGCATCGGCGAGAAGGTGAGCCTGGTGGACGTGGGCGACCGCGTCTACATCGGCGGCACGGCCGCGGGCCGCGCGCACGGCGCCTATGCGTCAACGGTGATTTGTACCCGTCGCCAGGTGTACCGGCTGGCGCCGCGCCTCTCGTTCGCGCAGGGCGCCGCCATCAACGTCCCCTACGTCACGGCGTGGCGGGCGCTCTTCGAACGCGCGCAGGCGGCCGAGGGCGACGTCGTCCTCATCCACGGCGCGAGCGGCGCGGTCGGCCTGGCAGCGACCCAGATGGCCAGGGCCAAGGGCATTCGCGTGATCGGCACCGCGGGGACTCCCGAGGGAATGGCCGTCGTGAAGGCGCAGGGCGCCGAGCACGTCCTCAACCATCGCGAGCCCGGATACCTCGACCAGGTGGCGTCGCTCAGCGACGGGGGACCGGACGTCATCATCGAGATGCTGGCCAACCAGAACCTCGAGAACGACCTGACCGTGCTCGGCAAGGGCGGCCGCATCGTGGTCGTCGGCAACCGCGGCACGATCGAGATCGACCCGCGCAAGGCCATGGGCAAGGACGCGTCCATCCTCGGCATGTCGCTGTGGAACATCGGCGAGGGCGACCTGCTCCGCATCCACGACGCGCTGGGCCGCGGCTTCGCCGACGGCTCGCTCACGCCTGTCGTCAGCGAGGAGCTGCCGCTGGCCGAGGCCGCACGCGCGCACACGCTGGTCGTTCAGCCTGGCGCGAAGGGCAAGATTGTGCTGATTCCGTAGCGGACGGGCAGGGGAGGCGCGAGGCGCCTCCCCGACGGGCGAGGCGCTTACTTGCGGCCGGCCCGCGCGAGCTCTTCGTCGATCACCTGCTTGAAGAGCTCATAGGGCTGGGCCCCGATGAGCGGACGGCCGTTGATGTAGAGGGTGGGCGTGGAGTTGACGCCGAGCGCTTCGCCCTGCGCCACGTCGGCCTCCACCTGCGCGGTGAACCGGCCGGTGTCGAGGCACTGGTCGAACTTCGCCTGGTCGAGCCCGATCTGGCCCGCCGTCTTCTTGAGGTCCGCGACCTGGAGGGCCTGCTGGTTGGCGAAGAGGCGCTCGTGCATCTCCCAGTACTTGCCCTGGTCTCCGGCGCAGCGCGCCGCCTCGGCCGCCTTGGGCGCCTGCGGGTGGCTCGGCAGCGGGAAGTCCTTGAACACGCGGCGGATCTTCCCGTCGTACTCCTCCATGACGCGCGCCATCGTCGGCGTCACGCGCCCGCAGAACGGGCACTGGTAGTCGGAGAACTCGACGATCGTGACCGGTGCCCCGGCGTCGCCGGTGCTCGGCGCCTCGCCCAGGGCGACCTCCATGCGCGGCGGGTCGAGCAGCACGCGGACCTCGCCAGCCTTGCTGCGCAACTCGTCAACGAGCTGGGCGCGCGCCTGCGCCTGGCGCTGGCTCTGCAGGTACTCGACGATGGGCTGGCGCAGGTCGTCGAGCGAGCGACCCTGCGCCCGCTCCTTGTTCTCGTCGTAGAAGCGCTGCACGTCCGCGTCGCTGACCTTCTGGATCCGCTTGCCGAGCTCGCGCTCGGTGTAGTCGGCCACGCTCAGGCTCGCCGCCTTGGCGGCATCCTCGATGAGGAGGTCGCCGACGAGCAGGTCCAGCATGTTGCGGCGGTTCTGGTAGAGCAACTGCGTCAGGCGGGCGCGCTCGGCACCGTCGAACTCCTGCCACTTCGCGTCCACATCGCTCAGTGTGATCGTGCGCCCGGCGACCTCGGCCACGACCGGGTTGCCCCCCGACGGCGCGGACGCCGCCGGCGAGACCGGCGCCTGTGCACTCGGGGCGTTGCCGCAGCCGAAGGCCATGCCGGCAGCCAGCGCAACCATGGCGCTCAGTCGAGCAATGTGCATCGAACGAGCATAACCCAATCAGCGCTCAGCCGGCCGCGTCCGGGCCCTCCGGCTCGCCGGGTTCGTAGCCAGAGCACGCACGGACGGGCAGCACCGGATACCGCCGAAAACGGCCGTCCGTCAGCGACATCCGGCAGAGGTAGAAACGCGATCGTGCGCCGTCCACGATCTGGCAATGCCGGCAGGTGGCACAGAGCCCGACGTCCATCCGTTCGATTCTAGAGGCAGCGGCGGCACGCCGCGGGGCAGGACCGCCGGATGACGGGAGTAAGATTGAGCCCATGAAGTACCCGGCGCTCGCTCCCGTCGTCGTGGCCGCTGCCCTCGTCGGATTCTCGACCGCGACCGTCCCGTCCGCCCAGGAACCGGCCGGCGCGCAGGACCAGCCCGTGTTCCGGTCCTCCACCCGGACCGTCCCGATTTATGCCACGGTGCTCGACTCGGGTGGGCGGCTGGTGCCAGACCTGACCCAGGAGGACTTCAGCGTCCTCGACAACGGCAAGCCTGCCGAGATCGCGCTCTTCTCGAGCGAACCGCAGCCGTTCACGGCCGTGGTGATGCTGGACACGAGCGCCAGCATGACGGCGAACCTCAAGCTCCTGAACCAGGCGGCCGAGCAGTTCCTGCTGCGGCTCCTGCCGGTGGACCGCGCGCAGGTCGGCGCCTTCAACGACAAGATTCAGTTGAGTGGAGAGTTCACCAACGATCGCGACTCGCTGACCGCGGCGCTCGACGACCTCTACTTCGGCAATCCCACCCGGCTGAACGACGCGATCGCGGCCAGCCTCGATGCGCTGCAGGAAGCCGACGGCCGCCGAGTCATCCTCGTGTTCACGGACGGCGAGGACACCTCGAGCCGGACACGGTTCGGCACGGTGCTGGACCGCGCCCGGGACGAGGAGGTGATGGTCTACTCCATCGGCCTCGAGTCGGAGTACTTCAACGGCGTCCGCGTGGTGCGGTCCCGGCCGACGCGGGATCTGCGGAAGATCTCCGAGGAAACGGGGGGCGGCTACTTCGAACTCAAGAAGACGGACGAGCTGTCACCGACCTTCACCCGAGTGGCCCAGGAGCTGCGCAGCCAGTACCTGATTGCGTTCACGCCGTCGGCGCTCGACGGCAAGGTCCACAAGCTGGAACTCAAGGTGAACCGCTCCGGCATGAACGTGCGCGCGCGCCGCAGTTACCTGGCCAATCCCGATCGCTCCTGAGCCCGGCGGGCGCTACACGAACACGATCGCGACGAGCGTCAGGGCGAGCAGGGCGCCGACAACGGCTTCGGCCGTTGACGAGAAATTCCATTCGTAGATGCGGAACATGATGTTGTCCCTCCCACTCAGGTAGGACGAGGGCGCGAGGGGCGCTGTTCCGCAGCGCGCAACGAGGCGTGCAGCCGCCGCGACTACCCGCCAGACCGCACGGCCAGTGCCGTCCAGTCGGCGCGGTCGAGCACCTGCTGAACGAGCTCGGCATTACCGCGGATGGAGACGACCACCCCCGCCTGTCCCGCCGACCCGGGTTCCGCGGAGAGAGCGGCCGCGTTCGTCCCGGAGGGCGACGCGATGGCGGGCGCAGTGGTGCCGACGAACACCCAGGCCTGTTCGGCGCAGTAGTGGGCGCTGCCAGGCATGCCGTCCGGGCCGTCCTCGAGGTAGACATGGCCGCTGACCCGGACGACCGCCGCGGCACCGGGAGGCGCCGGGGCCGGCTCGAGTGGTCGGGCGGTTGGCACGCTCGTCTGCCAGGCGCCGGTCACTGGTTCCGCGCTCACGGTCACCTGGCTCTCCGCGTCGTAGCGCTCGCCCGCCACGCCGTCGTCGCGGAGTGAGATCTCCCGGATCTCGGACGTCCGGCCCGTCCGCGCGAAGTCGGCGAGCGCCTGCTCGTAGTCGGACTGCGATCGCCGCTGCGCCTGCATCGCCGACTTCTGGATGGCGGCTTCGGCCTCGAGCGCCCGGCGGCGATTGGCCTCGTTCAGCGGGTTGGCCAGCACCTCCACCAGCGCCTGGTCCTGCGCCCAGCGCACCCCCCAGACGACCTCGTCGCCGCCGCGCTCGGGCGTGCCGTCGGCGCGCGCGGGCGGAAATGGCAGCGCCGGATCCACCGCAGCCCGGAGCGCGGGCAGGAGCGAGGCCGGAGCCCCCTGCGCGAGCAGGACGCCCGTCACCAGCAGCATCGACACCGCCACGAACGGCAGACGCGCCATGGGCCGATTGTACCGTCGTCCGCTACAATCGCCCCCCGTCATGGTGCCGTCCCACGTCCCGCTGACACCGCCCGGGGATCGACCCGCGGGCAACCCCCGCAAGACCCGTTCGGCCGCGCTTGGCCGGCACGGCATGATCGCGAGCAGCCAGGCCCTGGCCTCCGCCGCGGGCCTCCGCGCCCTGCAGGGCGGCGGCAACGCCGTGGACGCCGCGGTCACGGCAGCCGCCGTGCTCGCCGTCGTCGAACCGTCGATGACGGGGATTGGGGGCGATCTCTTCGCGCTGGTGTACGACGCGGCGGCCAACCGCGTACACGGCCTCGATGCGTGCGGCCGCTCGGGCACGCGCGCCGCCCTGGACGTGTTCGCGCGACAGGGCCTGACCGAGATGCCGATGACGGGGGCGTTGCCGGTGGACGTCCCGGGGGTGGTGGAGGGCTGGCACCAGTTGCTCACGCGGTTCGGGACGTTCAGCCTCGACCGCGCCCTCGGTCCCGCCATTGGGTATGCGCGCGACGGGTTTCCGGTACAGGAACTGATGGCCGCCGACTGGGCCGCGAGCGCCTCGCGCCTGGCTGCCGATCCGGCGGCCGCACGCACCTTTCTGCCTGGAGGCCGCACTCCCCGCGCGGGCGAGGTCTTCGCCAACCCCGCCCTCGCGCGTTCGCTGGAACAGGTGGCCCGCGACGGGCGTGACGCCTTCTACCGCGGGCCGCTTGCCGAAGCGATCGTCGCGGACCCTCGAACGGCGAGGGGGCCTCATCGACCTCGACGACTTCGCGCAGCACACCGCCGACTGGGTGGAGCCGCTCCGCGCGCGCTATCGCGAGTGCGACATCCTCGAGATGCCGCCGAGCACCCAGGGCTTCGTGGCGCTGCAGATGCTCAACGTGCTCGAAGGCTTCGACATGCGCGGCATGGGTCACAACTCGGCCGACGCCCTGCACCTGATCGCGGAAGCCAAGAAGCTGGCGTTTGCCGACCGCGGCGCCTACCTCGCCGACCGCCAGGCCATGACACCCGGACTGATCGGCACGCTCGTCTCCAAGGCCTACGCCGACGAGCGTCGTTCGGCCATCGACCTCGGCGTCGCGCGCGAGTACGCACCAGGCCTGGGTCACGACGGCGGGCGCACGCCGGGCTTCGCGGGGCGGGACCTGGGCGACACCGTCTACCTCACGGTCGCCGACGATCGCGGCAACGTCGTGTCTCTCATCCAGTCCCTCTTTGCGGCATTCGGCGCCGGCATCGTCGCCGGCGACACCGGCATCACGCTCCACAACCGCGGCTCGGGATTCACGCTCGCGCCGGGCCATGCCAACTGCATCGCGCCGCGCAAGCGGCCGCTCCACACGCTGGTGCCCGCGATGCTGCTGAAGGACGGCCGCCCCTGGGTCTCGTTCGGCGTGATGGGTGGCGACAACCAGGCGCAGGCTCACGCGCAGGTCGTCGTCAACCTGGTGGATCACGCCATGGACATCCAGCAGGCGGGTGAGGCCGCCCGTGTGCGCCACCTCGGCGACAGCCTCGCCGTCGAGAGCGGCATCGAGACCGACGTGCAAACGGCCCTTCGGGCGCGCGGTCACGCCCTGTCCGACGGCCGCGGCCAGATGGGCGGCTTCCAGGGCATCCTCATCGACCCGGTCTCTGGCGTGCTGTCCGGCGGCTCCGATCCGAGAAAGGACGGAGCGGCGATCGGGTACTGAGGAATTCAGAATTCAGAATTCAGAATGAAGAATTCAGAATGAAGGGGTCATTTCCGCATTCTGCGTTTCTGAATTCTGAATTCGTCATTCTGAATTGCTCTGCCTACGGAACCTGCACCGCCACTTCGTTCGACCAGAACCCAGAGCCACAGGCGTTCCGCGGGCGGACGCGGACAAAGTAGGTGCCGGGTGGCGCGGCTGCCGTCAGCGTGGTTCCGGCAACCGGAATCTGGGCGATGTCGGCCGCGCCGCTCGACGACCCGGCGGCGACCACGTAGTCCGTGGTGTTGCTCGACGGCGACCACGCGAGGTGCACCTGATTGCCGACGACGGATGCCTCCAGCGGTGACACATCCCCGGGCGCGGCGCAGGCCACGGCGACCAGCGCGTCCGGCGAGGCCGGGCCCGGGCCGCAGCCGTTGCGCCCGCGGGCGCGCACGAAATACAGGCCCGGAGGGGCCGAGGCGTTCAGCGACGTTCCGGTGGTGGTCGTGGCGACGAGATTGGCCTGGCCGGGCAGTGAGCCCGCCTCGAACACGTAGCTGGTCGCGTCGCTCGCGGCCGGCCAGGTCAGCGCGACGCTGGACCCGCTCACGGAGGAAACCGCCTGCCCCGGCGCGCCCGGAAGGACGCAGGTGGAGGCGAGCGTCAGGACCACCTCGTTCGAGGCCACGCTGCCGCAGCTGTTCCGCGCGCGGACGCGCACGTAGTAGGTGCCCGCGGGGGCCGCCGTTGCGAAGCTGGTCGTCGAGGCAGGGACGGGCAGTGTCGCCGCGTTCGCGGCGCCAGGGCTCGTCCCGGCTTCGATCAGGTAGTCCGCCGGAGCGCCGCCGCTCGTCGCCGGCGCCCACGAGAGCATCGCGGTCAGGCCGGCGCTCGACCCGACCAGCGTGGGCGCGCCCGGTGCCGAACACGGCTGCGTCGCGCCGCGCCAGCCCAGCTCGATGAACTCGAAATCAGACGCCTTGATGGCCGAGAACGCCGGGTTCAGCTGATCGTTGTTCCAGCGCGTGTCGAACGCGCCGCTCACATACATGTCCGACCCGGTGTCGGCGACGATGAGGCCGTAGGTCTTCATCGCGCGGAAGATCTTCTGGATGGAGGCCGGATAGCCGCTGATGTCCTTCGACGCCTTGAGCCGCATCCGGGCGCCGAGCGGCGGCCCGTTCGGGTTGGTGTTGGCGCGGTGGGAGGCGGGCCACACGTACCCGTTCACGCCGTGCACGGTCACGCGCAGCGCGTGGCGGATCTCGTCGGGACCGAAGACCTCGTCGTAGCGCACGAGGCCCGGCAGGATTGCCAGGCCCGCGGCGTCGGCGGACGTCCATCCCTCGGGACGGCGCTGGTTCGACTGCAGGTTGAAGAACGCGCCGGACCCGGCGGCCCAGTGCCCGCCCGTCCAGCGCAGCGCGTAGAGCTCGTACAAGTACCGGTTGTCCCGGTCCACGATCAGCATGTGGCGATCGCCGCCGGGGTTCTGGTTGCCGGGCGGACCGCCCTCGATCCAGTACGGTTCTGTAATGGCCTGTACCGGAATCGGATAGAACGGGTAACTCTGGCCGGTGCCGTGGTCGACGCCGTCGCTCTCGTCGTCGTAATCGAACTGCACGGCCACCTTGGGCTCGTCGCTGCCGACCACGACGTACGGCATGCCGTAGATGTTCTGGCTCCCGGGGTATTCGGTGCCCCCGAAGTCCGGGTGCATGCCGTCGCCGGGCCCGATGAACGAGATCAGGCTGGACGACCGCGGGTCCACCGGGGCGGCCGAAATGTCCTGGTTCCACCAGTTGTCCGCCGGAAAGAGCGGCAGCGGAGCCGGCAGCGGACCGTTGCGCTCGGCGAGCGGCGCCTGGCGGGCGCCACCGCTGAGCGTGGCCACGCTGACCAGGGCGGCGGTCAGCAGCCCGGACCGGGCGAAGGTTCGCATGCGCATCGCTTCCCTGATTCTCCTTCGGGCGACGTGATGAAGGACCGCGCCAGGCATTATGATCGAGGGCCTCCGGAGGATGTCGATGCAAAAGCTGTTCACACTGGCCGCGGCGGGAGCCCTGCTCGTCGGCACGATGGCCTGCGGTGGCAAGTCCGACGCCGAGAAGCAGATGGATCAGGCCACCGCCGACATGAAGAACGCGGCCACCGAGATGCAGAAGGCGGCCGAGAACGCGGCCAAGGCGGGCGAAGGCGCCACCCAGGACGCCGCGAAGGGCATGCAGGACTTCGCCAAGGCGATGGCGGGCATGGCGGGCGCCATGGGTGGCGACGGCAAGACCGTCGAGCCCGTCACGTTCCAGTCGCTGCAGACGATGCTGCCGGAGCTCTCCGGTTGGGAGATGGCCAAGCCGCGCGGCGAGCGCATGACGGCGCCCGTCCCGTTCGCCCAGACCGAGGCCCGCTACACGAAGGGCGACGCCCGCCTCGACGTCAAGGTCGTGGACTCGGGATTCGCGACGATGCTGATCGCGCCGTGGTCGATGATGCTCGCCTCCGGCTATAGCCGCGAGTCCACCGAAGGCTACGAGAAGGCCGTCACTGTCAACGGCCAGCCTGCCTTCGAGAAGTGGAACAGCGAGCGCAAGTCGGGTGAGCTGAACGTCCTCGTGGATCGGCGCTTCCTCGTCTCGATCGAGGGGCGGAACCTCGACGACATGTCGGTCCTCCACGACGCGGCCGACGGGATCGACTTCGGCAAGTTCGCCTCGCTCAAGTAGACGCGCCGGCAGGCGAACGCCGGCGATGCCCGGCGTTCGCTAGATCCGGAATCCCGCCTTCAGCGGATCGTCGCCGTCGATCAGGAAGACGTGTTCGCCGGTGATCCAGGCGCTCCCCTCGATGGAGGGCACGATCGCCTCGCGCTCGCCGATGCGGGTGCGGCCCGCAATCCGCCCCGTGAACGTCGTGCCCACGATCGACTCGTGCACGAACGGCCCATCGTCGAAGAGCACGCCCATCTCGGACAACACCGCCATGACGGCGGCGGTTCCCGTGCCGCACGGCGAACGGTCCACCTCGGCATCCGCGAAGACGGTGACGTTGCGCAGGTGCGCCTCTCCCTGGGGCGGGCCGGTGAAGATCGTGCCGTAGATGCCCTGGAGCCCGTCGTCCAATGGATGGGCGACGCGGCGGATGCGCTCCACCTCGCGCGCGATGGCCATGCCCAGCGCGCGAAGCTCGGGCAGCCGCGCGGGCAGCACGGACAGCCCCGCGGACTCGGCGTCGACAATGGCGTAGAAGGCGCCGCCGAAGGCGACGTCCACCATCATCGACCGGCCACTCACCGTGATCGGCAACCCGGCTTCGAACACGAACGAGGGCACGTTGACGAACCGGACCGATTCGACGCGGGTCGTCTCACCGCTGCGGCGCGCGGCCGCCCGCGCCACCACCCGGCCGGCGGGCGTGTCGTAGCGGATCTCGTCTCCTCCCGGGTCGATCAGGCCGCGCTCCAGCGCGATGGTCGTCACGGCCACGATGCCGTGCCCACACATGGTGCTCCAGCCCTCGTTGTGCATGAACAGAATCCCCGCATGCCCGTCGTCGGTCACCGCCTCGGTGAGCAGGGCGCCGTACATGTCGGCATGCCCGCGCGGCTCGAGCATGAGCGCGCGGCGGAAGTGGTCGAGCCGCTTGATGGCCCAGGTGCGCTTGTCGAGCATGCTCCTGCCGTCGGGCGCGGGCAGGCCGTTGACGATGAGGCGAAGCGGCTCGCCTGCCGCGTGGGCGTCGATGCTGTGCAGCCGGTGAATCATCAGCCGGATTATGCGGGATCGCGGTGACGCTGATGTACCCTTGTCGGCGGTGCGGGCGTTCTACTCCGACCACTTCGTGCTGCCACTGCCCGAGGGCCACCGCTTCCCGATGGCCAAGTACGCCCGCCTCCGCGAACGCCTCGTGGCGGATCGCATCCTGGCGCCCGAGGCCCTGTTCGAAGCGCCGCTGGCCGGCTGGGACGAGCTGGCGCTCGTGCACGCCCGCGCCTACATCGACGCCGTCTCCACGGGCACGCTCCCCCGCGAGACCCAGCGCCGCATCGGGTTCCCCTGGTCTGCCGGCATGGTCGAACGTTCGCGGCGGTCCGTCGGCGCCACCATTGCCGCGGCCCGTGCCGCGCAGCAGGACGGCCTCGCGGCCAACCTCGCCGGCGGCACGCACCATTCATTCGCCGATCGCGGCGAGGGGTACTGCGTCTTCAACGACGTGGCCGTCGCCGCCCGCGTGCTGCAGCGCGAGGGGCTGGCCGCCCGCGTACTCGTCGTGGATTGCGACGTGCACCAGGGCAACGGTACGGCCGCCATCTTCGAGGATGACCCTTCCGTCTTCACCTTCTCGATGCACGGCGCGCACAACTTTCCCTTTCGCAAGGAACGCAGCGACCTGGACGTCGCGCTCGAGGACGGGACGGGCGACGACGAGTACCTGGCGCTGCTGGATCGGCACCTCGACGAGGCGCTCGCGTCGCAGCCCGACGCCGTGTTCTACCTGGCCGGCGCCGATCCGTACGAAGGCGACCGCCTCGGCCGCCTGAAGCTGACCATCGCCGGCCTTCGGGCGCGCGACGAGCTGGTGCTCGGCCGCTGCCATGCGCGCGGCCTGCCCGTCGCCGTGTCGATGAGCGGCGGCTACGCGCCCGACGTCGATGCCATCGTGACCATTCACGCCAACACCATTGCCGTGGCCGCCGCCCTCGCCGCCGCGCCACGCGAGACGACCGCCTAGCCGCCAGACGAGACCGCCGATGTCCCAACACTTCCGACTGCTGAACGAAGCGCAGGTGCGCGAGCTGCTGCCGATGGGCGACCTGATCCAGGCCATGGAGGACGCCCTCGCCCGCTTCTCGGCCGGCGACGTCCTCCAGCCCGTCCGCACCGTGCTCACGGTTGGGCCGACCAAGGCGTTCTTCGGGTTGATGCCCGCCTACATGCCGCAGCCCGCCCGTCTCGGCGCCAAGCTCGTAACGGTCTTCGGCGGCAACGAGGCGCGAGGCCTGCCGTCGCACCTGGCCACGATCCTGCTGCTCGATCCGGACACGGGTGCCCTGGTCGCCCTCCTCGACGGGCGGTACATCACCGAGGCCAGGACGGCGGCCGTCTCCGCGGTCTCCGCCCGCCACCTCGCCCGCCCGGGGGCCGGCACCCTCGCCATCATCGGCACCGGGGTCCAGGCGCGCAGCCACCTCGAAGCCCTGGCCGACGTCCGGCCCCTGTCGGAGGTGCGTGTCTGGTCGCCCCGCGCCGCCAGCCGCGAGCGCTTCGTCGCCGAGATGGCCGCGCACGCCAAGGCCCCGCTGCGGGCGACCGATACGGCCGAGGCCGCGACGCGCGGTGCGGACCTGATCGTCCTCGCCACCTCCTCCACGACGCCCGTCTTCGAGGACGCGTGGGTGTCCGACGGCGCGCATGTCATGTCGGTGGGCGCCTGCCGTCCGGATCAGCGGGAGATGGCGCCGGGCCTGGTCGCGCGCGCACGGCTCTTCGTGGACTCGCGCGCCGCCGCGCTCGTCGAGGCCGGCGACGTCGTCATGGGGATGGCGGAGGGGCGGTTCACCGAGGACCACCTGGCCGGCGAGATCGGCCAGCTCGTGCTGGGGCGCGTCCAGGGCCGCCAGTCGGACGCGGACGTCACCGTGTTCAAGTCCCTCGGCATGGCGGTGGAGGACGTGGTGGCCGCCGACCTCGTGTTCCGCCGCGCCGTCGAGCGAGGCAGCGGGGCGGAACTCACGCTCTGATCCGTTCGTCCACTGGGGCGGGGCCGCACCACCCGTGCGGCATCGAGGAGGAGGCCATGAAGACGCGCAAGTGGGTCCCCATCGTGGTCGGGGTCGCCGTGTTCCTCGTCTTCGTCGCCATCGGCGCCGCCATCGTCGGCGTGTCGTGGATGCGCGAGCACGTCGCCATCGAGGAGACGTCCGGTTCGGGCGCCGAGGAGGCCTTCGGCGAGGTCCGGCGGCGCTTCGCGTCCAAGCCGCCGCTGCTCGAGGTCAAGGGCCGCGACGTGATCCAGCGGCACGACCCGCCGGCCGATGCGCCGCGCACGGAGCTGACGACACTGCACGTGCTCGCCTGGGACGAGGACGAGTCGAAGATGGCCCGCATCGACGTGCCCTTCTGGCTGCTCCGGTTGAAGGAAACGCCCATCCAGTTCGGCGCCTATGCCACCGGCCTCGACAACCTGCGTGTGTCGCTCACCGCGTCGCAGCTGGAACGCTACGGCTCCGGCATCGTGCTGGACATCGACGATGGCGGCGAGCGGGCACTGCTGTGGGTGGAGTGAGGCGGCGGACCGCCGCCCGTGCGTGCTAGCGATGGAGGAAGGCCTGGATCCTCGCCAGCAGTGACTGCCTGGCGCTGGCTCTCGCGGTGCTCCGCGCGGCGGCGGTGGCTTCCGCCTCGGCCAGCTCCGCGCGCCGGTCGGCCACGACGCGGGCCACGTGCTCGAGCAGTCCGGGCGTCTCGCGCGCCAGCGAGCGGATCTGATCGGCCGCGATCTCCAGCACGCGAACCCGCCCCACGGCGCGGACCGTCGCGGTGCGCGGGTCGCCCGTGAGCATCGACATCTCCCCGAAGAAGCCGCCAGCCGGAATCGTTGCGACCTGCTGCCCCGAGGGCTCGAGCACCACACGCACGGTGCCGTTCAGCACGACGAACATCGACTCGCCGCCATCCCCCTGTTTGACGATGGCTTCGTTGGGGGCGAAGAGGTGGTCGGACGCGGCGGTGGCAAGCGCGAGCCTCGCCTCCGGCGCAAGCGGGGCGAAGAGGTAGATGGCGGCCAGCTGGCCCGACGCGGTCTCGACGTCGGCGGAGGTGCGCTGCGGCAGGTCCTGGCGGTGGTACTCGACCTGGATGGGCCAGGGGATCTCGATGTTCGAGCGCCGGAACTCGTACCAGATGTTGGTGCGCACCTGGTCGCGGGCGACGTTGTCGGTGGCGTAGTCCTCGATCCAGAACCGCGCGAGGTAGTCGATGGACGAGGCGCCGAAGCCCTGCACCATGACCAGGGGCGCGGGCTCGCGCATCGCCAGCGGCGCGTTCGTGAGCGCCCTGCGAATGGCCTCCTTCACCTCGTCGGGCGGCGAGAGATAACTGGCGCCCACCTCCACGTCGATGCGTGTCGGGATCGTCGGCTCCGAGTAGTTCAGGATCGGATCCTTCGAGATCACGCTGTTGGGCACGAGGAGGAACTGTCCGGACTTGGTCCTGAGCTTGGTCGCCCGCCAGGTGACCTCCTGGACCTGGCCTTCGGACCCCGCGATGTTGATCCAGTGGCCGACGCGAAACGGCTTCTCGATCTGGATGGCCAGCCCGGCGAAGAGGTTGCCGAGCGTGTCCTGCAGGGCGAACCCGACGACGACGGCGCCGACGGCGGAGGTGGCGAGGAGCTGCTCCCGCATCAGCACCGTCGCGATGACGAAGAAGAGCCCGATGACGGTGACGTCCTGGACGATGGCAGGGAACCGATCAGAGGGCCGGCTCTCGCGCCAGGGGTTCACGGCGAGCGCGACCGTGAGGTTGACGAGGGCGAGCACCAGGGCGAGCCGCGCCAGCGCCGACACCAGCGCGACGTCGCCGATGGCCTGCGTGACGGCCGCCTCGAGGGCGAGGAACGCGAGGAGGAGCCAGGTGCTGAAGAGCAGCCGGCCGCGCACGAACCGGCTGCGGATCGCGGCCGCGAGCCCCAGCGTGACGGCCAGCGCGACGGCGCCGGCCAGGATCTGGTTCGAGACGCTCACGCCGGGGCGGCTACGGGAGGCCGCCCTCCTTCTTGAAGGCCGCCAGGTCGGCCGCCGCGATCTTCACGGCCACCACCTTCGGGTTGCCGCCACCCTTGGCGTCCTTCTCGGGATCCATGCCGCGGGCCGAGCCCGACCCGGTGACCTGGGCCTGCTGCTTCTCTCCGCCACCGGTGGGCATGAGACGCCCCATGAGGCCGCCCTTCTTCTTGGGCTCCTCCTTCTTCGGCTCGGCCTTCTTGGCCTCGCCCCCGGTGAGGCCGGCGGAGCCCGCCTCGACGGTCGCGATCTCGGTGAGCGGCTTCGGCGTGTAGGCGATGTACTTCTTGTAGCGGTCGGCGAGCGTGGCGCTCGACGCGAGCTTCTTGCCCGCGATGAGCTTCTTCAGGTTCGCCAGCCGCGAGTCCATCTCGGGATGCGAGGCGAAGAGCCCGCGCTTCTCCGTGGACGTCTTGTTCCGATCCTTCAGCCGCGTGAGGAAGCCGACGATGCCGCCGGGGGCGTAGCCGACCGTGTTGGCCAGCTCGGTGCCCTTCTCGTCGGACTCGTTCTCCTCCGAGCGCCCGAAGCCCTTCTCGACGATGTTGTCGTAGGTGGCGGTGACGGCGCGCTCGAGGAGCGCGGCGCTGCCCGACAGCGTTTCCGACGCGCCCATCTGGACGGCCTTGCTCTTCTGGATCGACTTGATGGTGTGCTTCTCGGTGACGTGGATGATCTCGTGGCCCAGCACACCGGCCAGCTCGGACTCGTCGGCGATGAGCGCGAGCGCGCCGCGGGTGATGTGCACGTAGCCGCCCGGCGCGGCGAAGGCGTTGACGCCATCCGTGTCGAGCACGATGAAGGTCCACGGCAGCGCGGGGCGCGAGCTCGCCGCCGCCAGCACGCCGCCCACCAGCGAGACGTACCGGTGGACCGCGGCATCCTGCACGACGCCGTAGCGCGTGCGGATCTTTTCGCTGACGGCCGCCCCGAGCTGCTGCTCTTCCTGCTCGGTCACCTGCAGGTCGCGGAGGTCGTTGGCCTTCTTGACGGCGCCGCCGATCTTGCCAATCTGGCCCAGCTGGCGCGCGCCGGCCGCGGGGGCCAGCGCGAAACTGCCGACGAGTGCACACGCGATCACGGAAGCACGCTTCATGATGCTCTGACCTCGAAAATGGCCACCGGGCGGCTCTTGCCCTTGACGGTCACGGTACCCAGCGGACGGATATCATACTGCCCTTTGAGCGCGGCCCGCGTCGACTCGCTGATGATGATGCGCGTGCCGTAATCCTTGTTGAGCGACTCCAGCCGGGCGCCCAGGTTCACGGCGTCGCCGATGACGGTGTAGCTCATGATGGTGTCCGAACCGATGTTGCCGGCCACCATGTCGCCGGTGTTGATCCCGACGCCGATATCGAGGCGAGGCAGGCCGAACGCCTGCCACTCCGCGTTGAGCACGTCGAGCGCACGGACCATCGCCAGCGCGGCCTCCACGGCATGGTCGGCATGGTCCTCGTCGTCGAGCGGCGCGCCGAAGAGCGCCATCACCATGTCGCCGACGAACTTGTCGAGCGTGCCGTGGTGCTCGAAGAGCACCTTCACCATCCGCGTGAAGTAGTCATTGAGCTGCGAGACGACGTCCTCGGCCTTCAGCTGCTCGGTCAGCGGCGTGAAGCCGCGCATGTCGGAGAAGAGCACCGTCATGTGCCGCCGCGTGCCGCCCAGCCGGGCACGCGTGGGATCGGCCAGCAACTGGTCGTAGACGTTCTTGGCCACGTACCGCGAGAACAGACGCTTCACCTGGCGCTTCTCGCGCCCCTCCACGAAGTATTGCCAGGCCAGCGCGCCCACGAACGCGAGCCCGACGGCGGTGAGCGGTACCGCGAGCGGCCACCAGGCTCCCTGCGAGAAGAGCCGGACGTCCACCCAGAGATATCCGAGGGCCAGCGCCAGGGCGCCGCCCGCCGTCATCCACATGGACGACGAGAGGCCCGCCGCACCAACGGCCAGCGCCGCGCCCAGCGGCAGCAGGAGCGCCGTGACCGGGCTGGCGGGCACCAGCGTGCGTCCCTCCTGCCACGCATCGATCGTGTTCGCATGAATCTCCGCGCCCGGCATCCGGCCTTCGGCAAACGGTGTCACGAACACGTCGCGCAGGCCCTCGCCCGCCACCCCGACCACGACGATGCGGTCCTTGAAGCGGTCCGGCGGCACTTCGGGCGGCAGCCCTTCCAGGATCTGCTGCTGGGAGTAGAAGAGGTCGTAGAAGGAATAGGAGGGGAAGCTGGGTGTGCCGTCACGCCGGCGGGTGGGTCCCTTCCACGGCAGCAGCGCGCGGCAGGCGGGGGTCGGCGGGCCGTAGTAGTCGGGCACCAGCTCCGTCACCAGCGGCACGCGCGTCGGCCCGATACGCAGCGCGGCGCCGCTGACGCCAACCGCCTCGGGCGCGAGCCCGTTCGCCATCATCATCGCCGCAAGGGGTAGTGACGGCACGACGTGCGTCGTTTCGACGCCGTCCTCGGTGGTCACCGCGCGCACGAACGGCACGACCCGGCGCAGCGGGCCGTCGGCGTCGTAGACCACGAACGAGTGACCGATGGCGTGGGCGGCCGCGGCCAGGGCCGGGAACGGCGGGGTGATCTGCGGGCGCCGCTCGACGCAGTCGTCCACGCCGAAAGGCAGGTTGAGCGCCGGGATGCCGGCGAGCGGAGCGGCCACGGCACGGGATGGATCGATGAGCTCGGCGCTGGCGGCTTCGGCCACGTGAATGACGTTGCCGGCCCGGGCCGTGGACGCCACCAGCTCGGCGTCCGACTCCTCTCCCGTCCACGGCGTATCGGCAAGGGTGAAGGTGGACCGGTCGGCCTCGGCAAACAGCACGTCGTAGACGACGGCCTTCGCGCCGGCGGCGGCCAGGTAGTCGATCAGGGAGGCGTGGATGAGGCGCGGCCACGGCCATCGCCCCACCAGCGGTTCGAGCCGCTTCAGGCTGTCGTCGTCGATCGTGACGAGGACGACAGGCGACCGCGCGGGGTCGGCGGAACCGCCGGTCGCGGTCACGCGCATGCGCCAGTCGTACAGCTTCATCTCCGCCGTGCGGGCCAGCGGCGTGAGGCCGATGAGGATGGCGGCGAGCGCGGCCGCGGCACCGAACGCCAGCCATCGCAGGAGGCGGCGCGGAGAGGCGGGGTGGGCGGGCACGCGCTTGATAGGATACGGCCATGTCGCCGCGGCGGGCCGATACACGGCCGCCGGCCAGGGCGCACGATTCCGCACCATGTCCTTCGAGACCGTCCGCCGCTGGCTGGGCCTGGGGGAGGCGACGCCGGCCGCCCCGGAACACGCGCCCCTGCGCGCCCTCGTCGACTCACTCGAGCAGCTGGAACCCGCCCGGGCCCGGCACCTGGCTCGTTTCGCCTACCTGCTCGGCCGCGTGGCCCACGCGGATCAGCACGTCACCCCGGAGGAGACACGGGCCATGGAGGCCCTGGTGGTTGACGCCGGCGGCCTCACCCCCGACCAGGCCGTCATCGTCGTCGGCCTGGCCAAGTCGGCCAACCGGCTGTTCGGCAGCACCGCCGACTACGAGGTCGCGCGCGACTTCTCGGAGGAGTCCACCTACGACGAGAAGCTGGCGCTCGCCCGCTGCCTCTTCCGTGTGGCGGCCACCGACGAGTCGATCTCCGTGGCCGAGGAGTCCGAGATCCACCGCATCGCCACGCACCTCAAGATCCAGCCGGCCGACCTGACGGCGCTGCGCGTGTCTCACGCGCGGTTCCTGCCGGGCCTGTCCGACCGCCGGTCCTGACACGGCGGCGCACGGCGCCCCGCGGCGTGATAAGACTGGGGACGCCTGCCCGCCGAGGGCCCCCATGCTGATGACCCGGCTCCCCGTTGTTCTGGCTGCGGCGTGCGCCGCCGCGATGGTCGCCGCCACCACCGCTCAGGAGCAGCCCGTCTTCCGCGCCCGCGGCGACGCCGTCCGTGTCTTCGTCACCGTCACCGACGGCGACGGCCGCCTGATCACGACGCTGCCGCAGGAGGTCTTCGAGATCCGTGACGAGGGCAAGCCGCAGCCCATCACGCTCTTCGACAACACCCCCCAGCCCATCCGCCTGGTCGTGATGCTCGACGTCTCGGGCAGCATGGAGGGCAACCTGCCGCTGCTGCGCGAGGCGTCGGAGCAGCTCTTCACGCGGCTCCGGCCAGACGACGAGGTGCGGGTCGGATCGTTCGGGGCCGACATCACGATCTCCCCCGAGTTCACGCGCGACCCATCGTCGCTCCGCACCGCGCTGCCGGACGGCATCCCGCCCGACGCCCCGACGCCGCTGTGGCGGGCGCTCGAGAAGGCCATGGACGGCTTCGACAGCGACGCGCCGGAGCGGCGGGTGGTCCTCGTCCTGAGCGACGGCAAGGACAGCGGCCCGATGGCGTTCGAACGGAACTCCAGCAGCCAGGTCGAGGTCATCGAGCGTGCCCGGCGCGAGGACGTGATGATTTACGCCGTCGGCCTGCGGAGCCGCACGTCACGGCGGGCGCCTCCGGGTCTGGGCGCCGGCGGACTGCGAGGCGCGTTGATGGCCGACCTTCCGGACGCCGGCCTGGCTCGCGTGGCGGAGGAAACCGGCGGCGGTTACACGGAAATCGGTTTCGGACAGGACCTCGGGTCGGCGTTCAAGCAGGTGGCCGACGAGCTGCACGGCCAATACCTGCTGGGGTTCGCGCCGCCCAAGCGCGACGGCAAGAAGCACGACCTCGAGGTGAAGGTGAGTATGCGCGGCCTCAAGCCGCGCGCCCGCCGCAGCTACGTCGCCCCCAGGGGCTGAGCCGGCCGGCAGCCCGGCTTCAGGTCGTCCTACGAACTCGACGACACGAGGGCCGCATCCGCGTGCGACGGCCCGTTGGAGTAGTTCCGGGCCGGGCGGCCGGGGGCCAGGTGAGCGGGCAGCATGTCCGCCACGCGTCCGTCGTCAGGCAGGTCGAGGATGATGGCGCGCGCGTCGAAGGTGACGTAGGCGTCGCTGTCGTCCGTCGCGAGTGGTGAAATGACGCTGACCTTACCCATTGTGTGTGGCTCCCTGCCCTCGAGCACCGCAGTGGTGCCGCTCGTGTCGGGTAAGTGCAACGTCCGCGCCATGCGTGCGAGCCCCCGCGCGGGTACTCCCCTTGCACCTTCGCGTCACCATCGTGATGAGCTGGTCGATGTTTGCGCGCACGGCCGCGCCGGAGCCGCCGCTGCGCGGCGAACTGCTCGACGTGGCCCGACTGCAGGATCTCGCGCGCGCCCTGGCGGCGCGCCTCACGCCCCACGCCGCGTCCCCGACGAAGCGGGCACTCGAACGGCTCCGGTCGAACGACCGCCGGCTTTCCGAGACGCATCGGCTCCTGGCCGACGACGCGCGGCGTAAGGGTTTCGTCGGGCCGGCCGGCGAGTGGATCCTCGACAACTACCACCTGGTGGACGCGGAAGTTCGCGCGCTGGGTCAGGATCTGCCGTGGCGCTTCTACAAGCGCCTGCCGGTGACGCGGGACGACGGCGTGGTCTCGACGCGGGTGGAGATCCTGGCGCGTGCGCTCGTGAGCCACAGCGACAGCCGCCTCGACCGTGCGCAGATGGCGGCGTTCCTGGACGCCTTCCAGACCAGCGAACCGCTGACGCTCGGTGAGCTGTGGGCGTGGCCCAGCCTTGTCCGCCTCGTGCTGCTCGAGAACCTTCGCCGCCTGGCGGACTCGGTGCTCGCCGCGCGCGATGCCCGGCAGCAGGCTGATACGTACCTCGATCATCTCGCCGACGCGGCGTTCCAGGCGCCACGCTGGCCGGATGGCACGGCGGAGGTGGCGTTCGTCAGCCAACTGGTGCGGCGCCTGCGCGACGAGGGCCCGCGCCAGGAGGCGCTGCAGGCGGCCCTCGACGCTCGTCTCGACGGTACGGGGCGCACCACCGACGCCGTCGTCCGCGACGACCATCAGCAGCAGGCGGCCGCCCAGGTCCTGGTTGCCAACGTCATCACGAGCCTGCGTGTCTGCGCGACGCTCGACTGGCCCGCGTTCGTGGAATCGGTGAGCGTTGTCGATCACGCGCTTCGGCGCGACCCGGCCGGCGCCTACGCGCTGATGGACTTCCAGAGCCGCGACGCCCAGCGGAAGGCCGTGGAGTCGCTGGCGCCGTTCGAGGGCCGCGGCCAGGTGCGCGCCGCGCATGCGGCGGTGGAGTGCGGCGCCCGGACGGGTGCCGGCGCGGGTGCGCGCGAGGCCCACGTGGGTTACTACCTCGTCGGACCCGGTCGCCCCGTCCTGGAGCGCACGCTGGGCGTGAGGCCCGCACTGCGCCGGCGCGTGGAGCGAGCGCTGCGCCGCCGGGCGGGCCTCGTGTATTTTCGGCGATCGGGGCCGCCACGGTGCTGCCGCTGGCGCTGCTGATTGCGACCGCCTCCACCGAAGGCGCCTCCACCGGCACACTTGCCGCCATCGCCGCGGCGTTCCTCCTGCCCCTGGCCGAGCTGGCAATCGCGGCCGTGAATCGGGTCGTGACGACGCTGGTGCCGCCGGACCGGCTGCCGCGCCTCGACTACACCGCCGGCATCCCGCCAGCGGCCCGGACGATGGTGATCGTGCCGACGCTGCTCACGAGCCGCGACGGCATCCAGCGGCTGCTCGAGCAGCTGGAAGTCGCCTCGCTCGGCAACGCGGACCCCCACGTGCACTTCGCGATCCTCAGCGACTTCGCGGACGCCGTCAGTCACGAGACCGCCGGCGACACCGAGCTCATACGGGCAGCCGTCGCCGGCGTCGATGCGCTCAACCGGGAGGCGGGCGTACGCGACCGGTTCCTGCTCTTCCACCGCGAGCGGCTGTGGAACCCGGCCGAGGGCGTCTGGATGGGCTGGGAACGCAAGCGCGGGAAGATCGAGGAGTTCAACCGCCGCCTTCGCGGCGCGAGGGATACGAGCTACGCCGTCGAGGCCGGCGACACGTCGGTGCTGGCGGAGGTGCGCTATTGCCTGACGCTGGACGCCGACAGCCGTCTTCCGCGCGATGCCGTGCGGACGCTGGTCGGCATCATCGAGCACCCGCTGAACCGTCCGCGCATCGACGCTCGCGAGAACCGCGTGGTCGAGGGCTACGGCATCCTCCAGCCGCGCGTCAGCGTGGCGATGACGAGCGCCAGCGGCTCGCTCTTCGCCCGGCTCTACGCCGGTCACACCGGAGTGGACCCGTACACGACGGCGGTGTCGGACGTCTACCAGGATCTCTTCCACGAGGGCATCTTCACGGGCAAGGGCCTGTACGACGTGGACGCCTTCACCCGCGTGCTGGACGGGCGCGTGCCCGACAACGCCGTGCTCTCCCACGACCTGTTCGAGGGCCTGTACGCGCGGGTCGCGCTCGTCACCGACGTCGAGGTGATCGACGACTATCCGGCCAGCGTGCTCGCGCATGCGCGGCGCCTGCATCGCTGGGTCCGCGGCGACTGGCAGATTCTCCGCTGGCTGTTTCCGGTCGTCCCCACGCGCGACGGCTGGACGAGCAACCGGCTCCCACTCCGCTCGCGATGGAAGATCGTCGACAACCTGCGACGGAGCCTCACCCCTCCGGGCACCCTGGCGGCGCTGCTGGTGGCCTGGACGCTCGCGCCAGGGAACCCGTGGTGGTGGACGGTCGCCGCGCTCGCCGCGCCGCTGGCCTCCTTCGCCGTCCGCGGGGCCACGGCCGCGGCCGCGGCGGCGCGCTGGCGCCTGGACCGCGTCGCCCTCTCCGGGCTGATCGACGACCTGCAGATCGATGCGGCACGGGCGCTGCTCGACGTGACCTTCGCCGCGCAGACCACCAGCGCGATGCTGCACGCCATCGGCCTGACCCTGGCCCGAATGGCGGTCACGCGCCGTCGTCTCCTCGAGTGGGAGACCGCGGCGGCCAGCGCCGCGCGGACGGCCGGCAGCTCCGTCTGGGGGTTCGTCCGGGCCATGAGCGCCAGTCCGGCGATCGCGGTGGCCGCCTCGGCACTGGTCGCGGCGGTCCGCCCGTCGTCGCTGCCCGTGGCACTGCCCTTCGCGCTGGCGTGGCTGGCGGCGCCGGCCGTGGCCCACGCGCTGAGCCGCCCGATCCAGCACGCGCGGCGCCCCTCGCCGAGGCCGACCGCGCCTACCTCCACGACCTCGCGCGCGACACGTGGCGCTTCTTCGAGACCTACACGCTCGACGAGCACCACGCACTGCCGCCGGACAACGTGCAGTTCGAACCCGACGAACGGGTGGCGGCGCGCACCTCGCCCACCAACATCGGCATGGCGCTGCTGTCGGCGCTGGCCGCGCACGACCTGGGGTTCATCACCGCACCGGTGCTCGCCGCGCGCGTGGACGCGACGCTGACGACCGTCGAGCGCCTCGAGAAGGTGCACGGGCACCTGCTCAACTGGTACGACACGCGGTCGCTGGTTCCGCTCCGGCCCGCGTACGTCTCCACGGTGGACAGCGGCAACCTGGCGGCGTCGCTCATGGCCCTCGCCATCGGCCTCGACGAGGTCGGGGCAGAAGCCGACGACCCTGCGCTCGCCGCCGCGCTCGGATCCCTCGCGGCACGATGCCGCGCGCTCGTCGAGGCCACCGACTTCACGTTCCTCTTCGACTCCCGAAGGGAGCTCTTCGCGGTCGGGGCACGCGTCGGCGAGGGACACGCCCGGCCGCCTCGACGGCTCGTACTACGACCTGCTGGCGTCGGAGTCGCGTCTCGCCAGCTTCGTCGCCATCGCGCGCGGAGACGTGCCGCAGCGGCACTGGTTCCGCCTGGGCCGGCCGCTCACCGTCCTGCACGGCGAACCGGCGCTGCTGTCGTGGAGCGCCACGATGTTCGAGTACCTCATGCCGCAGCTGCTCCTGCGCGCGTATCCGCACACACTGCTCGGCGAATCGGCGCGGCTGGCCGTGGTTCACCAGATGGCCTACGCGGGCTCGCGCCACATCCCGTGGGGCATCTCGGAGTCGGCGTATGCGGCCGTTGACCGCGACGGCACGTATCAGTACCGCGCCTTCGGGGTGCCCGGCCTCGGCCTGGCGCGCGGCCTCGCCGACGATCTCGTGGTCGCCCCCTACGCCACGGCACTCGCCTTGAGCACGGCGCCACATGCAGCCGTCGAGAACCTCCGCCGGCTGGAGGGCGTGGACGCCCGATGCCGCTGCGGTTTCTATGAATCGATCGACTTCACGGATCGCCGTTCGGCCCGCGACAGCGGCACGCCCGCGCGAAAGGGCGTCCCGGTGGTGGTCCGCACGTGCATGAGCCACCACCAGGGCATGGCGCTGCTGGCCGTCGCCAACGCGCTCACCGGGGACCGGATGGTGGAGCGGTTCCACCGCTCGCCCGCCGTCGCCGCCACGGACCTGCTGCTGCAGGAACGCGTGCCGCGCCCGCCCGCCGCCTCGCTGCGCCAGGCCGACGAGGACGCCCGCACGCCCGCCTCGGCGACGACGGTGCCCGTCCGCCGCTACCGCACGCCGCATACGTCTGTTCCGCACGCCCAGCTCCTGTCCAACGGCTCCTACGTGGTGGCCATCACCAACGGCGGAGGCGGAGCCTCGGCCTGGAAGGGCCAGGCGGTGACGCGGTGGCGGCGCGACGCGACCACCGATCCCACAAGCCACGCCATCTACCTCCGCGACGTGCGCAGCGGCGCGTCCTGGTCGGCGGCCTATCAGCCGACCCGCGCCGAACCCGACGACTACGTCGTCACGTTCCATCCGGACAAGGCCTCCATCCAGCGGCGCGACGGCGAGCTGGCCACGCAGCTCGACATCGCCGTCTCGCCTGAAGATGACGTCGAGGTGCGACGGCTCACCGTGCGCAACCTCGGCGCGCGCACGCGAAGTGGAGGTCACCAGCTACGTCGAGGTGGCGCTCGCGTCCATGCGCGACGACCTCGCGCACCCGCGTTCGGAAAGCTGTTCATCGAGACGGAGTGTCGCCGGAGAACAACGCGGTGATCTGCCGCCGCCGTCCGCGGCACGGGGGCGACGAGCTCTGGGCCGTGCACGTGCTCAGCCTGGACGGCCGCGCGTCGGGACCGGTGGAGTGGGAGACCGACCGCCAGCGATTCATCGGCCGCGGGCGTTCCACCGCCGCGCCGCAGGCACTCGACGGCCGGGCACTCAGCGGGACGACGGGCACGGTGCTCGATCCGGTGTGCTGCCTGCGGCAGCGCGTCCGCGTGCCCCGGGTGGACACGTCCGGCTGGCGTTCACGACTGGCGTGGCGGCCAATCGCGAGGGCGCCGCGCGACTGGCGCAGACCTACCATCACCCGGCGGCCGCGTCGCGGGTGTTCGCGCTCGCCTTCACCGACGCGCAGAGCCTGCTCCATCACCTGGGCGTGCCTGCCGAGGACGCGCGTCTGTACGACGGCTGGCCTCTCCCGCTCCACTACGTCGACGAGTCTGCGCGCGCGCCCGGGTCCAGCTTCGAGCGCAACGTCCTCGGGCAGCCGGGACTGTGGCGCTTCGGCATCTCGGGCGACCTGCCAATCCTCCTGGTGCGGCTCGACGGCGGCGACGGGCTCGACCTGGTGAGACAGGTGCTGCAGGCACAGGAGTACTGGCGCCTGAAGGGCCTTTCGTCGGACACGGTGATCGTCAACGACCACCCCACGTCCTACCTGGACGAGGTGCAGGGGCAGGTCGTGGGGCTCCTCAACTCCGGACCATGGCGGACGTGGACCGGCAAGCCTGGTGGCGCGTGGCTGGTGCGCCGCGACGCGATGTCAGCGGACGAGGACCGATTGATGGACGCCGTGGCCCGCGTCGTGGTCCGGACGAGCCGTGGCGACCTTCGGTCGCAACTCGATCCAAGACTCGCCTCCGACGCCGAGAGTCCCCGGCCGACGGTGTCGGCGCCCCCGCTCGGCGGCAGCCCGGATCCGGCCAGCGAACCCGACGGCGCCGGAGCGACCGTGCACGTGGGCCTCGGACGATTCGAGGACGACGGCCGCGCCTTCGCGCTCCAGCTCGCCGACGGCGGCGACACACCCGTCCCGTGGTCCAACGTGATCGCGAACGCGTTCTTCGGCACCGTCGTGACGAGCGGAGGCGCCAGCTTCACGTGGGCGGCCAACAGCCGCGAGAACCGGCTGACGCCGTTCGCCAACGATCCGGTGTCCGATCCGACGGCCGAAGCCATCTTCCTGCGGGACGATGCGACCGGGGCGGTGTGGTCGCCCACACCGGCGCCGGCCGCCGTGGACGGGGAAGGACCGGTGACGGTGCGTCATCGGCCGGGCGTGAGCACGTTCCATCGCCGGGCGCACGGCATCGCGTCCGCGCTCGAGATCTTCGTCGCCCCGGATGCACCGGTGAAGCTTGCGGCGCTGACCATCACGAACCAGACCAGCCAGGCGCGTGCGCTTGCGGTCGTGCCTTACTGCCAGTGGGCGCTCGGTCCCCCGCGGGAAGGGCAGCACCTCCAAGTGGTCACCAGCTACGACGCGAACCGCGGCGTGGTCTACGCCACCAACCCGTTCAACGACGCCTTCCCCGGGCGCGTGGCGTTTCTCGCGGCCTCTCATCCGGCGCGAGCCGCGACCGGCAATCGCGCGACGTTCCTCGGACGGCACGGGTCGCTCGACGCGCCGGCCGGGCTGCGCGATCGCGAGTGGGCCCTCGGCGGACGCCGATTCGGCGGAGGCCTCGACCCGTGCGCGGCGCTGGAGATCGGCGTGCACCTCGCCCCCGGCGACACGGCACGGCTGGTCGTCGCGCTCGGACAGGGCGAGAACGCGGAGCAGGCCGCGGCGCTGGTGGAGCGATTCGCGTCGGTTGACGCCGCGGCTGCGACCCGCGCGCACGTGGAGGACCACTGGGCGAAGACGCTCGACACCGTGCGGGTCCGGACACCCGACGACTCGTTCGACCTGATGATGAACACCTGGCTGCTCTACCAGACCCTGTCGTGCCGCATCGACGGCCGGACCGGGTGCTTCCAGCCGGGTGGCGCCTTCGGCTTCCGCGACCAGCTCGAGGACGTGCTGGCACTGTGCCACGCGCGCCCCGACCTCACGCGCGCGCACCTGCTGCGAGCGGCCGGGCACCAGTTCGAGGAGGGCGACGTGCAGCACTGGTGGCACGAACCATCCGGCCGGGGACTGAGGTCGCGCTGCTCGGACGACCTCCTGTGGCTGCCGTACGCGGTAGCCGAATACGTGCGCCACACCGGCGACGACGGCGTGCTCGCCGAGCGCGTGCCGTACCTGAAGGCGCCCCTGCTCGCCCCGGGTGTGGCCGAGTCCTACGACCTGCCGCAGGTGGGCCCGTCGGACGGCACGCTGGTCGATCACTGCCGCCGGGCGGTGGACCGGTCCGGCGCGCGCGGCGCACACGCGCTCCCGCTCATGGGAGGCGGCGACTGGAACGACGGCATGAATCTCGTCGGCGCCGAAGGCCGGGGCGAGAGCACGTGGCTCGGCTTCTTCCTCTACGACGTCTACGGTCGGGTGGCCGACCTGTGTACCCGTGCGGGGGAGCTGGACGCCGCCGCAGGATACCGGCGGGACGCCGCGCGCCTGATACCCGCCCTCGAAGCCGCCTGGGACGGCGACTGGTACCGCCGCGGCTATTACGACGACGGGACGCCGCTCGGGTCGGCATACGCGGACGAGTGCCGCATCGATTCGATCGCGCAGTCGTGGGCGGCGCTCACCGGGGCGGTTGCCGGCGTGTCCGCCGAGCGCGCCCTCGACGCCGTGCGCGCCCACCTCGTCTCACGCGGCATGAAGACGGTGGCGCTGCTGACGCCGCCCTTCGATCGCTCGGCGCAGGAACCCGGGTACATCAAGGGCTATCCGCCCGGCGTGCGGGAGAACGGCGGGCAGTACACGCACGCGGCGGCCTGGGTCATCATGGCGCTCGCCTCGCTCGACGCCGGTGACGAGGCGATGGAACTGTTCCACATGATCAACCCGGTCAACCGGTCGCGGACGGCGGCCGACGTGGACCGGTACCGCCTGGAGCCGTATGTGGTGGCCGGCGACGTCTACACGCACCCCGCGCATCCGGGCCGGGGCGGCTGGTCGTGGTACACGGGCTCGGCGGGATGGCTCTACCGGGCGGGCCTCGAATCGCTCCTCGGCCTGCGGCGGATGGGCGACGCCTTCGTGCTCGAGCCGTGCGTGCCGGCGGGGTGGCCGGGCTTCGAGATCGACTGGCAGGTGGAGGGGACGACCTACCGCATCCGGGTCAGCAACCCGGACCGCACCGGCCGCGGCGTGGCCGCGCTCAGCGTGGACGGCCAGCCCACCGACCCCGGGCGCGTGCGGCTGGTGCGCGACGGCGGCGTCCACCAGGTGGACGTCGTGCTGGGCCCGCGGGTGTCTTCCCGCGCAGCGACCGGGTGAGCACGAGAGATGTTACACTGTTGATTGAAAGCTACACGTGTTGATATGGCTCTGAACATCCGAAATCCTGAAGCCGAGCGGCTCGCCGACGACTTGGCCCGACAGACGGGCGAAACGAAGACCGAAGCGGTCACCAAGGCGCTCCGTGACCGCCTGGCGCGCGTGCGGCGTGAGCGGTCCGGCCGCCGGCTCGCGGACGAGCTCGAGGCCATCGCGGAGCATTGCGCCACGCTCCCCGTCCTCGACGCCAGGTCCGCCGACGACATCCTCGGCTACGACGAAGACGGACTGCCGCGCTGAATGGTCATCGACACGTCGGCGCTCGTCGCCATCCTGCAGCGTGAACCCGAGCGCCGCCGCTTCATCGAGGCGATCGAGGACGCGGACACGCGCTCGATGTCCGTGGCGACGTTCGTCGAGATCTCGATTGTCATCGAAGCCCGGTGCGGGCAGAAGGCCTGCGCGACCTCGACCACTTCATCCACCGCGCGGCCATCGACCTCGTGGCCGTGGATGTCGAACAGGCCACCACCGCGCGCGGGGCGTTCGGGCGCTTCGGGAAGGGGCGCCATCCCGCCGGACTGAACTACGGAGACTGCTTCTCTATGCGCTCGCCGTCCTGAAGGGAGAGCCGTTGCTGTTCAAGGGGAACGACTTCCTGCAGACGGACGTGCCGACGGCAGACGTCAGACTGCGCTGACACGTCATGACGCCGAACGATCGGGAGAGCGAATACGAGCGCTGGCGGAGACTTGGTACCGGCGGGGATTCGAACCCCGGTTTGATGGCTGAGAACCACCCGTCCTAACCCCTAGACGATACCGGCACACGGGGGTGACGAACGTTCAATGTTAGCCGGGCCATGCGTGCGGGTCAAGGCCGACCGGCGCGCCTGCGCCGCGATGCGATAATGAAGTGATGTCCAGCGTCGCCCGGCTCGTGCTGCTCGCCATCGCCTGCCTCGGAGCGGCGGCGTGCGGAGGCGCCTCCCGCAACAGGCCGAACCGGCAGGCACTGCCATCGACCCTGCGTCCACGGGCACCATCACCGGGCGCGTGCGGTTCCAGGGCGAGGTTCCGCCGGAACAGCTCGTGCGCATCGACGCCGATCGCGACTGCGTCGCCTTGAACGGCGCCGACCGCCAGCCCGCCGACACGATCGTCCCCGGCGACGACGGCACGCTGCAGAACGTCTTCGTCTACATCAGCGACGGCCTCGAGCGGCGCGCGTTCCCCGTCCCGTCCGAACCGGTCGTCATCGATCAGCAGAAGTGCCGCTACGTGCCCCGTGTCGTCGGCGTGCGCGTGGGCCAGCCCCTGCAGATCCGCAACGGCGATCCCCTCCTGCACAACGTGCGCTCGGACAGCCAGATCAACCAGCCGTTCAACCAGGGCCAGCCGGTGCAGGGCATGGCGTTCACCCACACGTTCACCACGCGCGAGGTGATGGTCCCCATCCGCTGCGACGTGCACGCGTGGATGCGGGCGTGGGTGGGCGCCCTCGATCATCCGTTCTTCGCGGTCACGGGACAGTCCGGCAGCTTCAGCCTCTCGGGCGTGCCCGAGGGCACCTACACGGTCGAGGCGTGGCACGAGCGGCTGGGCACGCAGTCCCTGCCGGTCACCATGCACGCCGGAGACACGAACGATGTCGTCTTCACCTTCACACGCTGAACCGTCGATCGACGCGGCGCTGGGCGCGCGCGCGGCATCGCGCTCGCGCGGCGCGGACTTCCTGTCGCTCACCAAACCGCGCCTCAACTTCCTCGTCCTCCTCACGACCGCGGCCGCGTACCGGCTGGGGGTCGGGCCCGACTCCTCGCCGATCGTGCTGCTGCACACGCTGGTGGGCACCGCGCTGGTGGCCGGCGGCTCCGCCGCGCTCAACCAGGTCTGGGAACAGGAGACCGACCGGCTGATGCGCCGCACGCGGCTCCGGCCGCTCCCCGACGCGCGCCTCGAGGCGAGCCACGCGCGGCTGTTCGGCTACGGCCTGAGCGCGCTCGGCCTGCTCCAGCTCGCGCTCTTCGTCAACGTCCTCACCGCCGGCGTCGCCTTCCTCACGCTCGCCAGCTACGTCTGGTTCTACACGCCGCTGAAGACGCGGACGTCGCTGTCGACGATCGTGGGTGCCCTGCCGGGCGCGCTGCCTGCCGTCATCGGCTGGAGCGCCGCCACGAACACCCTGTCCATCGAGGCCTGGGTGCTCTTCGGGATCGTCTTCATGTGGCAGATGCCGCACTTCCTGGCCATCGCCTGGATGTATCGCGACGACTACGCGCGCGCCGGCATTCCCCTGCTGCCCGTCATCCAGCCGGATGGCCGCTCCACGGGACGGCAGGCCGTGCTCTACACCACCGGGCTCATCCCGATCACGCTGATGCCCTTCCTCATCGGCCTGTCCACCGCCGCCTACCTCGCGGGCGCGGTCGTCCTCGGCGCCATCCTGCTCGTGTTCAGCCTCGAGTTCGCCGTCACCCGCACCGTGACCGCGGCGCGACGGCTGTTCCTGGCGTCCATCCTCTACCTGCCGGGACTGTGGGTGCTGCTCGTGTGGGACCACGTCAGGTAGAGAACTTTCTGAATTCAGAAGTCTGAATTCAGAATTCAGAACGCTTCCCCCATGTCCGTCACCGACCTGCCCGCCCTCAACGCGTCGCTCAACGCGCTCTCCACCGTGCTGCTCGTCGCGGGGTGGGTGCTCATCCGGCAGAAGCGGCGCGACGCGCACAGGGCCTGCATGCTGGCCGCGCTCGGCACGTCCGCGGCGTTCCTGGCGTCGTACCTCGTCTACCACTACAACGTGGGCTCGGTGCCCTTCCAGAAGCCGGGCATCATCCGCATCGTCTACCTGACCATCCTGTTCACGCACGTCGTGCTGGCCGCGGCCATCGTGCCACTCGTACTGATGACGGTGTCGCGCGCGCTGTCGGCGCGCTTCGACCGCCACCGCCGCATCGCCCGCTGGACGCTGCCGCTGTGGCTTTACGTCTCGGTCACCGGCGTGGTGGTCTACGTGATGCTGTACCGTTTCTGAAGTCAGAATTCTGAGTTCAGAATTCAGAAGGGTCAGCGATAGAGAAGGTATGGCGCGCGCGTCTGGCGCCAGCGGGCCTCGTCGGCCAGCCAGGACTCCGCCACCGTTGCCGGGTCGTCGCCGGCAACCACCCGCGTGAGGCTCGCGGATGAGCCGAGGAGCAGCGCGGTGTTCTCGAGTTGGTACCGGGAGCCGTAGAGGCGTCCCAGGGCGCCCGCCACTTCCAGCCCCAGCCGCACCGGCTGCAGGGCCGTGCGATCGGTGACGACGAAGAAGACGCCCTGGCAGGCTTGGTTGGCGTACTTGCTCGACGTGGGCGTGAAGCGAACCGGGTAGACACGCACCCCTGGCAGGTGACGGGCGTTGAGCGCCGCGGCCAGTGCCGGGCCGTCAATCCAGGGCGCCCCGATCTGCTCGAACGGCTGGTCGGTCCCCCGCCCGACCGAGATGTTGGAGTATTCGATCGCGCCGATGCCGGGGTAGAGCGTCGCCTGGGTCAGGTTCCGCATGTTCGGCGACGGGTTGACCCACGTCAGCCCCGTCTGGTCGAACCAGGCGTCGCGCACCCAGTGCTCGACCGGGACGACCGTCAGGTCGGCGCCGATGCCGCGCTCGCCGTTGAAGAGCCGCGCCAGCTCTCCCATCGTCAGCCCGTGGCGGACGGGCATCGCGTGATAGTCCACCAGCGCCGTGCCGGTGCGTTCGGGCACCGGGCCCTCGACGTGCCAGCCGTCGATGGGGTTGGGGCGGTCCAGCACCATCACCGGGACGCCGCGCGCGGCGGCTTCCTCCATGAGAGAGCCCATCGTGGCGTGGTAGGTGTAGAAGCGCGTGCCGACGTCGGCGAGGTCCACGACCAGGACGTCGAGCCCCTCCAGCATGGCAGCCGTCGGGCGGCGGGTCTGGCCGTACAGCGAATGAATCGGCAGGCCTGTCTTGTCGTCCCTGCCCGACGCGATGTGCTCGTCGTCGCGCGTGCCGCGGATGCCGTGCTCGGGACTGAAGAGGGCGGCCAGTGTCACGCCCGGGGCCTCGTGCAGGACGTCGATCGTGCTGCGGCCCGAGCGGTCGAGGCCGGTGTGATTGGTGAGGAGGCCGACGCGCTTCCCCTGGAGCCGCGCGAACCCGTCGCGCGCGAGCACGTCGATACCGCTCAGGACGGGTTCGGTGGGCGCCGGCGCAGGCAGCGCGGTGCGGCCCAGGGCCGGGGGCCCGGACACCGTGCGCGCGGCAGAGGCGGCGGCCTGATCCACGATGGCGGCGGCCGCGATGGTGGCCACGCGCGCGCAGCGGCGTGACGTCACCGGTGCCGTCCGGGTGGAGTCGGCTGGACAGGAACACCACGTAGCCGCCGGAGACGGGGTCGAGCCAGAGCGACGTCCCCGTGAAGCCGGTGTGCCCATACGACACGCCCACGGGAAAGAGCTCGCCGCGGTTCGACGAGTAGGTGGTGTCGATGTCCCATCCCAGCCCGCGGTTCGCCGCCATCGACAGCGGTGTCGCACGCGAGGTCATGCGCGCCACCGTGGCCGGCGCCAGGATGCGCACGCCGTCGAGCGTCCCCCCGGCCAGCAGCATGCGTGCGAAGCGGGACAGGTCGCGCGCCGTAGAGAAGAGGCCCGCGTGCCCGGCCACCCCACCCATGCGCCGCGAGGTCGGGTCGTGGACCACGCCCCTGAGGGGGACGGCCGAAGGACGCTTGCACGGCCAGGCGTCCATCGTGTCGCAGCGCTCGGTGGGAGCAATCCTCGTTCGCTGGTCCGCCGAAGGGAGGAACCCGGTGTCGCGCATCCCCAGCGGCTGGAACACCACCTCGCGCGTGTAGGCGTCCAACGTGCGTCCGGTGACCGCGCGCACGATCTCGCCGAGCACGAAGAAGTTGATGTCGCTGTAGATGAAGCGTTCGCCGGGCGCCGCCACGGGGACTTCGTTGCGGGCCAGCTCGATGGCGGCGTCGTAGCCCGTCCACCCGTCGGCGAGGTCCACGTCGGGCCTGAGGCCGGACACGTGCGCGAGCAGGTGGCCGACCGTGATGCCGCCCTTGCCGTAGCGCTCGAACCCGGGCACGTGGCTGGCCACGGCATCGGTGAGGCGGACGCGGCCCTGCTCCACCAGCGTCATGATCGCGGTGGTCGTGGCGACGACCTTTGTCAACGATGCCAGGTCAAACACCGTATCGACCGTCATCGGCTCGTGCGCGGGGACGAGCGCGCGCGCCCCGTAGGCCTTCTCGAACAGCACCCGATCGCCGCGGCCGATCAGCACCACGGCGCCGGGCGTCTGGCCGGCGGCCATGGCGGCCTCGACGACGCGATCGATGCCGGCGAAGCGGGCGGAGACATCCGGAGACGTCTGGGCGCCGGCGACGGCCAGTCCGTGTGCGGCCACCGCGGCCGTAACGGCCACGAGCGCCAGGAGGCGGCCGACGCGTCCGGCTGGGGACATCGCGGATAACATATACTTGTTCGGTTCAGGGGCGTCCGAAGACGCTGCCATGGGAGATCAAGAAATGCGTGACCTCAAGACACTGTTCGGCGCGACGATCGTTGCGCTCGTGCTGTCGGCCTTGCCAGCGGCCGCGCAGACCGGCCGCATCGGCGGCACCGTGAAGGATGGCAACGGCCAGCCCATCAAGGGCGCAACCGTCGTAGCCGAGAACCCGAACTCGGCGCCCTCCTCGTTCACGGCGACCACCGACGACCGCGGCCGCTACTCGATGATCGGCCTCAAGGCAGGGTCGTGGAAGATCACGGCCTCCGCGCCGGGCTTCCAGCCGTCCGCCGGCAACGTGCCCATCAAGACCATTGGCGCCCCCATGCCGCCGGTCGACTTCACCCTGGCGCCCGGCGCCTCGGGTCCGGCAGGCGCGCTGGCCGGCGTGAACGCCAAGGAACTGCAGGGCGAGCTGGACAAGGCCGAGGCCATGGTGAACGCCAAGGACTATGCCGGCGCCATCGCCGCCTACCAGGCCATGGTGGACAAGGTGCCCGCGTTGACGGCCCTCTACCTGCAGATCGGCGGTCTCCACCGCCAGCAGAAGCAGTACGACCAGGCCATCGAGGCCTACAAGAAGGTCCCGGCCGGTGACACCAACGCCGACAAGGCCAAGATCGAGATCGGCATGACGCTGCTCGAGAAGAACGACCTGGCCGGCGCCGAGGCCGCGCTGATGGAAGTGGCGCAGTCCACCAGCGCCAACAAGGAAGTCTTCTACAACCTGGGCGAGGTCAAGTTCGCCAAGGGTGAGACCGATGCCGCCGTCGAGTACTACCAGCGCGCGGCCGACATCGACCCCAACTGGGGCAAGCCGCTCTTCAAGCTCGGCCTGGCGCGCCTCCAGAAGGCGGACACCGAAGGCACCCTCGAGCTGATGAACAAGCTGATTCAGGTGGACCCGAACTCGGCGGAGGCCGTCCAGGCCAAGGCCCTGATCGAGCAGCTCAAGAAGCAGTAGCCAGACACGGGGACCCTGGGGCGCTCACGCCCCCAGGCCCCAGGCCCCAGGCCCCAGGCCCCAGGCCCCAGGCCCCAAGCCCCAAGCCCCAAGCCCCAAGCCCCAAGAAGGCCGGCGCGAGTTACTTCGCTCCGGCCTTTCTCTTTTCCGCCTCGGCGATGAGTGCCTGCGGACGCGGGTCATCGGGCGCCATGCTGCGCGCCTTCTTCCACCAGTCAATCGCCTCGTCGAACTGCTCGGCCCGGGCGGCGATGATGCCCTTGAGAATGTAGGACTGCGCGTAGCGGGGCTCCACGCGAATGGCGTCGTCCAGCGACGACAGCGCGGCGTCGGTGCGCCCGCGCGCGATCTGCAGCCAGCCGAGCGCGGCATGGTTGGAGGCGACGTCCGGAAAGGCCCGCAGGCTGTCGGCGTACTCGTCCTGTGCGTGGGCGAGGGCGGCGCCCGCCGCGCCATCGAGCGTGACGATGCCCAGGGCGAGCAGGGCTTCGGCGGTCCGCACGCGCACGATGCGCGACGAGTCGATGAGCCGTGCGGTCAGCACCGGCAGCACGCGCTCGGTCTGCGCCGTCGAGGCGAGGGCGCGAACGGCCGCCGCGCGCACGATCGCTTCGGGGTCCGATGCCGTCCCGATGAGCGTGTTGACCAGCGCCGGGGACGCCTCGGGCGGTGTGCCCGCCCGCCGCGTCGCCGCCGGCGCCGCGCCCACGGACGTCTGGCTCTGCGCCGAGGCCTGGCCGTTCACGCCGAGCAGGATCTGGGAAATGTAGTCGGCGGCACTGGCGCGGATGATGGCGCCCTGTGACCGATCGAGCGCAAGGCTCGTCAGCTCGGGCAGCACACTGGCGTCGCCGGAGCCCGCGCGATAGAGCGCGTTCGCCGTCCGCAGCTCGGTCGCCCGCCGCGCGCCGTCGCCCCACCACTCGTCCATCTGCTGCGCCGCCCACTCCGGGGTGCGATCGTCGTGGCAGGTCGTGCACGCGTTGGGAACGCCGTAACCGGAAGTGACCTCGGGCGCCGGCGGCTTGAACGTGTGGTCGCGCCGCCGGATGAGCAGGCGCCAGTTGACGTCGCTCATGTGACAGTTGATGCAGCGGCTGCCCTCGCTGTCCGCTCGATGGAAGGTGTGGGCCTGCAGGCCCGCACCCGAGAAGGCCGGAGCGGCCGTGACCGGCAGGGCCGGCACGACGCCGAAGGGCAGCGCCTCGGCGGCGGTGGGCGCTCGCGGCTCACGCGGCTTCGGGGCATCGTGACACTGCGTGCACAGCTCGTCGCCACGCGCGCCATCGGAGATGTCCACCTTCAGGCCGTGCTCGAAGGATGGGCCGTGCGCCACGTGGCAGCTGGTACACGTGATGGCGCCCTTCTGGAAGCAGCCGCTCAGCATGAGCGCCTGCGGCCGGTTGAACCGGTTGGGCCTCCCGTCCGGCCAGAACTCGCCCTGCGGATCGTTGTCCGCGATGGCGTCGCTCGGCAGGAACGGAACCGCGTAGTCGGTATAGGCCTCCCCGGCACGGAACCCCACGAACACGTTGGTCTTGTTGCCGTGGCAGTACGCGCACGTGTCGAAGGAGCGGCGAGGGTCCGCCGAGCGCGTGGACAGCGTCTCGAGGAGATCCGAGAGCCCGCGGTTGGCATCGCTGTCGTCATAGGCGGGCTTGGTGGCGGGATCCTTGTCCCACGCATCCGCCAGGGCCACGTGCGCCCGTCCGGGCCCATGGCACGCCTCGCAACCGATGCCCATCTCGGTCCACGTGGTGTCGTACCGGCGCTTCTCGACGTCGTAGCCGCGCACGATGTTCGTGGCGTGACAGTTGAAGCAGTTGGCGTTCCAGATCTGCCGCAGATCGTGGGCGCCGTCGGGAATGGGGGTCAGCTCCTTCCAGTCGAGCCACCGCCGGCTCTCGACGTGCCAGAACACCGGCAGCACGTACATCTGGCCGTCCGGCATCGTTGACAGGTAACCCTGATAGCGCTTCGAGCCCAGGGTGTAGTCGACGGTGAAGGTCTCGGGGGCGGCGTCCGCGTGGCTGATGGTGATCGTGGGCCGGCCGTTGCGGTGGCCGAACACGTAGGACCGGCCGTGATCGGCGAAGCGCGTGCCGTCGCTGAAGTCCCCCAGGATGGTCGCCTGCTCCACGGGCTTGGTCATCTTCACGTGGAGCGACGTGCGCCACTGGCCGTACTCGGCCTCGTGACAGCGTTCGCAGGCAGCGGATCCGAGGTAGTCGGCTGAAGCGGCGGCGCCAGGTGCGGGGACGGCCTGGACCGCGGGTGTCGGCGTCCGGTCAGCCGCCTGGTACGCCCATCGGCCGTGGCCACCATGCCGGCCCAGAGGAGGGCGGCGGTCACGATCAGGCCGGGGCCGGACCTCATAGCGCGGAAGATAGCAAAAAAAGGGCCCATCAACATGGGCCCGTCGAGCCAGTTGGCCTAGTCAGCCTGGCTCAAATCGGCTGAATACTCCTGTGGGGGTGCTCTAGCCGTGCTTCAATCGCCGCCCCTATAAGTGCAAGCGATGTGCCGAAAACCCCTGCTTGTGGGATGTGCGGAAATGCACGGGAATTTCGGCGATCGTCCCGAATCGCCAGGCGCTGGAGACACACGGATCCAATCAGTTGAAATCACTGATATTCGGTGGACTGGATCGCCTCATGTGCCGCGCACGATTGCGGAGAGTGCGTCCACGGCACCGAACAGTTGTTCGCTTGTCACATAGGGCGCTGGCCCGAGACGCAGCCACGGACCTCGCGCATCGCACGCCACGCCCCGCTCGCCGAGCCGCCGCGCGAGTCCCGCGGCATCGGCCGCACCGAGCGCCACGAAACCCGCACGGGCCAGTGGGGCGATGGGCTCGACGCGCACGACAGCGGGGTCGAGATCGTGCTGCTCGATCGCGCGGACGAGACGCGCGGTCTGCACCTGGCTGAGGGCACGCAGGCGTGCGGGGTCAGCGCGTGCGCGGCCTCGAAGGCCAGCACGGCGGCGGCACGGTAGTGGGAGGTGGGATCGTAGGTGGAGCCGGCGAACCGTGCCGCGCCCTCACCGTACGGCACCGCGTGATCGGCGCCGGCGTGATCCAGCAGACCGAACTCGGCGAACCACCCGGTGATGACCGGGCGCAGCCGGCAGCCGGGCGGCACGCGCAGGAAGCAGTTGCCCTCGCCCAGCTGCAGGTACTTGTAGCCGCCTCCCAGGACGAAGGCACCGGCCAGACCGTCGGCCTCGACATCGAAGGGCACGACGTTGAGGTGGTGGTACGCATCCACGACGAGCTCGGCACCCACGCGCGCGCAGGCCTCCGCCACCCGGGCCAGCCCCGGCACGATCTCCCCCGTGGTGAAGAGCACCGAGGAGACGAGCACGGCAGCCGTGCGGTCATCAACGGCCGCGGCGAGGCGTTCGGCGATCGCATCGGCCGGCCGGCTCGGTACCCGCTCCACCTCCAGGCCCGCCTCGGCCAGGCGATCGAGCTGACGCCGGATGGTGTGGAACTCCCCGTCGGTCGTGAGGAGGCGGGGACGCCTGTCGAGCGGGAGGGCCGACAAGAGGCGCACGAGGAGCTCGTGCGTGTTCTGCCCGAGGGCGATCTCACCTCGCGGTTCACCGAGGATCCGCCGCACGCCCTCGCGCACGAGCTCGGCCTGCCGCTCGGCAGCCGCCCACTTGCCGTCGACGAGATCGGCGGCGTCGAGCCACGCCCGCTGCTGCCCCTCGAACCCGACGTCGGGCCACGCCTGATGGGAGTGACCGGTGAGCAGGATGCGCTCGCCAACCCGGAACCGGCTGTAGTGCCGGGCGAGGCTCTGCCGGGACGATGGCGTCAGGCACCCGGGTCACGGTCGCTCATCCTCGCGAATCGACAATGCCCCAATCCTCAATCCTCAATGCGCTCAATGCCCCATTGCCCCAATCTTCGTGCCCTCCGTGCGACGCGATCGCCCTTCGTGCCCTTCGTGCCTCAGAGGCGCGTCCGGATCGCCCACAGGTCCGGAAACAGCGGCTGCATGAGCGTCGTGGCCAGGTAGCCGGCGCCGCTCGAGCCCCGGCACCGGCACGCGTGCCGATCGTCCGCTGGACCATCTTCACGTGCCGGTAGCGCCACTCCTGCAGCCCCTCGTCGAGGTCCACCAGGCGCTCGCACAGTTCGGCGTTCTTGGGATCGCTCCGGTACACCCGCACGAGCGTTTCCTGCAGCGCGTCGGACGGCGCGATACCGGCCGTCACCTCGCGCGCCAGCACGGCCGGCGGCACGTCGTAGCCCTCGCGCGCCAGGTAGTGGACGAAGGCGTCCCACAGCGTCGGCGCGGCGTGGCGCGCCTCGAGCGCCGCGCGCGCCCGGCTGCCTTCGGCAAACCGCGCCACCGCACCCGGGCTCTTGTGGCCGAGGACGAACTCGAGCTGCCGGAACTGGTCGGACTGGAAGCCGCTGGCCGCCTCGAGGCGGGTCCGGAAGGACAGGAACTCCAGCGGCGTCATGGTCTCGAGGATGTCGAGCTGCGCCACCATCACCTTGAGGATGGTGAGGACGCGCTTCATGGTGTGCTGCGCCCGGTGCGCCTCACCGGCCTCGAGCCGGCGCATCACCTCGTCGATCTCGTGCAGGATCTCCTTGAACCACAGCTCGTAGACCTGGTGGATGACGATGAAGAGGAGCTCGTCGTGCTCGGGCCCCTCGGAGCGGGGCCGCTGGAGGGCGAGCAGCTCGTCCACGGCCAGGTACGCGCCGTAGGTCACGGCTCGGTCGGACATAGGGGTAGGGTAGTGCATCCGGGGAGGTGCCGGGTGCCTCGTGCCGGAGTGCCGAGTGCGGGTGCCGGGTGCTGGGTGCGCGGTGCAGGTGCGGGGTGCCCGGAGAGGTGCCGGGTGCCTCGTGCCGGGGTGCCGAGTGCGGGTGCCGGGTGCTGAGTGCGCTGTGCAGGTGCGGGGTGCCCGGAGAGGTGCCTTTTTGCCTTGTGCCTTGTGCCTTTTGCCTTGTGCCTTCTGCTTTCAGCCTTCCGCCTTTCCCCTTTCTGAATTCGTCATTCTGAATTCTGAATTCCGAGTTACCCCGTCAGTAAAAAGGGCGAGGAGAGCTGGCGCGTTAGACTCTCCCCGCCCGAGGACTCCCCCCACAGGAGTCCAGCTGGTGGGCCGCGCGTGAGCGCGAGCCCGATGTGGTGCGGCACCGCGGGTGCCGCAGGTCACCGCCACCTCCGCCTCTGAACACCTCCGGCCCCCGTGTGGCGCTGGAGGGATGCACCACTCCGAACACCTGACGAATACGAGAGACCGAAACGGGATTCTGAGGAATCAGCGATCAGCGAGGACTAGGCCTGCTGTCGCTGTCGCTGCTGTCGCTGGCCCTGCTGGTGCTGTCGGCCGAGGACGTCACAGCGGTGACACACAAGTACCTCGGGCGAGAGGTGGTGGTGGAAGAGGCCCGAGTTGCGCGTCACAGTGAGGAGAGAGTAACGGAGCCACCCATGCCTCACAAGCACAATGATCTGATGCCATTGATGCGCGCGCGGGATGCGAGGCGGAGGAGCGCGGCGTTGGTCCGTACACGAAAAACGCGAGAGGAGATGGCGAGGCCTCCTCTCGCGACGGGCAATCAGTTCTGAATTCTGAACTCCGAATTCTGAATTCCTACCAGACGAACCGGAACCCGATGCGCATCGTGCGCGGGGCAAGAATCGCGGACGGCCGCTGGAACGACGAACCGGTCCCCACGTTGATCGTCTCGTACGCGTCGTTGTTCAGGATGTTGAAGAGATCGAGGAACGGCCGCAGGCGCACCGTCGATCCGAAGGACACGCTGCGCTCGATGCGCACGTCGAGAATCGTGATGTTGTCCTGGCGGAAGCTCCACAGGTTGCTCGAGGTTCCCGGCTCGCCACCGTCCTCTCCCGCGTAGATCGTGCCGGTGTAGATGAGCCCGTACGGCGTCGCCGCCGACTGCGGCACGGCGATGGTGCGCGCGTAGTTCGGGCCGGACTGGTGCCGGAGCGCGGGCGTCACCTTGAACCCCCACGGGGCGTCGTACTGGCCGGTGAGCTTGAAGTCCCACGTGGACCGCTCCTGGACACCAGGCGCATTGGGGTTGTTGGGGAAGCCGGCCGCGCCATTGCCCGCCTGGCCGGGGAAGTCCTTGAGCATCGTATAGCTGGCTCCCGCCGCGACCGACCACCGGCCGATGTGCCGGCGGTTCACCGAGGCCTCGATGGTCCGGTAGCGCGAGTAGCGATCGGTCGTCATCACGGTGGTGTTGACCGGAAAGCTCGCCGCCTCGCTGGACGGGAGGCCGTAGAGCGTGAGCGTCCGGTCGTCGGCCGTGCCCCTCACGCCATCGACGCCGATGTCCACGAAGGGAAACGGCACCGAGTACGCCCCAATCGGCCGCTGCGCCTGGTACGACGCGTAGAGGTTGTCCTCGGTCTTCATGACGAAGCCGATCCGCGTACCGATGCTGCCGCCAATCTGGCGCTCGACGAACGCGCCGACGTCGTGGGAATACGGCTGCTTGATGTCCGGATCCACCGTGATCGTGCCGGCGAGGTTCGTGTTCGTGGGCAACGCCCCCTCCTCGCCCGCCTGCCAGCGACGGTCGCCATTGCGATCCGTCCAGGCATAGGTCACGGTCTTGTTCGGCTGATTCTGGTTGGCGTCGCTCGCCATCGCCACGCCGGGATTGTGGTAGTAGAGGCCGTAGTTGGCCTTCAACACCGTACGGCCATCGCCGCTCAGGTCGAAGGTCACGCCCACGCGCGGCGCCACCGAGTTCCAGGTCGCGTAGGTCGTCTCGGCGAACGTCCGCGCCGCGACCGACACCGGTCCCGTCGTCCAGGCCAGCTGCTCCTGCTCAGGCGTGAAGGAACGATACCGGTCGTAGCGGAGCCCGGCGTTGACCGTCAGCCGGCCCAGTGCCCACGTGTCGGTGACGAAGAAGCCCAGCTGCGTCACCTTGGCCTGGGGCAGGATGTTGCCGTCGTCGTTGTCCTTGAGGCTGCCGAGGTGGTTGATGGCCGTCGGGATGCGGAACACGACGTTGGTCGAGACGCCGTTGGCGTACTGGTGATCCATCATGGCGAACGGCGCCGTCGGGTCCTTGCCGGACTGCGCGAGGTAGCCCTCCCAGGCGGTCTCCCGCAGCAGCTCGCCCCCGAACTTGAACGTGTGGCTGCCGGTGCCGGTGTCGAGGAAGTAGGTGGCGGCACCGTTGGTCTGCTTGCGATCGCGGTCGATCTGCCACGTGTAGTAGGAGCCCTCGATCTCGCCAAGGGCCGTGTCGCGCCACCCGTAGGTGGCGTCACCGTTCGACAGCAGCGGGAAGTAGTAGCCGAAGTCGCCCATCCGGGCCTCGACGTAGAGCTTGTCGCTGATGGTGCCGTTCCACTCGCCCTTCCAGACCCAGGCGAGGTTCTGCTGCTTCCAGGTCTCGCCTGCGTCGTCGTAGAAGTAGGTCGAGAACGGGAGCCGGTTGGGCTGCAGCTTCTTGCCGGCCTGGTAATAGCCAATCAGCTTGTTCGCCTGGTTGACCTGATAGGTCCACTTCGTCGACGGGTTGGTGAGCTGCGTGTCGAAGGTCCCGTCGAAGCGGAAGTTGGGCTGGGCCACCTGGTTCTTCTGCTGGCGGAAGGCGCCGTTCCACCAGATGCGATCCTTCTTGATCGGGCCGCCGACGTTGATGGCCGTGTCACGGTAGCCCTGCATCTCGTTACTGCCCTTCCGGATGCCGAGCGCGAGCACGTCGTCCGACAGGTTCGAACCCTGGAGCGAATTGTTGTACCAGTCCTGGTAGAAGTCGCCAGGAAGCGATTGCCGCCGAGGCGGGTCACGAACTGGCTCTGCACGCCCGGTGTCGGCATCTCGGCGCTCTGTCCGGCCGTGCCGAGGAAGGCTTCCTCGACGGAGCCGTAGTCGAAGTAGACGCCGGATGCCGCGGTTCCCTCGGTGGTATTGATGCCCTCGACGAGCACGCGGACCTGTCCCGAGAGGCCGTACGCGGTGTAGCCGGTCTGCGTGCCCGCCCGGTTTCCGCCCACGTCGATGCGCGACAACTGGACCGCCGGCGTCACCGCCAGCAGCGACCAGAGGTCACGGCCGTTGGGAATGGAGGCGAGTTGCTCGGCCTTGAAGTTCTGCACCGTCCGGGTAGCGGTCGTGTCGATGATGGGTGACTCGCCCGTGACCGTAACGGTTTCCTGCAGGCTGGCCAGCGACATCTCGATGGCAACGTTGGCCGTGAAGCCCAGCGCAATCTGGATGCCTTCGCGCTTCACGGTGTTGAAGCCGACCAGCTCGAAGACGAGCGTGTAGCGCCCGGCGGGATGGCCGGAAACCGGTAGGTGCCCGTCTCCGAGGTGACGGCCGTCTGCTGGCCGATGAGCGCCGGGCTCGTGGCCGTGACGGTGACGCCGGCAGCACGGCGCCTGCGCGTCGGTCACACGGCCCTGGATGGTGCCGGTGCTGCTGGCGCCACCTCCCTGCGCGAAGGCCGGCGCCGCAGGGCGCCCGCCAGCACGGTACCACGACGAGTCGAATCCAGTGGGTCATCACGGCACGTCCTCCCAAACAGCCGTGTGGGGAACGGCAGACACATCGAGCAAGTCGGGGGCCGTACGGCCTCCCGCGCGCCAGGCGATACGTGATCTGACGGGATTCAGCGAATCAGCGGCCGGCGGCGGGAACTGCCGCGGCCGCCATCTCTGCTGGTACGAACGCTGTCGCGGAGGGAACTGCGACATCGAGCCGGAGGCACGAGCCACGTCTCGAGGTGCAAAGGCGGGAACACCCGGTGCGTGCGTCACAGTGCGGCAAGAGTAATGGAGGGTGACGGCGACCAGCAGAATGAAATCATGCGAGCGATGCCGCCGGAGTATTGCGGTCAGAAATGCGAAAACGCGAGAGGAGCTGGCGAGGCATCCTCGCGACGGGCGACTCCCCACAGGAGCCAACACAAGGGTCCGGGGCCACGAGGCCCCGGACGTCACCAGATCATTCTGAATTCGTCATTCTGAATTCCGAATTTCCTACCAGAGGAACCGGAACCCGACGCGCGCCGTGCGCGGCGCCAGGATGTTGGCCGGACGCTGGTAGTTGCACCGTCGTCACCGTGATGGTTTCCGACGCGTGGCTGTTGGTGATGTTGAAGAAGTCGAGGAAGAGGCGCGTGCGCGCACGCGGCCCGAGCTCCACCGTCTTCTCGAGGCGGACGTCGAACACCCAGATGTTGTCCTGGCGGTTGTCCGACGGGCTGTCCGCGTAGATGGTCGACGCGGGCATGATGAGGCCGAACGCCGTGGCGGCGCTGGCCGGCACGCTGATCTCGCGTGCGTAGTTGCCGCCCGACTGGTGGCGCAGCACCGGCGAGATGCGGATGCCGTAGGCGGCGTCGTAGCTGCCCGTCGCCTTCAGGTTCCACGTGGTGCGATCGAGCTGGCCCGGCAGGTTCGGGTTGCGCGGGTAGCTGTTGGCCACCGTGGCCGGGAAGTCGTTGAGCCACGTGTAGGCACCGCCGATGGAGGCCGACCACCGGTTGCTGTAGCGGCGGTTCATGCTGACCTCGAACGTGTTGTAGCGCGACTGCCGCGGCAGGTTCTGCACGACCTGATCCAGCGGGAACTGCGACGCCAGCGCGGAGGGCATACCGAGCAGCGTGAGGACGCGGTCGTCGGCCGTACGCGGATGCCGTCCACGCCGATGTCGGTGAAGGGGAACTCCACGCTGTAGGCGCCGTTGCGGGCGTCGCGGCCGGGGATCCCGATGCCGATCAGGTTGTCCTCGGTCTTGTAGACGTAGCCGGCGCGCACGCCCATGGTGTCGCTCAGCTGCTGCTCGAACCAGCCGCTCACCTCGTGCGTGATCGGCGCCTCGATGTTCGGGTCGAGGCTGATCGAGCCGGCCAGCGACTGCGCGGTGCGCGCACCTTCCTCACCCGGCTGCCAGCGGCGGTCGCCGTTGATGTCGTTCCACACGTAGGTGGCCGACTTCGCCGTGGTGTTCGGGTTCGAGTCGCCGCCGACACCGACGCCGGGGTTGTGCCAGAAGAGCCCGTAGTTGGCCTTGACCACCGTCCGGCCGTTGCCCGACAGGTCGAAGGTCATGCCCACGCGCGGGGCCACCTGGTTCCAGGTGTAGAGGTCGCGCTTCGCGAAGGTCTCGGCCGCAACCGACACCGGGCCGACCGTCGCCGCCAGCTGCTCCTGCTCGGGCAGCCAGCCATGGTAGCGGTCGTAGCGGACGCCGGCGTTCACCGTCAGGCGGCCGATGGCCCACGTGTCGTTCACGAACATCGCGAACACGTCGAGCGCCGAGCGCGACGTCAGGTAGCCCTCGTCGTTGGCGCTGAGCGTCCCGAAGGCGTCGCCGGTCTTGGCGGTCGGCAGCGTGAACACGACGGTGCTCGAGCGGCCGTTGGCGGTATGCTGGTGATCGATGTTGCCGCCGAACTGCTGCTGGTAGCCTTCCCAGCCCTGCTCCTTCAGCATCTCGCCACCGAACTTGATCGTGTGGCTGCCCTTGGCGGTGTCGAGGAAGTAGGTGGCCGCGGCGGTGCTGCTTGCGGTCGCGGTCCAGCTGCCAGCGCTGCTGGGCACCGGTCAGCTCGCTGAGGCCGGTGTCACGCCAGAAGTAGTTCGGATCGCGTGTGGACACGTTGCCGCAGTTCGAGATCAGCGGAAGTAATAGCCGAAGTCGCCGAAGCGGGCCTCGATGTAGAGCTTGTCGGTGAGGGTCGAGTTCCACTCGCCCTTGTAGACCCAGCTGCCCGAGTCCTGCTTGTTGGTGGATCCCTCGTCGTTGTAGAAGTACGCGGCGTACGGCAGGCGGTTGGGCTGGGTCTTCTGGCCCCACTGGTAGTAGCCGATCACCTTGTTCTTCTGGTTCATCTGGTACGTGCCCTTCACGACCGGATTCCAGAGCTTCGTGTCGAACGTCTTGTCGAAGCGGAACTGCGGCTGCGCGACCGCGTTGGACTGCTGGCGATAGGTGCCGAAGTACCAGATCTTGTCGCGCTTGATCGGACCGCCGACGTTGAGGGCCGTGTCGTAGTAGCGGTCGATCTCGTTGCTGTGCTCGCGGATGCCGCGGTCGATCACCGCCTGCGGGATGTTCGAGCCCTGCAGCGAGTTGTTTACCCAGTCCAGGTAGTACTCACCCGAGAACTGGTTGCCCCCCGACTTGGCGATGAACTGGCTCTGCACGCCCGGGTTCGGCATCTCCGCGCCCTGGCCCGACGTGCCGAGGAACGCTTCTTCGAGCGAGGCGTAGTCGAAGTAGAAGCCGGCGCCGCCGGTGCCCTCGGTGGTGTTGATGCCCTCGATGAGCACCCGCACCTGGCCCGAGAAGCCATAGGCGTTGTAGCCGGTCTGCGTGCCCGCGCGGTTGCCGCCCACGTCGATGCGCGTCATCTGGACGGCCGGCGTCACGGCCAGCAGCGCCCATGTCACGGCCGTTGGGGATGGACTGGAGCTGTTCGAGCTTGAAGTTCTGCTGCACGCGCGTGGAGGTCGTGTCGATGATGGGCGAGGCGCCCGTCACCGTCACGGTTTCCTGCAGCGTCGCCAGCGTCAGCTCGACGTTGAGGTTGGCCGTGAAGCCCAGCGTGATCTGCACGCCCTCGCGGCGCAGCGTGTTGAAGCCCGCCAGCTCGTAGGTGACCGTGTAGGTCCCCGGCGGGACCGCCGGGAAGCGGTAGTTGCCGGTTTCCGACGACACCGTCGTCTGCTCGCCGAGCATGGACGGGCTCGAGGCCGTCACCGTCACGCCGGGCAGCACCGCACCCTGCGCGTCCGAAATCCGGCCCTGGATGGTGCCGGTCGAGCTGGCACCACCGCCCTGCGCAAACGCAGGCGCGGCCGCAAACGCCAGCACGAATGCCAGCGCCGCAAGAGACCAACGCTTCATGTTCATCCTCCTATGGGGGCGACCCGCGTGGCGGGCCCCACGACAACGCGACGTGCACGACCGTCACCGGCAGCACCGGCGGCGGCGAACTCAAACCAAGCAAACCGTTCCCGTACCCGGCCACCGAATACAGCCTCGCCATTGGCGTAAATACAGTGTTTCCGGGACGAGAACGGGGGCGAATGTGCGGAACCAGGGAGGAAATGCAATTGCCGGGGTTGAACGAACGTTCAGACCGCGTGGCGGCCGCCTGGCCCGGGCGGACCGGAGTGCCTGAAAATGGCGGGGAAACACGAAAAACGGGGCCGCGCTCGGATGAGCGGGCCCCGTGCACCTCGAACGTAACCCGCGCGCAGGGCGCGCGGCGTGGCGGGCTAGCCGCCGAAGGGCTTGATGAAGAACAGAATCAGCGACACGAGCAGCACGTAAATGACGAGCGACTCGATGAGCACGAGACCCAGGATGAGGGCGCCGCGGATGTCGCCCGACGCTCCGGGGTTGCGCGCGATGGCTTCGGCGGCCGAGGCCACCGCCCGGCCCTGGCCGAGCGCGGCGCCGGCGGCCGCAATGGCCAGCGCGAAGCCCGCGGTGATGATGGACCACTGCACCAGGCCCGCCTCGGCGGCAGCGCCCGCGGCCTCCTGCGCGTAGGCCGGTGACACCAGGCCGAGGACCAGGAACCCGAACATCAAGGACAGCACTGACCGTCGTGTGCTCACAGCTGACGCCTCCCTCACGCGAACTGACTTTCGCTTACGAAACTCGGTGAAATCGTCGAATGGTTTCGACCCCGGCCGCCAGGGCCAGCGAGGTGACCCCCACCAGCATCCCGACCGGATCGAGGTGCAAACGCACCATCATACCGTAGGCCGCGACGGCGAGTATAGCATGCCTTGTGAAGAATTTCACTAACACGCCGGCGCCCGGCGCACGGCCCCCGGAGGCCCCCGCCATCCACCCGTCAACCGCCCCCCGGATGGCCCACGCCGACACCCCCACCAGCGCGCCGCCGCCCAGCACCCCCGCCGACACCCGCCAGCCACCCGGCCACCACAGCGCGCCCGCCGCCAGGGCCACGCACCAGACGGCCGTGTCCCGCAGAATCCGCCCCGTCACCGCCCGCGCTCACCCGGCCTTCGGACCACTCGACCCGGTCGATCCCGTCGCCTGCAGCACCCGGTAGACGTTCAGCACGCCGGCGCCCAGCCCCAGGAAGAAGCCCGTGAAGGACAGCCACGGCGACGTCCCGAGCCGCCCGTCCAGCCAGTAGCCGGCGCCGAACCCCATCACCAGGGCCAGGACGAAGGACAGGCCGACCGTGCTCAGCTGGCCGAGCGTCTGCAGCGTGCGGGGTGAGTCCGGCATGCCCGCATCGTAGTGCAGCCGGCCCGCTGCCTGCCCCCAACGTTCTATACTGCGCCTTGCTGATGCCGGACGCGCCCCGGCTCGGCGCGTGGAGCCGACATGCCTCGATTCCGTCCCTTGCACGTCCTGCTCGCTGCGGGGCTGGGCGCTGCCGCCCTCAGCACCGTCCTCCTGGCCCAGGCCCGGGAGCGGGTCCTCTACGTCACCGCCTTCGACGCCGCCGGCAAGGCCCCCGTCGACACCCTCCAGCCCGGAGACGTGCGCGTGACGGAGGACGGCCGCAGCCGCGAGGTCCTGCGGGTCACGCCGGCCTCCACGCCCATGCCCGTCGCGGTGCTCGTCGACAACCAGGCCGCCGCCCAGGCCACCATTGCCGACCTCAGGAACGCCCTCGCCGCGTTCCTCACCCGCATCGATGGCGTTGGCCCGGTCGCCCTGGTCACCGTGGCCGACCGACCCACCATCCGCCAGGACTACACCACCGACATCGCGCAGGTGAAGGAGGCGGCCAACCGCATCTTCGCGCAGCCCGACTCGGGCGCCACCATGCTGGACGCCATCCAGGAGATCTCGCGCGGGCTCCGCCGCCGCGAGGAGGACCGGGTCGCGATCGTGCTGGTCACCACCGAGCTCACCGAGTTCAGCACGCTCCACTACTCCCAGGTCCTGGACGCGCTCCACGACTCGGGCGCCATGATGAGCGCCGTCGTCCTCCAGAACTCGCGCGGGTCGCTCCAGAACGACCCCGCGCGCAACCGCGCCGTCGTGCTCGACCGCGGCGTGGTCGAGACGGGCGGCCAGCGCGTGGACGTGCTCACGAGCATCGGCTACGCGAGCGCGCTCGACCAGATCGCCACCGCGCTCACGCACCAGCATCGCGTCGTCTACGCCAGGCCCGACACCCTGATTCCCCCCGAGCGCGTCTCGGTCGAGGCCGCGCGGCCGACGATGAAGATCGTCGGGGCGCCCGCGCGCGGACAGGCGGAGCGCTAGGTGCGAGCCCGACTGGCGCTCGCCGGCGCCCTCGTCGCCGCCACCACCCTGGCTGCCGCCCAGGACGCCAGCCAGGTCTTCAAGGGCGGCGTGGACGTCGTCTCGCTCAACATCACCGTGGCCGACAGCCAGGGGCGCTTCGTCACCGGCCTCGAGCGATCGGACTTCAAGGTGTTCGAGGACGGCGCCGGCCAGGAATTGACGTTCTTCAGCCGGACCAGCCTGCCAATCGCGCTGTCGCTGCTCATCGACACGAGCGCCAGCATGGAGGAGCGGCTGGCCATCGCGCAGGACGCGGCCGTGGGGTTCGCGCGGCGCGTCCGGACGCAGGACATGGCCCAGGTGATCGACTTCGACAGCCGCGTCGAGATCCTCCAGGCGTTCACCAACGACGGCGAGGCGCTCGAGCGCGCCATCCGCAGCACGGCGGCCGGCGGGTCGACCTCGCTCTACAACGCCGTCTACATCGCGCTCCGCGAACTGGGCAAGGTCAAGGCCCGCTCGCAGGACGACGTGCGCCGCGAGGCCATCGTGCTGCTGTCCGACGGCGAGGACACGACCAGCCTGGTCTCCTTCGAAGAGGTCATGGAGCTGGTCAAGCGCTCGGAGACGACCATCTACACCATCGGCCTGCAGCCGCGCGAGCAGTCGGCGCTCAAGGGCTTCCGCGAGGCCGAGTTCGTGCTCCGGCAAATGGCGCAGGAAACCGGCGGGCGCAGCTTCTTCGTGCAGGAGGCCGAGGAGCTGAGCGGCGTCTACGGCCAGATTGCGGATGAGCTGTCGAGCCAGTACTCCATGGCCTACTCGCCCAAGAACGCCAAGCGCGATGGCTCCTGGCGCCGGATCCTCGTCCAGGTCGACCGTCCCAACACGACCGTCCGGGCCCGGCGCGGCTACTTCGCTCCGTCGCGCTGACGAGCCGGTGTTTCAGTAGAATGCCCGGGTGCGTCCGTCCGTCTTCATCATCGGCGCCGGTCCCGGAGCACCCGACCTGTTGACCCTGCGGGGCCTGCGCGCCCTGCAGTCGGCCCAGGTGGTCATCTACGACCGCCGCATCCCGCCCCGCCTCCTCGACTTCGCGCCGATTTCGGCCGAGCGGATCGACGTGGGCAGCGCCGCCCCCCACGGCGTGGAGCAGGACGCCATCAATTTCCTCCTCGCCGAGAAGGCCCGCGAGGGAACGGTCGTCGCCCGCCTCAAGTGGGGCGACCCGTTCGTGTTCGACAACGGCGGCGCCGAGGCGCTGTTCCTCCACGAGCAGCGGATTGCCTTCGAGGTGATTCCGGGCGTGCCCGCGCTGGTGGCCGCACCCGCATTTGCAGGCGTGCCCCTCACCTATCCGGGCTCCGGCGACACCATCACGTTCATCCGGGGGTTCGAGGACGACGGACGCAAGGAGCCGGCGGTCGACTGGGCCAGCCTGGCGCGGCTGGATGGGACGCTGGCGTGCTTCGCCGGCCGCCAGCTCCTCACGCAGGTCATCACCTCCCTCCTCGCGCACGGCCGGTCTCCGCTCGAAACCTCCGCCTTCATCGTCCAGGGCACGCTGTCGGCGCAGAAGACGGTCGCCGCGCCGCTGGGAGAGATGCTGGCGCGCGTGGACGAGGCGGGACTGAGCGGACCCGGCATCCTGGTCATCGGCAGCGTTGCCGGCCTGCGCGATCACCTGCGCTGGTGACAACCGGCCCCTGTTCGGGCGGCGCGTCCTGGTCACCCGGTCCCGGGAACAGGCGCCGGACCTGGTGGAGCTGCTCGAGTTCAACGGGGCGGAGGCCGTCGAGGCGCCGGTGCTGCGCATCGCGCCTCCCGAAGACCTGACGGCCATGGAGCAGGCGCTCGCCGCGCTCCGGTCCTTCGACTGGGTGGTCTTCACCACCACCAACGCCGTGGACAGCGTCGTGGGCTCGCTCCTGACCGTCGCGCGCGACCTCCGGGCGCTCGCGGGCCCGAGCGTGTGCGCGGTCGGCCCCGGCACCGCATCCCGGCTCCACCGCGTGGGCATCACACCGGACGCGCAGCCCTCGGACCATCGCTCGGCGGGCGTCGTCGGTGCGATGAACAACGGCCGGCCCCTGGCAGGCTCGCGCGTGCTGCTCCCGGTCGCAGAAGGCGGCGAAACCCTGGCCGACGACCTGCGCAGCGCCGGCGCCGACGTGACCGAAGTCCCCGCGTACCGCACGATCACGGAGGAGGGGGACGCGCACCTCGGGCTCTACCGCCAGATGCTGGATCGCCGGATCGACGCGGTCACCTTCACCAGCGGGAACACGGTGCGTGCCTTCGTGGACATCTACGGCACCGAGCAGGCGCCGGACCTCCTGGCCGGCACCGTCGTCGCCACCATCGGGCCGAGCGCGGCCGACGCGGCAGCAGGCGCGGGTATCCGGGTGGACGTGGCCACCGAGGGCGCCACGATGGCCGTCCTCGTCGACGGCCTCATCCGGCACTTCCGTCCCTCGAGCACCTAGCCGCGGGCGTGTCGGGCGGCGGGCGGGGCCCCGGCTAGCGCCAGGGCATCAGCCGCTCGAGCCAGGTGATGCGCGTGAGGTCGTTGTAGATGACCGTCACCATGATGGCCATCAACGCGACGAAGCCCGCGAAGAGCATCTTCTCCTTCACGGCCAGGCTGAAGTCGCGGCGCACCAGCGTCTCGATACCCATGATGAAGATGTGCCCGCCGTCGAGGACGGGGATGGGCAGTAGGTTGAGGAGCCCGAGGTTGAGGCTGAGCGAGGCCATCAGGCCGAAGAGCGCCAGCCAGCCGGCCTGCGCCGACTCGCCCGAGAGCTGCGCGATGCCGACCGGCCCCATCAACTGACGCGGCGATGCCTCACCGGCGACCAGGTCCCAGAGCGTGCGCAGGATGAGGCCCGCCATCTGGATGTTCCGCTCGACGCTGAGGCCAACGGCCTCGAGCGGTCCGGGCGTGTAGGACACCACGGCGTCGCTGATGCTGATGCCGACCTTGCCGACGTCCCCCTGCCGCGACGGCGTCAGCGCGATCGTGTGTTCCCCATCCTCCCGCCGGACGACGATGGTGATCTCCTCGTCGGGGTGCTTCTCGATCTCGTCGGACACGTGCGACGCGTAGACGATGCGCCGGCCCCCGATGGAGACGATGGTGTCGCCCGCCTGGATCCCGGCCCGTTCGGCCGGCTCGCCCGCGATGACGCCGCGAATCACGGGGTTGACGTCCGGCAGCACGCCGATGGTGCCCACCTCGAAGCGGGCGTTGGTGCGCGTGCGCAGCTCGGTGGTGTCGGGCCGGATCGTGAGCCGCTGCTCCGCGCCGTTGCGGCTGACGACCATCTCCACCTCGCGCTCGGGGCGCGAGGCGACGGCCATGTCGAGCTCCTCCCAGGTGGACACGGGCGCCGAGCCCACGCGGGTGATCGTGTCACCCGGCTGGACGCCGGCACGCTCGGCGGGCGAGCCCGATTCGACGACGCCGACGACGGCCGGGCGATCGAGATAGGCGGGCGTCGTCGCGCCCTGCATGAGGACGACGGCGAGCACCACCACGGCGAGCAGCAGGTTCATCACCGGGCCCATGATGAGGATCTGGAACCGCTGCCACTTGGTCTTGGACAGGAACTCGTCGGGCTGGCCCGAGCGCGGGTCCTCCGGGCTCTCGCCCGCCATCTTCACGTAGCCGCCCAGCGGGATGATGCTGACGCAGTACTCGGTGTCGCCGCGCCGGAAGGACAGCAGGCGCGGGCCGAAGCCAAGGGAAAAGGTGAGCACCCGCACGCCGTTCCAGCGGGCCGCCATGTAGTGGCCCAGCTCGTGCACGAAGACCAGCACGCCCAGGACGAACACGAATGCCAGCAGCGTCGTCACGTTTCGCTCAGCCCCTGTCTCGATTGTAACTCCCGGACCGCGGCCTCGGCCTCGCTCCGGGCCCAGGCATCGATCCGGCGGACCTCGACCAGCGTGTTCGCCGCGCCACCGGGGTGCCGGTCCATGGTACGCGTGATGAGGGCCGGAATGTCGAGGAAGCCCAGCCGGCCGTCGAGGAACGCCGCCACGGCCACCTCGTTGGCCGCGTTCAGGACGATCGGGAGGCTGCGGTCCGCCTGGAGCGCGCGGTAGGCGAGGCGGAGGCAGGGGAAGTCGTGGAAGGCGGGCTCGTGGAACTCCAGGGCGCCGACGCGGGTGAGGTCCAGGAAGGGCACCGGTGCGTCCCACCGGTCCGGATACGAGAACGCGTACTGGATGGGCAGCCGCATGTCGGTGATACCCATCTGCGCGATGACCGACCCGTCCATCAGCTCCACCATCGAGTGGACGATGGACTGCGGGTGCACGACGACATCGATCTGCGACGCCGGCACCCCGAAGAGCCAGTGGGCCTCGATGACCTCCAGCCCCTTGTTCATGAGCGTGGCGGAGTCGATGGTGATCTTCGGGCCCATCTGCCAGGTGGGATGCTTCAGCGCGTCGGCGGCCGTCACCGCGCCGAGCGAGGCCCGCGACCGCCCGCGAAAGGGACCGCCCGATGCGGTCAGCACCAGGCGGCGCACCTCGCCGGGCACGCGTCCGTGCAGGCACTGGTGAATGGCGTTGTGCTCGCTGTCCACCGGCAGCACGGCGACGCCCCGGCGGCGCGCGGCTTCCATGACGAGGCCGCCCGCCATGACGAGCACCTCCTTGTTGGCGAGCGCGATGGTCTTGCCGTGCTCGATGGCCGCGAGGACGGCCTCGAGGGCGGCCGTGCCCGAGGACGCACACAGCAGCACGTCCACGTCCGGACTCGTCGCGACCCGGACCAGCCCCTCGGCGCCGGCCGACGCATCGGCGGGCAGGTCGCACAGCGTCCCCAGCGTGTCGAGCGCGGCGCCGGACGCCATCGCCACCGTGCGGGGCCGGTAGCGGCGCACCTGCGCGGCCAGTGCGTCGGCGCTCGTGCCGGCGGCCAGCGCGACCACCTCGAGGCGGTCGGGATGCGTGTCGACCACGGCCAGCGCGCTGGTGCCGATCGATCCGGTCGAGCCGAGGATGGCGACGCGTCGCCGTGTCTGCATCATGCTCAGCGGATGAAGTAGTAGAAGATGGGCGCCGCGAAGAGCAGCGCGTCGATCCGGTCCAGCACGCCGCCGTGTCCGGGGATCAGATGGCTGCTGTCCTTCATGTCGGCCGCCCGCTTCAGCATCGATTCGAACAGGTCGCCCACGATCCCGGCTCCCACGAGCAGCGCGCCCAGCACGCCGAGCCGCAGCGGGTCGAGGCCCGGCAGCCAGTATGAACCCGCCACGATGAGGACGGCCGGGGCCACGACGAGACCGCCGACGGCGCCCTCGATGGTCTTCTTGGGGCTCCTCCGCGGCGCAAGCGGCGTCCGACCGAAGGCGCGGCCGGCGTAGTACTGCGCCGTGTCACTCGCGACCACGGTGCCCATGAGCACCAGCACCGCCTCACGTCCTGCCACCGCGGCCACACCCACGAGTGCGCCGAGCGGCAGGCCGATGTACACCGGCGCCAGGACGGCGGCGGCGGTGTCGGCGAGCACCGGCGGCCCGATCCGGTCGGACGCGAGCACGTTCGCCGCAATGCCGACGAGCGCCACGACCACGACCACTTCCGCCGACACCCAGGGAAACGGCACCATGGCACACGCGCCGAGCGTGGCCACCAGCGCCGTCCACCACGGCACGCGCGCCCCGATGGCGCCGACGATGGCGGCGTACTCGGTGAAGGCCGCGGCGGCGAGCACGAGCACGACGCCGAGCATGGCCAGCGGTGTGAGGAACCAGACGGTCGCCACGGCGACGGCGGCCATGGCGACGCCGCTCAGGATTCGGATCATGCGCCCGGCGGCCTACTTCACACCGGCAGCCACCGGAGGCGCGATGCCCCCGTAGCGGCGGTCGCGCTTCTGGTAGGCGACGATGGCCTCCAGCAGGTCGCGGCGGCGGAAGTCGGGCCAGTAGGTTTCGGTCACGTAGATCTCGGCGTAGGCGATCTGCCACAGCAGGAAGTTGCTGACGCGCATTTCGCCGCTCGTGCGGATCAGCAGATCCGGATCGGGCTGGCCGGCGGTGTAGAGGAACCGGGCGAAGCGATCCTCGTCGAGTTCCTCCGGCCGCAGGCCCGCGGCCAGCGCCGCCCGGGCGGCGTCGACGATCTCGGTGCGGCCGCCGTAGTTGAGCGCGATGTTGAACAGCAGGCCGGTGTTGCCGGACGTGCGGCGCTCCGCGTCGGCGAGCTCGGCCCGGATCTCCGGCGCGAGGCCGTCCACCCGGCCGATGACGCGGAAGCGGATGTCGTTGTCGAGCAGCGTGGAGAGCTCCGACCGCAGGTACCGCCGCAGGAGGAGCATGAGCGTGCTCACCTCCGACGCCGGCCGCTTCCAGTTCTCGACGGAGAAGGCGTAGAGCGTCAGGACGCCGAGGCCCAGGCGGGCGGAGGTCTCGAGGACGTCGCGCACGGACTGGATGCCGGCGCGATGCCCCTCCACCCGCGGAAGGTGCCGCCGGCCCGCCCAGCGGCCGTTGCCATCCATGATGATGGCCACATGCGCCGGGAGGCGATCCGGCTGGATCTGGCGCACCAGGTCCACGTCGCCGGACCCGGGCGGAATCCACGCCAGCAGCTTCTCAAATGACATGCGCGTGAATCCCGATTCTACTCAATACATCACCCTGACCAGCGTGAGCCCCCGGGCGGGTCGCCGTGGCCCCCGCCCGCTGGCGGGACCGTGAGGCGAGGATGACGGCCATCTCGTCCGCCGGCCACCGGCCCTTGCCGATGTCGACGAGCGTGCCCACGATGTTGCGGACCATGTGGCGGAGGAAGCCGGTCCCGGTGACCTCGTAGCGCAGGTAGACGGGGGCGCCCGGCTGGAACGCCAGGCGCGACCGCAGCAGCCGGCGCGTGCTGGTCAGGACGTCGCCGCCCGCGGCCTGGAAGGCGGCGAAGTCGTGCTCGCCCTCGATGGACGCGGCCGCCTCGATCATCGCGGCCACGTCGAGCCGCTGCGGCACGTGCCACACCACCCGCCGCACGAAGGGCCCCGGCTCCGGCCCCTGGGCGATCGTGTAGCGATAGACCTTCGCCGTCGCGGCGCGCCGCGCGTCGAACCCCCGGGGCGCGTCCTCGACGCGCGTCACGCGGACGTCCTCGGGCAGGCGCACGTTGAGGGCACGGCGCAGCACCGCCGGGGCGAGCGTGGTGGTCACCGGCGCGCTCGCCACCTGGGCCAGCGCGTGCACGCCGGCGTCGGTGCGGCCGGCCGCCACGATCGTGACCGGGCGCTCCTCGATGGCCGCGAGCGCCTCCTCGACGGCCGCCTGCACGGTGCGCATGCCGGGCTGGCGCTGCCAGCCGGCGAATGCGGTGCCCTCGTAGGCCAGCGTGAGCTTCAGCGTCCGCGCGGCCAGCGCCCGCACGGCTCAGCCCCTGGCGGCCGCTCCGGGCCGGGAGCCCGGCTTGACCACCGGCACACCGCTCGCGCACAGCGGGCAGTTGGCGGGCTCGTAGGTCGGCACCGTCATCGGCAGGAGCGCCTGGAAGGGAACGTCGAGCCCGGGGTTGCCTCCGCTGCGGTCCACGATGGCGCAGGCGCCGACGACGGTGGCGCCGGCCTGCCGGGCCACGGCCATGGTTTCGCGCGTGGAGCCACCGGTCGTCACGACGTCCTCCACGACCAGCACGCGATCGGCCGGGTCGATGGCGAAGCCGCGGCGGAGCGTGAGGACGCCATCGGCCCGCTCGGCGAAGATCGCGGGCAGGTCGAGCGCGCGGGCCACCTCCTGGCCGATGACGATGCCGCCGAGCGCGGGCGACAGCACGAGGGTGGCGCCGAGGCCGCGGACACGGGCGCCGAGGGCGGCCCCCAGCGCGTCGGCGTCGCGGGGCCGCATCAGCACGCGCGCGCACTGGAGGTAGCCGGGGCTGTGGAGGCCGGACGAGAGCGTGAAGTGGCCCTCGAGCAGGGCGCCCGACTGGCGGAACAGGGTCAGAACATCGGATTCGGTCATCGGGCGGTAGTATAGCCAGCGCGAACGGCTGAACCCTGGCCGCGCGCGGGCCGTCTATACCCCACAGGGCCGCGGAGGCCACCGCGGCACTTTTCTTGCTGTCGCAGGGTCGTTTCCGCAACCTCAGGTCACAATCCTCTTTCCGTGGAGTCGCAACGGTGATGCGTGTTCAGAAGCGTTTTCCTGCGCAATCGGTCGTGTTGACGGCACTGGTCGTGGCCGGGCTGTCCGCTTTTGGGGTATCCCCTGTCCGCGCGCAGACACCGCCACCCGCGGCCCAGGGCGAGGTCCGCCGCATCAGCATCGACGACGCGCTGGCGCTGGCGCTCGAGAACAACCTCGACCTGCAGGTGAGCCGCATCTCCCCGCAGGTCCAGGACCTCAACGTCGGGGTGGTGCGGAGCAACTACACGCCGACGTTCCGGAGCGCCATCGACTGGAACGACCAGACGCAGCCGCCGGCCAGCTTCCTCTCCGGCAACAACGACGCGATCGTGGGCAACACCGCCGGGTTCGACTTCGGCGTCGGCGCGCTCAACCAGTGGGGGGGCAACTACAGCGTCTCCTTCAACAACACGCGCGCGACGACGAACAACATCTTCACCAACTTCAACCCGCAGCTGGCGTCGAACATCAACCTGAGCTACACGCAGCCGCTGCTCCGCAACTTCAAGATCGACGGCACGCGCCAGCAGCTGCTCATCACCCAGAAGAACCGCGAGATCTCGGACGTGCAGCTGGAGCAGGCCATCGCGCTCACCGCGCGCAGCGTCAAGAACGCCTACTACGACCTCATGTTCGCGATCGGCAACCTCGAGGTGCAGCGCCAGTCGCTCGAGCTGGCCGAACGCTCGCTCAAGGACAACCGCGCCCGCGTCGAGATCGGCACGATGGCCCCCATCGACATCGTGCAGGCGGAGGCCGAGGTCGCACAGCGCGAGGAAGCCGTCATCCTCGCCGAGGCGTCGATCTCCCGCTCCGAGGACGCGCTCCGCACCCTCGTCTTCGACCCGGCGTCGCCCGACTTCTGGCGCCTCCGGATCGAGCCGACCGACACCGTGCAGTTCCAGCCCATCACGGTGGACCCCGAGGCCGCCGTCACCGCCGCGCTCGAGCATCGCACCGACCTCTCGGCATCGCGCAAGCAGCTCGAGGCCAACGACGTCAACATCCGCTACTTCCGCAACCAGACGATGCCCGACATCAACGCCTCGGTCACCTACTTCTCGCAGGCGCTGGGCGGCACCTCGTTCATCCGTGGCGACGGCTTCCCCGGCCCCATCATCGGCGAGGTCGGCAAGAGCTACGGCAGCACCCTGAAGACCATGTTCGCCGGCGACTTCCCGACCTGGACGCTCTCGATGCAGGTGAGCTATCCCATCGGCTACTCCAATGCCGAAGCGTCGCTCGCCCGCGCCCGGCTCCAGGATCAGCAGTCGCGCAAGCAGCTCCAGGGCCAGGAGCTCCGCGTCGCCACGCAGGTCCGCGACTACGCCCGCCAGGTCCAGACCAACGCCAAGCGCGTCGAGGCGACGCGCGCGTCCCGGACACTGGCCGAACGCCGGCTCGAAGCCGAGGAAAAGAAGTTCCAGGCCGGCATGACGACCAGCTTCCTCGTGTTCCAGGCGCAGCGCGACCTGAACCAGGCCCGCAACAACGAGCTGCAGTCGCTGCTGGACTACAACAAGTCCGTCGTCGACTTCCAGACCTCCCAGGAGGCGCCGCTCACGAGCTCCGGCGGCGTCACCGGCGTCACCATCAACGGCACCACGACCTCGACCCAGCAGCAGCAACAGCAGCAACAGCAGTAGCCGACCGGCCGCCACTCGCCCGCTGGTAGACTCTAGGCCGTGACCGGCGTCACGGCCACCGTGATCACCTTCAACGAGGCCGCCCACATCCAGGCGGCCCTCGCCTCGTTGTCCTTCGCCGACGAGATCGTCGTCGTGGACAGCGAGAGCACCGACGAGACCGTGGCGCTGGCACGAGCCTTCACCGACCGCGTCTTCGTGCGGCCGTGGCCCGGCTACGTCGCGCAGAAGAACTTCGCGGCGGAACAGGCCAGCCACGACTGGATCCTCTCGCTCGACGCGGACGAGCGCGTGTCGGGCCCCCTGTCCGACGAGGTCCGCGGCATCCTGGGAGGCGCCAATCCGCCCCCGATGGCCGGCTACCGCATGCCGCGCGTCACCTTCCACCTCGGGCGCTGGATGCGATCCACGGACTGGTATCCCGACTACCAGCTGCGTCTCTACGATCGGCGGCGCGCGCGGTGGGCGGGGCGCCGTGTCCACGAGTCGGTGCAGGCCGATGGGCCGGTCGGACGGCTCACCGGCGAAATCCTTCACTACGCCTACCGGGACATCTCGCACCACCTGCAGTCCATGGACCGCTATGCGTCGCTGGCGGCGGAGCAGATGTTCGAGGACGGGCGGCGCGCGGGCTGGTGGGACCTGGCCCTCCATCCGCCCGCCGCCTTCTTTCGCAACTACCTTCTGCGGGGCGGCTTCCGCGACGGCGTGCCCGGCCTCATCGTCTCGGCGATGAACGCCCGCTACGTCGGCCTGAAGTTCGCCAAGCTCTGGGAACGGTGTTCAGCCTCCACGTCGACACAGCCCGAACCTGGCGCGGCGGACAGCAGCAGACGCTCCTGACCGTCCTCGGGCTGCGCGAGCGCGGGCATCGGGCCGTGCTCGTGGCGCACCCACAGGGCGAACTGTACCGCCGCGCGTCCGAAGGGCCGGACCTGGTGCCCCTGGCCTCGATCAACGAGATCGACCTGGCGGCCGCGTGGAAGCTGTCGCGCGTGATCCGGCAGTACGCGCCGGACCTGGTCCACGCCCACGACCCGCGCGCGGTGGCCATGAGCGCAACGGCTCTCTCCTTCGGGGCCTCCTCGCCGGCCCCGCCGCTGGTGGCGTCGCGGCGCGTGGACTTCCACTTGAGCCGCAACTCGTTCTCGCGCTGGAAGTACCGGCAGGTCACGCGCTTCATCGCCGCGTCGGGCGCCATCGGGGACATCCTCGTGGCCGACGGCATCCCGGCCGACGCGGTCGCCGTCGTCCACGACGGGATCGACGTGTCGCGCGTGCAGGCCATCCCCGCCGCCGATCTGCACGTCGAGTTCTGGCTCCCCCACGGCGTGCCCGTCATCGTCAACATCGGCGCGCTGGTGGCCCACAAGGGCCAGAAGCACCTGCTCGACGCGATGCCGATGATCATGCGCGAGGTGCCAGACGCGCACCTCGTCATTCTCGGCGAGGGCGAACTGCGGAGCGCGCTGGAGCGGCAGGTCAAGGACCTCCACCTGGAGAAGGCCGTGCGCTTGCCGGGCTTTCGCGAAGACGTGCTGTCGCTGGCCAGGTCGGCCGACCTGTTCGTCATGAGCTCGATCACCGAAGGGCTGGGGTCGGCCGTGCTGGACGCAATGGCCATGGAACTGGCCGTGGTCGGGACTCGCGCCGGCGGCATCCCCGAAGCGGTCGTCCACGGCGAGACCGGGCTGCTCGTGGCGCCTGGTGAGCCCCGGCCGCTCGCGACCGCAATCGTCAGGCTGCTGAAGGACCCTGAGCTGCGCGCCGCCTACGGCCGGGCGGGACGCCGACGCGTCGAGGAGCGCTTCGACGTGGACTGCCTCGTCGAGGGCACGATGCAGTACGGAACGCGTCCTCAGCGAACGCGGGTCCGGAGGCGCACCCGCCCGCGGTGCGAGGGTTCTGACGACATCGGCACCCGATGCGCCCCAGCGGGAACCGGACGCGAAGCCCGGTTGTTGCGCGCGGCGGCGAGCGCATCACGCGTCTTCTCGAGCGTGAAGGTGAGCGACTCGCGCGAGGTTGGTAACGGCGGCCTGGATGATCCAGCCAGCAGCACCGGGACGTCCTGAGACAGCGACACGGACTCGCACTGCACGAAGACGCCATCGTCCCCGGCTTCGACGCGCCAGTAGCTGTTGATCCGCTACAGGTAGCCGCCCCCCGCCGACCGGCAGGTCGTGTCGTCGGCCTCGCCGGCGTCGGCGACCTCCTGCACACGCGTGCTGACGATACGACTGGCGGCACGTCGCGGCGACGGGCGGGTGAAGGTGGCCTCGGTGGTCGGTGTCGAGGGTCACGCCAATCACCTTGCGCATGAAGAACCGCAGGTGGAACCGGAACGTCGCCGTCCCGCGAAAGCAGCCTGGAGCGTTAGAGCAGACGGCCGGTAAATCGCGGCGTGGCGATCGTAGTCCTGCAGCACGCCGCAGGACCTGGTCCACGCTGACGCCCGGCACGAAGACCAGCCCGCTCCAGTGATGCACCAGTCCATTCGGCACGGGATGCGCTGGCCGGCCCGGTGGATTCGGGAGGTGCTCCACGCGCACCTCCCCCGAGCGCAGGGACGCGAGGATGGCCCGACGACGAGCGGGGTCGGACGTTTCGAGATGCAGGAAGCCGTCCGCGCTTCCTGCCTCGGCGTCGATGCGCTGCTCGGTGGCCCTGACGTAGCGCTCGAACGCCGCGACGGTTGCCGGCTCGAGGTCCGCCGCAGACACGCCAGGCGACAGCAGCAGGGCCAACACGATGACCAGCCATCGACGACGCCGCGATGCGCTCGTGGACGACTCCCCGCCCGGATGCAGACAGGAGGACCCGGAGGACGCGTGGACACCCGTCACAGCAGCCGGTGCATCACGAGCGCATCGACGAGTCCGTGCGTCGGATGTCGGAAGGCCTTCGGCAGTCGGCCCACGACGCTGAAGCCGCATCGCTGCCACAGCCGCACGGCTCGCTCGTTGGTGGACACCACGAGGTTGAACTGCATGGCGAGGAACCCGAGGCGGGAGGCCTCCTGGAGCGAGTGGCGGCAGAGCGCCTCGCCGATGCCCCGCCCGGCGGCCTCACGCGCCACCATGTAGCCGCAGTTGGCGACGTGACTCCCCTGTCCCGGCTGGTTGGCCTTCAGGAGGTAGGTCGCTACGACCCGGCCGTCGAGCTCGGCGACGTAGGTCCAGCCGCCCACCGGCAGCCACGCGGCCAGCGCCTGCGCACGCGTCGTGTCCGTCGCATACGCATAGGTGTCGCCCGCGGAGACGACCTCGTGGAACACCGCCCAGATCCGATCGTGATCGGCATCGCCCGCGGGCCTGATGGTCAAAACCATCCGGCCTTCCTGAAGCGATACACCAGGTAGCCGTCGATCACGGCCATGGCGCCGAGCGCGGCCGGATACCCCCAGGCGTAGTGCAGCTCGGGCATGTTCGAGAAGTTCATGCCGTACACGCCCGCGATCAGGGTGGGCACTGCCACGAGCGCCGCGTACGCCGCCAGGCGCTTGGTCACCTCGTTGTCCTGGATCGTGATGAGCGACAGGTTGACCGACATGATGGTGATGGCCATGTCGCGCAGGCTGTCCACCGACTGCTTCAGCCGTAGCAGGTGGTCGTACACGTCGCGGAAGTAGTCGTGAAGGCCGGCGCAGATCGGGGGCACGCGGCCGCCGTGCAGCTTGCCGGTGACCTCCAGCAGCGGGCCGGTCGCGCGGTCCAGCACCACGAGCTTGCGCTTGAGCGTGTACAGCGCTTCGATCTGGGCGCGCGTGTTCTGCCCGCCGAAGATGCGCTCCTCGATGTCCTCGGCCTCGCCTGTCAGGTCGTCCAGGATGGGGAAGTAACGATCCACCACCGCATCCATCAGGGCGTAGAGGACATACGCAGGACCGTGCTGGAGCAGTTCGGGCTCCAGCTCGCAGCGCCGACGGACGTCGGCGAACCCGACGTCGGTGTTGCGGCGGACCGACACGATGTAGCCCGGCCCCACGAAGATGGCCACCTCTCCCTGCACGAGCTCGCCGTCGGCTCGCTCCACCACGTGGAGGACGACGAAGAGGGACGACCCGTACTCGTCGAGCTTGGGCCGCTGATGTCCGTGCCGCGCGTCCTCGACCGCCAGCTCGTGGAGCCCGAACTCGTTCTCCACCGACTGCAGCTCCTCGTCGTCGGGGTCCTTGAGCGCCACCCAGACGAACGAACTCGGCCCCGTGAGGTGCGCGCGGATCTCCTGGAGCGGGATGTCCGCGACCTTGCGGCCGTTCTCGTAGGCGACGCAGTTGATCAGCATGGACGAACGTCCGGCCTCACCGCGGCGAGACGCGCACCGCGTTCTTCATCACGATGCGCGTGAGCTGGTAGCCATCCTCGCCGAGCACCGTCACGGTGGTGGACTGGCGCTCGTCCAGCGGATCGGCCTGCTCGACAACGACCGTGAACGCGCGCTCCTCGTCGCCGATGCGGCCGACGCCGGTGACGGCCGCCCATCCGGGCGCGACCTGCAGGAGCCCGATCTCGGTCATCTCGACGGCGGTCTTCGACGTCCGGTCGAGCAGCCGGAGGCGGCCGCGCGGCGACCGTTGCCCCTGGCCCTGCTGGACATTGATGTTGGCCTCGAGCTCCGTCGCCTGCGTGCGGCCGGACACCCGGCGCGCGACGGCCGTGCTCATGGGCCGGCTGGGCTCGTGCGGTCCGCGCAGAAGAACCTGGCCCGCCCGCTCGCCCGTCGGCACGCCGTCGCGATAGACCACCGCGCCGTTGACGACGACGTGGCGCACGCCGTCGGATGCCGCCGTCGGCTCCTCGAACGTCGCGTGGTCGATGATCGTGGCCGGATCGAAGACGACGACATCGGCGGCCATTCCGGGCGCGAGGTAGCCGCGGGTGACCAGGCCCATGGTCGCCGCGGGAAGCGCGCTCATCTTGCGCACGGCGTCTTCCCACGTCAGTACCTGCTGCTCGCGGACGTAACGGCCCAGCACGCGGGGGAAGGTGCCGTAGTAGCGCGGGTGCGTGGCGCGCCCGGGCACGGCGCCGCAGTCGCAGGCCACCGACGCGTTCGGGTGCTTCAGGATCGCGATGAGGTCCTCCTCCACGCCAAAGCGCAGGATCGCGCCGCCATCCTGCTGTTCGAGCAGGCGCACGAGCGCCTCGCCCGGCGAGGTGATGCCGAACTCGCGCATCGCATCCACCAGCTCCTTGCCGTGGCCGGTCGCAACCCTGTGGGCCGCCGGAATCCTCCGCCTGCATGGCCTCTTCCGCGTCCGTGATGATGCGCGCGCGTTCCTCGGGGTTGGCGAAGCGCGCCGGAGCATGGCGTCGCGCCTCGCCGTCCAGGGCCCAGCCCGGCACCAGCAGCGCCGCGAGGCCACTCTGGCCCGCCAGGCATACGGGCACACGTCGGCGGACGTGTAGGTGCCACGCGCGGTGGTTTCGTCCATCATGCGGAGCAGGGCGGGGGCGGTGCCCTGCTCGCGGCCCTGTGCCTTCATGTGCGTGACGACCGGGTTGAGGCCCGATCGACCGGCAATGGCAATGGTCTCCGCAACGCCGACGCGCGAGCTGTAGCCCGATTCGGGCGTCAGTCAGACGTGGTTGGGAAAACTGGCGCGCCAGGCGGGCGACGTCCACGATGCGCCCACCTCCTCGGCGGTGGCGTAGCATGCGGGCTTGTAGTCGATGAGTCTCCCCGCCGAGACAGCCGAAGGCGGCCCGTCTGAAAGCCGCGCAGCACCAGGCCCCGCATCCTGTCGATGTCGGCGGGCGAGGGCCTGCGGTCGCTGGGCCCCATGACCTCGGCCCACACCGTGTTGAATCCGATATTCGCGCCAACGTTGACACGGCGAGCCCGCCCACCCGGAGGCGATGCAGCTGGTTGTCGAGGTCGACGTCTCCGCCGCCGTCGGCGTTGATGATCTCGGTCGTCACGCCCTGCTGCGCGTTGACCGCCGACTGGAGCCCTCGGGCGTGGCGTGGGAGTGGATGTTGGACGATCCTCGGGCGCGACGAACAGGCCTGTCGCGTCGATCTCGGCCGTCGCCCGCTCGCCCGCGAGGCCTGGACACGCAGGATGGCCTCGCGCGCGATGCCGACGTCGCCGGCGAAACGCGGAGCGCCGCTCCCGTCGATGATGGTACCGCCGCGGATGATGACGTCGAACGGGGGCCGCGCTGTCACGACCACCGCCGCCCACGCCGCGGCGAACACGGCCTCCACTGGCGGATTCCCCCATCCTTACCGCACTCCTTCCCGGCGGTGCACGGGGCGGAGCCGGCCGGGGCATCAGCCGTCGCCACCACTGCCGCGCCTGGGAATTGCATCGCCAGCACTCCCGCGCCACGGGTCGGCGGCGGCGTACGCGAAGAAGAGCGTGTCCAGGCCGTGGTAATCGCCCTGGCTGTTCGGAACCGTACCCGAGCGCGCCAGCGTGCGCGCGACCGGCTCGTTGGGCGCATCGGTCGCCGCTCTATGCGCAGAGCCCGAGGACATCGAAGGCATGGCTGAGCACGGGCGCGCGCCGCCTCCTGCGCAAGTCCGCGGCCCCAGTGTCTCGCTTCGCGCAGCGCGAACAGCAGCTCCGGCCACTCACCAATGCCGGGAGCGGAGACCGTGCAGAAACCAGACGAGGTCCGCTCGCCTCGCAGACGGACGGACCAGAGCCCGAAACGATGGCGGCAAGTTCGCGCGCGCTGGCCAGGGTGGCCTGCCGTCGCCATGGGGACCACCTCGTCGTCCCAGATAGCGCCGGACCGCTGGTCCTGTCCACGCTGGTGCATCGCCGCGGTGTCGGCCGGGAGCACCGGGTCGAGGTCATGGCGTCCGGAGCGAGAGTTGGTGCGAAGCCCAGCGCCCGGTCGAGCACCGGGAGGCACGACCTCAGCCCGCCCGGCGACCGCCACGTCCACACCGCGGAGGCGGGCGTGGCCTCCGGTTGATCTCGACCGTCATGGCGCCGGACCGGTGCGCCTCGCCGACGAGTCCGGCCGCCGGGTAGACCACCGCCGAGGTGCTGGCAACGGTGAAGAACACGTCGCAGGTGCAGGCCTCCACGCAGCGCTCGAACGTGTCGGCGTCCAGCACCTCTCCGAACCAGACCACACCGGGCCGCAGCGGTCCGCCACAGGAGGGGCAGCGTGGGGGCAGCTCGCGAAACGGCACCGTCGCGTCAGGCCAGCGATGCGGCACACCGGCGCATCCGCGCCAGCAGCCCACGTCCCAGATCGAACCGTGCAGCCGCTGGACGCCAATGGATCCCGCCCGCTCGTGGAGCCCGTCCACGTTCTGCGTGATCAGGGTGAATCCCGGGAACCGCAGTGCCCACGAGCCAGCACATGGTGCGCGTCGTTGGGCGCGCACGCGGCAATGGTCTGGCGGCGCCACGTACCACTCCCAGACCAGACGCGGATCGCGGGCGAACGCCCCGGCGTCGCCAGGTCCTCCACACGAATCCGGTTCCAGAGCCCGTCCGGTACCCCCTGAAGGTGGGTGGACGCCGCTCGCGGCCGAGATGCCGGCCCCCGTCAGCACCGTGACGCGCGCCGGCGGTCAGCGCCTGTAGAATGCGCCCATCGTCTCCTGCGGCCCGAGCATAGCGGATGCCGGGCCGCCGACTCCGAGGGTTCACAGGTGCCCCAGCTTCCGCGGCAGGGAATCGTCAATGCAGCCGTGCTGGTCCTCGCGGGGACCGCGGCGTCGTGGCACATCGGCGGCCGCGACCGGACGCGCGGTCGTCGAGGCCGGCTTCGGTTCGAACCGGTGGTCAGTGGACGCGGTGAGCTCGCAACCGCCCTCGACAACGCCGACCTGGCACGCATCGAGCCTGCGCCAGAGCTCGCCCGGCGCGCGTTCGAGGCCTGCGCATCCGGTTCTCCGAACGCCGCGATGCCAGTTTACCACGTCCGCGTCCGACAGGACGTCCGCGACGCGCGGTTCGACCGCGTGGTGAGCGTGGCGGGCCAGTCGCGCGGGATGGCCGGGCCTGGCGGACAGGGCGAGGCGTCGTTCGCGTTCCTTCGCCAACAGCGCGCTCGTCTACGCGGACGCCGGTGCCTCGCGTGCCGTCATCGTGGACGGCATCGGCCGGGCATCGGACGCCGCGGCCCACGAGTTCGCACACCAGCTGCTGCTGTCGGCGCCGCTGCACCAGTCTCGCGACCGGACGACGTTCGAGCAGCTGCCCGCGGCCGTGGCCGAGCACACATGGCCAGCTGCGGTGGGACCTGGTGCGGCTGCGCTCGTCGATCGGCTGGGTGGGCGATCCGGCGGCGATCAGGTCGGACCCGCGGCCGGCACGCCCCTTGAGCGGGCACCGTGCCGTCCTTCTGCGGCTGGCCGAAGCCGCAGGATCCCATCATCCTGAGGTGGCAGAGGGAAAAGTCGTAGCGGACGGGGTCGCGCGGGTCGAGCTGCCGCAACGAACGCATGTCGGCCGCCATGGCGCGCCAGCCCGGGCTCGCGAGCGTCGTGAGCCGCAGGCAGCGGCCCACGCGGGATGACGTGTGTATCGAGGGGGACGATGAGCTGCGCCGGCCGCACGCGCGACCAGATGCCCAGGTCCACACGATCGATCCGCACCATCCAGCGCAGGAACAGGTTGAGCCGCTTGCACGCGCCACCCGAGGAGGGCGAGGTTAGCGTAGGCGACGCCCGGGCGCGCCGGCGGGACGCCGTAGGCCTCCGTGAGATCCAGCGCGAGCGCGCAGCGCCTCGAGAAGGACTCCAGCGCGCCTTCGACGGTCTCGGCCTCGGCATCCAGGCCCTCGGCGAAGAAGCCCTCGATGGACCCGCCGCGCTCCAGCATCTGCCGCAGGACCCAGAGCAGCGCTACTCGAAGTCCACGCCGCGCGTCCAGCGGTGCACGAGCGGGAAGAGCGCCGCGCCGTGCACCTCCGGTCGAAGCGGCGTGACGAACTCCGCGGCCGGTCGCTCATCACGGCGACCAGCGCCTCGATGGAGTTCACCGCTCTGCACGCGGCCGAAGGCGAGCTGCCGCGCAGAAGGCCACGATCTCGCGATCGGCGGGATGACGGAAGCGCCGCACGATCCAGATGGGATCCGGAGACGGCGTGCTCCGTGTCGAACGCGGCGCATAGGTCGTCGAGGCGCGCCTTCAGGGCCGCAGATGATGCAGGGGGCCGCAGATGGCAGGGAGGCCGCAGATGGCACAGAGGCCGCAGATGGCACAGATGGCGCAGAGGAGGCGGCGGGCACTGATCGCCGCGGAGCGGCTCGGCGGGCGGGTGGGGTCTTGACGGGCACGCGGGCTATGGGAGGTGCTGGTCCAGGGCGCGCAGGGCGTCCAGGATCACGGTGGCGGCCTTCGCGAAGAACACCGGGTCGATGCGATCGGCGGTGTCGGTCGGCTTGTGGTAATCGGGATGGTCCTCGACGCCGAAATACACGAACGGGATGCCGGCGGCGTGGAAGACGCCGTGGTCCGACTGATCGGTCCAGTCGTCGTGCCCCGATCCCGGCAGGTCGTGTCCGAAGCGCACGGCAATCGGCGCGCGCTCGGCGACCGGCGAGAGGATGGCGCGCAGCGCCGGCGTGTGGTGGAGACCGGCCACGTAGAGCTCGCCCTTGTCGCCCCGCGCCACCATGTCGAGGTTGACGTCGAGCGCCAGCCGGGCCTTCGGCAGCGGCGGCGCCGCCATGAACGCGCGGGCGCCGTTGAGGCCGCCTTCCTCCGCATCGAACGCCACGAAGAGCAGGTCGTGCCTGAACGGGTTCGCCGTGCAGATGGCGGCGAGCTCGAGCAGGACCGCGACGCCCGAGGCGTTGTCGTCGGCGCCTGGATACGTCCGTCCCTCGCGCACGCCCAGGTGATCGTAGTGCGCGGACACGACGATGGCGGGCCTGGAAGGATCGGTGCCCGCGCAGCGGCCGATCAGGTTGGCGCCCTGGACCCGCTCACCGCCGCCTCCCTGGGCCCCTCCCTTGCCGGGTGTGAACGTGAACGGCTGGTCGAAGCCGTCACCGACCGGCTCGAGGCCGATGGTGCGGTAGCGGGCTCTGATCCAGTCGCGGGCCCGGATGCCGCCGGGCGTTCCGACCCGCCGTCCCGCGTAGGGCTCGGAGGTCAGCTCGCGGACGGTGTCCATCAGCCGGTCGGCGGTGATGGCGCCGGCGGGCGGCGCCGCCGCCGTCGCCTGCGCCGAGGCAGGCGCCACCCCGGGCCACCAGAGCAGGGCGGCCAGCAACGCAGCGGACACGTGGACGAAGGGGACGCGCATGGGTGGCACTCTCGATCAGGCTCGACGCTTCCATTGATACATGGCGCGATCCGCGTCGTGCAAGGCCTGGTCGGGTGAGCCGCCGACCGGCATCATCGCCAGCCCGACCGAGAACCGCAGCCGGGGCTCGGAGTCGGCCAGCCGTTCGCGCAGGTCGGCCACGCGCGCATGCGCCGCGGCTTCGTCCATCCCGGGTGCGACGACGAGCACCTCGTCGCCCCCGTACCGGATGACGGCGTCACTGGGGCGAAACGATTCGCGCACCGCGTTGGCGAACCTCACCAGGCACTGGTCGCCCACGACGTGGCCGTAGAGGTCGTTGATCTGCTTGAAGCCGTCGAGGTCCAGGAAGAGGACCGCGGCGCCCTCGGGCCGGACGTCCCGGAACACGGTCGGCAGCGCCCGCCGGTTCTCGAGGGCCGTCAACGGGTCCCGATCCGCCAGGTGACGCAGGTGTTCCTGGGCCTCGAGCAGGTACCGGTTGGTCTGGGTCAGCTCGCGTTGCGCACGCTCGGAGACCGCCAGGACGCACCCGAGCGCCACGAACCACTCGACGGCCGTGTCGAACGTCGAACTCGCCGCCAGCAGCCACGCCGCCTGCTCGCGCGCCGCGGCGGAGAACTGTCCCGCTGCGTCGAGGTCCACCCAGTAGGCGCCGGACTCCACGAAGGACAGGGCGCCCCGCGCCGCAAGCGCCGCCAGCAGCCACGCCACGTGCCGCCATTCTCCCGCCAGCGCAACCACGCCGCTGATCAGCAGGGCGCCCATCACCGCGTGCTGCACCAGTCCCAGTACGGAAATGGAGGGGATGAACAGGGCGCAGACGAACCCGTAGGCCGCGACGGCCGTGAGCACGACCCGGTGCGGCGGCAGGTCGGCGCCCGGCCGCCCCACCGCCAGCGCGCCAAGCAGCAGCCACAGGACGAACGCGAGCTTGCTTGCGGTGTATCCGCCGATCGCGAGGGCCAGGCTCGACGGCTGGGCGAACCAGAAGAAGACCGTCACCGCCAGTGCCGTGGCGTTGGCGGCCCAGGCCAGCACCCACCACTTGACCTCGACGCGCCGCGACGAGCGCGCGAGGACCACGAAGAACCCTGCCACCATCAGCAGTGAGGTGAGCTGGACCGCTGTGCTCCACCGCCAGAGCAGGATATCCATGGCTGTTTCTGGTCGTGCCTCGCGGGCGGTGGGTTAGGCCGAGTCGGGCCAGCCGGCGGCGGCGCTCGTGAACACGGCACGGCCGCCGACAAGGGTGGCCGCGACACCGCCGGTGAACGTCCATCCGTGGTACGGGGTGTTCTTCGACTTGCTGCGCAGCGCGCCGCGGTCGATGGTCACCGACAGGTCCGGCGCGAGCACCGTGATGTCGGCGGGCTGGCCCGCGGCGAGCGAGCCGCCGGTCACGTTCAGGATGCGGGCAGGGTTCACCGACATCAGCTCCACCATCCGGGGCAGCGAGATCACGCCCGCCCGCACGAGGCGGTCGAGCACGATGGGCACGGCCGTCTCCAGCCCCACGATCCCGAACGGCGCGCGGTCGAACTCGACGTTCTTCTCGTCGTAGTGGTGCGGCGCATGGTCGGTCGCGATCACGTCGACGCTGCCGTCGGCGATGCCGGCGAGCATGGCGTCGCGGTCACGGGCCTCGCGGAGCGGCGGGTTCATCTTGGCGTTCGTATCGTACGGGATCGGCCCCTTCAGCAGCTCATCCGTCAGCGTGAAATGGTGGGGACAGACTTCGGCCGTCACCCGGACGCCGCGGCTCTTCCCCTGCCGGACGGCCTCGAGCGTGGTCCACGCGCTCATGTGCGCGACGTGCACGTGCCCGCCGGTCATCTCGGCGAGGAGGATATCGCGGCCGGCCGTGATCGCCTCGGCCACCCCCGGAATACCGCGCAGGCCCAGCCCGGACGCCACCGGGCCCTCGTGCGCGACGCCGTCGCCCTTGAGGCTTTGATCCTCGCAGTGCTCGATCACCGGCATGCCGAACATGCTGGTGTACTCCAGCGCCCGCCTGGCCAGGATGGCGCTCGCAATCGGCAGGCCGTCGTCGGTCACGGCCACGCACCCGGCTTCGCGCAGCTCGGCGATGTCGGCCAGCTCCTCGCCCCGCTGCCCCCGAGACACCGCGCCGATCGGATACACGCGCGCGAGGTTGGCTTCCCGCGCCTTCTGCAGGATGAGCTGGGTGACGCCGGCGTTGTCGTTCACCGGTTTGGTGTTGGGCATGCACGCCACCGCCGTGAACCCGCCCGACACGGCCGACAGCACGCCGGTGGCCACCGTTTCCTTGTGCTCCTGGCCCGGCTCGCGCAGGTGCACGTGCATGTCGATGAACCCGGGGCAGATCACCAGGCCCGCGGGCAGCCGCAGGACCTCCCCGCCATCGGCGAGGTCGGCCGGCAGGTCGCGCCCGACCTGGGCGATCCGCTCGCCGTCGATGAGCACGTCGAGCTGTCCGTCGATCCCGTTGGCGGGGTCTACGACCCGCGCCCCTTTAAGCAACCGCTTCATCGTCTGCTCCACCGGCCAGCAGGTACAGCACCGCCATGCGGACCGCCACGCCGTTGGCCACCTGATCGAGAATCACCGAGAACGGGCCATCGGCCACCTCGGATGCGATCTCGACGCCTCGATTGATCGGTCCGGGGTGCATGATGATGACGTCGGGCTGCGCCAGCCGTACGCGCTGCTCCGTCATGCCGAAGGTCCTGAAGTACTCGCGCAGCGAGGGAAAGTAGCCGCCCTGCATCCGTTCCAGCTGGATGCGCAGCATCATCACGACGTCGGCGCCTTCCACGGCCTCGTCGACGCGCGTGGTCACCCGCACGCCCAGCTCGCGCAGGCCCGGCGGGATGAGGGTGGATGGACCGCAGACCCAGGGCTCCGCGCCGAGCTTGCTCAGCAGCAGCAGGTTGGAGCGCAGCACCCGGCTGTGCAGCAGGTCGCCGAAGATGGCGACCTTCAGGCCGCGAATCCGGCCCTTGCGTTCCCTGATCGTGAACGCGTCCAGCAGCGCCTGCGTCGGGTGCTCGTGCATGCCGTCGCCGGCGTTGATGATGGCGGCCTTGCAGATGCGCGACAGCAGGTGGCACGCACCCGACGATGCATGACGAAGCACGATCATGCTGGGCGCCATGGCCTCGATGTTGAGGGCGGTGTCGACCAGCGTCTCTCCCTTCACGACGCTCGAAGTACCGATCGCGACGTTGAGCGTGTCGGCGCTGAGGCGCTTCTCCGCAATCTCGAACGACGTCCGCGTGCGGGTGCTGGGCTCGAAGAACAGGTTGACCACCGTGCGTCCGCGCAGGGTCGGCACCTTCTTGATGGCCCGCTTCCCCACTTCCTTCATGGCCTCGGCGGTGTCGAGGATGAGGACGATCTCCTCGGGCGTGAGGTCGGCGATGCCGAGGAGGTTCTTCTGGCTGAGCGCCGGTGCGGCCGTGGCATCCATTGCGCTACTCCTCCATCTGGACGGCGACTTCGTCCACGCCGTCGAGTTCCTGCAGCCGCACCTGCACGCTCTCCCGCCGGGAGGTCGGCACGTTCTTCCCGACGTAGTCCGCCTTGATCGGCAGCTCGCGGTGGCCGCGGTCCACGAGCACCACGAGCTGAATGGCACGGGGCCGGCCGAAGTCGATCAGGGCGTCGAGGGCCGCCCGCGTCGTCCGGCCCGTGTAGAGCACGTCGTCGACGAGGACGATGGTGCGGTCGTCGATGGAGAAGGGAATCTCGGTCTTGCGGACGAGCGGTTGCGGCCCGACGGCCGCGCGCATGAGGTCGTCGCGATAGAGCGTGATGTCGAGCGCGCCGGTCGGGACTTCGGCGCCGGTGACCTGGTGCAGGATGCCGGCGACACGGCGGGCGAGCGGCACGCCGCGCGAGCGCACGCCGACCAGGCCGAGGCCGGCGATGTCGTGGTTGCGTTCGATGATTTCGTGCGCGATGCGCGTGAGCGCGCGAGGATGCGGTCGCCGTCCATGACTACGGGCATGGCGGGACCTCCGGACAGGAATCGTGCATGTACCCCTCTTTGCGAACTCTCGGGTTCGCGTTTAAAGAGGGCCAGTCTAGCACGGTCGGACGTGCAGGGTGCCGGGTGCCGGGGTGCCGGGTGCGCGTGCAGAGTGCAGGGTGCGGGGTGCGAGTGCTGGGTGCGAGTGCTGGGTGCGAGTGCTGGGTGCGAGTGCTGGGTGCGAGTGAGCGTGGGCGGCGGTCCGTGTCGACCGAATTCAGTGTGCCGGGTGCCCTGGTGCCGGGGTGCCGGGTGCGCGTGCGGTGCAGGGTGCGCGGTGAGTGCCGCGTGCGCGGCGGCGAGGCCGGCCAGACCGGTCCCGCCTTCCCGACCTCCGTTGCCTTCGTGCACCGCGAGAGAACGCTTCGTGCCTTCGTGGTGTCCTGCCGAACCTTCAGTGTGCCGGGTGCCTGGTGCCGGGGTGCCGGGTGCGCGTGCAGAGGTGCAGGGTGCGGTGCGAGTGCCGGGTGCGCGTGAGTCGTGGGGAGCGGGCGGGGACGAACCATGTCCTGCTTCCTGACCTTCGTCCCCTTCGTGAGCGGAGGAGAAGACCCTTCGTGCCTTCGTGGTGTCTCGCCGAATCTTCAGTGTGCCCGGTGCCTTGTGCCGGGGTGCCGGGTGCGCGTGCAGGGAGCCGCGTGCGCGGTGCGAGTGCCGGGTGCGCGGGAGTCGTGAGCGGCGTGCCGGATCCGAACCATGCCCTGCCTTCTCGACCTTCGTCCCCTTCGAGCGGAGGAGAAGACCCCTTCGTGCCTTCGTGGTGTCTTCTCGGAGCGTGGTGCTTGCACGTGCGGCCGCGACTGTCTATGAGCGCCGGCCGCGCCGTTCACCACCGTCGAGATAGCGCAGCAGGGCCGTCACCGTGGCGATGGCGTGCTCGGCGAGCGCCCAGAGCGGATCGAACTCCCCGGGGTGATGATGCCCAGTATCCCTCGCATCGATCAGGTGATTCTGCGTCTCGAGCGGCTCGCGCGAGCCATGCGGCAGTAGCGGGCGAACTCGCGGTGACCGTAGCGGCCAAACCCTCGGCCAGCGTGGGCGCGCCGCGGGCGGCGTCGGATGCCTGTTCGCAGAACCTGCGATTGCGGCGTGCCCTGGCCTCTCGAGAATTGCGTCGACCTCCGTCTTCAATTGGTTCGACAGCTGCCATGCCACGAGATCGGTGAATCGCTGGGCGCCCATGATGGACAGGCGAGCAAGGGCGATGCCGAGGTGCCGGGTGCCTGGTGCCGGGGTGCCGAGTGCGCGTGCCGGGTGCAGGGTGCGCGGTGCGTGTGCGGGTGCGCGTGCAGGGTGCAGGGTGCGCGGTGAGTGCCGCGTGCGCGGCGGCGAGGCCGGCCAGACCAGGTCTCACCTTACCGACCTCCGTTGCCTTCGTGCACCGCGAGGAGAACGCTTCGTGTCTTCGTGGTGTCTTGCCGAACCTTCAGTGTGCCGGGTGCCTGGTGCCGGGGTGCCGGGTGCGCGTGCAGGGTGCAGGGTGCGCGGTGCGAGTGCCGGGTGCGGGAGTCGTGGGGAGCGGGCTGGGACGAGCCATGTCCTGCTTCCTGACCTTCGTCCCCTTCGTGAGCGGAGGAGAAGACCCCTTCGTGCCTTCGTGGTGTCTTGCCGAACCTTCCGTGTGCCCGGTGCCTGGTGCCGGGGTGCCGGGTGCGCGTGCAGAGGTGCGCGTGCGCGGTGCGAGTGCCGGGTGCGCGGAGTCGTGGGAGCGGGCTGGGACGAGCCATGTCCTGCTTCCTGACCTTCGTCCCCTTCGTGAGCGGAGGAGAAGACCCTTCGTGCCTTCGTGGTGTCTTGCCGAACCCTCCGTGTGCCGGGTGCCTGGTGCCGGGGTGCCGGGTGCGCGTGCAGAGGTGCAGGTGCGCGGTGCGAGTGCCGGGTGCGCGGGAGTCGTGGGGAGCGGGCTGGGGCGAACCATGTCCTGCTTCCTGACCTTCGTCCCTTCGTGAGCGGAGGAGAAGCCCCTTCGTGCCTTCGTGGTTTCTCTCCGAAGCCACCGGAGTGAGTCGTGGGCGGCGCGCCAGCCTGGACCGTGCCCTGCTTCCTGACCTTCGTCCCCTTCGTGAGCGGAGGAGAAGACCCCTTCGCGCCTTCGTGGTGTCCGTCCAGCGCGCGGGGGCCTGCACGCGCACCCGGCACCCGCACCCCGCACGAGGCACCCTGCACGCGCACCCGGCACGCGGCACCAGGCACCCTGCACTTCAGACGCCTACCTCCCGTAGCTCGGGATGTATGTCACCGGCCGTTCAGCCGTGAACGCGCCCCGGAACAGTTCCGTGCGCGCGAAGCCTTCCATGTCCCGGCCGACGGGCAGGCCGAAGAAGTAGAGGATCGTCGGGGCCACGTCCACCACCGACGCGCGGGCGGGGCGGCCCGGCTGCACCGGCGCCCCGAACGCCAGCAGGAATCCGTCGGGCGCGCGCTCGTGGGTGCCGCTGATGGCCGGATTTCCCACCAGCCGTTCGAGCACGCGCTTGCCCGGGCTGAGCGGCTCCATGCCGTAGGCAGACACGACCAGCAGCAGGTCGTCGGGGCCGAGCGCGTCGATCAGGCGGCCCACGTGGGTGTCGATGAAGCCGTAGTACTGCTCCAGCACGCGGCCGTAGCGGCGGCGCTCCTCGTCGGAGACATCGCCGAACGCCGACGGGCTGGCAAAGCGCAGGAAGTAGTGCCCCACCGCGTCCACACCCGGAAAGCGCACCGCGAGGAAGCGCACCGGGATGCCGGCAAAGGCGTCAACCAGCGCCGCGTGCACGCGGTCGGCAACCACGGGGTCCGGGTCGCTGGCCATGTCGTAGTCGCCGGCCGGCGGTCCGCCCATCATCGACACCAGTGCCACCGGGTCCGGTGCCGGCGCAGCCGTGAGGGTGGCGCGGGCGCTCTCGAACATCGAGGGGGGCCACACCGAGGAGCCGCCGTCGAGGTCCACCTCGGCCCCCGCCAGTCGGTGGAACGTGTCGCTCACCAGGTATCCCTGCACGGGCGCCACCGGCTGGGTGAGCGGCCAGCCGATCACGCCCACGGAGACGCCCTGATCGCTCAGGACGTGCCAGAGGGGCCGCGCCGCCAGGTCGGGCGCGGCGTGCGGCTCCTGCCAGAGGAACCCGAAGCGCACCAGCGCCTGGGCGAAGCAGTAGTCGGGCAGCAGCGAGATGGGGGGCGTCATGCCCAGCGCCCGGTACGACGCTGACGAGCGGACCCCGTCCGCCATCGGCACCCGGCCGGTGGCCACGGTGCTCCACACCGGCTCGGCCTGCGTCGGCCGGATCGTGGCGAGGTGCATGACCGAGCCGCCGTCGAAGATGCGGCCGAAGTTCGGCAACCGCCCTTCGGCCACCGCCGGGGTGATGACGTCGAGCGTGGCGCCGTCGAGCAGCATCATGAAGACGCGGCCGCCGGACACGACCGGCAGCGGCTCGCGCGGCGCGAAGGGCGCCGGCGCGGGAGGCGGCAGCGGCGCCGCGCGCGCGGGCCCGCGCAGCACCGTGGGCATGATGACCGACATCAGCGCCGTCAGCACGAGCGTCGTCGCGCTCGAGCGGCCGCCGCGGCGCCTGAGGTGCGCCAGCCCGATCATCAGGAACACCACCGCGGCCGCGCTGACGACGATCGCCCCGGCAGCCATGCGGCGCTGCGTCTCGACGTCGAGAACGGGCGCGAAGCCGTTGAGGTTGAGCCACATCACCGCCGCGCCGCCCATGGCGGCCATGGTGAGCAGCCACGAGAGGAGGCGCACGCTCACCCAGCCCGGCGAGAGCACCTCGACGGCCAGGATCTGCCGGAACACGATCACCGCATAGAAGGCGACCGTGAGGTTGATGCCGTACGCCGCCCCCAGCGTGAGCGCCAGCGGCCCCACCGCGCCCGCCTCCACCGGATACGCCGGGTTCAGCTGCAGGACCAGCACGGTCAGGTACGCCGCCGCCACGCCCCCGGCAATGACCGAGTTGGACAGCATCCGCAGGTAGCGCACGGGAGGATCGTAAGGCAGGAGGGATGGAACGCGGGAATTCGGAATTCGGAATTCAGAATTCAGAATGCGACCGTCCACTGCGTGACGACCTTCTGCATTCGTCATTCTGACTTCTGAATTCCTGGCTCCTGCGTTTCCCCATCCGCCGCCCGCTATACTGAAGAGATGCCGCCCATCGATGTGGACGCGACGGTCGTGGCCAATCGGCGGCTGTCGCGCGACTACAACGTCCTGACGCTCTCGGCCGCCGAGGTGGGGGCGCGGACCGAGCCCGGTCAGTTCGTCATGGTCCGGCCCGCCGCCATGACCGAAACGCTCCTGCGGCGGCCGTTCTCCGTCTTCGAGGTCATCCGCGACGACCGCGGGACGCCCACGGCCATCACGCTCCTCAACAAGCGCGCCGGACGCACCACCGCCCGCCTGTACGACGCCGAGCCGGGCGACCGGATCGCGTGTCTCGGGCCACTCGGGCGGCCGTTCACCACCGACATCGCGTCGCAGGAGGCCTGGATGGTCGCGGGTGGCGTGGGCCTCGCGCCGTTTGCGACGCTGGCCGAGGCCCTGGTCGGCCGAGGCACGCCCGCCACCTTGTTCTACGGCGCACGGTCCGACGCCGAGCTCTTCTACCTCGATTACTTCGAGCGGCTCGGCATCACGCTCGTCCTCACCACCGAGGACGGATCCCGCGGCGAGCACGGCCGGGTCACCGTGCCGCTCGACCGGGCGCTCGGCGATCGCGCCCCCGGCAGCACCAGGGTGTATGCGTGCGGCCCGGAACCCATGCTCGCGGCGGTGGCCGAGGTGGCACAGCGCCATCACCAGCCCTGCGAGGTGTCGGTCGAACGGACGATGGGCTGCGGGCTCGGCGGCTGCTACAGCTGCGTCATCAAGGTCAGGGAAAACGGCACGGCGCCGCACTTCGTGCGCTCGTGCGTGGCTGGTCCCGTCTTCGACGGGGCCGAGATTGTGTGGGACTGATGGCTCGCGATCTGCGCGTCCGCATCGGCAACCTCGAACTGCCCAACCCGCTCATCGCCGCCAGCGGGTGCTTCGGCTACGGCCTCGAGTACGAGGATCTCGTGGACCTCTCGGGGCTCGGCGGCGTCTGCGTCAAGGGCCTCTTCATGACCGAACGCGAAGGCCACCCGCCTCCGCGCATCGTCGAGACGCCCGCCGGGATGATCAACGCGATCGGCCTGCAGGGCATCGGGGTGCACCGGTTCGTCCGCGAGAAGCTGCCGGTGCTGCGCGAGCGCGGCGCGCGCGTGTTCGTCAACGTGTGCGGGTCGAGTATCGACGAGTACGCGGAGGTCTCGCGCGTGCTCACGCAGGCCGAAGGCGTCGCCGCCATCGAGCTCAACATCTCGTGCCCGAACATCAAGGAAGGCGGCATCCAGTTCGGCTGCAGCCTGCTGGGCACGGCACAGGTCGTGTCCGCCGTCCGCAAGGTCACCCACCTGCCCGTCATCCCGAAGCTCACGCCCAACGTGACCGACGTCGCCTCGTTCGCGCGGGCGGCCGAGGAGTCCGGGGCGGACGCGGTGTCGCTGGTCAACACGTTCCTGGCCATGGCCATCGACGTCGAGGCGCGCCGCCCCACCATCACCAACGTCCTCGGCGGACTGAGCGGGCCCGCGATCCGGCCGATTGCCGTCCGCATGGTGTGGGAGTGCGCACAGCAGGTGAAGATCCCCGTCATCGGCATGGGCGGCATCACCGACGCCCGCGACACCCTCGAGTTCATGCTCGCGGGCGCGACCGCCGTGCAGATCGGCACGGCCAACTTCGTGGATCCCTTCGTCTGGGGCAAGGTGCTCGCCGGCCTGGACGACTATCTCGACCGGCACGGGTTCGAGCGTCTCGCCGACCTGATCGGCGCGTTCGATCCCACGCCGCCCAAGGCCGTGCACGCATGAACCGCATCCTCGTCGCCCTGGACGTCGACTCCCGCGAGAAGGCGCTCGCGCTCGCTGACACGCTGCGCGGCACCGTTGCCGGCTACAAGATCGGCAAGCAGCTCTTCACCGCCGAGGGACCGGACATCGTCCGCACGCTCGCGGCGCGCGGCGATCGGGTGTTCCTCGACCTCAAGTTCCACGACATTCCCAACACCGTGGCGGGCGCCGTCGCGTCGGCCGCCTCCACCGGCGCCTGGATGGTCAACGTGCATCGCCTCCGGCGGCTCCGCCATGATGCGCGCCGCGCAGGCGGCCCGGACGGCGGCCGAGGCCTCCGGACGGGAACGCCCGCTGGTCATCGGCGTCACGGTCCTCACGAGCCTCGACGAGGGCGCCCTCGCCGAGGTCGGCGTCACCCGCTCGGTCCTCGACCAGGTCGTGCACCGCCACGCTGGCGCGCGACGCCGACCTCGACGGCGTCGTGGCGTCACCGCAGGAGATTGCGGCCATCCGGTCCGCCTGCGGCCGGACTTCGCCATCGTCACCCCCGGCATCCGGCCGGCGGCGCAGGCGGGCACTGACGATCAGGCCCGGACGATGACGCCCGCCGACGCGGTAGCGGCCGGCGCGTCGTGGCTGGTCATCGGGAGGCCGATCACGGCGGCGCAGGACCCACGGGCGGCAGCCGAGGCGATCGCTCGAGACACCGGCGAAACGGTCAGATCGGAATAGCAGCCGGAAGGCCTGGCCCCGCAAGCCGGAGGACCCGGCCCGCACGAAGGGGATGGAACTGCGCCGGGGTCTCCCCGGCGCGGCGCCAGACTTACTTGGCGGTGAAGATGAAGTGGCCGCGGCGGTTGCGCCGCCAGCAGCTCGGCCGACTCGGTGCAGACGGGCTCTTCCTTGCCCTTCGACACCACCGTGATGCGGTCGGCGGCGACGCCAAGGCTCACCGTATCTCCTTCACGGCGTTGCCGCGCCGCTCACCGAGCCCCAGGTTGTACTCGGCCGTGCCGCGCTCGTCGCAGTGGCCTTCGACGGTCACGCGTGCTCATCCAGCGCTTCAGGTAATCGGCGTTACGCGACAGCGTCGAGCGGCCCTCGTCCCGGATGGTCGACTGATCGAGGTCGAAGAAAACGTCGGCGAGCGGCGCTTCGCGTTCAGCCCTGCAGCGTCATCCGCCGAACAACTGGTCCTCCGTCAGAGGAGCCGGTGCGGGCGGTGGCGGTGGCGGTGGAGGCGGCGGCGGTGCCGGGGGCGGCGGCGCCGGCGCTGCGGGCGGTGGGGGTGGTGGAGGAGCGGTTTCGGGAGCCTTCTTGCCGCACGCGGCCGCGCCAATGGACAGCGCGAGCGCGAGCGCGGTGAGCTGCAGTGACCGTCGAGTCATGCCCGCGAGAATAAATGTGCGCTGCTCGACTGTCAACGCAAACTGACCGGATTTACACGGATTTCGAAGATTCGCAGTCCGAGACGCCGCTGATCCGGCGGCCCGCCGCGCTCGGCGGGCGAGAAGGTCTGGCTGGTGGCGATCGTGATGCGGCCGCCGGAGGCCGCGAGCGCCTCGCGCGGCACCTCGAAGGACCAGACACCATCGCTGCCCATCGTGGCACGCGCGATCTCGGAATCGCCCGCCCACGCCGTCACTCGCTCGGCGCGTCGAAGTAGCGCAGCGGCGGTTCGGCGCCGATGCTGACCCGCACGGCCGTGGTCGCCCCGGCCACGCGCAGCGTGGCGCGGTCGCTCGTCCAGTGCCACACGCCGGACGCCGGGTACTCCGCCTCGTGCCAGCCGTCATCGAACCCCCAGACCAGCGTCCCGGCGGGTTGCAGATCGAACTGCTCGATCGCGGTGGGCACCACGGCCTCGCCCGTCACCGCGGCCGACTGAATCGTGAGCGCCGCCCAGCGGCCGTCTCCGGACAGGGCACCAGCCGGCAGGTCGACGACCCGCAGGAAGAACCCCGGCGCCACGTCCCACTGCTCGACGACGTGCCCGTCGAGTGCGAGCGAGAACCGCGCGGCGGGGTCGCCAGGCGCGGCGAGGTTGCGGCCGCCGATCAGGACGCGCATCGCCTTCGCGTCGCGGCGCACCCGTGCCGTGATGCCACCCAGGTGTGGCCCGCGGCCCATGAGCCCCGCCATCCCGGCCGTCTCGGGGGTCAGCGCCCAGCCTTCCTCCGCGAACCACCGGGGCACGTCCAGCCGGAGCCACCGCACCGCCCCGGGACGCAGCCCTCGAACACGCGGCGCCCCGATGGCGCCCAGTCGAACGCGCCGAGCTCCCGCCGGCTTCGACCGTCGATCAGCGCGAGATCGGTGCGGCGCGGGTCCGCCAGGAACCAGACGACGCCAGGATCGCCGCCCTTCCAGTACTGCGCCAGCTCGAGCCACTCGCGGCGCGGAGGCGACGGCAGGAGCGGCGCGACGTGCACGTCCTCGGCCTCGAGCGGCCGCACGAACGTCTGGTGCATCGCGAGCGCGGCCGGCGGCGTCGTGCCCGCCTCGGCGTTCATGGCTTCCACCGCGCGCACGGCCGGCGCGGGGGTGGCGGTACGCGGAGAGCGCGGGGCCGCCACCGCGATCGCCCACACCGAGAGCACCGCTGCGGCCGGTATCGCCGCGCGCCTGGTGGCCGTCTCCGCGCCGCGGACGGCGAGATAGGCCACGACCGGGACGAGGGGCAGCGCGTACCGCGTGAACGAGGTGTCCTGGAACAGGAGGTGAAACGCGCAGTACGGGGACGCCGAGGACCGACAGGAAGACCAGCGTGCGGCGCTCGCCGACGAGGAGGCCCACCGCGCCCACGGCCGCCAGCGCGAGCACCGCGATCGCGAGCGGCAGGACGTCCCACGGGTCCACGAACGTGTGCACCAGGGCCATCGCCACCAGGCGCGGCGCGGGGTTGGTATAGCATCTCGCCGCTGGCGAAGTCCTCGCCCGCCTGCACGCCGAGCGCCGTGTAGCTGGTGAGGCCGCCGCTGGCGATCACGAGCGGCACCGCCCACGCGAGCGCCCCAATCGCGGAAGCCATCACGGCCCCCATCAGGGCGCCCGCCACGCCGCGGCCGACGCGGTCCAGCAGCACCAGCAGCAGCACGGGCGCGGTCAGCCACAGCGTCTGCGTCCGAAGACCGATCGCCGTGCCTGCGAACAACGACCTGAGCACGATCATGCGCCCGGACGCCACCAGCATGTCGGTTGACAGGCGCCGGTCGCCGTCGGGGCCGGGCGTCTGCCACTCACCACGCTCGCCAGGCAGGCCAGCGACCCCAGCGCCAGCACCAAAGCCGGGCAGATCGCTCATCGGCCGCACCGCCAGCGTCCAGAGGAGCGGGCTCGTCATCGTGACCACGACGGCGCCGAGCGCGACGGGGTCCAGTCCCATCCACGCTGGTTCGATGCCGCGCACGGGGACGAGCGCGGCGAACACGCGATAGAGCAGGAACACCGCCACGACGGCGGCCACGAGCGAGATCGCCGCCAGCGCCCGCGCCTGGATCTCCGCCGGCGCCGCACCGCCGGACACGACGCCCACCATCGCGGCAGCCGCCTTCCCAGGCCGACACGGGGTATCCCGGCGGATGCGGCCGGTGCTGGGCGACGTCGAAGTCGCGCACGCCGAGCGCGAAGTTGACCGAGTCGATGTCCTCGAGGTGGCCGGGCAGGAACGGCAGGTGCGCCAGGCCCACCACCAGCGCCAGCGCAGCCAGACGCGGCGCGGGGTCACGAGACCGGCCGCAGGCGGAGCGCCTCGTTGAGGCTGCCGAGACGGTAGCCCTGCAGGTCGAGACTGACGAACTGATAGCCGATGGCCTTGAGATCGGAGACCAGCCGGGCGTTGACGTCGGGCTCGAGCGCGCGGCTCATCTCGTCGCGCGATCTCGAGCCGCGCGACCGCGTCGTGGTGGCGAACGCGGAAACACGCGGAAGCCGAGCGCCCGCACGGCGGCCTCCGCCCGTTCGATCTGCCGAAGCTTGTCGGGTGTGACCTCACTGCCGTACGGGATGCGCGACGACAGGCAGGCCGAGGCCGGCTCGTTCCACGTGCGCATGCCCGCCTGCTGTGCGAGCGTGCGGATGTCGTCCTTGCCGAGGTCGGCCTCGTCGAGCGGGCTCAGCACGCCGTGCTCGCGCGCGGCCTGGCGGCCGGGCCGGTAGTCGCCGCGGTCGTCGGCGTTGCTGCCGTCGAGGACGTGCGCGACACCGCGCGCGCGGGCCAGCGACGCCAGGTGCGCGTAGAGTTCGTCCTTGCAGAAGTAGCAGCGGTTGCCGGCGTTGGCGCGGTACTCGGGGCGCTCGAGCTCGGCGGTCTCGATGCACTCGTGCCGCAGGGCGAACTCCGCGGCGACGCCGAGCGCCAGCTGCTTGTGAGATTCCGGGTAGCTGGGGCTGAGCGCGGTCACGGCGAGTGCGCGCTCACCGAGCACCCGGGCGGCCGTGACGGCCAGGAACGCACTGTCCACGCCACCGCTGAAGGCGACGATGACGGAACCGAGCTCGGAGAGACGGGCCTCGAGCCGCGCCGCGCGCGAGGCCAGGAGCTCACTCGTCGTAGCTCTCGTCCTCGTCCTCTTCGTCTTCCTCTTCCTCGTACTCTTCATCCCCGTCTTCGGAGTCGTCTTCCTCGTCGTCGTCGTCGTCGAGGTCGTCCTCGTCGTCGGCGGCTTCGAGCTCGACGGGCGAGTCGTTGGCAACGCGAAGCAGGGAGCCGCATTCCGAGCAGGTGAGCTCGTCACCGATGTCGACGTCGAGTTCGTCGAGCTCGATATCGGAATCGCACTCCGGGCAAATGGCGGACATCAGACAGGCTCCTTGCGGCCGATAAACCTTGAGGGATTATATACTCTCGAACCTATGGCGTCATCTGCCGTCCCGGGCAAGACCGTGCTGATCGCCGACGACACGCCGTTCGTCCGGGAGCGTTTCATGACGGCGCTGGAAGGCGCCGGTCACCGGGCGATGTTCGCCAGGAGTGCCGCGGAATTGCTGGCCCGCGTCCGCGCCGACATCGACCAGATCGACCTGTTGCTCGTGGACCTGAAGCTGCCGCACCAGTCGGGGGCCAACCTCATTCGGGCCGTGCGCAAGCTCGACGGCGGACGGCTCCCCATCCTGGTCTTCTCGGGTACGGTGTCGAGCGCCGAAGAGGTGCGCGAGCTCGCGGCACTGGGCGTCAGCGGCTACATCAACGAGTACAGCGCCGCCCAGCACATCCTGCCGTCGCTCGCGCCGCACCTCTTCCCGGACAACTTCAACCGCCGCGTCTCCAAGCGCCTCGTGCTCGGCATCCCGATCGCCTATCGCGCCGGCGGCACGATCGCGGCCGCGCTCACGCTCAACATCAATCGCGGCGGCATGGCGATCCGCACGACCAGCCCGCTCGAACGCGACACCGAGGTGAAGCTGCGCTTCCGCCTTCCCGGTTCGAAGAAGGACATCGACCTCGAGGCGCGCGTCTGCTGGAGTGACAGCAACTCGGGCATGGGGCTGGCCTTCACCCGCGTGGACGCCGCCGATCAGAGCGCCATCGACGACTTCGTGGATGCGCACTTCGCCGACGAGCCCGCTCCCGAGGACGCTCCCGTCCCGGACACCCCGACCGAACCGACCGCCTGAGGTCGGCCACTCGCGCGGTAGCGCCACGACGGAGCGCGCGGCTAGCGGAAGCGGCGGAGGCGCAGCGCGTTGACCAGGACGATCACCGACGCGCCGGTGTCGGCGAGCACCGCCATCCAGAGCGTTGCGGCACCGAACGCGGCGGCGGCGACGAACGCTGCCTTGAGCCCGAGCGCGATGGCCACGTTGGCGTGCACGTTGCGCACGGTGGCGCGGCCGAGCCGGAGCGCGTAGGGAATCCGCGACAGATCGTCGGTCATGAGCGCGATGTCGGCCGTTTCGATGGCGGCGTCGCTGCCGACCGCGCCCATCACGATGCCGACGTCGGCCGCAGCCAGCGCGGGCGCGTCGTTGATCCCATCCCCCACCATGGCCACCAGGCCGCTGCCGCGCAGCGCCGCCACGGCGGTCACCTTGCCCTCGGGCAGCAGCTCGGCGCGCACATCGTCCACCCCGACGCGCCGGCCGATGGCGCGGGCCGTGGCCTCGTGATCGCCGGTGAGCATCGCGACACGGGAGACGCCGTGCTGGTGCAGCGCGCGCACGACGTCGCGCGCCTGCTCCCGCTCGCGGTCGGCAACGCCGACGATACCGAGCACCAGGCCGTTGCGCGAGACGATGACGGGCGACAGGCCTTGCGCCAGCAGACGCGCCGCGCGCTCGTCGGCCGCCGCGTCCACCGCATGGCGCTCGCGGAAGTAGCGCGGCGCCGCGCACAGCAGGTCCGCTCCGTCCACCACGCCTTCGACGCCCATCCCGGGAAGCGCGCGCACCTCTGTCGCCGGGGGAGGCACGATGCCGCGCGCCTGCGCCTCCCGCGCGATGGCCTGCGCCACCGGATGCTCGGAATACTGCTCGACGGCGGCCGCCACACGCAGCAGCTCGGTGTCGTCCACCAGTCCGGCATACGCGTCCACGGCGCCGACCGCCACCTCCCCGCGCGTCAGCGTTCCCGTCTTGTCGAACGCCAGGGCCGACACGGCGGCCAGTCGCTCGAGCGCCGCCCCGCCCTTGATGAGCACACCCTGTCGCGCCGCGCCGGCCAGCGCCGACACCATCGACACGGGCGTGGAGATCACGAGCGCGCACGGGCAGGCGACCACGAGCACGACCAGGGCGCGATAGACCCAGACGTCCGCCGGCTGCCCGGCCAGCACCGGCACGATGCCCACCAGCGCGGCGACGACGACGACGGCGGGCGTGTACCAGGCGGCGAAGCGCTCGATGAACCGCTGCAGGGGGGCGCGCTCGGTGTGCGCGTGCTCGACGAGATGGATGATGCGCGCGAGGGTCGTGTCGTCGCGCCGGCTCGTGACGCTCACGCGCAGCGATCCGTGGCCGTTGATGCTGCCGGCGTAGACGAGATCGCCGATGTGCTTGTCCACGGGAATGGACTCGCCGGTGATGGGCGCCTGGTTGACGTCGGATCGCCCCTCGATGATCGTGCCGTCGAGCGGGACGCGCTCGCCGGGCCGCACGCGCATCGTCTGGCCCGGGGCAACCCGGTCGAGCGCCACGAGGCGCTCGCCGTCGGCGAGCTCGATGCGCGCCTCGGGAGGCGTGAGGTCGAGGAGCGCGGCGATGGCGGCGCGCGCCCGCGCCACGCTGCGCGCTTCCAGCCACTGTGCGACGGCAAACAGGAACACGACCATCGCGGCCTCTTCCCACTCGCCGATGACGACGGCGCCGGCGACGGCGACGACCATGAGGGCGTTGATGTCGAGCCGTCCCTGCGACAGGGCTTCCCAGGCACGGCGCGCCGGGAACACGCTGCCCGCGGCGGCCGCGACGAGGAAGAGCGGGCCCGCCCACCCGGCCGCTCCCCACACGAGGTCGATGGCGCACCCGGCCGCGAGGAGCGAGGCGGCGACGCCTGCCAGCACGCCGCGGACCCGAGCGGCCGTGGAGCGCGGCGGCTCCACCGTACAGTGATCGCAGCACGCCCCGGCCGCAGGCGCCGCAGGGTCGTGCGCGGCCACGGCGGGCGCGCCGGCGCTCACCGTGCGCTCCGCTCGCGCGGGCGCTTCCGCGCTCCGCGTGCCGGCGCCTCGGCCACGTGCCGCCGTCCCTGGTGCAGCAGGTCCACGATGTGCTGGTCGTCGAGGGCGTAGAAGATCATCCGTCCGTCGCGCCGCGCGCGCACGATGCGAAGGCCGCGCAGGAGCCGCAGCTGGTGCGACACCGCCGACTGCGTCAGGCCGACACCGCCGCCAGGTCGCAGACGCACAGCTCGCCGTGGGACAGGGTGTCGAGGATGCGGACGCGCGTCGGGTCACCGAGCGCCCGGAACGTGTCGGAGAGGGTGGTGACCGTTTCCGCGTCCACCAGCGCCGCCCGCAGCCGCCGGACCCGCGTCAGGTCGATCTGATGACGTCGCACAGCTCATCATCTGGATTGAACATATGAGTAACTATTCATATGTTACAGCACCGACTCCCCGTTCTGAATTCTGAATTCTGACTTCTGAATTCCGGAGCCGTTCACTCCCGGGCACGAGCAGCAGGTGGTGGGCCTGGGCGGCGAGGACGGCTTCCCGGGAGAAGGGTTGCGGGCGGCATTGGCCGGTGCGCCAGAGCTCGTTCTGGTCGAAGTGGGTGCGGGCTGAGGCGGTGGCCGGACTGGCCCGTGGGCAGCACGACGCGCGACTGGTCCCAGTCCCCCACGTCCAGGATCTGTCGCCAGGACGGCGCCTCCCAGCCCGCGAACGGGCGCAGGCGGTTCCAGCTCACGCGCATCACCGTCGTGCCGTCGCCGGCCATCGGCACGGGGCCCCGGCTGAAGAGCCAGGACAGCACCCGGGACCCGCTGCCGAGGGCGTGCTCGAAGGTCACGGCATGGACGCGGTCCCAGTCGCGGCCCGATCCGGATCCGTACTCGGCGCGGACACGCTCCGCGGCATCGCGCGCGGCAAGGATGAAGATGTCGCTGCGGCTCTCGCGCTTCTCGACGGTCGCGATGTCGTCGAACCAGCGCGACTGCGGCTCGTCGAGGATGGCGTGCAGGCCTGCCGGGCGCTCGGCGCCCGCCCATTCGTAGAAGCGGCGGAACAGCGGCTCGTCCATTTCGTCCACGAAGGTCCGCCGCCAGACGGCGTCTTCGAAGGCCTCGTACAGCGTCACGACGGGGCGGGTGTCCACCACCTGATCCCACGCGGCGAGCTGCTCGAGGGCGTCGATGGCCACCGGCTCTGCCCCGCCCGCACGGGCGGCCTCCAGGGCCGCTGTGACGCCGGCCAGGACGTGCGCGGCGCCAAGGCTCTTCACGTCGGTCTGCAGCGCCGCCATCTCGTCGAGCGTGGCGCGCGGGGCCGCCCCGAGCACCGCCTGCACGCGGGCGGCGCGGTACGGCGCGGTCCAGTCGCGCGTAACCAGCACCGACGAGCGCCGGTCGATCTCGTTGTTGGACGAGGCGATGAATCCCGACTCGGGGTTCAGCACGCGCGGCAGGGCGGGATGCGCTCCCGCAATCCATCCACCGCTGGACGCCCCCTGCGGCATGGTGCCGTCGCCGGACGCGCGAACGGGCAGCCGTCCGGTGAGGACGTAGCCGATGTTGCCCTCGATGTCGGCGTACACGGCGTTCTGCGACGGCAGGTCGAAGCGGTCGAGTGCGGCGACGAACGCGTCCCACCCGGCCGCGCGGTTCAACTGCTCGAAGGCGACGGCCGTGTCGCCGTCCACGGCCTCCCACCGCAGGGCGTACGCCGACACCTGTCCCGCCTCCGGGGCATCCGACGAGGGCGTCATCCAGGCCGGCGGGGCGTCCCAGTCGAGCGACGGCTCGGCGAAGATCGGGCCGTGGGGGGTCCGCCAGATGTCGAAGGCTTCCGGCGCGCGGCCGCGCACGGGGATGTCCACCCGCTCGACCGACGCGGCCTGCCAGCCGCCCGGTCCCTGGTAGCGCTGGCGCGCCACGTCCACGCGTTCGAGATAGAGGTCCTGCACGTCCGCACCGGAGTTGGTGAAGCCCCACCCCACCGTGCGGTTGTGCCCGATGATGACGAAGGGCAGCCCCGGCACGGTGACGCCGGTGACGTCGAGGCCGGCGGCCACCAAATGCATCTCGTACCAGACCGACGGGAACTCCACCAGCAGGTGGGGGTCGTTGGCGAGGATCGGCCGGCCAGTGCCCGTGCGCGACGGCGCGAGGACCCAGTTGTTGCTGTTGCCGCGGTGCGCGCCCGGGCGGAGCCACTCGAGCCCCGCCGGCCACCTCGCGCTCGTCAGCCGGCGCAGCCGCCGCCGCGCGAGCCTGTGCGGCCGGACCCGCCGTCCGGGTCTCTTCCACCTCGCCCGCGGCCGTGCGCCCGTCCTCGGACGACGCCCGCGACGCCCCGAGGACCGTCGGCCCGTCGGAGGGGTAGCGCCCACCGAGCTGCCGCGCGGCATCGGGCCCCAGCTTGGAGGCGAGCGCCGCGCGCACCAGTTCGGCCTGGTGGTTCTCGGCGAGGCGCCAGGCGAGGAGACGGCCGATGGCGAGGGAGTCCTGCGGCGTCCAGGCGGATGGCGTCACGCCCAGCAGCTGCATCTCGAGCGGCCGCTGCCGGAACAGGAGGCGCGACGTCTCGGCGTTGACGCCGGCGGCGTAGTGCTCCAGCGCGCTCCGGACCTCGGGCGTGGCCCGCTCCCATTCGGCGTCCGCGGCTGCCCGCAGGCCGAGCGTCAGGAACCGCTTGTCGATGGGCAGCGTGTCCGCGCCCATGATCTCGGACAGGCGTCCGGCCGTGACCCGCCGATAGAGCTCCATCTGCCAGAGGCGCTCGCGGGCGTGCAGCACGCCGGCCGCGAACCAGGCGTCCTCGGGGTCCCTGGCGTAGACGTGCGGCACGCCGTGGCCATCGAACACGGTCTCGACCGGCTCGCGCAGACCAGACAGGGTGTCCTGGCCGTCCAAACGGGGAAGGGATTGACGGACCCACCACCAGCCCCCCCCACCCAGGGCCAGCGAGACGAGCATGAGACCGGTGACCAGCACTCGCTTCACGTTCAGTCGGCTCCCGGGCGCGCTTGCCGCCCCGTGGCGGTTCGACTAGGATGGGGGGCTGGCGTCACTATGTGACGCCGGGTCTACAGTTTACACCGTTTTCCCCATTCATCGGAGCCATGCCGTGATCGAGGTGGATCACCTCTCAAAGCGCTACGGACCGTTCACCGCCGTAGACGATGTGAGTTTTCGTGTCGAATCGGGTCAGATCCTCGGCTTCCTCGGCCCCAACGGGGCCGGGAAGACCACCACCATGCGAATCATCACCGGCTACATGCCCGCCACCAGTGGCAAGGCTGTGGTCGCCGGCTACGACGTCTTCGACCAGCCCCTGGAAGCCAAGCGCCGCACGGGCTACCTGCCGGAGACACCGCCGCTCTACCCGGACATGACCGTTCGCGAGTACCTGACGTTCGTCGCCAGGATCAAGGGCCTGCGCACGCACGTCCGCGATCGCGTGGACGAGGTCATGAAGCGGACGTGGGTGGCCGACATGGCCAACCGCCACTGCAGCAAGCTGTCGAAGGGCTACAAGCAGCGCGTCGGCCTCGCCCAGGCCATCATCCACAATCCCGACGTGCTGGTGCTCGACGAACCGACGGCCGGCCTCGATCCCAGGCAGATCATCGAGACCCGTCAGCTCATTCGCGAACTGGCCGGGACGCACACGATCGTGCTGAGCACGCACATCCTCCCTGAGGTGTCGCAGACCTGCCAGCGCGTCGTCATCATCAACAAGGGCCGCGTCGTCGCCGTGGACTCGCCGGAGAACCTGACGTCGCGGATGCAGGGCGCGGCGACGATCTTCGTGCAGGCCGACGGGCCGGCGGCCGACGTGCAGGCCACGCTGCAGAACCTCCGCGGCGTCACGCGGGTGGCGCCCGGCGACCCCAAGACCGGCACCACCACCTTCGAAGTGGACACGGAGAAGGGCGTGGACGCCCGACGCGACATCGCGGCCGCCGTTGTGACGGCGGGCTGGGGGCTGCTGGAGCTCAGGCCGCTGCGCATGAGCCTCGAGGACATCTTCCTCAGCGTCATCACCGACGAGGCCCACGCGGCGCCGGACGCGCCCCCGCCCGGCGACGCCGCCGAGACCGAGGAGGCCGCCCATGCGTAACGTCCTCGCCATCGCCGGCAAGGAGCTGCGCGGCTACTTCGCCTCGCCCATCGGCTACGTGCTGGTCGGCTTCTACGCGCTGCTCTTCGGGTGGTTCTTCTACACGCTGGTCGCCTTCTTCGAGCGGCAGAGCATGCAGATGGCCATGGGCGGGCCCGGCGGCTCGCTCAACCTGAACCAGATGCTCGTGGCGCCGCTGCTGATGAACGCCACCGTCATCATGCTGCTGGTCTTCCCGCTCATCACCATGCGCACCTACGCCGAGGAGAAGCGCTCCGGCACGATCGAGCTGCTTCTCACCTCGCCCATCACCGACTGGGAGATCATCCTCGGGAAGTTCCTGGGCGCCTTCGGGCTCTACAGCGCGATGCTGGCGGTGACGCTGGTGCACGTCGCGGTGCTCTTCGTCTTCGGCACGCCCGAGTGGAAGCCGATCGCCACCGGCTATCTCGGCCTGCTGCTCATGGGCGGGAGCTTCCTGTCGCTGGGGCTCTTCATCTCCAGCCTCACGCGCAACCAGATCGTGGCCGGCATGATCACCTTCTCGGTCTTCCTGCTGCTGTGGGTCATCAACTGGGTGTCGACCTTCGTCGGGCCGACCGCGCAGGCCGTCCTGAACGGCCTGTCGGTGACGGAGCACTTCGACGACTTCGCCAAGGGCATCATCGACACCAAGCACGTCGTGTACTACCTCAGCTTCATCGCCATGGGCCTCTTCCTGACGATGAAGTCGGTGGACAGCGAGCGGTGGAGGGGCTAGTCCGTCATGAGTAGCGAAACCCCCAACTCCGGGTCGGGCGCACCGACCATCTTCGGCGTCATCGGGTGGATCGGCACGCTGCTGGTCTTCGCCTCGGTGGGCGTCCGCTTCCTCCGCCCCGAATGGGCGCAGTACCAGCAGTACCTCGCCTACGGCGGCCTCGCGCTGGTGCTCGTCTACCTGCTCGGCCAGTGGCGCGACATCGCCGACTTCTACCGCAGCCGCAGCGCGCGCTACGGCACGCTGTCGGTGGTGAGCGTGCTGGTGTTCGCGGGCATCCTCGTCGCGGTCAACTACCTCGCGTCCCGCCAGAACAAGCGGTGGGACCTCACGGCCAACCAGGTCTACAGCCTCTCGGATCAGACGATCAAGGTGCTCCAGAACCTGGATGCGCCCGTGACGATGACCGTGTTCGATCGCGAACTGGCGCTCGACGGCTACCGCGATCGGCTGGACGTCTACAGCTACCACTCCTCCAAGGTCACCACCGAGTACGTGGACCCGGAGAAGAACCCGCTGCGCGCCAAGGCGGCGAACATCCAGTCCCTCGGCACGATCCTCGTCGCGTACAAGGACCGCACCGAGCGCGTGTCCAACAGCGACGAGCAGACCATCACCAATGCGCTCATCAAGGCGGTGACCGGCGAGACGCGCAAGGTGTACTTCACGCAGGGCCACGGCGAGAAGGATCCCGACAGCTCCGATCGCACCGGCTACACGGCCATCGTGCAGGCGCTCGGGTCGGACAACTACGGCGTCGAGAAGCTCGTGCTCGCGCAGGCCGGCTCGGTGCCCGAGGACGCGACGGTGGTGGTCATCGCGGGCCCGCAGACCGACCTGCTGCAGCCCGAGGTGGACGCCCTCACGGCCTACCTCGCCAGGGGCGGCAAGGTGCTGGCGCTCGTCGATCCGCCCGAACCGAAGCGCGGCGACACGACCCTGCTGGACGGCCTGCTCCACACCTGGGGCTTCGACATCGGCACCAACGTGGTCGTGGACGCGAGCGGCATCGGCCAGCTGCTGGGGACCGATGCGTCGGTGCCGGTTGCGGCCAGCTACCCGCCGCACCCGATCACGACCAACTTCCAGCTCATGACGGCCTATCCGCTGGCGCGCTCGGTGGACGCCGTGGAGGGCGGGGTGGACGGCCACACGCCGCAGCCGCTGGTGCAGACCAGCGCGCAGAGCTGGGCCGAGGCCGACATCGCGGGCCTCGGACAGAACGAGGGACGCGTGGAGCTCAACCCCGAGCAGGGCGACAAGGCCGGCCCCATCTCGCTGGGCGCCGCCGTGTCCGCTCCGGCTCCCAACGCCCCGAAGCCGGAACCGGCGGCCGATCAGGCCGCGGGCGACACGCCGCCGGCGCCCGAGACGCGCCTGGTGGTGATCGGCGACTCCGACTTCGCCAGCAACGGCATCCTGGGCGTGCAGGGCAACCGCGACTTCTTCCTGAACACGGTGAACTGGCTGGCACAGCAGGAGAACCTGATTGCCATCCGGCCACGGGAACCGGAGGACCGCCGCCTGACCCTGACCGCCGATCAGCAGAACCTGATCTTCATGTTGTCGGTGTTCCTGCTGCCAGGCGCGGTGTTCGCCGCCGGCATCTACTCCTGGTACGGGAGGCGCTAGGATGCGTGGCCTCGGGTCAACCGTCGCGCTCCTCCTGGTCCTGGCCGGGCTGGGCGCCTACATCTACTTCGTCGATTCGAACCGGCCCGCCGCCGGCACCTCGTCGAACGAGAAGGTGTTCGCGGTCGAGTCCGGCGAGATCAACGACATCACCCTCACCACCGGCGGCGAGTCCACACACCTGGTGAGGCAGGAGGGCGGCTGGCAGATGACGACGCCCACCAGCACGCCCGCCGACCCGACGGAGGCGACGAGCCTGGCCACCAGCATCGCGTCGATGGAAGAGACGCGGGTGGTGGACGAGAACGCCACGGACTTGGCTCCCTACGGCCTGGCCGAGCCGCGCATCACGCTGGCCTTCAAGGCGGAGGGCGACAAGAGCGGCGAGGTCGCCATCGGCGACAAGACGCCGACGCAGGGCGACGTCTACGCGGTCAAGCCGGGCAGCCAGCGCGTCTTCCTGGTGTCGTCGTACCTCGAGACCACCTTCGACAAGAAGCCCTTCGACCTGCGCGACAAGCGCGTCGTGCGGTTCGAGCGGGACAAGGTGGACCACGTCGAGGTGACGCGGGGACGCGACACGCTGACGCTGTCGCGGTCCGGCAGCGACTGGACGGTGGATCAGCCGGTGACGACACGCGGCGACTACGCCGCGGTCGAAGGCCTGCTGACGCGCCTCTCCACCGCCGGCATGGCGGCCATCGTGGCGGACGCCGACGCCGACCTGAAGATGCGGGCTGGACCCGCCGGCCATGCAGATCACGGTCGGGGCCGACAGCAACCAGGCCACCACGGAGATCGGCGGCACGAATCCCGAAGGACAGCACTACGCGCGCGACAAGGCGCGCTCCATGGTGTTCACGCTCGACACCACGCTGGCCGACGACCTCACGAAGGGCTTCGACGAGTACTACAAGAAGGACCTCTTCGACTCGAGACCCTTTTCCACCGACCGCCTGACCATCCGGCGGACCGGCGAAGGCGCGGGCTCGTGGTCGTTCGCCAAGGCGTCGAAGGACGGCGTCGACACGTGGTCGGTCACGCCGGAAGGCGGCCAGGCCGCAGAGGTCGACCGCACGAAGATGGACGACCTGCTCTCGAAACTCTCGGCGCTGCGTGTCGCCACCTTCGTCGATCGGTCGCGCCGCACCGGGCTCGACGCTCCCCTGCTGACGGTCTCGGTCAGCTACGACAGCGGCAAGTTCGAGCGCGTGCGCATCGGCCGCGCCGATGCGGCCTATTTCGGCAGCCGCGAAGGCGAACAGCCGGTCGGCGAGGTCACGGCCGACGAGGTGAACGCCGCGATCGCGTCGCTCGATGCCGCGCTCGCCCCACCCCCACCACCGAGCACGGCCACACCCGACGCCGACGCCACGAAGAAGTAGGCATCCGGGCGGGACCACGCGGTCCCGCCCCTCCCCCGCCGGTTGTAGGCTCAGCCGCGTGCGATCACCGGCTCCCTCGCCCGCCGCCCCCGCTGCCCCTGCGTCATCTGCGCCATCTGCGCCATCTGCGCCATCTGCGGCCTCTGCGCCATCTGCGGCCCTCTCTGCGGCCCTGCTCCTGGTGCTCTGCGCCTGCGCCACCAGCAGCACCCGCGCGCCCTCTGCACCCTCTGTGGCCTCTGCGCCATCCGCGCCATCTGCGCCATCTGCGCCATCTGCGGCCCCTGCGTCATCTGCGGCCCGCTTACGCACCGACCTTCGCGCCATCCTCGACGCCCCCTCCGTGGCCCACGCGCACATCGGCGTCCTGGTGACGTCGCTCCTCACCGGCGAGACGCTGTTCGCGCAGCGCGAGCGCCAGCTCTTCGTGCCGGCCTCCAACCAGAAGATGCTCACGGCGGCCGTCGCCGCGAGGAAGCTGGGGTGGGACTACCGCTTCACGACGCGCGTGCTGGCGACCGGACCGGTCCGGGCCGACGGTCGCCTCGACGGGGATCTCATCGTCGTGGGCGGCGGCGACCCGACGATCAATCCGCGCCATCCCGATCGCTGGGCGGCGCTCGACCGGTGGGCGGCCGCGATCGCCGCGCGCGGCGTGCGGATCGTCGGCGGTCACCTGATCGGCGACGACAACGCGTTCGCCGAACCCGGCTGGGGGTCCGGGTGGTCCTGGGACGACCTGGCCGCCGGGTACGGCGCCCCCATCGGCGCCCTGCAGTACCACGAGGACGAGGTCGAGGTGATGGTGGGGCCCGGCATGACCGCCGGCGCGCCCGCCGTCATCCTCCTGTCGCCCTACGGCAGCGGGCTCCTGGTGGACAACCAGGCGATCACGGTGGCCGAGGGACAACCCACGCGGCTGGCCGTCGAGCGCATGCCCGGGTCCATCTTCCTCACGGTGCGCGGGCAGGTGGCGGCGGGAGCGCCGGCGCGGACGCTGGCGGCGTCGGTGGACAACCCGACGCGGCTGTTCGTGAACGCCTTTCGCGAAGCGCTCGAACGCCACGGTGTCGCGGTGGCCGGCTCCGCCGTCGACATCGACGAGGCGGACGCGGTCCCGGACGTGTCGAAGGCGGTCGTCTGGATCGAGGACCGGTCGGCGCCGCTCTACGAGATCGTGGACGTCCTGCTCAAGTGGAGCCGCAACGAGTACGGCGAGACGCTGCTGTGGGCGCTGACGCCGCCTGGTCAGCCTGCGAGCGAAGCGGCGGGCCTTCGGGTCCTCCGCGAGTCGTTGACCGGAGACTTCGGGCTGGAACCGGGCTCGTTCGGCGCCTTCGACGGCTCCGGGCTCTCACGCTACGACATGGTCTCGCCCGACGCGTTCGTCCGGCTGTTGACGGCCATCTGGCACGACCCGCCGATGCTGGGGCCGTTCCGCAGCGCGCTGCCGGTGGCCGGCCGCAGCGGCTCGCTCGAGTCGCGGATGACGGGCACGCCGGCCGAGGGACGGGTGTGGGCCAAGACCGGTTCGATGTTCAACATCCGGTCGGTCTCGGGCTACCTCCTCACCGCCGACGAGGAACCGCTGGCGGTGTCGCTGCTCGCCAACACGTACACGGTGCCGTCGGCCGAGATCGAGCGGCTCATGGACGATGTGCTGGTGGCGCTCGCACGGTTCAGCCGCACGACCCGCTGAGGCGCGAAGACAAGTCGCAGACATTCCGGCGACATCGTTTTACCGCGCGCCCGGCGGCGCCGAACCAGAATGACAGGACGTTCACATCAGTGTCGGGCGGAGCGCCGGGACACGGCCGCGCCGCCAGGGAGGAGCGCTCATGAGACGTCTCGTGGCCCTGATTGCACTCGCCCTGATGACCGCGGCCCCGGCGTGGGCCCAGGGTGACCCGTCCATCACCAGCGCCGAGCCCTTCAAGCTCGGCACCTTCGACATCGACGGCAACCAGCGCATCGGTCTCGTCCTGCGGGACACCCTGGTCGTCGAGCTGGACGCCGCCAATCGCGCCCTCGAGCGCGACCCGTCGTACCCGCCCGTCCCGATGCCCGACACGATGGTCGACCTCATCGGCCGCTACGAGTACGGCATGAAGACACGCCTCTACGAGCTCGTGAACGATCTCGTCTCCGGCAACCGCCTGACCGGCGCCAGCCGGCCGCGCTGGGTCCACCCGGTGGCCGAGGTGGACATCCTGCCGCCGCTCATGCCCGGCAAGATGATGAACGCCGCGGTGAACTTCTACACCCACGTGGGCGAAACCGGCACGGCCGAGGAGCAGAAGAAGGCAGAGGCAGAGCGCCGGGCCAAGCGCGGCGTCCCCTACCTCTTCCTCAAGCCCACCCGCGGCGCCATCGTCGGCGACGGCGACGAGGTCGTCATCCCGCACGGCCGCGATCGCATCGACTGGGAGGTCGAGCTCGGCATCGTGATCGGCCGCACGGCGAAGTACGTGCCGGCGGGCAAGGCGGCGGATCACATCTTCGGCTACTTGGTCACGATCGACGTGTCGGACCGCGGCGGCCGGCCGCCCGGCGGGTTCGGGAGCGGATCGGACTGGCTGGTCGGCAAGGGCCACGACACCTTTGCGCCAATGGGACCGTGGATCGTCCCGAAGGAGTTCTACGGCGACCCGATGGAACGGCTGCGGCAGACGCTGAGCGTGGACGGCAAGGTCATGCAGGAAAGCGGGGCCGCCGACATGATCCACTCCATCTACGAGCTCATCGAGTACGGATCCTCGATCATCACGCTGTTCCCCGGCGACGTGATCAACAACGGCACCTCCGGAGGCACCGGCATGGGCCAGGCCTATCGAGGCGCGGAGCGCTTCCTGAAGCCCGGCGAGAAGATGGTCGCGACGATCGACGGGATCGGAACGCTGACGCTGCCGGTCGTCGCGGAGGACGCGCCGCCACCAGGCACCGGCTCCCGGCTCCCTCCGGTCAGCTCGTATCGGAAATAGGAGACTCGGAATTCAGAATTCAGAAGTAAGAATTCAGAAGGCGGAGGCGGAAGGCAGAAGAATGCCCCAATCAATCCGCCTTCTGAATTCTGAATTCTGCCTTCTGAATTCTCGGCCTCGATGGCGCGTCACTCAGCGCTGCACGGCCGAGTACGTGACGCCGTCCGGGCTCTGCTGCGCCGCCACGCGGGCGAGTGTGGCGCCCGACTCCAGGTCGAGGACCAGCATCGAGTTGTCGTTCCGCACCGTGACGAAAGCGTGCCGGTTGTCTGGATGCGGGAACACGCCGGCGGTTTCCGGCTTCTCGACCGCGGTCATGCCCAGCGGGATGGACTTCACGATGGTCTGCGAGGCGACGTCGCCGATGACCAGGCGGAGGCCTGCGCGTGTGGGACCAGCGCGCGCGTCCCGTCGGGCGTGAACTGCACGCGGTAGGGGAACCCGGGCGACTCGTGGTGCTTGACCACCTCGAGCGACCGCGTGTCGATGATCGAAATCGTGTCCTCGGCCCGGTTCCCGGCCCAGACCCAGCGCCCGTCCGGGGTCACGCCCACCCCCTCGCACTCCTCGCCCGTCTTCACGTCGGCAATCTTGCGGCCGGTCTGGAAGTCGAAGGCACTCACGCTGCCGTCGCGCATGTTCGAGCAGTAGAGGCGGGTCCGGTCGGTCGAGAGCGCGAGCATGTGCGAGACGCGCGCCTCCGTCTGGAAGACACGCTCGATCGCGCCGGTCTCGACGTTCACGAGGAGCAGGGCCTGGTTCGCCTCGGAGGTGACCACGACCCGCGAGCCGTCCACCCACCGCACGTCGTGCGGCGCACGGTACTCGCCCAGGTCGATGGTCTTGATGGTGTCGCCACCCGGCAGCGCCAGCAGGCTGAGCGCCTTCTGCGGGCCCGCCCCCTGTTTGTTGTAGTTGGTGACGAGCACGCGCCGGCCATCCGGCGACACCGCAGCCTCGTGCGGCCCCCCCACCACCGGCACGTGCCGGTACGCCTCCATCGTCTTCAGATCGATGAGCGTCACCGAGTCCGATTGCTGGTTGACGACGACCACCGTACCCGTGAGGCCGGCTCCCCCGCCCCTGCCGGCCTGCGCGAGCAGGGCCACACCGGCAACGACCACACAGACGAGCACCGAGACGATTCGCATCGCCTCACGCTAGCCGCGATGGCAACGCGGACGCAAGCCGACGCGCGCATCAGCCGCCGTTTCGCGGGATGGGTCGTGGGACCGCCCGAGCCGCCGTGATACCGTCTGTGAGTCATGTCCGATACATCCGACAAGAAGATCATTGCCGTCGTCGGCGCCACCGGCGCGCAGGGCGGCGGGCTGGTCCGAGCCATCCTCGACGATCCGGGCGGCGGGTTTGCCGCTCGCGCCATCACACGACATCCCGACTCCGACGCCGCCCGCGCACTCGCGGACCGGGGCGCCGAGGTGGTCGCCGGCGACGTGGACGACGCCGACAGCCTCGCCCGTGCGTTCGAGGGAGCCTACGGGGCCTACTGCGTGACGTTCTTCTGGGCCCATTTCTCCCCGGCGCGCGAACTCGACGACGCGCGTCGGCTGGCCGAGGCCGCAGCCGGCGCGCGCCTGACACACGTCATCTGGTCAACGCTCGAGGACACCCGGAAGTGGGTGCCGCTCGACGATGCGCGGATGCCCACGTTGCAGGAGCAGTACAAGGTCCCGCACTTCGATGCCAAGGGCGAGGCCAATCGCTTCTTCACCGACCTCGGCGTGCCGACGACGTTCCTGCTGGCCTCGTTCTACTGGGACAACTTGATCCACTTCGGCTCGGGCCCCAAGAAGGGGGCGGATGGGACCTACGCGCTGACGCTCCCGATCGGCCAGGCGCCCATGGCGGGCATCGCGGCCGAGGACATCGGCCGCTGCGCGTACGGCATCTTCAAGGCCGGCGCCGCGAGCATCGGACAGACGATCGGGGTGGCGGGCGAGCAACTCACCGGCGACGAGATGGCGTCGAAGCTGTCGCGGGCGCTGGGTCTCGCGGTGCGCTACAACGAGGTGTCACCGGAGGTGTACCGGGGCTTCGGGTTCCCCGGCGCCGACGACCTCGGCAACATGTTCCAGTTCTACCGCGACTTCGCGGCCGACGTGAACGCCACGCGCGACGTCGCGCGCTCGCGCGCGCTCAACCCCGCGCTGCAGTCGTTCGACGCGTGGCTCGCGGCCAACGCGAGCCGCATCCCGCTGGACTGACGGGGCGCGCGCGCGTCACTGGACTGGCGCGTCCAGTAGCGGCCGTGCCCGGCGCCGTCAGCAGGACACGCACTTGTGGTTGTTGACGGCGCCCAGCTTCTCGAGCAGCGCAATGGTCTCGGGGAACGGCTGCGTGCGCTGGACGGGCCCGTTGGCCATGTCCACCGTGGTCTGGCCGGCACGATTCACCCGCGTCACGATGGCGCCCCGGGACACGAGGTAGAGAATCATCTCGTTGTCGCCGCGCGCCGCGGCATGGTGGATGGCCGTGTTGCCGTCGCCGTCCACGGCGTTGACGTCCGCACCGGTCTGCTCCACGAGGTACTGCACGGCGGCGAGGAGCCCCGAGGGCGCGTAGTGGTGGGAGTTGGCGGCGAACCCGAAACCGTAGCCGACGCCCGCGGCCGCCTGCAGCGGCGTCACGTTCGGCCCGCCGACCGGCACCGGCGGGACTCCAGATCGGTCCTCCGTATCGCCGCCGCGGCCGAAGCGCCGGGCGACCGGCTTCATCGTGGGAATGGCGGGGTCCGCACCTGCGTTCACGAGCAGCGTCATGGCCTCGATGTCGGCCGCGTAGGCGGCGCGCCAGAACGGCGTCGCGCCAATCTCGTCCACGCTCGACTGGTCGAAGTTGTAGCCTGAGTACCAGACCTTGCGGATGAGCCGCTGGTTCGGATCGGCCCCCTTCTCCACGAGGCGCCGCATCAGGTCCAGGTAGTCGTGGCGCTGCTGCAGGTACGCACGGGGCTGGGGATACGCCGCAATCGGCGCCCACTGGACGTTGAGCGTGGCGTAGAGCGGCCCGACACCGGCGTCGCTGACGAGGGCCGGATCGGCGCCCTTCTCCAGGAGCGAGGCCGCGATGTCGAAGTGGCCGTTGATGATGGCCACCAGCAGCGGGGTCGCGCGGTCGCCCGGACTCGGCAGGTTGATGGGCGCGCCGCCCTCGACCAGCGCCGCCACCGAGGCTGCGGCACCCTGACGGGCAGCGAAGTGGAGAGCCGACAGGCCGCCCTGCGATCCGATGAGCTCGTTGTAGCGATACGGCCGCGTGAGCCCGGCCACCTGGCTGCGTTCCGCGGCGGCCTGCTGCGGGTTGGTCTGCCGCACCTGTCCCTGGACGAGGTCCGCGTCCACGTCCTGCGTGAGCACAGTGAGATCGGCGACCTTCGACGCCTGGGCCGGATCCGCGCCGCGAGCCAGGAGGAGGCGCACGACGTCGGCCCGATCGAGGCCGGCCGCCACCATGAGCGGCGTCTGGCCGTAGGCCTGCTCGGCGGCATCGACGCGCGCACCGTTCTCGATGAGCCGTGAGACCACGTCGGTGCTGCCCGAGCGCGCGGCCAGCAGGAGCGGAGTGGCCCCGTGGACGTGGCCACGTCGGCAGCGGCCCCGCCGGCGAGCAGAAGCTCGGCGACCACGCGGGCGTGGCTGGCCAGGCTGGCCAGGTGCAGCGCGGTGTAGTCACCGAGGCGTCGTGGCCCTGGGGGTTGGCGCTCGCGGTGAGCAGCACGCGCACGAGCTGGCGTCGCCGCGCTGGGCGGCGAAGTGCAGTGCCGTCATCCCGTCGCCGCGGGGCGCATTGACGTCGGCGCCGGACTTCCAGGTCCCGAACGGCGGCGACATCGCCCGCCCGCGCCGCATCCGCCACCGATACCGCATCGTCTGCCGCGAGGACGACCCCGAGCGCGAGCACCGCCACCGTGAAGACGGCGGCGAGCCCGCCCGGAGACGAGGTCCGCGCGCATCACAGGGCCCCCGCCATCGTGGACGGCGTGCCCGGGTCGTTGAGGTCCATCGCCGCGCTGCTGTCGCCGAACTGCGCCAGGTCAACGCCCACGCCGCGCAGTGCCGACAGCATTGCGTTGGCCATCGGCGTGCCGTCGGCGGCGCGGACGTGCATGTTGCCCTTCAGCGCGCCACCCGCATGCCCCAGCAGGACGAGCGGGCACCGCTTGTGGTTGTGGACGTTCGAGTTGCCCATGGCCGAACCGTACACGACGAGCGTGTTGTCGAGCATCGTGCCGTCGCCGTCGGGCATGGCCTTGAGCCTGGCCAGCAGGTGCGGCAGCAGGCCGACGTGCCAGGTGTTGATCTTCTGGAAGTCCGTGATGCGATCGTCGCGATCCAGGTGGTGCGACGCCGTGTGGAACGCGGTGGACGACCCGCTGTCCTTGAAGACGCGGTTCGACACGTCCCGGCTCAGCTTGAACGAGAAGATGCGCGTCACGTCGGACTGGAACGCCACGGCCTGCAGGTCGCACATCAGCTTGACGTGCTCCTCGTAGGAGTCGGGCACACCCACCGGCGCGTCCGGCAGTTCCCGCGGCTCGCCGCTCGTGTTGGAGGCCTCGACCTTCTGGATGCGCCGCTCGATCTCGCGCACGTCGTCGAGGTAGTCGGACAGGCGCGCCTGGTCGGCGGCGCCCAGCTTCTGTTTCAGGTCGTTCACCGACTCGGATACCCAGTCGAGGATGCTCCGGTCGTCCTGCCGCCGGGCGCGCCGTGCCTCGGGCGTCGCGCCGACACCGAACAACTGGTCGAACACCGCACGCGGATCGCGAATCATCGGCATCGGGTCCGTCGGCGACGCCCAGCTGATGGTGTCGGTGTAGACGCAGGAGTAGTTGTACGAGCAGCCGCCCGCCTGGTCCACGTTCTCGATGCAGAGCTGCATCGACGGAATGGGCGTCTCCTGGCCGAAGTGCTGGGCGTAGATCTGATCGAGGGACGTGCCCGCGAAGACATCCGAACCCTGGGTCTGCTTCGGCCGCGCCTGCGTGAGGAACACGGCCGCGGTCCGGAAGTGATCGGCGCCAATCTCCGGCGGGAGGAACGCTTCGGCGTTGCGGCAATCGGTGTTGCTGACGATGGTCAGGTAGTCCCGATAGGGCTCGAGGGCGCGCAGGCTCGTCGGCGAGAGGTCGAAGGCGGTCCCCGTGTCGGCCGGCGACCACATGTTCTTCTTCAGGCCGAACACGGTGCTGCCCGCGGCGCCGTGCACCATCTCCATGGCGATGAGGCGGACGGGCTGGCGCCGCGACTGGGCGCGCAGGACGCCGGCCGGGCGCATGGCGTCGAGGAACGGCAGGGCGATGGTGACACCCATGCCCCGGAGCACGGTGCGGCGTGAGAGATGCTGGCGCGTGATGAACATGGCTGCGGTCCTGGCCTCGGAAGCGATCAACGGCCCGCCAGGGGCGACGCCGTCGTGGTGGTCGGGTCCTTCTCGGGCACGCGGGCGCGCTGGAAGGCCGGGCTCTCGATGACGCCGGTGATGAAGGCCGTCATGCGGTAGTCCTTCGCCGCCGCGTCGTGGATGATGCGGCGCACCATGGGCATGTCGGCGGCCTCGATCCGGCGGCCGAGCGCGTAGGTCATGAGGCTCTCGGTGTAGCTGAGCAGGAAGGCGTCCTTCCAGCGGAGCACGGCGCTGCGCAGGCCCGCCGGCCCCTCGAGCGGCGAGCCGTCGTAGAGCGTACCCGAGGCGTCAACAGGGACAGCGCCGTCATTGACGCGCCACCGCCCGGTTGCGTCGAAGTTGTCGAGCGCCAGGCCGAGCGGGTCGATCACGCGGTGACACGAGTTGCAGGCCGGGTTGCTGCGGTGCTGCTCCATGCGCTGCCGCACCGACAGTTGCTGCCCCGACGCGGAGGTCCCCTTCGTCTCCTCGAGGGCCGGCACGTTGGGCGGGGGC
>JAWKHU010000048.1:0-130857 GCA_041394685.1 Vicinamibacterales bacterium
GGAGGAGCAAATGCCGCGCCGCCAGGGTGGGTCGGGTGTGCGGGCCGATCTGGCCGGAAATGAGGCCGGAATGGCACGCCGGGCGACCGGCACGGCGTCAGCCGCGACGGCCTGCCGACACTGCGCGCGGTGTGCGAGCGCGCACCTGTGGCACCATGGCGCCCGTGCGGAGCACGCACATGGAGGGGACATGACGCGTCAGTGGGGAACCGTGGGTGTCGCCGTGTGTGCGGTGGCACTGGCCTCGATGCACGCACAGGGCACCCAGCCGCCGCCGCCCCTGATCGCGGAGGGCACCGCGGTGCAGGTGGCGCCGCATACGTGGGTGATTCCGGACCGCGACGTGCCGCTGGTGCCGAACGTGGGCATCGTGGTGGGGACGGCGGCCACGCTCGTCATCGATCCCGGCCTCGGACGCCGCAACGGGGAGGCCGTGCTGCGCGAGGTGGCGCGCGTCAGCCGGAACGACGTGCTCTACCTGGCGTCCACCCACTTCCATGCGGAGCATACGACCGGCGCCATCGCGTTCCCGCCGTCCGCGCGCTATGTGAACTCCACGATTCAGGAAGCGGAGTTCGCGGAGGGCGGCATGCGCCTGGTGCGGACGTTCGCCGGCCGCTCGCCGGCCACGGCGGAGCTGCTCGCGGACGCGGCGCCACGCGCCGCGGACATCACGTTCGACCGCGCGCACGTGCTGCCGCTCGGCGGCGTGGACGTGCGCATGCAGGTGGTCGGCCCGACCCACACCAGAGGGGACACGGCATTCTTCGTCACGGGCGACGGCGTCCTCTTCACGGGCGACGTGGTGATGCACGACTCCTTCCTCGCGGCGACGGCGGTGTCGAGCGTGCGCGCCTGGCTGGCCGCGTTCGATGCCTTCGATGCCCTGCAGCCCCGGACGATCGTGCCGTCGCATGGCGCCGTGGGCACCGGAGCGCTCGTGGCGGCCAATCGCACCCTGGTGTCGGGCGTACAGGCCCGCGTGCGTGCACTCAAACGCGACGGACGCACCGCGGACGAGGCGGCAGCCACGGTGCAGGAGGAGTTTCGTGCGTGGCACCCCGGCTGGCCCCGCGCCAACGGCCTGACGGCCCTCGCCCGCGCAGCGTTCGACGAAGCGCCCTGAGCCGCCCGACTCCCGCCCTCCTCCCTCCTACCTCCTCCCTCCTATTTCCTCCCTCCTACTTCCTACTTCCTACCTCCTTCTTCCTTCTGTCCAGCTCAACCGCCTCCTACAGCCTTGCTTGACACCCCGTTGGGCGGTGTCAGAATCGGAGCGTCGCGTCCGTCCCCTCGCGCATCACCGTGACCGCTATCCCGCTCCGCCGCCGACTGCTCGTACTCACCGCGGCGGGGATCCTGCCGCTGGCCGTCGTCGGCGGCTTCGGGCTGTACGCGCTCGCGCAGCAGCCGCCCGAGCAGACCGAGCGTGTGGGCCTCGAGCTCGCGCGCTCGGTGGCCAACGCGGTGGACGCCGAGTTCCGGCGGTCCGAAACCGTCCTCGAGATCCTCGGCACGACGCCCTCGCTGGACCACGCGGACTTCGCCGCATTCCGGATACAGGCCGAGCGCGCGCTGGCCACCCAGCACTACTGGGCGGCGGTGGTCGTGCTCGATCCATCCGGCCACCCCATCTTCGACACGCGCCACACGGCAGGCGAACCGCTGCCCGAGTTCGCACGGATGGACGCGATGCGCGAGCTCCAGCACACGCGCGCCCCCGCCGTCGGGACCATGGCCCGCCACGGGACCGGGCCGTGGCACTTTCCCGTGCTCGTCCCCGTCATCCGGTCGGGCGCCATCCGGTTCGTGCTGGCCGCCGTCGTGGAGCCCGACTCCATCCGGCGGTGCTCACCCGCCAGCAGGTGCCGTCCGACTGGGTGATCTCGATCGTCGATGCGCGCGGCCTCCGGGTGGCCCGCTCGCGGGCGCATGCGGAGACGCTCGGCGGCCGGCTCTCTGAATCCGCCGAGCGCGTGCTCGCCGGCTCGCGCGAGGGCGGCGGCATCTCCTACACGCTCGAGGGCGAACGCGTGTTCACGCCCCACAGCCGCATCGCCTCGGCGGGCTGGGTGGCCGTGCTGGGGATTCCGACGGCACTCGTGGACGCGGCCGCGTGGCGCTCGATGGCTGCGCACGGCGCGGGTCTCCTCCTGTTCATCGTCGTCGCCACGGTGGCGACGGTGTGGATTGCGCGGGGGATCGCGCGGCCGATGGCGAGCCTCGGGAAGGCGGCCAACGCGCTGGCCAGGCACCAGCGGCCCGATCCGCCCGACACGCCCATTCGCGAGATCCGAGAGGTGGGCGTCGCCTTGCGGGTGGCCGCCGACGCGCTTGCGCGCGGCGATGCCGAGCGTGAGGCGCTGCTGGCGAAGGAGACCACCGCCCGCGAGGCCGCCGAGGCCGCGGATCGCGCGAAGGAAGAGTTCATGGCGGTTCTCTCGCACGAGCTCCGCACGCCGCTCAACGCCGTCTACGGCTGGGCGCGCATGCTCAAGGGCGGGCTGCTGCGCGACCCCGCCGTCGTCGCCCGTGCCACCGACGCCATCGTCCGCAACGCGGACGTGCAGGTGCAGCTCATCGACGACCTGCTCGACCTGTCGCGCATCGCCAGCGGGAAGATGCGGCTGGACGTGCGCACGGTGTCGCTCTCCACGGTGCTCGGCGACGCGCTCGATGCCGTGCGGCCGGCAGCCGTCGCCAAGCAGATCGCGCTGGGCGCCGACCTGGACGAGCACGCCGGCCCCGTGTCCGGCGACCCCGCACGCCTGCAGCAGATCGTCTGGAACCTGCTCATGAACGCGGTCAAGTTCACGCCCAAGGGGGGCTCGGTCCACCTCGGGCTGCGCCAGGCCGATACGCACGCCGAGATCGTCGTCCGGGACACGGGGCAAGGCATTGCGCGCGAGGTCCTGCCGCACGTCTTCGAACGATTCCGGCAGGCCGACAGCTCGAGTACGCGCGCCCACGGTGGCCTGGGACTCGGGCTGGCCCTGGTCAAGCACCTCGTCGAACTCCACGGCGGCCGCGTCTCGGCGACGAGCGACGGCGCCGGGCTCGGCGCCACGTTCGTGGTCTCGCTGCCCGTGGCCGCCCAGTCGCCGTTCTCGGCGGGCGCCGTGGCGGAGACCGCGAGCGGAGAGCTCGCCGCACGCATGGAGGGCTCCGCGCGATTGGACCGCCTCCGGATCCTGGTCGTTGACGACGACGCGGACGCCCTGGCGCTGGCCGAGGCGATCCTGCGCGAGGCGGGCGCCGTCTGCCACGCGTGCCTCACGGCGTCCGAGGGGCTCGAGGCGCTCACGCGGCTGCGGGCCCGACGTGCTCGTCTCGGACATCGAGATGCCGGGCGAAGACGGCTACTGGTTGATCCGCCAGGTCCGCGCCTTGGACGGCGAGCCCGGCCGGACGCCCGCGATTGCGCTGAGCGCGTATGGCCGGCCAGCGGACCGGCTCCGCACCGTGTCGGCCGGCTTCACGATGCACGGTCGAAGCCCGTCGATCCGGGAGAACTCACCGCCATCATCGCCGGCGTCGCGGCGCAGCCTGGCTCCCGACGCGACCTGAGGCCGGCGCCGGCCGCGCGGGTCGCGCGCGGATGGGACGGACCTACTCGGGAGGTCCCGCCGTACGGCTCGCGCCGTCGGCGCTGCCATGTGCTACCCGCTCCGCGTCCGCGCCACCGCCCCCTGCGGCCCGACGATGCGCACCGCGACCCGTCGGAACTGACTGGCGGCTGCGCCATCGGCGGGGACGTAGCCCAGGTCATACTGGCTGGCGAGCTCGCGGGCAATAGCGCCGTAGATGGCCGGGAGCTGGCCGCCGACGCGGGCTTGAACGTGCGGGCCCCGGTCTCGCGGGCGAGCGTCTGCATGTCGAACACGGCGCGGTCGCGCCTCCGCCGCTCGGGACCGAACGTGGTCGGGATCCCGAGGTCCGCGACGGCGACGACGTAGATGCCGGCGCCCACGCGTCGTGCGATGTCGGTGACGTCCTCCAGCGAGACGTGGCTGGCGTTGTCGAGGCCGTCGGAGAGCAGCACGATCACCTGGCGCCGCACCTGGACTGCTTCGGGCCGCTCGCGCACCAGTTCCTTCAGCGCGATGTAGAGGCCGTCGCCACCGCCGTGGATCCCTTGGCGGGCACGGCCCCGACGGCGCGCTCCAGCGCCTCGTGGTCGCTGGTGAAGGCCTCGAGGAGCGACACCGACTTGGTGACGCCCAGCACCGCACCGCGGTCGCCGGGACGCAGCGACTGGATGAGTCCGCTCGCCGCCGTCCGCACCAGCGGCATGTCGGCCACCATGCTGCTGCTCGTGTCCAGGACCAGCGTGACGTCGATGGGCACCGAGCCGGAGGCGAAGAAGGCGACGGGCTGCGCCACGCCGTTCTCGAGCACGGTGAAGTTCCCGGCGTCGAGCCCGGTGACGTAGTTGCCGGTGGCGTCGGTGACCGTCAGCGGTGAGCGGCACCATCTCCACGCTGTTGTGGAACACGCGCTGCTCCGCGCGCATCTCGGTGCCTGGGTGAGGACGACCGTGCCGATCAGCAGCAGCCGTCCGATGTGCCGACGTCGCTCCGTGTGTGCCATGTCTCCCCGGGAGCGGTGAAGTGCAAGCCGCATACCGCGGCGGCGTGTCGGGCGGGCGGCGACGGAGGCGGGCGGGTCGCGTGGCGGAATCCGGCTGAAAGTCGCCGTGTGCGCGTCCGCGCCGGCAGCGGACCCGGCGAGTGGAGGGTGCGCGCGTGTCGGCACGGCGACAGCGTTGTCGGCCGGCAGAGCGTGCGCCGGTGCGTGCGCGCGTGCGGGGCACGCGATGCGATACGATTCGAGTCGGTTTGGAGGAGGCACCGACGGAATGGCATTGCTGACCGTGCGCGCCGCGGCCGAACGCCTCGGCGTCGGGTACTCGACGCTCAAGCGCTGGGTGCACACCGGGGTCGTGCGCACGACCCGGACCGAGGGCGGACACCACCGCATCGCCGAAGCCGAGATCGATCGTCTGCTGACGAAGCGTCAGCCGGAGGCGCGCCGCCGCGGCGGCGCGGCGGACCCCGATGCCGCGATCGTCGGCCTGAGCGCACGGAACCGCCTGCTCGGGTTCGTCGAGGAAGTGCGGGTGGACGGCCTGCTGGCGCAGGTCCGGCTCCGCGTGGGCGAGCACTCGATCACGGCCGTCGTCACCGCCGACGCCGTTCGCGCGCTGAAGCTCCGCCGAGGCGACGACGCGCTCGCCATCATCAAGTCCACCGAGGTGATGATCGCGCGGGCGGGGGGCGGGACGCGAGACTGAGAGAGCGTATAGATTCATTTCGAGTCGATTTGACGAACGATTCGAGACCGGATACGTTCTCGGGATGTTTTTCCTCCGTCCCGGGCCGGCCGCGCGCGCGCCGGTGCTCCTCGTCATCCTGGCGCTCGGTGCGCTGGCGCAGCCAGCCGCGGGCCAGATTGCGTCGGCCGCCCTGGTTGGCGACGTGCGAGACGGCACGGGCCAGGCCGTGCCCGGGGCCATCGTCACCCTGACCGATCCGGCTCGGGGCGCCACCTGGACGGCCGTCACCGATGCCGGCGGCCGCTACACGCTCCGGGCACTGCCGCCCGGCGCATTCGACGTTCGCGTGGACCTGGCGGGATTCCGGCCCGTGGTGCGCCGGGGCATCGCCCTTGCGACCGGGAACACCGTACGGGTGGACCTCCAGCTCCAGCTCGGCGGGATGTCCGAGACCGTCGTCGTCACGTCCGCGGATCCGCTGCTTCGCAGCGAGTCGTCGGGACTGGGGCACGTCGTCGACCACCGGTCCGTGGTGGACCTGCCGCTCGATGGGCGCAGCTACGTCTCGCTCGCCGCGCTGGCGCCGGGGGTTGCGCTGCCGCCCTCGTCGCAACTGCCGCGCATCAACGGCGGCCGCCCGCGCACCAACGAGTACCTGTTCGACGGCATCTCGGTCCTGCAGCCCGAGCCGGGGCAGGTGGCCTACTTCCCGAACGTCGACGCGATTCAGGAGTTCCGGATCGAGAGCAACAGCCCGCCCGCGGAGTTCGGCCGCTTCAACGGCGGCGTCGTGAACCTGACGACGAGGTCGGGGACCAACGCCGTGCACGGCACGGCCTTCGAGTTCCTCCGCGACGAGCACCTGAACGCCCGCAACGCATTCGCGCCCGCCGGCGGCGCTCGCCCTGCGTTCCGCCGCCAGCAGTTCGGCGGCGTGCTGGGCGGACCCGTGCGCCGGGATCGGACGTTCTTCTTCGCCGACTACCAGGGCCAGCGCCAGACGATCGGCCGCACCGTCATCTCCACCGTCCCCACGCTCCTGCAGCGGCAGGGCGTCTTCACCGAGCCGGTCGGCGGCCGCGTGCCCGCCATCTACGATCCGGCCTCGACGGCCGGGGGCATACGGCAGGCGTTTCCCGGCAGCCGCATTCCGCTGGACCGCCTGGATCCCGTCGCGCGCCGGCTCCTCGAGCGGTATCCGCTGCCCACGGCGCCGGGCACGGCGAACAACTACCGCCGCGTGGGCGAGGAGCGGGTGGACCAGGACATGGTGGGCCTGCGGCTGGACCATCGTCTCGGAAGCGGGCGCGACCACGTGTTCGGACGGCTGACCAGGTTCGACGAGTCGTTCGTGCCGGTGACACCGCTGCCCGACGGCAGCGGACGCGCCAGCGGGACGCTCGGTCCGCAGCGCACGCGGTCCTGGGCGTTCGCCTCGGGACACCAGCACGTGTTCGCGGGATCGCTCGTCAACGAGCTGCGCGTGGGCGACACCCGCCGTCACGTGGACCGCGATGCCGCGTCGCTGCCGGGGCCGGCCTCGGCGAGCCTCGGGCTGCCCGGTGTGCCCGACACGGGCCGCTTCGCCGATACGCTGCCCACGTTCCTGATCGCCGGCTACCAGCAGCTCGGGTCGCCCCCGAGTACCGCGACGGCGTTCGGGACGCGCGTGACGCAGCTGGCCGACACCCTCACCTGGATCCGTGGCGCCCATACCGTGAAGGCGGGCGCCGACCTCCGCTGGGAACGGCTCGATGTCGTCCAGCCGCCCTCACCCACGGGCGCGTTCACGTTCAGCAGTCTCTTCACGGACCAGCCGGGCACCGCCGGCACGGGCTTCCCGCTCGCGAGCTTCCTGCTGGGGCAGGTGGACCAGTTCTCGATCGACCTCCAGCAGGAGCAGATTCGCAATCGCGCCCACGTGCAGGAGTACTTCGTCCAGGACGACTGGCGCATCTCGGATCGCGTGACGGTCAACGCGGGCCTCCGGTACACGCTCAACTTCCCATCCACCGAGCAGCAGGACCAGGTCGGCGTCTTCAATCTCGAGACCCGCCAGATGGAGTACCTGGGGCGCAACGGGCTCCCGCGTGCGGCGCGTCAGCTGCACCTCTTCGACCTCGGTCCTCGCCTGGGCGTCGTCGGCCGCCTCACCGACCGGACGGTGGCGCGCGTCGGGTACGCGAGGGTCTTCATCGAGATGGCGGGCATCACGACGCCGTTCACGACGCCGGCCTTCCCGTTCCTGCAGACGGTGTCGCAGCGGTCGCTCGACGGCGTGGCGCCGGCCTGCGTGCTGGCCGATGGTCCCACGGTCGAGCCCATTCCCCTGACGGGCGACGCCGGCCTGGGCCAGGGCGTCTTCAGCGTGGATCGCGATCTCGGGTCGGGCGACGTGCAGCAGTGGAACGTGTCGATCCAGCGCGCGCTCGGTTCCCACCTCGCGGTCGAGGCCGCCTACGTCGGGTCGAAGATCACGCACGTCGGCATTCCCGACAGCAACCTCAACCAGCTCACGGTCGAGCAACTCGCGCTGGGCGAGGCCCTTCTCGAGCGCGTGCCGAACCCCTGGTACGGCGTGGTGCCGCGGTCCTCGTCGCTGGGCGATCCGACGGTCCCGCTGGCGCAGCTGCTGAAGCCCTACCCGCAGTACACGACCGTGAGCCTCTATCGCAACAACGTGGGCACCACGATCTATCACGGCGTCTACGCGACGCTCGAACAACGCCCGCTGCACGGCCTCTCCTACCGGGTGAGCTACACACGCTCCACGCTCCGCGACGACGCCTCGTCGGTGTTCGACGCCGCGGTCCTCACCGGGCCCGTGGCCAACTACCCGGTGGCCGACAGCTTCAACCGGCGCCTGGAGCGGGATGTCTCCACGGGCGACATTCCTCACGTCTTCGTCGCGTCGGCGGTGTGGGACCTGCCCGCGGGCGACGGGCGCCGCTACCGTCCGCGTGGCCTGGCCGGGGCGATCCTCCGCGACTGGACGCTCACGGGCATCCTGCGGCTGCAGTCCGGTACACCCGTGGCCGTGACGCAGGCGACCAACACCAACGCGTTCGCCGGCTTCGGCACGCAGCGGCCGAACCTCGTGGGAGATCCCCGCCTCCCGTCCTCCGAGCGATCCACGGCCGCATGGTTCGACACGGGCGCGTTCGCGCTGGCGGCGCCGTTCACGCTGGGGTCCAGCTCGCGCAACCCCGTCCGCGGCCCTGCGTACCGGAACCTCGATCTCGCGCTGATGCGGCGCGTGCCGCTCGCGGGACGGGCCGACCTGGAGCTGCGGGTCGAGGCGTTCAACGTGACCAACACGCCGCCGCTCGGTCAGCCCAACGGGGTCTTCGGGTCGGCGGGCTTCGGCACCATCACCTCGGCGGGCGACCCCCGCGTCATTCAGCTGGCCGCGAAGGTCCGCTTCTGAGCGCGCCCGGCCGGTCCGACGGCCGACGCCCTCCGATCGTCAGCGCCGCAATGCCCCCGCTCACGGCGGCGAGGACCGCCGCCGCCAGCATGACGATGCGGCAGGCCGACGACACGACGGCGGCGTCAACCTCACCGCCGCCTGATGCGCCGAAGGCGAGACCGAGGGCGGCGACGGCCACCATGCCTCCGGCGCGCGCGGCCGCGTTGTTGATGCCCGACGCCGCGCCGCTCATGTCGGATGGCGCGGCGTCGAAGACCGTGGTCGTGAGCGGGGCCACGCTCAGCATCATCCCGACGCTCACGATCAGCAGTCCCGGAAGCACAGCGGTCAGGTAGGTGCCGGTGGTCGCGAGCAGCCCCAGCACGCCGTAGCCGAAAGAGGCAAGCGCGGCGCCGGTCACGAGCGGCAGGCGCGGTCCCAGGCGTTCGACGAGCCCCCCGGCCCACCGCGAGCCCGCGGCCATCAGCGCCGAGAACGGCAGGAGCGCGGCGCCCGCCTGCGTGGCCGAGGCGCCGTGCACGCGGATGAGCACGAACGGCAGGATGAACAGCGCGCCGCTCAGCGCGGCATACAGGAGGACGGTGAGGGCATTGGCGCCTGCGAAGGTGCGGTCGGCGAAGAGCGACACGGGCATCATCGGCGCGCTGGAGCGGCGCTCGGTCCGGACGAACCAGGCCCCGGCCGGCAGGCTGGCCGCGATGGCCGTGCCCCCGCGGACGCCCGCGCCTTCTCCGAGCGCGATGAGGCCGTAGCTCAGGAGGCCGAGGGTGACCACGGCCAGCGCCGCGCCCCGCGCGTCGAGCGGGGACGAGGCCTCGCCGCGGTCCCGTGGCAGGCGCGATCCGAGCAGCAGCGCGAGGGCCGCGACGGGCAGGTTGATGAAGAAGATCGCGCGCCAGCCGACGGCGTCCACCAGCCAGCCACCCAGCGGCGGTCCGAGCGCGGTGGTGATGGCGCCCGCCGCGGCCCAGGTGCCGATGGCCGGCCCGCGCGCGTCGCCGGTGAACGCGGCGCCGATGATGGCGAGGCTCGACGGCACGAGCAGCGCCGCGGCGGCGCCCTGGATCAGCCGGGCTGCCACCAGCCAGCTCGCCGACGGCGCCAGGCCGCAGGCGAGCGAGGCGGCGCCGAAGCCGGCCAGCCCGGCGAGGAACGCACGACGGCGTCCGTACCGGTCGCCCGCCGACCCACCCAGGAGGATGAGGCTGGCCAGGGTCAGCATGTAGCCGTTGACCACCCATTGCAGCGCCGTGAGCGGCGTGTCGAGCTGCACCTGCATCGACGGCAGGGCGACGTTGACGACCGAGCCGTCGATGAACCCGAGGCTCGAGCCGAGGATCGTGGCCGGCAGCACCCAGCGCGCGCCGGACGGCGCCATCGTTCCCGCCGCCGATGGCGGCGGGGTCTCACATGGCAGGCGAAGGGGACCAGTCATACGCGAGCGTCGTGCGCCTCCGACGGTTCGATCCTGTCACGGTCTGCCGACCGCGGAGCGGCGTCGTCACTCGATTCCGTGCTTGCGCAGGCGGACGTAGAGCTGCGTCCGCGTGAGGCCCAGCAGCCGCGCGGCCTTCGACTTGTTGTGCCGGGCCTCCTGCAGCGCCCGCTCGATGGCCGCGCGCTCCATCGACCGGAGGTCGCCGGGCACCGGCGGCGTGGCTGGCGCCGGGGCTGCCGCGGGCGCGGCGCCTGGGGCGCCGTCGGGCAGCGCCAGGTGCTCGCCCGTAATGAGGCCGCCCTCGCAGAGGATGGCGGCCCGTTCGAGCGTGTTGCGGAGTTGCCGGACGTTGCCGGGCCAGTGATGGCCGACCAGTCGCTCGCGCGCCTCGCGCGAAATGCCGGCCGGCGGACGGCCGAACGTGCGGCCGATGTCCTCGAGGAACGCCTGGCTCAACGGGAGGATGTCCTCGCGCCGCTCGCGCAGGCTCGGCAGGCGGATCTCGAACACGTGCAGGCGATAGTAGAGGTCTTCGCGAAACGCGCCGCGGGCGATCGCCTCCTGCAGGTCCCGGTTGGTCGCCGCCACGATGCGTGCGTGCGAGCGCAGGACCCGGGAGCCGCCCAGCCGCCGCTACTCGCGCTCCTGCAGCACGCGGAGGAACTTGCCTGCGCGGCCGGGCTCATTTCGCTGACTTCGTCCAGGAACAGCACGCCGTTGTCGGCCAGTTCGAGCTGGCCGGGGCGGGCGCTCATCGCGCCCGTGAACGCCCCGCGCTCGTGGCCGAAGAGTTCGATTCGAGCAGCTGTCCGGCAGCGCCGCGCAGTTGATGGCGACGAAGGGCCCTCGGGTGCCGTGCGGACGCCCGATGGATGCTGCGCGCGACCACCTCTTTCCCGTGCCGGATTCGCCGAGCAGCAGCACGGTGGTGTCGGTGGCGGCCACCTGTGCCGCCTGCTTCATCACGGCCCGCCACGACGCCGACGGCCCGACGACGCGCTGGTGGCCGCCGAGCGCGTGGACCTCGGCGGTGAGGCTCGTCACACGGCGCTCCAGCACGGCCGCGTGGGCGGTTGCCTCGCTGACGCGGCGTGCCTCCTCCGCCAGGCGCTGGTGCGCGAGGGCGAGCGCCACGTGGTCCGCGATGCGCTGCGCGGTCGGCACGTCGGCCTCCGAGTAGCGATCGGGCTCGAAGGAGAAGAAGTCGAGGGCGCCGGCCAGCCGTCCCTGGATCCGGATCGGCACCACGAGTCGCGCCCGGTACCCCGCCTGGCCCGGAGGCATGACGCGCTCCCGCGGATCGGCCTGGAGGTCGGGATGCACGATGAAGTCCCACGGCTCGTGCACGAGCGCCTGCATGTGATCGGGCAGCGGCACGCGCGCGGGAAACGTGACGTCGCTGCCCGCGACGGCGTGCACGATGACGTGGCGGCCATCCTCGTCGATGAGCGGCAGCGACACCATGTCGTGCGGCACCAGCGACCTGGCGATGGCGGCGACCTGCTGGAACACGTCCCGGACGTCGAGCGCCGGCGAGATGGCGCGAAGCAGCTGCTCGGACGCCCGAGCGTGCGCTGGCGCGCGCGCTCCTCGGCCAGTGCCGCCTCCAGCTCGCCGTACGTCAGGGCATCGTCGATGGCGAGCGCGACCTGGTTGGCCACCAGCGACAGGAAGTCGATGTCGGCGGCGCCGTAATCGTGGGGCTGCCGGCTGCCCGCGAGGAGCATGCCGACCTGCCGGCGCGGGGTGATGAGCGGGAGGCAGGAGACGGCGCGGACGCCCTCGGGACTGCAGGTAGGCCATCTCGCCCGCGAACCGCCGCTCGCCGGCGACGTCCGGAATCACGAGCGGCGTGCGCTGGTCGAGCACCCAGTGCGTGAGCTGCGCGGCACCGTCGAGGCGCGGTGGGGCCGCGGTGGCGCCAGTGGCTTCGAGGACGAAGGGCGTGACGGCGCGGGTCGGCTCGTCGTAGAGGCCCAACCCGAGGAGGTCGAAGCGGACGACCGCGTGCAGTTCGTGCGCGAGGCACCGGAAGAGCGTGTCGCGGTCGTATGGGTGCGCAGCGCGTCGGACACCCGGATCAGGGTTTCGAACCGCGTGGCGGAAGCAACGGGACCGGTGGCGGCGGAGCGCCCATGGCGTCCGCTGGAGTCTAGCCGCACTCCGCCTCGCGGCCAACCCGCGCGGCGGCGAGATGCGCCTCGAGGTCGCCGTTCAGGCGGTCCGTGCACTGGATCGGGAGCGCGTGACTCGCTTCCGCGCACTCGATGTACCGCGCGTCTCGAATCGCCGCGGCCAGCGCTCGACCGAGGCTGGGCGGCGCGATCGGGTCCTGGCGCCCGCTGACGACCAGCGCAGGCAGACGCAGCCTCGGACAGCCGCGCGACCGCGGAGAACGCCGACATGGCCCGTAGTTGCGCGCCGACGATCGGGGGCGACTCGCCCAGGTCGCGACCGAAGAGCGTACCCAGGTCCGCAGCCAGGCGCGCGCGGTCCAGGCCCCGGAGGTAGTCCGGCGGCATGACCATGCGAACCATCCCCTGACGCCGCATTGCGCGGGTCCCCACGCGTGCCCGCAGGCCGTGCAGGAGCATCGGCATCGACAGCCGCGTTGCGTCGGCCCCGTCGGCAAAGGTGCAGAGGAGTGCGACGCTCGCTGCCGCCATTCCCAGTCGCGCGGCGGCCTCGATGGCGATGAGCCCGCCCATCGAGTGGCCGACGAGGTGTACGCGGTCGAGGCCCTCGGCCTCGACGATGGCCAGCACGTCGTCGACCATCGCACCCACCGAGAGCGGCTCGGGACCGCGCGTGCTGCGCCCCACGCCGCGATTGTCGACCGTGATCACACGCCACCGCCCCGCCAGACCACGCACCTGCGGCTGCCACCCCGTGCCCGCCACACCGACGCCCTGCACGCAGAGGACGGCGGGGCCGTCGCCGTACACGTCATAGACGATGCGTGCCCCGCCCCGGCGCACCTCGCCGGTGCGGCCGGCGAGCGCCGTCGAATCCGTTCCGTCCATGACGGCCCTATGATGCCGCAGGCCCCGGAGGCCGCGGCGCGAGGCTGGCTTTCTGCAGCCGGGCGTCTACTTCGGCGGCGACGCGCTCCCAGAGATCGGGATCGGTCTCGAGCAGCGCCCGAATCTCCGACGCGTTGAGCGCCAGCCCACCCGCGGAGGCGTCGTCGAGCGCCGCTCGCGGGTCGCGGCGGAAGGCCGTGCGGAAGTCTTCGTCGGTCACGAGGCGTCCGATCAGGATCTCGATGCTTCTGTGCACGATAGGGTCTCCGCGATCAGGGGAGGCAACCCCTGCGCCAGCGCCTCGGGCGGACCGGTTCTCCACGCAACGCGCTGAGCGAGGCGCACTTGCCGTCACCCTGTTCGGCCGGAGTGTGCCGGCTGCGGTGTTCACGGTGCGCACGGATACGCAGCGTGCGCACGCCTGCGCAGCCGCACCCACAGGCCGCGCGCCTCGTTCCGGGCAGGCGAGGGCGCGCAAGCCGTTCTGCGGACAGGGCATGGAGGTCGGCACGGCGGCCGCGAGCCGCGCGTGGATCGGCCGTTGCTCTCCCCGGCGGCCGGGAGGACCCTGAGACATGGAGCGCATACCGAATGAAACCGCCGTGCTGGTCGTCGGAGGCGGGCCCACGGGGCTCACGCTGGCCTGCGTGCTGGCGAGCCGCGGCGTCCCGAGCGTGGTCGTGGACCGTGAGCCGGCGGGCGTGAACACATCGCGGGCGGCGGCCGTCCACGCGCGCACGCTCGAAGTGCTGGAGGAGATCGGTCTCACCCCGCGTATGCAGGCGGCGGGACACGTCGTGCCGCGCTTCGTGATCCGCGACCACGACCGCGTCGTGGCCACCATCGCGTTCGATCGCCTGCCGACGCGCTATCCCTACGTGCTGATGGTGCCGCAGTCCACGACCGAGGCGCTGCTGGCCCGGCGCCTCACCGAGCTTGGCGGCACCCTCGTGCGGCCCGCCGCGCTGAAAGCCCTCTCGCAGGACGCGACTGGCGTCACGGCGAGCGTGGCGTGCGGCGACGGCACGGCACACACCATCCGTGCGCAGTACGTGGTTGGCGCCGACGGCATGCACAGCACGGTGCGGGAGGAAGCCGGCATCGGCTTCACCGGGGGCGCCTACGAGCAGTCGTTCATCCTCGCCGACGTGCGGCTGCGGTGGTCCCTGCCCGACGACGAGGTCATGGGGTACTTCTCGCCGGAGGGCCTGGTGATCGTGGCGCCCCTGCCCGAGGGGCGTCACCGCATCGTCGCCACCGTGGACGATGCGCCGGAGCACCCGACGAAGGAGGACGTGCAGGCGCTGATGGCCGATCGAGGGCCGGCGGCCGACCCCGCGCGGATCGACGAGGTCGTGTGGAGCTCGCGCTTCCGGGTCCAGCACCGCGTGGCGGACCGCTATCGCGCGGGGCGGGTTCTGCTGGCGGGCGACGCCGCGCACGTTCACAGCCCGGCCGGCGGGCAGGGGATGAACACCGGCATCCAGGATGCCGTGGCGCTGGGACACCTGCTGGCGGCCGTCACGTCCGGTGAGGCGGCGGAGAGCCGGCTCGACCTCTACGAGCGGACACGCCGGCCGGTGGCCGAGCGCGTCGTCGCCTTCACGGATCGGATGACGCGGATGGCGACGATCAGGAGCCGCGGCGGGCGCGTGATGCGCAATGCGGCCATCGGCCTCGCCGGCCGCGTCCCGGCCGTGCCCCGGCGGCTGGCCACCGAGCTGGCCGGACTGAACAACCGGCCGTGACCGCCCGGCGCACGCCATGTCCGGATTCGCGGCGCGCTCGCGTAGTGCCAGACAGACCCCACAGCCCCCAACCCGGGCCCCGTCACGGTCGACGCCGGTGTCCGGGTTGCCTCATGTCGGCCAGGAGTGTCTGAGCAATGAAGACGATGTTTGCGTTCACCCTCTCGGCGGTCATCCTCGCCGCCGGCGCCGTGTCTGCCGCGCGTCCCTCGACGGTTGGGGCGTCCACGTGGCTGTTGCAGGTCAATGGCGCCACCGAGGATCTGGCGATCGACACGCAGGCCGGCCCCGGCGCGCCGGGCAATGCCACCTGCCGCACGATCAACGGCCGGATTCGCAATGTCGCCCCCGTGCGGGGGTGCATGCCCGGCCACCGGTCGGATCCACTTCGTCCACACCAACGTCAGCACGGGCCTGCCGGTGCGCGTGTTCACGGGCAACGTCTCGGACGAGGTGCCGGGGCAGCCGGTGCATATGGCCGGCACGATGACGGTCCTGGTGTCGGCGTTCGACGACCTCGGCGATGCAACTTCTCGGCCAGCCGCTGAGGAGGCTGCGGCGGCGCGGTGCCGGACCGCGCCGCTGCCTCACCGCGCCGGGCGGCACCTACACACCGGTGTGTCGTGGCCGCGGACACCGACGGCCTGCCTGTGGGTGTGGACCGTCGCCCGGATGAATTCCCTACACGCGCGGCGGCCCGCGGAGCAAATCTACCCGGGCCCACGTCGAGGTGGCGCCGAGCTCGGCCGCACAATCCGCCCGAATTCGCGCGCCGCGGGCGGTGGCTGCCGTGGCACGGTCTTCGCTGATGGTGAAGGGCAGGAGGTTACGTTCGCATGACCAGACTTCACCGCATCTCTCTCTCCGGCGCGACGCTCGCGCTGGGGGCTGTGCTCGTGTCCTCGCCGGCGCTCGCTCAGCAGCCGGCGCCCTCGCCCGCACCCGCGGCCAGCCAGCAGCAGGCGCCGGCGGCCTCGATGGTGGAAGGGGAACTCATGAGCGTCGATGCGACGGCCAAGCAGCTCGTCGTCAAGACCGCAGCCGGACAGGAAGAGCAGATCCGCTACACCGATTCGACGAAGGTGACGGGCGGGCAGAGCGGCGTCGCGGGCCTCGCCAACGCGCGCGGCACGCAGGTGAGCGTCACGGTGACGGGGTCGGGCGCCGACCGCGTGGCGTCCGAGATCATGATCAAGGAGAAGTCCTAGACAACGGACCGGAGGTACTCGGCCGGCGCGCCGCCCGATTCGGCGGCTGGCGCGGGAGGTCGTTCGAAACGCCGCGGGTGGACGCACCCGCGGCTCTTCTTTCGTACGGCTGTCGCGGCGCGGCCGCGGCTACCAGCAGAGGCCGTGATACTCCGCGGGCACGCGCGAGAGATCGCACGGCACCCGCACGAGGTCCAGCACGGCCTGGCTCGGGTTGGTCTGCGTCAGCACGTCGCCGAACTCCGGCGCCGCATTCCCGACGACGACCAGTTCGGCGTCCTCGATCAGCTCCTCCGGCGTGCCGCAGAGCAGCGCCGCGAGATGTGGAATCTGCTGCTCGATGTACGCCTTGTTGGCGCCCGTCAGCCGGGCGACGAGGACGTTGCGGTCGAAGATGCGCACCTGGTAGCCCTTGCCGAGCAGCGTCTCCGCCAGGATGACCATCGGGCTCTCGCGCAGGTCGTCGGTGCCCGCCTTGAAGCTCAGGCCCAGGATGCCGACCTTGGTCCGGCCCGAATCCACGATGGCGTCCACCGCCTGCTGCAGGTGCTGCCGGTTGCTGGGCATGACCGAGCGCAGCAGGGGCAGGTCCAGGTCCAGCTCGCGCGAGCGGTACTCGAGCGCGCGCACGTCCTTGGGCAGGCACGAGCCGCCGAACGAGAAGCCGGGCTTCAGGTAGTAGGGCGACAGGTTGAGCTTGTCGTCCTGGCAGAAGATGTCCATGACCTCGTGGCTGTCAACGCCGAGGCTCTTGCAGATGCTGCCGATCTCGTTGGCGAAGCACACCTTCACGGCGTGCCAGCTGTTGCACGCGTACTTGATCATCTCGGCGGCGCGGATGTTGGTGCTCACCACGGGTGCGTCGATGGTCTCGTAGAGCTGCAGCGCGCTGGCGGCGTCAACGGCGTGGTTGTGGCCGACGAGCGTCATCGGCGGGTGCCTGAGGTCGTGCAGGGCCGAGCCCTCGCGCAGGAACTCGGGGTTCACCGCCACGCCGAAGTCGGTGCCGTAGCGGGCGCCCGAGCAGCGCTCGAGCGTGGGAATCACCGTCTCGTGGGTGGTGCCCGGCAGCATCGTGCTGCGGATCACCACCACGTGGTAGGCGGCGCGGCGCCGCAGCGCGGCGCCAATCTGCTCGCAGACGCGCGTCAGGTGGGTGAGGTCGAGGCTGCCGTTCTTGCGGCTGGGGGTGCTGACCGACACGAGCGACACGTCGCTGGCGGCCACGGCTTCACACGCGTCGGTCGTGGCGCGCAGCCGCCCGCTGGCGACCGTCCGCCCGATCAGCTCGTCGAGCCCGGGCTCCACGATGGGCGAGATGCCGCCGTTGAGGCGGGCGACCTTGTCCGCGTTGATGTCCACGCCGACGACCGAGTGCCCTTCGTCGGCGAGGGCCGCACCCGAGACACTGCCGACGTACCCGAGACCGAAGACCGCGACGTTCATGACGCTCCAATGGGATGGCCGGCTTCGCGCCGGCGGGTGACTACGGAATGACGGCCCGCGGCTTCCGCGTCCACGAGGGCCTGCTCGAAGTGCGCCGACACCGGCGCCCAGTCGAAGTGATCCGTCACGAGGCGATGGCCTGCGTCGGCGAGCGCGCGGCGGCGCTCGGGATGGTGGAGCAGGTCGATGACGGCGGCCGCGAACGTGTCGGGCGTGTCGCCGACGAGGAGGTGCGTGCCGGGTGTGGCTGGCAGGCCCTCCGCGCCCACCGTGGTGGACACGACGGGCGTCCCGCGGCCATCGACTCGAAGATCTTGAGGCGCGTGCCGCCGCCGATTCGAGCGGCACGATCGACAGGGCCGTCGTCAGCCACGGCCGCACGTCGTCAACCCGGCCCGTGACCTCGACGCCGTGCGCGGCAGCCAGCTCGCGGACGGCCACCGTCGGCGCGTCCGACGATGCTGAGCGTGACGCCGGGGACGGCCTGGCGGATGGGGCCGAGCATGTCGCGGCAGAACCAGAGCATGGCGTCCTCGTTGGGCAGCCAGTCCATGGACCCGACGAAAACCACGTGCGTCGGACGCGGGACGGCGCCGGACGGGCGCGTGAAGTAGGCGGTGTCCACCCCGGTCGGCACGACGGAGCAGGGCGACTGGCTCTGGCCGGCGTACAGCTCGCGGAAGGTCTGCCGGTCGGCGTCCGACACGGCCACCACGCGATCGAAGCGGGCGAGCGCGCGTGCCTCGAAGCGCCGCATCCGCCGCCACTGCAGGTCGTACAGCGCACGCTTCACGGGGTTGCCGGCCGTCTCGGCGTGCCGCCGCCAGATCTCGGCCTCGACGTTGTGCGTGAAGAGGATCGACGGGCACGGCAGATCCGCGCGCAGGTTGATCGCCGGCACCAGGAAATCGCACACCACGCGGTCGAAGCTGCCGCTGGCCAGCAGCCGATCGACGAGGCGGCGATAGGGCCGCGACCGGCATGACGCCACGGCGTATGGGGCCGGGTCGAGCAGGTGCCGCGCGACGCGCGCGTAGAAACGCGGGCTGCCCTGGGCGCGTCGGTGCGGGGCACCGACGCCAGGTGCGCGCACACCTCCTGCATGCCGCGCCCGTGCGCTTCGAGGTCCTCGGGGCTCGCGAAGCACGCGTAGGTGATCTCGTGCCGCGTGGCCAGGTGGCGCATCAGGTGCCAGGTGCGCAGCTTGCCGCCCTTGTCGAGGGGAGCAGCAGGTTGGCGTTGAGCCAGAGAATCCGCACGATCAGCCTCCGCCGGGCGTCGCTGGACGGCGCCCGCGAGCCGGACGCGGCCGCCGCGCCGCGGCGCGCGGGCAGGTTCTGGATGCCCTCGCCGTCGATGAAGGTGCGGTGCCAGTTCGAGGTTGAGGAGCGACCAGACCGCGTCGGAGGTCCCGTGGACGCCCGGGCCGCGCGCGACAGCAGCTGATCGACGGCCTGCGGCCGGACGAGATCGCGCTCGCGCGCACGGCGATCGAGCAGCACCTCGCGCGCCACCCCATCCCAGCCGTCCTGGAGCCAGCCGCCGAAGGGCACCGGGAAGCCCATCTTCGGGCGCTCGAGGATGGCGCGGGGCACGACGTCCCGCACCGCGTCACGCAGGATGCGCTTGTGGAGAAGCCGCGCAGCTTGCGATCCGGCGGCAGGCGGCGGCCAGCTCCACGAGGTGGTGATCCAGAATCGGCACGCGGCTTCGATGGACGCCGACATGCTCATCTGGTCCTGCTTCATCAGCAGCTCGACCAGTAGCCGGTCAGGTCCGCGTAGAGCAGGCGATCGAGCACGCTGCCGCGTCCCGGCCGCGAGAACCGGTCCACCAGTTCGCCGTAGGCGCTGTCCGCGGAAGACGCCGGCCGCCAGGCGCGGCGAGCAGCTCCGCTGGCGCGCGATGCCGATGGCGGCGAAGTTGTCGAAGAAGGTCATCCCGGGCGCGTGGTCCACCGCCAGGAAGGACCGGCGCGCGTAGGGCCGATCCGGCCGGGCGCATGCTGCGCGCCGGCGCGCGCTGGCCGTCGCAGGGGCGACGGGACGTACTGGTAGGCGCCCCCAGCGACCAGTTCAGGAGCGCGCGCGGATACCGTCCATAGCCGGCGAGCAGCTCGTCGCTGCCCTCGCCGGTGAGGACCACTTTCACGTGGCGGCGCGCGAGCGCCGACACGAAGTGCAGCGGGATGCTCGACGGGTGGGCGACCGGCTCGTCCTCGTGCCACACCGCGCGCGGGAGCGCCGTGAAGAAGTCCCGATCGTCGATGACGATCTCGTGCGCCCGTACCGATGGCGGACGCCACGGCGCGGGAGACGCCAGCTCGTTGTGCGCCCGGTCGGCGAAGGCCACCGAGAAGGTGTCGAGCGTCCGCCCGACCATGGGCGCCATCAGCGCCGCGATGGCGCTGCTGTCGATGCCGCCCGACAGGAACACGCCGAGCGGGACGTCGCTCATGAGCCGCAGGCGAATCGACTCCTCGAGCATCCCGCGGAAGCGCCGCGTGTCGTCCTCGCGCGATCCGCTCCGTGTCCCGGCAGCCGGCGGGGCGGGCACGTCCCAGTAGCGCTTGAGGATGGCGCGGTCACCCGCGAACGACAGCACGTGAACCGGGCGGCACCCTGCGGATGCCGGCGAACAGTGTCTGGTCCCCGCGAGGGACCGCATGGCGAGCAGCTCCGGGAGGGCGGCTTCGTTGGCGCGCGCCTCGACGAACCCGCTCTCGAGAATGGCCTTGATCTCGGAACCGAAGACGAGCCGGCTTCCGGCCCGCGCCCAGTAGAGGGGCTTGATGCCGAGCCGGTCCCGCGCCAGCAGCAGCCGCTGCCGCGCCGTGTCCCAGATGGCAAAGGCGAACATGCCGCGCAGCCGCTCGACGCACGCGTCGCCCCACTCCTCGTAGGCGTGGACCAGCGTCTCGGTGTCCGACCGCGTCACGTAGGTGTGTCCGGCGCGCTGCAGCTCGGCGCGCAGCTCCGCGTGGTTGTAGATCTCGCCGTTGAAGACCGTCCACACCGTATCGGTCTCGTTGGAGAGCGGCTGGCGCCCGCCGGCGACGTCCACGATGCTCAGGCGGCGATGGCCGAGCGCGGCCACGCCGTCCATGTACAGGCCCGCGTCGTCGGGCCCGCGGTGCGTGAGCACGTCCCGCATGCGGACCAGCCGCTCGCGGTCGTCCGGACCGATGCCGTCGTGGGCGACGAACCCCGCTATGCCGCACATCGGGTGTGGCTCCTGCGCGGCGGATGCGCCGTCATGCGCGGCCCGCCTGCGTGACCGGCAGCGGCGCCGCGTCTTCGATGGCCGTCTGGTAGAGCGACTCGACCTCGGCGACCAGGCGCCCGAAGCCGAACTGCCGCGCCACGCGTGCGCGCGCCGCGCGGCCCAGCGCCCCCGCGAACGCGGGCCGCTCGAGGAGGTCGATGACGCTGCGGGCCAGCGCGGCGGCATCGCCGGGCGGCACCAGCACGCCGGTCTCGTTGTGCGTGATGAGCTCGGGAATGCCCCCGACGTCGGACGCCGCGACCGGGAGGCCCGCGGCCATCGCCTCGATTACGGCGTTGGGCAGCGCCTCGGAGCGCGATGGCAGCACGAAGAGGTCGCAGCTCGACAGCAGCGCGGGCACGTCGTCGCAGTGGCCGACGAACTCCACGCGGTCCCGCACGCCGCGATCGGCGGCACGGCGGGCGAGCGCCTCGGCCATGGGCCCGCTGCCGGCCAGCACGAACGTCGCCTCGGGACACGCGCCGAGGATCTGCGGGGCCGCGTCGATCAGCACGTCGTGGCCCTTCTCGGCGCGCAGGTTGGCCACCATGGCGATGCGCGCGCGGGCGCGGTGGCCGGCGGTCTCGAACGCCTCGACGTCCACGCCGTTGCGAATGAGCCGCACCTTCCCGGCCGCGACGCCTTCGCGTGCGAGCTGATCGGCGGCGGCCGTGGAGTTGGCGACGACCATGTGCGCCGTGCGGTAGGCGTAGCGCTGGCCCGCGAGCTGCAGAGCCGTCTTGTCTCCCGTGATGACCTCGCGGCGGCTCCCGATGCGCACGGGCACCCCCGCGAACGCCGCGCCGGGCAGGCCGAAGACGTTGGCGTAGAGATCGCACGTGTGGACGACGCGCGCGCCTATCGCCCGGCACCAGCGGACGAAGCGCATCCACTGCCCGATGGACGCGCCGCGCCGGAAGCCCTTCACCGGGAACGCCTCCACCGGTACGGACGGCGGCACCGCGTCGCGCAGCGGGCCGCGGGCGTGGAAGCACGCCACGTGCACGTGGAAGCGATGCGGGTCGAGCCGGCGCACCAGCTCGACGGTCTGGCGCTCGGTCCCGCCCACGTCGAAGCTCGTGAGCATCAGCACGACCGGGTGCGGGCCCTCGAGAGACACGCGGTCCTCGAAGCAAGCGAGGTGCCACCCGGAAGTCGCGATCTGCCGCCTGTTCGCTGCGCGCACGGGGCCCGAACTACCGTTTTAGGGAACCCGCGACGCCCGCGCGGGGAAGCCATCCGGCCGAGACGGCCGGCCGCATCTCCACGGCGTCCGCGCCGTCGAGGTACTGGCGGTGCCACAGCTCGAATACGAGGAGCTGCCACAAGCGGAGCGGATGCGCGCGGCGGCCGCTGACGTGCTCGTCGATCAGGCGGTCCACCACGGCGGGCTCGAAATAGCCGCGCTGCCGCGCGCGCGGCGACTGCAGCAGGTCGCGGCACATCTCCTCGAGCCGGCCGCGGAACCAGTCGCCGATGGGGACCGCGAAGCCCCGCTTCGGCCGCTCCAGCACCTCTGCCGGCAGCACGCGTGCGGCCACCTGCTTGAGGAGCCGCTTGCGCTCGCGTCCGCGGATCTTCATCGCCGAGGGCAGTGACGCTGCCAGCTCGACGAGCCGCACGTCCAGCAGCGGCACGCGCGATTCCAGCCCGTGGGCCATGCTCATGCGATCGACCTTCGTGAGTACGTCCTCGGGCAGGTAGCTCTCGAAGTCCACCCGCATCATCCGCCCGTGCCAGGCCACCGACGCGTGGCGCGCGAAGCGGTCGTGCATCGCGGCCTCGGTCGTGCCGGGCGCGAGCTCGCCCTGCACCGCCCGTGTCAGCAGCGCCGCACGCTCGTCGGGCCGGAAGAACGCCAGCGCGTCGAGGTAGCGGCCCGTCGGGTCCTGCGACACGTGCCGCAGGAAGTTGCGCCCGGTCTGCCCCTGCGGAATCCACGGCCACACCGTGCCGGCCATCCGACGTCCCAGCGCGCCGCCCCAGCGGTCGAACGCATCCACGCGCGGGTGCGGCAGGTAGCGGTCGTAGCCGCCGAACAGCTCGTCGCCGCCGTCGCCCGACAGCGCCACCGTCACGTGGCGGGCCGCCATCTCGCTGACATACCAGGTTGGCAGCGCCGACACGTCGCCGAACGGCTCGTCGAAGTGCTCGATGACGCGTTCGACGACGCGCACGGCGTCGGGCCGCACGACGAACTCGTGATGCTCGGTGCCGAAGTGCGCGGCCAGGCGGCGGGCGCCGTCCAGTTCGTCGAACCGCGGATCGTCGAACCCGATGGAGAACGTCTGGATCGGGTGCTCGAGTGGCGGGCCATCAGCCCGACCACGAGGCTGGAATCGACGCCGCCCGACAGGAACGCGCCGATCGGCACGTCGCTGACCATGTGCGACCGCACGGCGTCGTCCAGCGCGTGGTCCAGGCGCTCGACCGCCTCCTCCTCCGTGCCGCTGAAGGCCTCGCTGGCCGGCAGCGTCCAGAAGCGCTCGATGGACGCGCGCCCGTCCTCCCACCGGAGCACGTGGCCGGGCGGCAGCTTGCGGATGCCCTGGAAGATGGAGCCGTCGGCGGGGGTGTAGAGGAACGAGAGGTAGTGGTCCAGCGCCTCGAGGTCGAGCCGGGGCTCGAGGCCGCCGGCGGCCAGCAGCGCCTTGATCTCCGAGCCGAACACGAGCCGTCGCGCCGTCTCCGCGTAGTACAGCGGCTTGATGCCGACCGGGTCGCGTGCGAGCAGCAGCCGCCGGTGGGGCTCGTCCCACACCGCAATCGCGAACATGCCCCGCAGCGCCGTGAACGCCGAGGCGCCCCACTCCTCGTACGCGTGCACGATCGTCTCGGTGTCGCTGGCCGTCCTGAAGACGTGGCCGCGCGACTCCAGGTCCGCGCGCAGCGCGGCGTAGTTGTAGATCTCGCCGTTGAAGACGACCTGGATGCTGCCGTCCTCGTTCCCGATCGGCTGGTGGCCGCTGATGACAGGTCGATGATGCTGAGGCGCCGCATCCCGATGGCGACGCCCGGCCCGACGTAGATGCCCTCGTCGTCGGGACCGCGATGCCGGATGGCCGCGCACATGGCGCGCACCGTCACCGCCGCATCAGGTCCGACGGCCTCGCGGCAGTCCCGTTCGACGAAGCCCGCAATCCCGCACATGTCTCACCCCGCTCCCACCGGCTGCGGCCGGATGGCGGTGTCGCGCACCGGCGGCCCGGCGTCACGCGCCCCTGCGGGCTCGAGCACCGCCTCGCGCGCATCGTCGGCCGCGCCCTCGACCCACCACACCTCGGTGACCCCGCTGCGTGGCGCTGCCGCACGGTGAGCCATCGCACGTCGGTGCCGTAGCCGCCGGCGCAGCGTTCCCGCTGCACGCCCCCGGGCGGGGCCACGATGACCGTTTCGGTCACGTCGTTGGCATGCCACCGGAAGGCGGCGCCGTCCGCGGGCGCGCCGTCCGGCCCGCTCACCTCCAGCGGTTCGAGCCACGCGTCGCCGCGCCGGTCGGTGACGATCGTCACCACGGGATACGGCGCCTGGCCGGTCGGCGTGAGGCGAAGCGAGGTCGTGGGCCGCACGTCGCCGTAGGCGGGCGCGCACCAGCCGAGCGCCGCGTCTCCGCCGCCCCCGGTCACGGGCTCGAAGGTCGCGTTCATCGCCAGGATCCAGACATGTCGTTCGCGCCCCTGGCGGACGCCGATGCGCCGCGGGGTCCGCGACGAGGCGTCCCAGGCCGGGTGCAGGTGCCAGTGCACGGCGCAGGCGTCGTGCGGCGCGGCAATCCAGTCCACGACAATCCAGCAGCCGGGTCGCGCCAGCACCTGGCGGCGATGCCCGCCGGGGCCGTAGCCATCGTGCGAGCCCTCGATGAAGTCGAAGGCCGGCGTGCTGCGCCAGCAGTCCAGCGACGCCCGTGCCGAGGACGACCAGCCGAACGGCCCCGCCGGCGTGGACTGCGACCGGCCGTCGAGGACAGCGGTGTTGTGGTACCCGGTGGACCTGAACCGATCGCGGCGATCCCGATCCACCGTGTAGCAGGCGGTGCCGGGATCGATGAAGAGCGGACGCCCCGCCACCGTGAGCACGACCGACAGCGCATCGGCGTGCGCATGCCCGCCGTTCAGGTAGCCGAGCGCGCCGACGTCCATCACCAGGTGATCGCCGCGCGTGGTGCGCGAGACCGCATAGCCGCTGTCCGGCAGGATCTCGAGGCCGTGGGACGGGGCCGTCGGCGGCACCACGGGGAGCGCGCCGTACATCCACGCCACTTCCTCGTGCGGGCGCGTGCCGGCCAGGCCGGGCGCGTCGAGCACGGCGGCGGCAAGCGCGAGCGAGGGGCCCGCATCCGCCGTGTCGCCGGTGCAGATCGGGAAGAGCGATCCCCCGTCGTCGTCGCCGATGAGCGGGAGCCGGTCGTGGGTGTCCGCCATCACGCGCGCGAAGCGCGCGAGTCGCGTCACGGCGTCGTGGAAGCGGACGATGGCCCGGGTGTCGCCGGTCAGCGTCGCGACCGAGAGCGCGAGCAGGTAGAAGTCGAGCGTGTAGCGGTGGTAGTGCATCGACAGCTCGGCGTGCCCGCCATCGGGCTTCACCTGGCGCTCGATCTCGCCGAGGAGCACGCGGCGTCCGGTGTCGGCCCACGCCTGCGCCCGTGAGAACTCCGGCAGCACGCGGCCGGCGACGTAGAGCGCGAGGGCCTCGCCGATGAGATGCGTATTGGGACTGAACCACGTGGACAGGTGCTGCTCGACGAGCCGCAGCTGGCGGTCGAGGCCCAGGAGCAGGTCAACGGTCCAGGGCGCCTCGTCCGGCCGGTCCGCCGACGCGGGCCGTCCGGCGAAGAAGTGCAGCGCCCAGATCCACGACAGCGATCGGAGCGCGAGCTCCAGCATGCTGGACCAGTTCACGCCCGTTTCCGGCGGGTTCTCGCGCAGCCAGTCCTCCAGCTGCCTGACGAACCCGTCGCGATAGCGGTGGTCGCCGGTGAGCCAGTACGCACGGCCGAGGGTGAGCCAGTGCTGGTGCCGGTTCAGCTCCCAGATCACCTTGTGATCGCCGATGCGGGGGCTGAGGTAGGGCACGCGGCTCCAGTGGCGGCGCGGGGCCGTCCGGCCGTGGACGGGATCGCGGTGCCAGTCGATTCGGTCCGACCGGTCGGCCCGCGCGAAGCGCACGTCCCGGTACCCCAGGATGTCGAGCCGGCCCGCGAGCGCGCGATCGGCCCTCCGCGCGGCGTCGGCCGCGGCGTCGGGAAACCGATCCCGGATGAGTGCCACGAGCGAGTCCTGCGACGCAGGCGCGAGCGGAAAGCGTCGTGGCCGCTCGCGGACCCAGGACGACAGCCGTGCGTGCGCACCGGTCCAGTCAGCCGCTTCGAGACACCGCCGCGCGTCGTGCAGGTCCGTGGCCGACGGGTCCAGTGCGCCGGCCAGGTCGGCGCGATCCCATTGCGGCCGCCGCAGCGTCCATGCCATCCAGTCTGCATGCCGGGCTGCCGCCATGCGTCCGCGGCCCGCCATCTCGTCGGCAGGCATCCGTGCCAGCTTCGCAGGCATCCGTGCCAGCTTCGCCAGTCGGGTGACGATGCTCATGCCGGCTCCCAGGCGGAGGCGTGCGCCTCGCGAAGCGCGAGGCGCCGGTAGGCGGCCAGCCACTGTTCCCGGACGCGAGGCCAGGTCAGGGCGGCCGTGCTCTCGAAGCCCCGATCCGCGAGACGGCGGGCCTCGTCCGGTCGCGCGAGCAGCCCCAGCACGGCATCCGCCATCTGCTGCTCGTCGCCGGCAGGCACGAGGAGTCCGTGTGTCTCGTGGGTCAGGATGGCAGGCACGCCGCCGACGTCGGTCGAGACGACCGGCAGGCCGCTGGCAAAGGCCTCGAGCACCGACAGGGGCATGTTGTCGATGCGGGGCGACTGCACGTAGATGTCCGCCTCGTCGTAATAGCGCGGCATGTCCTCGGGAGGCACGCGCCCGACGAACCGCACGCCGCGGAGGCCCAGCGACGCGGCGTGCTCTGCGAGCGGCGCCGCCTGCGAGCCATCGCCCACCACGGTCAGGGTGGCATCCGGGCGCCGCGCCTGGATCAGGCGGAAGGCGCGCAGCGTGCACGCGACGTCGTAGAGCGGTTCCAGGTTGCGGGTGGACAGGAGCCGGGCCCCCAGCGGGTCGCGACGGCGAAAGCGGAAGCGCGCGCGGTCCACGAGGTTGGGAATGACCTCGGCGTCGAGCCCGAAGCTGCCGAAGACCTCGGCGAGAAACCGCGAGGGCACCGCGCGATGGGGCGCACGGGCCAGCGCGCGCCGCGCCACGGCCGATCGGCGCAGGTGGTCCGGCGCCTCTCCGGAGTGGTAGTTGAGGAGCGCGGGCCGCCCGAGCGCGGCCGAGACCAGGAGTGCGGGCAGGGGTGACAGCAGGAACGACGCATACGACGCCGAGAACACGTGCACGACGTCCGCGCGGCGCAGCTCGCGCCACAGCAGCGGCCAGTACGCCGCCTGCGTCACGACGGTGCGCGCGTACTTCACGCGGCGTGCCCGCGCGAGCCAGCCAGCCGGCGCCGGGTTGATCGGCACGAGCCACGCCTCGACGTCCGGGTCGTCGCGCCAGCCCTCGAGCAGCGCGTGGGCCTGCACGGAGTGACCGCCCAGGATCTCCAGCGTCGGGGCCACGATGGCTACGCGGAGGCGCGCCTTCACGCCGCCACGCCTCCGCGGGGCGCCGTCATCGCCGCCCGCCGGACGGCCCGCAGTCGTTCCACGAGAATCTCGCGGCCCGCCACGATGAACGCCAGCAGGTAGTAGAACGTCCAGTAGTAGCCCACCGATGCGAACTGCGCGCAGGTGACCCATCCCGCGAAGCCCGCGGCCGCGGCGCCCACCTGGATCCGCATCCAGTCGGCTTCGCCGGCCGAGAGCGCGGCCATGCCGCCCGCCGGGGCGAGCCGCCGCAGCAGCCGCTTCGTCCGCGACAGCGCCACGACCGGGCACGCCAGCAGGAACAGGAACACGACGCCGCCGGCAATGCCCAGCTCCGCCAGGATCTGCAGGATCACGTTGTGGGTCTCCTGCCACGCCTCCTGCCGCCCGGGCGGGTTGTAGTTCTTGAACTGGCCGACGCCCACCCCGGTGACCGGGAACTCCAGGAACGTCTCCCACCCCTGGCGCATGAGGTGCAGGCGCGATTCGCGGGATCCCGTCTCGTCCTGCTCCTCGATGAAGATGCTCGACAGGCGCGTCCAGATCGAGGGCGGCGTGATTGGCGTCGCGAGGATGCCCGCGAAGAGCAGCACCATCAGCATCCGCCCGCGCAGGCGTCCCGACTGGATCAGCAGCACGACGGCCATCACCACGAGCCCCAGCATCCCGGCGCGCGATCGGGTGAGGACGATCGTCAGGCCCATGAACGCGGAGGCGCCGGTCGCGATCAGCCGCCGCATAACGGGCCCGCGGGCGAGGGCGGCCACGAGCGCGAAGGGCATGAAGGTGACCATGTTCATGGCCAGGTCGTTGGGGTTGCCCATCAGGCCGCTGACCGATCCCATCAGGCGTCCGCGTTCGAGGTTGATCCCGCGCGCGTAGTCGAGCGCTCCGCGCACGGCGATGTAGCCCATCGCCACGACGATGAGCCACGTCATGCGCTTGAGCATGTCCGGGCTGCGGACGCTGGCGGCGAGCAGGACGAAGACCAGCGCCACCTTGATGTGACGTCCTTGAACATCGCGATGGCGCCGCCCGGCCACACCGAGAACGGGGCCGTGGCCAGCATCACGAGCGCCAGGCCCGCCACCCCCACAGCTCCGGTGTGGGTGAGATCACGGGCTTGCCGCGTGACAGGCGGTTGACGACGAGCGCGACGAGGGCCGTGACCGCGGCGATGTCCGACAGGTGCAGCGGTTCGAGGAACGGGAGCGTGTCCTGCGGCCGGAAGAACAGCAGCGCCGTGAACGCATAGATCGCCCAGAACGCCACGTCCGGCTTCGTCGCCGGCACCGCGATCGCCGCCGCCGTCGGCGCGTCGGCGGCGTCCGGGGCGATGCAGGGGGCCACCCGGGGGCTGGTGGGTGCGCGCCGTGGCGGACGCCGCCCGCGAGTGCCGCGCCGTGGTTGAAGGTGAGGCGTTCGGCCACGGCGATCAGCGCCAGAGCGGTCCGCGGCGGCCGAGCGCCACCAGGCCGGCGACCGCGGCGTAGTTCATGAGCACGAAGGCGAAGGCGACACGGGCAGCGCGATTGATGGCGATCATGGTCTCGACCCTCTGGTCAGGTGGCGTGTCGGTGACAGGTCGGGGGCATGGGCGTGGCGGTGGCTCGACCGCTGCCGGTCGCGGTGGTCGAGGTAGGCGCCGTAGGCGGCCAGCGCGTAGAACGCCAGCTGGCCTGCGAACGCCGCGGTGTAGAAGACGGATTCCTGCGCGAGCACGCCGCTCGACACCAGCAGCGCCAGCAGCGCGTAGGGCACGAGCAGCCGGCCCACCTTGTGCGACACGTACTGCAGCCAGACGGGATTGGCGAACGGGTTGAGCAGCCGGGGCTCGAGCCAGAGGATCTGGAAGTTGCCGGCGAGCGTGCGGATCTTGCGCCGCAGCTCGGTCGGGGCGGCCGCCGCCGTGTCGAACGCGCGCGCCCGTCTGGAAGACCACGCGCGTTGACGCCAGCACCGCACGCATCGGCGCCAGCACGTCGTCGAGGATGGTGTGCTCGGGCAGCGGCTGCCAGAGGTGGCGGCGCAGGGCGTAGATGGCGCCGGTCGCACCCATCGTGGAGCCGACGATGCTCTCGTGGCGGCGCAGCCATTTCTCGTAGCGCCAGTAGCCGCCGACGCCCTCGCTGATGCCGTCGTGGCTCGCACCGTTCTCGCAGTCCAGCACCAGCTCGCCGCTCACGCCGCCGACGGAGGTCGGACAGCGGCGCCACGAGCTGCCGCAGCGCGTCCGGCGCAAGCGCTGGCGCGCGTCGGTGAAGACGAGGACGTCGTGGCACGCCCGCGCCACGCCGGCGTTGAGCGCGCGGGCCTTTCCGCCCGGCGTGAGGCAGACGGCCTCGACGGTCCGGTACCGCCGGAGCACGTCGATGGTGCCGTCGGTCGAGCCGTCGGACACGACGATGATCTGCAGCGCGTCCCCCGGGTAGTCGAGGGACAGCAGGTTGTCGAGGCGGCCGCGCAGGTGGTCGGCCTCGTTGCGGACGGCCATCACGACCGTCACCGGCGGGGTGTCGGTACCGGCCGATACCGGGCGCGGCGCCACGCGCGCCCAAAGCGCCAGCAGCGCCGGGTAGGCGGCGTAGACGTAGACGACGAGGCACGCGGAGAGCCAGAAGACGGCTTCCATCACTGTCCCCGCGGCGTGGTGGCGAGCGCCTTGTGCCCGCCGGTTGGACGCGACCAGGGGCGGCGGCCCGGCGTCCGGGAGCCGAGCTGTCCCTGCACTTCGAGCTCGCGAATCACGGTGCTCAGGAGCGCGGGCGAGATGGTGTCCTTGTCCTCGCCGTAGCCGGCCATCAGCACGGCGTCGCAGATCACGTTGATGAGCCGCGGCAGCCCGCCGCTGCGCTCGTGAATGGCGCCGGTGAGCATCGCGCCGAACTCCATCGGCGTGTTCGAGGCGGCGGCCAGCCGCAGGCGGTGGTTGACGTACTCGTGCGTGTCCTGTGCGTCGAGCGGCGTCAGGTGGTAGCGCACGGTGACGCGCTGGTTGAGCTGCTCGAGCTCGGGTGAGGCCAGGCGCGCGCGGAGTCCGGGCTGGCCGACCAGCAGGATCTGCATCAGCTTCGACTTCTCGGTCTCGAAGTTCGACAGCATGCGCAGCTCCTCGAGCGCGGCGTCCGAGAGGTTCTGCGCCTCGTCGATCACCACCAGCACGCGCCGCCCGGCGCGGCGCTGGGCCACGAGCAGCCGCGCGAGGTCACGGAGCATCGCCGGCTTGGTCGCCGGCACGATCTCGGCGCCCAGGTCGATCAGGATCGCCTCGATGAGCTCGATGGGCTCGAGCAGCGTGTTGACCAGGTGCGCCACGGTCGCCTCGTAGTCGAGCGTGCGCATCAGCGACTGCAGCACCGTGGTCTTGCCGGCGCCGACCTCACCGGTGATCGCCACGAAACCGGCCTGCGACTCGACCCCGAGACGCAGGTGGGCGAGCGCCTCCTGGTGGACGCGGCTCATGTAGAGGAATTCCGGGTCGGGTGTCAGCGAGAACGGCCGCTGACGGAATCCGTAGAACTTCTCGTACACGGCCTACCGTCCCTCTTCCGGGCACGTTCGCGGGCCCACGGCGCGCATCAGTGAGACCCCCTGCGCAGGAGGATCGTCTTCACGGTGTCGAGGACGATGGTGCAGTCGAACGCCAGCGACAGGTGCTTGACGTAGTAGAGGTCGTACCGGAGCTTTCCATCGCCGACTCCAGCGAGTCGGCGTAGCGTATTCTGACCTGCGCCCAGCCCGTGATCCCGGGCTTCACGGCATGGCGGAGGTCGTAGAACGGAATCTGCGCGCTCAGCTCGTCGACGAAGCACGGGCGCTCCGGCCGAGGGCCGACGAAGCTCATGTGGCCGACGAGCACGTTGTAGAGCTGCGGCAGCTCGTCGAGGCGCGTCAGGCGGATGAAGCGGCCCACCGGCGTCACGCGCGTGTCGCCGGCCGACGCCCACGCCGGCCCGCCGCGCTCCGCGTCGGTGCGCATCGACCGGAACTTGTAGAGCGTGAACGGGCGGCCGTGCTGCCCGACGCGTTCCTGGCTGTAGAAGATGGGCCGGCCCGAGCCGATCCACACGAGCAGCGCCGTGAGCACGATGAACGGCGCGGCCAGCACGATGCCGAGCGCCGACCACGCCAGATCCCACGCGCGCTTCAGTCGCTGGCGCCGGGGCGACACGTCGAAGCGCTGCGCGAACACCATGGAGCTCAGCGTCAGCTCCTCGAGCAGCACCTTGCCGGTGAGCCGCTCGTACGCCGCGCGGGCGTCCTCGACGATGACGCCGTCGAGCTTGGCCTGCACCAGCTGCTGCGCCGGCAGCCCGACGCCGCGGTCCGGCAGCGCCACCAGCAGGCGCTGCACCGACTCGCGGCGGATGAGGTCGGCGATGTCGTCGATGGTGCCGACCACGGGGGCAGCTCCGGCGTGCGACCAACCGCCGCATCCGGCCGATCGTCCACGAGTCCGATCACCCGCATGCCAGCCGGTGCCGCGTGACCAGTTCGGCCGCCACCGCGCGCGCGGCGATGCCCGTACCGATGACCAGCGTGTGCTCCACGAGCGGCGACGCCGAGACCAGCCGGTTGACCAGCAGCCGCCACGCGAGCACCGTGAAACTGAGGATGGCCATCGACCGCAGGATCGCGGCGGGCCGCAGGGCCAGCGCCGGCACCAGCAGGTAGATCAGCCCCAGCGTGACCGTCGTCGCCCCGACGGCCTGCACCAGCCGCACGAGGAGCTCGTGGCCCGACCCCACCACCCGCAGGTCGTAGAAGTCGATGTGGTACAGCCAGAGCTGGCACAGCACGGCGGCGAGGACGACCTTCCAGACGAGCGCGGCGGAGCTCTCCGGCACCTGCAGGAGCACGGCCGCGATGAGCGCGCCCGGGATCAGCAGGAACTCGCACGCGAAGACCAGGAACTCGTGCGGCGAGACGTAGCGTTCGAAGACCTGCATGATCGGGAGTCAGGCGCCGGCGATTCCGTCGGCGCCGCGGCTGTCGTTCAGCACCAGCCCCATGAGGTGCTGCGGCGCGATGACGGCCAGCGACCGTTCGATCGCCGGCCGCGGCGTGCGGCCTGCCCGCACGACGAGCAGCGTGCCGTCCACCCACTGGGACAGCGCGCCGGCGTCGGCGGTCTCGGCGCCCGAGGTGTCGATGAGGATGCGATCGAACTGCCGGCGCAGCAGGTCCACCAGGCGGTGCATCGCCGCCGAGCCCAGGAGCTCTGCCGGCTGGGCGTGCGCGGCGCCTGCCGTGAGCACGCGCAGGCGGTGGCCCGGCAGCGTCACCAGCGCCTCGTCCACTGACACGCTGCCCACGAGCACGTCAACCAGCCCGGGCTCGCGCGGGATGCCGAGCAGCGTGTGACGCGGGCGTGGCGGAGGTCGGCGTCGATGAGCACCGTCCGCCGCTCGAACTCCTGGGCCATCGACAGGGCCAGGTTCGTCACGGTGGTGGAGGTGCCGTCACCGCGGCACGGGCTCGTGAAGGAGAGCACGCGGCGGGGGGCTTCGCCCTCCGCCTGCGTGACGCGCGCGCGCAACGTGCGGTACTGCTCCGCGGCTTCCGAGAACGGCTCGTTGGCGGCCACCAGCAGCTTGTGCATCCGGACGCCGAAGACGGGGCGGCCGCCGACGAGCGACGACTCGTCGAGCACCCGGGCCGGCGGCCCGGCCATCTCCGGCGGCGCCGAGGTCGGCACCGAGCGCCACTCGGCGATCGAGGGGACGCCCGCCTCCTGCTCGGCCGCCGCCTGCCACGCCAGGCGCGCGGTGGTGCCGTCCCGTTCGGCCTTCGACAGAATCTTGTGAATCCGGCTCATCGTCTGGAACTCCGCGGTCGACGCCACAATCAGAAGCGGGGAATCTCGGCCAGGACCGGCCGGCCGAACGTTGCCTCGAGCGTGCGCCGGTCGTGCACCGACCGATCCATCAGCTCACGCAGCGCGGCCAGGCCCACGCCCAGCACCAGGCCGCCGACGAGGGCGGCGCCCAGGACCAGCAGCACGTTCGGTGACGAGGGGCGGCGCGGCCGCTCGGCCGCATACAGCACGAAGAACCGCTCGCCCGCCTGCCGGTGCTCCAGCTCCTCGCTGACCATGGCCGTCTGGTACTGCTCGGCCAGCTTCTGGTACTGCTGCTTCTCGAACTCGTAGGCCTGCGTCAGCGACATCAGGCGCTGTTCGACGATCGGCGCGCCGTTGACCAGCTCCTGGTAGCGCGCGAGCTCGGCGGGGGCGCGGGCGGCCTTGGTCTCGAATTCCCGGATGCGCAGCCGGGCCTGTTCGCGCTCGGCGACCAGCTCGCGGAGCGCCGGGTCCGTGAGGCCGGCGCCGCTGCCTGCCAGCCGGCGCGCCTCGGCGTCCTCGGCCTTCGCGCGCGCCAGCTCCTCTTCGAGCCGCTGCACTTCCGGATGCCGGTCCGTGTACTTCTGGCGCGCCTCGGCCAGCGTGTTCTCCAGGCCCGACAGCCGCTCGCGGCTCTGACGGTCCAGCGCCTCGGCGGCCGCGGTCTGCGCGTCCTGCCGCATGGCCTCGATCTGCTGTTCGACGACACTCAGGCGTTCGCGCTCGGCCTGCAGCGCCGCGCGGTCGCTGTCCGCCTGCCGGCGCAGCTCGTTCATCGCCTGGAGGTTGGTCAGGGTCTGTTCCGGCAGCCGTCCCTGGTAGGCGGACTTGGTCTCGCGCAGCCGCGCCTCCGCGGCGTCCATGCGCTCTCGCGCCTGCGTCAGCTGCCGTTCGAGGAAGGCCGACGTCTGTTCCGCGCGCGTCTCGCGCTTGCGGCTGTGCGAGTCGATGAAGACCTGCGCCAGCTGCGACGCCACCCGCTGCGCCAGCTCCGGCGTGCGGCCCGTGTAGGACACGACGAAGGTGTCGGGCTCGTAGCGGCCGGGCGCCGACAGCGTTCGCGGCGGGAGCGCCACGGTGGTGCGCTGGCGGATGTCGGTGACCACCGCGTCCATCGAGCGCCCGTCGAGCAGGCGCTCGTCGTGCGCCACCTGTTCGACCACCGGGGAGCTCAGCAACTCGTGCGACACGGCGCGGACCCGTTCCACCTGGTCGGCCTGCGTCGTCGAGGCGAGGCCGCCGGAGACGCTTGGCGCCGTGACGGCAATCGTCGTCGTCGCCGTGTACTCCCGCGGCAGCAGGACGGCGAGCGCACCGCCGACCACGATGCCCAGCAGGATGGGAATCAGCAGGCTCCAGCGCCGGCGGCGCAGGATGGCGAGGTAGTCCAGGCCGGGTTCGTTCTCGGGGGTGTTCATCTGAGCCTCGTGGAGTGGAGCGTGACCAGCCGCACGCCCGCGCGGGTGCGGCCGACGCGCCCGCCGGCGCGCTGGGAGTCCTGGAGGGCGTGCACGGCGAAGACCTCGAGCCGCAGCCACGACACCAGCGTCATCTGGACCGAGCCCTGCGCCGCAACCGACCGGAGGCTCGCCTGCCCGGACGACAGCGGCTCGTTGCGCCGTGCGGCCAGCAGCGCCGCGACGTGGACGCGGCGCGACAGCGGCGCCCGCACCGACCCGCGCACCTCCTGGTTCTGGACCGTGCCGCCGAACCCGAACGACGGCAGGTAGGCGCGCGCGTAGCTCAGCTCCCAGGTTGCGCGCCGGCGCGCATAGGCAAGGCCGACCTGGTATGCCGGGGCGCTGCGGCCCTCGGTGTCGCGGCCGGCCAGCAGCCACGCATACCCCGCCGACCCGCGCATCGTGAGCGACGGCGCCAGCTCGAGCTCGAGCAGAGCCGCCGCGTGCTGAACGTCGAACGCCTCCGCGCCCTCGGCGACCACGGCGTGCTGCAGCCGGTAGGAGGCCCCGACCGTCGTACGACTGCTGACCTCACGACGGAACGCGACATCGGCGCCGTGCGAGTAGCCGCCGCGCAGCAGCGGTTGCAGCTCGTCCGCGCCGGCGAGCGACACCCACTGCGACGTGTACGCCGTGGTGAGCGTCGAGTGCCGTCCCGTGGTGAACTCGAATCCGCCCCGGAAGTCGTTGAACCGGGTGGTCCGGCGACGCAGCACGATCAGGCCGGCGTCGGCGGTTGCCGGCAGCTCGGTCGTGGGCGCCATCGTGAAGTTGTTGCGCGCGAAGAGGTTCGCCGACCGGCCGAGCCGTCGATCGAACTCCAGACGGCCCAGGTGGTCCGCGCTGTCGAACTCGTCGCGCTCCCGGTAGAGATCGAAGGTGCTGCGGTAGTCGAACGTCAGCTGCGAGTACCGCCCGCGGTAGTTGAGCGCCAGCGCGGGCGTGACGGCCGTGACCAGGTCGGCGATCTTGTTGCCGCCGTCACCCGTCAGCGCAATGTTGTCGTCCCACAGCTCCGCCACCGCGGCCGACGGCGTCGCCGACCAGCCGGGCGGCAGTGACGCCGTGTCCACGGGCGTCGCCACCGTCTGGGCGGTCGCGGTGGCTGCCGCCAGCTGGCTTGCCAGCAGCAGCCCCGCGCACCGTCCGGACCACCTCACGGCACCACCACCGTGTCGCCCTCGCGAAGGTAGATGACCTGGCCGTCGTCCTTGATCGCGTCCTTGTAGTGGAAGCGGATGGTCTCGACGCGCGTGCCGTCGGGGCCGCGGCGCAGGATGCGGATCCCGTTGGTGTCGGCGAACTCCTTGAACCCGCCGGCGACGGCGAGGGCCTGGAGCACCGTGAGGGGGCCGCGGATCGGAATGGACCCGGGATTGTTGACCTCGCCCATCACGTACACCACCGGGTCCGTGGCCTCGACCACGATCACGGTGACCACCGGATTGGAGACGTATTCCTTGAGCGAGGTGCCGATGCGATCCCGCAGCTGGACGGCCGTCAGGCCCGAGGCGGCCAGGTCGCCGATCAGCGGCAGCGTGATCCGGCCGTCGGGCCGGACCTGGACGGACTGCGACAGATACTCGTCTTTGTAGACCTCGATGCGGAGCTTGTCGCCGCGCGAGATCCGGTATTCGGGCACGGGTGCCGCCGCCGGCACGGCGCTCTCGGCCGGAGGCGTCGCGGGCGTCTGCGCGGACGCTACGGTCGCGCCGGCGCTCAGCGCCAGGCCCAGTGCGAGATGTCGAACGAACCGCGGTCCTCTCATGCTCATCAGCTCCCTGCACACGTCGTTGCGCGGTTCTTGCAGCAAATGCGATGCCTTGAGCACGAACCTGCATCTCCGAGGGAACGAGCACGGTCCCCCGGCCGGCGGAGGAACATGGGTGTCCAAAAGCAGCAAGCACTTTCCGCTAACCTGAAGCTGTCGCTGATCGTGGCGATGGTCGCCATCGCGCTGGGCATCGCCGGCGCCGCACGCGGCATCCACCGAACGGCGGAGGTGGTTGTGGGGCAGGGCGACGACCTGCAGGCCGCGATCGATGCGGCCGCGCCGGGCGATGTCATCCGGCTCGAGCCGGGCGCCGTCTTCACCGGCAACTACGTGCTGCCGGACCACGGCGGTGACGACTTCGTGACGATTCGCACCAACGCGCCCGACAGCCGCCTGCCCGGCGATGACGGCCGAATCGACCCGTCGTACGCTCGATACCTGCCGACGCTCAGGCCTGCGGTCGAGGCGCCGGTGCTGCGCACGGCCGCAGGCGCCCATCACTGGCGGATCCTGGGCATTCGCTTCGCCGGCACCGGTGGCGGCAACGTCGTGGAGCTGGGGGACGGCAGCGCGGCGCAGCGCGACTATGCCGAGATCCCCGAGCAGCTCGTGCTGGATCGGGTCATCGTGCTCGGCGACGCCGCGCGCGGGCAGAAGCGGGGCGTCGCGCTCAACAGCGGCCAGGCCGTGGTCCGCAACTCCTACATCGCCGCCATCTGGGGCGTCGGGCAGGAGACGCAGGCCATCGCGGGCTGGAACGGCCCGGGCCCCTACGTGATCGAGAACAACTACCTCGAGGCGGCGGGTATCGGCGTGCTGTTCGGCGGCGCCGAGCCCGCGATCGGGGGCCTGGTGCCCTCCGACATCACCGTGCGCCACAACACGGTGTCACGCCCGGTGTCGTGGCGTGACACCGAGCGGACGGTGAAGAACCTCTTCGAGCTGAAGAACGCCAGGCGGGTGACCGTGACCGGGAACCTGTTCGAGCGCAACTGGTCGTCGGCGCAGGTCGGCTTTGCCATCCTGTTCACGGTGCGCAGTTCCGGTCCGCGCGCGTCCTGGTCGGTGGTCGAGGACGTGACCTTCGAGCACAACGTGGTGCGCGACGTTGCCGGGGGCATCAACATCCTCGGCTACGACACGGTCGGCCGGTCCCAGCAGACGCACGGCATCGTCATCCGGAACAACCTGTTCTACGACGTCGACCACACAGCCTGGGGCGGCAACGGTACGTTCCTCCAGGTGGGTGAGGCCGCGCGCGACCTGACCGTCGAGCACAACACCGTGCTGCAGTCCGGCAACCTGGTGACCGTCTACGGCGGGACCCGCGCCGCGCCGCGCCCCGTGCTGGGCTTCCGCTTCACCGACAACATCGGGCTGCACAACACGTACGGCATCTTCGGCAACGCCGTGGGGAGCGGGACGCCGGCCATCGCCGCGTACTTCCCCGGCGGAGAAATCCGGGGCAACGTGCTTGCCGGCGGGCCCGAGGGCAAGTACCCGGGAGGCAACCTGTTTCCGCCCGTTGACGAGTTGATGCGGCAGTTCGTGAACCCGGCCGCGCACGATTACCGGCTGCGGCCGGCCAGCGGCCTGCTTCGGTCGGCCACCGACGGCGGGCGCGTCGGCGCCGACATCGATGCCCTCGAGAGCGTGCAGGCGGGCCTGTGGCGACAGTGAGGCAGAGACGACGCGCGCACACGTCGTCATCCGCCGGCTGTCGGCCGCGGCGTCTCCGCGCCGAGCGCGCGAGGCGTCTCAGTGCTCGTCGTCGAGGTGGTTGTCGCGGATCTTGTAGAGGAGCGCCTTGTAGCTGATCCCGAGGCTCTCGGCCGCTTCCTTGCGGTTCCAGCGGGTGCGCTCGAGGGTGGCGAGGATGGCCACACGCTCGGCTTCGCGCGCCGCCGTGCGGCTGATGTCCTTGAGCGAGGTGGACCTGGCGTCGGCGTCGCTGCTGGCGGCCGGGCGGGTGGGGTGGGCCAGGACGGTGGCGCCGGCGGGGACCGACGCCGCCGGCGCGTGGAGCGACTCGCACAGGTCCTTCTGGACCGACGACTCGCTGCCGAGCACGAGGATCCGCTGGATCATGTTCTCCAGCTCACGCACGTTGCCGGGCCAGTCGTAGTCGAGGAACAGGCGACGGGTCTCGGGCGACAGGCGGCGCGGGATCAGGTGGCCGCGCGGGTGATGGGCGGCGTGCCGCTCGAAGAAGTGCTCGGTCAGCAGCGGCAGGTCGTCCTTGTGATCCCGCAGCGGCGGCAGGTTGATGCGCACCACGTTGAGGCGGAAGTAGAGGTCCTCGCGGAACTGGCCGTCAGCGACGGACCGGCGGAGGTCGCGGTTGGTCGCCGCGATGATCCGGACGTGGACGCGGGTGTCGGCGGTGCTGCCGAGGCGCGAGAACACGCCATCCTGCAGGACCTGGAGCAGCTTGGCCTGGAGCGCCGGGCTCATCTCTCCGATCTCGTCGAGGAACATCGTGCCGCGATCGGCCAGCTCGAACTTGCCGGGCTTGGCCTGCATGGCGCCCGTGAAGGCGCCGCGTTCGTGGCCGAAGAGCTCGGACTCGAGCAGATCGGTCGGCAGCGCCGCGCAGTTGACCTTCACGAAGGGCCGGTCGGCCAGGTGCGATCCCTGGCGGAGCGCCCGTGCGGTGACTTCCTTGCCCGTGCCGCTTTCTCCGCAGACCAGCACCGTGGCGTTGCTGTCCGCGGCGCGGCGGACCAGGCGGCGAACCTCGGCCATGAGCGGGCTCTCGCCGAGCAGTGCCGAGGCCGGGTGCGGGGCGTCGGTCCGCGGCGCCGGCAGGATATCCGGGCGGATGAGCGGCCCCAGCACGGCCGTGAGCGCCTCTTCGAGCTGTCGATCCGCGAACGGACGGATGATGACCCGTGTGTCGGCGTCGCGCCACGATCCGTCCTCCGGATCGGCGTCCGACACCACCACGAGCGGCACGCTCGCATCCGCGCGACGGCAGGCGGGCACCAGTTCCAGGCCGCTCTGGCCGACCGTGTTCACGACGACGGCGTCTGGCTGCTGTTCGGCGACGCGCCGGGGCGCATCCTCCGCACCGACTACCGCGACGCGGTAGCCCCGCGTGAGCAGGAGCCGCCCGAGCATCTCGCGCGTCGTGAGCGCGTCTTCCACCACCATGATGCGCGCAGGGAATGACCTGGGCGCTTCGTTACCACTTATCTTCACTCCGCTCGCCACGGCGCATTGGCAGAGCAAGCCGGATGCCACGCTGTGCAATGGCCGGGTTCAGCGGGAGATCCGCACGAGGAGGTGTCGCCGCGCCATATGTATTCCATACACCAGGTGGACAACCTTACATGCTGGATGACTCGCGCCGAGACACGGTCGTCATACACATGGAGGACCGGACGCGCCGGACGCGCCATCTCCCAATAAGAGAAAAAGATCTCCGCACTATCGGAGCCGCACACGCCGCCATTCCGCCGGAATCCACGATTCTGGGCCGAATACTTGGCGTTCCAACCGTGGCATACGCCTTGTAGCTGGAGTGGCCCGAGGTGAACCCGTGGAGTACGTGAGCCGAGTCTGCGCCGTGGTGGCCGTGCTGCTGGTCTGCGCGGCGCTCAGCGACCGCATGGCGCCGGCCGAGGCCACCTCGGCTGCGGTGCAGGCCGTGCTGGCCGCCGAGCCCGGGCGCGATCGCGCCTGGACCGACCCGTTGATTCCTCCAACCGTTCGCGACCCCATCGTGATGCTGGTGGTCGGTGCCGGGCTGATCGGGCTCGGTTCCGCGATGCGCCGGCAGCACGACGACACCTGATTCGGATACCCCGCATGAATGCCACGACTCCTGACGTGTGGCCGGCCGCGCCGGCCGGTGACACCTTCCGCTTCGCCTTCGGCCGGAACTGGGCGTCCTTCCTCACGGTGCTCAACGAGCACCGCATTGCCGCCGCCGAGCGATCCCTTCAGGAGATGCTCCAGCGCGACGACCTGGTGGGCCTGCGCTTCCTCGACATCGGGTCGGGCAGCGGCCTCTTCAGCCTCGCCGCGCGACGCCTGGGCGCCCGCGTGCAGTCGGTGGACCTGGACCCGGACGCCGTCGGGTGCACGCGCGAGTTGCGCCGGCGCTACTTTCCGGGCGACCCGGACTGGGAGATCAGCCTGGGGTCGGCACTCGACGCCGAACTGATGGCGTCGCTGGGGCACTTCGACGTCGTCTATTCCTGGGGTGTGCTGCACCACACCGGCGACATGTGGCGGGCCATCGACCTGACGGCCTCGCGCGTCGCGCCGGGCGGCCGGCTCTTCATCGCCATCTACAATGACGCCGGGCGGCAGACGCGTCGATGGACGCGCATCAAGCGCACCTACTGCCAGCTGCCCCAGCCGCTCAGGACGCCGTTCGCGCTCGTCGTGGGCGCGCCGAACATGCTCCGCGCCTTCGCGCGGGACGTGCGCCAGGGGCAGGGACGCGAGCACATCGCGAGCTGGTTCGGCAGCCGTCAGCAGAATCGCGGCATGAACCGCTGGCACGACCTGGTGGACTGGGTGGGCGGCTATCCCTATCAGGCCGCCCGGGTTGACGAGGTCTTCGGCTTCCTCAGCAGCCGGGGACTCATGCTCACGGCGCTCAAGGCCGACGGCGGCCTGGGCTGCAACGAGTTCGTCTTCCAGCGGGCTGCCGTCTGAGATGAGCGGCCGCGCGTCCGCGCCCGTCTTCGTCGTCGGCAGCCCGCGGTCCGGCACGACGCTGCTGTACCACCTGCTGCTGTCGTCGGGCGGCTTCGCCGTGTACCACGCGGAAACCAACGTCTTCAACCTGCTGGCGCCGCGGTTCGGTCCGCTGTCCGGCGCGCGTCACCGCGCCGCGCTGCTGGAGGCGTGGCTTCCCAGCGAGTTCTTCCGGCGATCGGGACTCGACGCGCGGGCATTCCGCGCGCGCGTGGACGCACGCTGCAGGAGTGCCGCCGATCTGCTGCGGGAGTTCATGGACGCCATCGTCGAGCAGCAGGGCATGCGCCGGTGGGCGGAATGCACGCCCGAGCACGTGCTGTTCACGCCCGCAATCGCCCGCGCGCTTCCCGACGCGCTGTTCCTCCACATCATCCGCGACGGGCGCGACGTGGCGTGCTCGATGGCCGAGCAGGGCTGGATTGGCCCGCGCGGCAGCCAGGACGCCGCGCCGCGGGTGTTGCCGTCGGCGTTCTATTGGGAGTGGCTGGTACGGCGGGGGCGGCGAGCGATGGGGCGTCTGCCCGGACGCGCGCTGGAGGTGCGCTTCGAGCGCCTCATCGACGACCCGCGTGGCACGCTGCTCGAGATCGGCCGCTTCCTCGACCACGACCTCGACTACGACCGCATCCAGGCCCATCCGCTGGGCACGGTCGCGCGGCCGAACACCTCGTTTCCCGGTTCGAGCGCCGGTGCCGGCCCGTTCCAGCCCGTCGGGCGCTGGCGCCAGCTCGCCGAGCCCGGGCGCGCGCGTCTCGAAGGCGCGATCGGCCGGACGCTCGCCGACCTCGGCTACGCCCTCGACACGGCCCCGGGGCCGCTCGCCGCGGCGCGGCGGGAGACCGCCGGTCAGCGGCGCCGCGCGCACTGGCGCTTCGCGGGCCGTCACTGGTTGAAGACACGCACGCCGCTCGGCCGCGTGTTCACGCGGACCGATCTCCTCCACGACTTCCACGCCTTCGATCGCGAACGCCTGCGGCCGCTGTCTGCGCGGCCCGAGGCGTGAGGCGCGGCATGGCCGGGCCGCCTCCCGAACCCCCGTCCGCTCCGGAGTCGTCCTCGAGCCCCTCGCTCGGGGCACAGGCCGTCTGGCTGCTGGTGGCCAAGACCGTCGGCTTCGCGCTGACGGTCGCCCTGCCGCTCGTCCTCGTGCGCCGCATGAGCCAGGCGGAGTTCGGCCTCTACAAGCAGGTGTTCCTCGTCGTCGGCACCACGGTCACGATCCTGCCGCTCGGGTTCGGCATGAGCGCGTTCTACTTCCTGCCCCGCGAGCTGCAGCGACGGGGCTCGATCGTGGCCAACATCGTCGTCTTCCACGCGATGGTCGGCCTGATCGTGGCGTCGGTGATTGCGCTGCGGCCCGACATCCTCGCCTGGATCCTGAACAACCCGGAGCTCACCCTGCACGCGCGGCCCGTGGCGCTCGTGGTGCTCTTCTGGACGATCGGCTCGTTCCTGGAGATCGTGGCCGTGGCGCTCCAGGACGTGCGGGCCTCGACCGTCTTCATCGTCACCAGCCAGTTCTCGAAGACGGCACTCCTGCTGATCGCGGCCGTGGCCTTCGGCACCGTGGACGCGCTCATCATCGCCGCCATCGTGCAGGGCCTCCTGCAGATGGCGATGCTGCTGGCGTATCTGCACGTACGGTTCCCCGGCTTCTGGCGGGCGGCCGATGCCCGGCTGCTGTGGCAGCAGGCCACCTATGCCCTGCCCGTGGGCGGTTCGAGCCTCCTCCTCAAGCTGCAGGAGGACATGCACCACGTCGTGGTCAGCAACACGTTCGGCGCCGCGGCCTATGCCGTCTATTCGGTGGGAGTCTTCAAGCTGCCGCTCATCGGCATCCTCCGCGAGTCGGTCGGCTCGGTGGTCCTGCCGCGCATCAACCAGCTCGAGGCGCAGGATGCCGCCCGCGACATCCTGCGGCTGGTGGTCAGCACGGCGCGGAAGCTGGCGCTCGTCTACTACCCGCTCTACGCGTTCCTGATCGTCACCGGCCGCGAGGTCATCAGCCTGCTTTTCACGCCGCAGTACGTCTCGAGCTGGCCGATCTTCGCCGTCGCGCTGACGGTGGTGCCCTTCAGCATCATCGTGCTCGACCCGGTGACGCGGGCGCTGCAGGAGCGCTACTTCTTCCTCAGGCTGCGCATCACGGTCTTCACGGTGCTGATGGTGATCCTGTGGACGCAGGCCGAGCAGCTCGGCCTGCTCGGCATCATCACGGCCGTGGTGGCCGCGAACCTGTTCGGCTGGAGCGTGGCCGTCTGGAGGATGGCGCGGCTTCTGCAAGTGCGACGGGCGGACCTCCGGCTCTTCCGGAGTGTATTGAAGGTGGCGGCGGCTGCCGCGGCGGCCGGAGTGGCTGCCGAGGTGGTGCGGCACCTGCTGGCGGGCCAGGCGCCATGGCTCGTCCTGCTGGCGGCGGCACCGGTGTTCGCCGTCACGTATATCGCCGGCATCGTGGCGGCGAGGGTCATCGGACCCGAGGAAATCACCGTGTTGTTCCGGGAGGTCGTGCGCGGGGTGACGCGCCGGCCTCGCGGGACAGCCAAGGACGTGCGGGCGGAGGGGTCGCGGCAGGTGCCGCCGGCGGCTGTTCACGGCCGATGAAAGGGGACGAGGCGGAAATGGGTGCGCTCTACATCACGGGAGGCCAACAGCGCAGCTATGTCGAAACCGACGAGTGGCGGCAGTACGGACGAGGTCTGATCGTCCGCGTCGATTCCGACAGTGGCGAGGGCTCGGTCTGCGCGTCGTACGTCTCGCCGCCGGAGGTCTGCCCCGACACCGAGCCGTCCATCTCCTTCAAGTCCGGGAGCCTCGTGGGCAACCGGCTCTACGTCTGCACCTCGACCGAGGTGCTGGTCTACGACGTTCCGTCGTTCGAGGTCGTGCAGTACATCTCGCTGCCGGCGTTCAACGACCTCCATCACGTCCGGCCGCGGTGCTCGGGCACGCTGCTGCTGGCCAACACCGGTCTCGACATGGTGATCGAGATCACGCCCGAGGGCGAGGTCGTCCGCGAGTGGAACGTACTCGGCCGCGAGCCCTGGGCGCACTTCTCGCCGCACGTGGACTACCGCAAGGTGCCGACCACCAAGCCGCACAAGGCCCATCCCAACCACGTGTTCGTGATCGACGGCAAGGTGTGGGTCACGCGCTTCAACCAGCGCGACGCGGTGTGTCTCAACGGCGACGACGGGCGGCACGCCATTGACGATGACCGGCTCGCGATCGACGTGCAGCGGCCGCACGACGGCTCCCCGCACGGCGACTTCGTCTACTTCACGACCGTTGACGGGCACGTCGTCGTCGTCAACGCGAAGACGCGGCAGACCGAGGACATCATCGACCTCAACGAGCCGGATGGCCAGGGGACGGCGCTCGGGTGGTGCCGCGGCCTCGGCCTGCTGACGCCGACGCTGGCGTGGATCGGGTTCAGCCGCTTCCGCCCGACGAAGTTCATGGAGAACGTGAGCTGGATCAAGAGCGGCTTCCGTCGCCGGCGCAAGCCGACGCACATCGCGCTCTACGACCTCGCCCGACGCGAGCGCGTGCGCGAGATCGAGCTGGAGTCGCTGGGGCTGCACACCGTGTTCAGCGTGATCAGCGGTCCGGAGGCGGCTGCGGAAGGCGGCGCGTGAACCGCGCGCGCGGCCGCGGACGCGCCCGCGCCCTGACCGTGCTGTGCCTCTGTGTGGTCGCGGTGACGGGATGCCGCCGGGGACGGGGTGGGGAGGCGACGCCGGTCGCCATCCTCAACGTGTCGTACGACCCGACGCGCGAGCTGTTCCGCGCCTACGACGATCGGTTCGCGGGTGCCTGGTACCGGCAGACGGGACAGGGCGTCGTCGTGCGGCAGTCGCATGGCGCCTCCGGCGCGCAGGCCAGAGCCGTCCTGGAGGGCCTCCCCGCCGACGTGGTGTCGCTGGGCGTGGCCTATGACGTGGACGCGCTCGCGGCCTCGGGGCTGGTGGACCGCAACTGGCGGCAGCGGCTGCGCGACGGCGCGGCGCCGTTCGCCTCGACCGTCGTGTTCCTGGTCCGGCGCGGCAACCCGAAGGGCATTCACGACTGGCCGGACCTGGTGCGCGACGGCATCGAGGTCGTGACGCCGAACCCGCGGACGTCGAGCGGCGGCCGCTGGGCCTACCTGGCAGCCTGGGGGTGGGCGCGGCTGGCCCCCGGTGGCGGCGACGAGGCCGCGCGCACCTTCGTCGCGGCGTTGTACCGGCACGTCGCGGTGCTGGACTCGGCGTCGCGCTCGGCGGCCGCCACCTTCGTCCAGCGCCACATCGGCGACGTGCTCCTGACCTGGGAGAACGAGGCGCACCTCGCGCGCCGCGAGCGCGACGCCGAGGTCGAGATCGTCGTCCCCTCCCGCAGTATCCGCGCGGAGCCGGCGGTTACCGTGGTGGACGTGGTGGTGGACCGTCGCGGCACGCGTGCGGTGGCCGAGGCCTACGTGGCGGGGCTCTACGAACGCCCCGCGCAGGAGCTCGCCGCCGCGCACTTCTATCGTCCGCACGACATGGTGGTAGCGGCCCGTCACGCGCGCACCTTCCCGGCCATGACGCTCTTCTCGGTGGAGGAGGCGGCCGGATCCTGGAACGCGGCCCAGGCCGCGCACTTCGCCGACGGCGCGCTCTTCGATCGCATCGTGGCCGAGGGGCGCGCACGATGACGGGGGCGGTTGCCGGCGCGTCGAACCGCGCCCTGCCGGGGTTCCGAGCCACGCTCGGGTTCACCGTCGCGTACCTCGCAGTGGTGGTCCTGATTCCGCTGGCCATGCTGCCGGCGCGGCTGGTGGCCGAGCCCTCGGCGCTCGGGCGGACGCTGGTCGATCCGCGCGTGCTCGCCTCCTTCCGCCTCACGCTCGGCGCCTCGGCGGCGGCCGCGATCGTCCACGGCGTCTTCGGGCTGGTGGCGGCATGGGTGCTCGTGCGGTATGCCTTCCCGGGCCGGCGCGTCCTCGATGCGCTGGTGGACCTGCCCTTCGCACTGCCGACCGCCGTTGCCGGCATCACGCTGACGACCCTGTACGCGCCGACGGGGTGGCTGGGAGGCCCGCTCGCGCGCGCGGGCGTCCCCGTCGCCTTCACTCCCGTGGGCATTGCCGTCGCGCTCGTCTTCATCGGGCTGCCGTTCGTCATCCGGACCCTGCAGCCCGTGATTGCCGACCTGGATCCCGAGATCGAGCAGGCGGCCACGAGCCTCGGCGCGAGCCGCGGCCAGGTCCTCGCGCGTGTGATCCTGCCGACGCTGGCCCCCGCGTGGCTCACCGGCCTGACGCTGGCGTTCGCGCGCGGCCTCGGGGAGTACGGCGCGGTGGTCTTCATCGCGGGCAACATGCCGTACCGAACCGAGGTGCCCCCGCTCCTCATCCTCACGCGCCTCGAGGAGTATGACTACGGCGGGGCGGTGGCCGTGGCGTTCGCGCTGCTGGCGCTCTCGTTCCTCCTGCTGCTGGCCATCAACGCGCTGCAGGGATGGACCGCCCGGAGGGTGGGGGCATGAACGCCGTGCGTGTGCTCGCGGGCGTGGGGGCGCCGGCGGAGGCCGCGGGCGTGTCGGCGCGGGGGGCCCTGACCGAACCCGCACCGGTGCGCGTGGGTCTGACCGCCGTGGCGCTGCTGTTCCTCGGTCTCTTCCTCCTCTTGCCCCTCGGGCTGGTGTTCGCGGAAGCGTTCCGGGGCGGGGCTGGCGCCTGGCTGGCCGCCATCCGCGATCCCGACGCCCTCGCCGCCTTCCGGCTCACGGCCCTCGTCGTCGCCATCGCGCTTCCCATCAACCTGGCGTTCGGGCTGTCGGCGGCCTGGGCGATCGCCCGCTTCCGGTTCCGGGGCCGCGCGCTGCTGCTGACGCTCATCGACCTGCCGTTCGCGGTCTCGCCGGTCGTGGCCGGGCTCGTGCTCATGCTCCTGCTCGGCCGCCAGGGCGTGCTCGGGCCGTGGCTCGATCACGCCGGCGTGCAGGCACTGTTCGCGGTCCCCGCCATCGTGCTGGCCACGCTCTTCGTCTCGAGCCCGTTCATCGCACGCGAGGTGATTCCGGTGATGGAGGCGGGCGGCGGGCACGAGGAAGAGGCCGCACGCCTGCTGGGCGCCAGCGGGCTGCAGACCTTTGCCCGGGTCACGCTGCCGAACATCACCTGGGGCGTGGTGTACGGCGTGACGCTGTCCAGTGCCCGCGTGGTCGGCGAGTTCGGCGCCGTGTCGGTGGTGTCGGGCCGCATCCGCGGGCTCACCAACACGCTGCCCCTCCACGTGGAGGCCGTCTACAACGAGTACAACCTGCAGGCGGCCTTTGCCGTCGCCTCGGTGCTCACCGGGCTGGCGCTGGTCACGCTCGCCGCCCGGGCCGTCGCGGAGCGGCACGCCCGATGACGATCGACGTCCTGCACGTGCGCAAGCAGTACGCCGGGGTGCGCGTCCTCAACGACGTGAGCCTGACGGTGCGGGAGGGGGAGCTGGTGGCGCTGCTCGGGCCCTCCGGGTCGGGCAAGACCACGCTGCTGCGGATCATGGCGGGGCTCGAGGAGCCCGACGGCGGGGTCGTGTCCCTGGGCGGCGCCGACGCCGCGCTCACCGACGCCCGGCGCCGGCGCGTCGGCTTCGTGTTCCAGCACTACGCGCTCTTCCGTCACATGACCGTGTTCGAGAACATCGCCTTCGGCCTGCGGGTGCGCCCGCGGGCGACACGTCCCGACGAAGCCGCGATCCGCAGCCGGGTGCAGGACCTGCTCGGGCTGGTGCAGCTCGACTACCTCGGCGATCGGTTCCCCTCGCACCTCTCCGGCGGCCAGCGGCAGCGGGTGGCGCTGGCCCGCGCGCTGGCCGTGGAGCCCAGCGTCCTGCTGCTGGACGAGCCCTTCGGCGCGCTGGACGCCCACGTGCGCCGCGACCTGCGCCAGTGGCTCCGGCGGCTGCACGACGACATCCACCTCACCAGCGTGTTCGTGACCCACGATCAGGACGAGGCGCTCGAGCTGGCCGACCGGGTGGTCGTCATGCGGGCCGGACGCATCGAGCAGGAGGGCACCCCCGACGAGGTGGTCGAGCAGCCGGCCACGCCCTTCGTCATGACCTTCGTGGGACAGGTCAACGTGGTCCGGGGTCGCGGCCGCGAGGCCGTCGCGTGCGCCGACGGTCCGGACGCACTCCCACCGGACGCCTACTTCCGGCCGCACGACGTCGAGGTCAGCCGCGGCGTTCGCGGCACGGGCCTGTGGGCGACGGTGGAGGCGGTGCGCGTGATGGGCGCCCTCGCCCGCCTCGAGCTCCTCGACGAGGATGGCACCGTGGTGCGCGTGGAGCTCGGGCGCGAAGCGGTGGGGGCCCTCGCGCCGCGACCGGGCGAACGCGTGTGGCTGAGCCCGCGGCGGGTGCGGATGTTCGCCCATGAGTAGAAGGGAAAGCCGGTCGCCGGCGTCCACCCCGTGCCTTCCGTCAAAGGGAAGGGAAGTGCCGCTGCATCCGGGCCGCGGCGGGCCGCAGCGGCGACGAGCCCGGGATCTGGGCCGGAGTTCGATGGATGCGTCGATGACGCCTGCCTGGTACACGACGTGCAACGCCGGGGCTGGGCCAGCCCTGCGAGCCCCCCTCTGAGCTGTCATGCACCGGTGGCCGCGCGAACGGATCGTCGTTGCCCCGCGGGACGGGGACCGCCCTGCCGGGCAGGCGTGTGCCGTGGACCTGCGCGAGCGGCCGGTGCGCGCCGTGGATCCCGCGGAATGGGATCGGTTCGTCATCGCCTGCGGCGGCTCGTTCATGTGCGCGTGGAGCGTGGTGAGCGCCTACCGCCTGCTCGGCCGTGTCCGAATCTTCGACGTCGTGGCGCCGGATTCCACCGGGCATCCGGTCAAGGTGGGCCAGTGCGCGGTGTGCACCGGGCCGGCGCGCGTGCGCGTCCTCGATCGTCTGCTGCTGATGCCGGGCAGCGGGCATCTCTGGGACGCCTGCATGCAGCAGGTCCTGGCGTGCTGCGGCCGCGCCACCTACGAGTACGGATCCCTGTGGAATCACGAGGATCACCAGCCGCCGGCCGTGGCCGCCGCGGAGGGCGCGCGTGCGGCCCGCCGGGCATTCTCCCTGGACCTGGTTGACTTCTCAGCCTGGCCCGACTTCGCCGCCTATCGCCGCAGCGTGAGCGAGAACATCCGCCGCGACTTCAGGAAGGCAGAGGCGGACTCGGCTCGAGTCGTCCGCCGGCAGGGATGGCGGGCGCTCGGCGACCTCGACGCGCTCGTCCGGCTGCGGGGCGAGGTGATGCGGAAGAACGGCGAGTCGTTCTCGGCGCTCGCCGACTACGGCCGCCACCTGGTGAAGCTCGCGTGCCTGCGCGACCACGCGTTCATCGCCACCGCCCGCACCACGCGCGGCTGCCACGCCGTGTTCTTCGGGGTGGCCTTCGGCGACAACCTCTACTATCTCGGCGGCGGCACCGCCGCCGACTCCAACGGGGCCGGCTCGTTCCTCTTCCTGACGCTGATCGAGGACTGGTTCCGGGACCACCCGCGCGGGAGGCTGTACCTGGGAGCCCAGGTGGGCGGGCTCGAACCGGCTGCCTACACGCGGGGCAATCTCCTGTACCGCCGCAAGCTGCGGGCGACCCAGGTGCGGGGCACGGCGTTCGCGCTCACGATGGACGCGCCGGCGGAACGGCCTCACGCGGTCGGCCTCCGCCGCCAGGCCGGATCGGGCCGCGGCTGACGCCTACGGCTCGCCCTCGAGGACGCGGGCGCGCAGGATCCGGCGACACTCGTCCAGGACGTCCTGTGGGGGCAGCCCCCGGCGGCCCGCCTCGTCCCGCAGCCAGGCCAGCAGGGCCAGGCGGTCCGGGTGCGCCAGCAGCTCGGTCCCGAGGCCGAGGGTATTGCCGCACGAACAGTTCGACAGGGCGACGGTGCCAAGGGGCTCGGCGGGCGCCCAGTCGTTGGCGTCGATGTCGTACGACACCATGCGGCCGACCGGGCTCGTGGCCAGCAGGTACTCGCGGAGCGAGGCGAACTGACGGGCGCAGACCGGGCAGGAGCGTGGGAACTGCCGCTCGTAGTTGCCTCGCATCAGCGCGTAGACTTCGGCGTTCGTCATGCGCGTCGCGCAGACCTCCAGCACCGCGCGGCCGCCGACGGGGGGCTGACGGGTGCGTCGGTGCCTAGTCTACACAACCGGGCGGCGGGCGGCCGCGGGTGATAGGCTGTCGGCGGCGTGCGCCGCGCGGCGCGCGCCCTCACGACGGAGGGCCCCACCATGCGAATCGCGATCCTCGTCGCCGCCAGCCTCGTCGCCCTGCCCGCCTGGGCACAGGACACGCTCAAGACCACCAACATCCAGCGCTACTACATCCCCGTGCGGCTGTTCCTGCAGGGCGCCGCCGAGGCGATGCCGGCGGACCGGGTACACGTTCAAGATCGATCCGGCCCAGATGACCTTCGGCCAGTGGATCAATCACGCCACCGAGCGCAACTACGTGGACTGCTCGACGCTGCGGTCCGAGCCGAACCCGATGCCCAAGGCGAAGACCGACCTGCTGACCGCCAAGGACGACATCGTCCGCCACCTCCGCGAGTCGTTCGACTACTGCGATGCGGCGTTCGCCCCGCTGGACGACGCGAAGATCCTGGCGTCACCACAGATGGTGACGGCGTTCCTGCACACCACGGTGCACAACAACGAGATCTACGGGAACGTCGTGGGCTACCTGCGCGCCAATCACATCACCCCGCCATCCACCGAGATGATCCAGGAGATGATCAAGGCCGGCAAGTCGCCGGCCGAGATGATGCGGGAGATGATGGAGCGCTACAACCGCCCGCCCAAAGGCGACTGATAGTCCCCGGCGCGCGCCCCTCTGCGCCATCTGCGTTCATCTGCGCCATCTGCGGCCCGCGTTCATCTGCGGCCTGTGGTTCATCTGCGGCCGCGGGTGGCGCGTATCCGCACGGTGTAGCTGTTCTCGGCGTTCAGGTTGATGAACGCCACGAACGCGCGCCCCTCGTAGCGGCCGATCGTGCCGGACTGCGACGTGGACGAGACCTCCCAGCCCGCGGGCAGCAGCACCGTGTTGCGCAGCCCTTTCATGGTGCGCTCGAATACGAGGTCGCCATCCTGCAGCGTGTACGACGGGTCGTCCAGCGTCCCGGTGATGCGCAGGTGCGCGCTCTGGCGCTCCCTGGTGACGGGCACCTCGAGCTTCGCCGTCGTGGCACCGCCCGTCCCGGTCGTGGTCAGCTGGTGCGCCGTGTCGAGGTCGGTCACGGCGAGATCGCGCAGCGCGAGGTAGGCCAGCGAGTCGAGCCTGGCGGCCGTGCCTTTCCGCGGGTCGCTGTAGCGCTGGTCCACGGCGATGCGGTGCGATTCGGGCGCATCCAGGTCGTACAGCGTCTTCACGTCGTCGAAGAACATGTCGTCGCCGGTGGACGGCGTGAAGCGGGCGCCCGTGCGGCGGGCATGGATGGTGACCGGGTTGCTCTGGCCGCTCGGATTGGCGAACGCCAGCTTCAGCTGCCCGCTGGCCGTCGTGGACAGCTGTGCGGCGACGTTCGAGGACAGGAACGAGAAGCCCGGCGGCAGCAGCACGCCGAGCCGGTAGCCGCTGAGGCTGCGCACCCAGACGATGTCCTCGCCGTGCATCGAGTAGGTGCGCGGGTCCTTGTAGGTCTTGTAGATGAGCACGCGTCCGATGCCGCCTTCGGGGACCGGGATCGGCAGCTTCGCGTGGATGGCGTGCACCTCGGGATCCTTCGGGTCGATCTCGTAGGTGAACGGCATGGGCTCGCCGGTCCGCGGATCGTAGACCTCGATGTCCGAGCCCTCGCTGCCGCCGCGCGTGGCGTTGACCAGCTCGGTGGCGCCGGCGCGGGTCTCCTCGGGCAGGAAGCGGATGCGGAACGACTCGCTGCCCGGATCGAGAATCGTGTACTCGGTGTAGGCGTCCTGGGTGAACAGCCGCGTGAGCGGCGGCGTGGGCCGGAGCGATCCGTCCGGGTTGGTCCCGCCTGGGAAGGGCGAGGCGGCGCGCTGCGCCGAGACGGCCGCGGCCGTGGCGGCGACGCCGACGAGGACGGCCGCGCGGATGAAGGATGACGAGGGCATGGGGCAGTGTAGTCTCGAACCCTGCGCGCCACGCAATCCGCGTCACGCGCCGGGCGCGGGCCCGGAGGCCAGCCAGCGGCTGGCGGTGCCGGTGGCCGTGCGAAGCCGGTCCACCAGTTGGGCGGTGTGGTGCTGGAGGTGCCGCAGGTTGATCAACTGGTGTTCGAGCTTCGACACCCGGTACCACCAGAAGCCGCAGTCGGCGCGGCCGAGGTCCATCGCGTCCACGGCCGGGTCGACGAAGTCCGCGCACACCTGCCAGTAGGCGAGCACTGCGTCGCGCGAGTACGGCTCGGGCAGCAGCGGGCGCGTGCTCGCCGGGTCCGGCGGCGAGGTGAGCGCGTCCTCGTGCTGCACGGCACCCTGATGGCCCTCCCAGGGTCTGAACGACGCCTGGTCCCCGTGAAGGTAGAAGTGCGTGAAGAACAGCGTGTGATACGCCACCTGCCAGTACGCGCTGGTATGGCCGCCGGCGGACCACAGGGGATCGGGGCACGCCTCGACGGCGTGGCGCAGCATCCCGAGGCCGGCGTGGTACTGGCGCTTCAGCACCGGTTTCATCGTGATCGATACCGTGTCGAGGCCTGAATCAGCGCTCATGCGAGGCTCCTGACCGTCAGGGATGCGGTGGCGCGAGCACGACGCGGAAGCCGATGTCGGCACGGCGCACACCCGGGTCGGCACCCGTACGCGTGGTGACCCGCGCGTGGCGAGGCGGGTCGTCGAAGCCGCTCCCGCGAATGACCCAGAGGGCGTCGGCGGCCGCCGTGTCGCGGTCGTCGGTCTCGTCGTAGGGGTAGGGCTGGTAGGGACTGCTGGTCCACTCGCGCACGTTGCCGCTCATGTCCGACAGGCCGTGGGCGCAGGACGGGCAGGTGAGTGCGCCCACCGCGATCGGCCCGTTGGTGGAGAGGTTGGCGGCGCCCTCGCGAGCGTCCGGTCCCCACGGGTAGCGGCGCGCATCGGTGCCCCGCGACGCCTTCTCCCACTGGGCCTCGGTCGGCAGCGACACCCGCCAGCCGTCCCGCAGCGCGTCGGCCACGAGCGGGGGAACGGGGGCCGCGCGCAGCGCGGCATCCAGCCACCGGCAGTAGGCGAGCGCGTCCGTCCACGAGACCCAGGCCACGGGATACGCCCCGCCGGCGTCCAGGGCCCGCGCGTCCGCGCGGTAGCCGGTGTCGCGAACGAATGCGTCGAACTGCGCCACGGTCACCTCGTAGCGCCCCACGAGAAAGCCGTCCACGTCCACCGTGCCGTCGCCGGCGGACGGCGACCAGCGTTCGTTGTCGAACGCGAGCGGATCGGCGGGAGGCGCGGCTCCCATCGTGAAGGCGCCGGCGTCCACTCGCACGAAGCCCAGCGACGGGTCGTCGGGAAGGAACCACGCGTCCTGGCGGAAGCCCGGCACGGGACGTATTGCGTGCGCGTCGGGCGACGGACGCGCGACGCGGGCGCGGCCGACGAGCGTCAGGTGCGCGGCGGCCACCGCGACCAGCGCGAGCACGAGGAGCCAGCCGCGCCACGACGTGGCGGCCCCCGGCGCACCGGCCGCGCCGCTCACCGGCCCGCCACCTGCGTGCCGGCGCCGCACGCGAAGGCCCAGCCGTGGTCGCACGCGCGCGCGTCCAGGTCGGGTTCGCTCAGCGCGATCAGGTTGCGTCCGCCCTCGCGCAGCAGCAGGCGCAGGTCCAGCGGCCGCGGGTCGGTGCGCACGGCCGGCGACGACGCCAGCACGTTCAGGCAGCCGGGTTGATAGCGTGCTTCGCAGGCGCGGGCGAACGACTCGCGCGCGCGAGCAGGATCGGCGGACGTGATGCGACCCTCGAGCAGGTGGACGCCCAGCTCGTTGCACGCCCAGCCGGAGTTGTCGCCGCAGTAGGTGGTTTCGAGCTGGATCAGCCGTTCGCACGCGCCCGTCCGTCCGGCCTCGCACGCACGCATCCAGAACGGCAGGCTGTCGCCGGGGTGGCGTCCGTCGGCCCGGCCCGTCAGCGCCAGCGCCGTGAACAGGACCGCCCACACCCCCATGTGCGCCAGGTTGAACCCGCCGAGCGGGCCCGAGAGACCCAGCCGGTCGAGCCAGGTGCGCTCACCGAGCGCCGCCACCCCGCGATCGATCAGCGGCACGCTCAGGTTGAGCAGCGGCACGCACAGCAGCTTGTCGTAGAAGGTGGGCAGGCCGAGGGCGCCGAGCACGCCGTACAGAACGAACACACCTACGCCGTAGAGCACGCCGAACGCCAGCCGCCCGAGCGGCGTGCGCGGAGACGTTGACGGGTCCGTGATCAGGAGGTGCAGGCCGAGGAACACCGCAGACGGGATCCGAGTCCAGGAAGTAGGGGCACGCCCGTCGCGCTCAGTACGCCAGGCCGAGGAGCACGAGCACGGCCGCCGCCGAGGCGGTGACCAGCGTCACCGAGAAGAAGTAGAGGACGACGAGGCCGACGAGGAAGAGCGTTGTCGAGGTAGATGTGCGGGGCGAGCGTGAGCGTCGAGGCGATTTCCGGTCCCCATGTCAGGTCGGTCGTTCCCGTCGCCGAGCACGAGGGAGAACAGCCCCAGCGAGAAAGCGGACGGTTGAAGACAGCAACCATCGGCCGTCGCGTTCCCAGCGGACGGAATCCCTTGCCCAGGACCCTTGACGGTCAGCATCACGAACTGCAGGTGGTGCACCAGTCGTCGCGAAACCACAGGGAACAGGTTCGTGCTGAGCACGATCGGGACCGGGCCGAAGCCGAGCACGTAGCCGCATGCGCCGCGACCACGAGCAGCAGCATGTCCAGCCCGTAGACGAACGCCAGTTGCGCGGCGAGCAGCCAGGCGTGGTCGTAGACGGGCCGCCAGTAGCCCCAGTAGGCGTAGACGGTGAGCTGGCAGAGGGCCTGGATGGTAAGTGCTGCGGCCTTCGGCCTGGACTGCACGCGCAGGGGAGCGGCCGCGGCCGGGCGCGCGAGCAGGACGGTGCTGGTGACCAGCAGGACGAGCGCCGCGCTCCACACACGGCGCGCATGAGCATCGCGTCCCGCTGGACCCGCCCGGTCGTGGAGACGAGCAGGAGGACGAGCGTGGCCGCGAGCGGCATCCACTTCGGGCGAGGTGGTTCGGGCCCGCCGCGGCCCCGGCGTCCGGGAGCCACGTCCGGCGGCGGCCGGCGGCGACGTCCCGAGGGAGCCGTCATGGCGAGCGACAGGATACACTGCGCTGCCGGGCGCGCCGCGCGGCGGTGTCAGAAGCCGATGAGCAGGCTCACCCACGCACTGCGGGGCAGGACCGGGTGGAGGTGGATGTCGTCCGCACCGCCCGCGGGCTCGCCCGGCAGGCGCGAGGCGTAGAAGTAGTCGATGTCGCTGTGCCGCGCATCGAGGTTGAAGACGTCCACGGCGAGCCGCACGGCCGGGCGAGCGCCACGCCGGCGTCCAGGTTCACCAGCTCGTGGCGCGCGAGCGAACGCTGTCGTCCTCGATGAGCGCCCGCGGGCATGAAGTAGCGCCACCGCACGCTGCCGAACACGCGAGACAGGTTCGTCACCGTCGCGCCTGCGGAGACCACGGTGGCGACCGCACCGGGAATGCGGGGGCACCGGCGGGATCGGCATCGCTGAAGCGCGCGCGCGACAGGCTCAGGTCCGCGTCGAGGGTGAGCCACGGCCGCGGCCGGTAGTAGTTGGCCCATTCCACGCCGACCTCGGCGGCTCGGCCGTCCGGCCTCCGTCGTCCCGGCATCGCCGACGAAGACGAGCTCCGAATCGAGGTGCAGCGTCCAGACCGAGAGGCTGCTCTGCAGGTGCGGGATCCGCACGCTCCGCACGCCCGCCTCCCGCGCCCCGGGCGCGGGCCAGCGGCGTCACGCGGTCGGCCGGGCTCGCCGGTGGCGGGCCCACGGTGATGGTGGCCCCCGCGCATCGCTGGCTATGTAGCCGAAGCCCCCGTTCAGTACACCTCCGTGCCTGCCCACGGGCCAGAAGGTGGCGCTGGCCCTTGGGGCTGGCGAGGGCGCTCGACGTGGTCCCGCTGTTGGCCGCGATATCGGCGGTCACGTCGAAGCGATAGGTATCGAGACGGACGCCCGCGAGCGTCCGCAGCCACGGTGTCCACGCCGTCTCGTTCTGCGCGTAGCCCGACACGCTGGTCTGGAGCACGGTGTCCTCGCGCACCGTATCCGCGGCGGCGGCCGACCGTGTGATAGAGGCCGACGGTGTTGAATGATGTCGTCGTCGCGCAGCTGCAGGCCGATCGTGTGCTGCGTGGGCGCCCGGCCAGGCGGCCGAGGACGTCGATGGCTGACGAGGGCGCCGGTGACGAAGCGGTGGTCCGCCTGCTCGAACTGGTCGCCGTTGTCCGGATCCTCGAGGAAGTAGGTGAAGTTCGAGAAGAGCGTGCCAGGTCGTAGGCCGTTGTACGCCGTGACGCGGGTGGTGGCGTTCTCCTCGCGTGCGCTGCCACTGAACGACCCGCTGCACCGGTAGGAGTTGCCGCCGTCGGTGGGACGTGATGCGCCGAAGCGGCCGATGCGCCCGCTGCCGATGGCGCGCGCCGGCACCTGGTCGGTGGAGGTCCACGTGCCCGGTATCCCATCGCCGTGACCGCGAAGCCATCGAGCGCAGTGCCGCGGCTGAAGCGGATGAGTCCGCTCACCTTCCTGAAGTCGTCGGGCGTCTCCCACGGGCCGTCGTTGGCCTGCACGTCGATGGCGGCGAGGAGGTGCCTGTGCCCACCTCCGAGACGCTGCGGCGACGACGCGCCTCGAACCCCCGCCGCCGCCCGTCACCTGCACGATGAAGGGGCGCGCCAGCCGGTTCGGTACTGATGCCGCGGCGCCGGCCGTGGCGAAGTCGCCCTCGTCCGCGAAGTAGGGCCCTTGAGAACTGCACGCCGCTCACCAGCTCCGATCAGGAAGTTGAGATCCGAATAGCCGTGCCCGTGCCCGTGCGTCGGCATGTTCACGGGCAGCCCCGCCACCGTCGTGGCGAAGTCGAAACGTATTCAGCGAACTCTTCTTGCATTGCTGGCCCGACGCCAAAGTTGGTTGATGACGATCCTGACACCGTCTCGAGCACCTCGCCGGTCCGCATGATGGGCCGCGCGTCGAGCTGGTGGGCGGTGATCGCACCGCTTGCCGACTGCGCGATGCCGACGAGTGCTGGCCGTCGGCTCCTCGACATCCGCAAGGTTGACGAACGTGGACTTGCCCGAGACGACGACGTCGGCGGTCAGCGAGAGCTGGAGCACCACGTCCACACGCGCGTCATCCCCCGCGGCGACCGTGATCGACCGTCGCGCCCACGCGAACTGGATCAGCGAGAAGGACAGCTGGCCCTCCTCGCCGGCAGGCCGTCCAGCCGGTAGCGGCCCGCCGCATCGGTCTGCGTCCGCGCGCGGCGCCGGCGGCGTCCCAGGGTGACGAGGACACCGGGAGCGGCGTGCCGCTCTCGTCCTGCACCACGCCCGCGACCGACCCGAGCGCCTGTGCGCGCGCGGGCAGGGGAGCGGCGAGCGTCAGCGCCAGCAACAGACGGCCACACTACGACGAAGTTGTGACATGCCTACACCTACGAGACGAGCCGCACGACCATCGGGAGGCCCCACGCCATGCCGAAGGCGACGGCGGCGAGGCCGGTGGCGGCCGAGAGTGCGGGCCTGCCCGCGGGCGGAGTGGGCGAGTCGGCCGAGCGGCCGGCCCGCCGCTTCGCGATGGCGGCCATCGACAGGGCCGAGGCGAAACCGAAGACCACGAGGAATCCGAGCTGGCCCGGCAGTGTCGGCAGGCTGGCAGCCGCCAGTGCCGTGAGGCGCCGCTGCCCGCGAGCCCGTGCACCACGCCGACGAGGAGCGGACGCCGCGCGAACGTCCACGGTCCGACGTGCACGTGGTCGCCGCCGGCCGGGTGCGCGTGCACGCAGGCGCCATGCGCATGGACGCGGGAAGGACCGGTGCCGCCCGCGCCAGGCCGCGAGCACCGCGCGCGCCCAATGCGGTGACCATCACGGCCGCCGCCACCTCCAGCGCGGCCTCGACGCGTGCGGGCATGGCGGCGTGTGCGAGGACGAGCAGCGAGCCGACGGCGATCAGCGTGGAGCATGTGCCCGACGCCCCACGCCGCGCCGAGCAGTGCCCAGCCGCCCGACTGGCGCTCGCGCGACACCTGCGTGGTCGCCACTGCCATCAGGTGATCGGCCCGAGGGCGTGCCTACGCCGATCACCAGCCCGAGTGCGCCAGCCGTCAGCCACGAGCTTCCGCCCACGCGGCGCCGGTTCCGGAGCGCAACCAGCGCGAGCGCGCCCACAGTGACCAGAACGCCAGCGCCGGAGAGGAGCCCGGCAAGGCGCTCCGCGCCGGCTGCGCCTGCCACGCGTCGGGCTCCTGCAGCGGCATCGTACGCGCAACCAGCAGGGGCATGTGGGTCGAGCGGGGAGTTCGCGGCGGCGCCGTGGACTCGCGGCAGCGCGCTCGGCGTGGCGAGCCCCCGCGCGACGTCGATGGGCGGGCAATACCGAGGCCGCCACGGCGTCGCAGGCGCGCTCGCGCTCCGCTCGATCACCTATCGCTGGAGCCACCAGCTGCGGATGGAACCAGAGCACGGCGCCGATGGTGCGGAGCGCGAGGTTCCGTGCGTAGTCGCGGCGCTGCACGTGGCCGAGCTCGTGTGCGGCGACGGCGCGGCACGTCGCGGGTGAGCCGCTCGCACAGCGTGGCCGGCAGCACGATCGCGCCCGCGCGCAGCCAAGGGAGCAGGGCACGTCCACCTGCGCCGATGACCAGAGCCGCACCCGCCCGCGGACACCGAGCTGGCGGGCCAGCACCTCGAAGACCTCCTGGCTGCTGCGGCGCGTGGGGCGCCGGACGGGCGCTGGACGAGCGCCCGGATCGCCGCGGAGGCTTCGCGCAAGGCGGATCACCGCCAGCGCGAGGCCCGCGAGCCAGGCCGCGGTCACCCCTGTCGGGAGAGGGGAGCCGGCGGTTGCCGCGATGGGCAGCGTGACGGCGAGGAGCACGAGCCCCAGCCACGCCACGCCCCTCGCGGACGCGGGGCGGGGCACCTGTGAGCCACGCCAGCGACAGCGCCGCCCAGCCGGCCACGACCGCGCCCACCCACGCCGTGTGCGCGAGCGCCGCGCCGACGCCGGCATCGCCCTCACCGCTCACGGCCGTCGTCCTTCCGGTGCCGGGCGAGGAGCCGTTCGATCTCGGCCAGTTCCTCGGCCGAGGCGCGCGTCGTGGCCAGTGCCTGGAGTACCAGTTCGGACGCGGAGCCGCCGAAGGCGCGGTCGAGCAGGTCGCGCACGAGCTGTCGCTTCGTCCGCTGCGCCGACACCGCGGCCGCATAGACGTGCCCGCGGCCACGCGTCTCGCGGCGCACGAGGCCCTTGGTGGTCATGATCTGGAGCAGCTTCAGCACCGTCGTGTAGAGCACGGGCCGGCTCCGCTGGAGCACGTCGCGGATCTGGCGGACGGTGGAGGGACCCTCGGTCCAGATGACCCGCAGGATGGCGAGCTCGGCGTCGGTGGGCTTGGGCAGTGGAGGCATGGGTGAAAACCTACGAAGAGCTTCGTTGTGTAGGGCATGCTACCGCAGTAGGGACGATGTACGAAATTCTTCGTGCGATTGAACGCGCGCGACGCCTGGCTCAATCCGATTGCACCGCACGTTCCGGAGTGCGCGCCTGACGGCAGCCCCGTACGCTCCGTCCATGGACACGGCCCTTCCGCCGGATGGGGACGCCTGGCCGCAGCTGGCCGACGAGCTCGACGCCCAGGGATGGAGCCTGCGACGGGCGCTGCTGTCGCAGCCGGACTGCGACGCGGTGGCGGCGCTCTACGACGACGACAGCCGGTTTCGCAGCCGGGTGATCATGGCCCGGCACGGCTTCGGTCTCGGCGAGTACAAGTATTTCGCCGCCCCGCTGCCGCCGCTGGTGGCCGCGCTGCGCGAGACGCTCTACGCACGGCTGGCGCCGATCGCCAACCGCTGGGCCGAGGCGCTGGGGCAACACGAACGGTTCCCCGCCACGCACCAGGACTTCCTGGACCGCTGCCACGCTGCCGGCCAGTGCCGCCCGACGCCGCTGCTCCTGCGCTACGGCCCGGGGGACTTCAACGCGCTGCACCAGGACCTGTACGGCGCGCACGTCTTCCCGCTGCAGGTCGCGGTGCTGCTGGCCGAGCCGGGCGAGGACTTCACGGGCGGCGAGTTCGTGCTGACCGAACAACGCCCGCGGATGCAGTCACGGGCGGAGGTGGTGCCACTCCGTCGGGGCGATGCCGTGGTCTTCGCCGTGCACCATCGGCCGGTGCGCGGGAGCCGGGGCGTCTACCGCGTGACGATGCGGCACGGGGTGAGCCGCGTGCGCTCGGGGCGCCGGCACACGCTGGGCATCGTGCTGCACGACGCCCAGTAGCGGCGTCAGCGGTTGGTGGTCGGCGCCGGCCAGGCGGCGTCGAGCGGCTTGGCCGGGTCGGCCGTGATCTGCAGCTCGGCGCAGTGGTGATACGAGTAGCCGCCCGGCTGGTTGTACCCGTGGTCGGCCATGAACTGGATGACCTGCAGCGTGCACTTCGGGCAGGTGATGTTCGGGAGCTGCACGTCGGCCTCGAAGGTCTGCGGGCTCGCGGGCCTCGTGTAGTGGGGGAAGAGGCCATCGGCGAGCACCGGCAGCTGCGGCGGGCTCTGGATGACGGCCCACACCGAGCGCGGTCCCTTCTTCTCCGTCGTCTTTTCGAACGTCATCGGGTCGGGCGGCAGCTCCGTCTGCGCGTTGACGGCGAGCGCGACCCGGTAGTGGCCGGGATGTATGGTAGATGGTCTCGAGCACCTTGAGGTGCAGCAGCGAGCCCCCGGTCACCTCGTGACCGCGCCGGTCAATTTCCGCCTTCGGCTCGGCGCCGCACGGCGCCGCCTTCTGCGGGTTGCCGCGCCTGTTCTCGACCACCTGTGATGGGCTCGAGCAGCTTGGAAGGTGGCCACGGCGGTCGGCGCCGCGGCGACGAGCAGGGCGAGGAGCAGGGCGGACGAGGTGCGTGCCATGAGGCGGAATATTACCCGAAGGCCGCCGCACGGCTCAGGACCGGCGGGCCGGGGCCGCGCCGGCGGGTCGGCCAGCAGCGGTAGCCGGTCGGGGGGCATGGGCCGCGCGACGAGGAAACCCTGGCCGAGCTCGCAGCCCAGGTCCCTGGAGCCGCTGCCACTGGTCGGCGGTCTCGATGCCCTCGGCAATCGTCTCGACCGCGAGCGTCCGGCCGAGTGCGAGCACCGCGAGCGAAATGGGCGACTCCTGCCGGCCCTCGCCGATCCGCGCGGTGAACGAGCGGTCGATCTTCAGGATGTCCACGGGGAACCGCTGCAGAGGGCGGCTGACGAGTAGCCGGTGCCGAAGTCGTCGATGGCCAGCGACACGCCCAGCCCCTTGAGCTGCCACAACGTGCACCTCGTCGTCGTCGTTGCCGACGAGCACGCTCTCCGCGATCTCGAGGACCAGCCGCCGGTCGGCGGTGAGGCCGGCGTCCTCAGTGCCGCGGCCACGTCGTCGGGGAAGGCGGGATCGGCAATCTGCCGGCCGGAGACGTTGACCGCCAGCCTCGCCGGCGCCTGCTCGCCCCGACTGCGGCGCCAGCCCGCGAACTGCGTGCACGCCTCGGGCAGGATCCAGCGACCCAGCGGGGATGACGGCGCCGGTCACCTCGGCGATCGGCACGAACCGCGCGGCTCGATGCGGCCCAGGCGCGGTGGTGCCAGCGGGACAGTGCCTCGACGCCCGTCAGGGCGGCGTCGGGAATGCGGGCGATGGCCTGGTAGTCGATGCTGAAGTCGCCGCACTGAGCCCGCGCATGAGATCGCCCTCGAGCTCGCGCCGGCGCAGCGCCGCCGCATGGAGCGCCGGCTCGAAGGTGGCGGCGCGTCCCTTCCCCTTGCCCTTCGCGATGTAGAGCGCGAGGTCGGCATTGCGCACCAGTTCGGCCGGCGACTGTCCCGGCTGCGCCAGCGCGATGCCGATGCTGACGGCCACCGGAATCTGCACCGCGCCCACCTGCACGGGCTCCCGCAGCGCCTGCAGGATGCGATCGCTCAGCCGGTGCGCGCTCGCGGTGTCCGCCTGCTCCGCGAGCACCGCGAACTCGTCGCCGCCGAGACGCGCGCAGGTGTCGGAAGCGCGCAGGCAGTCGCGCAGGCGGTCCGCGACGGCGCAGAGGAGCCGGTCGCCCACGCTGTGCCCGAACCGATCGTTGACGCGCTTGAAGCCGTCGAGGTCGATGTAGAGGAGCGCGGCCGTGCCCGTGTCCCGCTCGCCGCGCGTGAGCGCATGCTCGAGGCGATCGGTGAACAGCGCGCGGTTGGGCAGGCCGGTCAGCGCGTCGTGGAGCGCGCGGTGGGCCAGCTGTGCCTCGAGCGCCAGGCGCTCCGTCACGTCGTCGAGCGTGAGGAGCACGGCGGGCCGGTCGTCGATGACCACGCGCTCGGCGGCGCAGATGACCGTCTTCTCCTCGCCGTCCCCGATCCGGATTCGCTCCTCGGCGCCCTTCACGGTGAGCGGTCCGTCACCGAGCAGGGCCGCACGGAAGTCGGCACTGAACAGCCCGAGCGCATCCAGGCGCCGGCCGACCAGGTGGTCCAGGTCGCCGTCGATCTCCGTCGCGAACGCCTGGTTGGCGCGCAGGATCCGGCCCGAGGACGGGTCGATGACGACAATGGCGGCCGGCGAGTGCTCGAAGATGGCATTGAGCGTCTGCTCCGACCGCCGGACGATGCGCTGGGCGGCCGCGCGCGTGCAGATCTCGCGGGTGAGCTCCTTGAACTGGCGCCAGGCGACGACGCCGAGGCCGACGGTCAGGATCATGAAGAGCGCCAGCAGCTCGTCGAGCTCCCAGCGCTCGTGGCGGGCGGCAAAGGCCTCGAATCGTTCGGCGAAGTCCACGCTGACCGCAAGGGCGAAGACCAGCCCGCAGGCCGGCACGGCGATGGCCAGCCGGCGCGTCCACGCGCGGGACAGCTCCGCCTCGCACGCCTCCTGGGCGCCGGGGCCGAGCGGGGCCGGGGCCGCGTCGATCATCTCAAGCAGGATCGGTTCGACGCGTCCGGATCTTGAGCCGTCACCGAGCCACGCTGGCCCCGACTGAAGCCGGGCACGGATCTGCCGATACCACTCTGGATGGACACGGGCGGAGGCAGGTGGACCGCTCGCCCGGCGGCGTTGTACGAGCGGGCGGCGAATCGATGGCGAAGCTGGACCGTTCCCTACGATCCCGAACACCCTGAAGCCGCGCAGTTCCGATCCGTTCAGGTCCAATCGACCCTGGCGCTCACCCCCTGGGTCCTGCTGGCCAACTGGGCCAACGTCGCTGTCGTGGCCTGGACGTTCCGCCACACGGCCAATGGCTTCGCCCTGGGCTCGTGGACCGTGGGCACGCTGCTGGCCTCGTCGATGGGCGTGGGCGCCTGGCGGGCGTGGCGCGCGGGACGATGGCCCACCCACAACTCCACACGAACGCTCCGGCGCGCGGCGTGGCACGCGACGCTGCTCGCGACGCTCTGGGCCGCCATGCCGATGGCGTTGGCTTTCGATGCGGCGGGCGCGTCGCAGCGCACGCTGCTGGTGGGTCTCACGGTCGGTATGATTTGCGCCGGCGGATTTCGCACTTGCGCCGATGCCCCCGGCGGCCTTCGGTACGTGGCGGCGCTGTCGGTGGGTCTCGGCTGGGGATACATCGCCGATGGAGCGGCCGAGCACGTGCTGCCGCTCCTGCTGGTGCCGCGCACTGGCATCGTGCTGGCCACACGGTCGCGGCCAGCGGCCGGCAGATGGGCGGACGCCTGGTGGCCGAGGCCGAAACCAGGCGCGGCAGAAGCGGCTCGTGGACCTGTTGCTCGAGGAGTTCCAGGAGAGCGCCCGCGACTGGCTCTGGGAGCTGTCCCCGGAGGGCTGCCTGCGGGCGCCGTCCGCCCGGATCGCCGACGCCTTCGGCCGGCCGGCCATCGAGCTGTGCGCCACGCCGTTCGTCGAGTGCGTGCGAGGGACGCTGCCCGAACCGTCCGGTGACGGCCACGACGCGCTCGACATGCTCCAGCGGGCGCTGCAGGACGCACACACGCGTTCCGCGATCTCCGTGCCGGTCGTGGTCGGCGGCGAGCGTCGCTGGTGGTCGCTGACGGGCCGTCGCCTGTCTGATGCGCGAGGCGGCCACGCCGGTTGGCGGGCATCGGGACCGACGTGACCCGGGCGAAGCAGCAGGCGGCCGATCTGGCCACCCTCGCCAACCGACAGCCTCACCGGACTGGCGAACCGGCGATTTCGCTCTTGTGTGATCAGATGCGCGCCTGTCGAAGGCGCCCCTTCAAGCTGCTCTACCGACCTGGACGACTTCAAGGGTGATCAACGACCTCCACGGCCACCACGTGGGCGACGAGGTCCCAGGTCGTGGCGCGGCGGTTCGCGTCGGCCGTGGGCGCCGGCGACCTGCTCGCGCGCCCGGGTGGCGACGAGTTCGCCGTGCTCGTGCACAACCCGCAGAGCCCCACGGCGGCCGAGCAGGTGGCCCGCCGGTTGATCGAGAGCCTGGCGCAGCCGGTGCGGGTGGCGGATCTCAGCCTGACCGTCGGCACCTGTGTGGGGATCGTGTCGTCACGCGGGCGCGAACGCGACACGCACGAACTGATGCGGCTGGCCGCAGGCGGCGCTCTTTGCCGCCAAGGCACAGGGCCGTAACACGTACTGGGTGTTCGAACCGGAGATGGATGCCGCGCGCCGCCGCATGGGCCTGATGGCGATCTCCACGCAGCGGTGGCCGGCGGGCAGCTCGCAGTATCAGCCGCTGGTGGACTTCGGCTGGCTCCACGCGGGTGGCCGGGGCCGAGGCGCTGCTGCGCTGGCGCCATCCCACGCGCGGCTACGTTCCCCGGCGGAGTTCATCCCGCTGGCCGAGGAGAAGCGGCCTCATCGTCGAGATCGCGCTGGTGCTCGAGCGCGCCTGCGAGACCGCGTGCGGATGGCCGTCGCATGGGTTGCCGTCAACCTTTCGGCCATCCAGTTCGCGTCGCCGACCTTCACCGACGAGCTCTGCGTTGTCCTCGAAGAATCGGGCCTGCCGCCTCACCGGCTGGAGCTCGAGATCACCGAGTCGCTGCTCATTCACGATCAAAAGGCAGCCGTGGCCACGCTCGACCGCCTGCACGCGATGGGCGTGCGCGTCGCGCTCGACGATATAGTACCTGGCTACTCGTCGCCTGCGCACCTGAAGCGCTTCCCTTCTCGATGCCCCAAGATCGACGGCGCCTTCGTCAGGAGCCTCGACGACGACGGCGCGTCGGCAGTGGTGAGGGCCATCGTCGACCTCGCGCGTGCGCTGCGGATGGGGGTGACGGCGGAAGGCATCGAGACGCCGCAGCAGTTCCGGCGCTGCGCGATCTCGATGCACGGAAGGGCAGGGCTACTTCTGCGGACGGCCGATGGAGCCAGACGCCCTGCGTTCCCGATTGCGGGTGGGCCGGTGCTCGTGGGGCGGCACTCGGCCGCCTGAGCTCCGGGCAGTCGCGGCGGGTCCGGACCGCGGCCCGGTGGCCGCGGCCCGACACCCATCCAACCTACTTCCGATGACGTTGGCGTTCACGACGAACGCGCCGCTGTTGTCACCAACCTGATCGTCGTTGACCCCGAGCCAGAGCCGACCTTGCGGCCGGCATCGGCAGCGCCGTCGTCTGGTTGCCGATGGCGAACGGCTGGCCGTTGTCGATGCGGTGCCGATCAGCGCGCCCGCCAGGAACTGCGGCAAAAGCGGGAGAGCCCTCGGCGTGGCAAGCCCTGGAGCGAACCCGCCGACGATGCCTTGTCGGCGCCGTCGGTGGACAGCTGCACTTCGCCCGTCGTGGTGAACTGACACGGTCGCCCTCACGGACGACGATGTTCGTCTGGGTCCACTGCTGGTCGGCTGCCACCCGAATCGCACTCCGCCGGAACGTCGGCGGTCGATGACGACGAGCTCGACGTCTGCTGCGGGTACTGGCCGGTGTAGATGCGGGCGATCTCGGAGAACTTGAACCGCCGCTCGCCGCCCGCGTCGAACGTCACTGCGGCTTCACCCTCTTCGGCGGATCCCCTCGCCGCCTTCGATGTTGACCAGTCGCCCACGGAGCGTCTGCTCCCGCGGGTCACCAGCACGTAGTCGTTGCCCGACGCGGCCTCGGTTTCGACGCGGGCAGCGACGATTCCGCCGAGCCCCGATGTCGATCACGCGCACATCACGCATCGGGAACTTGCGCTGGTCGTCCTGGCTCACGCGCACGTAGACGGTGTCGGTCTGGCGGTTCCAGTCCAGCGTCCGAAGCCTTCTCCCCGTCGCGCTTCACCACCGTGACCTGCTCCTGCGCCAGGGCCGGTGCGGCCATCAGGACCGGCACGAGCACGGCCACCGAACGCATCATCGTCATGTTCATCGTCGCGTCCCCTCCTCTCTCCGTGGCGCCGGCATATTCCGAGCCTCGCCTCTGGATGTCGCAAGAAGCATTCCGGTGGGAGAATCCGTGGAAATGGTGGCTCCTGGTCCCACAAAGGGCAGTCCGCTGACATCGAAGGTGGGACGGGACGCCCCCACCACAGGTGGGTATGCGGCTGGCATACACGATGCATTAAGCTCGACGGTTCGGATAAACGTGGAATGCGTGCTGCGCCTGCGCCGGGCGCACGCGGCTGGAGGAGACACACCGTGCAGACGCTGGTCATGCCCCTGCGCCTCATCGCGGGGGCCGTCGTCATCGCGTTCATCTACCTCAAGTCGGCCGGTGCTGATCCCGATCGTGCTGGCGGTGTTCCTCTTCTACGCCCTGGACCCCATCGTGGACTGGCTCCAGCGCTTCCGGGTACCACGGGCCCTCGGGGCCGTGACCGTCGTGGTGCTCGCATCGGCGGGGCCCCCACCGGCGCCGTGGCCCTCTGGCCGCAGGTGGAGGCCGTGGTCACGCGGATCCCCCTGAAGGCCCGGCAGCCTGGGCCACGCTTCGCGACGCACGGTCGGGGGACGAGCCTGGCGACGGCGCTGAAGAAGGTGCAGGACGCGGCGACGGCCATCGACCAGGCCGGGCCGAGAGCGCCACCCCGCCGGTGACGACGCGCGGGACCCTGCGGTCGAGGTCACCGAGCCCTGGCGGGTCTCGGATGTGCTGTGGTCGGGCGGCGTCTCCATGATCGGCGTGATGGGGCAGGCGGTCAGCGTGCTGTTCCTCGCGATCTTCCTGCTCATCGAGGACGACTCGTTCAAGGCAAGCTGGGCACGGCGGATGGAACGCTCGGCAAGCGCGTGACCGTGCAGATCCTCAACGACGTCGCCTCGCAGATCGAACGCTTCGCTTCATCTGGTGCAGGCTGTCACGTCGGCAGGCGTCGCTGCGGTCACCTTCGGTGCGCTCTGGTGGCTCGACGTGACCAGCCGGCCGCGTGGGGCACGTTTGCCGGAATCATGAACCTGGTGCCGTTCTTCGGCCCGCTCATCGTCACCGTCGTCATCGCGGCGGTGGCGTTCCTCCAGTTCGGCACGCTGGGCCTCGCCCTCGTTGCGTCGGCGTCACGCTGGCTATCACGACCATCGAGGGTATCCGTCACGCCGCACATGCTCAGTCGCGTCGCCTCGCTCAACCTCGTGGCGCTCTTCATCGCCATCGCCTTCTGGAGTTGGGTGTGGGGCGCGGCCGGCATGCTGCTCGCGGTCCCCATCCTGATGACGGCCAAGGTCATCTGCGACCGTGTCGAGGGCCTCGAGGCGGTGTCGGAGTTCCTGGGCGCCTGACAGGGCGGAAGCGCTCGCTCAGCCGGCGCTGGGGCGCGCGAAGTCGACGCCGGCATGACGCCTCGCGTGCGATTGGCGTATTCGGTGAACTCCGCACCGATCAGCAGGATCTCAGGAGGAGTAGTAGACCCACAGCAGCAGCACGATGACCGACTCCGGCGGCGCCGTAGCTGGACGACGTGGTGGATTGCCCGAGGTAGTACGATCGCAAAGCTTGCCGGCGGCGAAGAGCAGGGCCGTCAGAACAGCGCGCCGGCGCCGACGTCCGCCCATCGCAGTTCCACGTCGGGCAGGAACTTGAAGAGCAGCGCGAAGAGCGCCGCCAGGACGCCGATGCCGACGAGGAGATTGGAGGAGGCCGAGCAGGCCGGCAGGCCAAGATCTGACGGTTCAACCACCCGCCAGTGCTGCATAGCCGCGGCGCGCCGATCGGGCCAGTGACACCAGTGCAGGAAACCGATGGCGCGATCGCCACGAGTCGAATCGATCGCCAGCGGCGGTCGGCGAGAACGCACGCACCGCGTCCTCAGCCCGGTGCGCCTTGACGCGCCAGATGGTGTTGATGCCTCGTCTGCAGTTCCAGGAACGCACCGCATGCCGCAAGGACGAACGTCACGCCACCGGTGACGATCGCGATCAGTGCCTTCCCGCGGACGGGCCGCGGCCAGCAGCGCCTGCACCGCCCGTGCGCCCTCTTCCCCGACCAGGCCCTGGATCTGGCCCACGACCTGCCGTGCACCGCCTCCCGGGCCGAACAGCAGCCCGGCGATGGCCATGGCGACGAGCAAGATGGGCGCAATGGCGAAGAGCGTGTGAATACGCGACCGATGCGCCGAGGCGCATCGCGCTGTCGTTCCACCAGGCAGCGATCGACCTCCCGGCGAGCCTGATGAGCAGGAAGCGTTCGCGTCGTGGGTCTGTCACGCCGCCGAGGCGGCAATCGCACCGAGCACGGATGAACGTCCGCGGATGAGCAACGGACCGCCACATTGAGGCAGGCGCCCGCCACCCAGCGGTCCGCTCGAGGCCCGACGGCCGGCAGCCACATCCCGCTCGCGGGTCTGAGGCATGGCAGGCGCGTAGACCTTACCAGTGGCTGCCACGTCATCGCCGTCGCTCGCCGGACCCGATGGATGGGTTCGGGCATCCGGTAACCGTTCCGCGTTTCGAGGAGGCCAGTTTCCATGTTGGACAACCATTTTGATCGTGCTGATCGTGCTGTGGCTGCTGGGTATGGTGAGCTGCACACGCTGGGCGGGTTCATTCACATCCTGCTCGTGCTCGCCATCGCGGTCGTGCTCATCCGCGTGATTCAGGGCCGCAACCCCGTATGACCCGGCGCCGGGCTTTGCCCCGGCGCTTCCGAACTGGAGGTTGACGACATGGCGTCCTACGAACCCTCGCCGCGGCCGCTGAGCGACCTCGTGCACGATCTCTGGTCCGACACCTCTGCACTGCTGCAGCAGGAGTCGCGGCTCGCCCAGGCCGAGATGGCCGAACGGCTCGACGGCACGACGCAGGACGTCATCGTCCTCGTCGCGGGCGCGGTGCTGCTGTTCGTGGCGCTGATCGCGGGTGCCGCGGCGGCCGTGCTGGGGCTGATTGCCCTGGGGCTGTCGCCGTGGATATCGGCCCTGGGAGTAACGGCCGTCTTTGGCGGCATCGGGCTGGCGATGGTGACCATGCCGATCTCGCGGCTGCGCTCACGCTCGCTGGTACCGCATCGGACCCTGGCGTCGATCAAGGAAACGGCCCAGTGGCTCAAGGGCGGCGTGACCGGCTGACGCGCCTGGCACCGTTCGTGGATCGATCATCGTCATGACAACGAAGACTCGATCCGGAGACCAGGGCCGCCAGCCGTCGGCGCGGCCCGACACCACGACGTCCTCGCCGAAGACGTTGCCGGCGCAGCCCGTGCGTCCGACGACTGACGAGGAAGAGGCGGGGCTCGATGAGACCATCGAGTCCAGCTTCCCGGCCAGCGACCCTCCGTCCACCATTCCAGACCCGCCCGCAGAAGACGAGCGCGAAGACCGCTGACGCGAGACGGCACGGCACGCACGGCGTGGTCCGCCGTGCGTGCGCGCGCGGCGTTAGCCCACTGCGCTCGGCGCCGGCGGTTCCGAAACGGGCCGCTGGGCCGGATGCTGTACCGGAGGCGCCGTGGGTGGCGGATCCATGTCGGGACGCGGACCCGGATCCGGTGGCTCGGGCGCGCGTGCGGGATCCGGATTCGGGCTCGTCGGCGGCGGCGGGTTCGGCCCCGTCGGGGGCATCGGCGGGTTGGGCGTGCTCATCGTGGCGGCTCCTTTCGAGCTCAGTTCAGGGTGAAGAGGGCGGCATTGAGCGTGGCGGCGAACGTCACCCACCCCAGGTACGACAGCATGATCCACGCCGCCGTGGGTTCGACGCGCCAGAAGGCCACGATCGTCGCGGCGATCGCGATCCAGAGCGCGGTGATGTCAACGAGCGCCCAGCCGATGGACTGCGCGTCGAAGAACACGAACGACCAGGCGAAGTTCAACGCGAGCTGGCCGAGGAAGAGCACGAGCGCCGTGCCTCCGCGTCCCGTCCGCCACACGAGCCAGGCGGCCACCGCCATCAGCACGTAGAGCAGCGTCCACATCGGGGCAAACACCCACGACGGCGGGTTCCACGCCGGCTTCTCGAGCGTGACGTACCACGCGGTCGATGTGTCCGTGCCGAGGGCGGCCACGATGCCGACGATCTGGCAGAGGACGAGCCAGCCGGCCAGGGCCAGCCATTGATGCTCGGGCTGTGGCCGCCCGCGGACGGCGCGCGGGAACGGGTGAATCGTGCTGTGCGCCATGGTCGTGTCCTTCGTCATGCGCGCCGGCGTACCGGTACCGACTCGGGTTCAGGGTCCGCGTGCGCCTGCGCGGGTGCGCGCAACATGCCCACCTCACGCACCGCCTGCAGGAGCGCGAGCGTCACGGCGAAGACCACCGGCCCGAGGATGAACCCCAGGACGCCGAAGGCCTGGATGCCGCCCAGCACGCCGAAGAAGATCAGCAGCTCGTGCATCCGCGTCCGGTTGCCGACGAGCACGGGGCGCAGGACGTTGTCGGCCAGGCCAATCACCGCCATCCCCCACGCCGTCAACGCGGCGGCCTGCCACAGGTGGCCGGTGGTCGCGAGATAGATCGCGGCGGGTCCCCACACGACGAAGGCCCCGAGGAGCGGCACGAGAGAGGCCACCATCATCACCACGCCCCAGAGGAACGGCGACGGGAGGCCCAGCACCATGAACGCGATGCCCCCGAGCGTGCCCTGGAGGGCGGAGAGCAGCAGCGTGCCGTAGACGCTCGCCTCGAGCACTTCCCGCGTCCGGCGCATCAGCCGCTGCAGCCGGCGGTTCTCGATGGGGACGGTGCGGTAGAGCCGTTCCATCATCGACCGCCCGTCCTTGAAGAGGAAGAAGATGGTGAACACGACGAGCGCCATCTGGACGACGGTGCCGATGGCGCCGCCCACGAGCCAGAGGGACTCCGACGCCCAGCTGCCAGCGACCTGCTGCAGCGACTCCTGCATCGCGCCGGGCTCGCGAAGCCAGTCCAGGTCCACGAACTCCTCGACGCGCTGGACGATGGCGCCCGTCGTGGGATTGGCGGGGTCGAGCCACGCATCCACGGACTCGGGCAGGCCGTCGGCCATGTCCCTGATCTCACGCACCGAAGCGGACAGGATGAGCCCGAGCGGGACCAGTACGATCGCCACCGTGATGGCGGTGGACGCGGCCGCCGCCCAGCCGCCGGCGCCCAGGCGCTGCTCCAGCCGACGGTGAACGGGCTGCAGGATCACCACCATCACGACAGCCCAGGCGAGCACGTTCAGGAACGGGGACACGACCATCCACGAGAGGTACAGCCCCACCGCGAGTGCGGCGACGATGGCGATGGACTGCTGCCGTGCGGAGACGCGTGCCTGCTGCATGGTGTTGGCCCGGCCGATGGAGGGCGCCACGGGAGGAACTGCAAGAGGACTGCCACGCCGGAGGGTGCGCACCAACATGGCTCGACCGTGAGGGCCGCGCCACTGTGGGTGCCGACGTGCCGATTGGCGGCACGTGCGTGCTCATCCGGTGAAGATCGGCGCCGGAGGGCGCGAACGACCGATCAGCTGGCCGCGGGCGTGCGCGGCAACGATTCGAGGAGGCTCTGCAGTGCGGAGGGATCGATGGGCTTCACGATGTGCCGATCGAATCCCGCCTGCTGCGTACGGCGGCGATCCTCGGCCTGCCCCCATCCCGTGAGGGCCACGATGAGCACGTCGGCGCCCCAGGGCTCCGCGCGCATCCGCCGGCAGGTCTCGAACCCGTCCAGCACGGGCAGCCCGATGTCGAGCAGCACGGCTTCCGGCCGGGTGGCCGCCGCGCGGTCGAGGGCCTCGGCCCCGTCGTGCGCGACCGTCACCCGGTGGCCCATCGAGGTGAGCAGCAGCGCCAGGCTCTCGGCGTTGTCGGGGTCGTCGTCCACCACGAGCACGCGGCGGCACGCGCCGCCGGCCTCGCGCCCGGGCGGGGCGGCATCGGCGGTGGCCGGGACGTCAACCACAATCGGCATGCGTGCCAGGAACGTGCTGCCATGGCCCGGGCCGTCACTGGCGGCGCTGACGGTGCCGCCGTGCAGCTCGACGAGGCGGCGCACCAGCGACAACCCGATGCCGAGCCCACCCTGCGACGAGGGCGCGTGGCCGTCCACCTGCGTGAACAGGTCGAAGATGCGGGACAGCATCTCTGGAGGGATGCCGATGCCGGTATCGCGGACCCGCACGACGAGGTCGGCGCCGCGTACTTCGACGTCGAGCCAGACACGTCCGCCCGCGCCCGTGTACTTGGCGGCGTTGGTGAGCAGGTTGCCGAGCACCTGCTGCAGTCGCGCCGCGTCACCGCGCACGTGCACGGGACCGGGCGGCTGCGCCACCGTCAACGACACCCCGGCGGCCTCGCAGACGGGCCTGGAGGCCTCGACGGCTGCGTGGACGATGTCGGACAGGTCCACGTCGTCGAGGCGCAGCTCGAGCCGATCCCGCGTGATGCGGCTGACGTCCAGCAGGTCGTCCAGGAGCCGGGCCATCTGCGCCACCTGCCGCTCCATCGCGGCCCGGGCCTGCGCGCGGATCGCCGGCTGGTCCTCGGCCGCCTGCAGCAGGGCGAGCGAGGTGCGCACGGCGCCCAGCGGATTGCGCAGCTCGTGCGAGAGGGCCGCGAGGAACTCGTCCTTGCGGCGATTGGTCTCGGTGAGCTCGAACGACAGTGCCCGCAGGTCCTCCTTGAGCTGGCGCTGCTCGGTGAGCGTCGGTGTTGGTGCCGGAACCACCGGACGATGGCGCCGCCGCGTCGCGGATGGGCATCGGCATCGCGAGAGGAACCAGCGGTAGGTGCCATCCCGTCCGCGCAGGGGGAACGTGTCCTCCCACTCCTCGCCGGTGTCCTCCACGACTGCTGGATGCGCGTCACGACGCGGTCCACGTGGTCGGGATGGTGCACGGCGCGCCAGCCCCACCCCTGCATCTCCTCCAGCGTGGTGCCCGTGGTCGAACCATCGCCGAGCACGAGATAGCCGTGGTCGGCCATCCACGCGAACGGCGAGGATGTTGTCGGCCAGCGTGCGGAAGCGCCTCGCCTCGCGCAGCGCCGACTCGGACTGGCGCCGGGAGGTGATGTCGCGCGCGATCTTCGACACGGCGACGACGCGGCCCGTGTCGTCGGCAATGGGGGAGATCGTCAGCTCGACGTCGATGAGGCCGTCCTGCGCACGCGTACCGTCTGCAGGTGATCCACCCGACGCCCCGAGACGAGGTGGGCGATGATCTCCGCCTCCTCGTGCAGGCGGTCCCTGGGAATGATGAGCGAGATGTGCTGTCCGATCGCCTCCTCGGCGCGATAGCCGAAGAGCCGTTCCGCCGCCAGGTTCCAGCTCTGGATGACGCCGTCGATCGTCTTGCCGACGATGGCATCGTCGCTGGTCGCCACGATGGCGCTGAGGAAGCGGGAGGCGTCGCCGTGCGCGTGCGGATGGTCTGGCATGGCGCGGGCAGCAGGATAGCAGAAGGGACCCCGCCCGTCCGCCCGGCGAGGCTTGACACCGCGCGCGCCGCCGTGGAAGATCGGGGTCTCGTGTCCGCGGTCCAGACCTGCGCGTGTTGTTGCATCGGAGAAAAGGCCTCCGACAATCGCGCTGTACCTGGTGACCGTGCGGACTGATCCATCCCCCGCGCACGAGCATCCCGATTCGCAGTTCGAGGCCCGGAAGGCGTTCACGCATTCCGGGCCTTTCTGCATTTGTACGTGTCCCATCCGATTCCCGAGGAGCACTTCGATGAACCCGATCGACCCACACGCGCATGGCCCCGCTCCTGATCGCGGCGGTGATCGGTGCGGCGGCGGAGACCCCCACGGCCGCGACCCAGACGGGCGCCCCGCTCACCGGCCGCTGGGAAGCCGCCGTGACGGTCAACGACGTCACGGTGCCGTTCCCCTTCGAGATCGCGCAGGACGGCGGGCGGCTCACCGGAGCGTTCTTCAACAGGGAGCGCCGCATCATCCACGAGCGCGGAGGTGGACGGCGCCACCGTTGTCTTCCACTTCGGTCAATACGCGTCCGCGCTGGCCGCGCGACTCGAGGATGGGCGGCTCGCGGGCGAGTACCGGCGGGCGCGTGGGGCGCCGTACCCGTTCGCGGCGTCGCGGGCGTCGAGCCGGTCGCGGATGCCGCCGGCGCGCCGGACATCGGCGGCTTTGGATCGTCACCGCGCGGAGCAACAAGGGCGAGCAGGCACGGCGGTTCATCGTGGCGCAGCAAGGGCAGCCGCGTAGGACGCGACGATCCTCCGCGTGGATGGCGATACCGGCACGCTCACCGGGCGGTGGCGCGACGGCCGGTTCGTCCTGAGCCACTTCTCCGGCGCGCGCCCCCTGCTGCTCGAGGTCACGCCGCGCGCCGACGGCACGCTCGTGCTGCGGCAGAACAGGAAGACCGAGCTGGCTGCCGCGCGCAGGCGCGGCGGCGCTGGGCGACATCGGCACGCCCACCGACCCGTCGGCGCACACGCGGATGAAGGACCCGTCCGAACCCTTCGCTTCAGCTTCCCGGACCTCGAGGGCCGTCTCGTGTCGAACACGGATGCGCTTCCGCGGCAAGGTGGTCCTGGTCAACATCAGCGGCAGCTGGTGCCCCAACTGCCACGACGAGGCGCCGTTCCTCGCCGCGCTCCATCGCCGCTTCAAGGATCGCGGCTTCGAGATCGTGACGCTGTCGTTCGAGGCCGTCCAGTAGCGAATCCGACGCGGCTGAAGGCCTTCATCGCGACCTACGGGCTGGGTACCACGGTGCTGCTCCCGGTGAGCCCGACGAGCTGAACGACAAGGGTGCCGCAGGCCAGGAACCTGAGCGCCTTTCCCACCACCTTCATCCTCGGGCGGGACGGGCGCGTGCGGGCCGTGCACGCGGGCTTTCCGAGCCCGGGCAGCGGCGAGTTCTACGCGCGCGCCGAGCGCGAAGGTGACCGAGACGGTGGAGCGCCTGCTGGCCGAGAAGGGATCGGCCCGATGACGCGCGCGCATCGGCCGCGGCGATCGTGTGCGTGGCGGTCGTGGCCGCGGCGGCCGCTCCGGCGCTGGCAGGAGCACGCGGCCACGGGCCAGCGTCGAGGCGCTCGGACCCGATGGTCGGTGGCGCCCGGCGCCTCGGTCACGGTCCGCACGGCGGTGACCCTGCCCGATACCGTCCGTGCAAGCGCGACCGGCGGATCCGCTGCTCATCCCGACCGTCCTCGGCATCGAGGCGCCGCCCGGGATCACCATCGAGGCGATTGCGTACCCCGCGCCCTCGGAACTGGCGCAGGCGGGCCGGGCCACTCCGCTGCTGGTGCTCGGGCCGCGATTCAGCATCGAGGTCGCGCCGCCGTCTCCGCAGACGCGTCAGCCGGTGCGATCGCCCTACCGGGCGTGCTGCGCTACGAGGCCTGTACCCGACGAGGTGTGTTTCCCGCCGGCGCGCGCGGCCGCCCGCTGGCAGATCCGGGTCGCGACGCCGTGACCCTCGAGGACCGTGGCATGAGCATCAGACCGATTGGCGTGTACTACGAGCATCCGGAATGGTTCCGGCCCCTGTTCGCCGAGCTGGACCGGCGCGGGCTGCCCTACGTGCGTCTCGACGCGACGGGTCATGCCTACGACCCGTCCAGTGACGAGGGCGCGGACTTCGGACTGGTCCTGAACCGCATGAGCCCGAGCGCGCACCTGCGCGGCGCCGGGCATGGCGTGCTCTACACCCTCAACTACCTCGCGCACCTCGATCGGCTCGGGGTGCGCGTGGTGAGCTGGGCTCGAGGCGTTCCGGCTCGAGACGTCGAAAGCCCTGCAGTTGTCGCTGCTCAGGTCGCTGGGCCTGCCGTTCCCGGCCTCACGCGTCATCAACCATGCCTCGCAGACCCCGCTGCGGCCGACGGCCTGCGGTTTCCGTGGTCGTCAAGGCGAACATCGGCGGCAGCGGGGCGGGCATCGTGCGATACGACACGCAGCCGACCTCGCGCGCGCGGTCGCCGAGGACCGCGTGGACCTGGGGCCGGACCAGACCGCCCTCGTGCAGGAGTTCATTCCCGCACGCGGCGGACACATCACGCGGGTGGAGGTGCTCGGCGGCCGCTTCCTCTACGCCATCGACGTCTACAACACCGGCGAGAGCTTCAACCTGTGTCCGGCCGATATCTGCCAGCCGGGCCACGAGCAGATTGCGCTCGCCGGCTGCGTCATCGAGGCGCCGCGCCGGGCGCTGCGCATCGAGGCGGCGACCCCGCCCGCGGCGGCCATCGCCGACGTCGAACGGATCACGCGGGAGGCCGGCATCGAGGTGGGCGGCGTGGAGTTCATCGTCGACGACCGGGACGGGCAGCGGTATTACTACGACATCAACGCGCTGTCGAACTTCGTCACCGACGCGCTCCGCATCGTGGGCTTCGATCCGTACGCGCGCCTCGTGGACTACCTGGAGTCCGAGCGTCGCCCGGCAGCCCGGTACGCCTAGCGGCGGGCCACCAGCTGCCAGAAGCGGCGTTCGTCGAGGACGATCACCGCGTGGCCCTTCTCGCGCAGGCGCTTGATCTCCATCAGCTTGAGGCCGCCGTCGTTGCCGGCGGCCTGCCGCGGGTTGGGAGCGCCGCGCACGATGACGGAGGTGAGCGACGAAGGGCCGCCGTGCACGACCGCGCCGGCGCGCGCGGCGGCCTTGGCGGCCTCGGCGCGCGGCCGCATGAGGACGCCGGTGAACGCCAGGTGCACGCCCTTGAGCGTCCGGACGCGGCCGACCGCCAGCGTGGCGGGCGGGCGGCGCAGGGCGTCGATGAGCTCGTTGGCGCTGTCGTAGCGCTTGCGGCGCTCGCCGATGCACCGGTAGATGATCTCCTTGAGGTGATCCGAGCAGTCGAGCGTGCGGACGCCCGCCGGCTGGATGCGCGATCCCGCGTCGCCGCGCACGAGCATCGCCAGCAGCTGGCCCACCTGGTACACGTCGTCGCGCGCCTGCCACTTCGGCACGCGGCCGTCGATGATGTCGCTGGGCGCGGTCAGCGTTCATCGTCCGCGCCGTGATGCCGCGGTGGTCGCTCTGCTGGCGGACGATGCCGAAGTCCCCGAGCTTGAGCGTCGGGCCCTCGCAGACGAAGACGTTCATCGGCGTGAGGTCACGGTGCAGCAACTGGCCGCGGTGCAGCTTGCCCAGCACCTCCAGCACGCCCGCGATCTCGCGTCGCACCCGCGTCTCGGTCCAGGGCCTCCCGGCGCGGGCGAGGTGGCTGCTCAGGTCTCCGTGGCTGGCGAACTCGAGGACGAGGCAGTAGTAGACCTCGCCCTCGTCACGCCAGAGCGGGAACCGGTCGTACACCTGGATCGCGCGGCGATGGCCCTCCAGCAGCTGTCCGAAGTAGGCCTCGCGGACCCAGCTCTCGACGCGGCGGCTCACCTTGACGCACACCTCGCCGGGCAGGGCGCCGGCCGCGCCCTCGACCCGCGCGGCGTACACCTGGCCGAAGCCGCCCTCCCCCACGAAACGCCCCACCCGATAACGGCGGCCCGTGTCTACGCTCGTGAGCACCTCTCCAGGCGCCAGCAGCTGGGAGCCGACGACCGGCGGGCGCCGCCCGGCAGCGCGCGCGTGGTCGCGGAGGAACGGCCGCGAAGAGTACGGGACCTGGTGGGCACGGCCCTCCAGTCTACCGTCGGGCTCGCCGTCCAGGGTGCCGCGAGGTTCGAGCGCGGCCGGCTCTCGCCGGGCGCGAGCCGCTTCTCGAACGTGGTGCGCGTACGGCTCGTCGCTGAAGGGGAGACTTCGCGGTAGCCGGATGCCCGATAGAGGGCCACCGCCTCGGTCAGTGCACGATTGGTTTCCAGGCGGACGGCGGCAGCGCCGTGCGCCCCCGCGTGCCCTTCGAGGCTGGCGAGCAGCCGGCGGCCCAGGCCCAGCCCGCGGACGTCGGGGGAGACCCACATCCGCTTGAGCTCCGCGGGAGCACGTCCGTGCAGCAGGCGCGCCGCAGGCGACGGGTGTGCCGCGCAGCCGCCGCCCGATGACCAGCAGCCCGGACGGGAGTGCGAGGTCGCGGGATCCGCCGGCAGGCTGCGCGCGGGGTCGAAGCGCCTCGAACCGGCGCCGAGCTCCTCGACATGCCTGGCGGAACACCAGCGTGCGTCGGGTGTCGTGGGCGGCTCCACGTCGAAGCGCACGAGCGCGGCGCGGTAACCAGCGCTCGGTCTCGGCCATGGCACGGAGGAGGCAGCCGCGTTCCCCGTCGGTCAGCGGCGCCAGCAGCCGCGCCGCTACCTCGTCGGACCGGCAAATCGAGCTCCGCGCGTTCGCGCAGGCCGCGCGCGCTGAGCAGGACCGTCCGCACGCGACGGTCGCCCGCGGCAGTCCGCACGCGGAGGAGCCCCTGGCGGGCCAGCGACTGGACGACGCGCGTGGGGTAGCCGGAGTCGAGGCCAGGCGGGCGCGGAGCCGCGCAGCTCGATGCCGTTTGGGCCGATCTCCCAGAGGATCCGCGACTCGCCCATGGGCCGGCTCCGGTCGAGGAAGCGGTCCCCGATGAAGGCCGATGCCCTCGGCCACGGTGCGGTTAATGACGGCGTGCCCGCCTGGATATCGGCCGGCTGCATTCGTCGACTGTAGTCAGAGAATGCGGTCCGCGCAAGGCGGCCTCCTACGGGCTGACGCCCGCGTTCGCCTGGGTCGCCCGGAAGTCGTCGGCCATGCCCGGGGGAAGCGCGATCCGGCCCTTGTCGATGTAGGGCGTCAGCCGCTTGTCCCGGATGGCGAAGACGTTGACGGCGTCGGCAGCCGGGTCCACAGAGGTCGTAGCCCACGCCGCTGCGGTTGTTGTCGGCAGCCGGCGGCGTGGAGGATGCCGGCTTCCTCCTCGATGGGGCGCTCCGTCTGCCAGTCCTGCAGCATCTGCTGGTACGCGTCGGCGCCCATCAGGGCCTCCAGGCGCGGCCCGAGCGGCGCGCTCTTCAGGATCCCCGCCTCGGTGGCGGTCTGGCCGACGGCCCTTGCGCAGGGGTCGTAGTTCGCAGCCGGGCTGGCCGGCGCCGCGACTGGCGCCTGCGGCGCCGCAGGTGATCCCGGGGCCGGTCCGCGAAGGCCTGCCCGCCGCATCCCGTGGCGAGCAGGGCGAGAGCCAGCACGACGGGATATGTCGATGGTGAGGTCATGAGCGATCTCCTCTGCGACCCCGGGCCGCGCCCGGTCCGTCAGAACCGAAGCCCAGGCCGAGTGTGAACTGGCGGTGCCGGAGCGGCCCGTCGGACGTGAGCGTCCGCGGGATCAGGCCGGCCTCGACGAGCCCCGCGCGCGACTTCGTCCAGAATCCGGGCTGTTGCGACAGCGTTTCCCGCGCGTCCGCGCGGAGCACGAGCTCGGCGTCAGGTTCACCTTCACGCCGCCGCCGTACTGCAGCGCGACCTGGAAGATGCCGCCGCCTTCGAGCGGCGGCCGGCTACCGAGTTCCACGTGGACTGGAGGAGGCCCACGTCGCCCGAGCGAACCGCAGGACGGCGTTGGCCGAGCTGTTGGCCTCGTCGAGCCGATACAGCTGCATGGCCGGCCCGATGGCGGCGTACGGGCGGATGCGGCGCCCGTTTCGCATCGGGTGGATCAGCAGGTTGTAGCTGAACTGGCGGAGCTTGCCACGGCCGGTCGCTTCCGTGGGCTCGGTGAACGGGGTCTCGAAGACCGCCGACAGGCGCGTCCAGTGCATCGCGGGCGAACTCCTGCGACACGTGCGACCAGCTGCGCAGCGTCGCGCGCGCAGCGAAGCCACCGCGCGGCTGGAGGCGGGTCACGAGCGCCACCGGGACGTCGAACTGCGTGCCCTCGACCGTGACCGGGAAGACGCCCGACAGCGTGGAAAAGCCGTTGCCGCCGAAGCTGGTCGTGCCGCCGGAGAAGCTGAACACGAGCCGGGGGTCGAAGGTCCGCGGCTCCGCGATGGGCTCGAAGCGGGCGGGCTGTTCGTGCACGTCCTTCGGCGCGTCCTCCACGGCGTGGGCTTCGGCGCCCGGCACCACCTTGAACTCCTCGCCGGCGAACTCGAACGCGCGGCCCTCGGGCGGGGTCTCCTTGCCCCGTCCCGCGAGGGCGCCGACCGCCAGCTTCACCGCCGAGTAGCCCTGGTAGATGATGTTGCCCCGCCAGAAGTCGTTCTTGAGCGCGAGCAGCATGTTCCGCGTCGCCCGGGTCACCGCGTTGCCGCGCTGGGCGCGATCGTCCCCCGCATCGGCGGACACGTCCTGGTCCGCCCGCATCGGGTCCTCGCAGCCGTTCATCCGGAGCACGGCAATCCGCTTGTCCGTCCGCAGCGTGTCGCCGGTGGAGTTGGAGAGGTCGTCGGGCAGCCAGGGCCGATCCACGTAGGTCACGCCGTCCACGCACCCCGTCAGGAGCATGTCGTGCACCACCTTGTCACGCTCCTCGTCGATGACCTCGTCGATCACGTGGATGAAGGTCTTGCGGCGCGTGGCGAACCCGATGCCGGAGTCGTGCGTGGACGAGGAGGTCAGCACCGGCGCACCGTCGAAGGTGGCGCTCGTCTCGAAGATCCGCAGGTGGTGGCGCTTGAAGAACGTGTTGAGCGTCTTCGCGTAGGTCATCTCCGGCGCGCGGCCGTCCAGCAGCAGCGTTGACATGGGCGCCTCGCGGTAGCCCTGGTTCTCGACGATGGCGCGGAGGGCGTTGTAGCTGGAGCGGGCGTTGAGCTGGTCGGTCTGTCCCCATCCCGCGGCGTTGAAGGCGGCTTCCACCTGGCCGGCCGACCCGATGAACAGCAGGTTGGTGACGTCGGAATCGATGCCGGTGCCCTCCGTGGCCGTCCGGAACGGCAGCGTGCGGACCATCTCCCGCAGTTGCGCCCGCGTCGCGGCGTCCTCGGCGTACGGCGCGACCGGCGGCTGGAACGACGCCGACACGCTGACCGGCTCGGTCAGCTCGCCGCGAAGCTCGGTGCCCGCCGGAAAGATGACCTCCGACTCGGGGATGCGGAAGACGCTCAGCGTCGTCGCGGTCGTGAACCCGAGCAGCATCGGATCGATGAAGCTCGCGGAGGTGGCCATGCCCGCGATCATGCTCGTGAAGCTCGCCGTGGCCCGGATGCCGTTGATGCGCCCCGTCTCGTCAACGGTCTCGCGCGCATCGTCCACCTCGGTGACGCGGAAGGCGATGGGCACCGTCTCGCCTCCAGGGAGGATGAGCCGATCGAAGTGCAGGGTGACGTAGGCGCGTTCGCGCGCAAACCCCAGGCCCACCCGGCGCACCTTGCCGATCTCTCCCTGCAGGACCGCGCCCAGCGGGATGGCAATCCGCTCGTCCACGAGGACGGGCTTCAGCACGACGGCGAAGACCGGCAGCCCCGGCTTGCTGCTGAACGAGGACACGAGCTGACGTAGACGGAACTGGATCTCGGTACCGGCGGGCACGACTCCCTGCGCGGCGGCAGGCACGGCACCGGCGAGAAGCAGGACCAACGGGAACACGACAGGAAGGTCGCGCAGCAGCTTCATCGCTGCGAATTCTAGCGCGGGTGGCTACTGGCGGACCGGGGGCCCCGCTCCGATACAATTCCCATCGTGCAGTGGTGGAGGAGGGGCCGTGCCGTCCGGCTGGCCGTCATGGCCGGCGCGCTGGCCGGCGCCATGGGATGCGGGGCGTCCACACCCACCCAGCCGACGCCGCCGCCCGTGGCCGCACCCACGCTGGCGTGTCCCGCCGCCATCGACGTTTCCACCGCCGACCAGACCGCCGCCATCACCTACGACCCGCCGGCCGCGCAGGGTGGACAGGCGCCGGTGACCGTGGCCTGTACCCGGCTCCGGCGGGCGTTCCCGGTGCGACGGAGGTGCGCTGCACCGCCACCGACGCGCGCGGCCAGGTCGGCACCTGCGGGTTCGCGGTGAGCGTCTCGCGCCTGCCGACCCTCACCGCCACCCGCTTTCTCGCCTTCGGCGACAGCGTGACCTACGGCATCATCGCGACCCAGAACCCGGCGGGCGATCCCTTTTACCTGCTGCGGGACGCGGGGCCCGCGGCATACCCGAGCGTGCTCGGCCAGCTGCTGGCCGGCCGCTACGTGACGCAGGCGCCCGTCGTGGTCAACGCGGGGCGCGGCGGCGAGAAGGCGGTGGACGGCGTGGGGCGGCTCGCCGGCGCCATCGACACGCACCGCCCCGACATCCTGCTGCTGCTCGACGGCTACAACGATCTCGGGCTCGGCGAGGCCGGTGTCGCGCCCGGGCTGTCAGCGGTGAACGACATGGTGAAGATCGCGCGGTTCCGCGGCGTGCGCGTCTTCCTCGCCACGCTCACGCCGCCCAACCACCAGGCGACCCGCGGCCTGTCGAACGCGCTCATCTCCGACTTCAACGACGGCATCCGCGCCATCGCGCGCGGCGAGAACGTCGTCGTCGTGGACCTCTACGGCGCGATGCAGGCCGATTCGAACCGCTACAACAGCGACGACCAGCGCCACCCGAACGAGGCCGGCTACCGCAAGATGGCCGAGACGTTCTTCGACGTGATCCGCACGGAGCTCGAGGCGCGCTGACGGCGGCGCCGCTGGTTCAGCCGCGTCCGTCGCCTGGCGTGTTCCACCCCCCGACCTCGTCGGCCAGGGAGTCTGCGGCGGCCGGTCCCCACGTGCCCGGTTCATAGGCGTGCACGGACGGCGGCTGCTGCAGCACCGGATCCACGATGGCCCACGCGGCTTCCACGACGTCCTGGCGGGCGAAGAGCGTGGTGTCGCCCACCATCGCGTCGCCGATGAGCCGCTCGTACGCGCCCATCCTGCCGGGCACGCCCTCCTGCGGCTCGACGACCGACAGTTCCACGGGGACGCCGGTCATGTGCTCCCCCGGCTCCTTGGCTCGCGCGCCGATGGCGATGGCGACCTCGGGGCTCAGGCGGAAGCGGACGTGGTTGCCGCGCGACGGCGCCGGCTCGGGGAACACGCGCGGAGCTGCGCGCAGTTCGACCAGCACTTCCGTCGCCGTCATGGCCAGCGACTTGCCCGCGCGGACGTAGAAGGGCACCCCGCTCCAGCGCCAGGAGTCCACGTGCAGCCGGAGCGCGGCGTAGGTGCCGACCTCGGAGTCCGGTGCGACACCGGACTCGTCGCGGTAGCCGGCGAACTGGCCGAGGATCACTTCGTCTGCCTGGATGGGACGGATGGTGCGGAGGACCTTGGCCTGCTCGTCGCGGATGGCCTCGGCGTTCGTGGACCAGGGCGGCTCCATGGCGAGGTAGCTGATCACCTGCAGCAGGTGGTTCTGGATCACGTCGCGGATGACGCCGACCTCCTCGTAGAAGCGCCCGCGGCCCTGCACGCCGAACGACTCGGCCATCGTGATCTGCACGTTCTCGACGTAGTGGCGGTTCCAGATCGGCTCGAGGAAGGCGTTGGCGAAGCGGAAGTACAGGATGTTCTGCACCGCTTCCTTGCCGAGGTAGTGATCGATGCGGAAGATGCTGTCCTCGGGAAACGCCTCGCGCAGGACGGCGTTGAGCTCGCGCGCCGACGCGAGGTCGCGGCCGAACGGCTTCTCGACGATGACCCGCGCCTGGCCCGTGCACCCCGAGCGCCCGAGCTGCTCCACGACCTTGGCGAACATACTGGGCGGAATCGCCAGGTAGTGAACGGGCCGCGTGGCGCCGCCGAGCGCGGCCTTGAGGCGCGTGAACGTGTCGGCGTCGTTGTAGTCGCCGTCCACGTAGCGCAACTGGCGCGCCAGGACCCCGAACGCGGCCTCGTCGACGCCGCCGCCGTGCTCGGTCACGCTCGCGCGCGCGTGCTCGATCAGCTGCTCCGTGGTCCATCCCGAACGCCCCACGCCGACCACCGGCACGTCCAGCCGTCCGCGCCGGGCCATCGCCTGGAGGGCGGGGTAGATCTTCTTGAACGCGAGATCGCCGGTGGCGCCGAAGAACACCAGGGCGTCGGAGCGCGGCCGGGCGTTGCTCATCGCGTCCCCGCCGGCTTCTCGTGGTGGCCGCCGAAGCCGAACCGCATGGCCGACAGCACCTTGTTCTGGAAGAGGTCGAGATCGCGCGACCCGAACCGCTCGAAGAGCGCGGCCGCGAGCACGTGCGCCGGCACGCCCTCGTCGTTGGCCGCCTGCAGCGTCCAGCGGCCTTCGCCCGAGTCCGAGACGCGCCCGCCGAACCGCTCGAGTGTCGGATCCCCGGCCAGCGCCTCGGCCGTCAGATCCAGCAGCCACGAACTGATGACGCTGCCACGCCGCCACAGCTCGGCAATCGCCCCCACGTCCGGCGTACTGGTAGTGCTCGGGTGTTCTCAGCGGCGTGGTCTCGGCGTCGTGGTCGTGCTCGGCCAACCCGATGTCGGCGTGCCGCAGGATGCTCAGGCCCTCGGCATAGGCGGCCATGAGGCCGTACTCGATGCCGTTGTGCACCATCTTGACGAATCGGCCGGCCCCCGCCGGACCGCAGTGCAGGTAGCCGTGTTCGGCGGTGCCTCCGAGCGCCTCGCGCCCCCCGGCGTCCGCGGGATGGTCCCGGTGCCCGGCGCGAGCGCGCGGAAGATGGGGTCCAGCCGCGCGACGGTCGCATCCTCGCCGCCAATCATGAGGCAGTACCCGCGCTCCAGCCCCCACACCCCGCCGCTCGTGCCCATGTCCACGTAGTGCAGGCCGTCGGCCGCCAGCCTGGCGGCGCGGGCGATGTCGTCGTGGTAGTGCGAGTTGCCGCCGTCGATGACCGTGTCGTCGCGGTCGAGCAGCGGATGGAGCACGGCGAGCGTCCGGTCGACGACCGCGGCCGGCAGCATGAGGCAGACGATACGGGGCGCGCGAGCGCGGCCACGAATGCCTCGAGGGAATCGGCCGGCGTGGCCCCTCGGCCGCCAGCGTCGTCACCGCCTCGGCGCGCGGTCGAACACCACGGCGGTGTGCCCGGCGCGCATCAGGCGGCGGACCATGTTGGCGCCCATGCGCCCGAGCCCGATCGTTCCAGCTGCATCGCTTCCCCTTCGTCGCGAGTCGAGCCATGATGATCGAGCGTATACCGAGAATGGCGCCGCTCTTCGTCGAACCCTCGCCCGCCGCCGTTGCCGCACGGGTCGCGTCGCGCGTGGCCGACGCGGCTGGCTCGGCCGTCTCGGCGCGCGGCCGTCTCGCACTCGCCGTCGCCGGCGGATCGGTCGCCACCACCTGTCTGCCCGCCCTCGCCACGGTGCCCCTCGACTGGGCGCGCACGCGGCTCTTCTTCGTGGACGAGCGCCTGGTGCCTGCCGGCGATCCCGAGTCGAATGCGGGCCTGGTGCGCCGCATGCTGCCGCCCGGCGTCCCGATCGACGAGGCGTCCATCCATTCCATGCCCGTGTCCCTCGATGCACGGCAGGGGGCGGCCGCATACGAGGCCGAGCTCGTGCGCGTGCTCGGCCGGCCGCCCGTGCTCGACGTGGTGCTGCTCGGCGTGGGAGAGGACGGCCACGTCGGTTCGGTGTTTCCTGCGCACGCGATGGCCCCGCCCCCGAGGGCTGGGTGGCTGCCGTCCAGGGCGCACCGAAGCCGCCGCCCGACCGTCTCACGCTGACGCTCGCGACCATCGCGGGCCGCGCGGCTCGTCGTGGTCGTCGCCATGGGGGGTGCCAAGGCCTCCGCCATGCGCGCGGCCATCGAGGACGAGGCCTGCGGCCTGCCGGTCGCGGCGGTGCTGCGAGGGGCGAACGCCGAGATCGTGCTGGACGCGGACGCCGCCCGGCTCCTGCGGCATCCTCAGCCGGGCGCGCAAGCGTCAGCCCAGGCTGGCGTCGGGCGGGATCGCGCCGGCGGAGGCGACGGGCGCCGGCTCTGTGGTCGGTGAGCCGTCCGGCACGGGTGCAGCGATGCCGGCGGCGACCAGCGTCTCGATGTCCCGGTATTCGCGCCAGTGCCGGTGCGTGATCTGCGCCATGCCCACGACGGGCACCGCCAGGCAGAACGCCGATCACCCCGCCCACGCCGGCGCCTGCCCAGAGTGCCAGCACGACGGCCAGCGGTGCAGGTGCAGCGTGTGGCGGATCAGGCGCTGGGTAGATCACGTAGTCCTGCAGGAGCCGCAGCGACACGAGGAACATCAGGCTGGGCAGCACGCGGTCGGGCGCCACCGCCGTGACCACGATGGCCACGATGATGGGACCGGCGAGCGGCACCACCTCCAGCAGACCGGCGGCCGGCCAAGCGTCCCGGGATAGGGCAGGCCCAGCGGCCGCGAACCCGAGCCAGCACAGCGTCCCGACGGCCAGCGCCGACAGCGCCTGCGCCCGCGTGTAGGCGGCGAGCAGGCTGTTGAGGTTCTTCAGGAACTCGTCGCCCCGCCACTGCAGATGCGCTGTCGGCAGCACCCGCGTCGTCGAGCGCCGGAAGCGGTGCCACCGCGTGAGCAGCACGAAGGTGACGATCGGGACGAGGGACAGCCACGGCAGCAGGTTGCGCACGCCGACGAGCTCGGTCTCGAGCTCGCGTACCTCGGCCTCGACGCTCCGCGTCAGGCGCCGGGTGATGGCGCCCAGCGAGTCGTCGATCGACAAGGGCAGCCCGAGCGCGTCGTGCCAGCCCTCCGCCGCCCGCAGCTGCGCGATGAAGCGCGCCGTGTGCTGCGGCACCAGCACCCGCATGCGCGAGGTGGCCGCCATGAACCGCGGGCCCTGGAAGGTCCAGACGGGCACGAGCGCCGCGGCGAGCACGCCGTAGATGGCCAGCGTCGCCAGGCCGCGCGAGAGCGGGCGTCCGCCGCGCGTCGGCGCCAGCGCGTGCCGCAGCCGCTCGGCGGCCGGGCCAACCAGGTAGGCGAAGACGAACGACAGGAACCCGATGAGCAGGACGCCCGTGGCCGCAATCTGTCCGAAGACGACGGCGAGCAGCACCAGGGTGAGCGTGAGCAGCGCGGTGCCGAGATAGAGGACGGCGCGCCAGCGCTCGCGCCGGCTCACGGGCTGTCCCCAGCGTTCCTCGATCGACGGGCCTGGCCGTGCGCGCACAGCCCGATTGTAGTCCCGCCGCCGCTGCGCCGCGCCTCCCTCGCGCGGCGTATGATGACCGCGCCATGAAACATTTCCTCCTCTTCTATGACGTGGCCGACGACTACCTCGAGCGTCGGGCCGAGTTCCGGGACGCCCACCTGGAAAGGGCGTGGGCGTCGAGCCAGGGCGGTCACCTCGTGCTCGGCGGCGCGCTGGAAGGATCCGGCCGACACCGCCATCCTCCTGTTTCGGGCCGATTCGGCCCAGGTGGTCGAGGATTTCGCGCGCACCGACCCCTACGTCCTGAATGGGCTGGTCACGAACTGGCGCGTGCGCGAGTGGGTGACCGTCGCGGGCGACACCGCCGTCACCCCGGTGCGTCCGGCGTCCGCGGCGTCGTGATCGTCCGCCTCTGGCGTGGCCGCGCGGATGGCGCAGGCGCACCCGCCTACCGGGCGCACTTCGAGTCGGCTGTCTGGACCACGCTCGCCCGCATTCCGGGGTTCCGGGAGGCCAGCCTCCTCGAACGCCCGATCGAGGACGGCGTCGAGTTCCTCGTCCTGACGGAGTGGGAGTCGTGGGAGGCCGTGCGCGCGTTTGCGGGCGACCGGCCGGAGGTGGCGGTGGTCGATGCACCCGCACGCCGCGCGCTGCGCGACTTCGACACGCACGTGGACCACTTCGAGACGAGCCCGCCGGCCTGACGGCGGCGTACAGCCGGTGACGCCGGCGCGGCCGTGGCGCCGCGCCCCGAACCTGCGCTATCGTGCAACCCGGAGGTTGCGCGATGACGGCAGCACGACGGCGGCTCGACCGCCACCTCGTCGGGGCCGCACTGCTCTTCGCGGCACTGGGCGATGCCACGGCTCTCCTCGTCGGCCACCTGTCGGGCCACGGCCCGGCCTCGATCTCGAGCCTGGCGGATCGCGCCGCGATGACGCGGCAGGGCGTCACCAAGCACCTCAGGTGCCTCGCGGCAGCTGGTCTGGTCACGGGCGAGCGCCGCGGCCGGAGAGCACGTCTGGGCCGTGAACGGCGACCGGCTCGCGGAGACGCGCGCCCTGCTGGACCGCGTGTCCAGGGGTGGGACGACACGCTGGACCGACTGCGGGCGCACGTCGAAACCGGCTGACGCGCACGCTCGCCCGCGACGGGGCTGTAAACGATCGCGCCGATCGCGTCCGCGGGGCCCGATCCGGCCGCCATCCCTGGGCGAGGCGCGCTATAACGAGGGATGGACGTCTCCTCACCGCGCCGGTCCTCTCCGTCGACGGGCTCGATGGGCTGTTCGCGTCCTCGCCGCCGACGGCTACCAGCTCCTCGGCCCCACCATCCGCGACGGCGCCATCGTGCATGCGGAGGTGCGCGGGGTGGCCGATCTGCCCGCGGGCTGGACCGAGGTCCAGGACGCGGGCCGCTACCGCCTCGAACGCCGCGCCGACCACGCGCTCTTCGGCTACGCGGTGGGGCCGCACTCGTGGAAGCCGCAGTTCTTCGTGCCTCGCCAGCGCGTGTTCACGGCCCGGCGCCGCGGCGGCACGCTCACGCTCCAGCCCGAGGTCGTCGGGCCTCCCCGGCTGGCGCTCATCGGCGCGCGTTCGTGCGATCTGCACGCCATCGGGATCCAGGATCGCGTGTTCCTGGACGGCGAGGCCGCGGACCCCGGCTATGCCGCGCGCCGATCGGACGTCTTCGTCGTGGCGGTCCAGTGCGGGCAGGCCGGCGGGACCTGCTTCTGCACCTCGATGCAGACGGGGCCGCGCGCCACGTTGGGGTTCGACCTCGCGCTCACGGAGATCGTGGCCGGCGGCCACCGCTTCGTCGTGGAGATGGGCAGCCCCCGCGGCGCCGCGGTGCTGGCCCGCGTCCCGTCCGACGACGCCACCGAGGCGGACTGCACGGAGGCCGAGGCCCTGGTCGAGCGAACGGCGGCGTCGATGCCTCGCACGCTCGAGACGCACGACATCCGTGACACGCTCTACCGCAACCTGGAGCACCCGCGCTGGGACGAGGTCGCCAGCCGCTGCCTGGGCTGCGCCAACTGCACGATGGTCTGCCCGACGTGCTTCTGCTCGACGGCGGAGGACGTCACGGACCTGAGCGGCGAGATGGCCGAGCGCTGGACGCGCTGGGACTCGTGCTTCACCATGGAGCATTCCCACGTCCACGGCGGCAGCGTCCGCACGAGCCTGCGGTCGCGCTACCGCCAGTGGCTGGTGCACAAGCTCGCCAGCTGGATCGACCAGTTCGGGTCATCGGGGTGCGTGGGCTGCGGCCGCTGCATCACCTGGTGTCCGGTCGGCATCGACCTGACGGAAGAAGTGGCGGCGATCCGCGCCGGCGAGTCACACGGTCCCCAGGGAGGCGGATGATGGCAATCCTCTGTGGAACGGACCTGTCCGCGCGCGGTGCCGGAGCGGCCGGCGTCGCGGCGGCGTGGGCGGCACGGGCGGGCGGGCCGCTGGTGCTCGTGCACGCCCTGGAGGTCGGCGTCGCCGAGGCGGCGCGCGCCTCGCTCGACGACGAGGTGATCCGGCTGCGTGACGCCTTCCCGGGACTCGCGATTGACGCGCGCCTGGAGTACGGGCTGCCCGACGAAGTGCTCGCACGGCTCTCGGCGCCGGACGGCGCGGCAGGCGGACCGGTGGCGCTGGTGGTCGTCGCGTCTCTCGGGCGACGCCTGCCTCGCTGGCTCCTCGGGAGCGTCGCCGAGCGCACGGCCCAGAGTGCGCCCGTGCCCGTGCTCGTGGTTCGCGATCCGGCGCCCTTGCGCGCGTGGCTCGCCGGCGAGGCGCCGCTGCGAGTCCTGGCGGCGTTCGACTTCGGCGACGCCGCGGAGGCGGCCCTCGCCTGGGTCGCCTCGCTGACGCGGCTGGCGAACTGCCACGTGGACGTCGTCCACCTGGCCGGGCCGGGGCCGGCGCCAGCCCGCGGCCGGCGCGCCGCCGTCACGCCCGGCACGCGGCTGCTGGCAGACGTGCAGGCGAGCCTCGCGCGGCACGACTGGGGCGCTCCGCCGCCCGAACCGCGCATCGTGCCCGCGGCGAGGCGAACGGGCGTCGCAACTGGCGGCGCTGGCGGCCGGGGACCGGCCGACCTCATCGTGCTCGGCACGCGCCGAGCCCGACGACGGCCCGTACCGGCAGTCGGCGCTCGTCCGCGACGTCCTCGCGCAGGCCGCCGCCAGTGTGGCCTGCGTTCCGGCCCGGGGGACACCGGTTGCGGGCCACGGTGGCGCCCGGACGCGACACCGGAGCCGCCGGGCTGACGCTCGCGTCCGCGCTCGAGGCGCATGCGTTCCTCCGGGGCGTCCCCGGGGATCTGGTGCGACGCATCGCGACGATCGCGCACGAGGTGTCGCTGCCCGCCGGCGCGTTCGTGATTCGCGAGGGCGACGACGCCGACCGCCTCTACCTGATCCGGGCGGGCGCCGCCGCGCTCGAGGTGACCATGCCCGGCAAGCCGGTCGTCCGCCTGGAGACGCTGGGCCCCGACGACATCCTCGGGCTGTCGTGGATGAACCCGCCCCACCGCTGGCAGTTCGACGCGCGAGTCGTCGAGCCGGTGACCGCGATCGCCATCGAGGCCGGACCGCTGCGTGACTGGATCCGGGACGACCCGCGCATGGGGCAGGCGGTCGCCATGCGATTGGTGTCCCAGCTGCAGCGACGGCTCGAGCGCGTGCGCCTGCAGCGTCTCGACGTCTACGGAGCCGAGGCCTGATGGCGACGGCACCGCTGCCGGTATGCGGCCTCGTCCCGCACCCGCTGCGGATCGCGCAGGTGCGACGCGAGACCGTGGACACGTTCACGATCGCCCTCGACGTGGCCGGCTGGCCCGGGGGATACACGTTCGCGCCGGGGCAGTTCAACATGCTCTACGCGTTCGGCATGGGGGAGTCGGCCATCTCGGTCAGTGGTGATCCGGGACAGCCGGGTCGCCTGGTCCACACCATCCGCGCCGTCGGCACCGTGACGCGTGCGCTGCAGCGGCTGCGGCGCGGCGCGGCGGTCGGCGTGCGCGGTCCCTACGGCACGGCCTGGCCGCTGGCCGACGCCGAGGGTGGCGATCTCCTGCTCATGGCCGGCGGCCTCGGGCTGGCGCCGCTCCGGCCGGTCGTCTATCACGTGCTCCGCCACCGCGCGCGCTTCGGCGCGGTGGCGCTCCTGGTCGGGGCCCGCACGCCCGAGGCGCTGCCGTTCCGGAGGGAGCTCGCGCGGTGGGCGAGGCACGGCGACATCCAGGTCCGCGTCACCGTCGATCGCGCCGGCGCCGACTGGAGAGGCGCGGTTGGTGTCGTGCCCGCGCTGGCGCGCGACGTGCGCGTCTCGCCCGGCCGCGCGCGCGCCTTCCTCTGCGGACCCGAGGTCATGCTGCGCTTCGCGGAGAGGGAGCTGTCGGCGCTGGGCTTCGACCACGCGCGCATCTTCGTGTCGCTCGAGCGCAACATGACGTGCGCGATCGGCCACTGCGGGCACTGCCAGCTCGGGCCGTCGTTCGTGTGCAGGGACGGCCCTGTGTTTCCGTACGATCGCGTGCGGCCGTTCTTCCTCACCCGGGAGGCCTGACATGCCGCGCCGCAAACCCACCCTGGCCGTCTGGAAGTTTGCCTCCTGCGACGGGTGTCAGTTGTCGCTCCTCGATCTCGAGGACGAGCTGCTGGCCGTCGCGGGCGCGTTCGATATCGCGTACTTCCGCGAGGCATCGAGCCGCGACGCGGAGGGGCCCTTCGACATCTCGATTGCCGACGGCTCGATCACCACGGCCCACGACCTGGCGCGCCTGCGCGACGTCCGGGCCCGCTCGCGCTACCTCGTCGCGCTCGGCGCCTGCGCGACCTCCGGCGGCATCCAGGTTCGCGCAACGTCGCCGACGTCGAGGCCTACAAGGGCCGCCTGGTCTACGCCACGCCTCGCATTGCCCGACGCTGGCGACCTCCACCGGCTTCTCGGATCACGTCACGGTGGACTTCGAGCTGCGCGGGTGCCCGATCGACAAGCGCCAGCTTCTCGAGGTGCTGAGCGCCTACCTGCACGGCCGCACGCCAGGCCGTGTCGCCGCACAGTGCGTCTGCATGGAATGCAAGATGCGCGGGACCGTGTGCGTGATGGTCACGGACGCCGTGCCTGGGACCGGTGACCCACGCCGGCTGTGGCGCGCTGTGCCCCTCTTACGCGCGCGGCTGCTACGGCTGCTACGGCCCGATGGAGGCGCCGAACACGGCGGCGCTGGCGGACCGGCTTGCCGGCATGGGGCAGACGCGGCGCGACCGCGTCCGGTTCTTCCGCACCTACAACGCCAACGCCGGCGTTCCGCGACGAGTCGCACGTCAGGCTCGCGCGGGACGGAGGACGCGTGAGCGCCAGACGGCTCGCGCACCATTCGCGTGGACTACCTCGCGCGCGTCGAGGCGAAACCGAGCCTGACGATCCGGCTCGAGGGCGGCCGCGCGGCCGGGCGAAGCTCGGCATCTTCGAGCCGCCGCGGTTCTTCGAGGCGCTGCTCCGCGGCCGCTCGTTCATGGAGGCCCCCTGACATCACGGCGCGCATCTGCGGCATTCGCCTGGTGGCATTTCCGATGGACGTGCCACGCCATGGAAGACGCCCTCGGCGTCCGCATCGAAGGACCGCTGCGGCCTGCGGCGCCTCCTGGCATTGCGGGGAGTGGATCGAGAGCCACGCGCTGCACGCGTCCCTGCTGCACGCGCCGGACTTCCTCGGCGTCCCGGACGCCATCGCCATGGCCGGCCGCCACAAGGCGCGGGTGGCCGACGGCCCTGCATCAAGAAGGCGGGCAACGCCATCGTCGCGCGGCTGGGCGGGCGCGAGATTCATCCCGTGAACGTGAAGGTGGCGGCTTCTACCGCACGCCGGCGCGGGGCGAGCTGGATCCGCTGCTGCCGGAGCTGCGCTGGGCCCGTGACGCAACCGCCCGCGCGCCTGGCCTGGATGGCGGGCTTCACCTTCCCGCCGATCGAGCGCGACTACGAGTTCGTGGCGTGCTCAGGCGCGACGCCGATTTATACCCCTTCTGCGAGGGACGGCTCGTGTCGTCCCGGGGGCTGGACATCGACGTGCGGGAGTACGGCGCGCACTTCGCGGAGGAGCACGTCGCCTACTCCAACGCGCTCCGGTCGCGGCGGGTGGACGGCGGCGCATGTGCGGTCCGCTCGCGCGTGGTTCAGCCCCTGACTTCTGACCGGCTCGATCCGGACGTCCGGGACGCCGCGGCCCGCGCCGGGCTCGAGCCCCCCTGCCGCAACCCCTTCCGCTCGCTCCTCGTCAGGCTGGTCGAGATCCTGCAGGCCACGACCGAGGCCATCCGGCTGATCGAGCGCTATGACCCGCCGCCGGCGCCATCCGTGCCGGTCTCGCCGCGTGCCGCCACCGGCCACGCCATCACCGAGGCACCGCGCGGCGCGCTCTACCATCGCTACACGCTCGACGACACCGGCGCCATCACCGACGCCACGATCGTGCCGCCCACCTCCCAGAACCAGTTGGCCATCGAGGAAGACCTGGGTGCGATGGCGCCTGAACTGGCCACGCTGCCGCTCGATCGCGCGACGCAGCTGGCCGAGCAGGCGGTGCGCAACTTCGACCCCTGCATCTCATGCGCGACGCACGCGCTGTCGCTGCGCATCGAGTCCGCATGAGCGGCCGGTGTGCCGAACGTCGCCTCCGCGTGATCGGGGTCGGCTGCCGCTGGGCGGGCGACGACGGCGTCGGGCCCGCGGTCGTGGACGCGCTGGCGAGCGAGGGCCTCACGGGCGCCGACGGTGTCCACGCCGGCATCGATGCGCACCTGGCCCGCGACGTGGCGGAGCTGGTCGACCTCCTGGCGCCCGATCGCCGGCTGGTGATCGTGGACGCCGCCCGCGTGGAGCCAGCCGGACGCGTGCTGGACGTGCCGCTCGACGCGCTGGCGCGCCCGCCGGCGGGCGCCCTGTCGGCGCACGGCGCGGGCGTGGCCGAGGCCGTGGGGCTGGCGCGGGCGCTGCACGAGGGAGACGGGCTCGACGTGCGTGTGATCGCGGTGACGGTCGGCCATCGTCTCGCGTCCGGAGAGGGCCTGAGCCCGGTCGTGGCGGTGGCGGTGCAGGACGTCGTGGAGCGCATCCGCGTGCTGGCCGCCGCAGGGCCCGCGCTTGACGGCCCCGGCGCGGGCGGATGAGGATCGCCTCGTGCGCGTGCTGGTGGTGGAGGACGACCCGAGCATCGCGAGCTTCGTGGCGGCCGGGCTCCGGCAGGAAGGCTTCGCGGTGGACGTCGCCGACAACGGCGTGGACGGCCTCGAGCTGGCCCGCGCCGAGCCCTACGACGCCGCGGTCGTTGACGTGATGCTGCCGCGCCTGGACGGGCTCAGCCTCGTCTCGGCCCTCCGGCGTGCCGAGGTGGCCACGCCGGTCCTCTTCCTGAGCGCCCGGCACACTGTTGACGATCGGGTGAAGGGCCTGCAGACGGGTGGTGACGACTACCTGACCAAGCCTTTCGCCTTCCCGGAGCTGCTCGCGCGCGTCCAGGCGCTGACGCGCCGGGGCCAGCGCTCGCTGGAGGCCACCGAGCTTACGGTCGCCGATCTCAGACTCGACCGTCTGACCCGCCGGGTCGAACGGGGCGGCGTGCCGATCGAGCTGCGGCCCCGCGAGTTCGCCCCTGCTCGATTACCTTCATGCGCCACCCCGGCACCGTGGTGTCCAAGGCCATGATCGTGTCGCACGTGTGGGACTACAGTTTCGACACGGGCACCAACGCCGTGGACGTCCTCGTGCCGCCTGCGCGAGCGGATCGACAAGGCGTTCGAGCCCAAGCTCCTGCACACCGTGCGCGGCGTCGGCTATGTCCTCAAGGTGGGCTGACACCGTCCGTCACGCGCTCGCGTTCAGGCTCGCTGCCTGGGCATGGGCGCTCTTCGTGGTCAGCATGACCGCCATCCTGGTGTTCACCTACGCGCTGCTGGGGCGGGCGCTCGCCTCGCAGGACCACGCCGTGCTCGAGTCGATGCTGACGCGCTACACCGTCGAGATACGCACGCTCGGGCCTCATCGGGCTCCAGCGCCTCATCGCCGCCGACCAGATCGAGGGGGCGGCACGAGCGGCTGCTCGTCCGCGTGCTGGACGGCCCCACCGAGATCGTCTACTTCTCCGAACCACCCGGCTGGGGCGGTGTCGATCTCTCGGTGCTCGACGACTCCGGCGCTTCGCGCGGAATGGGTCACCATCCCGCATCCGCCGGACGGCAGCGTGCTCGAAGTGGGCACGCGCCGCATCGGGGGCGGGGTGACGGTGCAGGTCGGGCGCAGCTCGCACGAGCGCGACGACCTGCTCGGCCACTTCCGATCCCGCGCCTTCGAGGTGATGCTGCTGACCGCGCTCATCGCCGCGTTCGGCGGGCTCGTGCTGACCTACGTGGGCCTGGCGCCGCTGCGCGCGCTCGAGGGCACGGTGCGGTCGATCCTCGCAACCGGGCGGTTCGACGCGCGGGTGGACACCGTGGGCACCGGCGACCCGCTCGACGAGATCGGCGCGCTCGTCAACGACATGCTCGCCCGCATCCAGGCGCTGCTGGGCGGCATGCGCGGTGCGCTCGACAACGTGGCCCACGATCTGAGGACGCCGCTCACCCGGTTCCGCAACGTCGCGGAATCCGCGCTGCTGGCCGACGACCCCGCCCGGACGCGTGAAGGGCTCGCGCGCGCGCTCGAGGAAGCGGACCGCGTCAACGCCACGCTGACCGCGCTCATGGACATCTCGGAGGCGGAGACCGGGACCATGCGCCTGGCCCGCGAGCCGATGGCCCTGGCGCCGGTCGTCGAGGAGGCCGTGGCGCTGTACGCCGACGAGGCCGAGGACAAGGGCGTGGCGCTGGCGGCGTCGGTGGCGCCCACGCTCCGGGTGCTCGGCGATCGGACGCGCATCCGCCAGGCACTCGCCAACCTCGTCGAGAACGCCGTGAAGTACACGCCCCCCGGCGGCGCGGTGCAGGTGGAGGCGTCGGCCGCCGACGGGATGGTGGGCACGACGGTGCGCGACACCGGGCCGGGCATTCCACCGGCCGATCTGCCGCTGGTGTGGGATCGCCTCTACCGTGGAGACGCGAGCCGGACGGCGCGTGGGCTGGGCCTCGGCCTGTCGCTCGTCAAGGCCATCGTCGAGGCCCATGGCGGGACGGTGGAGGTCCGCTCCACACCGGGGCAGGGGAGCGCGTTCACGATGCGGCTGCCGGCTCCGCGCGAACCTTACACAGGTGTCATGGAGGCGCAAGGCTGAGGGAACCCGGTGTGTCGTCCAATGAGGTGAAGGGTGATTGACTCATGACGACAACTACGACTGCACAACCACGACAGACCCGTTCCCCGGGCCGCGGCCCCATCGTCGCCGCGGCCGCGCTGGCGCTGGCGGTCGGCTTTGCCGGCGGCCGCGCCCAGCTCACCGCCTCGAGCCCCGCGCCGGTCGTGGCGGACCAGCCGTCCGCGACGTCGGCCGGTCCCTCCGTCCCGGCGACCCTCCCGAACTCCTACAGTGCCATCGTGGACAAGGTGGCGCCCGCGGTGGTCACCGTGCGCGTCGAGAAGCGCGCCGAGGCCATGCCGACGGCGATGATGGATCCGTTCCGCGAGTTCTTCGGACAGAACATGCGGCCGGTGCCGCGCCGCCAGGCGGGGCTCGGCTCGGGCGTCATCACGACCGCCGACGGCCGGATCATCACCAACAATCACGTCATCGACGGCGCGGACCGCATCACCGTGGACCTCGCCGACCGCCGCAGCTTCAAGGCCACCCTGGTGGGGCGTGACGAGGCCAGCGATCTCGCCGTGCTGGACATCGACGCGACGGGCCTGCCCACCATCGCCATGGGCGACTCCCACGGCGTGAAGGTCGGCGACGTCGTGCTCGCGTTCGGCAACCCGCTGGGCGTTGGGCAGACCGTGACCATGGGGATCGTCAGCGCCACGGGCCGCGCCACCGGCGTGGGCGACGGCAGCTACGAGGACTTCCTGCAGACCGACGCGGCGATCAACCAGGGCAACTCCGGCGGACCGCTCGTCAACCTGCAGGGCGAGCTCGTCGGCATCAACTCGCAGATCCTGTCGCCCTCGGGCGGCAACATCGGCCTCGGCTTCTCCATCCCGTCGGCCATGGTGCGCGCGGTCTCCGACCAGCTCGCGAAGGACGGCGTCGTGCACCGGTCCAAGCTGGGCGTGACCGTCCAGTCGGTGACGCCCGACCTCGCGGCCGGCCTCGGCCTCAAGGAAGCGCGCGGCGGTCTGGTCAGCGACGTCGAGGCGGGCAGCCCGGCCGATCGCGCCGGCGTGAAGCAGGGCGACGTGATCGTGGCGGTGGACGGCCGGTCGATTGGCGACTCCAACGCGCTGCGCAACCAGATCGCGGGCACCGCGCCCGGCACGACGATCACCGTGGACGTCATCCGGAACGGCGACCCGGAATCGCTCTCGGCGAAGCTCGTGGAACTGTCGCCGTCGGCGGAGGAGGGCGAGTCTGCCCGGAACGGCCGCGGCAACGGTGACGGTGCGCTGCTCGGTGTGCGCATCGAGCCGCTGACGCCCTCGCTGCGCGAGGAGCTCGAGCTCCCGCGGGACGCGAATGGCCTGGTGGTCACCGACGTGGATCCCTCGGGGCGGGCGGCGTCGGCCGGCATCCAGCCGGGTGACGTCATCCAGAAGGTGGACGGCCAGGACGTCAAGTCCGTCGCCACGCTGCGTGACGCGCTCTCGGCGGCCGGCGCCAAGCCGTCGCTGCTGCTCATCAACCGGCGCGGCGCCAGCATCTTCGTCGCCGTCCCGGAAGCCCGTTCGTAGCCGCCACGGCGCGGGTCCGGTCCGGAGCCCGTGGGCTACTCCCACCACGGGTTCCGGCCGGCCGCGCCACCGTCTTCTCCCCCTGCCCCCGCATTCACCGGTCGCCCTCCGCCTGTCAGCGATGTCATGCCCATGGCAGATCGCGGTCAGGCGGCGGGCCGTCTCACCGTACAGGGGCCTCGTCGCGAGGCCCCGATACAGGAGTGAGTGCCATGAGAACACGCATCATCGTCCCTGCCCTCGCGCTTGCCATGGCGGTCGTGCTGACGCCGCGGCTCGACGCGCGAACTCCGGCCGCCGATCCGGCCGAGGACATCAACCAGGCGCTGCTGTGGCTGCCGTACTACGGCCCGTTCGACGCGCTGCGCTTCCACTACGACAAGGGCACGGTCACGCTGGAGGGCCGGGCGTACGCGTCCGGTCTTGCGGCGGACGCCGAGCGGGCGGTGCGCCGCGTGCCGGGCGTGGAGCGCGTCGTGAACGCGATCACGCCGCTGCCCGCCTCGCCCAACGACGATCGCCTGCGCTGGCGCACCTTCGACGCCATCTACACCAACGACTTCCTCTCGCGGTACGCGCCCGGCGGCGGGTGGGGCCTGCGCGATCGGCGCGTGGTCGCGGGTGAGCGGCAGCTCGGGCTGGAGCCGATCGGCACCTATCCCATCCACATCATCGTCGAGCACGGGCACGTCGAGCTGGTGGGCTGGGTGGCCAGCGACGCCGACCGGGCCGCGGCGGGCATGGCGGCGCGCGGTGTGCCTGGCGCGTTCGGCGTGGAGAATCGGCTGCAGGTGTATCCGACGAGCTAGCGGGGCCGGCTCGAGGCGGCCGGCGTCTCGCCATCGCCGCCGTCTCCGGCCGTCCACGGCCACTCGGTGCGCTCGAGATCCCTGGCGCGCATCCACACGTAACCCCACGCCGGCGGCGCCGAGCGGCTGCGGATGAACGACGAGCGCCGCCGCATCACCGCCGCGAGGTAGCTGGCCCCCTCGCCCCGCAGCGCGCTGGTGATGCCGCGGTTGTAGGCGCGCACCGCCGTGTCCAGGTCGCCACCCGCCTCGCGCAGCAACACCGACATCAGACCGCCACGAACCGCGTGGCCACCCAGGGGTTGCTGTACTCCCCCTCCTCGAAGTGCACGTCGATGACGCCTTCCCGCTCGAGGCCCTCCAGCCGCTGCCGGGCGAAGTCCGACGCCTGGGCGAGGCCGAGGTCGCGGGCGCCATTGCGGTTGACGAACACGGCGCGGTGGTCGAACCACGACTCGGACATGACGATGGCGGCGAGGGTGTCGGCGACCGGGCGCGGCGGCAGCCCGTAGTCGTCGGCGAGGTGGTAGCCCGGACCAGTACGCCGTCATCTGACGGAAGGCGACGGTGCGCACCGGCTGCGGCACCTCGTCCCAGTCCTCTGCCGACATGGTGTCCCACACGGTGGGACTCATGAGGAGTGGACGATAGCGCGCGAGCATGTTGTCGAGCGCCTCGTACCGGAGCGGCTCGGGCACGCGGTTCCAGTCGGCCAGGTGCATGCGGATCCAGAGGCCCGGATTGCTGCGGACCTGGTCTGCCGTGGTGTGCCACGGGAGATACCACCCGCCGGCGTAGGTGCTGACGGTCACCGGGCTGAGGTCGGCGAAGAGTGGCGGCAGGTCGAGGCCGGGCGCGGCCGCGGGGATGGAGGCGCGCACGTCCGTTCGGAATTGATCGAGGCGGCGTTCGGCCGCGACCCCGGCGGCGGCGGCGAGGGCGACCAGCGCCAGGAGCGCCCAGCGCCCGGCGTGTCGCACGCGCCAGCGCCGCCCGCCACTGTGCGACGCGGCCCCGGGCCCCAGGGTGCCGAGGCGACCGAGCCCGGCGCCGGCCGCAGCCGCTGGTTGGCGGATCATCGGGAGCCTCCTCGCGTGGGGCGGCCGTGGCGGCCGCGGGGGAGGTGCACGGCCCAGGACGCAACGGGCGCGATAGTTTGTCCTCAAACCAGTGTAGCACCGGGAGCGCGCCCGCGCACGAGGTGGACCGTCAGGCCGGTTCGACGATCAGCTCCTCCCGCACCAGCACGGCCGTTGGGCGGGGCACGACGCGGCGGCCCGAGTCCAGCGCCCGCGTCTTCGTTACCGCCGCGCCGAAGTAGAGCATCAGCGCCGAGTAATACACCCAGAGCAGGAGCAGGACGACCGACCCCGCGGCGCCGTAGGCGGACGCCGGCGCCGTGACGGCCAGGTACGAGGCGATGAGCGACTGGCCGGCCACGAAGAGGACGCCCGTGGTGGCGGCGCCGACCCAGACGTCCGGCCACGCGACCTGGGCGTCGGGCAGCACCTTGAAGATCAGCGCGAAGAGCGACGTGAAGACAGCAAAGGAGACGAGGGTCTCGACGAGCGTGACGAGGACGGGCGAGACGTAGACCCACGACTCCGCGTAGCGCACCACGGCCTGGAGCGACACGCTGGCGACCAGCGAGAGGAGCAGGATGAGCCCAATCCCGAGGACGATCGTCAGCGAGACGATGCGGTTCTTGACGAAGGTCGCAATCCCGCTGCGCTGCGGCCGCGCGGCGACGCCCCAGATGCGGTTGAGCGAGGTCTGCATCTGGGCGAAGACAGTCGTGGCGCCGAGCGCGAGCGCGACCAGGCCGCTGATGGTGGGCACGAGTCCGGCCACCTCTGGCCGCGAGCGCGCGACGGCGTCCTGCACGGCGAGGGCCGAGTCGGCGCCCACCAGGTCGGTGAGGCGCTGCGCGAGAAGGCCGCGCGCGGCGTCGTCGCCGAAGATGCTGCCCGCGATCGAGACCGCGATGATGACCACCGGGGCGAGCGAGAAGATGGTGTAGAAGGCGAGCGCACCGGCGTGGATGAACGCGTTGCGCGACAGCCACAGGTTCACGGCGTCCCGTGCGATGCGCCAGGCGTGAGAGCGCAGGCCGCATCCCCTCACCTTACCATCGCGGCACGGCTGACGGAATGCCTTGCGCCCGTCTTGCGCACGAGATAGGGTGAATACTTTGACGTCAAATCAATCTCAGCCGTAGGAGGGCTCACATGACGAACGTTGCAGGCAAGGTGAAGGACTCCATCGTCGGGAGCATCAAGGGCACCGGGGAGATCGTCAACGCGGTCACCTCGACCGTGAGCGACACGCTCACCACCGCCTCAAGGGCACCGGCGCCGTCGGCAAGGCCGTCACGGGCACCGTCGCCGACGTCGCCAGCGGCGTCATCGAGGGCACGTCCCGGTGGGCGGCGACCTCGGCAAGGCGGCGAAAGGCGCCGTCATCGGCGTCATGCAGGGCACGCACCAGCTGGGGAGCGAAGCCGTCATGGCAGTTGGCTCGACCGTGCAGAACCTCGTCCGGACCACCTCGGAGGTCGGCGGCGATGTCGGCGTGGCCGCCCAGCACGCCATGGAAGGCGCCATCGAGGGCTCCCGCAGCATCGGCACCAAGGGCGTGGACGCGGTGTCCGCCACGCCGCCGGCGCCATCCAGGGCATCGGCAACCTCGGCGGTTCCGCAGCCTCGACAACCGCGGACGTCGTCCACAAGCTCATCAAGGGCGCCGCCGGGGTGGGTGGCGACATCGGCTCCGCCGCGCACGGCACCATGCTGGGCCTGGTGCGTGGCACCGGCAACCTCACCGGTCAGGCGGCCGAAACCGTGCATCGACCGCCGGTCAGGTGGTGAAGGCCACCGCGGATGTCGGCGGCGACATCGCGATGACCGCACGCCGGGCGGTCGAGGCGCCATCGACGGCGCCAAGGAGACCGGCGTCGACGCCGCAGCCGCCGCCTCCGCAGCGGCCACCGGTGCGCTGCGTGCGGCCGGGGACATCAGCGCCGAAGCGGTCGAGCAGGTGCAGCGCACCGCCACCGGGCTGATCTCTGGCGTGAAGGTCGTGGTCACCGCGCCCTTCAAGGCCTGACACGCGCCGGCGCCTGCGCCGGCGGCGTCCGCGCCCGCGGCGAGCCATCCCCCCGGCTTCGCCGCTGGCGTGCCCGTATACTCGTCGGATGTCCACCCGCCCGCCCGATCCCGCATGCCCGGCGTGCGGCGCGACGCTGCAGCACGTCGATACCGAGATCGGCTCCGGCGCGTTCCGGCTGCAGGCCGCGTCGATGCCGCAGATGCCCATCCACTTCTACGATTGCCCGGGCTGCGCCACCTGCTGGAAGCTCGGGCAACGGCTGCTGCCCGACCCCATCCGCCAGATCCTCCGGGACCAGAACCGCTAGCGCTCGCGCGGCGCTGACGCAGAGCGCTGCGCCACCAGGCGCCGCGTGGCGTCCGCCGACGGATCCGGCGCACTTTGCGTGCGGCCGCCGAAGCTGTCCGCGACGCAGGTTCCCTGTTCGTCAACCGACACCTGGTGCGGTTCCCAGAACTGGCCGGGCTGCACGCCCCACGTGCCCCACCAGTACAACCGGCGCCCCTCGCGATCGAACTGCAGCAGCCGCGCGTTCGTTCCGTCCACGACCCACACGCGATCGTCGGCGCCCACGACGATGTCGTTGGGCTGGCGGAGGCCGGGCCACACGTCGAGGACCGTCCCCTGTTCGTCGAAGACCTGCACGCGGTGGTTCGAGCGGTCGGCCACGTAGATGCGGCCGCCGCGATCGACCGCGATGCCGTGCACCCCGCTCAACTGCCCCGGCCCGTCCCCGCGCGTGCCGAAGGCGCCGACGAACCGGCCGGCGCGGTCGAAGCGCGCGATGCGCGCGTTGCGCAGGCCGTCGGCGACGAGGATGGAGCCATCCGGGAGGAAGGCCACGTCCTGCGGCATCCCGAAGTGGCCGCCGTCATCCCCCGCGACGCCCATCTCGCCCAGAGTCCGCACCAAACGCGACCCGTCGTTGGTGAACTCGTGGATGACGTGCTTGCCGTCGTTGACGACCCACACGTGCTTCTCCGGATCGTACGGACTGATCCGGATCTTGTGGGGGCCGCTCCCCTCGAAGAGATGGTCCCACTGCGTCCACGCCTGCAGCAGACGGCCGTCGCCGTCCACCACGACGATGCAGTTGCGCACCACGGCTGTCGGTTCGGTCGCTCGCTGGCCGAGGGAGCCCCAGATACCGTTGAAGCCGCGGGGCAGCGTCTCGGGCAGCTCGAGCTCGCCGCGCGCGCCGATGAAGATGCGGTTGGACGACTCCGCGAAGACCGCAGGCTGCGATCCCCAGATGTATCCCTCGGCCGACCATGGCCGCGGCCAGCCCTCGACCACCCGGTAGGGCCCGGTCTCGTCCTCGCCGCCCTTCATCCCCTGGGTGCGCGCCTGCGCCGAGGCCAGCGCCACCAGCGCCGCTCCCATCCCCATCCACCGCGCCAACCGGCCCGCTCTCAGCATCGTCTCGCTCCGTGCGCGTGCAGTGTAGCGCGGGCGCCAGCGGTTCGGCCGACACGCGGCCGATGGCACCCAGTCAACCCGTGGTCGTGAAGAGCCACGCGATGCGCCCCGTCACGTGCGCGGGCTCTCGCGTGATGGGCCATCCCTGCTCCCTGAACCAGGGCTCGGTGACGTGCCGGCGGGGCGCCGGCGGTGTCCACCCGCCGTCGTGGGAGTGGCTGAAGAAGATGCCCGTCGGAGCCAGACGGTCCGCCACGGCACGCATGGCCGCCGCGCGGCCGGCGTCGGGCCACAGTTGCAGGGTCCGGCGCTCGATGACGAGGTCGAAGGGACCGGGGCAGCAGGCCGGATCCATGAGGCTGCCCGTGACGAAGTTCACGGCGCCGCCCGGCGAGCCCGAGCGTCCGCCGACCAGCCCCTGCAGGAAGGCGTCGGGCGGGGTCGCCTGCGCGGCCGTGGCCGTTGCCAGCGGCGAGAGATCCAGCGCGGTGACGTCGAAGCCCGCCCACGCCAGGGCGCGCGGCTCCTGCGACACGCCGTTGCCGACGCACAGCACGCGGCGAAGCCCCGTGGCCCGCATGACGTCCACCAGGTCGCCGTCGTCGACGAAGAGATGGACGAGACCGGCCAGGCCGTGCCCGACGTGCTCCTGCCAGTAGCGATCCCACCTGCCGGCGTCTTCGACCGTGTCCGGCGGCTGCAGCCAGTCGAAGTCGTCGTCGTGCCCGCCGGCCGGCGGCGACGGCCGGAGCGGCAGGAGCCGCGCGAGCAGTTCCCGTATACCCACAGAGCGGTTCCTTCGGTCCCGACGGGTAATACGAACCGCGCGGGTGCCGCGATTGTGTCACAGTCGCGGTGTCGCTCGCGTGACGCGCGTCGAGTAATAGCGGGTAATGCCGGCTGGCGGCGGCGAGAGGGACGCCGGCGTCGGCGCCAGGCGTATCAGCTCTGCCCGCGCGCGCGGGACGGTTCGAGCACCGCCGAGAGCAGCGCGAACGTGGCGTCGTAGACGTCCGGATCCTCCGAGGCGCGAGGGCCGGCCACGTTGAGGCGCGCGATGTTGCACGCATCGATCCAGTCTCGGACCTGAACGACGGCCTCGGCCTGACTGCGTTCGCTCAAGTCGACGTGCAGCGAAGGCCGGCCCAGCCCGTCGGCGGTCGCACGCGTCAGGGCCGTGCCTCCCTCCAGCGGACCGTGCGACACGATCAGGGTGCCGTCCGAGTCCCGCACGTTGAGCGCCGTCCGTTCCTCCGGCGCGTCGCTGACCGTTTCCACCAGCCCCGTGTACGACGCCGGGATTGGGCCGTCTTCCGCGAGCCGGCCGCGCGGCACCCATCCGCCGGTGGGGATCCCGCGCGCACGAGCCGCGTCCAGGGCGGCACGGTCGGCGCCGGTCTGTCCTCCCGAGACCACGATGCCCGGCGTCATGCGCCGCCGCTCACCCGGCCCCGGATCTCGATGCGCTCGGCATGCCGGCAGGCGTCACGCAACTCGTCGTCCGACAGGAAATCGCGGTCGGGCAGGACGCGCGCGGGCACCGCGATGGAGAACGACTCGCCGCCGAAGGGGTCGGGCGTGATCGTCAGGTGCGTGCCCTCGAGGCGGAACCGTGTGCCCGCGTGCTCGGCCTCCGCGTCCGCGGTGCAGAACACGAGCGACGCGAGGTCGCCGTGCCTGAGGTAGGCGTAGTCGGCGTGCAGGGCGGGCAGCGTGAAGCCGCTCCTCGCCACCAGGCGGGTGCGCGCGGTCTCCATGGTGTCGAAGAACGCCTTCCACGCCGGCGCCGTACGGAAGCGCTGATAGACCGTGGCCGCGTGGTGGGCGACGAGGGCGCCCGCCCACGGATGGCGCGCGGCCGCCCGCTCCACGCCGCGCGGCCACACCGCTTGGCGTCGGGTGGCCTCGACGCACGAAGTCGGCCAGGCGGTTGGTGGCCGGATCCACCAGCGGCGCCTCGTCCAGTTCCCGCCACCCGTTGTCGTGCTGCTCGATTGCGTGGAGAATGACCTCGCGCCGCGGTTCGGCGGACAGCGGCCGCCAGCGTTCCATGATGCGGCGTGCCAGGGCGGCGTGGTCGGGCTGGGTGACCAGGTGCAGCGCACCGTCGGCCGGACGAACGATCATGATGCGATGATACGGCGGGCGCAGGCGAGCCGCCCCGACAGGAGGACGCACGTGGCCCATGAACCCAGGCGTCGATTCGCGGCCGTGGCCGTCGCCGCGTGCTGTATCGGGCTTCTGCAGGCCCCCGCCGGCGCCGCTCACGCCGCGGCGAGCGCACAGCAGCCTCCGGCCGCAACGCCCGCCCCCAACGACTACACGTCCGGCGACGCGTGGCTCTGCCGCCCGGGGCGAAAGGACGCCTGTGCCATCGACCTGGCCACGACAGTCGTTGCCGCAGACGGGACGCTGACTCCCGAACCGTGGCGGCCCGCCGCCAATCCTCCAGTGGACTGCTTCTACGTCTACCCGACGATCTCCACGGATCCCGCGCCCAACAGCGACATGACGCCCGATCCGGCAGAGCGCAACGTCGTCGCGCAGCAGTTCGCCCGCTTCGGCTCGGTGTGCCGCCTCTTCGCGCCCCTGACCGCCAGGTGACGCTGGCCGGTCTTCGACAGCGGATGAGCGGTGATGGCTTCGGGCTCGGCGGCGGTCTCGCCTACGACGACGTGCGGACGCGTGGCGCGACTACCTGGCTCGCGACAATGGCGGGCGGGGCGTGGTGCTGATCGGCCACTCGCAGGGCGCCTTCATCCTGATCTCGCTCCTGAAACAGGAGATCGAGCAGACGCCGATGAAGGACCGCGTCGTCTCGGCCATCCTGCTGGGGACGACGGTTGCGGTGCCGGATGGCGCCGATGTCGGCGGGACCTTCCGCAACCTGCCGGCGTGCCGCTCCGCGTCGCAGACCGGCTGCGTCATCAGCTTCGCGACCTATCGCTCGACGGTTCCGCCGCCCGCCAATGCGCTCTTCGGCCGCGTGACGACGCCCGGACAGCACGCGCTCTGCACGAACCCGGCGACCTTCTCGGAGACCAGCGGACCGCTGCACAGCTATCTCTCGGCAGGCGGCCGCACGATCACCAGCACGCAGGCGCCGGCGGCCGGCGGCCGGCGCGCAGGTATCCACACCGTGGGTGAGCGTGCCGGGCCTGCTGACGGCGCGCTGCGCCACCAACGAGCACGCCACCTTCCTCGAGGTCACCGTGCACGGCGACCCGGCCGACCCCCGGATCAACGACATTACCGGCGATATCGGCCCTCGCGACCGCCCGTCGGCCAACTGGGGGCTGCACCTGATCGACGTCAACCTCGCCATGGGCGATCTCGTGCGTGTCGTCGGCGAACAGGGGCGCGCCTGGGCCGCCCGGCATCCTTGACATGCGTGGACGCCGATGCCAGCATCACCGGCGAGCGGAGGTTCCAGCGTGATGCGCACGGTCGTGGGCGGCGTGCTGGCCGGAGTGGTGGCCGGAGCGATTCTGGTGTCACAGGGCGCTGGCGTGCTGTCGGGGCGGGCCGAACAACCCGCCGGCGCGGCGGCGATCCCCCGGACGGCGGCGGGCACGCCGGACCTGAACGGCATCTGGCAGGCGCTCGGTACCGCCAACTACGACATCCAGGCCCACACGGCGCGCGCGGCCATGGTGCTGCGGCCGGGTCCCGTCGTACCGGTTCCCGCGAAGGAAGTCCTGGCGCTCGGTGCGATCGGCGCCGTGCCGGGCGGCGTGGGCATCGTCGAGGGCGACGAGCTGCCCTATACGCCCGAGGCGCTCGAGAAGCGCAAGGCCAACCAGGCCGACTGGCTGGCGCGCGATCCCGAGATCAAGTGCTACCTGCCGGGCGTGCCTCGCGCCACCTACATGCCGTATCCCTTCCAGATCTTCCAGAGCGCCAGCGCCTTCTTCATCGCGTACGAGTACGCGGGCGCCACGCGCAACATCTACCTGACCGACCCCGGTCCGCCACCGGTAGACTCCTGGATGGGCCAGTCGGTGGGCCGATGGGAGGGTGACACCTTCGTGATCGAGTCCAACGGCTTCAACGATCAGACGTGGTTCGATCGCTCGGGCAATTTCCACAGCGAGCAGATGACGGTCGTGGAGCGCTACACCCTCGTCGATCGCGATCACATCGACTATCAGGCCACCATCACGGACCCGCAGGTGTTCACCCGTCCGTGGACGATGCGCCTGCCGCTCTACCGGCACGTGAACGCCTCGGCCCGGCTCGGGCAGTTCAAGTGCGTGGAGTTCGTCGAGGAACTGCTCTTCGGTCACCTGCGGAAGACGCCGCTCCCGTAGCGGCAGGGAAGGCGCGCATGACGAGCACCCCGCACAGGCGTACGGCGGCCGCCCTGTCGGCCATGATGCTGGCTGCCGGGGCCTGGTGGCTGGCGCCGCTGTCCGGACAGGCGCCCGCTCCGGGCACCACGCCCTGGACCATGCCGCGGACGCCCGACGGCCATCCGGACCTCCAGGGCACGTGGAGCAATGCCACGATCACGCCCATCGATCGTCCCGCCGGTGCGCCCGCCACGTATACGCCGGCGCAGGCCGCGCGCCTGGAGAAGGGCTATGCCGACCGCGTGGACCGGCTGGCACAACCGAGCGATCCGGATCGGCCCGCGCCGCCGGAGGGCGGCGACGGATCGACGGGCGCCGCAGGCAACGTCGGCGGCTACAACAATTTCTGGGTGGACCCGGGAGAGCGCGTCGCCGTCGTCAACGGCGAGTACCGCACGTCGCTCATCGTGGACCCGCCCAACGGCCGGGTGCCACCCCTGAGCGACGAGGGCCGCCGGCGGCAGGCCGAACGGCTGGCGCGGCTCAAGACGCGCGGCGGCGAGTACGACCATCCGGAGTTCCGCCCGCTGGCCGAGCGGTGCCTGATGTCGTTCGGGTCCAATGCCGGCCCGCCGATGCTGCCGAATTACTTCTACAACAACAACTACCAGATCGTGCAGACGAAGGATGCGGTGATGATCCTCGTCGAGATGGTGCACGACGTCCGCGTGATCCGGCTCAATGCCAGCGAGCATCCGCCCGCCCACATCCGGCCGTGGATGGGCGACTCGATCGGGCACTGGGAGGGCGACACGCTGGTGGTGGAGACGACCAACTTCCACCCCGAGCAGGTGTTCCGCGGCGCGTCCGACACGCTGACGGTGACCGAGCGGCTCACGCGCACTGCCGACGACACGATCCTGTACCGGTTCACGGTCGACGATCCGCACGTGTGGGCGAGTGCGTGGAGCGGCGAGGTGCCGTTCCGGCGCACGGAGGACATGATCTTCGAGTACGCCTGCCACGAGGGCAATTACGCGCTGTCGAACATCCTGAGCGGCGCGCGCGCGCAGGAGCGGGAGGCGGCGGCCAAGAAGCCGCAGTAAGCTGTCTGGAAGGAGCACGACCCATGCGAACGACCATCACCGCCGTCGCGGCCGCCTGCCTGCTGGCCGCGGCCACCGTGCCCGTCGCGGGCCATCACGCCTTCGGGGCCGAGTTCGACCCGAACGCCCCGGTCCGCCTGCAGGGCAAGATCGTCCGCCTCGAGTGGGTGAACCCCCACACGTGGATCCACGTGGAGATCGCCAAGCCCGACGGCGTGGCCGAAACGTGGGCGGTCGAGGGCGGCACGCCGAACACGCTGCTGCGCCGCGGCCTCACCCGCGACACGCTCAAGATCGGCACGGAGATCATCGTCGACGGCTACCAGACGAAGGACCTCTCGCTGAAGCGGGCCAACGGCCGCGACGTGACCTTCACCGACGGCCGCAAGATCTTCATGGGATCCTCCGGCACCGGCGCCCCACGCGACGGCCGCGACCCGACCGAGCCGACCAGGAAGAAGCCGGGGAACTGAAGGCGACTTCAGAAGGGAAGGCACAAGGCACAAGGCACAAGGCAAAAGGCAAAAGGCACAACGATGAACTCTGCATTCTGAATTTCGCCTTCTGCCTTCTGCCTTCTGCCTTTTCCCTTTTTGCCTTTTGCCTTTTGCCTTTTGCCTTCTGCCTTTTTGCCTTCTTACTCCCCTCCCGCCATGCCCTCTTCCGTTGACGATGCCGATGATCGGCTCGTCGATCTGGTGCATCCGCCGGCGTGGCGCAACCCGGAGCCGCGCAACCCGTACAACCTGGTCGTGATTGGCGGCGGCACCGCCGGGCTCGTGGCGGCGATGGGCGCGGCGGGGCTGGGGGCGCACGTGGCCCTCGTGGAGCGGCATCGGCTGGGCGGCGACTGCCTCAACGTCGGGTGCGTCCCCTCCAAGGCGCTGCTGCGCTCCGCCCGCGTCGTCGGCGAGGCCGGCAGGGCGGCGAGCCTGGGCGTGCACGTCGGGACGCCGCGGGTCGATGCGCAGGCGGTGCTCGGCCGGCTCCGCGCGCGGCGGGCGGCGCTGGCGGCCAACGATTCCGCGGCGCGGTTCACGCGCGCGGGCGTGGATGTCTTCTTCGGCGACGCACGCTTCGAGGACCGGCGGACGATCGTCGTGGGCGGCGCCGGCCTCCGGTTTGCGCGCGCCGTCATTGCCACGGGCACACGCCCGGCGGTGCCTCCCATTCCGGGACTCGACACGGTGCCGTTTCTGACGAACGAGACGGTGTTCGACGTCGCGGAGGTCCCGGCGCGGCTGCTCGTGCTGGGGGCCGGGCCCATCGGCTGCGAACTGGCGCAGGCCTGGGCGCGGCTCGGCGCGGCCGTGACCCTCATCGACGTGGCGCCCGGGATCCTGCCGCGCGAGGACGCCGACGCCGCCGCGTGGGTCCGCCGCAGCCTCGAACGCGACTGCGTGCGGCTGGCCCTCGGGCGCACGGTGACGCGTGCCGAGCGGGCGGGCGAGAGCGTACGCCTGCACCTCGGCGCGTCGGGACCGGACCCGGCCGCCGTCCACGAAGGCGACCAGCTGCTCGTCGCCACGGGACGGGCCCCCAACGTCGAGGGCCTGAACCTGCCGGCTGCCGGCGTCCGCGCGTCGGCGCAGGGCATCGAGGTGGACGACCGCCTGCGCACGGCCAACGCGCGCATCTATGCCAGCGGCGACGTGGCGTCCCCGTACCGCTTCACGCACGCCGCCGACGCGCTGTCGCGCATCGTGGTGCAGAACGCGCTGTTCTTCGGCCGCCGCCGGGCCAGCGCCCTGGTCGTGCCGTGGGTCACCTTCACCGATCCGGAACTGGCGCACGTCGGCGTGCACCAGGCCGACGTGGCGCGCGCGGACGGCCGCCTGGCGACCATCGAGATCCCGCTCGCCGAGGTGGACCGCGCCGTCCTCGACGAGGCGACGGACGGGTTCGTCCGCATCCACCACGAGGGCGGCCGCATCCGGGGCGCCACGATCGTCGGGGCACATGCCGGCGAGCTGATCGGCGAGGTGGCCTACGCCATGACGACCGGCGGGACGCTGTCGCAGTTGTCGTCGGTCGTCCATCCCTATCCCACGCTCGGGGAAGCGCTCCGCAAGGCGGGGGACGCCTACCGCCGGACCGCCCTCACGCCGACCCGGCGTCGGTGGCTCTCGCACTATTTCCGGCTGCGGCGCTGAGCGGCGGGGACGAGCGGCCGGCCAGCTGAGCCGCAACGGGGTATGATGGCGCGCCTGCAATTTGCCGGAGGTGCCGCGTGTCCAGTGAAGCCGAGCGCGTGATGCGCTCCTGGTTCGAGGAAGTGTGGAACGAAGGCCGTGACGAGGCGATCGACCGGTACCTCGACACGGAGTCGGTGGCCTATGGCCTGCCCCAGGGGCCGATGCGGGGGCCAGCCGGCTTCCGCCCGTTCTACCAATCGCTACGGCTCGTCTTCCCCGACATCCGCGTCGAGGTCGGCCGCGCCATCACCGAAGGCGACCGCGTGGCCCTGCACTGTCGCGTGTCGGCGACGCATACCGGGGCGCCCATGATGGGCGTGGCCCCGACCGGCAAGAGGGTCACCTTCGACGGCATGGTGATGGCGCTCGTCGAGGGCGGCCGGTGCCGTGAGGCGTGGAACTGCTTCGACTTCCTGTCGTTGTACCAGCAGTTGGGGCTGGCGCCCGGCTGACTCGGCTACTCGCGCGGCGTCCATTGACGATTGTCAATTGTCAATTGACGATTGATTGACCATCGGGGGATTGGCGCAGTGGCCCAATTGATTGCGTGATTGGGGCATTGGCGCATTGGGGCATTGGGCGGTGTCTCGCTGAGTGTCAGCGGCCGCGCGTCGATCGGGCGGCCGCCTTCCTCGTCGCCGTCGCGCCCCGCGTGCCCTTCGCTCGCGCCGCCTTCCTCGCCTTCTTCTGGACCTTTCTCGTCTCCGCGCTCTTCGTGCCCCTCGTCCCCTTCGCACGCTCCGTACTCTTCGTGCCCTCCGTGCCCTCCGTGCCCTCCGTGCCCTCCGTGTTCTTCGTGTTCTTCGTGTCCTTCGTGCCCTTCGTGTTCCCGAGGGCTGCGCTCTCCCTGGCCCTGACTTTCGCGATGCCCGCGATGAGGCGCGCGGGCACGGGCGCGTCCAGCGGGAACCGGACGGTGCCCTTGCTGCACTCGTAGCCAGCCAGCTCGGTCCCGAACCGCTCCACCACGCCTGGCGTGAGCGGGTAGATCGAGTAGTGGGCCTTCCATCCCGCGAAGAAGATCGTCACGCGCCCGTGGGCCCTCACGGCTGGAATGCCGTAGGAGATCACCTCTTCGCCATCGGGAATCGCGGCCCGGATGATCGCGCGCACGCGCGCCAGCGCCCGCCGCGCGGCCGGGGGCTGGGTGGCCAGATAGCTGTCGATGGAAGGCTTGCCGACCGCGGACTTCGTCACGTTGCTCTCTGATCCTGAATGCGCCAATGTCTCAAGGCGCCATTCGAATGCGCATTGACGCAATGCGCCTTCGTCAATGAATCGTCAATCGCCAATCATCAATCGTCAATGGATCTATGAAAACCCTATCCAGCGTCCGGCGGCGGCGACGGTGAACCAGAGGGTGAGGGAGGCGAGGGCGGTCAGCGCCTGGCCCGCCCGGCCCACACGGCCCTCGTCGGCGTCCACGACCCAGCGGCGGATGGTGAGGGCGAAGAGCACGGCGGGCACGAGGGTGACGATCTTCGTCCAGAACGCCTGGTTGTAGTAGCACTTGATGGCTTCCGACAGGAAGAGCGGCACGCCCGTCACCAGCATCAGCCCCACGCCGGCGAGCATCAGCCGGTGAGCCGACGCGCCGAGCGCGCGGATGGGCAGGTCGCGCAGGCCGAGGTGGAGCAGGCGGACGTCCACCACCAGCACGGCGCCGCCCAGCAGGACCAGGCCCAGGAGGTGCACGCACTCGATCGCGGGGAACAGCCAGATCGACGTGCGGATGAACTCGCCGAGCGCCGAGGCCTCGCACCACTCGAAGAAGGGCAGCAGCATCAGGGCACCACGCAGCCGGCGGCCCAGTTGACGAAGGCGGGCTGGGGCTGGATGTCGCAGTCGAACCAGTTGTAGGCCACGAGGCGGCCGCAGACGATGACGCCCGCCCAGAGCACCAGCGAGGCGTAGCCCGCTCGCCTGGCCGCGGGGGGCAGGACCGCGTCTCCGCCCCACGACGCGGCGTCGCGGTAGATGCCGCGGTGGAACAGCCACACGTTCAGGCCCGCCAGCAGCATCAGCAGCATCTTCATCCGGAAGAAGATGTTCTGGTAGTTGCGCACCGGCGACGCGTAGAAGAGCAGCAGGCCGGTCACCACCATCACCACGAAGCCCAGGCGCGTCCACGGCAGGATACGGGCGACGACCGTCGAGGCGGGGAGGCGGCGGAAGGCGAGGCCCGCGAGCCGCAGGTCGAACATCATGGCCGTGCCGACGAAGAGGGTGAGGGCGAGGACGTGCGTGCTCTCGAGCAGCGGCCACACCCACAGCGACTCGTGCAGGGCGATGCTCCACTCCGACTCCGCGACCCGCTGCAGGAGGCTCAGGAGGGACACCGCGTTACCGCGTCGCCGGCGCCGTCAGGTCGATGTTGTACTCGCTGTGGCACTGCGAGCAGGCGAGGTAGATGTCGCTGCCCGCGGTGAAGAGCGCGTCGGCGTCGTGCGCCTCGGCGGCGCGCGCGGCCTCGAGGCTCCGGTCGGAGAACTCCTGGGCGAAGCGGGTCCAGTCCCCGGTGTCCTTGGGCCGGTTGCCGATCAGCAGCGCGTTGGCGGACTCGACGAGGACCCATGCCGCGTTCTGCACGGCGTCCCACTCCTCGTTCGACTGCGGCCGGATCTCCTGCGTCCCGTCGACGGTGTCGATCGTGCCCACCGACTCCCAGACGACATCGGCGGACGGGTCGACGACCGATGCCATGATGCGCTTGAGGTCGGCATGCAGGCGGAAGGGGGGCGGCGCCGCGCCGCCGCAGGAGGCGGCGACCCCGGCGAGGACGAGCGTGCACAGCAGGCGACTCCGCACGACGCGCATGGTAGCAGGGTTTCGGGGCGGCGCCCGTCAGCGCGGCTCGGCGGCCTTGTCCATCAGCCAGATGGGCATGAGGCCCGTATTGAGGAACGGGTTGAGCGCCGCGCCGGGGCCGCTCAGGATCGGCTCGAGCTCGGCATGGTCGCCCAGCGCGGCCCAGTCCACGGCTGCCGCGCCCTGCGCGTCCTTGACCTCGAGGCGCGCGCCCTTGTCGATCAGGGCCCGGACGATGGCCTCGTGGCCGAAGTACGCGGCGAACATCAACGGGGTGACGCGCTGGTCCCTGGTGGCGAGATTGACGTCGGCGCCATCGGTGATGAGCGAGGCGACGTCCGCGGCCGATCCGCGCGCGGCGGCCTTCATCAGCGGCGTGAGCCCGTCCGCATCCGGCTGGTTGGCGCCGGTGGCGGCCTGGGCCGGCACCCGGTCGGCCAGGGGCGACGGCCACATCATCGGGCCGGCCACGATCACCCACGCCGCCAGAGCCATCGACATCAGCTGCATCGTGCGCCTCCCGCGGCGATGACTCTACATGCGCCGGCGCGCGCGCAAACGGTTGGAAGAGGCGGGCCGGGCCCGGGGCCGGCCCGCCACCCGGCTACTGCACGCGGCGAATCGTCACGTGGACCACCGGGTTGTTCCAGTCGCGCTCGCTGGCCGCGAGGTCGCCGATGCCGTGGATGCCGGCATGGATGTGGACGTATCCCTCCTCGCCGCCGCTCGGCTGTCCGCCGCCGCCGGGTCCGCCGCACTCGTCGAAGAAGGGCCCGGGATCGACGCGCACAGCTCGTCGTTGCGCTCGCTGCCGGCGTCGTAGGCCCGGGCGTCCACGGTGAGACGTTCACGGCCCCGCGGCAGTTCCTCGCCGCTGACGGCGAAGAAGCCGTCGTTGGTCGGGATGAGCATCGCCACGGCGCTGATGCGCGTGAAGGGGCCGCGCGCACGCACGTACACCGTCTGGGACTGGCCGGGGCCGGTGAGGCCGGTCGTGGTCTGCATGTCGAACACCACGCCGGATCCCTCGGTGCGCGTCATCAGCGGGCCGAGGTCGCCCTCTTCCGCCACGGCCTGCAGTTCGGGCGCGGCCGGCTGGCCCAGCGTGAAGAGCGGCACGCCCGGCAGGTGCGTGGCGACGAGCACCGGCGTCAGCGATTGCCCCCGCGTGACGTTGGTGATGGTGACTTCGTAGAGGGCGCCGGCATCGGCAGCCTCGGCTGTGACGCCCTGGCTGGCCGTCGTGAGGGCGAGGGCGGCCACGGCGGCCAGGCGCCCGGCGCGTGCGGTCATGGTCATGTGCAAACCTCCGGTCTGACGGCGCAGGTGCCGTCCGGATCGATCAACACCGCCCCTCGCGGAAAGTTCCGCACGAAACCATCCGCCGTTCGCGCACGGGCGGATCTATCATCGTCGGCGACAGGTGTCCGGCCCCACGACCCCCACCCCGCACGGCGCCGACAGGCGAGGCGCGTTCGAACGGCTGGCGATGCCGCACGCGGCGGCGCGTACCGCACCGCGTATCGCCTCGTCGGGCGCCCCGAGGATGCCAGTGACGTCGTGCAGGAGACGTTCCTGCGGGCCTACCGCACGTTCGACAACTTCCGGCCGGGAACGAACGCCAAAGCCTGGCTGTTTACAGTGTTGTATTCCATCGTGTCGAATCGCTGGCGGGCCGAACGGCGCTCACCCGAGGAGGTCACGGTGGACGACGTGGAGTCGCGGTTCGGGGCCGCACTCGCCAGCCCGGACGCCAGCTCCGAGGAGCGGCTGCTCGCGCGGCTCGAGTCGTCGGCCGAGGTCGACGCCGCGTTGCGCGCGCTGCCGGACGGCCAGCGTGCGGCCGTGCTGCTGGTGGACGTCGAGGACGTGAGCTACGAGGACGCGGCCGCCGTGCTGGGCTGCCCGATCGGCACCGTCCGCTCGCGGCTGGCCCGCGGGCGGCGGCAGCTGTTCGTGACGTTGGAGGAGTACGCCCGGCGGACGGGAGCCCTACGGGATCGCAGGTCATGAGCGAGCAGCCGCTTCATCCCATCGACGCACTCCACGACGCGGTCAGCGGCCGCCTCGACGGAGCCGCGCGCGCCGATCTGGATCGGCACCTCGCCGGGTGCGAGTCCTGCCGGCAGGAACTGGCGCTGCTGTCGTCGCTCCGGGCCGCGCTCGCCCCCGCGGCCGACGCGGCCGTGCCCGTCCCGGTCGATCTCGAGGCCCGCCTGCGCCGGGCGCTCGACGACGAGGATCGGGCCGCGGCGGGCGCGACGACCACGCCCCATCGCCCGTCGCGCGGATGGCTCGGCTGGGCGGCCGCGGCGGCGGCGCTGGCCGCCGTCGCGCTCATGTGGGTGACGCTCGGTCGCGGCGAGCCGGCGCCCGTGGAGGTGGCGCAGGACCTGCGCCGCTACGCGGCCGGGACGCTTCCCGTCGACACACCGACTGGAGACATCGCGACGCTCGAGGCCCGCCTCGGCCGCGCCGACTTCGACTTTCCCACCCGCGTGTTCGACTTCGGCGCGATGGCCTTCGAGCTGGCGGGCGGCGGCGTGCACCGCGTCGCGGGACGCCCGAGCGCGCTCTTCGTCTACAACGGACCCGATTCGCTGCGCCTGCTCTGCGAGATGTACGCCGGCTCGGTGGCCGACCTGCCGGAGCCCGACGATCGACGCACCAACGACGGCATCGAGTTCCTCGTCTATCGTCAGGGCGACGTCACGGTCGTTTTCTGGCAGGAGCGCGACGGCCGCGTGGTGTGCGCGCTGGCCGCCAACGGCGATCCCGAGACCGCCGTGCGGTTCGCGTTCGCCAAGGCCATCGGCGGCTGACACCCGCGCCGGGAACTTTCCGCCCCCGCACGCTGTTCATGGTCTCCAGCCGCCACCGATGGCGGCACCTCATCAAGGAGACCGACCGTGCACATCCGCTTCCTCACCGTGACCACCGCGCTGGCGCTGGCGCTGTCGGCCCTGCCGGCCGCCGCCCAGGACGGCGCGCAGGGCTTTGCCGCACGCGCCATCGTCGGCGCCGTCTACTCCGCGACCAATTCCCCCAGCGGCAATCGGGTGTACGTCTTCAACCGCCTCCTGGACGGGCGGCTCGTTCCGGATGCCGAGGTGCCCACCGGGGGCGCGGGCAGCGGCGACGGGCTCGGGAATCAGGGCGGCGTCGTCCTCTCGCGCAACGAGCGCTGGCTGTTCGTCGTGAACGCCGGCAGCCACTCCGTGTCGGTGTTCCGCGTGCAGCACCGCGGCTTGCGCCTCACCGACGTGGAACCGAGCCGCGGCCTGCGGCCGGTGAGCATCACCGAACACCGCGGGGTCGTCTACGTGTTGAACGCGGGCAGCGACAGCATCGCGGGGTTCCGCCTGGGGCATGACGGACGGCTGCGCTACATCGATGGCTCGACGCGCGCCCTGAGCGGCGCCGGCACCGGCCCTGCGCAGATCGCCTTCGCCCCGGACGGCGACGTGCTGATGGTGACCGAGAAGGCCACGAACAAGATCACGACCTTCCAGGTGGACGCGCACGGCAACCCGGGTCTCGCACAGGTGTTCGACTCGAACGGACAGACCCCGTTCGGTTTCGCGTTCGGCCGCCGCGGCGGTGTTCGTATCGGAGGCCTTCGGCGGCGCACCGGGCGCGAGCGCGGCCTCGTCGCACGACCTGGACGATGCCGGACAGGTGAGCACCATCACCCCTCGGCGGCCAACAACCAGTCGGCCCTCTGCTGGCTGGCGGTCTCGCCCAACGGCCGCGTGCTCTACGGCACCAACACCGGGAGCGGCACGATCTCGGCCTGGCGCATCGGCTTCGACGGTGAGCTCGAGTTGCTCGGCAACGGCGTGGCCGGCGTCACCGGCGGCGCGCCGATCGACTGGCCTGACCGACGGCGGCCGCATCCTCTACGCCCTCGACGGCGGCATCAACCGCGTGCTGGCGTACTTCGTTCGCCAGGACGGCTCGCTCGTGCACATCGGGCACGTGGGCGTCGCCCCGGCGCCAACGGACTGGCGATTCGCTGAACACGGTCGGGCGGATGCCGGCGGCCGGCCCGGCATCCGTCCACCTCGGCGGTGCATACTACGCGCTGCGGAGGACGGATTGGCCTACATCGACTACGTCGCGCCCGGGCGGCTGGCGCCGGACGAGCGCGTGGACGACCCGGATCACATCATCCAGGTACACGCGGTGCACCCCGCCGTGATGCGCCAGCACTACGAGCTCTACAAGCAGGTCATGCACCGCCGGGGCCCGCTCTCACGCCGCGAGCGAGAGGTGATCGGCGTCCGGGTCTCGGCGCTGAACCGGTGCCACTATTGAGTGCACCATCACGCGCGGGGTCTCCGCGCGCTCCTCGATCGCGAGCGGCTGCCGGCCGCCGATGCCGAGGCCCTCGTGTCGGGCCTGCTCGCCGACACGGCCACCGGCGCCGGCCTCACCGCGCGGGAACAGGCGCTCCTCGCCTACGCGGAACTCCTCACACGGACGCCCTGGTCCGTCACGCGCGCCGACGTGGCCCCGCTGCGGGCCGCCGGCCTGGACGACCGGGGCATCCACGATGCGTGCGCCGTGGTGAGTTACTTCGCCTTCGTCAACCGCATCGCCGACGGGCTGGGCGTGGAACTGGAAAGGGCGGACCCTGCGTCCATTGACGATTGTTGATTGACGATTGTCAATTCACTGGGGCATTGGTCAACTGTGCCAATGTGGCAATCGCATCGCGGAAATGCGGCAGTGCCGCAATGCCCCATTGAATGGTCCAGTGCCTCATTCGGGCAATCATCAATCAATCGTCAATTGACAATTGACAATCGTCAATGGTCGCCCCGTAACACGCACAGCGGTCGCGACGTAGGAGACACAGGGGCATGACCCCGGACCAGGAACACGCCCTCGCCGACCTGATGGCCCGCAGCCAGCGGGGCGACGCGGGGGCCTACGACACGCTGCTGCGCGAGCTGCGCACGCTGATAGACCGCTTCGTCCGGCGTCGCGTGGGCGACGTGCCGTGGGTGGACGACGTGACGCAGGATGCGCTCGTCTCCATCCACCGGGACCGCCACACGTGGAACCCGGCGCGGCCGTTCGTGCCCTGGCTGTACGCCGTGGTCCAGAGCCGCCTGATCGACGTCATCCGCCGCGAGCGCCGGCTGCGCGGCCGCGAGGCGTCCGACGATGACGCCCTGGTGCGGGCGCGCGTACGGTCGGCGGAGACGGCCGTGCTCGCGGCGCGCGACGTGCGAGCGGCGGTGGCGCAGCTCGGTCCCACGCAGCGGCGGGTGATCGAGCTGCTGAAGCTGGAGGAGCGCAGTGTCCAGGACGTCGCGCGCGCCCTCGCCCTCACCGATGGAAACGTCCGCGTCATCGCGCACCGCGCCATGAAGGCGCTGCGCCTGCTCCTTGGGGACGCTCGTGACCGCACCGCCTGACGACCTGATCGGCGCGCTCGTCCGCGACCTGCGTCCGGTCACGCCCCTGCGGTCCACTCGCCGCAGGCTCGGGACGTGGACGGTGATGGCCGTGACCGTGGCGGTGGCCGCCACGGCCCTCCTCGGGCTGCGCCGCGACTGGGCCAGCGCGGCTGGCACGCTGTCGCTCGAGGGGCACACCGTGCTCCTCGTCGCGGGCGCCTGGCTCGCGGCGTGGGGGGCGCTGCGCCTCTCGGTCCCGGGCGACGGCCGCGCCAGGCGCGTGTCCCTGGTTCCGCTGGCCCTCCTCCTGATGTGGACGCTGTGGATCGTGACCGACCTGGCGGCGGCCGCGCCCGTCGTGTGGACGCTGGGCCGGGGCTGGGTGTGCGTGATTCGGGGCGCCGCCGCAGGCATGGTCCCCGGCCTGCTGCTCTGGGCGATGGTGCGCCGTGGCCAGGCGGCCGAACCCCGCGCGGCCGCGGTGCTGGTCGTGGCGGCCGGCGCCGCGCTGGGGGCCGTGGCGTCGGAGTGGATGTGCCCCAACACACGGGCCGTGCACCTGTTCGTCTGGCACGTCGCGCCCGTGGCCGCGGCCGTCACGGCCGCGTTCCTTCTGGCCCGCCGCTGGCGGCGGGGCTCCGGTACATTGATGATTGTTGATTGATGAGTGTTGATTCATTGCGGCAGTGGAGCATTGGCGCATTGAGCCATTCGGATTGCGTCACTGGGCCAACGGGGCATGCCACGATTGATTGTGGCAGTGGCTCGGTGGTTCAATCGTCTGTGAATCGACACTCGACACTCGACAATTGTCAATCGTCAATGATTCACAGGCGGCGCTCCGCGACGCCGCCCTCACTCTCGTTTCGGTCCTGGCGACGCTCGTCGCGTATCAGGCGACCGTCGAACTGTCGCTGGCCACCGCCGCCGTCCTCGCGGTGGCCTCGGCCGCGCAGATGCACGCGCGGCTGGCGATGGGGCGGTGGCGTGCGGTCGCGCAGCTCGTCCTGACGGTACTGGCCATCTGGGCCGCGGGCGGGCCCGGGCGGCTCATGGCCGCCCTCGTCGTGAGCGGGCTGGCGGGCTCGAGCTCATCGCGCGGTGCACGCGCCGGTCGGCGGTGGTCGAGGCGGGCGCGTGGACGGGGCTCGTCGCGGCGGCCGCCCTGCTCGGCTTCCTGGCCTGGACGCGGCAACCAATCGCCGCGCCGGCCGCGCGCGGCGCTCCTCGCCATCGCGGGCGGCGTGCTGGCCGCGCCGCTCCTGCAGACGCTCGGCCCGCTGCTCGAGTGGCTCTTCGGCCACACCACGCGCCTCACCATGAGTGAGTGGCTGAGCCTCGAACACCCGCTGCTCCAGGAGCTGTGGGCCAAGGCGCCCGGCACCTTCCAGCACTCCATCAACGTCGGCGTCCTGGCCTCCTCGGCCGCCGGCGCCATCGGCGGCGATCCGCTGCTCGCGCACGTCGGCGGGCTGTATCACGACGTCGGCAAGCTCCGCGCGCCCGGATACTTCATCGAGAACCAGCACGGCGCCAACCCCCACGACGCGCTGGACCCGTGGGAGAGCGCGGCCATCCTGCGCGCGCACGTCACCGACGGCATCGAGCTCGTGCGCTCCTACGGCATGGGCGATCGCATCGCCGAGTTCGTTCGCGAGCACCACGGCACGACCGCCATGCGGCTGCTGCGCGACAAGGCCGCCGCCATGGGACGGCTCGACGACGAGGCCGACTACCGGTATCCGGGCCCCAGGCCCCAGTCACGCGAGGTCGGGGTCGTGATGCTGGCCGATCAGGTGGACGCGACCGCCCGGTCCGCGCCCCCCGCCGACGAGGCCGCCAGCGAGGACATCGTGCGCCGGACGATGGAGCGGCTGCACCAGGCCGGCCAGCTCGCCGAATCGGGCCTCTCGGCGCGCGACCTCGACCGGCTGGCCGTGGCCTTCACGAAAGCCATCTCCGCGATGTACCATCGCCGCCTGACGTACCCGCCGTCCGGCACCAAGGCGCCACCCGTTCCCCGGCCGCCCCTCGTGCCCCGCCTGTTCTCTCGCCGCGGGACGCGCTGAGCGTCCGCCGCGGGCGCCGCCGGCGGCCCGACCGACCCGTTCGCAGGAGGTGACTGGTGAGCATGGCGCGACTGCGCGTGGCTTCGCTGCAGTATTTCATCCGGCCGATTCAGACCTGGGACGAGTTCCGCGACCAGGTCATCGGCCTCATCGAGACCGCGGCCGACTACACCTCGCGCCTCGTCGTGTTCCCGGAGTACTTCACGCTCCAGCTGCTGACCCTCGGCGACGTGCGGCGCCCGCTGCCCGAACAGATCCGCCGGCTGGCGGCGCAGGAGGAGCCCTTCCTCGAGCTCATGGCGGGGCTGGCGATCAAGCACGGGATGTACATCGTGGCCGGCACGATCCCGCACGTCGAGGAGAACGGCGCCGTCACCAACGTCTGCCACGTGATCGGGCCCAACGGCCGGCACGGCCGCCAGAGCAAGCTGCACCTCACGCGGTTCGAGCGCGAGTGGGAGATGTCGCCCGGCAGCGGCCTCAACGTGTTCGACACCGCGTTCGGGAAGCTCGCCGTGGCCGTGTGCTACGACGTGGAGTTCCCGGAGTACGTGCGCGCGGCCGCGCGCTGCGGCGCCCACATCCTCGCCGTGCCCTCGTGCACCGACGAGCGCCAGGGCTTCCTCCGTGTCCGCTACTGCTCGCACGCACGCGCCATCGAGAACCAGATGTACGTGATTCAGTCGCCCACCGTGGGCTCGCTGCCGATGGTGCCGGCCGTCTCGCTCAACTACGGACAGGCCGGCATCTTCACGCCGAGCGACTTCGCCTTCGCACGCGACGGCATCCTCGCCGAGGGCATTCCCAACCAGGAGATGATGATCGTGGCCGAGCTCAACCTCAATACGATCGTCGAGGCGCTCGAGGACGGCACCGTCGTGCCGCTGCTCGACCGCGGCGTCACCGCCGAACTCGTGGCGACGCCCGAAGTGGTGTCCCTGTGAGCAGCCCCGAGCCCGAGATCGACGTCCGCAACACCACCTCCGCCGACTTCGACGGGATCATCGACCTGTGCCGCCGCGTCTACCCCGACTCGCTGCCGTGGTCGCCGACGCAACTGGCGTCGCACCTGACGGTGTTTCCCGACGGCCAGTTCGTGGCCCTCGAGGACGGCCTCATCGTCGGCATGGCCGCCAGCCTGATCGTGCTCTGGGAGGACTACGACGCCCGGACGACGTGGCGCGACTTCACGGCTGGCGGGACCTTCACCAACCACGATCCCGAGCGCGGCCACACCCTGTACGGCGCCGAGGTCATGGTGGATCCGGAGCGGCAGGGGTCGGGGATCGGCAGCCGCCTCTACGAGGCACGGCGGGAACTGGTCGTGCGCCTCGGGCTCCGGCGCATCCGCGCCGGGGCGCGGCTCCGCGGCTATCACGAGTTCGCAGACCGCATGACGCCCGAGGCCTACGTGGACGCGGTCGAGCGCGGCGAGGTCACGGACCCGACGCTCTCGTTCCAGCTCAATCGGGGGTTCCGCGTCATCGCGGTCACGTCCGGCTACCTGCGGCAGGATCCCGAGAGCCTGGGGTATGCGGCCGTCATCGAGTGGATCAACCCGGCCGCTCCGCCCGTCGAGATCAGGCCGGTGAAGCGTCCCCAGGCCTAGCGGCCGCGGCTAGGCGTCGGGATGCAGCGGCACGACCAGCACCGAGCACGGCGCGCGGCTGACGACGTCCTCGGCCACGCTGCCGAGCATGAGCCGCGAGAGGCCCGAGCGCCCGCGCGTGCCGACCACGACGAGGGCGGCCGCCGGGGCGCCCGCGGCCGCCACGATGGCAGCAGCCGGTCGGCCGCGCACCACGATCGCCTGTCCGGTCGCGCCGACGTCGGTCATCGCGTGCTCGAGGCGCGCCCGCGCGTCTGCCTCGTACTCACGCGACACGGACTCGGGCAGCAGCGGAATCGGCATCATGCCGCCGAGGCTGGCGGCTGCCAGGGCCGAGGCCTCGTCCAGTTCGAGGCTGTGCAGGAGGCGCAGGCCCACGCCGCGAAGCCGTGATTCGTCGGCGGCGAGGTGCACCGCAGGCGGCGCGGGGTCGGAGAAGTCGGTGGCGCCGATGACGTCCCCCGTCGCCGGCGAGGGCCTGACCACGAGGACGGGACACTCGGCGGCGCGCGCCACGCGCAGCGCCGTCGCCCCGTGGCCGACCACCACGACCGCGGCACCCACGCGCGCGGCCGTCTCGGTGATTCCGGCGTGCGGCGTGCCCGACTCCAGCGCGGCGTCGGCGGCGTCACGGCCGCCCAGCACCTTCTCGACGCGTGCGGCCAGGCCTCGCGCGCCTTCGCCTCGAGCGGCGCCATCGTCGTCTCGTCGACGCCGGAATCCTGGGGGAACAGCACCCGGACGCGGAAGGCCTCGGGCAGGACGTGGCAGACGGTCAGGCGGCGTCGATGACGAACGGCCAGGGCATGCGCCTGGCGCAGGACCTCGTCGTCGGCGTCGGTCAGGCTGGTCGCGGCCAGTACGGGTCCCTGTCGTTCCATCGGCGAGCTCCTCGCGTGCCGGTGCCGCCACGACGGGCGGCCACCGGGGATGTGGGTATCGTAGCCGAGGAGGCCCGGCGGTCAGCCGCGGCGGGCCCGCGTGCGCGCAGGGGCCGTTCGTCGCGGTGACGGTGCTCCGGGGCGGGCTTGAGGTGGCCTGCCAGGCGGGCGAGCACGCGGCGCGTGGCCGCGCGGTCGCGCGCGTTGACGCCCTCGAGCGCCACGGAGACGGCGGCCTCGACCGTGCCATCGTCGGTGTCGTTGGCGCGGTGGCCGCGGGCGGTCAGCCGGAGCACGGCGCGCCGCCGGTCGCGCGGGTCGAAGGCACGGGCGAGCAGGCCACTGGGCGACGAGGCGCTGCAGGATGCCGGTCAGGGTGCTGGGATGGACGAGCATGATGGCGGCGAGCTCACCGGCCGAGAGGCGGGGGAACAGGCCCACGACACGCAGGACGAGGCGCTGCGGGCCGGTGACGCCGGTGCGGGCGCCCATGCGCTTGGAGGTGGTCTCGATGCCGTGAACGACCGCCCAGAGCAGCTGCATGAACTGGAGCACGTCGGGGTGGTCGCGGGAGCGAACCGGGTGGGGGAGGGGCAGGACCTGCGACTCAGCCATGTTGGTTTGAGCTCAAATCATGGGATGGTAACATAGCCGGATGGCCGCCAACCGCCTGCTCATCGTGTCGAACCGGCTGCCGGTCACCGCCCGGTTGTCCGACGGGCGTGTGCGCCTGACGTCGGCGACCGGCGGGCTCGCCACGGGCCTCAGGCCGTGGCACGAGCGATCCGACGGGCTCTGGGTCGGCTGGCCAGGAGACGTGTCGCGGCTGACGGCCGACCAGCGCACCGACCTGGATCGCGAGCTGGCCGGCCGGGGCATCGTCCCGGTGCACCTCGCGGCCGAGCACGTGGACCGCTATTACCACGGTTTCTCCAACGGCGTCGTCTGGCCGCTGTTCCATTACCTGATCGACCGCGTGCCCATCGACGCGACGGGGTGGGGAGCCTACCAGCAGGTCAACGAGCTGTTCGCCGACGCCGTCGCCGATCAGTACCGTCCGGGCGACACGATCTGGGTGCACGACTACCAGCTCATGCTGGTCCCGGCGCTGCTGCGCGCGCGGCTGCCGGAGGCGCGCATCGGCTTCTTCCTCCACATCCCGTTCCCCTCGTCAGAGGTCTTCCGGCTGCTGCCGTGGCGCGAGCGGCTCCTGGACGGCCTGCTGGGCGCCGACCTCGTCGGGTTCCACACCTTCGACTACATGCGGCACTTCGTCGCCGCGCTGCTGCACCTCAAGGGGCTCGAGACCGACATCGACCGCGTGCGGGTGGACCAGCGTGAGGTCCGCATGGGCGTCTTTCCGATGGGCGTCGATGCGCGGCGGTTCACCGAACTCGCCGAGGACCCGGACGTCGCGGCGGAGGTGGCCGAGATCCGGCGCGAGGCCGGCGGGCGGCGGATCATCCTCGGCGTGGACCGGCTCGACTACACCAAGGGCATTCCGCGGCGGCTGCACGCCATCCAGCGGCTCCTGACGGCGGAGCCGGAGCTGCGGGATCGCGTGCGGTACATCCAGGTGGCCGTGCCCTCGAGGGGCGAGGTCGACTCGTACCGGCGCTTCAAGCGCCAGGTCGAGGAGAACGTCGGGCGCATCAACGGGCTCTGCGGGACCGTGCGCTCGACGCCGATTCACTACATGCACCGCTCGGTGTCGATGCGCCAGCTCGTGGCGCTCTTCGTCGCGGCCGACGTCATGCTGGTGACGCCGCTGCGCGACGGCATGAACCTGGTGGCCAAGGAGTTCGTCGCGTCGCGTGTGGACGAGGACGGCGTGCTCGTCCTCAGCGAGTTCGCCGGCGCGGCCGCCGAGCTCAACGGCGCCATCGTCGTGAACCCCTACGACGTGCAGTCGGTGACGGAGAGCGTCAGGCAGGCGCTCGCCCTCCTGCCGGAGGAGCGGCGCGCGCGGATGCGGACGCTGCGGGACCGTGTGTGCGAGTACGACATCCACGCCTGGGCCCGCGGGTTCCTCACGCAGCTCGAGGCGCTCAGGCCCGATGGGGGCACGGTCGTGCTCCAGTCGCCCGAGACGTTGACGCACGCCCTGGCCGATGCGCGCCAGGCGGCCGGTGTCCGCCTGCTGCTCGACTACGACGGCACGCTGGTCCCCATCGTCCGCTCGCCCGAGCTCGCCGCACCCGACGAGGCGCTGCTGCGGCTGCTCGAACGGCTGGCGGCGTCGCCGGGACTGCAGATCGACATCGTGAGCGGCAGGCCGCGTCCCACGCTGGAAGGATGGTTGGGCGAGCTGCCGATCTCGCTGTGGGCCGAACACGGCCTGTGGCACCGCGACGGACGCGAGGGCACGTGGCGGACGGCCGTGCGCGTGGATCCGGACTGGTCGCGCCGCATCCTGCCGATCCTCGAGCACTTCACGGCGCGGACGCCCGGATCGCAGATCGAGACCAAGACCGCGTCGCTCACCTGGCACTACCGACGGGCGCCGAAGGAGTTCGGCCTCCGGCAGGCCCAGGACCTGCGCGTGCACCTCACCGATGCGCTCAGCAACCAGCCGTTCGAGGTGATCGAGGGGAAGAAGGTCATCGAGGTGCGGCCCCGTGGGGTGAGCAAGGCGCTGGTCGCCCGCCGCGTCCAGGACGAGGCCGAGCCCGGTGTCCGCGTGATTGCGCTCGGTGACGATCGCACCGACGAGGACCTGTTCGCCGCCCTCGCGCCGGAGAACGTGACCATCGCCGTCGGTCACCGGCCGTCGTGCGCGCGTTTCCGCGTGGACGATCACAAGGCCGTGCGCGAACTGCTGGCATCGTTCCTCGACGCCTTTCCCGAGCGCGCGGCGCGCGCCGCGTCGGGCGGCCCCGTGACCGACGCGCCGGCCCCGCCAGCCCGGTCGCGATGAGTCTCCGGCCGTGAACGGCGAGCCCCCGCCCGCGATCTCCGTCCCGCGCGCGGACGGACCGCTCGTGCCCGCGCCGATCTGGTGGGGGCGCATCCTGCTCGTCGCGCTGGGCATGGTGGCGCTCTGGCTCGCGGCCACTTCGCTGGCAGGCGAGTACCATCGCCGGCAGCAGGCGCGCGCGCTGGCGGCCATGGAAACGGGGCAGGCGCTCGTGGAGTCGGGCCGCGCCGAGCCGGCTGCGGCCGCGTTCCGGACGGCGGTCGCCCTCGAGCCCGGCCAGGCCTCCTACCGGCTCGCGCTGGCGCGCGCGCTCGTCGCGCTCGAACGCTACGACGAAGCCGAGCGCTACCTGCAGGACGTCCTCCTCGTGGACGCCACCAGCGGCGACGCGAACCTCGCCCGCGCACGCATCCAGCGCGCGCGCGGCCGCTTCGGTGACGCGGAGGCCAGCTACTACCGCGCGATCCATGGGCGCTGGTCATCCGAGGACGAGCCGTCACGGGTGCGGGCCCGCCTCGAGCTGATCGACCTGCTGGGAGGCACCGCCGACGGCGAGCGCGTCCGCGCGGAGCTGACGCAGCTGGCGACGGCATTCCCCGGCGATCAGCCGCTGCTGCTGCGCGTCGGGCGCCAGCTCCTCGACTCCGGGTTCCCCGAGGAGGCCGCGCGGGTCTTTCGAACGGTCAGCGATCGGTTCACCGATCCTGGCGCCGCGCCGGCGGGACTCGCGGAGGCCCTCCTGGCAGCGGGCGACTACGAGGGCGCCGCCGCGGCGGCCCGGCGCGCGCTGCTCGCCGACCCCGACGACCAGGCGTCGGCCACGCGTCTCGCCCTCGCCACGACCGTTGACGGCCTGGACCCGAACAAGCCGCGCTTGCCCGCGAGCGAACGCGCCGCCCGCGTGCGCCGGCTCCTGGAGCTGGCCCGTCCCCGGATCGAGGCGTGCTGGACGGGCCGCAGCCTCGGCGCCGAGCAGCTGGGCCTGCGCGCGAGGCTCGACGCGCCGCGTCCGGCGTCGGTGACGCCGCGGGTGCTCGACGAGGAAGCGGCCCTGCTCGAGGCGGTGGCGCGGGCGGTGTCCACCTCGTGCCCCTCGGGCTCGGGCGAAACCGCGCTCGATCTCGCGCTGCGCCGGGTGGCGGGAGGCGCGCGGCGGTGAGCGAGGGACCGGCGCCCGGGGTCATCCCCCGCCTGAGCGAAACGCAGCGCTTCCTGCTGCTGGCGGTGCTCATCGGCGTCGCCACCGGTCTGCTGATCGTCTGCTTCCATGCGGCGATCGAGCTGCTGGCGTGGTTCATCGACGATGCAGGAGCGCCGGCGTGGCTGCGTGTGCTCGTGCCCGGCGGGGGCGCGGCGGCCGCCGCGCTCTTCGTCCGCTACGTGGCGCCCGCCGGAGGCGGCAGCGGCATCGTGCAGACCAAGTCGGCGATCTACGTGTCGAACGGCAACATCCCGTTCTCCGCGATTCCGGGCAAGTTCGCCGCCTGCTGCCTGTCGATCGGGTCGGGGACGCCCCTCGGCCCGGAGGACCCGTCGCTGCTGATGGGCGCGGGCATCGCCTCGTCGCTCGGCCGCGCGTTCGAGCTGACGCGGCGCTCGATGCGCCTGGTGGCGCCGACCGGGGCCGCTGCCGGCATCGCCGCCGCGTTCAACACGCCCATCACGGCCGTGCTCTTCGTCATGGAGGAGGTCGTCGCCGCGTGGGATGCCGCCGTCCTCGGCTCCATCGTCCTGGCGGCCGTCGCCGCCGTCGTCGTGGCGCGGCTGTTCCTTGGCGACGCGCCGCTCTTCAGCGTGCCGGAGCTGAGCGCGTCGATCGGGCTCGAGCAGGTCGTGGCCTTCGCGATTCTGGGCGTGGCGTCGGGCATCTTCGCCGCCGTCTATGTCAAAGCGATCGCGGCGGTGCGCAACCGCTTCGGCGAGCATTCGCGCCTCATCCCCGGACTGGCGCCGCTGGCGGCGGGCGCCGCCGCGGGTGTCGTGGGCCTGTGGATGCCGGAAGTCCTGGGCCCCGGCTACCGCGCCATGGACGCCGCGCTGCACAGCCAGTATCCGTGGACGACGATGGCGATGCTGGGCGGCGCGAAGTTGATCGTGGCGGCGCTGGCGTTCGGCGCCGGATCGCCGGGCGGGTTGTTCGCCCCGACGCTGTTCCTCGGCGTCATGCTCGGCGGCGTGCTCGGAGGCCTCGGCCCGGAAGTGGTGCCCGCCCTCGACTGGCCCGCCGTCGGCTTCGTGCTGGCGGGCGTCTCGGGCGTCTTCGCCGGCGTGTTCCGGGCGCCGATGACGGCGGTCTTCATGGTGTTCGAGCTGAGCGGGTCGTCGGCCATGATCGTGCCGGCGATGATCACGGCCACGCTCGGCTTCCTGGTCGCGCGCCGCCTGCACCACCGGTCGCTCCTCGACCTGGTGGCCGACGAGGAAGGCGCCGTGCTCCCGTCCGCGCGGCAGCAGCGCGAGGAGGAACCGCTCCGGGTGGAGCAGGCGCTCGGCCGCGGCGGGTCGGCGTTCGTCGTGCTGCCGCCGGAGACGCCCCTCGACGCGGCCAGGCAGGCCGGCGACGGCCGCATCGTGCTCACGATGGTGGACGGGGCGTGGCGAGGCGCTGAGGCGCACGCGCTCGGCGAACCCCGGTCGGACGGAGCGGCCATGCTGGGGTCGGCGTCAGCCCTCGACGGGCTGGCCATCGCCCACCTCGACGAGCCGCTCGACGCCGTGCTCCGCCGCCTGGCGAGACAACCGTTCGTGCCGATCGTGTCGCGCCTGGATCCCGCGCGTGTCGAGGGCGTCGTGTCACTCCGGGACGTGCACGCGGCGTACGGCATCCAGCCGGAGCCGGCGGAGCGGCACCAGCGGCGCGAGTGATAGCGCGAGGCCGGCGAGGCAGAGCCACCGGAAGCCCGCGTGCTCGAGCATCCATCCCGACATCGTGCTGGCCAGCGCGCCGCCGCCCCAGATGAGCGCGTCGCCGAACCCCTGCACGCGCACCCGCTCGGCAGGGGCGATGCTGTCGGTGAGCAACGCGCTGCCCCCCACGAAGCCCAGATTCCATCCGATGCCGAGCAGGAAGAGCGCGACGAGCGTGAGCGGATACGAGGCCTGCGCGGCCGCTCCCACCACGCACGCTGTTGCGATCGTGCCGACGGCTGCGGCCAGGAGCGGCAGGCGGCCGTAGCGGTCCCCCAGGCGCCCGGTGACAGGAGACAGGGCGTACATGCCCAGCGTGTGCGCGGCGATCACCAGGCCGATGGCGCCCAGTCCGTGACCGCCATGGCGCACGTGCACCGGGGTCATGGTCATCACCAGCACCATGACGAACTGGCCCGACACCATCGAGGTGAGCGCCAGGCCCACCAGCGGATGGGCGAGCGCGACGCGAATGCCTCCCGCTGCGGCAGGCCGGCTCGCCGGGGCGTGGTCGTGAGCCGCGGCGAAGATGTCGCGGGGGGCCGCCAGCATCATGGCGACGGCCAGGGCACAGGCCGCCGCGCACACCAGATAGGGGCCGACGAGGCCGTTCAGGGCGATCCGCTCCGCCAGGCCGCGGGAGGGGGCGAGCAGGGCGGGCCCGGCGACGGCGCCGATGGTCGAGGCCCACACGATCCAGCCGATCATGGTGGCACGCACCGCCGGCGGGTAGAGATCGGCCGTGACGTAGCGGGCAAGCCGGTTGGCGCCGTACCCGCCGCCGAACACGAAGAGCGCGGCGACGAAGAGGACGAACTGCCGGGAAA
>JAWKHU010000049.1:0-130445 GCA_041394685.1 Vicinamibacterales bacterium
GACGTCGCCCCGGCCCCCACCGCCAAAGCGCTCGATGCCCTGATCGCGTTCTATCGGACCGGCGCGCAGGCGGATCGCGAGAAGTACGACATCGCCTGGGTGCAGGACACGGATTCCTCCGTGGACACGATCAACGGGTTCATCGAGGTCTACATGGACCCGCGCGGCACCAAGGGCAGCTGGGAGGCCCTGGTGTACTACGTGAACCAGGAGAAGACGGGCCGCATCAAGACGCTCGGCGCCAACGCGCAGTGGTTCGAGGATCACATGCCGTGGCCGGCGAAGTACCGCAAGCCGGACGTCCAGGGCATCGTGGCCAACGCCATCGACGTCGTGATCGAAACCGGCGATTCGGGGCCCGTCACCCCGATCGGCATCAACCTGCCCAACGACCAGGCCATCCGCGAGAAGTACGGCAGCAAGTCGGTGGCGCTCTCCAACGTGATCGAGGCCTACGACCAGTCGAGCCCCGGGTCGATGCGCAGCGAGTTCTCGTGGACGCCCGAGGAAGCGGATCGCGCCTCGAAGTTCGGCGAGTTCTCCTCGGCCCTCACCACCGACATGCACGAGGTGATCGGCCACGCGTCTGGCCGGCAGTCCGAATCGCTCTCGGCCCCGCCGCAGGCGCTCATCAAGGAGTACTTCTCGGCGCTCGAAGAAGGCCGGGCGGACCTGGTCGGCCTCTACTTCATCGCCGACCCGAAGCTCGTGGAGCTCGGCATCATCCCAGCCGCCGACCAGGACGCCATCGTCCGGGCCGAGTACGAGGCGTATACGCGCAACGCGCTGGTGCAGCTGCGGCGCGTCCGCGAGGGGTCGCAGATCGAGGAGGACCACATGCGCAACCGCCAGATGATCGTGCGGTGGCTCATGGCCAACACCAAGGCCATCGAGGAGCGGACGCGCGACGGCAAGACCTACCTGGTGATGGTCGACCCGGCCGCGTTCCGCGAGGGCGTCGGCCAGCTCCTCGCCGCCGTGCAGCGCATCAAGTCGGAGGGCGACTTCGAGGGCGCGAAGACGCTGTTCGAGGACTACGGCATCCACTTCGATCCGAAGCTCCGCGACGAGATCGTCGCGCGCGTGGACACGCTGAACCTGCCGTCCTACACCGGTTTCGTGATGCCGAAGCTGACGGCCGTGACCGGCGCAGACGGGACGATCACGGACGTGACGATCTCCTACCCGATGGACCTCACCGCCCAGATGCTCGAGTACTCGGGCGTGCGCAAGTAGGATGCCTGCCGGCGGCGTGCCCTCCGCGGCGCGCTGCCGGCCGCCACATGCAGACCTTCTGGCTGAGCACGCACCTCGGCTACGCGTGCCGGCACGCCGGCGCCTGCTGCACGGCGGGCTGGCCCATTCCCGTCGAACGGACGCGCGCCACCGCCATCGACCTCACCGCGGCCGCGAGGGCACTGGGCACAAGGTCCTGGCTGCGGCCCGCGCCGGGAGCACCTGACGACGTCGCAGGCACCTTGGCACTGGCCGCCGATGGCGCCTGCGTCTTCCACCGGCCCTCGCCTGGCGGTGGCTGCCGCGTGCACGCGCACCGGCCGGCCTCCTGCGTGCACTTCCCGTTCGTGTGCGCCATCGACCCGCGCGGCGTGCACGTCACCCTGTCGCACTACTGCCCGACCGCCGCACGGATGCTGTTCGACGAGACGGCGGCGCCAACCGTCGTCGAGGGGCCGGCCGTTGCCGCCGACGTGCCGGAGGGCATGGATGCGAGGGAGGCGCTGCCGCCGGCCGCAGATGGCGCAGAAGCCGCAGATGCCGCAGATGCCGCAGATTCCGCAGAAAGGCGCAGAAGACCCGAGGACGGCGCGAGACACGAAGGTGTGCTGAGAGCCGCGGCCGGCAGGGGACTAGCGCGAACACCTCGGCGGGCGATGGTCACTGCCGGCACGAATGACGGGCACTGGACTGGTGCCTATGACAAGCGAGCACCGATGACGGTAACCGGCCCTCTGCGTCATCTGCGTCATCTGCGGCCCCTGCGCCCTCTGCGCCATCTGCGTCATCTGCGTCATCTGCGGCCCATTTGCGGCCCGGGTTTTGGCTGTACGCTCTTCTCCGTGGACGATGCGCGGCGGATAGCGGAGCACATCCGGCTCCATGGCGGGCGGGCGCTGGCGGTCGGCGGCTTCGTGCGCGACCGGCTGCTCGGCCGGGCGTCCAAGGACCTCGACGTCGAGGTCTTCGGCATCCCGCAGGAGCGGTTGATCGAGGTGTTGCGGGAGCTCGGACGGGTGGAACCGGTCGGCCAGGCATTCCCGGTGTTCAAGCTGGGCGCCGTGGACGTCGCGCTGCCGCGCCGCGAGTCGAAGACCGGCCGCGGGCACAAGGGCTTCGCCGTCGAGGGCGATCCGTTCATGAGCGTCCAGGACGCCGCACGCCGCCGCGACTTCACGATCAACGCGGTGGCCTGGGATCCGCTGACCGACGAGTACATCGACCCCTTCGGCGGCCGCCAGGACCTCGAGCGCCGGGTGCTGCGGGTCGTCGACGCCACGACGTTCGCCGACGACTCCCTGCGCGTGTTGCGGGCACTGCAGTTCGCGGCGCGCTTCGACCTGACGCTCGAGCCCGCCAGCGCCGCCATCTGCCGCGCCATCCCCTTGGACGATCTGCCCGCCGAGCGCATCTGGGGCGAGTTCGAGAAGCTGCTGCTCGTCGCCGAGCGGCCGTCCCTGGGGTTCGCGCTCGCGCGCGAGCTGGGTGTCGTCGAGCGGCTGCTGCCCGAGATGGTGCCGCTCTACGACTGTCCGCAGGATCCCGAGTGGCATCCGGAGGGCGACGTCTGGACGCACACGCTGATGGTGATCGACGAGGCGAGGCGGCGGAATGCCGACCTGTCCCGTCCCCGGCTCGCCATCGTCATGCTGGGCGCCGTCTGCCACGACCTGGGGAAGCCGGAGACGACCGTGCACGCGGACGGCCGCATCAAGTCGCCGGGGCACGAGGCTGCGGGCGTCCCGCTGGCGGAGCGCCTGCTCGACCGGCTCAACGTCCACACGCTCGACGGCGTGGACGTGCGCGCGCAGGTGCTGGGGCTGGTCGCCGAGCACCTCCGCCCGAGCGCGTTCCACAAGGCCCGGGACACCGTGCGGGACGGGGCGTTCCGGCGGCTGGCGGGGCGGGTGGACCTGGAACTCCTGACCCGGTTCGCCCGCGCCGATTGCCACGGCCGGGCGGGCGCCTTCGACTGCACGGCGATGGACTGGTTCATCGAGCGGGCGCGCAGCCTGGGCGTGGAGCACCGGCCGCCCGCGCCGATACTACTGGGCAGGCATCTGATCGCGCTCGGCGTGTCCCCGGGCCCGGGGATGGGCGCGATCCTCAAGACGGTGTACGAGCAGCAGCTGGATGGTACGGTCGCCAGCCTCGACGAGGCCACGGAGGCGGCACGGAGGCTGATGAGGTGAGCGTGAAGCCGAGTGACGAGCGCCTGCCGACCGGGATGATGGAAATGCTGCGCCTCATCCTGACCAGCCGCGTCTACGACGTGGCGCGGACGACGCCGCTCGATCCGGCCCGCCGCCTGTCGGCCCGCACCGGCCACCAGGTGTTCCTCAAGCGGGAGGACCTGCAGCCCATCTTCACATACAAGCTCCGGGGCGCCTACAACCGCATGGCGCACCTGTCCGAGCACGAGCGCCACCGGGGGGTGATCACGGCGAGCGCCGGGAATCACGCCCAGGGCATCGCCTACGCCGCGCGCCATCTCGGCATCGGTGCGCTGATCGTCATGCCGAGGACCACGCCCGCCATCAAGGTCGAGGCGGTCCGCGAACTCGGGGCGGAGGTCGAGCTCGCCGGCGACTCGTACTCGGAGGCCAAGACCCGCTGCGACGAGCTGGTGGAGGAGACGCGGCGCGTGTTCGTCCACGCCTTCGACGATCCGCTCGTGATCGCCGGCCAGGGCACCATCGCCCTGGAGATCCTCGGTCATCAGCGGAGCCAGGTGGACGCCATCTTCGTGCCGGTCGGCGGCGGCGGGCTCATCGCCGGCATCGCCAGCTACGTCAAGGCCGTACGGCCCGACGTCCAGGTGATTGGCGTCGAGCCGTTCGAAGCCGATGCCATGTACCGATCGCTGGCCGCCGGACACCGCGTGGCGCTCGACCACGTGGGCATCTTCGCCGATGGCGTCGCGGTGCGCGAGGTCGGCATGCAGACGTTCCCGCTCGTGCAGAGCGCGGTGACGGAGATCGTCCGCGTGACCAACGACGAGATCTGCGCGGCGATCAAGGACGTGTTCGACGACACGCGCTCGCTGATGGAACCGGCCGGCGCGCTCTCGGTGGCGGGTCTGCGCGCATGGGCGTCGAGAACGGACCGGCGGGGGCTCGACCTGGTGGCCGTGCTGAGCGGCGCGAACACGAACTTCGACCGCCTGCGCTTCGTGGCCGAGCGCGCGCGGAGGTCGGCGAAGCGCGCGAAGCCCTCTTCGGCGTCGACCATTCCGGAGCGGCCGGGTGCATTCCGGGAGTTCTGCGCCACCATCGGCCGGCGCGTGGTCACGGAGTTCAACTACCGGTTGAGCGGACGCGCCGCGGCGCACATCTTCGTGGGCGTCACGGTGGCCTCCGCCGGAGGCCGAGGCCCTGGCGGCCGAGCTGACGGCGGGCGGCTATCGCACGCTGAACCTCACGCGCGACGAGCTGGCGACCCTGCACGTGCGCTACATGGTGGGCGGCCGGTCGCGCGACGTCCAGCACGAACGGCTCTACCGGTTCGAATTCCCGGAACGTCCCGGCGCGCTGCTGGACTTCCTCGACCGGCTCGGCGGCCGATGGAACATCAGCCTGTTCCACTATCGCAACCATGGCGCCGACTTCGGGCGCGTGCTCGCGGGCTTCGAGGTGCCGCCCGGCGAGGCGCAGGCGTTCGAGGAGGTGCTGGCCGGCCTCGGCTATCACTTCGAGCGCGAGGCCGGGAATCCCGCCTACGAGATGTTCCTGTCGGGGTGAGCTCAGGCGCCGGCCGTGAGGTACTTCACGTAGGCCTCGGGCGCCACGTTGCCACCCGACACCATGGCGACCACGGTCGCTCCCTCGATGCCGCCCAGGCCGGCGAGGGCAGCGGCCGTGGCAGCCGCGCCGCTGGGCTCGACGACGAGCCGGGCGTGACGGAACAGCCAGGCCACTGCCGCGGCGATGGCCTGGTCCGACACCGTGACGCACTCGTCCACGAACGCCCGCGCATGCGCGAAGGTGACGTCCCCCGCGCGAATGGTCAGCAGCCCGTCGGCGATTGAACCGGTGCCCGGCAGCGACACCGGCTCCCCGGCCGCCATCGCCGTCTTCATCGTCGGCGCGCCGTCGGGCTCGACGGCGATGATGCGCACCGAAGGACGCGACTGCTTCACGGCCGCGGCCACACCCGCCAGCTGACCACCGCCGCCGACGGGGACGATGATCGCGTCCACCTCCGGGCACTGCTCCAGGACCTCGAGGCCCACCGTGGCCTGCCCGGCAATGATCCGCGGGTGGTCGAACGGCGGCACGATGGTGAGGCCGCGGCGCGCGGCCTCGGCCTCCGCGTGCTGCTGCCGGTCGGTGGACGTGGTGCCGGCGAACTGCACCTCAGCCCCGTACGAGCGCGCGCCTTCGACCTTGACCGCCGGCGCGGTGGTCGGCATGACGATCACCGCCGGCGCGCCGAGCAACTGCGCCGCCAGGGCGACCGCCTGGCCGTGATTGCCCGAGGAGTAGGTGATCACGCCGCGCGAGAGCGCCTCGGCCGGCAGCTGCGAGATCATGTTGTAGGCGCCGCGAATCTTGAACGCGCCCATCGGCTGCAGCGATTCTGCCTTGAGCCAGAGCCGCCGAACGGCCGACCCCTCCGGCGCTCGCACCTCCAGCATCGGCGTCACCCGCGCCGCCGCCCGAATGCGCTCCCGCGCCGCGACAATCTCATCCAGCGTGACCAGCCCGGTTGCCGTCGATGTGCTCATCTCGTCTCCGCCACCCCTTCGTCGCTTCGTGTCCTTCGTGTTCTTCGTGCCCTTCGTGTTCTTCGTGCCCTTCGTGTTCTTCGTGCCCTTCGTGTTACTGGCGGGCGTTCGCGAACTGGTCACCCTCGTTGTAGCCCGGCATCGCCGGTGCCGCGGCCACGGCCCACCCGAGCTCGGCCAGCACCTGGAGATCCTGGACGCCGCCGCTGAAGTCCCACGCGGGGTCGTACTGGTCCGAGGGCTGGTGATAGTCCGTGTCGTTGTACGCTTCCTGCTTCTTCAGCAGCGCCTCCGCGTTGGGACCGGTGAACTCGCGCGGCTCGCTCAGCGACAGCGCGGGCACGCCCGCCTTGGCGAGCGGAAAGTGGTCGGACCGGAAGAAGTAGCCGCGCTCGGGATGCGTGTCGCGGCCCAGCGTGCGGCCGCGGGCCTGGAGCAGGCTCTCGAGCATCGGGCCGAGCGACGACCGGTCGGCGCCGAGCATCACCATGTCCTTCGTCGGACCGAGGTAGTTCAGTCCGTCAACGTTGATGTTGGCCGCCATCTGCGCCGGCGGCAGGGGCGGGTGCGCGATGAAGTACTCCGATCCCAGCAGGCCGGACTCCTCGGCCGTCGTGAACACGAAGTAGATGGCGCGGCCCGGCTTCGCCTCCGCGCCGGCCATCGCCTTGGCGATCTCGATGAGCCCCGCGCAGCCGGAGGCGTTGTCGTAGGCGCCATTGAAGATCCGATCGGCGTCCTTCGGGTCTCCCGGCTGCGGATCGCGCATGCCGAAGTGGTCCCAGTGCGCCGTGTAGACGACGGCCTGCTCGTCGTTGACACCAGGCAGCTTGCCGACCACGTTCGCCGCGGTCTTGCGTGACGTCCGCTGCTGCAGCGTGGCAGCCGCGCGGATACCGAGCGGCACGGCCGTGAAGCCCCGCCGGGACGCACGCTCCCGCAGGGCGTCCAGGTCCTTCCCGCCGCGCGTCGCCAGGTCGCGGGCGGCGCTCTCGGTGAGCCAGGCCTTGATGCCCAGCGCCGGGGCGCCAGCCTCCGGCGGCAGCGCGTACTGGGTGCCGCTCCACGAGGACTGCACCACCTGCCACGGATACGTCGCGGACTCGTCGGTGTGAATGAGGAGCGCGCCCGCGGCGCCCTGCCGCGCGGCCTCCTCGTACTTGTAGGTCCAGCGGCCGTAGTAGGTCAGCGCCGGGCCGTCGAAGAGCGTGGGCTCGTCGGCTGGCGCCGGCGGGTCGTTGACCATGATCAGCACCCACTTGCCCTTCACGTCGGCGCCGGCGTAGTCGTTCCACTTCAGCTCGGGCGCGTTGATGCCGTAGCCGACGAACACCACGTCGCCCTGCACCTGCACGCGCGGCCGCTCGAGGCCCGAGAACGCCACCACGTCCTGCAGGTAGCGATAGGCGTTGCCGGGCACGCTCAGCGTGAACCCGCGCTCGACCGTGGACTCGACGATCGGGACCTCCTGGAGGAAGGTGCCGTTGTCACCGGCCGGCTCGAGACCGAGCGCGGCGAGCTGGGTCGCCAGGTATTCCTGCGCCAGCTGTCCGCCGCGCGTGGCCGGCGCCCGCCCCTCGAAGAGGTCCGAGGACAGCGCCCGCAGGTGCGCGGTGAGCGAGGCGGTGGTGATGGCGGACTCGTCGGGACCGGCGACTGGCTCGGGCTCGGGAGGCGCCGCGGGCGTACAGGCGGCCGCGAGCACCGCCAGGAGGAGACCTGTGGAGAGTCGCATACGGTCAGGATATCAGGGACCCGTCACGGGACCCGGAGGTCACCAGGCGCCGCCATGCCGAGGCGGGTCCGAGGCGGAGCCGCTATTCGCGGGCGTTCCGGTACTCCTCGAACAGGCGGGCCACGTTGCCCGAGATGCTGCGCAACGTGGGCGCCCATCCCAGGGCGCGCGCCCGCGGGCTGCGCACCTTCTGGTCGAGCGCCAGCGCATCCGCATACGGCCCCATCTTCGAGCGCGCTTCCTCGATCGGCACGTGGCGCACGTCCGGCCGCTGTGACAGGTGGCCGGCGATGGCCTCGACGATGTCCACGACCCGTTCGTCGGCTTCGTCGGTGGCGTGGAAAACGCCGGAAGCCTCCGGGTTCTCGAACAGGCGCACGTAGAGCTCGCCGAGGTCGCGATCGTAAATGCAGGGCCAGTGGTTGGTGCCGGGGCCGATGATGCGCACGAGCCCGTTGAGCGCGTCCTTCAGCAGGTCGGACACGATCCCGCGGCCGCGCCCGTACACGATGCCGGGGCGCACCACGATCGTCCGCAGGCTCATGGTGGTCGCCTCGAGCACGCGGGTCTCGTGCGCCGGCCGCCACTTGACGAGATCGCACGGCGCCAGCGGGGCACTCTCGTCCACCGGCGCGAGCGCGTCGCCCAGCACCCAGATGCCGGACGTGTAGACGAAGGTCTTGCCCTGACCGGTCTCCGCCAGGAGCGGCAGCAGGTGATCCAGCGTCTCGCCGTCGAGCTGCACGCCGCGCGCCGAATACTCGTACGCCGTGTGGACGACGACGTCGGCCTCACGGGCGGCGTCGAGATAGCGCTTCGGCGTGTCCAGGCCCGCGAGCAGGCCCGACGCGCCGCGCGCGTTCAGCCGCTCCACCTTCTCGGGATCGCGCGCAATCGCCGTGACCTTGTGGCCGCTGCGCAGCGCCGCCTCGAGGACCGCGGTCCCGATATATCCCGTTCCACCCGTCAGGAAAACTCGTAACGACATGACTCACATCCCAGCGATCAGATATCCCATGCCCGGCCGCCGTCGAAGCAGGTGATGAGGCCATCCTCGCTCACCTTCAAGACGGGACCGAACTGGCTGGCAGCCATCGCGGCCGTCGTGCGGGCCCCCTCGGCGGCGCGTCCGCCGACTCCCGCGACGCCCGGCGGGTGCCGCAGAATGGCCCCTGCCGCCAGCAGGTGCCCGTGCGGGTCGCAGACCATCGCCCCATCGAGTGTCGCCAGCGCGGCCAGCACGCTGGCATCGAGATCGGTCACCGAGCGCCCGGCCAGCACGTGCAGCAGGTGCCGCCGCGACGGCGTCTCGTCGTCGTCGGCCATCGCCACGGGCTCCATGTCCAGACGGTCGTCCTCGGTCACGATGTCCCGCAACGTCTCCAGTGGCCGCCGGAGCACGACGAAGAGCGCGCCCTGGCGTGAATCGGACAGGTCCAGCGCCGTCTGGAAGAGGCGGCGTGCGAGGGAGCTGCTGCCCACGGCAGCCTCCCACATCTGGTACTTCGCCGCCAGATCCAGCAGGTGCCAGTCGGCGTGCCGGAAGGCGAAGACCTGCTCGCCCCGCGCGAACACCTTGATCTCGCGCTGCGGGCTGAGGACCACCGCCACATGGCCACCCGTGAGCGTCGCCCGGGCGTGCGCGGTGTAGGCCTCCGCACAGGGCACGGCCAATGTCTGGCCGCCGGCGGCCTGTGTCGCCCACCGATCGACGTCCACGATGTCCAGCAGGCGGCTGTCGCGCCCGACGAGGAACGCGGTGCGCACGCCGTCGGCGAGGCGGAAGAAGCTCTTGATGGCCGTGAGCGCGCCCGTGTACCGCGGTCCGGTCCCGGGGTCGTCGTCGGTGGACACCGGGTCGGTGTCGCCGCCGAGCAGGAGCACGCCCGTCGAGATCGGGTGGTTCTCGTAGGTCGAGAGCGCCGCCACGCGCAGGATCTCGATGGCCTCGGCGACGCGGTCGGGCGGTGCAGGGACGGTGTCGCGCGTGCCGTACGGCTCGGGGTCGAAGAACGCCCCGACGTAGCAGTCCTCGATGGCACCGCGGAAGAGCCCGCCGCGCTCGATGATGGCCTGCGGACGCAGGATGGCGTGGAAGCGCGCCGAGAGCACCGTGCCGATGGCGCGTGCGAAGCGCACCTCGTTCTCGGTGAAGGGCCGCTGCCGCGGCACGCGCAGCACGTAGCGGTTGCCGAACCAGCGCACGACGAGCGCACCCGGATCGGAGGTGGGCTCGATGGCCAGCCGGCCGTCCGACGAGGGCGACGGCACCGCTTCCGCCTCCAGCGTGGCACGCTCGAAGAAGCGGCGCAGCGCACGCTGCAGGAACGAATCGTAGTGCGCGCCGACCACGAGGGCGGGCGGGAGCCGGGACGTGTCCACGCGGGAACGATGATACTACCCCGCCCCTCCGCCGGCGGTCCGCACCGAAGGGGTAGACTGATCCATCCAGTGACGACGCTGATCGATGTGTTCCGGTCGCTCGAAGACCGGCGTGGCGAGTTCGTCATCCACGACGACGGGTATCGCGTCCGACGATTCAGCTAAGAGCAGGTCACGCGCGCGGCACGGGGATTTGCGGCCAGGCTGGCCGCGGCCGGAATCACACGCGGCGACGCGGTGCTCATCTGGGGCGAGAACAGCGCGGAGTGGCTGGCCTCGTACTGGGGCGCCGTCATCGCCGGCGTCGTCGTCGTTCCCATCGACTATCGATCCACGCACGCCTTTGCCGTCCGGATTGCGGGCATCGTGCGTGCCAGGGCCGTGCTGGTGGGCTGGGAGGTGGGCGCTGCCGATTCCGTGGGTCGCCCAGAAACCGTGCAAACCGCGACGGCATGGCCCGAAGGCACCGCCGTGTGGCGCTTCCACGATTTCGACTGGGACGCCGACGGTCCACTCCCATCCCTCGGCATCTCGCGCGACGACGTCGCGCAGATCGTGTTCACGTCGGGCGCCACGGCCGAGCCCAAGGGCGTGGTGGTGCGCCACAAGAACCTGCTGGCCAACCTCGTGCCCGTCGCGCGCGAGGTCGCGAAGTACAAGCCCTACGCCCGCCCGTTCCTGCCGCTGCGCTTCCTCAACCTGCTGCCGCTCAGCCACCTCTTCGGCCAGTCGATGGCCACCAACATCCCGCCGCTGGTGGACGGCACGGTCGTCTTCATGCGGAGCTTCAACCCGCACGACATCGTGCGCCGCGTCAAGGACTGGCGCGTCTCGATCATCGTCTGCGTGCCGAAGATCCTCGACGTGCTGCGCGAGCATGCCGTGCGGCTCGATCCGCAGGCGGCGGAGCCGCCGGCCGGGCTGTCGATTGCCGCCCGCTGGTGGCGCTACCGGCGCGTGCATCGCACGCTCGGCTGGAAGTTCTTCGGCTTCGTCGTCGGCGCCGCGCCGCTCGGCCCGGTGCTCGAGGACTACTGGAAGCGGCTGGGCTTCGTCGTCATCCAGGGCTACGGCCTGACCGAGACCGCACCGATCGTCACGCTCAACCATCCCTTCAAGACCAGCACCGGATCGGTCGGCACGCCCGTCGCCGGTGTCGAGATCAGGGTGGCCGACGACGGCGAGATCCTCGTCCGCGGCGACAACGTGACCGACGGCTACTTCGAACCGGTGGGTGGTGGCGCCGCAGCCGGCGGACTGGAAGGCCGCACGCGGGACGCGGAGGGCTGGCTGCACACCGGCGATATCGGCGAACTCGACGCCGGAGGACGGCTCTTCATCCGCGGCCGGACGAAGGAGATGATCGTCACGCCGGAGGGCCTGAACGTCTTTCCCGACGATGTCGAGCGCGTGCTCGACGGTGTGACCGGCGTCGTCGAATCGGCGGTCGTCGGCCATCAGGACGGCGCGTCGGAGCGCGTGCACGCCGTCCTCGTCTTGGAGCCCGGCACCGACGCCGATGCGGTGGTCGGCCTGGCCAACGCCGCGCTGCAGGATCATCAGCGCATCCGCGGTGTGTCCGTCTGGACCTCGGGGCCGCTGCCGCGGACCGACGGGACGCGGAAGCTCAAGCGAGCGGCCATCCGCCAGTGGGTGGACGCCGGGGCCGTGCCCGCCTCGTCGTCGGGCGCTGACGGGATCGAGGGCCTGGTCGAGCGCTTCGCCGGAGGGCGCGCCCTCGGAGGCGACACCTCGATCGAGGCGCTCGGCCTGAGCTCCCTGGAGCGCGTGGAGCTCATGGTCGCGCTCGAGGATCGGTACCAGACCCGCATCGACGAGACGCGGTTCGCCGGCGCCCGCACGATCGACGAGCTGAGGGCGCTGGTCGCCGAGGCGCCCACCGAGCCGGTCGTCGAGGAGCCGGTGGCCTTCCCCCGCTGGAACCGGCATCCGCTCGTGCGCACGATTCGCCGGCTGAGCCTCGCGACGTGGATTCTGCCGCTCGCGCGCGTGTTCGCGTGGGTGCGCGTGAGCGGCCTCGAGCACCTCGACGGGCTGCAGGGCCCGGTGGTGTTCGCGGCCAATCACCAGAGCCACATGGACGTGCCCGTCATCCTGGCAGCCCTGCCGGGGCGCCGTCGGCAGTGGGTGGCGCCGGCCATGGCCAAGGAATTCTTCAAGGCCCATTTCTTCCCCGCGCAGTACTCCGCGGGGCAGGTGATCACCAACCGGCTCAACTACTACCTCGCCGCGTTCTTCTTCGGCGCCTTCCCGCTGCCGCAACGCGAGGCGGGCGCCCGCCAGACGCTGCGCTACATCGGCGAGGTGGTGGGCGACGGCTTCTCGGTGCTGATCTTTCCGGAAGGGGTGCGGTCCACGAGCGGCGACATCCAGCCGTTCAGGGGCGGCATCGGCATGATCGGCTCGCGGCTGCAGGTGCCGGTGGTGCCGGTACGGCTCGACGGCGTCGACCGGGTGCTGCACCCGTCGTGGAAAATGGCGCGGCCCGGACGGTGCCACGTGACCTTCGGACCGCCCCTCTCCCTGGAGGGTGAGGACTATGCCGGGCTGGCCCGCCAGGTCGAGGACGCGGTGCGCCGTTTGCATGCGGCGCCTCATGCGTGACACAATGTCCTGATTCCGGATGAGCAAAGACGATCTCATTGACGTACAGGGCACGGTGGTCGCGGTGCACAGCGGTGGCCTCTACCGGGTGCAGGTGGACGCAGGCCACGAAGTATTGGCCCAGCTGAGCGGCCGGATGCGGCGATTCCGCATCAAGGTGGTGCCCGGCGACCGTGTCACCGTGGGTATCTCGCCCTACGATCCGCAGCGGGGCATCATCACCTTCCGCGCCCGCTAGCCCTGATTCGCACGTTGAACCGACCCACTTCTTCCTCGCGCCGCCCACGTCGCCCGGGCGGGTCTGCCCGTCGTCCGCGACGAGGCGGCCGTCCCTCAACACCGGCGCCCCCGTCCGCGCCGCCGCCCGATCTGCCGTGGATTGCGGTGGACGCCAATGCCGACCCGGTGGCGTTCGCATCCCTGCAGTTCGATCCGCGCCTGGCCACCGGCTTCGCCGACCTGGGCTTCGAGGGCACGCGCCCCGTCCAGGGCGCCGTGATCCCGCTCGCCCTGGCGGGCCACGACGTGGTGGCGTGCGCCGAGACCGGCACCGGCAAGACGCTGGCGTTCGCGGCCCCCATCCTGCAGCGGCTGCTGACCGAAGAGCCGCACTACCACGACCCGTCGCGAGAGCCGTACACGCGCGCGCTGATCCTGGCGCCGACGCGGGAACTGGCCGTGCAGATCGAGGACACGCTGGTGGGGCTCACCTACCACGCGCCCGTCACGACCGCACCGGTGTTCGGCGGCGTCGAGATGGGGCCGCAGGAACGCGCCCTCAAGGCGGGCGTCGACATCGTGGTCGCCACGCCCGGCCGGCTGATGGACCACATGCGGCACGACGCCGTCGACTTCCTGCGCGTGCAGGTGCTGGTGCTCGACGAAGCGGACCGCATGATGGACATGGGCTTCTGGCCTGACGTCCAGCGCATCCTGTCGGCACTGCCGCCCGACCGCCAGACGCTGCTCTTCTCGGCGACGCTGCCCGGAGAGATCCTCCGCATGGCGACCGAGATGCTGCGCAACCCGCAGTTCGTCCAGGTGGGCCAGCGGGGCGCCGCGCGCACCATCCGCCACGAGATGCAGGTGGTGGACGGCGGCGAGAAGATCGACTGGCTGGCCAAGTTCATCCGCCGCGACGCGACGGGCCCGGTCCTGGTGTTCGTGCGGATGAAGGTGGGCGCGGATCGCGTGGCCCGTCATCTCCAGGCCAAGGGCATCCGGGCGGCCGCGCTGCACGCGGACCGCTCGCAGCAGGAGCGGCTCGCGGCGGTCGAGGGCTTCCGCTCCGGCCGCCACCCGGTGCTCGTCGCCACCGACATCGCCGCCCGCGGCCTCGACATCGAGGGCATCGCGCACGTCGTCAACTTCGAAGTCCCCGATACGCCGGACACCTACGTCCACCGCGTTGGCCGGACCGGACGGGCCGGCGCTGCCGGCCACGCCGTGACGCTGGTCGCGCCCGCGGAGGAACGGGCCTGGCGTGCGGTCGAGAAAGCTGTGGGGTTCAATGTCGTCGCCTGAGTCACCCGCGAACGAGCGCTTCCAGTCGTGCCGCTGGCGCCAGCCGGCCGAGAACGGCACCCCCGAACACTGCGGCCACCGCGACGTGCTGCCGATGGCGGGGACCACGGGCTTCAATCCCGAGTCGTGGTGTGGAGATTGCGGGTACTACAAGGCGCGCCGTGTGACGCGCAAGAAGCCGCAGACCGAGGCCCCGCGCGACGAGTACGGCTGGTAACCGGCCGGCGTCAGTCCGAGAATTCCTTCGCCAGTTCGATCCACTCGCCCTGCGGCGCCAGCCGCTGGTAGGCCTGCCAGTGCGTCCGCGCATCGGCGGATCGCCCCATCTTCTCCAGCGTCACCGCCAGGTAGAAGTGCGCGTCGGGATAGGTCCCGTTGAGGCCGAGCGCCTCGCGGTAGCAGGCCTCCGCGTCGAGATAGCGGGCGTGGTCGTGGTGGATGTTGCCGAGGTTGAAGTAGGCCTCGAAGTAGGTCGGGTCGAGGCCGATGGCGCGTTCGTAGAGCGCCTGCGCCTCGGCCAGCGCGTCCATGGCGTAATGGATGTTGGCCAGGTTGATGATGGCCGCAACCAGGTCGGGGTCGTGGGCGAGCGCGCGGCGATAGGACTGGGCCGCCTCCTGCATCTTCTCGGGCGTCCCGTCGTCGAGGAGCGAGCCGGCGAGAAAGAAGCGCTCGGCGGTGGTCAGGGTGCGATCGCCCGACGGCACCGGCGGCGGGACGTCGGCCGTCGGCGAGGAGAGCCACTGCTCCATCTCGCGCCGCCGCGCCATCTGCGCCGCGGTGTCCCGGCTGTCGGCCATCCGCCGGCGGACGCGCAGCTCGATGATGCGCGCCTGGTGCGCGTCGAGACGGAAGTCGAAGGCGAGCTGGCCGGAACGGGCCGCCTGCAGGTCCCGGAGGACGGCGCGGAAGGCACCGCCCTGCTGGAGCGCGGTGTGGATCTGCCGGAGCGTGGTCAGGTCCGCGAAGCCGTACCAGGTATCGGCGCTGGTGCGGAACACGGGTTTGACGAGCCCCCACTTCTGCAGATAGCGGAGGTGGTCCTCCCGCAGGAGCGGGTACATCGCCAGGATGTCGCGCTGGCCGTAGTGCTGCGTCCGGAGGTCCTGCAGGTCGGGCAACCCGACGAGGCGGCAGAAGTCGGCCTCGGTCACGAGGCGGATGCGGCCCGGAGTGGCGAGGTTGATCTCGGCGGCGCGGCGGAGGCGCTGTCCCGGCGCCGATGTGTCGGCCACCCGACCATCGTCGGCAGGAACGCCATCGGGAAACGTCTCGGCGCCCAGGACGACCATCGACGTCTGCTCGGACACCTCGTCGTCGCAGGCGCCGCCCAGGCGCTCGGCCATGGCGCGCGCGTCCTTGCGCGTCAGCGACCAGGGCTTGCCGGCGAACACGATCCGCTCGCCGCGTAGCGGAAGATGCGTGGGCGCGTCGAACGGAAGTTCTGCCATGACGCCACGCCCAAGATGGAGCAGAACGCGCGCGATGTCAACGTCCCGCGCGGGCCGACGGCTTAGAATCCTGCGCATGCCAGACGAGAAGGCCGGCGACGGCGGCGTGTCCTACCCGGCGGCCAGGCAAGACGCGGTCTCCGACAGCTACCACGGCGTGGTGGTCGAGGATCCCTACCGGTGGCTCGAGGATCCGGACGGCTACGACACGCGTGCGTGGGTGGACGCTGAGAATCGGCTGACACGCGCCATGCTCGACTCGCCCGCCCGCGGGACGCTGAGGGCCCGACTCGAGGCGCTCTACAACTTCCCGCGCGGCACCGCGCCGCTCATCCGCGGCGGCCGTCAGTTCTTCACGTTCAACGACGGCTTGCGCGATCAGCCGCTGCTCTACGTGCGCGGCCGGGCGGCGGCAGGCACGCCCGCCCCGCCGGCTCGTGTGCTGCTGGACCCGAATACGCTCGGCACCGACGGGACCACGGCCCTGACCGCCGCCTCCCCCAGCCACGACGGACGCCTGCTGGCGTACGCCGTGTCCGTGCACGGGAGCGACCGCCAGATCATCCACGTGCGGAACGTGGGCACCGGCGACGACCTTCCGGACGTGCTGCACTGGGCCAAGTTCACCGAGCTGACCTGGACGCACGACGATGCGGGGTTCTACTACACCCGCTTCCCGGAGCCGGGCCGGGTCGCGGCAGGCGACGAGCAGTACTTCGCCGAAGTTCGCTATCACCGCATCGGCGAGAGCCAGGACGACGATGCGCTGGTCTACAGCCGGCCCGACGACCGCGAAGCCGTGATGTCCACCGACGTCTCGGCGGATGGCCGGTGGCTCCTGATCACGGTGTTCCGGGGGGCCAGCGACATCAGCGAGATCGTGGCGGCAGATCTGTCGCACCCGGAAGGCGCGCCCTTTCCCGTGTTCACCGGCTTCGACGCCGCCTACGCCGTCGTGGGCGCGAGCGACGGCTGGCTGTACGTGCGCACCACGCGCGGCGCACCCAACGCGCGCATCGCCCGCGTGAACCTCGCGGACCTCGCGGCCGGCGCTGGCACCACTCCGGTCCTGGAGCCGGTGATTGGCGAGGCCGAGGACACGCTGACGTCGGCCCGCCTGGTCCATGGGTCACTCGTCGCCGTCTACCTGCACCATGCGAGCGACCGCATCCGGCTGGCCGACCTCGACGGCACGGACCGCGGCTCGATCGATTTGCCGGAACTGGGCTCGCTCTCCGGTCTCACCGGTGAGCTCGACGACGACGAGCTGTATTGCCGGTTCTCGTCGTTCACGTCGCCGCCACGCGTGCTGCGCTACGACTTCGGTTCGGGCGCGCTGGAGGACTGGCGCCCGTTCGGGACCGCGACACCGACGCCGTCGGCGTCAGGACCGGCGCCCGGCGCGCACGTGACGCGCCAGGTCTGGTACCGCTCGAAGGACGGCACGCGCGTCTCGATGTTTCTCGTCCACGCGCGCGACCTGGCACCCGGCCGGCCAGGACCGGTGCTGCTGTCGGCCTACGGCGGCTTCAACATCAGCCTGACGCCGCAGTACGACCCGGCCAACTTCGCGTTCCTGGAACAGGGTGGCATCGTCGCGATTCCCAATCTCCGCGGGGGAGGCGAGTACGGGGAGTCGTGGCACCAGGGCGGCATGCTGGAGCGCAAGCAGAACGTGTTCGACGACATGATCGCGGCCGCCGAGTGGCTGGTGGCCGAGGGCTACACCGAACCGGCGCGGCTCGCCATCGAGGGCGGCAGCAACGGCGGCCTGCTCGTCGCGGCGGTGATGGTGCAGCGCCCCGAGCTCTTCGGCGCAGTGATCTGCCGCGTCCCTGTCGTGGATATGCTTCGCTATCACCGGTTCACGGTGGGGCGCTTCTGGATTCCGGAGTACGGGTCGGCGGACGATCCGGCGCAGTTCGGGTTCCTGCACGCGTACTCACCGCTTCACAACGTGCGTGACGGCGTGCGCTATCCGCCCACGCTCGTGATGACGGCCGACACCGACGACCGCGTGGACCCGGGGATGGCGCGGAAGTTCGCCGCCCGGCTGCAGGCGGCCACCGCGGGCGTCGTGGGCGCGGGCCCCATCCTCATCCGCGTCGAGACCCGTGCGGGACACGGCGCCGGCAAGCCCGTGTCGAAGCTGCTGGACGAGGAGGCCGACATCCACGCGTTCCTGTCGCGGACCATCCTGGCGGTCGGCGCGTGAGCGGCGGACGAGCGGCGTTCACGCCTTGACGCCGAGCGCGCGGGCCAGTTCGTGGACCGAGGCAATGCGGTCGGCGGGCTGGGGCGCGAGCGCGCGCTGCAGGCCGGCACTGGCATCGGCCGGCACCGCGGCATGCAGCGACGCCGCTGGCGGGGGCGCCCCGCGCAGCATCTGTCCGATCAGTTCCGGCAGTGACCCGGCGCGGTACGGCAGCGTCCCCGTGGCCATCTGGTAGGCGAGCACGCCGAGGGTGAAGACGTCGGCTCGCGAATCCGGCGCCTGTCCCATCAGCACCTCCGGCGCGACGTAGGGCAGCTCCTGCTCGCTCGCCTCCTCCCCGCGCAGCTCCTGCTCGCGCATCGTCGCCAGGACGTCCTGCACCGAGCGGATGCCGGCCGTGGACAGGACGATGCGCTCGTGGCCGTCCTCGAGGGTCAGGCGAATCATGTCGGGGTTGACGCCCGCGATGAAGCCGCCGCGCCGGTGCAGGACGGCGACCGCATCGAGGGCCTGCGCCATCAGCGCGCTGACGCGCGTCCAGTCGAAGGCCGCCGACTCGGCCAGCGCCTGGCGCAGGCTCGGGCCGTCGATGAGATCCGTCACCACGAACACGCCGCGCTCGTCCTCGCCGAAGTCGCGGACCTGCAGCAGGCTGGGGTGCGCGGCCTGCAGCGTCCGCCCCTCGAGCAGGAAGCGCGCCCGCACCGCCTCCCAGTGCGGCTGTTCCTCGCGCCGCAGGACGCGAATGGCGACGGGCGTGCCGAGCGCGCGGTGGGTGCCCCGGTAGACGAGGCTGCTGAGGCGGCCGCGGCCGAGCGGCGGCCCCATCTCGTAGCGCGCGAGCAGGCCCGCCTCCGCACCCACGGCCCGTGCCTCCGGTGCCTGTGCCGCGCCCACGGCCGACTCGAACGCCCGCGCAAACGCGGCCACCGACGGCCAGCGCGCAGACGGATCCTTGGCCAGCGCGCGCAAGACCACCTCGTCCACGGCCGGCGGGAGCGCAGGATGACGCTCGGTCGGCCGCACCGGGCTGATCGTCAGCACCTGGTTGATGAGGGTGAAGCGGTCGTCGGTCTCGAACGGCCGGACGCCCGTCAGCATCCGCACGCGATGACACCCATCGCGTAGATGTCGGCGGCCGCCGTGATCGGCTCGCCACGGATCTGCTCGGGCGCGGCATAGGCCATCGTGCCGATGAACAGGTTCGATCCGTCAGCCGCGTGGACTGCGTCGAGGTCTTCATGGCGGCAAGCCCGAAATCGATCACCTGGCATACACGCGCTCGCCCGACCTGTACCGGTGGGCGACGATGTTGGCGGGCTTGAGGTCGCGATGGGTGATGCCGTGGTCGTGCGCCAGCTGGAGGGCGGTGGCCACCGGAACGAGGATGCCGGCCGCGCGCGCGGGCGCCATCGGCGCCTCGATGGTGATCTCCTCGGCCAGGCTGGGCCCGCTCAGCAGCTCCATCACCATGTAGGGCTGCCGGTCGGTGTCCACGCCGTAGTCGAGGATGCCGACGATGCCGGGATGCTTGAGCTGCGCGCAGGCGCGGCTCTCACGGAGGAAGCGCTCGTGCAGTTCCTGCGGGGCTTCCTGCGCCGCCGGCAGGACCTTGATGGCCACCTCGTCGCCCAGCCGCAGCCGGCGTGCCCGGTAGACCTGCCCCATGCCGCCGGCGCCCAGGGGACCGAGGATCTCGTAGCGGTCGTCGATTCGCGTACCGGCGGGGAGCATGGGCGGGTGACAGTAAGTGTAGTGAATCCGGCCCCCGCCCGCGTTGCAGCCTGCCGGGCCGCCCGCATCGCCGGCTTCCCCACGCGGCCGCGACGGGGCGCCGCCGGGCTCCCGCCCCGGCCTGGCGCTCAGACGTGGGTCAACTCGGGCTCGGCCTCCTCGAGCACGTGCTCGAACCACATGTTCGACAGCTTCTCCTGGACGCTGTTCTGCCGCAGCCGGGCCTGGAGGTTGGCGAAGTCCACCCGGTCGAGGTCCTGGTCCTGGTTGTAGCAGGAGAAGATGAACTCCTCGCGGCCGGTCGCGGGGTCCACGTGGCGCTGCAGGCACTGCGCGCACACTTCCTTCATCATGCACTGCATCGGCGAGTTGATGCTGCCGATGCCCACGTGCCCGGGCTGCAGGTAGGGCTGCAGCGCGCCGTGCCGGGCGAGGCGCACGGCGTTCATCATCCGGTCGGAGCCGATGGCGATGATGCGGGTGACGTCCTGGAGCGGCACCACGCGCTCGCCGAGCGCCCCCTCGGCATAGGCGACCATCGCCTGGACGATGTTCCCGCGGAAGTGACGGTCCTGTGGCCGCGCCGGCTCGATGGTCGCCCCGGTGTCCGTGGCCCAGACGACCTGGTCGGTTGCGGCCTCGATCTCCTCGCGCTTGAAGAGGTCCTCGCCGTGCTTGTAGCCGGCGAAGTAGATGACGCGGTTCCCCTGCGCCTTGAGCGCACGGGCGATGGAGAACAGCACGGCGTTACCGAGGCCCCCGCCGGCCAGCAGCACCGCCGACCCCTCCGGAATCTCGGTGGGCGTGCCGGTGGGGCCCATCACGACGACGGGCTCGCCGGGCTGCAGGTAGGCGCACAGCCGGCTCGAGACGCCCATCTCCAGCGTGATGAGCGACAACAGGCCTTCGTCCGGGTCCACCCAGGCGCCGGTGAGCGCGATCCCTTCCATCAGCATCGAGGCGACGTGGTCCTGGACGTGAACGTGCGGGCTGCGCCGCTCGAAGTTCTGGAGGCGGTAGAACTGCCCGGGGTGGAAGTGACGCGCCGCGGCGGGCGCGCGCACGATGACCTCGATGATCGTCGGCGTCAGCCGGACGACGCGCTCGACGCGCGCCAGCAACTGGCCGTCGAAGCGCTCGACCAGCGCGCGCCACGCTGCCTCGCGCTCAGGCTGCGCCGCCGGGTCCAGCTGCCTCACCTCGTCGGCGAAGAGCGCGACCACGTGCGGGTAGCCGTCCTTGGCCGATGCCATCGCCTTCACGACGTTGCCGTTGTAGCGCGGGTGGTTGTCGCCGTAGTAGGTGACGAAGCGTCCGCCGGTGTCGTGCGAGGTGAAGAAGCCGCCCGGATCGGGTTCGAGGGCGAAATGGCCATCGGCCTGCTTCACGGCGCGGAAGCCCTGGAAGAAGCGCTGGCGGCCGTCGAGCTTGAACGTGCCCGGATGCTCCTTCTCGTAGGTGACGTTGGGCGCCGTCCCCGCGGCCACGAGCACGGTGCGGGCCGGCAGTTCCACCATCTCGCCGCCGTCTCCCGTGGTCCGCGTGAACACCATCGCCGACACGTGCCCATGCTCGTCGGCCAGCGCCTCGACCGGGTTGAGGTTCTCGGCGAAGGCAATGCCCTCCTCCAGCGCCTTCGCCACCTCCTCGTGGTTCAGGCGGTACGCGGGCGAGTCCTGCATGCGCTTGCGGTAGGCGAGCGTGACGCCACCCCACGCGCGGATGAGCGTCACGAAGTCCGGCGCGACGCCGGCCGCGCGCGCCCGCGCGCGCTCCGCACGGACGGCCTGCCCGTGCGCCAGGAACTCGTCGAGGATCAGCTGCTCCTCCGCGTCGTACATCGCGCGCACGCGCGAGACGCCCAGGTGTTCGACGAGCGCCTCGTAGCGCACCAGCGTCTTCTCCACCTGGATCGGGTAATAGGCCATCAGCTCGGTGGCCGTGTCCACGCCGGTGAGCCCGCCGCCGATCACCACTGCCGGCAGCCGCACCTGCAGGTTGGAGAGCGCCTCCTTCTTGAACGCGCCCGTCAGCTGCAGCGCCATGAGGAAGTCGCTGGCCTTGCGAATCCCGCGGATCAGGTTGTTGCGGATGTCGATGATCGTCGGCCGGCCGGCGCCGGCCGCGATCGCCACGTGGTCGATCCCCTGCGCCCACGCCTCGTCGATGGGCAGGGCGCCCCCGAAGCGGACGCCGCCGTAAATCTGGAGCTTCGACCGCCGCGCCAGCGTCAGGTGGATGAGCGTGAGGAAGTTCTTGTCCCACCGCACCGTGATGCCGTACTCCGACACGCCGCCGAAGCCCTCGAGCACGCGCTCGTCGAGGGGCTGGTAGATCTCGCTCCACTGCCGCACCGGGCGCGGCGGGTGCCCCTTCGCGCCGCGCAGGTCGTCGGCCAGCGGCTCCACCTTGAGGCCGTCGATGGCGACGACGCCGAAGCCCTCGTTGAGGAGGTAGTGCGACAGCGTGTACCCCGCCGGGCCGAGCCCGACGACCAGGACGTTCTTGCCGTTGTAGGGCAGCGCATACGGGCGCGTGACGTTGAGCGGGTTCCACCGCGTGAGCAGCCCGTAGATCTCGACGCCGAACGGCAGGTTCAGCACGTCGGTCAGCACCCCGGTCTCCACCTGCGGGATGTTCACCGGCTCCTGCTTCTGGTAGATGCAGGCCTTCATGCAGTCGTTGCAGATGCGGTGTCCCGTGCCCGGGCACATCGGGTTGTCCACGGTGACGATGGCCAGGGCCCCGATGGCGTCGCCGCGCTTGCGCACGCTGTGCATCTCGGAGATCTTCTCGTCGAGCGGACAGCCCGCCAGCGGAATGCCGAGAGCGTTGGTCGTGACGGCACCCGCCTTGTCCCGGATCCCCTTGGAGCAGGTGTCCTTGTCCCGCTCGTGGCACAGCACGCAGTAGTGGATCTCGCTCAGGACCTCCCGCGGGGTGTAGCGGGCGTCGGTGAGGGCGAAGCCCTCGCGGTGGCGAATCCGGTCGTCGGGCCCGGTGATGAGCTCGGGGAGAGCAGCGTTGGGCCGCTGGATGTGGACCAGGTGCTCGGCGTCGAGTGTCTCGGGGAAGCGGAACACCACCCACTCGCGGTAGGCGGGCGCGTGCAGGTGCGCGGCCGTCCAGCGCTTCAGCGTCTCGATGTCGGCGGCGACGGCGGCCTTGTCGGCCTCGGATCCCGATTCGCGGGCGGCGACCTCACGGTCGAGGAGCGCGCACCCGGCCCGCGCAATGGCCAGCTCGGCCTCGGGCGTGGCCGGAATCATCGCCGGCTCCGCGTCCGGCGCCGGCGCCGCGACGCCGGGCACCCACGCACCGGTGACGATGCCCGCCACCCACGCGTGGTCCGCGGGGCTGGCCACCACCGGCGCCCCGCCCTTCAGCAGCGGCCGCGCGCGGCGGCGCACGAAGTCGATCTTGAAGCGGAAGAGGTCGTCGTAGGCGCGGGTCGCGGCCTGCAGCGCGTCGGTGTCGGGGCCGACCCCGAACAGGCGCGTGAGGAATCGGCTGACGTGGGGCGCCATCTGCACGATGAGCTGCCCGCGCGAGACGGCGCCGAGCGACTCCGGCACCTCCTGGTACTGGGCCCACTCGCGCCAGAGCTCGGGCTCCGCGCCGCGGACCTCGGCAACGAACGCGTCGTACAGGTCCTTCAGGCGGGCCGGGTCGTGCAGGTCGGCAAAGGTGAACCCGGGAAGCCCCAGCGGATCGGCGGCGGCAGCCTGTGGAGACATAGACCGTCGATTATAGAACGAACGTTCAAACCGGCGCAGGCCGCGCCGGCGCGGCTACCCGCCGCCGACGAAGTTGACGATCTCGATGACGTCGCCCGACTCGATGGGCGTGGCGTCGTACCGCGCCCGCTTCACGACGGTCTCGTTGACCTCGACGGCCACGCGGCGGGCGTCGATCTCGAGGTGCGTGAGGAGCGTGGCCACGGTGAGGGCTGTCGGCACCTCCCGCGCCTCGCCGTTGAGCATGACCTGCATGGCGACCGAGACGAGCGTACCGGCCGCGGCACCGACCGTCAAGGTCGCGGCGCGCGACACGGGCGGCGTGCGGCCGACACGCTACAATTCGGTCATGTCCGACGCTTTCGTCATCGCTGGCCGCACCTTCACGTCCCGACTCATCGTCGGCACGGGCAAGTACCCGACGCACGCCGTCATGCGTGCCGCCCACGAGGCCTCCGGGGCGGACATGGCGACGGTGGCGGTGCGGCGCGTCGACATCACGCGCCAGACGGAATCGCTCCTCGACTACATCGACACGTCACGCATCTTCCTGCTGCCGAACACGGCCGCCTGCTATACCGCCGAGGAGGCCATCCGCACGGCGCGCCTCGGGCGCGAAGCGGGCATGTCGAACTGGGTCAAGCTCGAGGTGATCGGCGACGAGCGCACGCTGTTTCCGGACACGGCCGGGCTGGTCGAGGCCACGCGCGTGCTGGTCCAGGAAGGCTTTGTCGTGCTGCCCTACACCAATGACGATCCGGTGGTCTGCCGGAAGCTCGAGGATGCGGGCGCCGCGGCCGTCATGCCGCTCGGGGCGCCCATCGGCTCCGGGCTGGGCATCCAGAACCCCAACAACATCCGCATCATCAGGGAGCAGACCCGCGTGCCCCTGATCGTCGACGCCGGCGTGGGCACGGCCTCGGATGCCGCGTTCGCCATGGAGCTGGGGGCCGACGGCGTCCTGATGAACACCGCCATCGCGGGCGCCTCCGACCCGGCGGCGATGGCGCGCGCCATGCGGCTGGCCGTGGAGGCCGGACGGCTGGCGTTCCTCGCGGGCCGCATTCCGCGCCGGATGTACGCGACCGCCAGCAGCCCCCTCGAAGGGGTCGTCGGCCGGTGAAGATCGTCCGGACGATTTCCGAAGCCGACCTCGCGCGGCTCAAGGAGGCGCGCCACGACGCGGACGCGCGATACAACGAGGCGCTGACGGCGCTCGATGCCGCCATTGCCGCCCTGCCGCCGGTGCCGGCGCCGCCGCCCGGTCCGGATGAAGCGCAGGTCACGCCGCTCAACGAGCGCTGGCCGGTCACCGCGGCGCCGCCGCCGCTGCCGGGCGGGGTGAAGGGCCGAATCGCGCGCTTCGTCCTCGGGCTGATCCGGCCCGTCCTCGATCAGCAGCAGGCGTTCAACGCGGCCGTGGTCGATCACGTCAACCGGAACGTCGCGGCGCAGCGGGCGCTTCCCGAGGCACTCGCGTCCATCATCGACATCGTGCGGCAGCAGGCGGAGCAGCTGGCGCTCTTCCAGTCGCGCCTGGTCGTCTACCTGCAGCAGGTGACGCCGTTCGTGGACACGAAGGACTACGAGTTCAACGGCCTCGCCACGCGCATCAGCGAAGACGTCGCCGAGGCGCACGGCCGGCTCGCCGACACCGTGAGCGGGCTCGCCGCGGCTTTGAGCGGCGTGTCCGACGAGGTGCTGAAGCGGTGGGAGCGCATGAAGGGCTGCGGACCTCGCTCGCCAGCATGCAGATGACGGTGCAGGCGCTGCGCCGCGAGCTCGCGGCCGGGTACGCCCGGCCGGCGGCCCGACGCGCAGGCGCCCGGCGCGTCCACCGCTGCCGCGCCGGAGCCGGCGGACCGGCCGCAGCCCCCCGCTGCCGGAGGAGCCGCGCCCTCCACGGCGCTCTCCTCGGATCCGCTGACGGCGCACAAGTACGTGACCTTCGAGGACCTCTTCCGCGGCGACCGCGCGCTCATCCGCGCGCGGCAGGAAAGACTACGTCGGTCTCTTCGCGGGCCGGCAGGAGGTGCTCGACGTCGGCTGCGGCAGAGGCGAGTTCCTGCAACTGCTGGCCGAACGCGGCGTGCGCGGCCGAGGCGTGGACCTCAACCACGAGATGGTCGTGCGCCGCCGGGAGGCCGGCCTGGACGTGTCGGAAGGCGATGCCCTCGGGCACCTGCGCGGGCGTGCGGACGGAGAGCTGGGCGGGCTCATGGCGGCGCAGGTCGTCGAGCACCTGGACCCCGACTACCTGATGGCCTTCCTCGACGAGGCGTTCCGCACGCTGTCTCCCGGATCGCCGATCGTGCTGGAAACGATCAACGTGGCGTCGTGGTCGGCGTTCTTCTCGAGCTACCTCCGCGACATCACGCACGTGCAGCCCTCCACCCCGACACCCTCCGCTTCATCGTCACCGCCGCGGGATTCCTCGATGCCAGCGTGCAGCTGCGTGCGCCGCTGCCGGACTCGGAGAAGCTGGTGCCGGCGCCCGCCGAGGCGCACGCGCTCGATCAGTCGGAAGCGGAGGGCCGGGGAATCGCGTCGCTGGCCCGGGCGTTCGACCAGAACATGGCGCGGCTCAACGCGCAGCTCTACGCGCCGCTGGACTACGCGGTGGTGGCATGGCGTCATTGAACGCTGATAGGCCGGGGCCGCAGATGGCGCAGGCTCTGCAAGAGCCGCAGATGACGCAGATGGCGCAGGAGGCACGGCAGGCTCGGCCGCAGATGACGCAGATGGCGCAGGGTCCTCAGAAGCCGCAGATGACGCAGATTACGCAGATGGTAGCGAGGGTGGCGCGTGCACGTGCCGCACGCGGGTGCCGGGCGCGATGCGGTTCGGGATTGCCGATGTCAGCTGCGCAGGGAGGCGTGCGCGCGGCGGGGTCGTAGCCGGCGCCGAGATCCGTGAACCTGCTCGCCCTCAGCCGAATCGCGGTCATGGCCTCGGCGGTGCTCCTCGTGGCGGCGGGCCTGTGGCCGCTCGTCGGGCTGCCGCAGGTGATGGTGAGCCTGGGGGCGCTGTTCGCGGGAGCGGCCTGGCTGGCGCGGACGCGACCGGCGGTGGCCACGCCCATCGTGTTCCTGTTCGCCTACGCGCACTACGGCGTTGCGCGGCTCGTGTTCGGTGCCGAGCTCGCCTCGATGCCGTTCTGGCTGGCCGCCTTCACCGGCCTTGCGCTCGGCGGCGCGTCGTGGACGCGGTGGGAGGCGTCGGAGGGCTGGCGCGTGCCGCTGGCCTGGTGGGCGACCAGCGTCGCCCTCACCTGGCCCTTCTTCGCCGCGCGCGACCTGGGCTATTCCGCGGCGCCGTCGATGGCGGCGGGGCCCATCGTGATGACCGCCGCGCTGCAGATGGCGCTCGCGCTCTGGATGGATCGGCACCTGGCCCCCGACGAACGCTCGGGCGGAACCTCAATGGCCGACGGCTGGTGGGCGCGTGCGCTGGCGGCGAGTGCGCTCGCCACCGGGAGCATGGCCATCTATCAATGGCTGGTGGATCCGAGCGTGCTGAGCGGCGAGCCCTGGGTGTCGCTGCACCGCAGCGTGGGCATGATGGGCGACGCCAATCCCACGGGCGTCGCCGCGGGCGTGTGGGCCCCGCTGGTCTGGACGCTCGCGCCCGCAGGCCCCGTCGGCCTCGCGGCGGGTGGCGCGGCGGCGGTCCTTCTCTGGCTGGCCGCGTGGGTGACCGGCGCCCGCACGACCATCATCCTGATGGCGGCCGGCCTGTGCGGGCTGGCGATGGTTGTCGGTCGCGCCCGCGGTCTCTCGCGCCGCGTGATGCTGGGCGGGGCCGCGGTCGCCGGCGTGGCCGTCGGGATTGCGGCGGTGCTGGCGGTCTCGGCGGTGACGCGTGAATCCCCGCTGGGCCGACTGGTGACGGCCATGCCGCGCTCCTCGCCGGGGGCCGCGGCGTACGAACTGCTCTGGCGGCGCGATGGCTACGGCCTGGCGGCCGTGGAGGCCATTCGCGAGCACCCGCTGGTGGGCGTCGGAGTCGGCCGGTTCGTCCGCGAGTCCACCGGGTACTACCAGCGGCTCTCCGGGCAGCCCATTCCGCCCGACAACGCCCAGAACTTCTGGCGGCACACGCTGGCCGAGCAGGGAGTCTTCGGTCTCGTGCCCATCGTGTGGCTCACGCTGCTCGCGCTGCGCGGCGTCGTGTCGAGAGCGGGGACGCTGACAGCGCTCATGATGCGCGTGATGCTGGCGGGACTCGGCGTGGCACTCGTCTTCGGCTACCCGGTGCAGGATGCGGGCATCGCCGTGACGATGGGGGCACTGGTGGTCGCCGTGGAACGCGACCGGCGAGCCACCCGCGCCCGCGCGGCCTGAGCCACGAGCGCCGGTTCAGGACTCGCGCAGCAGCCCCTCGAACGCGTCGGGAGCGGGCAGCTCGGGGAGGAGCCGCCACGGCTCGTGCGTCGCCAGCTCCTCCGCCGAGTGCGTTGCGCTCGAGAGCGCGAGCACGGGGATGCCGATGGCGTGCGCGCCCTCGATGTCGTGCGGCGTATCGCCGATGACCAGCGCCTCGTTGGGCCGCAGGCCCGGCACCAGCGCCTGCGCGCGCTCCAGCGCGCGCTGCACGATGCGCGCGCGGGGCTCGATGCGGTTGGCAAACGCGCCCGCCAGCACATCGTCCTCGCCCGGCGGCTGGAAGAAGTGCCGCAGGCCGTAGTAGGTCAGCTTGGCCCCGGCCCCGGCCGCGGTATTGCCGGTGACCAGCCACGACAACAGGTCCGCGCGCTCCGCCACACGCATCAGGACGACGTCCACGTTGGCCATGACGCGGCCCTGGCGCAGCGGCAGCACCGATGGCAGCTCGCGCTCGTACCGCCCGACCAGCGCGGCCGCCTGCTCCTGGACGTCGGACGCCGGCACCTGGTCCAGCCCGTCCAGCACGCCCAGCGACTGGGCCGCAATCTGGTAGTCGGTCATCCCGTCGGTGCGGAACGGCGGGAACGCCGTGCCGCCGGTGACGGCCACGTAGGCGCGTTCCCACGCGATCATGCCGGCGCGGCCCGTGAGGAGCAGCGTCCCGTCGATGTCCCAGAAGAGCGCCCGCGTCGGACGCTTGGAAGGGGTCACCGCCATTCAGTCATCAATCCGCGGTCCGCACGGGCTCACAACCCGAAGATCTTCTCGCTCGTCACGCCCTTGAGCGCGTTCCGCGTGTCCACGATCAGCGGGAAGGACGCGACGATGCGCGGGTAGTCGAACACCTTGTGGTCGGTGATGATCACGGCGCAGTCCGGGTCGGTGGCGATGGCGGCGTCAACCGAGACGGCCTTCATCTGGTGCGGGCCGTGATCCACCTCCGGCACGTACCGGATCGAGTAGGTGACCGTCGCCCCGCGGCGCATCAGCAGCTCGATCACGTCCAGCGCCGGCGACTCGCGGACGTCGTCGATGTCGCGCTTGTAGGCGACGCCCAGGACGTGCACCTTCGAGCCGTTCAGCGGCTTGCGGTGCGCGTTGAGGGCCTCGGCCACGCGCGTCACCACGTGCTCGGGCATGGAGCCGTTGACCTGGCCCGCCAGCTCGATGAAGCGCGCCTCGAAGTTGAACTGCTTGGCCTTCCACGAGAGGTAGAAGGGATCGATCGGGATGCAGTGACCGCCGGGCCAGGCCCCGGGTAGAAGGGCATGAAGCCGAACGGCTTGGTCTTGGCGGCGTCGATGACCTCCACACGTCGATGCCCATGCGGTGGCACATGAGCGCGAGCTCGTTGGCCATGCCGATGTTGACGGCGCGGAAGGTGTTCTCGAGGGCTTCACCATCTCGGCCGACCGCGTCGAGCTGACGGGGACGACCGTGTCCACCACCTGGCGGTAGAAGGCCTCGGCCACCTGCGTGCTGCCCGCGTCGAGCCCGCCGACCACCTTCGGGATGTTCTTGGTGTGATACGTCGGGTTGCCGGGATCGACGCGCTCGGGTGAGAACGCGAGGTAGAAGTCCACGCCCGCCTTGAGCCCCTTCGCCTCGAGCGCGGGCTTGACGACCTCGTCGGTCGTGCCGGGATAGGTCGTGGACTCGAGGATGATGAGCTGCCCCTTCCGCAGGACGGCGGCCGTCGTCTCCACTGCCTTGACGACGTAGGACAGGTCAGGGTCCTTGGTCTTGCGCAGCGGCGTGGGCACGCAGATGTCGATGACGTCGGCGTCGGCCAGCGACGCGGCGTCGGTGGTCGGGATGAGCATGCCGGCGTTGACGGCTTCGGCCACGTGCTCGGACGGCACGTCCGGGATGTAGCTGCGGCCGGCGGCCAGCTCGCTCACCTTGCGGACGTCCACGTCGAAGCCGATCGTGCGCACGTTGTTGCGCGCCAGTTCGACCGCCAGTGGCAATCCGACGTAGCCCAGGCCGATGATGCCGGCTACCGCTTCCTTCGCCTCGAGTCGCTGTTTCAGGTCCATATGGAATCGTCTTTTGTTGGCGTGAGTCTCAGGGGTCGTGGGGCGTGGGTCCGTGGGCGCGGTGTGCCGGGTTCCGTGCGAGGCCCCGGGCCGTCGCTTCGGGTATCGGCCGTCAGGCGCCCTGTCGATAGAACGCGCCGATCTGCTCGACGACGAAGGCCTGCTGATCCGGTGTGAGTTCGGGATAGATCGGGAGTGCGAGGACCTCGGCCGCCGCCCGCTCGGCGTGCGGGAAGTCGCCGGCCTTGTAGCCCAGGTCCGCGAAGCAGGCCTGCAGGTGGAAGGGCACCGGGTAGTAGATTTCGGAGCCGACCCCTGCTGGTCGAGATGTGACTTGAGCCGATCGCGGTCGGGCACGCGGACCACGAACTGATTGTAGATGTGGTGGCGGTCCGGCCGTTCGGACGGCAATCCGACGGTGTCCGTGAGGCCCGCGTCCGTGAAGAGCTGACGGTACCGCGCGGCGTTGGCACGGCGGCCCTCGGTCCAGCCGGCCAGGTGCGGCAGCTTGACGCGCAGGACGGCCGCCTGGATGGCGTCGAGCCGGAAGTTGCCGCCGACCAGCGCGTGGAAGTACTTCGGCTCCATGCCGTGGTTGCGCAGGAGACGGACCTTGTGTGCCAGGCGGTCGTCGTTGGTCGTGACCAGCCCGCCGTCGCCGAAGCCCCCCAGGTTCTTGCTCGGGAAAAACGAGAAGCAGCCCAGGTTGCCGATGCCGCCCACCCGGCCGCCGTGGTCGCTGGCGCCGATGGCCTGCGCCGCGTCCTCGATGACCTTCAGCGTGTACTCGTCGGCCAGCGCGAGCACGGCGCTCATGTCCGCCGCCTGCCCGAAGAGGTGCACCGGCATCAGCGCGCGCGTCTTCGCCGTGCACGCCCGCGCGGCGGCCACGACGTCCATGTTGAACGTCTCGGGGTCGATGTCCACCAGGACGGGCCTGGCGCCGACCCGCGCGATGGACCCGGCCGTGGCGAAGAACGAGAACGTGCTGGTGACCACCTCGTCGCCAGGACCGATGTCGAGCGCCATGAGCGCGGCCAGCAGCGCGTCGGTTCCGGAGGAGACGCCGATGGCGTGGCGCACGTCGATGACGTCGGCGACCTCGCGCTCGAAAGCCTCGACTTCGGGGCCCATGATGAAGCGCTGGCTGTCGGCGACGCGGGCGAGGGCCTCCAGCAGCGGTTCGCGCAGCGGACGATACTGGGCCTGCAGGTCGAGGAGCGGAACGGTCACGAACCTCCGATCGTACTCGGTCGGGCCGGCCCGTTGCAACGCGCCGGGTTGCCGCCGATTGCACGGATCGGCGGGGCGCCGCCGGCCCTCAGGCGGTCACGATCTCGCCCACCGCCTCGGCGAAGGCGCCCGCCGGCCACACCTCGATCCCATCGTCGGTCCGCCGCCGGCGCGGTTCGAGGCAGACGACGATACGGCGCGCGCGGGGGTGGTCGGCGTGCAGCTGCCGGAGCCCGGACAGGTGGTCCGAGGTGAGCCGCCGCGTGGCCTTCGCCTCGATCGCCACCGCCATGGCGCCGACGATGAAGTCGACCTCGATGCCGCTGGCGAGACGCCAGTACGACAGCTCGCGGCTGCCGTCCCCGTACGCCGCCGCGGCAGACAGCTCGTGGAAAACCCAGTTCTCGAACGCGCGGCCGTAGAGTTCCGAGCCCGGCTCGAGCCGCCCCCGGCGTGCGAGATGGTTCACCACGCCGACATCGGCGAAATAGAACTTCGGCGAGGCGATGACACGGCGCTTCGGACGGCGGGTGTACGCCGGCAGCCAGCGCCCCAGCAGCGTGTCCTCGAGGATGCCGAAATGGCCCTTCACCGTGGGGCTCGACACGCCACACTCGCGGGCAATGCTCGAGAAGTTGATGAGACCGCCGTCGGAAAGCGCCGCCGCTCCGAGGAACGCCGAGAACATCGGCAGGTTGCGCACCAGGCCCTCCGCGGCCACCTCCTCCTTGAGGTAGTCACCCACGTAGGCCGCCAGCAGCCGATCGGCGCGTTCCCGCTCGTAGTGCGCGGGCAGGTAACCGGCGTTCAGCAGCGTGGTGAGATCGAACCCCCTGCCGATCTCCGCCGCCGTCAACCCGTGCAGCTCGTAGCGAATGGCACGGCCGCCGAGCAGATTGGCACCCCCACGCCGCACGCGCCGCGCACTTGACCCGCAGAGCGCGAACCGCACGCCGGCGTGCTCGTGCAGCCAGTGCACCTCGTCGAGCAGCGCCGGCACCTTCTGCACCTCGTCGATGACCACCTGCGACGGCTTTGCCGTGCCCACCAGCTCCTGCCGCAGCAGCTCGGGCCGCTCGAGATATCGCCGGTACTCGTCGGCCTTCAGCAGGTCCACCCACAAGGCGTCCGGGTACGCCGCTCGCAGCAGCGTGGTCTTCCCCGTCTGGCGCGGTCCCCAGAGGAAGAAGGTCTCCGCGCCGGGCGGGGGGAGCTTGAGCGCACGCGCAAACATCTACTTTAAATTATCATGATTAAATAAATGTGAAAATCATGCTCTGATGCAAGCTGCCTCCACGCGCATGCATCGGCGTGGTCCGCGACGCAAAGGCGTCACCCGCTGCAATCTGTGTCATCTGCGCCATCTGCGCCATCTGCGGCTCTGCGCCATCTGCGGCGCTGGACGCCCCGCGCCCTCGCGCGGCGATGATAGGCGCGCATGACCGACATCGATTGCGCCGTCATCGGCGGCGGCGTGACCGGGCTGGCGAGCGCGCTGGCCTACGGCCGAGCAGGGACGCTCGGTCTGCGTGCTCCGAAGCAGCACGCCAGGCTGGGCCACGAGACGAGCACACGGAACAGCGGCGTCATCCACGCCGGCATCTACTACCCCACCGGATCGCTCAAGGCGCAGCTCTGCGTCGAGGACGCGAGCGGCTCATCGCGTTTGCCGCCCGTCACGGCGTCCGCACGACCGCTGCGGCAAGGTCATCGTCGCCGCGGAGGCGGGTGAGGTGGCCGCGCTGGAGCAGCTCGCCGCGCAGGCCGCGGCCAACGGCGTGCCGGTGGAGATGGTGGACCGCGCCTTCCTGCACGCGCGCGAGCCGCACATCGCCGGCGTCGCGGCGCTCTGGTCTCCCACGACGGGCCGCATCGAGCCGGAGAGCTACGTGCGAACGCTCGCGCGGCTGGCCGAGGCGGCCGGCGTCGCCATCCTGCGCGCGTCCTCCGCTGACGGGCGTCCGCGGCGCGGGAGAGCGCGTCGAGGTGATGACGCCGCACGAGTCCATTCACGCGTCCATGGTCGTGAACGCAGCGGGCCTCTACGCGGACGAGGTCAGCCGGATGCTCGGCGGCGAGGCGTTCCGCATCTGCACCCGGCGCGCGGCGAGTACGCGGAGCTGGCGCCCGGAAGCCGGCTTACCTGGTCAACGGCATGGTCTACCCGGTGCCGCACACGCCGGGCCACAGCACTGGGCGTGCACCTGACGCGCACCACGTGGGGCACGGTGCTGCTGGGGCCGACGGTCCGCTACCAGGACGGCCGGGACGACTACGAGGACGACCGGCTGCCGCTCGAGGCCTTCGTGGACGAGACACGGGCGCTGCTCCCGGAGATCACGCTGCACGACCTGCAGCCGGGCAGCTCCGGCATTCGGGCCAAGCTGTGCCCGCCCGACCAGCCGTTTGCTGACTTCCTGATCCGCAGGATGCGGTGGACGGCCGGATCGTGCAGGTAGCCGGCATCGACTCGCCCGGCCTCACCTCGTCGCTGGCCATCGGTGCGCGGGTGGCCGAGATCGTGGCAGGCGGCGCCTGACCGCTGGCGGCTCTTCAGCCGCCAGCACCCTCACGGCCGTCGGACCTACGGCACCGTGACCACGATCTCGTTCGAGGACTGCTCGTGCCCACCGCGTTCACCGCCCGCACGCGCACGTAGTAGGTGCCCGCAGGTACGTCGGGCACGACGAGCGACGTGCCGGCGCCGGCGGCGAGTATCGCCAGGTTCGACAGGCCCGGTCCGCTGCCCGCTTCCACGACGAAAGCCGCGTTCTGGAAGGGGCTGCCTCCCAGTTCAGGACGACGGTACGCCCGGTCACGGATGCCTCGAACGACGAGGGTGGCAGGACCCACAGGAGCCACGGGATGACGCAGCCTCCGGGCGGCACCGCGACGCTGGAGGCGAAGGCATCGGCGCCCGGTTCGATCAGTCCCAGCAGGCCACCCTCGCACACCCCGGCCGCCGGGCCCGAGACGATCGGCGGCTGCGCACTCACCGCAACGACCGGCGCGCCGGGCTCACCGTGGAGCCTCGCGCTTCCAGGCGTCACCACGGACGAGACCGTGGTCCACGTCGTCGTATCCACGGTCCACACCCGCCCACCCGAGAACAAGGGAAACGTCGAGAGCCCCAGCGCCATCGTGAACGACTGGCCGTCGGCGGCCACCGAGATATCGCCGGGCTGGACCGACGTGGTCGGGCCGGCCAGGGGTACGGCGATCGAACCGGTCTCGGCGCCCGACACCGCGTCGAGCCGTCGCACGACGAAGCTGCCGAGCGTGCCGGTAACCACGAACAACTCGGTTTCCGTGGGTGACGGGCTCACGCGCACCAGGTCAGACGGCAGCGCCACCTCCCGGAGGCTGTTGCCCGTGTCCGGGTCGCGCACGACGAAGGTGCACGCCGCGGGTGGCCCCGCCTCGCAGCGATGCGTGAACAGGCCGCTGCCATCGCGCGACACCCCGTCGATGATCCACCCGGCCCCAAGGTCGTACCCGCTCGAGCCCGCGGCGGTAAGGACGTCAACATGTCCCGCAGGATCCGTCGGATTGACGAGAAAGACCCGAGGCCCGGCCGGATCCAGCACCGCCTGCCAGGCGGTGGTCAGGGGAATGGCAAGACGCTGGCCGGTCACGCGATCCACGACCACGAGGTGTCGGGCCGACGTCGCCGTCCGCTCGGCTCGCATCGTCCAGACGACGTATCGGCCGTCCGTCGTCGCCTGCAGTCTCGTTTCGACCACGCCATCCCAGCGACCGATCAATCGGGGAACGCCGAGTCCGGACGGGCCGACGCCGAGCTCGTAGAGCTCGATGTTGCGTTGCTGGACGTCCTGCGTCCGCAGCGCCAGCACCACGCCCTGCGCGGCGGCGACGCCCGTGACCGACAGAAACAAGATCAGGAGAAGGACGCCACGGACGAGCGAGTGCACGCGCATCGGCATATGTTACCCGCTATTACGGCTCGGCCATGCCTGCATGTCGAACGCGCGCCCCCGGACGCGCGCCGCGTCATGGCGGAACTTACTTCGCGAGGGTTACGACCGCGGCAAGACTCGTGTAATAGCTGAGCGGGCCGCATCGCACTTCGCCGATGCGGGACACTTCGACGCCTGACGCGAATGGGGACAGCACGGCTTCGAGCGCATGCTGCGTGAAGAAGTTGACGTGCGTGGCCTCGAGCAGGTGCCACGGCACGACGCCGTGCCTGAAGCCTCGTGGAATCGAGGACATGTCCGGCACGGTGACGAGAAGCCGTTCCCGCGCCAGGCGCGCCAGGTCGGCCGCGGCGCGGCCGGGGTCGGGAATGTGTTCCAGCACCTCGCAGCAGGTGACGCTGGCGAACTGGCGGTCGGCAAACGGCGCCGGGCCGTTGCCGTCGTAGAGCGTCACGAACGGCGCGGCCTCCGGCAGGAAGTGACTCGTGGATCGCGGGTCGATTCAGTTCCAGGGCCGTGGATCTCGCGGCCCTCCGCGCAGCGCGCGCACCAACGCGCCCCCGCCGCATCCGAAGTCGAGAATCGGCTCGGGCAGCAGGCGGGCGAGTGCCAGGGTGTCCGGAGCGACCTCGTGCACCGGCGGCCCCGAGCCGTAGATGTCTTCCCGCCGGTGCACGTAGGGACTGGTGCGCAGGTGATGGTGCGCAGGCTCGCCGCCCTCCGGGATGTCGAACGCGGCGCACACCTCGCCGTTCGCCTCGAGGGTGGCCGCGGAGGCGCCAGGCGGCAGGATCCACTCGACGACGGCGCCGCGGAACCCGGCGCGCCCCATGAGCTCCGGCAGATCGTGCCGCGGCACGCAGAAGGCGTGCGCCGGCTCCATGGTGGCGGCCCCGATCACGAGCCGGAGCGCATTCCTGAATGCGGCCAGCTCCTCTGCCGCGCCCATCACCGACAGCACGCGGTCGCTATGGATGACGACGGTATCGATTCGGCCGGCAGCGATGGTGCGAGCGACGGGGAATTCGACGGTGTGAGGGACGCGAGCGCGGCAGAGCCGCCGCGCCAGCGCGCGCGCGAGTGAAGCGAACATCGACGCCTGCCATTCTAGTGCGCGCACCGCCCTCGGTAGCGGCGGATGCTAGAGTGCTGCCTACGATGAACTGGATTCGCACCCGCGTCGGCCGCATGGCAGCCGTGTTCACGTCGGCCGCCGTCGCCGAGCGAGCGAGCATTCTCGATGCGTACCGTGACGGTGCCTCCCAGCCCGCAGAACGCGCTGGACATCTTCGCCGGCGAATGGGCGTCGCGCATGCCGTCGTCGGCTCCGGTGCTGCGGGCGGGCCAGGCGGCGCTCTTCGACGACCCGCGGCTCGCCTGGCCCCTGGAACGGCTCGGCGGCGTCGCCGGACGCCGCGTCCTCGAGCTGGGCCCGCTCGAGGGCGGGCACACCTACATGCTCGATCGCGCCGGCGCCCGTGAGATCGTGGCGATCGAGGGCAACACGCGCGCCTACCTGAAGTGCCTGGTAGCCAAGGAGATTCTGGGCATCCCGTCCGGCCGCTTCGTCTGCGGCGACTTCGCGGCGTACTGAAGGACACCCGCGATCGCTTCGACGTGGTCGTGGCGTCGGGCGTCCTCTATCACATGGTGGACCCGGTCGGGTTGCTCGCGGGAATCGCCGCGGTGTCCGACCAGGCGGCACATCTGGACCCACTACTACGACGCCGCGGTGCTCGGGGCCTCGCCGAAGACCGCACACCGCGTGGTGGACAGCCAGCCCGCGGCGCACGGGGCGTTCCAGTACCGGCTGCACAAGCACGAGTACCTCACCGCCCTCAGGCACGCCGGCTTCTGCGGCGGCAGCCGCCCCTTCGCGCATGCCTGGCTCACCCGCGACGATCTCCTGAAGGCGTTGACGCATCTGGGCCTCGGCCGCATCGAGATCGCCTTCGACGATCCGGGTCACGCCAACGGCCCGGCGCTCTCCCTGGTGGCCCGCCGCTAGAGCGCCGCTACTTCCCGATCCGGACGACGCGGTATGAAGCAGGCGCGGAAGTAGGTGAGCGGGTCTCGCCAGAAGTTGACCTTCTTGCCTTCCTTGAACGAACGCGACGTGTAGTTCACGGGAATCTCGAGCGGCGTGTAGCCGGCGCGCACGAGCTTGCCGACCAGCTCCCAGTCGAAGTCGAAGCGGTTCGACTCGAACGTCAGGCCGTGCAGGCAGTCTCGGCGGAACACCTTGTACATCGTGAAGGGGTCGCGCAGGCGCTGGCCGTAGACGACGTTGAAGAGCGTCGAGAAGAACAGGTGCCCGAAGTTCATCACCTGGCTGACCAGCACCTGGTCGGTGAAGTGGCGCATCTTCCAGGTCTTGCCGTCCATGCCGTGCCGCGCGCCGAGCACGAAGGCACAGCGGAACGCCCGGAGGGGCTCCAGCAGGATCTCGTAGTCGTTGAGGTCGTATTCGAGGTCGGCGTCCTGGATGAGGATGAAGTCGCCCGTCGCATGCGCGAGACCGGTGCGCACGCCGTGTCCCTTGCCGCGCGGGCGATCCTCGTAGATCACCGTGACGCGCGGATGATCCTCGAAGCGCCGGACCTCGTCGCGTGTGCCGTCGGTGGAGTTGCTCTCCACGATCACCAGCTGGATGTCGAGCCCCGGGATGTCCTTGGCGAGCAGCTGCGTGGCCACGTCGGCGAACGTCTGCTTCTCGTTGAAGACGGGCATGACGACCGACAGCGTGGGCCGGCGGCCGTCCACGGGGCCCGTGTCCGCCTTCGTCGCGAGCACGTCGATGCCGCTGGCCACCACCGTCATGCGCTGGCGCAGCAGGGCCTGGGGGACCACACGCCGTGCCATGCGCCCCATGGGCGAGACCACCGGCACGGGAAACCGCTCGAAGTGGGCGATCACGTAGCCGGGACTGAGCGTCTTGGTCCCGCGGGCGATCCGGACCCGGTCGAACCCGGCGCGCACGACCAGCGATTCCAGCGTGCGGCTGTCGAAGTAGAAGAGGTGCTCGGCCTTGAACTCCATCCACTTCTCGCGCATCAGGCGCGCCGACCAGCTGTCGAGCGACGGAATGGCGACGAAGAGCGTCCCGCCGGGCGCGAGCAGCTCCCAGGCACGCGCCACCACCGCGAGCGGATCCCGCGTGTGCTCGATGACGTCCGCGAACACGCAGACGTCGAAGGTCCCCGGCTCGAGGGGCGCCGACTCCACGGTTCCCTGCACCACCAGCGCCTCGCCCAGCCGCTCGTTGGCCCGGGCCACCGAGGCGGGCGCATACTCGACGCCGGTGACGTCGTATCCGCGTTCCCGCGCCTCGATCAGCATGTTGCCGAGGCCGCTGCCGATCTCGAGGAGACGCTTGCCGCGGCGCGTCTGCGCCGTCCATCCGCGGTACTTCTCGACACGATTCAGGTAGCGGGCGGCCGTCGCGCGCTTGAGCGCGTTGACCTCCTGCTCGAACGCGGCGATGTCGGACGCGCCGGCAGGAGCCGTGCCGAGGAAATAGGTGTCCGTGTAGATCGCGGCCAGCTCCGCGTCCGAGGGCTGCGGGTTGCGCATCAGCAGCGTGCAGCCATCGCACCGGACGATGGGGGTGAGATCGTGGGTGAATTGGTAGACCAGGTGTTCGTGACCGCAGAGCGGACAGGCGGCGAGGCGCGGCTGCTCCGCCGACGGCGCTGATGAGGACATGAGCGGGTCTTAGTGTAGCCGACGCCACGGAGCGCGGCCCGCGCGCCGGCACGAGGCCGTGCAGACGGGCGCGGTAGAATCCCGCGTGCTCGTGCATGCCTGGCGGTGGGCGCCGCGCCTGATTCTGGCGGCGCTCATCGGAGCGGCGCCCGCCGTCGTCACCATCCTTCCCGCGCTCGACGGCGCACCGGCCCACGCGCTCGAGATCACGCTGACGGCGGACACGGGCGGCAACCTCCAGGTCTTCTACGATCGCGGCGGCGGATTCAGCGAAGCCGACTCGGTGGCCGTGCCCTTCGCGCCGACCGATGTCCCCCGTACCCTGCGCGTCCCCCTTCCACTCGGCGCCTACCGCAACTTCAGGCTCGATCCCACCGACCATCAGGGCCGGTTCGTGTTCCGCTCCGCCCGGATCGTGGACGGGGACGAACGGGAAATCGCGGCACTTCCGCTGGCCGAGTTCCACGCCGCGCTGCAGGCCACGGTGCAGCCGGCGGGCGACGGCGCAGTGGTGGTCACGGTGCCCGACGGCGCCACCGATCCGCAGGTCGTCTACACGCCGGCGCGCGCGATCGCCGTTCGACCCGGACGAACCGACCTCGCGCGGGCGGCCCGGCGGGGGGCGGCAGCCATGCTGGTGGCGCTGGTGCTGGCGCTGCTGGCCGACCGGTGGACGCGCGGGCAGCCGGTGGTCCGGGGCGTCGCACGGCGGGCCCTGGCGAGACCCGTCCTGTGCATCGTGCTATCCGGCGTCGGTGCCGCGGGGGCGGCGACCTATCCGCTCCTGATCGGCCGAAGCCTCGTGTCTCCCGCCATCGGCCCGACCAACGTCCTGTACGACCAGCCGCCGTACGTGTTCGGCAGCGACGACCGCGGCACCGAGTTCGCCCGCGGGACGGACGTCGGCGCGATGATGTGGGCCATCCTGCCCTACACCATGGTGCAGCGCGAGGCGCTCGCGCACGGCGAGTTCCCCCTGTGGAACCGGTACAACGCCATCGGCGAACCGCTGGCCGGCCAGGGCCAGACCTTCATCCTCGACCCCTTCCACCTCCTGTCGCTGGCCATTCCCGATCCGGCGCTGGCCATGGACCTGCGCTTCATCGTGGGGCGCGCCGTGTTCGCCACAGGCGCCGGGCTCGCCGTGTGGCTGGCCACGAGCCACCTGCCGGCGGCCGTCCTGATCGCGCTGGTGGCGCCCTTTGTAGGCCACTTCACCGCGCGCTTCAATCACCCCGCCTACTTTTCGATCGTCTACGTCCCTGGATCCTCTGTGCCTACGCGTGGCTGGGGCGGGTTGCAGGCGCGGGCGCCCGCCTCAGGGCCGGGGCGTCATCGCCCTGGCCATTTACCTGCAACTCGTGGGAAGCACGCCGAAAGAGGGCCTGATTGCCCTCGTGGGCGCGCACCTCGCCGGCGTCGCCGGCCTGCTCCTCGCCCCCGGCCCGTGGCGCGAACGGCTCGGGCGGCTCGACGCGGCGGTGCTGGGCAGCGTCGCTGCGCTGCTGCTCGCCGCGCCGCACTGGGTCCTGTTCCTGCAAACGCTGTCGCACTCCTTCACCCTGTACGACACACCGCAGGCGCAGTTCGCCTCATGGCCGCACCTCGTGGCGTATGCGCTCGGAGGCGCGGCGCCCGGACAACCGATGACCGGTGTCGTGCCGATTGCGCTACTGATGACGGCGGTTGCGGTGCTGCACCCCGGGCGGCTTCGGCGGTCGGGCATCGGGCTGGGGGCGGCGATCTGCGTGGCGGCCATGGCGCTGGTCGCCTTCGGGGCCATCCCGGCAACGCTGCTCCTCCGCCTCCCGCTCGTCGGCAACATCCACCAGGTCTCCCTCACCTTTCTGGGAGCGACGGTCGCCCCGCTGCTGGTCGTTGCCGGCGTGGGACTGGCCGCCGCCACCCGAGAGGTGGGGGCGGGAACACCGCTGCGCACGGTGGTGGCGATCTCGGCCGGCACCGTCCTGTTGACGATGCTGGTGCCCGGGGGGCCGTGGTCGGCGGCGGGACTGCTGGCCACCGCCGTCGTCTTTGCGAGTGCGCTCGCGATGCTGGCGATCGGCGTGCTGGTCGCGAACCCGACGGCGAGTGCCGTGCTCGCGACGGGGGCCGCGTTGAGCGCGGCCGTCTTCACCGGCGGTCTCCAGATCGAGACGGGGGTGCCAGCCATGGACGCGGTGCTGATTCAGCCGCGCCCGCGCGCCGACCTGGACGCGCGGTCACCCGCCCTGCGCGCGCTGCCACCGGACGCGCCAGAGCCATATCGCGTGGCGCCCATCGAAGCGGTGATGTTTCCCGGCACGCAGGCCTACTGGGGCATCGAGAGCGTCGGCGGACCCGATGCCCTGCGGCTGCCGGCCATCGAGTCCCTGTCGGATGCCGCGGGTGTCGAACGAACCGCGTGGGGGTGGTGGACGGTTCTGCACACCGACGCCCTCGCACGGGTCGCGCCGTACCTCGACATGCTGAACGTCCGTTATCTCGTGGCGCGACCAGACCAGGCCCCTGCCGGCCAGCCCATGCTTTCCCTGAATGCCCCGGACCTGGTTCGAGTCGTCGAGCGGCCGTCCGCCTGGCCCAGGGCCTTCGCGGTGGCGGGCGTGGGCGAGCACCGTGGCGTGACAGAGTTCGCCCGCCGCCTGCAGGAATCGTCAGGACCATTTGCGTCAGTGGACGCACAGGATCCGTCAGCGGTCGCGGCTGTGCGGGGGCTGCCCCGCACGGGCGCGGTCACACCCGCGCACAGGTACGCGCTCACCCCCAATTCGACATCGTTCGATGTAGAAACTACCGGTTCTGGCGTGGCCGTGCTGGCTGAAGGCTACGTCGAGGACGCCTTCGATGTGACCCTGAATGGCCAGAATGTGGCCTATTTTCGCGTGAACCATGCGTTGAAGGGCATCCGGATTCCCTCCGCCGGGACCTGGCACGTTGTTTTCACCTATCGCCCGAACGGCTGGGCTACAACCTGGCTCGTGAGCGTACTCGGGATGACAGGAGTTGCCACGCTAGTACTGGCAAGCACCTTGCTGAGATTGTCGGTGAACCGGCACTAAGCCGGTTTAATGTGCCGACTCAAGACATCGAGACGGCCGCCAACGACAAAAAGGGTGATCGTCATGTGGGCGCGTGCAGGCGTAGCAAGCTGGGTCATAACGGCGACGATGATGGTGGGGGCCGCGCAGGCGCAACCCGTCATCACCTCACCTGCCTCGGGACAGGCTTTCCGTGCCGGCCCCGACTACGCGACCGACATTCTGCAGGACCCCTGGGACTTCTCGAACGTCGAGGACGTGAGCCCGAACCCGGACGAGTTCGGAGGATGGGCGACCAGCCCGGCGAATGCCTGGTACGCCAACGGTACCGGGCCACAGTTCGTCAACACGGGTGCCGGACGCTTCGTCGGCCAGGCCGCGGGCGACAACCAGCTCATGCTGCTGCACCGCGGCGACGCCATCGGCCTCAACCCGGGCCGCACCGGCCTCACCGCGCCGATTGACACCGCCCGCTACCGCAAGATGGCGGTCAAGATGCGCGTCACCGGCGCGCCGGCCAACCAGGTGCTCGTGGCGTACTGGTACCACGACGCCTACGCGGCGACCAACTATCTCAATCGCGCGGGCGGCATCATCGTGCCGACGCCCATTCCCGCCGGCACCTCCGAGCAGGTCTACGTGTTCGACCTCTCGCAGGCAGGGTCCGGGGGCAGCCAGCTGGTGCCCGCGTGCGGCGGCGGCGGTGCGTGTTCGGGCGTCCCGGCCCCGTGGGCCAACGAGCCCTTCGTCCGCGGCTTCCGCCTGGACCCGGCCTCGTCGTTCGCCGCCCAGGGCATCGAGATCGACTGGGTGCGCCTGACCTCGTCCAATGGCCAGTCCGGCGCCGCGATGATGTCGGTCAACCTCAACTCCTGCTCCGCCTTCACCTCGCTCACGGTCACCGACGCCAACGGTGTCGCCTACTCCGTGACCGACTCGACCGGCACCAACGCGCAGCGCAGCTTCAACTACGGCATCCTGCCCCCCGGCACGTACTCGCTCCGCGCGGTGTGCGCGAATGGCACCTCCGCCCCGACGACGTTCCGGGTGAACGCGCTGCCGTCGGTCACCGTGATCGATCCGGACGTGACCGGGAGCCCGGCCAGCGACTACGCGGCGTTGAACCGCGGCGGCGACCGGTGGGACTTCGAGCAGGCGACGGACCTGGCGTTCTCCGCGAACGTCTCGGTGTCCGGCGGCGTGTGCGCGGGTGGCGGCTGCGGCTTCGTGCCGAGCGATCGGCCGGGCGCCGCTCCCGGCAGCCGCATGCTGCGCGCCTCGAGCGTCGGCAGCAACCCCTCGCAGCTCGGCGACCCGGCCCTCGAGTTCCTGAACGGCGCCATTCCTCCACTCAGCGGCCGCCGGCACGAGTACCTGACGTTCTCGCTGCGGATTCACCGGCCCTACGACGTGGCCGTGGGTTCGGTCGCGCGCGTGCTCTGGGGCTCCCAGTCGTTTGCCGACGGCAGCGTGATTACCCACACGCAGGACATGCGCGTGTGGCCCGGGTTCCAGACCTACACGCTGGACCTCGCCTCGCTCACCGCCGCCAACGGCGGCATCGAGACGGAGTGCGCACCCAGCTGCCCGACCACGCCCTGGCCGACGCGCAGCATCCGCTTCTTCCGCATCGATCCGCACGAGTTCGGCGACGCGCCGACGGGCTTCGACCTCGACGACGTGTCGCTCACCGCGCCGGACGAGGTCGCCCTCGGCCAGCAGTTCGCGGTGCGCTACCGCTTCACCGACACCGACTCGGCCGGCAGCGCGTATACGGCCCGCGTCTACATCGAGACCTATCCGCAGCGCACGGGTCGCGCGCTGCTCGGGACCATGAACAACGTCTCGCCCAACACGACCCTGACCTACCAGTTCAACCCGCAGACCTCCGCGGTGCCGCCGGGCCGCTTCTCCATCTTCGTTGAGGTGACCGAATCCCAGAGCGGCGTCCAGCAGGCCAGCGGCGCCTACGCCACCGGCCCCATCGTCGTCTACTCGCCGACGGGCACGAGCCCGCAGGTGTCCGTGTCGTCGCCGACGGCAGGACAACTGGTCGGCTTCCCGTTCACGATTTCGGGCTGTGCGTTCGACCAGGGCGCGAACACGGGCGGCATCAACATGGACGACGTGGCCGTCTACGCCGTGGCCGGAAGCGGCGTCTCCGGTGTGGCGCCGGGCACGACGCTGGCGCTGGGCTTCGGCAACGGCACGGGCACGCTGCAGTACGGGCCGCTGACCGGCGGCGCGGTGGCGTGCGGGTCGATCGGCAATCCCGGGTCTCCGTATTACGGCTCGGGCTTCCGCGTCACCGACGTGGGCCTGCAGCAGGGCCCGTGGACGCTGAAGGTGTTCGGACGCTCGACGCTGACGGGCAACCTGACCGCCCTGAGCGACCTGCCGGTGACCGTCACCCAGGCAGCGATGGCGCCGCAGAACTTCCAGGCCTCGGCGAACGGCAACACGGTGACCATCTCGTTCCAGGCACCGTCCGGTGGCGTCGCGATCGGCGGCTACGCCGTGGACGGCGCGCTCAATCCGGGGTTCAACCCGGCGTCCTTCACGGTGATCGTGGGCGCCGCAGGCACCTACTCCGGCGCGCTGGGCAACGGCACCTGGTATCTGCGCGTGCGGAGCCTGGCCTCCAACGGCGCACCGGGCCTGGCCTCCGAGACACGGCAGGTCACCACCGGCCCGCCGATTCCGGATCCGCCGACGGCGCCGACCCTGGTGAAGACACAGACGTCCGCCAACCCGGTCACCCTGAACTGGTCGCCCGGCTCCGGCGGCACGCCGACCAGCTACACGGTGTACGCGGGCACCAGCCCCGGCGCCTCGAACCTTGCGGTCGCGCCGATGGGCCTGGCCACCTCGGTCACGGCCGCCGCGCCGGTCGGCGTCCCGGTCTACGTGCGGGTCGTCGCCACCAACGCGGCCGGCTCGGCCACGTCCAACGAGGTCGTGTTCACGGTGGGCGCCGCAGTGGCCCCCGGTCCGCCGACGCTGTCGCCGGCGTCGGTGGCGGGCTCGACGGTCACGCTGTCCTGGGCCCCGCCGGCGGATGGCGGCTCCGGCCCGTCGCCGAGCAGCTACACCGTCTATGCGCGGCTGCCCGGGAGTGCGACCGTCGTGGCCACACTGCCGGTGAACGGCACGTCGATCAGCGTGCCCGCCGCGGCAGGCACCTACGTGGTGTCGGTGGTGGCGCACGGCGCCGGCGGCACGAGCGCCGAATCGAACCAGGTGACGGTCGTCGTCCCCTAGAGACAGCCGGTGGTGCCGGGCCCGCAGCCCCGGCGCTCCGCGCACGCGTGCGTGCAGGGACACGCGCACTCGCGCCGGAGCGCCGGGCCTGGGGGCCCGGCATCGCTGCGTACAGCGGTTGCGGCGTCGGCTGAGCTGGGTCGTCTGTCATAATGGCGGGCGCACGCACTCATGAAAATCCTGTCCGTTGCCTCCTGGCGCTGCCGGACGTGAAGACCCTCCGGTTCGCGCGCTTCTCCGACCACCGCGGGCACTTCACCGAACCGTTCCGGCGCAGCGATATCGACCAGCACGCGGAGCTCGCCTTCCTGCGCGGCGTCGCCCTGCCCCAGATGAACGAGAGCTGGTCGCGCGCGGGCGTGATCCGCGGCCTGCACTTCCAGTGGAACCCGTTCATGGGCAAGCTCGTGCGGACGATCTCGGGCCGCATGGTGGACCTCTTCGTGGACATCCGGCTGGGGTCCCCCACGTTCGGGAAGGTCGCCGCGCACGACATGCCGAGCGCCGACGAGGCCCCGCACAACGAGTGGATCTGGGTGCCGCCGGGCTTTGCGCACGGAAACTTCTTCACCGAGGCCTCGCGCATCGAATACCTGTGCTCGGGCGAGTACAGCCCGGGCTGCGAAGCCGGTCTCTCGCCCCTGGCGCCCGACCTGGACTGGTCGCTCTGCGACCCAGCCATCAAGGCCGAGTTCGACGCGCTCGTGGCCTCGGGCGCCATCATCAGCGAGAAGGACACCAACGGGCTGACGCTCGCGGCCTGGACGGCCGACGAACGGTCGAAGCAGTTCGTCCACGGGCAGTGCTGACATGCGCGCGCTGAATTCGCCCACGACGGTCTTCACCGGAGGCTCCGGCCTGCTGGGCGGGGCGTTCCGCCAGCTCCTCCCCGAGGCCCGCTATCCCTCGTCCACGGAGCTCGACGTCAGCCGGGCGGACTCGGTGGACGCGTGGCTGTCGGCCGATCCCGTGTCGATCGTGATTCATGCGGCCGCCTTCACCTCGCCGCCGAAGATCGAGCAGGATCCGGCCCGCGCCATCGGCGCGAACATCGTCGGCACCGCGAACCTCGCGACGTGGTGCCTGGCGCACGGCGTGCCGCTCGTCTACATCTCCACCGACTACGTGTTCAAGGGCGACAAGGGCCTCTATACCGAGGAGGACGCCGTCCACCCGGTGAACCGCTATGCGTGGTCGAAGCTCGGCGGAGAATGTGCCGTGCGGATGCTGCCCGACCACCTGATCATCCGCACCAGCTTCGGCCCCGACGTCTTCCCCTATCCAAAGGCGTTCGTCGATCAGTGGACGTCGCGGCAGAGCGTGACGGATACCGCCCGCCAGATGGTCGCCCTGATCGAACGCGACGCGCGAGGCACCGTCCACGTCGGCGGGCCGCGCCGCACCGTCATGGAGTACGCGAAGTCGCTGGACCCGCAGAAGGCGATCGAGCCGCTCTCGCTCGCCGACGTGACGTTCGTGGCGCCCGTGGACACCTCGCTCGACACGCGCCGCTACCGGGAACTCGTGCAGGACAAGGACTGACGACACGATGAGACTGCTGATTGCGGGCGGCGCCGGCTTCGTCGGCTCGCGCCTGGTGCCCGCGCTCCGCGAGCGCGGCTACGACGTCGAGGTCATCGACCTGCTGTGGTTCGGCAACCAGCTGCCGCCCGACGTCCCGGTGCGCCAGCGCGACCTCTTCGACATCACCGAGGACGACCTCCGCGGGTTCGACCAGGTCATCTTCCTCGGCGGGCTCTCGAACGACCCGATGGCCGAGTTCAGCCCGGCGCAGAACTTCGTCGCCAACGGCGCGCTCCCTGCGTACCTGGCCTTCGCCGCCAAGAAGGCGGGCGTGAAGCGTCTCATCTACGCCTCGTCGTGCTCCGTCTACGGCTACACCGAGGATCAGCTCTACACCGAGGACGACCCGGTCACCTGCGGCTATCCCTACGGCATCTCGAAGCTGCAGGGCGAACGCGCGGCGCTGCAGCTGCAGGACGACACCTTCTCGGTCATCGCCCTCAGGCAGGGCACGGTCTGCGGCTGGTCCCCGCGCATGCGCTTCGACCTCATCGTCAACACGATGGTGAAGTCGGCGCTCACCACGGGCACCATCACCGTCAACAACCCCTCGATCTGGCGTCCGCTTCTCGACATCCGCGACGACGTGTCCGCGTTCATCCGCGCCGTGCAGGCCAGCTACGCGCTCAGCGGCGTGTTCAACGTGGCCAGCGGCAACTTCACGGTGGGTCAGGTAGCGGACCTGGTGAAGGAGGAACTGGAGCGCGAGACGCACCAGCGCGTGCGCCTCGACATCAAGGACGTGCAGGACTTCCGCAACTACAAGGTGTCCTGCGAGCGCGCGACCGTGGAGCTCGGCTTCCAGCCGCAGTACTCGGTCAAGGACATGGTCGCCGAGGTCATGGAACACCGCGCCGACTACGGCGACTTCGAGCGCGACGCGTTCTACAACATCCGCGTGTTCAAGGCCCTGGCCGAGGCGCCGGCCGCGCGAACCGTCGGGCGCTGAACACCCGCCAGGCTCAGCCGATCGGCGAGTCGAGCCCGTGCACCGCGCGGTGCGGGTTGTGGAACGGATCGCGGTCCAGTTCCGCCCCCCATCGCGCGCGCAGCGCCGCAACCTCCGCCGGCGCCAGCCGCCACCCAGGCTCCGTCCCGGCCGCCTGCAGCGTGGACCACGGCGTGACGATCACGCGATAGCCCGCCTTCCGCGCACGCAGGGCGTAGTCCACCGCGGCAGCGTCCGCAGAAAGGGTGCGGTCGATGCCGCCCAGTTCCGCCCATACGGCTGCCGGCGTCAGCCAGCACGAGCCACTCACGGCCGCGACGTTGCGGATGGCGATGGCGCTGCCGAAGTAGCCCCCGTGGTGGGCGGGCCAGCCGGCGAGCGGCCGCGACGCCACGCCCTCGCCGCCCAGCACCAGGCCGATGTCCAGAATCCGGCCCTCGGCATCCAGAATCCGTGGCGCGACCACGCCCACGCCCGGCTGCTCGGCCACCTCGAGCAGCGCATCGAGCCAGGTGGCGTCCACCGGCGTCAGCCGCCGGCCGAGAACGAGCACATGGTCGCCTTCGGGCGGCGCTTCACCGGCGACCACGCGCACCTGCGGCAATCCCGCCGCAAGGGCACGCGCCTCCTCGGCAGGGACGCCGGCGGCCACGAGCGACACCCGGGCCACCCGCGTAAGGCCATAGCGCACGCGGTAGAAGCCGGGCGGCCCGACGTCGATCACCTCGCCGGGAACGCCGCGGCGATCGAGGTAGTCCTGCAGCGCGCGGCGGCCCGCGACGTGCGCGGCCGGCTTGGCGTCGCCGGCCATGGCGCCCGACTGCGGCAGCTTGCGCCAGTGGTACAGGATGTCGGGCACGTGGTCGATGCGGCGCGCCTGCTCCATGAGCCGCAGCATCAGGTCGTAGTCCTGCGAGAAGTCGAAGGCGGTGCGGAACCCGCCCACCGCCTCCACGAGCGCACGGCGCGCCATCAGCAGGTGGCACACGTACATGTTCGAGAGGAACAGGTCCGGTGACCAGTCGGGCTTGAAGTACGCCTCGGTCCGGCTGCCGTCCAGGTCGAGCTTGTCCTCGTCGGAGTAGACGACGTCGGGCGGGTCGTCCACGCGGTTGAGGTGCTCCACCATCCGGAACAGTGCGTGGGGCAGGAGCGCATCGTCGCTGTCCATGAGCGCCACCCACTCGCCCTCGGCGCGCGAGAGCGCCAGGTTGGTGGCCGCGGAGATGCCGCCGTTGGCGGACGCGTGCGACACCACGATGCGCGGATCGCGGGCGGCGATACGCGCGAGCGCGTCGAGCGTGCCGGGATTCGTGGAGCCGTCGTTGCCGATGCTCCACTGCCAGCGCGGATACACCTGGGCGAGCACGGAGTCGGCGCACGCATCCAGCCAGCGCGGATCGGTGTTGTAGACGGGCGTGACGATGGTGACGAGCGGCGCGTAGGGGAAGGCATCCGCCTCGGTACGCATGCGGGCGAGGTCGGCCGCCGTCGGGGTGTGGGCGGCGCACCAGTCGGCATACCCGTCTCGCGTGGCGGCGATGGCCGTGCCCTGACGCCGCACGCGGTCGAGCGCCGTCCGCCAACCGTGGGCCCGCGCGTGGCCGGCAAGCTGCCGGATGAGGCGCGTGCGCTCGGGCCAGGGCCGCGCGCTGAACGCACGCCACGCGCGGACGAAGTCACGCATCCCTTCATTCTGCTGCACTCGACGCGCGTGCTACAATGCCGCCGTTCCGCGTCGCTGAATGTCGTCCCTGCCCAGCGCGACGATCCTCGTTCTCAATTACAACGGCCGGCATCACCTCGAAGCGTGCTTGTCGTCGCTCGACGCCGTGGCATATCCGCACGCCTCGGTCACCGTCATCGACAACGGGTCCACGGACGGCTCGCTGGAGTATCTCGCCCGGCATCATCCTCGGGTGCACGTGCTCGGGTTCGACGGGAACCGCGGCTTCGCGCCGGCGTACAACGAAGCCGTGCGCCAGGCCGACGCCGACGTCGTCGTGCTGCTCAACAACGACACGCGGGTGGAGCCGGGCTGGCTCTCGGGGCTGGTTGACACCATGGCCCGCCACGACGCGGCCGCGGCCGCGTCGGTGATGCTCGACTGGGAGGGCCGCCGCATCGACTTTGCCGGCAGCCTGCCGACCTTCATCGGCCACGCGTGGCAGGTGGACCACGGCCTGCCGGTCGGGCGCGCGTACGAGGAGCGTCCTCTCCTCTTCGGGTGCGCGGGGGCCCTGGCCGTGCGGCGCGATGCCTTCCTCGACGTCGGCGGCTTCGACGACCACTACTTCGTCTACTTCGAGGACCTCGACCTGGGCTGGCGGATGACGTTGGCCGGCCATCGCACCGTGCTGGCGCCGTCGGCCATCACGTATCACCGCCTGCACGGGACCGCGAGCGGATGGGGGCTCACCCAGCGGCTGCGCATGTACGAGCGGAACGCGCTCTACACCGTGTTCAAGAACTACGGCGACGAGGCGCTGTCGCGCATCCTGCCGGCGGCCGTCACGCTCACCCTCGCCCGCGCCCTCGAGGCGGCGGATCTCGAAGGCGAGACGATCCGGTTCGGCCGCACGGCGCCCGACACCATGGCCTTGCCGCCGCGCGTGGTCTCGACGCTGCTGGCACTCGAAGACTTCGCGCGCGCGCTCCCACGCCTGGCGGCCGCGCGCCGGCGGATACAGGAGTCGCGCCGGCTGTCCGACGAGGAGGTGTTCGCGCTCTTCCCGGAGCCGCTCCGGCTGCACGAGGCCGGAGACCGCTACACCGCGAGTGCGCGCGCCCTGATCCGCGACTTCGGCATCGCGGAGGTGTTCGGCCTGGAGGCCGGACGGCCTCGCGTATCCGCAGGTGTGCCTGCACCGTCGCCGGCGCCCGCGGAACCCGACCAGAACCCCGTCGTCTCGGTCGTCGTCCTGACGGCGAGCGGTGCGCGGCACCTGCCCGACTGCCTCGACGCCCTGCGCGCGCACGACTGGCCCGCGGACCGCACGGACGTGATCGTCGTGGACAACGGCTCGGCCGAGGACCCGACCGGGGTCGCCGAGCACCACTACCCGGGCGTGCGCGTCGTGCGCACCGGCGCCAACCTGGGCTTCTCCGGGGGCAACAACGCCGGCGCCCGGGTCGCCCGCGGCCGCTGGCTCGTGTTCCTGAACGACGACACGCGCGTGGCGCCGGACTGGCTGCACCAGATGACCGACGTCGCGCATCGCCGGCAGGCCGCCTGCGTCGGCGCCTTCATCGTCGACTGGGCGGGCTCGCGCGTGGACTTCGCCGGCGGGCTGGCCAACTACGAGGGCCGCGGCTACTCGCTCGGCTACGACCTGCCCGTGGACGAGGTGGACCGCACCGAGCGTCCGCTGCTCTTCGGCTGCGGCGCCGCCGTGATGTTCCGGCGCGATGTCTTCGACGAGAGCGGCGGCTGGGACGAACCGACCTTCGCGTATTACGAGGACGTCGAGTTCGGCTGGCGCCTGTGGCTGCTCGGCCACGAGGTCTGGCTCGCGCCGCGCGCGATCGTCCACCACAAGCACCACGGCACCTCGGGCGCCGAGAGCCCGCCGCGCGACCGGGCCTTCGAACGCAACGCGCTCCGCATGCTCTACGCGCTGCTGGAGGACGCCACGCTCGCGCAGGTACTGCCGGCCGCGCTCCTGCTGGCGGCGGATCGCGTACTCCTGGGCACGCCGTTCAGCCGTGCCGACGAGGGCAGCACGGGGCCGCGCTCGTGGCACGCGGCGGCGTCGCGGCTGAAGCCGCAGGTGGTGAAGGTCCGTCTCCTGCACGCGCTGAGCCAGCGCGGCGCCCGGCGGCAAGCCGGCATGCTGCAGAACCTCTCGCGCGTCGGCATCGGGGCGTCGCGGCCGCGGTCGCGACCTCCTCCGGGATCTCCGCCACGGGTGGGAGTTCTCGGCGCCCGTGCCGCCTACCTGCTCGAGGAGTCGCGCCCCAACGCCGCCATGGAGGGCCGACACGAACGCCTCCCGGCCGGCGTCGTGGCGCGGCTGCTGGGCATCCGCGACTTCGTCCGCATGCTGCCGGAACTGTCCGAGCGGCGCGCGTGGCTGCAGGCCCGGCGCCGGCGCACGGACGCGGACATCGTGGGCCGCTTCGGCGCGCACTGGAACAGCGCCGTGCCCTCGACGCGCCTCGACCTGCACCTCGAACTGCGCCGGGGCGTGGCGGCCGCCCTGGCCGCCCGGACGCCGCTCCTCGGGCCGCTGGACCTGCGGGGCTCGCCTCCGGCCTGATGGCCGGCGGCCCGGTGCGCCCTTCTACGGCCGGCGCATCCGCTGCAGCAGTGACGACCGGTCGAGAAGGGACAGCACCTGGGCGCTGGTGAGCACGCGCGAGGCCTGCACACGGCGGCGTGCGCGCCAGGCGGCGGGCAGTCCGCGGACGCCATCCCACTTGGCACGCACGAAGCTCGCACCGCGGCCGCGCAGCCCGAACCACACGAGGCCGATGGCCCATACGGCCAGGTGCAGCGGCAGGTACCGCCACAGCAGGGGTGCCGGGGTGTTCTTCACGAACAGCCACTCGAGGTTCCGATGGCCGTGATACACCGCGAAGGGCTGCCGACGCCGGCGCTCGCCGATCCGATGTGGTCGGCCACCGCGCCCGCCTCTACCAGCAGCCGCGCCCCGCCAGTTGCAGCCGGTAGCCCAGGTCCACGTCCTCGACGTAGCAGAAGAACCGCTCGTCCAGCCCTCCGGCACGCACCCAGTCGTCCCGGCGATAGAGCGCGGCGGCCGCGCAGGCGGCGAACACAGGGCCGCTGCGGCCGGCCCGCGGGACGTCGTCCAGCGCGCGGCCGTGGCCCTCACGCCAGACGAGGCCGCTCACGTGACAGCAATCGCCCGCCCCGTCCAGCACGCCGGGCCGATGGGCCCACATCAGCCGCGAGGCGAACGACGCGCACTCCGGGTGCGCCTCCGCCGCGGCCAGCAGCGTCGAGAGCCAGTCCGGAGCGGGCACGGCATCGGGATTGAGGAGGGCGATGAGGTCGCACCCGGCGAGCAGGTCCACGGCGTGGTTGTTTGCCGCGGCGAAGCCGAGGTTCCGGCCGGCATCCACCACCTGCACGGGGATGGGCCAGCCCTGGATGGCCTCGTGTACGACGCGGCGCGTGCCGTCTGTGCTCGCGTTGTCCACCAGGACGACGCGGTCTGGCAGCCGTGACTGGGCCGCGACCGCATCGAGGCTGGCGCGGATGAAGGCCTCGGCCTGGTAGGTGACGAGGACGAGGCCGACCCTCATGCGCGGTCCGCCGCGCTCAGCGCGGCGTGGCGGCCGTCGGGGCGCTGCGGCGGCTCAGGCGCTCGATGTCGGCGTCGACCATCATGTGCACCAGCCCCTTGAAGTCCACCGACGGCGACCAGCCCAGCACCGTGCGGGCCTTGGCCGGATCGCCGATCAGGTGATCGACCTCCGCCGGCCGCAGGAAGCGCGGGTCGGTGCGCACGAGCTCTCCCAGTCGAGGCCCGCGTGGCTGAACGCCTCGACCACCAGGTCCTTCACCGAGTGCGCGACGCCCATGGCGACGACGTAGTCGTCGGGTTCGTCCTGCTGGAGCATGAGCCACATCGCCCGCACGTAGTCGCCGGCGAACCCCCAGTCGCGGTGCGCGTCGAGGTTCCCCAGACCGAGGTGATCCGTCAGCCCGAGCTTGATGCGCGCCACGCCGTCGCTCACCTTGCGGGTGACGAACTCCAGGCCCCGCCGCGGCGACTCGTGGTTGAAGAGGATGCCCGAGCAGGCGAAGAGCCCGTAGCTCTCGCGGTAATTGACCGTGATGTAGTGGCCGAACACCTTGGAGACGCCGTACGGGCTGCGGGGATAGAACGGCGTGAGCTCGGTCTGCGGCACCTCGCGCACGCGCCCGTACATCTCGCTCGAGGACGCCTGGTAGAACCGGATCTTGGGGTTGACGCGGCGGATGGCCTCGAGCGCCCGCGTCACGCCCTGCGAGTTGTACTCGCCGGTCAGCATCGGCTGATCCCACGACGCGGGCACGAACGACATCGCGGCCAGGTTGTAGAACTCCTGCGGGTCGGCCTGCTCGACCGCCTTGATGAGCGACAACTGGTCCAGCAGGTCGGCCTGAATCATCGTCACGCGGTCGCGCAGGTGCTCGATGCGCCACTCGTTGGGCGCACTCAGCCGGCGTCCGATGCCGAAGACCTCGTATCCCTCGTTGAGGAGCAGCTCGGCCAGATACGACCCGTCCTGCCCCGTAATGCCCGTAATCAGTGCTCGCTTGGCCATCGTCAATCCATCAGCGTAACGTCAAAGCGGAAGGCACGGCAACTCGCTCGTCTGAATTCAGAATTCTGAATTCAGAAGAATTCAGAACTGATACCCTGCCGCCCGAGCGTCGTCGTGGAACATCCGCACCGTCTCGAGCGAGTAATCGTCGAGGTCCTTGTCAACCAGCGCCAGCTTCTTCAGGATGTCGTTGGTCACGGTGATGATGTGGCAGCCGATCTCGTGCGCCTGGAAGACGTTGAGCAGCTCGCGCGGGCTGGCCCAGATGAGCGCGGCGTTCGGCGCCGCGGTCATGATCTCCAGCGCCTGCCGCATGTGCGGCACCGGGTCGCGCCCCGTGTCGGCGATGCGGCCCGCGAAGACCGAGATGTTCGCCGGCGCGCCGCCGCGCAGGGCATCCGTCACCGCGCGGACCTGGTCCAGCGTCATGAGGGCGGTCACGTTGACCTTCACGCCGGAGCCGACAGGCGCTGCACCAGGTCGTAGGTCGGCTCGCGGCGCGTGTTGGTCACCGGGATCTTGACGAAGACCTGCTCTCCCCAGGTCGCGATCTCGCGCCTGCCGCTCCATCTCGTGCACCTCGTCGGAGAACACCTCGAAGGAGATCGGCCGGTCCGGAATGGCCGCGAGGACCTGATGCGCGAACGCCCGGTAGTCGGTGATGCCCGCCTTGCGCATCAGCGTGGGATTGGTCGTGAACCCCTTGATGTACGGCTTGGCGTACATCGCCAGCATGCCGTCCAGCTCGGCGCCGTCGGCGTAGATGTGCGTGCGGAGGTCGGTGAGGGTCATGAGGCAGGCGAGGCCTTCGGATGGCGCGCGTGTCAGCCGGGCGCCGGGCCGCCGGCCAGCAGCCAGTCCACGGCCTCGGCGAGCGATCCGACACGTCTCGTTGGAGCGACGGGGGGTCCTTCATCGTAGCCGTAATCCACGAGGATTGTCACACCACACCCCGCGGCCTGCCCGGCCTGGATGTCGCGCCACCGGTCGCCCACCAGAACGCTCGACCCCAGGTCGTAGTCCGGGGACCGCAGCAGCAGCCCCGGCTTGGGCTTCCGGCAGTCGCAGCCGTCCGCATCGTCGTGGGGACAGACGCGAATCTCGTCGATGGGCAGCAGGTCGCGGAGCCGGGCGTGAATGGCCTCGACCGCCTCGGCCGTCGTGGCGCCTCGCGCGATGTCGGGCTGATTGGTGACGACCACGATGGCGTAGCCGGCCTCGCGCAGCCGGGCCAGCGCGCCGGGCACACCGGGCAGCACGTCGAGCTCAGCGGCCGATGCCGGCGGATACGGCCGGCCGTCACGCACGATCGCGCGATTGACGACCCCGTCGCGATCCGTGGAACGCCGCGCGGCGCCGGGCCGCGGGCGGCGGGACGCTCAGCGGGCGCTCTCCCACTTCGTCGCATTCGCCTTCAGCAACGGATGCGACACGAGCAGGTGCCACACCACGGCCTGGAAGGCCTCGCTGTGGGGCGTCACCGCCTCGGGGTTGACCGTCGGGACGATGACGCAGGCGTCGGCGACGGTGGCGGTGTAGCCGCCGTCGCGGCCCACGACGCCGGTGATGGCACAACCCACCTCGCGGCCGTACTGCAGCGCACGGACCAGGTTGGGGCTGATGTTCTTCTCGAGGCTGCCGCCGCCCACGGAGAACACCATGATGCCGTCGGCCTTCGTCAGGCGGCTGCCGCGCAGCCAGGCGACGAACACCGTTTCCCACCCTTCGTCGTTGGTGCGTGCCGTGAGCTCAGACACGTTGTCGGTGGGCGCGCAGGCCTCGAAGCCGGCGAGCTTGCGGAAGTCGTTGACGGCGTGGCCGCAGCTGCTGGCGCTGCCGCCGACACCGAGGAAGAAGAGGCGTCCGCCGCGCGCCCGGACGTCGGCGAGCACGGACGCCATGCGCTCGATGGCGCCGGCGTCGATCTGCTGCAGGATGCGGGAGGCCTCGGCCAGGTGCTGTTCGGAGAAGGTCATGAGGGCGGTGGACGGGAAACCGCTGGTATTCTAGCGCGGCCGCCTCCAATGGACGCCACGCCCGCACACCCGAGCCCGGCCCCGCCCAGGCGGGACCTGAGGTCCGTCGGGCTCGTCGTCGGCCACGGCCTGCTCCTGCTCGTGCTCGTCTGGCTCATGCTCGGGGGCACGCGCCGCGATCTCCACGTTCCCGTCCGCTTCGGCGTGGACAGCCTGGCGTACCTCACGCAGACCAAGACCACCATCGAACAGGGCTGGTGGTGGACCAATCCGCGGCTGTCGGCGCCCTCGGCGTTCAACGCCCTGCTCTTCCCCTCCGCCAGCACGCTGGACCAGGCGCTGGTCTGGGTCGTGTCGCTCGCCTCCGACGATATCGCTCTCGTCATCAACGTCACGTGGATCATCCTGCTCGCCGCCAGTGGCGTGACCGCCGCCTACGCGATGCGGACGTGCGGGACGTCGGCGGACGCCTCACTCGTCGGGGGCACGCTCTTCGCCCTGGCGCCGTACGCCATCTACCGGAACCTCGAGCACTTCATGCTCGTGGCGTGGCTCGTGCCGTTCGGCGCGGCCGCCGCGGTCGTGATTGCCTCGGGCCACATCGAGCGTCACGGCCCGCGCCGCTACTGGCCGCTGGCCGCGGGGTGTGCGCTGCTCGGCGCCAACTACGTCTACAACGCGTTCTTCGCCTGTGTCCTCATCGCGGCCGCAGGCCTCGGCGCGTTCATCGCGGGCCGGCGGCAGTCGGTCGGCGCCGCCATCCTCTGCCTCGGCCTGATCGGGGGCACGACCGTCCTCAACCTCGCGCCCAGCCTCGACGCCTGGGGCGTGGACGGCAAGCCCGTCACGATCGAGGAGAAGGTGCCCGCGGAGGCGGAGGTCTACGGGCTGAAGATTCGCCACCTCGTGGCGCCACTCTGGGGACAGACCCTGCCGCCGCTGGCGGCGTGGAACCGGCTGGACGCATGGGCGAACTTTCCGCTCGAGACCGAGAACAGCGGCTCCCGCCTCGGGCTGATTGCGGTGGTGGGGTTCCTCGCCGGCCTGGCCGTCGTGTTCGCCGTTCCACGGTCGCTGCCGACGGAGCGGCGCGCGACCGCGGAGGCCGCCGGCCGCATGATGGTGGCGGCCCTGCTGGTGGCGACCATCGGCGGCTTCGGCGTCCTCTTCAACATGTTCGTCGCCCCCGACATCCGCGGCTACAGCCGGATCGTGTCGTACCTCACGTTCCTGTCGCTGCTCGTCCTGGGCCTGGGCATCGACGCGGCCTCGACCCGGCGCTGGGTGCGCGGCACACTGCTCGCCGTCGTCCTGGTCATCGGCCTCTGGGATCAGCACTTCCCGTTCGTGACCCTGAACCAGGCCCAGACGGCGACGACCGAGGAATACACGCGTCTCGCCGGACTGGTGGGTCGCGTGGAGGCCGACCTGCCCCGCGGCGCCCTCGTGCTGCAGTTGCCGTTCACGTACTACCTGAACGACCCCGGGCACGTGCGCATGCCCACCTACGATCAGCTCAAGCCGTACGTGGCCTCGTCGCACCTGCACTGGAGCTATCCGGCCATCTCCAACGAGCAGTTCCGCTGGGAACAGGCCGCCATGCGCGTGCCGGTGCCGGAGCTGCCAGCAGTCATGGTGCACGAGGGGTTCAGCGCCATCTGGGTGGACACGTGGGGCTACGCGGACGGCGGCGCGGCCGTGCTGGAAGCGTTGCAGACGGTGCCCGGCAACGTGCGGCGCTGGGAGGACACCCGCCACGTGGTGTTCGACATCCGCCGCATCCCCGCCTCGACCGAGGGGATCGACACGAGCGCCCGGCCCCTGACAGCGGGGCTGCCCGCCTGCACGACGCAGGCCCCGCAGATCTCGCTGGAGTACGTGGGCGGCGTGGCCGGCCCCTACACGGGAACCACCGTCGTCCGCAGCGGACGCGACCTGCGGCTGAAAGGGTGGCTGGCGTTCGTCAATCCGCCGAGCGCCGCATCGTCGATGGACGTCACCATCGACGGGACGGTGATTCACGGCTACTACGGGTTTCCGCGACCGGGAGTCGAGCAGGCGCTGGGCCCCGGCACTCGCAACAGCGGATTCGTCGCCGTCATCCCGGGGTCAGCACTGTCTCCGGGGGCGCACGCCTTCACGCTGCGCGCGGCGTCGGCGGACGGCACCTGCGTCGCGGAAACGCCCCCGTACAAGATCCGCGGGCGATGACGCTTCTGAATTCAGAATTCTGAATTCAGAATTCAGACCTACCGTCGCTGCAGGTACCGGTCGGTATCTGCAATTCCCTCGGGCGACCCGATCTCGTAGAAGCGGTTCGCGACTTCGTATCCCGCGAGTTCGCCACGCGCGAGCAGGTCCTGATAGACCCGCGCGAGGTCGAGCGGCTGGTCGGCCGGGTAGGCGTCGAACGCGCCGGCGGCCAGCACGCCAAGCCCCCAGTCGATGTAGCGCATCTCCGGGGTCCGCTCCCGCTTGTCGTAGCGCACGATACGGCCGCCGTCGAACTCGACGTTGCTGGTGTCGAAGAGGCCCTCGTTGCGGAACACGGTCATCAGGCCCTGGCGGCCGCTGGACAGGAACGTGCGTTCGACGTCGGAGAAGTCGCACTCCAGATACGAGTCGCCGTACATCACGAAGAACGCGGGGCCGAGGTGCGGCAGCGCGCGGCGGACGGCGCCGCCGGTGCCGAGCAGCACCGGGCCGTCGTGGACGTACGTGAAGCGCAGCCCCCACCGGGACCCGTCGCCGAGCGCGGCTTCGATCTGGTCGGCGCGGTACCCGACCAGCCACACGACGCGGTCGGCGCCCTGCGCCGCCAGCAGCGCGGCCTGGTGCTCCGCGAACGGCTTGCCGGCGACCTCCACGAGGGCCTTGGGAATGGTCTCGGTCACGGGCCGCAGGCGCGTCGCCAGCCCCCCGGCGAGGATGGCCACGGGCAGCGTCATGCCAGCAGGACCTTCGTGCCCTCGAAGTCGAACCGGAAGCGCACTTCCTCGAGGCCCGCATGGGACATGGCGGCGCGCAGCCGGCGGTGGTCCTCCGAGTAGAAGAGCAGGAAGCCGCCGCCGCCCGCCCCGACCAGCTTGCCGCCCAGCGCGCCGCTCCGGCGCCCGAGCTCGTACCACTCGTCGATCTGCGGATTGCTCATGCCGCCCGACCGCCGCTTCTTCTGCTCCCACTGCTCGTCCATCAGCGAGCCGAAGCCGGCGGTGTCGCCGGCGAGGAGCGCCTGCCGCGAGCGACGGCCCAGTTCCTTGACGTCGTTGAGGTTGCGGAGCATCGCGGCGTCCTGCGCCTCGCTGCGTGTCTTCTGCTCGGCGAGCACCGCGCCGGCGCGGCGATTGAAGCCGGTGAAGAACAGGAGGAGGTTGTCCTCGAGGTTGAAGAGCGCCTCCATCGACATGCCCAGCGGCTCGGCCTCCACGGCGCCGCCGGGATGAAACGTGAAGCAGGTCACCCCGCCGTACGCGGCGATGTACTGGTCCTGCTTCCCGACGGGCTCGCCGAGCCGGTTGATCTCGATGTCGCAGGCCAGCTCCGCCAGCTCGCTCGGGTGGAGCAACCGTCGGCGGTGGGCGTAGAGCGCCTTGAGGAGTGCGGTCGTGAAGCTGCCCGACGACCCCAGTCCGGGCACCGGCAGGGATGTCCGCCAGGGTCGTGATCTCCACCTGCGGCGTCTTGAACTCGAGCGCACGCAGCGCCTCGCGGATGATCCGGTGCTGCACCTCGTCGATCTGGTCCACGTGCTCCAGCTGCGAGTACTTCAGGAAGATGCCGGGCACGAAGGGCCGCATCACCGTCACGCACATGCATTTGTCGATGGCCGCGGCGACGAGGAAGCCTCCGTGCTGCTCGTAGTAGGAGGGCAGGTCCGTGCCCCCGCCTCCAAGGGTGATGCGGAGCGGGCTGCGGGTGATGATCATGAGAAGGCAGAAGGCAGAAGGCAGAAGGCAGTTTCAGAATTCTGAATTCAGAATTCTGAATTCAGAACGTACTTCTGAGCGGCGATAAATCGTATCCACGATCTCGAGTGCGGCGCGGGCGGCGGGAGGCCGGGTCGGGCTCGCGGCCCGTGGCGATGTCCTCGGCAAACGCTGCGAACTCCAGTGCCCACGACTGGTCGCCGCGCGGGGCATCTCATATCGCGGTCTCGGGCGGGCCCATCTCCGGGAGCATCCGGTAGTGCGCCAGCCGCTCCACGCCGTAGCTGCCGCCGAGCCCGTCGATCGCCAGCTTGCCGTCGCGCCCGTAGATCTCGAGCGAGAACAGGTTCTTCCACTCGCTGCAGCTCACGTGCAGGAAGGCGCACTGCCCGCCGGCCGTCCGCAGTGTGAGGAAGGCGTTGTCGTCCACCGGCATGTCCCAGAGCTTACGTGGCGGCAAAGCCGTCCACCACGGGGAACGCGCCGAGGAACCAGCCGGCGAGGTCGATGAGGTGCACGCCCTGGTCGATGAGCTCGCCGCCGCCCGACAGCGCCGGATCGGCCCGCCACTCCTTGTCGCCCCTGACACGCCCGCCGTGGCCGTAGCGGCCCCGCATGAAGAGCAGCGGGCCGAGCGCGCCGCTGTCCACAATCGCGCGCGCCTTCTGCAGCGCGGGATGATACCGGTGGTTGAACCCCACGCGGACGCGCACGTCGCGGGCGCGGGCGCGTTCGACGAGCGGCAGCAGCTCGCCGAGGTGGCGTGCCGCAGGCTTCTCGACGAGCACGTGCCTGCCGGCCTCGATGGCGCCCGCGGTGACCGCCGCCAGCGCGTCGTTGGTCGTCGCGACGACGACCACGTCCACGTCGGGGCGCGACACGACGTCTTCCCATCGCTGGAGGGCGACGGGCACCATCACCGCGCGTCGCGCGTGCCAGCGCCTCGGCGCGCTCGAGCGCGGCGTCCGCGCACGCCACGAGCCGACCACCCGGCAGGGCCGCCGCGCGCTTGCGGCCGATCAGGCCGCAGCCCACGATGGCGACGCCCAGGCTCATCGCTCCCCCAGCCGAAGCCCCGATCCTTCGGCACGATGCGGCGCAGCGTGTAGACGTCGCTCGTGTCGAGGTCGGCCCGGTGCTCGTGCAGCGTCTCCCACGGATCCCACGGCGCCGACAGCAGCCGTCCCGTGATGCCGTCGCTCGCGGCCGACCCCAGGTAATCGCCAGCGGCCCCCACGTCGAGCGGCGTGGTCCCGCCGTCGGCCATCTTCCTCATGCGCGCGTAGAACGCTTCGCCGACCGCGTCGGCGCCGGCCTCGAGCAGCTGGTCCATCATCCGCGTGTTGAGCGCCCCCGGCGCGATGCTGTTCACGTCGATGCCGTCCGCCTTCACGTCCAGCGCCACGCTCTCCACCAGCCGGACGATGGCGGCCTTCGACGCGGCATAGGCCAGTATTCGTGGAGAGCGGGCTCAGTGGCGCCCCCGCCGGAGAGCTGCACGATCTTCCGGTAGCGTTGCCGCCGGAAGTGCGGCAGCACCGCCTGCATCGGCAGCACCGACCCGTTGACGTTGATGTCCATCGCCCGCGTCCACTCGTCCCCACGGGATCTGATCGATCGGGCCCATCGGGCCGTGACCCGGCGTTGTTCACGAGCACCGAGGCCGCCCAGGTCTGAGGGTCCGGGCGACAGCGCCTCGACATCCTCCGGCACGGAGACGTCGGCACGCATGGCCTCCACGCTGTCCCGGGCCCGCGATCGACGCGAGCGCCTCACGTGCGCGACCCACCATGTCCGCGTCGCGCGCGCACACCATCACGCTCGCGCCCGCCTCCACGCAGCACCGGGCGATGGCCAGGCCCAGTCTCTGGCTGGCCCCCGTCACGAGGGCACATCGGTTTTCGAGCGGCACGGTCTTCTCCATCCGTCAGCTGTCGGCCACCCGGCTCGCCGGCGCCGCCACGCGCGCCACACCCACCGAGACGAGCTGCACGCGATCGTCTTCGCCGAGCGTGCGGCCAAGGAAGCGATTGGGGTCCAGCACCAGCGTGCCGGCCATGACATCCAGCAGCGCCGCCGGCTCCACCTGGCGGTACTCCGGCCATTCGGTGGCCACGACCAGGGCGTTGGCCCCGCGTGCGGCGTCCAGCGCCGACGCGCAGCGCGACGCGGCCAGCTCCGCGGGCAGCGGCCCCGCAGCGGGGTCGTGCGCCCGGACGTGCACGCCCTGCTCCTTCAGCCACAGGCAGAGCTCGATGGCCGTTGATCGCCGGAGCGTATCCGTCCCGGGCTTGTAGGTCAGGCCCCAGACGGCCACGGTGCGTCCACGCAGTGCGCCGAGCCCGGCCTGCAGGGCGCGGCGCGCCCAGAGGCGGTGCTCGCGGTTCGACGTCTCCACGCCGTCCATCAGCCGCGTCGGACGGTCCACCTCGCGGCCGAGCGCACGCAGGAAGACCACGTCGCGCGCCAGCGTGCCGCCCGCGAACGCGGCACCAGGGCCCAGGTACGCCAACGGGCCGATCCGCCGCTCGGTCTTCAGTCCGCGCTCCACTTCCTTGGCGTCGGCGCCCGTGCGCTCGCAGAGCGCCGCGATCTCGTTGATGAAAGCCACCGACGTCGCCAGGAACGCGTTGACCGCGTGCTTGGTCATCTCCGCCGACTCCACCGACATCCACTCGAGGCGGTCGGTGATGGGGGCGAACAACTCGGCCAGGCGCACCCGGGCGTGATCGTCGCGCACGCCGAGCACCACGCGGTCCGGCGAGGTGAACACCTCGATGGCCTTGCCCAGCCGCAGGTTCTCGGGCGAGCAGGCAAACGACAGGCGGCGTCCATGCACGGCAGTCTCCGTCGCCTGCTCCAGCCGCGCGACGCTCCCCACTGGAAGCTGTGACGATGACACGACCACGGCGCCGTCCGAGGCATGCGCCAGCGCCGTCTCCGCGTGGCGCAGCACGAACTCCACGTCCGCCACGTCGTCATCGTCAACCGGCGTGTCGAACGTGATCCAGATGACGTCGGCGCCCGATACGGCGTCCCGCGCGTCGTGCGTGAAGCGGAGGCGGGCGCCCGCCATCCCTGCGGCGATGAGATCCGCCAGGCCGGGTTCGGCCACGGGGGGCTGACCGGCCGCGAGGCGATCGACCGTCGCGGTGTCCGGATCCCAGCCCGTGACGGTGTGGCCGGCCGCCGCGGTGCAGGCGGCGGTGACCGAGCCGAGGTGCCAGAGGCCGAGGACGGCGACCTTCACGACCGCGCCTCCAGCAGCCCGGGGTTCTGCTGCAGGTAGTCGAGCGTCCGGATGATGCCCTCGCGGATGGTCAGCGACGGCTCCCAGCCGAGTGCGCGGATTCTGGCCGTGTCCAGGAAGATGAACGGGTTGTCGCCGATCCAGCCGCGGTCGCCCCCGGTGTACTCGCGCTCGGGCGTCAGGCCGAGCCGCTCGCAGATCCAGCCGATCGAGTCGTTGACCTGGCAGTACTCGCTGGTGCCGAGGTTGTAGATCTCGAGCGCCCGCCGCGTCTTGTGCATGGCGAGCAGCATCGCGTCGAGGCAGTCGCCGATGTAGAGGTACGACTTGCGCTGCGTGCCGTTCCCGAGGATGCGCAGCCGGGCCGGGTCCCGCCGCAGGCTCCTGTAGAAGTCGAACACGTGCCCGTGCGTGTAACGCTCGCCCAGGATGGAGACGAAGCGGAAGATGCAGCCCTCGAAGCCGAACCCGCTCGCGTAGGCGGCGATCAGCCCCTCACAGGCGAGCTTCGAGGCGCCGTAGAGCGAGGTTTGCACGGGAAATGGCGCGTCCTCCGGCGTCGGGAACACGTGGGCTTCGCCGTAGACCGAGCCGGTGGACGAGAAGCCGATCCGGCGGATGCCGTTGGCGCGCATGGCCTCGAGCACGTGGAAGGTCGCGATGGTGTTCTGCTCGAGGTCCTTCCGGGGATGGTCGGTCCCGAACCGGACGTCGGCATTGGCGGCCAGGTGGAAGACCACGTCGCAGCCGGCCATGGCGCGCGTCAACGCGTCCTGGTCGAGCGTATCGCCCTCGACGAGCCTGAAGGCGGCGTGCCCGGACGCGCCGGCCAGGAAGGCCCGCTGCCCGGTGGAGAAGTTGTCGAACGCGACCACCGAGTGGCCGTCCGCGAGGAGACGATCGACGAGGGAACTGCCTATGAAACCGGCGCCACCGGTCACGAACGCATGCATTGGGTGAGAATCCGAAAAATTGTATCCTAGGCGCCGGCCGCCGACGCGGTCCGAACCCGGTGTCCAGTCAACCTCACCCTGATTCCCGTACGTCGACCTATATCCAGAACGACGGGTCGCGGCTCTTCGTCCCGACCGCGCCGCGGGAGGACCTGCCGTACTCGGATGGTGAGGCCGTCGAACGGCGCCTGCTGGAGGTGGTTGGTGGCGCGGCGGACGTGTCGCTCCACTCCGCGGAGCTGGCCGTCGCGATCAGCGACTGGCCGTCGCGCTATCACCTGAGCGCGGGCCGCGCCCACCTGCTCCGCCCGCTCGAACACCTGCTGACGGGCCGGACGCTCGAGGTCGGCGCCGGGTGCGGCGCCCTCACGCGCTTCCTGGGCGAGCTGGGCGGCGACGTCATCGCGGTCGAGGGCAGCCGGCGGCGTGCCGAGATCGCCGCCACGCGCTGCCGCGACCTGCCCAACGTCTCGGTGTTCCACGACCAGTTCGAGCGCTTCGCCTACGGCGAGCGCTACTCGGCCATCACGATGGTCGGCGTGCTCGAGTGGGCCGCCCGCTTCGGCGACGCCGTCCAGGGCCCGCGCCGGCTGCTCGCCCACGCCGCCTCGCTGCTGGACGACCACGGGGTCGTCATCGTGGCCATCGAGAACCAGCTGGGGCTCAAGTACCTCGCCGGCTGGCCGGAGGATCACCTGGGCGTGGCGCTGCGCGGCGTCGACAACGCCTACGCGGCCGGCGAACCGCGCACGTTCGGCCTGGGCGAGCTGACCTCGCTCCTGTCCGAGGCGGGCCTCGATCACCATGCGGTCTTCGCGCCGTTTCCCGACTACAAGCTGCCGCGGGTCATCGTCTCTCCCATCGGCCTCGAGCACGGGCCGTGGAGCCGCGACATCGCGGCGCTGGTCGCCGCCACACCGGTCGCGGATCCGCAGGCGCCGGTGCTGCCCGTGTTCTCGCTGGAGCAGGCGCTCGAACTCGCCGCGCGCAACGGGCTCCTCCGCGGCCTCGCCAACTCCTTCCTCGTCGTGGCCGGCAAGTCGCCGGTGGGCGCGGTGCCCGACGATGCGGCGCTGGCGTGGCACTACAGTCACACGCGGCGCCTGACGGCCGAGCAGGAGACGCGCTTCTCACGCTCGGCGCGCGGGCGGATCGACATGCGCCGGCGCGTCATCGCCGACGCGAGCGCGCCGTCCGGCGAGGCACGCGTGCGGCAGCGCCCGTCCGCCGACGACCGGTTCGTACCCGGCGAGCTCTGGCTCGGCCGGCTCGGCCGGATCCTGAACCGGCCGGGATGGGCGGCCGCCGACGTGGCCGCCTGGGCGGCGCCGTGGCGCGACGCCCTCGCGCGCGAAGCGCGCCTGCACCGCCCCGCGCCGTCCGCGCACATCCCGCCGCACCTGGTGGACGCCACGCCGTTCAACCTGGTCGTGTCCGACGGGGCGTTCCGCTTCTTCGATCTCGAGTGGGAACCGCAGTGGCAGGTCGAGTTCGGATTCGCGCTGTTCCGCGGTGTCTTCTGGAGCCTGTCGCGGTTCCGTTCGGTCGCCCCGCCCGCAGAGGGCGTTTCGCTGATGGCGGCGGACCTGAGCTGCGCCGTGCTCGACGCGCTGGGTACTCCGGTGGCGCCCGCCGACCGCGCCCGCTATCTCGCGATCGAGGCCGACTTCCAGCACGCCACCACGGGCGCGAGCGTCGCGGACGCCAGGCACGCCATCGATCGGCTGTCCCTGCAGGCGCGGATTCCGCTCGAGGCCATCGCGGCGCTGGCCGCCGAGGTGGAGACGCTCACCGCGCACCACGCGGCCCTGGGCGCCGAGCGCCTGGCGCTGCAGGCCGAGCTCGACCGCCTGCGCGACGCCCGGATGCGCGACGCGCAGCTCCACACCGAGGCGCTCGACGCCGCGTCAGCGCGCCACACCGCCGACCGTGACGCCCTCGACGCCGAAGCCCGGCGCCTGCGTGAAGCGCTCGAGACTCAGGCTGCCGAGCACACGCGCGTGCGCGAGGCAGACGCGGACGCCGCGCGGCGCAGCCAGACCGAGACGACGGCCCGACTGCTGCGCCAGGCCGAGCTCCACGAACGGGCGCTCGCCGAGGTAGCCGCGGAGCACGCACGCGAGACCGCCGCACTCGAGGATGCCCGCACCGCGATCGAACAGGCGCTGCGCGACGAACTGGCGGCCGCCAGGCTCGAACGCGACCAGGAAGCCGAAGGTCACCTCGACATGGCGGCGCGCGTCGACTCCGCCGAAGCCTCGCGGCGCCAGGCGCTGGAGCGCCTGCGTGCGGCGGTGTCGGCGCGACACGGCCGAGTCCGCGCTCGATCGGGCCACCGCGCGGGCGACTCGCCATCAGTCGCGCATGAGCGGCCTGGAAACGCTCCTACGCGACACCGACGCCCGCCTGCGCCGGCGGCAGCGAACGCTGGACCGCGTGCGCCGCGAGCATCTCGAAGAGACCGCCGCCCTCCTGGCTCGGACCGCCTCGGCCGCCGCACGGCCGGCGCCCAGCCCGCCGCCACCCGGTGTGCGCATGCGCACGCTCGCGCGCCGGGTGCTGGCGGCGACGACGCAGGTCGCCCGCGAGCCGATGCGCTCGGCCCGCGGCGTCGTTCGTCGGCAACGGCCGTGGTACCGCGAGACGCGCGCGCTGCTCCGCGCCAACGGCCTCCTCGACATCGCGTACTACCGCGGCCGGATTCACGCGCCGGCCACGGCCAACCTCGAGGCGCGGTTCCTGCTCTGGGGGGACGCCGAGGGCGAACGGCCGCACCCGCTGTTCGATCCGCAGTGGTATCGCGAACGCTACCCCGATATCGGGGCACACCCGCCGATGCAGCACTACCTGCGCGCCGGGGGACGCGAACTGCGCGATCCCCACGCGCTCTTCGACACGCGGTACTACACCAGCCAGTGGAGCGCGTTCGACGCGCGCGGCCTGACCCCGCTCGCGCACTTCCAGCGTGTCGGCCGCCTCGCCAGCCGGTCTCCGCACCGGCTGTTCGACAGCAGCTACTACCTGCGGCAGCGTCCCGACCTCGCGGGCATCCCCGTCAGTGCGCTGGCGCACTACGTCCTCACCGCCGGAAGCGAGGGTCAGGACCCGCATCTGCTGTTCTCGACCGCACACTACCGCGCGCAGGTGACCGACCTGCGGGGCTGGAGCCCCCTGGAGCACTACGTGCGCGCCGGCGCGGGCGCCGGCCGTTCGCCGCATCCCCTGTTCGACCCGTCGTACTACGCGTCGCAGCGGCCCGACGTGGCGGCCGCCGGGGAGAACGCGCTCACGCACTATCTTGCGTTCGGCGATCGCGAGGGCGTGAACCCGCACCCGCTCTTCGACGTCCGCTTCTACCGCGCGCAGGTTGACGAGCTGGATCAGCTGGGCCTGACGGGCCTCGAGCACTACCTGCGCTGGGGATGGCGGGACGGGCTGCAGCCCAATCCCTGGTTCGATCCGTCCTGGTACCTGCAGAAGAACCCGGATCTCCGGGGTGTCGAACCGCTGCAGCACTTCCTCGCGCACGGCTGGCGCGAGCATCGCGATCCGTCGCCGCGGTTCTCGGTCTCCGCCTACCTCGCCCGTCATCCCGACGTCGCGGCCGACGGCGTCAATCCGCTGGAGCACTACGTCCGGTTCGGACGCTCGGAAGGCCGTGCGATCGGCATCGACGCGCCCGCTCCCGTCGAACCGTCGCGCCCCCTCGCCCTCCAGGTCACGGGCCGCGCGGCCATCGGCCCCACGATCATCTGCGTCACGCACGTGTCGCCATGGCCGGTCGGGGCCGGCAACGAGTACCGCCTCGCCCGCCTGCTGGATCACCTGCGGGGCCAGGGCTACCGGATGATCGTGGTGCTGGCCCCCCTGCCCGGCGAAACGCCCGCGGCGGGGACGCTCGAGCACCTGGCGGACGCCTACGGCAACGTCGTCATCTGCTCCAGGGACGGCCGGATCGACTACCGGTTCGCGGATCACCCCAACGTGCTGGCCGGGCTCGAGCGCGACCCGGCCGCCCTCGTGTCGGCCGCCGAGCCTGGTCCCGACCTGGCCTACTGCCACGACGCGCTGGTGGCAGTGGTGCGGCGGCTGGCGGATTCGGTCGGCGCCGCGGCGCTGCTGGCCGAGTACATCTTCATGAGCCGGGTGTTCACGGTCGTGGACGACCGCATGCTCCGCATCGTGGACACCATCGACGTCTTCTCGCAGAAGGGCTCGAACGTCATTGCGTACGGGATTGGCGATGCCGAGACACCGGCGCACGAGGAAGCGCGCCTGCTGAACCGCGCCGATCTCGTCGTGGCCATTCACGAGGCCGATGCAGCGGCACTCCGCGCGCTGGCGCCCAACCGCCAGGTCGTCGTGGCGGGTGTCGATGCCGATGTCCATGCCGGTCGCCCGTGGCCCTCGCGCCCGGTGGCGCTGCTGCCCGGCTCGGGGAACCCGCTGAACGTCGCCGGGCTGCGCGACTTCCTCAAGCTCGCGTGGCCGCGCGTTCGGGCGGCCGTGCCGGACGCCGAGCTTCGTGTCGCGGGCAAGGTCGGCCGCGCCGTTCCCGCAGGAGTGCCCGGCGTGATTGCCCTGGGCCATGTGCCGGATCTGGCCGACGCCTATGCCGCGTGCCGGGTCGTCATCAACCCGGCGGTCGCCGGCACCGGCCTGAAGATCAAGTCCGTCGAGGCGCTCGCGCACCTGCGCCCGGTGGTGGGCTGGCCGCACAACCGTGACGGGCTCTCCGACGTGCTCGCCCCGTTCGTGCACGAGTCCGGAGACTGGCAGGACTTCGCCGACGCGGTCATCGACGCGCTTCGCCGGCCGGCCTCGCCTTTCGACACCCGGGCCACCGACATCGTCCGCACGGCGCTCTCGGCCGAGACGGCGTACGGCCGTCTGGACGCCAGCCTGCGGCGGTTCTTCCACGCCGCCGACGCGGACCCCGGCGCATGACGCGCGGGTCGGACCTGGTCGCCTTCATCGACCTCAGCGGTCTGGCGGCCGACGACGCGGCCCCGGCCCTAGTGGCGCTGGCCCGTGAGGATCGCCTCGGCCTCGTCGTCTCCCGCGCACTCGTCGCCATGCCCGCGCCCGTGCGCCTGCCGGCGCTGCCCGAGGGATGGCACGTCCCCGAGGCGTCGCCGGTGCAGGTCTGCCAGTGGGCGTTCGACGTCGCGGCCCAGGCCGATAGGCCCCTTGTGGTCCTCGCGGGCGGGCTGCGTCCGGCGCGAGAGGTGGTCGGTGCGCTCGCCGAGGCGCTCGACGTCGACCCGCTGTTCGGCGCGGCCGTCCCGCGCATCGGCGCCGCGAACCCGACTCAGGTGCACTCCGCGCCGTCGTGGCACCAGGCCGGGGTGCCGATTCCGGGCCGCCTGCTGGCGCTGGAGCCCGAATACACCGTGCTGGCCGATGTCGTGGCGCCCATGCTGCTCCTCCGCCGTGAGCTGGTGGGCAGCCTGGCGTGCACCGCCGACGGCTGGCGGGTGCCCGCCGGCCTCATCGCAGACTTCCTCGTTCGAGCCCGCCGTGCGGGGTTTCGCGCGGTTCTCTGCAACCGCGCCGTGGCCGCCGCCCCTCCCTCCGGTGCGGTCGCGTGGGCGCTCGACGGCCACGACCGCGCGCTGATCCAGCGCACGTACCCCGAGATCGAGCGCGTCTCGCCGGCGCTGTCCGGGCCAGACCTGGCGGCCGCCGAACGCCCGCTGGCCGCGGCGCTGGATCGGCCCGAGTCGCTGCTGATCGACGTCCGCAACCTGTCGGCGGTGTACAACGGCACGTCCGCCGCCATCCTCGGCATCGCCGATGGCCTGCACCGGGCGCGACCGGACGCCGGCGTGCGCCTGTGGGTGCACGAGGACGTGGCCGCGTGGCACGGCCTGGCGTCCCGGTATCCGTCGTGGACGTTCCATCACGTCGGGACGCCGCCGGCCCCGCACGCCGCCTGCATCCGGCTGTCGCAGCCGTGGCACGTGTCCGAGCTCGACTCGATCGACGCCGCGGCCGCCGTCACCGTGTACTGGATGCTCGACACGATCGCGTGGGACATCCTCTACACGGCGCCCGACGACCTGGATCGCGTCTGGCGCCGGATGGCGCGCGAGGCCGACGCGGTGCTCTTCATCTCCGAGTTCTCGCGCCAGCGCTTCATCGCGCGGTTCGGGGGGCCTCCGCAGCTCGAGACCGGCGTCTGCCGGCTGTCGCTCGCCCCCGCCGACTATCTCGGCGCGGCGGGCACGCCGCCCGAGGGCCCCTACTGGCTCGTCATCGGCAACCGTTACGACCACAAGCACATCGGCCCCACCGTGGACCTGCTCGCGCGATCGTTCCCGCGGCAGAAGCTCGTCGTCTTCGGCGACCGTCATCCGGTGCGCACCTCCCGCGTGGCGCGATTCGACAGCGGACCCGTGGAGGAAGCCACCGTCCAGGCGTGCTTCGCCGGGGCATCGCTCGTGGTGTTCCCCTCGTTCTACGAAGGCTTCGGTCTGCCGATCGTGCAGGGCCTGGCGCACGGGCGGACGGTCATCGCGCGCGCATCCGCCCTGGTCCACGAACTGGCCGCCCGCTACGCGGGGCCGGGGCGCCTGCTCACCTTCTCCACCGACCGCGAGCTCGTGGACCTGCTGAACCGGCTGGCACGCGGTGAGCACGCGGAGCCGGTGCCGCTCGGCACCGATGCGTCGGCCGGGAGCTGGACGTGGGATGCGGCCGCGGCCGACATGCTCGCGGCCGTGCGTGCGGCCGTCGCGCGCGCGCCGTCCGCCAGAGCCCTGGAGCGCGCGGGCATCCGCGGCCGGGAGCTGACCCATCCCCTGCGGGCGTGCACCACGTCCTCCTCCGACCGCCGTTGACGCCAGGACGGTCGGCGGCCGCCAGCCTCGGTTGGTCCGATGCGGGATGGCTGGTCGGCTATGCCGCGCTCGCGGCCGGGGTCGGCTACTGGATGGGGCAGGACCTCAACTGGGACCTCCAGAACTACCACTTCTACAATCCGTATCAGTGGCTCGGCGCCCGGCTGGACCGCGACGTGCACGTCGCCGGTCTCCAGACCTTCCACAACCCGCTGCTGGACCTGCCGTTCTACGCCGCCGTCCGGTGGTCGGTGCCGCCGCTCCCCTTCTTCCTCGCACTGTCGGCCGTGCACGGCATCGCGCTGTGGGTGGTGCATCGCGTCACGATGGTGGTCGTGGCGCTGGAGACGCCCGCTGCCGCGCACGCGGCCGGCGTCCTCGCCGCGGTCGTTGCGCTCTCCGGCGCCGGCTTCCGTTCGGTGCTGGGCAGCACGATGGGCGACGACACGGCAGCCGTCCCGCTCCTGCTCGCCATCCTCGTGGCGCTGTGGCCGTCGCCTGTTGACGAGCCTCCCGCGCGGCGCAGGGGCCGCGCCGCACTGGCCGGACTGCTGGGCGGCGCGACCGTCGGCGCGAAGCTGGCCGTCGGCCCCATGGCGATGGCGCTCGGCGTTGCGGTGCTGCTGCAGTCCCGCCGGCGGCCGGGGGCGCTGTCGATCGTCGCGTGTTTCGCCGGCGGCGGTGTCCTGGGCGTGACGCTGACCGGCGGGCCCTGGGCGTGGCTGATGTGCTCGCACTTCGACAGCCCGCTCTTCCCGGTACTTCAACGACGTGATGCGGTCGCCCTGGGCGCCCGCGGCGAACCTCACCGAGACCAGGTTCCGCGTTCCCGACCTGCTGCACGCCGTGGCCTTCCCCTTCTCGTGGCTCACGCTGCAGAACTCGGCGATGGAGCCCGTGTTCAGGGACGGACGCATCGCGATCGGCCTGCTGGCCGCCGGTGGGATCCTCGCCTGCCGGCTCGGACGGCTGCGCCCTCGCGAGCGCGACACCGGCGCATTCGATCGGCTCACCTACCTGGCCGCGGGATGGGCCGTCGCCTACCTCGTCTGGCTGCAGTTGTTCTCGTACTACCGGTACGCAATCGTCCTCGAGGCGTTGAGCCTGCCGCTGCTGATCGGCCTGGCGCTGCACCTGCGTCCGCGGTCCCGCCTGGCGGGCGCAGCCCTCTTCTCGATCGCCGTGGTGCTCGTCTCGACGACCCGTGCGCCCGACTGGGGGCGGCGGGCCTGGTCCGACAGCTACTTCGGGGTGGACGCGTCGCGTCTGAGCCGATTCGGTGATGCCACGGTGCTGATGTGGGACATGCCGAACGGCTACGTGCTGCCGTTCTTTCCGCCCTCGGCGACGTTCGTCCGGCTGCTCAGCAACCGCGGCCTGATCCCCGGCACGTCGATGTGGAACCGCGTCGAGCGCCGGATCGCCCGCGCGCGGCCAGACCGCCTGTTCCTGCTGGACCTGGAACCCGGGCTGGTCCACGAGCAGCAGGCGCCCGTACTCGAGCGCCTCGGCCTGGCGCCCACCGGCGACTGCGAGCGCCTGGACTCGTACGCCGGCGGTTTCCGGGTGTGCCGCCTGCGCGCGCTCCCGTCGAGCCGCTGACTCGCTCAGCCCGGGTACGCGATGAAGTAGTAGTCCGGTCCGCCGTGCCAGTTGCTGGCGAACTCGTCGGCCGACATCGGCGGGCGGCCGCTCAGCCAGCGGCGCATGGTGGACACCTCGAAGCCGTAGTCGCGGTTCAGCATGCCGTACATGTCCTCGGGCGTGACGCCGTACTGTCCCGTGGAGCGCACGCTCGCCTCGAACACCACGACGGGGCGGCAGCGGGTGATGGTGCGAGCGGCGCCGCGCAGGGCGTGGTACTCGCCCCCCTCGATGTCCAGCTTGATGAACGACACCGTCTCCGAGTCCGGCACCACGTCGTCGATGCGCACGACCGAGACCGGCAGGACGGTCTTGATCGGGTCCGGCCGATCGTACTGCCGCTCCCGCAGCCCGCTGTAGGCGGGGGCGTTCTCGACGAAGACGTACTCGGCGGTGCCGGGGGCGTCGCTCACCGCCGCTTCGTGGATGGTGGCGTGCGGATAGGCGTCGCGGAGGCGTGCCGCCAGGTGCGGCAGCGGTTCGAAGGCGTGGTGGCGGGCCTGCGGCGCGAGCCGGACCATCTCGTGGAGGACGCTGCCCTCGTGGGCGCCGATGTCGAGGCAGATGCCGTCCGCGGCCAGCACGCGCGCCATGACGTCGATGGTCTCGCGATCGTAGGCGGCGTTGGTGTCGTGCTCGGGCTGCCCGTCCACGCCAGCCGGAGCAGACGCCGGAGGCTCGGGCTCCTCGTCGTGCATCACCATCCGTACCTCCGGCCGCGTCACCACGCGGGCGTCGCGATCGCGCTCCTCCAGCTGGCGCCACCAGGGCGTGCTCCACTCCGGCGTCCGCCCGGCGGCCAGGACGGCCGACAGCCACGTGACATCCACGGTGTGACATCCGGCGGCGCGCAGCCTGATGCCCAGCAGGTGCTCGTTCAGGATGGCCAGCGCCTTGCGCTCGAAGATCGCACGGCCCTCCCCCGCGAGTTCCAGCGTCTTGTGCCACCGCACGCCCTGCCCGATGTCGCGCCCGAGCAGCCAGTCCACGATGTAGCGCCGGTAGGTGTCGTCGAGCGGTGCGTCTGCGGTGAATGGCGCGTCCGGGTCGCCGCTGAACCAGGCCGTGGCGTCACGAACGGAGACGGCCGATCCCAGGAGCATCAACTCGCGCGGCGGCAGCATGATGAACGACGTCCGCAGCCAGTGCTGGCTCCGGTACGCGAGCACGCCGATCTCCTCGTTGTAGCAGTCGATGTGCCCGATGCACGCACGCGCGGCAGCGGCGGCCGACACCACCGGGACCGTGAACCGATCCAGGTAGGCGACGTACAACTGCTCGAACGCCGAGGTGACGATGTTGACCAGGTCGAAATCCCACACGCGGCCGCCCACGTGCGCCAGCGCGGCGTCGATGGCCGAGAACTCCGACACCCGGTTGTCGCCGCCGATGACCTCCCGGCCCGTGTCCGACTCGGCGAGCCCGGGGGGAAGCGCGTTGTCGACGACGACCGTGTGTCGATGCACGCCAGGCAGCTGGCGCGCGAACAGCGCGTCGAGGTGCGGCTCCGCCTCGGCGTACGACGCGGTACCGGTCCGCAGGAACAGCGTCAGGATGCGCGGGTGGTTCATACCGCGGCGCCCCCGACCATCGCCTCGTAGCAGGCCAGGCCTTCCTCGGTCGCGCCGTCGAACACCTTCCGCCCTCCGCTCATCACGCACACGCGCGAGCACATCTCGCGAATCGACTGGTCGGAGTGCGACACGAAGATCACCGTCCGCCCCTTGTCCACGAACTGCCGCATGGTACGCCGGCACTTTTCCTGGAACGCCAGGTCGCCCACCGCGAAGATCTCGTCGAGAATCAGCACCTCGGGATCCAGGTGCGAGGCCACCGAGAATGCCAGGCGCACCACCATCCCCGAGGAGTAGTTCTTGACCGGCTCGTCGATGAAGTGCCCGATCTCCGAGTAGTCCACGACCGCGTCGAAGATGCGCTCCACCTCGGGACGCGAGAACCCGTAGACCGACGCGTTCAGGAACACGTTCTCGCGCCCGGTGAGCTCGTGGTTGAAGCCCACGCCCAGCTCGATCATCGTACCGATGGTGGCGTCGCGCCGGACCAGCACTCGGCCTGAGGTCGGGCGGTAGATGCCGGCGATCAGCTTCAGCAGCGTGCTCTTGCCGGACCCGTTGCGGCCCACGAAACCCACCGACTCGCCGCGCCCCACCGTCAGGTTCACGTCCCGCAGGGCCCAGAAGTCCTCGGTGCGCTGGCGGTAGTGCTTGTAGACCAGGCCCATCACCCGGGACTTGAGCGCGCGCGCCTGGTTGTGATGGATCACGAACTGCTTCGACACCTGCTCGGCGACGATGAGGGGCTCGCCCACGTCAGGCCATCTCCGGCATCTGCGATTCGTAGGCGAGGAACACGCTCAACCCGCAGATGAAGCTGCCGACGGCGTATGCCGTGGCCACGATCCACACCGCCAGCTCCGGTGTCGTGCCGTAGTAGAAGATGTCCTGGTAGGCGCGGATGTAGGACGCCATCGGCGACAGCAGCGCCACCTGCCGCAGGTTCCTCAGGCACCATGGTCGGCTCTGCATAGGATGGGCGTCGCCCAGAAGCCGATGCCGATGCCCACTTCCACCAGGTGGCGGACGTCCCGGAACGCCGCCGCGGCCGTGGAGAGCACCAGCGCCACGCCGGACGTGAAGAGCACCTGCAGCAGGACGAACACCGGGAAGAGCAGCATGCGGGGCGCCGGCGACACGCCGTAGACCAGCAGCATCATCGGCAGGAACACGACGATCGTCAGCAGGTACTGCACCAGGTTGAAGGTGACGGCCGCAATCGGGAGGACGACGCGCGGGAACACGACGCTCCGCAGCAGGTTGCCCTGTGCCGAGATGGCCTCGGTGGCCGTCATCACCGCACCCGAGAAGAAGTTCCACGCCAGCAGGCCGACCAGGATGAACAGCACGAATCGCGGCGTCGGCAGCCGCATGATGACGGTGAAGGCGAAGGTGTAGATCCCGATCATCAGCAGCGGGTTCAGCAGCGACCAGGCGAACCTGAGCAGCGAGCGCTGATACTTCAGCTTCAGGTCCTTGACGACCAGGTTCGTCAGCAGGTGCCGTACCGCCAGCTCTGCGCGATGGACCCGGCCATGGACCTGACCTGGTCACCCTGCACCACCAGGTCGCGTCCGCCGAAGCGTTCGGCGATCTCGCGCACCTGCTCCTGCCGGTGCCGCAGCCCGACGGTGGCGCGCCAGAGGACGGACCCGAGGCTCGGAGCGCCGCCTGCCCCACCACGGCCTGGCGCGACACCCCATCGTCCGAGCCCGCCCACGCGGCGAGCAGGGCGCCCGCCACGGCGCCGATCAGGGCGCCGGAACCAGCCGCAGGGGCCACATCGCCTGGCTCGACGGCCGATAGAGGCCCAGCGCCGCGGCCGACGCGATCTGGAGCGCGACGATGCCGATGAGGACGGGCCACCCCACCTGGAGGAAGTGCCAGGCATCGCGCACGCCGAAACGGACGACGTAGGCGACGGCCATCGCGGCCAGCGCGCACGCGGCGTCGATCGCCATGGCGTAGCCGCCGAGCCGGAACCGGCCGACGGAGACACGGAGGGCGGGAGAGGAAGAGAGGTCTGGCGCGGAGGCCATCGGGTCGGCTGGCACGCTGAGTTCTGCAACTCCACGGAGCGCGGCCCCCGGGTCAACGGGGACCGCGCTCTCGAAGGAGGACCCGACGATGGTAGCAGGTCCTACGGGACCGTCACCACCTGCACCGCCGTGGCCGGTCCGGCCCCGCACGGGTTGATGGCCTGCACCGTCAGGCTGTACGTCCCCGGCCCGACGACGCCGCTCAGCGCCCGGCCCGGGATCGTGAAGCTGCCGACGAACGATCCGGTCACGTTGAGCGTGTAGCCGGTCGGCGCGCCGCCCGAGGTGGGCGGATCCCACACCGTGAACACGGTGCTGCCGATCTTGTAGCCGACGAAGTTGGTCGGCACGCTCGGCGCGCCCGTGCACGTCGCCGCCGGGAACGTCATCGTCACCGTGTTCGACGATGGGCTGGCGCCGCCGGCGTTGGCCGCGCGCAGGCTCAGGTTGTAGGTGCCGCCGGGCACCCCCGCGAACACGAAGCTCTCGGTCAGGCCGAGCGGAATCGTCGTCGTCAGGGAGCCGGTGACGTCGAGCAGCAGTGCCGACGGCGGCCCGCCGCCGAAGGTGTTCTTCCAGGCGAGGGCGATGGTGCTGCCGTTGCCCATGCCGAGGAGGCTCGCCGGGGCCGTCGGCGGCACCGGCACGTTGACGAAGAGCGGCACCTCGTTCGATGCCCCGCTCTTGTCAGCCCCGGAGAGGGTGTGCATGCGGATGAAGAACGATCCGGTCGGCGCCGCGAACGTGAAGAGCGGCGCGTTGCTGCCCGTGGGGATACTGGCGAGGATGCTGCCAGGGGACGTGCCGCCTTCCAGCACGTACTGTGTCGGCGCCGGCCCGACCACCGGCGGATCCCACCGCAGGGTCACGATCGCGCCGGACACCGATGCCACCCGCAGGTTCGTCGGCGGCTGGACGCCAGTGACGCCGTCGTCGTTGAGGATGGTGCCCACGCCCTGGGCGTCGCCAATCACCGCGTTCGACGGGTTGGAGAGGTTCACCGTGAACGTCTCGTTCGGCTCCGTCACCGTGTCACCAACGACGCTGACGTTGACGGTCCGTGACGTGGTGCCGGCAGGAAGACGAGCTCGCCGCTGGCCGGCGTGTAATCGGTGCCTCCGACGGTGGGCACCGAGATGATGAGCGAGAAGCCAGCCATCGCACCAGGATCGCTACCGGCGTCGTCGACGATGTAGAGCGACCACGTGCCGTTCGGGTTGGTGCCGCCGAACGTGCCGTTGAGCGTGGCGGTGCCGGCTGGGGCCGCCTCCGCGGTGCGGACCGGCCGGAGCGGGAGCGACGAAGGCATCGCCGGCGCCCACGTTGCTGGGCCGGTAGGTGCCATTGGTGATCGCCGTGCTGTCGGGCAGGATGTCGGCGGCCTGGTCGTCGATGGTGTAGGTGATGGGCGTCAGGACCTCGGTGGAACCGCCCACGTCCGACTGGATCACCATCTTCTGGCCGCCGGGACCGACGAGCAGCATGTCGATGTCATCGAGGAACTCGTGGGTCAGACCGTTGATGCGCACGTTGAGGTCGAGCAGCGACGTCGGCATGCCGGACACGTTCAGCGTGACGGGGTACGGGCCGGCCGGACCGGACGTCGTGGTTGGCGCGCCGGCCGGAATGCTGGTCGGCGTGTTCGCCGTGAAGGTGGTGGCCGCACCGGCGTTGGTCGCCGTGCCGTCCGCGGTCGCGAACGAGACGCGGTGCTCCACACCCGGCGACGGGTTGGCCAGCGAGACGGTGAAGGTGAACGTCGTCGTGCCGCTGTTGCCCTCGAGCGCCGTGACGTCGTTGATGGTGAAGGTGGGCGTCGGGTCGCCGGGACGGAGGAAGCTCTCGGTGACGCGCGTGTTGTTCGCGCCCGTGCCGGCGTTGTCCACCGACGCCAGGGTGCCGAGACCACGCGTGGCGAAGCCGGCCCAGATGTCGGCGATGTCGGCGGGAGTGGCGCCACCGGCATTGGCGGCCGCGATGATGGCATCACGCGCCTGGATGAACGTGGGACCGACCGGGTCGAGCTTCATGCCGTCGATCACCCACTGCAGGAAGCGCTGGTTCCCGACCGCGCCGCCGAGGCGGGTGACGAAACGGGCCCGAACCTCCCAGAGCATGCCAGCCCAGATCTCGCCCAGGTTGTGCACCTGGTCGAGGGTCGCCGAGCCCACCGGGCCACGCGGAAACGCGCCGTCGCTCAGGTCCGCCTGGGTGGAATCCGCATCGGCAAAGGTGAGCGGGCTGTGCGGGCGGTTCATCGGACCGCCGGTCACCGCGCGGGGCGCGTAGGGGAACCGGCGAATGCCGTAGTAGTAGTTCGTGTTGTCACCGGGGCCATCGAGCTGGTACGTCACCCAGCCACCAGTGGTGTAGAGCCCGTTCGGGTCGTCGCCGGGGTCGGACAGCAGCGAGCGCGCGACGAAGTCCGACCAGCCCTCCCCCATGCCGCGAGCCATGTTGGTGGACAGGCCGCTCGCATTGGCGTGGAGACGATTCGACGTGCCGTGCGTCAGTTCGTGGAAGATCACGTCCTGGTCCAGGTCGCCTGACCGATCCGGCGTCGGGCCGGTCCACACGAACATCTGCATGCGGCCGCGGCCGCCGTCGGCGGGCGTCAGCATGTTGGCGTTGTTGGTGCCGGACGAGTCCTGACCTTCGGCGCGGACGCGATCGCCCGCGACGCCGCCCCTCCCGAAGTTGTCGTTCTGGAAGTTGCCCGCCACTTCGGTGAAGCCGAGCAGGTAGGTCAGGTCGTGGTAGCGGTTGACCCAGTAGAACATGTTGGTCACGTCGCCGTTGCGGTACGCCGCCGTCGCCGGAGAGTCGGTTTCCGGGTTGTACGCGAAGTTGAAGACGCGACCGACGCCGGGAACCGGCGCATCGACGCCATCCGTGCCATTCACATCCACGCCCGCTTCGACGTTGTTGCCGTCGGTGTGGCCGTTGGCGCCGTTGGTGCCGTCCGTCATCCAGCCGAGGTTGTTGAACGTGTACGGGGCTTCGTTGCCGATGAGCGTGAACGTCTGGCGCGCGACGTAGGGCGCCTGGGTGGGGGATGCCGGCGTGGACGTCGAGGGGGACGCCGGCGCCGGGCTGTCGCTCGGATACACGACGTAGGTGGCCGACTGCGTCTGGTACTCGGTCATGTTCTTCCGGAACAGCAGCGTACCCGTCTCGCCGTCGATGACGCTCAGGTAGGCGTCGGGATTGCCGATGATCTGCGTGGCCCACGCCAGCCGGACCACCCCCTCGGCCAGCGGGAAGTACACCAGCCAGGCGCTCGGCTCGCCGGCCATGGTGCCCCGGTCGAACGACACGTGGTTGGCGGACTCAGAGGGGCGTTCGGCCAGAGAGGCCTCGGCCACCTTCCACGACACGCTCGCGGCGGCCAGCGAGATGGCCTGTGCCGCGCTCACCGACGGCGTGGTGGACAGGGATCCGGCGTCGATGCCCGAGGCCAGCAGGCCCGTCGTGCGCGCCAGCTCGCCCTTGGCGGTGAAGCCGCCGCGGATGCGGCCCTGGAACACCGGGATGTTGTTGAACCGCTGCTCGAGCTCGGCCCAGCCCATGTTGCCCGCCGGGTTCACGTAGTCGGACACCAGCGCGAGGTCCGACGCCTGGCTGTCCGTGACGCCGTAGGCGGCCGCGTGGGCCGCCAGGAAACCGCGCAGCGCCGCCACGCGATCGTCCGAGGCCGGCGTCAGCCAGTCGGTGCCCGGCATGGCGCTGACGATCTCCGTCGTGCCCAGCGTCGGGCTGTTCTCGACCGCAATGCCCTTGAACGCGGCCTCGAGGCGCGCCACGCCGGAGACGCGGTTCACGGCCAGTTCCAGCGCCTGCGCGGGCGCGGGCTGGAAGCGGGCGACGTAGGCGGCGGCCGCCTGGTCGTTCTCCCAGCGCGGGTCGGCCTTGAAGGAGCGGATGTCGAAGTTGGGGTTGGGCTCCATCAGGCCGTCAGGCCCCAGAGCCACCGGTCCCGACTGCGAGAAGGTCGCGGCCGTGGCGGCCACGACGAGCGACAGGACGAGCACCGAGCGCGTCCAGTGCCGGCTGACTCGGCCGTGTGAAGTAGGGTTCGGGTGCCTGCGTTGATCGGACACGATGGGCTCTCCGTGATGCGAGGGTTTACTCAGGGCTGACTGACAAGGTGGCTCGATAGGCGTCGGGAGCGATGGGCCCATCGGCGGAGGGATAGGGGTCCAGCCGCACCAGCGCGATGCGCAGGCCGGCGGCGAGTTCCTCGCGCGCGCGCTGCTCGTTGGCGTGCAGCGTCACCTGACGGGCTGAAGACCCGGCACGCGCGACCCGCAGCTCGACGATCGCGTCTCCGGCCCAGATGCAGGTGGTGCCCGTCGGGCAGCGCGAGTCTTCCGACACGCGCACGAACGTGATCGTGGCGCCCGACGCGTCGGCCGACGCGCCGACCACGAGCGTCAACTCGTCCAGCACCGCCGACGTTGCGAGCGTGTCGCTGGCGGCCGTGGGCTGGGCCCCCGGGCCCAACTGGGCACAGGCACACAACGCCGACAGCGCCACCACCGGAAGCATCCGGGTGTCGCGAGAGGACGGGCGGCCTGAAACGCCACGATGGAAGGGCTTCAACGCGCAGCACTGTATCAAAAAGTCGTATAAAGTTCTATTCGAGTCTTTCACCGGGCCCTCCGTTGGTCCCCGCCCACCAGGGCGGCCCCTCCGGTTCCCAAGCCTAGTGCAGGCCGGGAGCCCGTCGTTTCCCACGGGACAATGCCGTTGCAGGGGGCCAGGCACACACCCGTCACTCAGTAATGCGCGAATCGGGCTCGGACGGGGCCATCTCGCGGCGCAGCCAGGCGCGCGCCATCTGCCACTCGCGCTTGACCGTCCGGGCCGAGACCCCCACGACGGCGGCCGTCTCGTCGACGCTGAGCCCGGCAAAATAGCGCAGCTCCACAATCCGGGCCTGACGGGGATCGAAGCTCGCAAGGCGGGTGAGCGCCCGATCGAGATCTTCGAGGTCCAGCGCGGCGGGATCCGCCGGCGCCGCCACGACGGCCTCGTCCAGCGCGACGCGCGCCGCCTGGCCCCCCCGCTTGTGGGCGTGGCGCGCCCGGGCGTGCTCGACCATACGCGACGCATGGCCACGGCCGCCACGGCGAAGAACTGCTGGCGGCTGGTGACCGGGAGCTGGTCGTCGGCCAGGCGCAAGTAGGCCTCGTGGACGAGCGCCGTTGGCTGCAGCGTGTGATCCGCCCGCTCGTGGCGCATGGCCGCGGCCGCGACGCGACGGATCTCCCGGTACAACACCTCGAAGAGCGTCGCGAGCGCCGAGTCATCCCCTTCCAGGCCCGCGCCAGCAGCCTCGTCACGTCGCGAGTGGCAGGCGGCTCCATCGCAGGCTTAGTGGAACACAGGTTGGGGCTTGGGGCGGGGGCGGGCCTGCAAGTCTTCAGGCCTTCAGGCCTGCAGGCTTGAGGACTTGAAGGCTTGGGGCTTGAGGACCTGAGGACCTGGAGACCTGGAGACACGGAGACCTGAAGACCTGAAGACCTGAAGACCTGAAGACCTGAGGACCTGAGGACCTGAGGACCTGAGGACCTGAGGGGCTATAGTCCGCAAGCCCGCTGGTCCCAAAGCCTGCAAGTCCGCAAGTCCGCAAGTCCGCAAGCCCGCAAGTCCGCAAGTCCGCAAGCCCGCAAGTCCCCAGGCCCCCACGCCCCACGCCCCAAGCCCCAAGCCCCGAAAGCCCCCCTACCCACACCCCGCGAGCCGTTCGCGCAGTTGCGCGGCGTCGATGGCGCACCCGCCCTCACCGGCACGACCGAGCCAGCCGACGGCGGCGCGCCAGTGCGTGCAGGCATCGGACGCGGCCCTGGCGGCCGATGCCAGGTCGCCCAGGGCGCCGGCCACGCGCGCGGCGTCGCACCGGGCCTGCGCGTTGCCCGGGTCCTGCACCGCCAGCCGTGCATGGGTCTCGAGCGCCGCGGTCAGGCGACGGCCGGCTTCGGACGGCTCACCCGCCTGCCGCAGGGCCGCCCCGAGGACCTCCTGGCTGATCGCGACGGTCCTGGCGGAGTTGGCGTCGTCGGGATCGGCGGCCGCCAGCTTTTCGAACTGCGCCAGGGCGGCGCGGAGGTTGACCAGGCCCTCGGTGCCGTCGCCGCGCGCCTGCTCCACCTTCCCCAGCTTCTCGTAGGCAATGGCGAGGTCGCGCTGGATGTCGCGGTGCGTGGGTTCGCGGGTGGCGAGGGCGCGGCGGATATCGAACGACGCGGTGTACGCCTCCTGGGCGCGCGTCCAGTCTCCAGCCGTCTCGTGGAGGGTGCCCACCCGCTCGAGCGTCAGCCCGAGGAAGCGCTGCACCCGCACGTCGCCGGGCGCATCGCGAGCGGGATCCTGCAGGCGTGCAAGGGCGCGGTCGAACGACGCGGCCGCTTCGTCGATCCGCCCAGGTTGGGGAGGTTCGGGTTCCCGAGCGTGTCACCCAGCTTGACCGGCCAATGGCCGCGTCCAGCCGATCGTCCACGGCGGAGGTCGCCGCGACGACCTCGGAATAGAGGCGCGCCGACACCTCATGTTCGCCAAGCGCGTCCACCGGCTGGCCCGACCACGCGAGCACGTCACCCAGGCGCCGGTGTGCGAGTGCGAGGGTGCGTCGCGGCGACCTCACCCGGTGCCGCGCGGCGCACGGCGGCCGCCAGGCCGATTGCACTTCGGTAGCCCGCGCCGCGGCCGCGCCGTCCCCAGATTGGCGGCGCTCGGGTTGCCCCTGCACGTCGCCGACGCGCACCCAGGCCTCGGCCAGATCGCGCTGGAGCGCGAGGTCCCCGCAGCCTCGCGCTCGAGCACTTCCAGGAACTCCACCATCGTCCGCACGAGGAGGCCGCGCGCCTGCATGGTGCCGGGGATCTCGGCGATGCTGTCGTTGACGTCGAAGAGGAACCGGGTCGTGAGCCGGCGCACGTCGTCGAACCGGCGTTCGGCGCGGCCCCGCTCCGTCGAGGCAATGGACGCCTGCGTCACGATCGCCCACGCCCCGCCGGCCGCGAGCACGGTGGCCAGCACCGCCATCGGGACGCCAACCCGGTGACGCGCACCGAACTTCGAGAACCGGTACGGCCACGTGTCGGGACGCGCCGAGATCGGGCGGTTGGCCAGGCACGCCCGGATGTCGCGCACGAGCGTTTCCACGCTGGAGTAGCGCTCCGCGGGATCGCGGCTGAGCGCGCGCATGACGATGGCGTTCAGGTCGCCGGCGAGGCGGCGCGACAGCCGCGAGGGCGTGGACTGGCGGGCCGCGGCGCGCGCGCCGGCCTCGGCCCCGTCGAGCACCGCATGGCTGGGCAGCGCGATCCGGACGTCCGCGATCTGCTGGCGGATGGCCGCCGGCGTCTCGCCCGTCAACCGGTACGGCCGCGCGCCGGTGAGCAGCACGTAGAGCACGACGCCGAGAGAGTAGATGTCCGTGCTCGTCGCGTTGGCCGACCCGTGCAGTTGTTCGGGGCTGGCGAAGTCCGGCGTCATCAACCACGTGGCCGCCATCTCGGGCGCTGCCGCGCGGCTGTCCTCCGATCGCATCTTCGACACGCCGAAGTCCAGCAGCTTGGGGGTGCCGTCGTCGGTGACGAGGATGTTGTCGGGCTTGATGTCGCGGTGGACGACGAGGTTCTCGTGCGCGTACTGCACCCCCGCGCAGACACGGCAGAACAGCTCGAGGCGCTGGGCGAGCGTCAGCCGGCGCTGGTCGCAGTAGCGGTCGATGGGCACGCCCTCGACCAGTTCCATCACCAGGTACGGGCGGCCGTCCGCCGTACTGCCGCCGTCGAGCAGGCGCGCGACGTTGCGATGGTCGAGGCGGGCGAGCATCTCGCGCTCGGCCCTGAAGCGGCCGACGACGCCCGCGAGATCCGCACCGGAGCCGATCACCTTGAGCGCCACCTGCCGCTCGAAGGCATCGTCGGCGCGTTCAGCGCGATACACCACGCCCATGCCGCCGCGCCCGATCACGCTCAGGATGCGCCAGGCGCCCACACGGTCGCCGACCTGGAGGTGGTCCGCCGAGCCGCCCGCGCCCTCCACCGGTGGTGTCAGGAGAAACCCGTCGGCCTCGCTGCTCCAGTCGAGCAGCGCGCGAACCTCGTCAACGATGTCGGCATCGTCCGGCGCGCCACGGAGGACATCGGCCCGCGCCGCCGCGTCGAGATCGACGAGGTCGCCGTACAGCCGCTTGATGCGTGCCCAGCGCTCGGGGGAGGGGGCGGAGGGGGGCTCGGACATGCGCGTTGGGGTCTCCGGCACGGTATCGCCGGGCCGAGGGAGGGTCAAGGAGGGGCTTGGGGCTTGGGGGCTTGAGGGCTCGAGGGGCTGGTCCGCAAGCCCAAGCCTGCAAGTCCGCAAGCCCACAAGCCCGCAGGCGCCAGGCCGAAGCCCCAAGCCTGCAAGTCCGCAAGCCCGCAAGCCCCCCCAAGCCCCACGCCCCAGGCCCCAAGCCCCAAGCCCCAACTTACACACCCCGTGTCCCGCGAAGATGCACCCTGCCGAGTGGAGGGGCGGCTTTTTCAAGCTGATCCATTGGTCCCCTTCTTGCTTGCGGGACCGCATGCCGCATCGTCGCCGTGCTCGCTGGGTTCTCGGCCTCCTGCTCTGTGGGTGTGTGGTGGCGCACCCGCGAAGCGGCCTGGCGCAGGAGGGTCCCGTCACCTGGGCGTTCGAGGAGACCTTCGACGGGCTCAACCCGGCGTCCCCCTCGCAGTCCATGCTGCCGCGCACGTTCGACTACGTGGTCACGCACCGCACTCATCCCTCCACGCCCGATGGGGTGGATGCGGCAGGCAGCTACGGCACCTTCCTCGCCGACCACGGGCCCGACTGCGGCGCGCCCGATGCGCAGCACACCGTGGCCGGGACGACGCATCGCTCCAACACCGCCGCGCCCGATCCCAGCTTCTTCATCTGCCGCGACCACATGATGTCGTCGATGGGCGACGTCGAAGGCTACAGCGTCTCGGCGTTCTACCCGCGGCAGGAGTTCGACTTCGCCGCCGGCGGTGTCCTCGAGTGGGACGTCAATCTCAACACGCCCCACGCGCGGAGCTGGTGGGAGATCATGATCACGCCGCGCAGCGAACTGCAGCTGGGCGCGGCGCGTGACTGGCTGCCCATCGACGAAACCTACCCGGCCGATCGCATCGTGCTGGTCTTCTCGGACCGGTCCTCGCGCGAGGTCGAGGTGGGACGCGGCGCCATCCCGCCAGGCGGCGTGACCGCCTCCGGCGGCGACTGGGCCGGGTGGGACGTCCGCAACCCCGGCGATCCCGCCCTCACCGATCGACGCATCCGCCGGCGGATGCGCCTCGAGCTGACGGCCGGCACGCTGCGGTGGTCCATCCAGCGGGCCGATGGCTCGTGGGACGCGCTGTCCGTGCCGCTGCCGGCGGGCCTGCCGTTCACGCGCGGTCTCGTGGCGTTCAAGACGCACGCCTACACCCCGCAGAAGGATGGCAACCGCCATCTCTACACGTATCACTGGGACAACATCCGCTTCTCCGGCCCGAGGCTGGAGCCCTTCGTCGGCTACGAAGCCGGCGGCGTCGTCAACCTCGAGTCCAACGGCTCCACGCCCATCGGGACGACGCGCACGCAGCCGCTGGAGCTGCCGCGCGTGGGCGCGGCGCCCGTGCTGATCGGCCAGACGCACGGCGGGCTCGTCGGCCGTGCGCCTCAGCATCAACGGCGGGCCGTCGATCGCCGTCGAGCCACATTCGGGACAGGATGGCGACTCGTGCTGGCACGGCGGCTGGCGGACCTTTCGCGTTCCGCTCGATCCGGCCGTGCTGCGCCAGGGCTCGAACACGCTCACGTGGACGGTCGGCCCGCGCCCCGCCTGCGGCAGCGGGCAATGGCATTCGGGACGGCTTCTCGGTGAAAGCGGTCGAAGTGCAGATGGACGGCAGCCCCGGGCTTCCGCAGGCGCCCAGGGGCTGCGCATCCGATCCTGATGTCTCTCCGCGGCTGGCCGATCAGCCGCGGACCGAGCGGACCACGAACCTGGCCGCCAGGGCCACCGCCACCACGGGTGCCGCCACGCGCGCCCACGGAGATCCGTGCTTCCAGTAGTAGCGGAGCGCACTCCGGTGGAAGGCCCACCGTGACCGCGTGGGTGCATGGCGGCTCGCGCGCCCGGTGACGTGCACGACCTCCGCGACCGGCGCATAGACCGTGGTCCACCCCGCCGCGGCGGCGCGGCGGCACAGGTCCGCATCCTCCCAGTACAGGAAGAAGCGCTCATCGAAGCCGCCCAAGGCGTCGAAGGCGTCGCGGCGGATGGCCATGCACGCGCCGCTCACCCAGTCCACGGTGCGGATGCCGGCGTCCGGGTCGGTGGTGAGGTTGCGGCGCGTCAGCGGGTTGTCCGGCACGACGCGCGAGAGCCACGACGTTCGACCACCCAGGCCCGTCGTCACGTCCGGAAACCGCCGGGCCGAGGCCTGCACGCGTCCATCCGACTCACGCACCAGGGCGCCGGCGATACCGACCCGAGGCATCTCGTCGAGGACGCCGAGCAGCGGCGACGCGAGCGGTCCGGTGAGCTCGCAGTCGGGATTGAGGAGGACGAGGTGCGCGCCGGGCACGAGCCGGGCGGCGTCGTTGACGCCCGCGCCGAAGCCGGGATTCCGCTCGCGAGGTTCGTAGCGGACACCCGGATACCGCGCCCGAAGCCTGGCGCTCTCGGTGGCGGACGCCTGATGGTCCACGACCACTACGGGCGTGTCCGGGTCGTGCCGGGCAATGGAGGCCAGGCACCGATCGAGCTCGTCGTAGGCGCGAAAGCCGACCACGACGATGGCGGCCTTCATGCCGGGGCGCGCGCGAGATAGCGGGCCACGGCGTCCTTCCAGCCGGGCATGGGGACGCCGGCGCCCGCCAGCCGCTCGTTCGACAGCCCGGCGAACTGCGGACGCGGCGCCCGCAGGGTCACCTCCGACACCGACACGCCAACCAGCCCGGCCGGATCGAGTCCACGCAGCGCGGCGACGGTGCGTCCCAGTTCCAGCCAGGTGGTCGCCCCGGTGTTGACGCAGTGGTACACGCCGCAGGGCGCACGCCGGTCCACGAGCTGCCACGTCGCCTCGGCCACATCGTCCACGTAGCTCGGGGTGACGGTCCGGTCGTGGAACAGCCGCATCGTCTGGCCCGACCGCAGGGCGGTGAGAATCCGATCGATGGTGCTGGGGCGGTTGGTGCCGCCGAACAGGCTCTCGACGCGCAGGACGTACGCGCGCGAACAGTCCGCCGCCAGCCACTCGCCGGTCAGCTTCGACTGCGCGTACACGCTCTGCGGCTCCGGCAGATCGTCTTCCGTCCACAGGCGTGACTCGCGCCCGGCGAAGACGAAATCGGGCCGTAGTGCACGAACACGGCGCCGGTGCGCTCGGCCGCGCGGGCGAGACGCCGACGGCCACGGCGTTGACCGGACAGGGCCTCCGACGGGCGTTCCTCGGCGCCATCGACGTCGTTGAACGCCGCGCAGTTGATGACGACATCGGGACGCGCGGCGTCGAAGGCAGCGGCGACCGCCGCGGCGTCGGTGATGTCGAGCGCCGAACGCACGAAGGCGTGGACCACGCCGTCCCGCGCGAAGCGGGCCGAGATGGCCTGGCCCAGTTGTCCGCCGGCGCCCAGGACGGCCACGGTTGGCGTGCGTGTCTCCATACGCGGTGTTCGAATCGCCCTACGGAACGACGACGCTCTGCGTGGGCGCCGGAGCACCGGCCCCGCAGACATTGAGCGCCCGCACGCTGAGGAAGAAGGTGCCGCTACCCACGACGCCGCTCAGGATCCGACCGGTGGTCGGGAGGGTTCCTGCGAACGAGCCCGTGACGGCGAGCCGTAGCTGGCGGCCGAGGCACCCGCTATCGGCGGATCCCAGGGACACCGACGAGATTGCCGACCCGGAAGACGGCGACATTGGTCGGCGGCCGGGCACGCCGGAACAGGCGCCCGGGACGGTCACCGCCACCGGCGCGAGGCCGGACTGCTGCCGCCGCCGTTGACGGCCCGCAGCCGCAGCGTGTACGCACCCGCGGGAACGACGGGGAAAGTCGCCGACTCGCCGACACCGATCGGGACGGCGGCGTTCAGGCTTCCGGTCGCATCGATCACCATGCCGGTGGGCGCGCCGCCGGTGAACGAGTTCTTCCAGCTCAGCGAGAGCGCGTTGCCGTTGACGGTGGCCAGCAGCGCCTGAGGCGCCGAGGGTGGCACCGGCACGCCGACATGCAACGGGACCTCACCCGATACGCCGCTGCTGATCTGTCCGGTCAGCGCACGCATCCGGATGAAGAACGAGCCGACCGGCGCCTCGAAGGTGAACACGGGTACGGGGCTACCGGTCAGCAGTTGCGCGGCGACCTGACCTGGGCTCACGCCGCCTTCGAGGACGAAGCCGTCCGGGCGCGGCCCGATGGACGGAATGTCCCATCGAAGCGTGACGGTGCGGCCCACCACGTTCTCGACCCGCAGGTTGTACGGCGGCTGCACGATGGTGGGGTTCTGCACCATGACGAGCACCTGCACGGTGTTGCCCGGCCCGACGTCGTTCACGGCACGGTACTGGAACCCGTCGGCCCCGACGAATCCGCCGTTGGGTGAGTAGGTGAAGCCTCCGGCGGCCGTCAGGGTGAGGGTCCCGTGCGACGGCGGGGAGACGAGTTGGGCCGTCGCGGCGCCGACCGAGACGTCGTTGGCGAGCACACCCGGCGCGGCCACGCCGAGCACGGTGTTGAAGGGCGTCGTGTAGCTGTCGGCGACCGTCGTGGGCGCCGACCCGGTGGTCACGGTCAGCGACGCCGCGACCACGCTGGCGGTGTCGCCCCCGCCCGAGTCGGTCAGCCGCAGCGTCCACGTGCCGTTCACCGTGGACCCGCTGAAGGCGGGAGCCATGAGGGTGTTGGCGCCGGTCGCTCCCACGCCGCCGGACTGGCTGGTCCGGTAGGCGCCCGAGGGGATGGGCACCGCGGCGCCGGCAGCAGTCGCGGCTGGCCACCAGCTTTCGGTCGCCGAGTCGGAATACACGTAGGGACCGACGAGATCGCTGCTGTCGCCGCACCCGGTGGCCGTCGTCGCGCCCGTACGGCCGAACAGGACGTGGACCTGGGCGCTCGGCGAGATGAGGATGGCGGTCAGATCGCCGGCGAAGGGGTGCCCGGGACCGGTGCCCGAGAAGGTGACCGAGACCGACACGTCGGTCAGCGTCGTCCCCATGCCGGTCACGGTGAACGTGACGTTCTTGGGGATGCCGGACGGGCCGCACAGGTTGGGTGTGCCAGGGCCGTCGGGAATGGCGCCCAGCGTCGCGGCGTTGGCCGAGAAGGTGGTGGTGAGCGCCGGGCGATCGGGACCAGGCCCCTGCGCGAAGGCCCCCACGGCGCCGCTCACGAGGGCCACTGCCAGGCCGACGACGACGCGAACGCGCCTGGCGGCCGTACCCGGACCACGCCTCCAGACCGACTCGCGCAAGGGTTCAGCGGATTCCATGTGTGGCTCCCAGGGCCCGGGCTTCGTTCCCGGCCCGCCCGATCGTTGGTGTGAAAGGTTCCGGCTTCGTTACGGCAGGCGCGGTACTGGCCCGCTCATGGCAGCGCCGCGCCCGTGACCGACTGAATGATACGTGCCTGGTCCTCGTCCTGCAGCTGGAAGAAGATCGGCAGGCGCACCAGGCGGTCGCAGACCTGCTCGGTCACGGGGCACTGCCCTTCGCGGCCGCCGAGCCGGCGGCCCATCTCCGACAGGTGGAGCGGCTGGTAGTGGAAGACGGCCAGGATCAGGCGCTGGCGCAGGTGGGCGAGCAGCGCCGTCCGCGCCTCGAGCGACGGCATCAGTAGGTGGAAGATGTGCGCCGGGTGGGTGCAGCCGTCGGGCACCGCCGGCAGCTGGACGCCGTGTGCGGCCGCCCAGTCGGCCAGCGCCTCGGCGTAGCGCTGCCAGATGGCCATCCGCCGCTGCTGGATGCGCTCGTGCGACTCCAGCTGCGCCAGCAGATAGGCGGCCAGCAAGTCCGACGGCAGGTAGCTCGACCCGATGTCGCACCAGGTGTACTGTCCACCTGGCCGCGATGGAAGCGCGTGCGGTTGGTGCCCTTCTCCCGGATGATCTCGGCCCGCTCGATGAACCGCGGGTCGTTGATGAGCAGCGCACCACCCTCCCCGCAGGAGAGGTTCTTGGTCTCGTGGAAGCTGAGCGTGGCAAAGGCGCCGAAGCTGCCGAGGGGCCGGCCCTTGTAGCTGCCGAACAGCCCGTGCGCGTTGTCTTCGATCACCACGAGGCCGTGCCGCGCCGCAATGGCCATGACGGCGTCCATCTCGCAGGCGACGCCCGCGTAGTGCACGAGCAGGATGGCGCGCGTCCGCGGCGTGATGGCGGCTTCGAGGCGCGTCTCGTCCAGGTTCAGCGTGTCGGGCCGGATGTCGACGAAGACGGGCGTCGCGCCGCGCAGCACGACGGCGTTGACCGTGGAGACGAAGGTGAACGGCGGCACGATCACCTCGTCGCCCGGCTGCAGGTCCAGCAGCAGCGCCGACATCTCGAGGGCGTGGGTGCACGAGGTGGTGAGGAGCGCCTTGCGTGCGCCGGTGAGCCGCTCCAGCCACTCGTGGCACGCACGCGTGAAGGGGCCGTCGCCGTGCAGCGGTCCGTCGGAGATGGCGCGCGCGACGTAGTCGAGCTCGTGCCCGGTGACGGCCGCGCGGTTGAACGGAATCGGCTTCACCGCGAGCGCTCCTTGACGGCCGCGCGCGTCTCGCGGTCCAGCTCGCGGCGGCGGATGGACTCGCGCTTGTCGTGGGCCTGCTTGCCCTTGGCCAGCGCAATCTCCACTTTCACGCGCCCGTGCTTGAAGTAGAGGCGCGTCGGCACCAGCGTCAGCCCCTTCTCCACCGTCTTGCCGATCAGCTTCCGAATCTCCTGGCGGTGCAGCAGCAGGCGCCGACGACGCTTCGGGTCGTGATCCACGTAGCCGCGGTGCGAGTAGGGATTGATGTGCACGTTGTGCAGCCACACCTCGCCCTGCTCCACGCGCGCGTAGCTGTCACGGAGGTTGGCCCGTCCCTCGCGGATCCCCTTGACCTCGGTTCCGAGCAGGGCAATGCCCGCTTCGAAGGTCTCGAGGATGTGGAAATCGTGATACGCCTTGCGATTGTCCGCGATCAGCGTCTCGCCGGTATCGGCCGGTTTGGCCATGTCAGCCTCGCGCCTCCGCAAGCCGCGCCGCCAGGCGCACGGCCGCGACGAGGCTCCCGTGATCGGCCGTCCCGCGGCCGGCGATGTCGAACGCCGTGCCGTGGTCCACGGAGGTCCGGATGATCGGCAGGCCGATCGTGACGTTGACGGAATCGCCGAACGCCAGGAGCTTCACCGGGATGAGGCCCTGGTCGTGATAGCAGGCGACCACGGCGTCGAACTCGCCCCTGACGGCCCGCAGGAACACGGTGTCGCCCGGCCACGGGCCGCTGGCGTCCACGCCGCTCTGCGCGCGGCCGCCACCGCAGGACGCAGCACGTCCTCGTCCTCGTCGCCCAGCAGCCGTGCCTCGCCGGCGTGCGGGTTCAGCCCGGCGAGGGCCACGCGCGGCGCCGCGAAGCCGAGCCCGGACAACCACGCCGCCGTCATCGTGATGGTGCGCGCCACGCCTTCGATGGTCAGCAGGCGCGGCACGTCCGCCAGCGGCACGTGAACCGTCGCCAGGGTCACGCAGAGCGGACGCCGCGCCGGCCCGCCGTCCGCGCTCCGTCCGCCCTCCGCGTAGAACAGCATCCGCACCTCGTCGACACCGCACAGGTGCGCCAGGAGGTCCGTATGTCCCTTCCACGGCAGGCCCGCCAGCGACAGTGCCCGCTTGCTGATGGGTGACGTGGCGACGGCGTCGATGTCGCCGCGACGCGCGGCGTCCACGGCCCGGACGATGATGTCGTAGGCCTGGCGGCCGCTCTCGGCGCTCTCCTCGCCGGGGCGGACGGAGGACGGGGCGCCCGGTCCGAAGACGACCGGCTCGCACACCTCGAGGACGCGCGGGTCGTCGACCGCCCTGGCGGCGATCTCGGGACCGATACCCGCGGGGTCACCCACGGTGATACCCACCCGGACGCGGTGCATCTCCCTAGTATCCCTCACACGACGAAGGGAGGCGGCCGGTCAGATCTGGGTGGCCAGCCACTCCGCCACGGCCTTGGTGGCGGCGTTGCGCTCGAGCGCGGCGAGCGCGCGGTCGACGGCCGCGAACGCGTCGCGAGCGCGGTCGCCGGAAAAGTCGCGTGCCACCGCGGACAGTTCGTCGGCGACCACGGGATTGGCGAGCACGCGGCTATCGGCGCCACCGTTGATCGCCTCGATGTCGCGCAGCATGGAGGCCGTCAGGCGCAGAATCATCGCCAGGTCCGTGCGCGGCCGCTCCTTCCGTCCGCCGCTGCCCACGACAGCCGCCGCGACCTGCAGGCGGCCCTGCACGTCGGTGCGGCGGGCTGACTCCTGCAGCATCAGCAGCGCGGTCTCGCGGAGCACGGCGACGTCGGAGGCCCCGAGCGCGAGCGCCTGACCGATGCTGCCATCGGCCAGTCCGGCCATCGCGCGGGCGTCGGCGTCGGTGGCCTCGTGATCGCGCACGAGCGCGCCAGCCACCTCGTCGACCGTCAGCCGCGCGAAGCGCATCGTCATCGATCGCGATCGCACCGTGGGCAGCAGCGCACCGGGGACGGCGCTCGTCAGGATGAAGACGGTGGCCGGCGGCGGCTCCTCGAGCGACTTGAGCAGCGCGTTCTGGGCCTGCGTTTCGAGCGTGTCGGCCTCGCGGATGAGAATCGCGCGGCGGCGCCCCTCGAAGGGACGGTACGCGGTGCGGGCGAGCACGTCGCGCACGACGTCGATCTTGATCGACGCCTTCTCATCGGGCTCCACCGACACCACGTCCACGTGCACGCCGCGCGCGATGCGATCGCACGCGCGGCAGGCGCCGCACGCGTCGTAGGCCAGCGCGCCGCTGTCGTCCGAGCGGATCGGCGCCAGGCAGTTCATGGCCTGCGCGACGGCCTGCGCCACCCGCCACTTGCCGATGCCCGTCGGGCCCGCGAAGAGCAGCGTCGGCGGCACGGTCTCGCGCGCGATCGCGCGAGAGAGCAGGCGAACCTGCCGCTGATGCCCGAAGAGGTGGCGGAACGACACGCTCAGAAATTGTACACGCCGGTTCTTCGCCCGTCATCGTCGAGGTCGACCGCGGGCGGCTGTGAATCGGCAGCACGTTGGCCACCCTGTGGCATGCGCTGCCCAGTCGCGCGCCGGCGTGTGCATGGATGCGCGGGGATCGGCTGGCACGCGTCCTGAATTATCGAAGCGGCAACGATGCAACCGCGAAAGGACATTGTCATGCGATACCTCATTCCCTTCTGCACCGTGCTCCTGATTGGCTGCTCGAACTCGCCCACCTCACCGACGCCCGTGAACGAAGCGCCGCCGGTGACCGAGGCGCCGCCGACCACGCCCACGCCACCGCTCAATCCCAACGATCTGCATTGGGAGGCGACCGGGGCCGGCTGCCAGGCGACTGCGCGCCCGACTCCGATTCCCGACACCGGCGACGGCACCGTCGTCCGTCAGGACGATGGGTCGGTGCGGGCCGACTGGCTGCCGTACAAGGCGGCGGACGGACGCGAGGGACTGCTCACCGCCCGGTTCGTCCCGAACGACGGCCAGTACGTGCTGTGCTCGTGGGACATCTCGGATCTCTAGCGGCCGCGCGCGCGAGAAGGCGATCGACGCCCGTGTGCGGGCTTCGATCGCTTCCGTGCGATCCGAGGACGTGACGGCTGGAAGTGTGAGCCACTCTCTCCGGCAGGAACGAGAAAGTGGCGGGGTGGACGGGACTCGAACCCGCGACCTCCGACGTGACAGGCCGGCGTTCTAACCAGCTGAACTACCACCCCTCCAGGGGACGACCATTACATCACAGAATCGAGCACGCGCACACCGGTTCCCGGAACGAATGGCGTCCGTGTGGCTGGTGGGCGGTACAGGGCTCGAACCTGTGACAGCCGGCGTGTAAAGCCGGTGCTCTACCAACTGAGCTAACCGCCCTCACCCCGGCAAAGGATCTAATTCTAGCGAGTCGTCGTCCAAATCGTCAATATTGGGACATCGATGACCGCACCCACCCGCCTCGTTGTCGGCATCACCGGGGCGTCCGGATCCATCTACGGCATTCGCATCCTGCAGCTCCTGCAGCAAGCAGGCGTGGAAGCCCACCTCGTGATCAGCGCGTGGGGTGCCCGCACGCTGGTGCACGAAACGTCGCACACGGTGAAGGACGTGCAGGCGCTCGCGCACACCGTCTATCACGCGGGTGACGAAGGGGCCGCGATCTCGAGCGGCTCGTTCCAGACGCTGGGCATGCTGATCGCGCCCTGCAGCGTCCGGTCGCTTGCGGCCATCGCGCACGGCCTCGGCGATTCGCTGGTGCATCGCGCCGCCGACGTCGTCCTCAAGGAACGCCGCCGCCTGGTGCTGGCCGTACGCGAGGCGCCGTTCAACGAGATTCATCTCGAGAACATGCTGCGGCTGGCCCGCATGGGCGTGATCATCAGCCCGCCGGTGCCGGCGTTCTATGCGCGCCCCTCGAGCCTCGACGATCTGGTCACCTACACAGCGGTGCGCCTGCTCGATCAGTTCGGCATCCACGTGGACGTCCCGCGCTGGGACGGCGACATGCGCCCCGGACCGGGCGCACGCTGACGGCGCGCCGTCAGTCCGCGATCTTCAGGGCCAGCAGCACGAAGCCGGCGACGAGGCCGGCGATGGTGTGGTGCTCCCGGTTCTTCAGCGCGCGTGCCCAGGAGAACCGGCGCTGCATCGGCGCCGACCGCTTCTCGACGTACGCGTCGTAGGCGCCGCCGAACTTCTCCCGCAGGTGCGCTTCCTCGCTTCGGCGCGCGGCCGACAGCGTCAGGCCGATGTAGACGCCGATGATGGCGGCCACTGCCAGGTGCCGCGCGGCCACCGCGAGGCCGATGCCGATGAGCGTGGACCCGAAGTAGAGCGGATGCCGCAGCCAGCGGTACGGCCCCGAGGACGTCACCTCCAGGCTTTTCTCCAGGTGGCCCGCCGCCCACACACGCACGAGCTCGCCGCAGAGGGCGATGACCGCACCCGCCGTCCACGTGTCGGCGCTGGGCGCGGCCAGCCAGAGGACCACGGCCGCGAGGCTGAATCCCAGCGGGACCCGCATCCGCGTCAGCCAGCGCCTCACGAGCGTGCACCCGCGCGCGCCAGCCGGCGGTCCACGGCCTCGACAACCGCGTCAACGGTGATGTCCTCGATGCAGGGCCGGCCGATCTGGCACTGGCGCTTGTGATGGCACCGGCACTCCGCCGCCCGCGACACCACCTCGTCGTCGGGCGCCCAGGGACCGTTGCGTTCGGGCCAGGTGGGCCCGTAGAGGCCGACGATCGGCGCCTCCACGGCGGCCGCCACGTGCAGCGGGCCCGTGTCACCCGAGACCACGAGCGCGGCGTGCGCCAGGAGCACGGCCAGGTCGGCGACACGCGTCGGCGGGGCGAGCCGGGCAGCGCCGCCCGACGCCTCGACGATGGCCTCGGCCAGAGCCTGCTCGGACGGCCCCCACGTGACGAACGAGACCAGCCCGTGCCGGTGCAGCACCGCCGCTGCGAGCGCGGCGAAGCGTTCGGGCGGCCAGCGCTTGTTGGGCCACGCCGCGCCGGGGTTGAGCACGGCGTAGCGGGCCGGCCCGATGGCATCGCGGACGTGGTCCATCACCGCCGACTCGGGCAGCACGATCGGCATCGTGGGCGGCGCCGCCGCCACCCCCAGGTGCGCGGCCATCGCGAGGTTCTTCTCCACGACGTGGGCGGGCGAGGGCGGCACCACCGACTCGGTGTACAGCCAGGCCGCCTGCTGTTCGCGCAGGTGCGCGGCCGCGAACCCGATCACCCGCGCGGCGCCGGAGAGGCGCGCCCACACGGCGGACTTGATCAGGCCCTGCAGGTCGAGCGCGATGTCGTATCGCTGCCGGCGCAGGAAGGCCATGGCGCGCGCGTAACCCGTACCCATGCCGAACACGCGCACGGAGGTCCCGCTTGCCTCCTCGCGGGCCCCCTCCGCGTCGGCACGAACGACGATGCGCTGACGCAGACCGTCGGCAAGTTCGAGAACGGGAGCGTAGGCCTGTTCGACGAGCCAGTCGACTTCGATGCCGGGGGACGACCGCCTGAGGGCCGCGAGCACGGGCAGCGCGTGCACGATGTCGCCGAGCGCGCTCAGCCGCACGATGAGGATCCGGGAGGGCAAGGGAGTAGCTTACGACGAGAGGGGGGCGTGGGGCGTGGGGCGTGGGGGCTTCTGAATTCGGAATTCTGAATTCAGAATTCAGAAGAGTGCCGTCGTACCAGCTCCGTCGTCGAGTGATCCTTCGGGTCGCCGACGATGGCGATGCGGCCGCCGTAGGCGCGGACGGTGGCTCGCTCGGGCACGGTGTCGGCGGTGTAGTCGGTGCCCTTGCAGTGGACCTCCGGCTGCAGCAGCTCGAGGAGTGGCGTCACGGTCGATTCCGGAAAGACCACGACGTAGTCCACGGCACGCAGCGCGGCGACCAGCTCGGCGCGGTCGGGCGCGGTCATGACGGGACGGCCCGCTCCCTTGCTGGCACGCACCGAGGCATCGTCGTTGACGGCAACGATCAGCCGATCGGCCTCGCGCCGCGCGGCTTCCAGGTAGCGAACGTGCCCGACGTGGAGGAGATCGAACGCGCCGTTGGCGAAGGCGAACGTCAGTCCGCGGCTGCGACCGAGGCGCACGGCCTCGGCCAGCGCCTCCCGCGACAGGATGTCACCCACGGGCGCCTCCGATGCGATGCAGGGTGTGGTCGATGGCGCGCACGACCAGTCGCGTGCCGCAGACGCTCACCGTCACCGTCAGCCAGGCGCCGGCAATCACCTCGAGCGACCACGGCGCCCCCGGTGGCAGCAGCCGCTGCAGCAGCGCCGCGGCCGCCAGGCCGGCAGCAGTGGCCGACGCGATGCGCGCCGCCACGCCGCCGCCGAACTCGGCCCAGTCCGACCGGTACAGTCCGAGGGCCACGAATGCCAGGCTGAGCGTGGCGACGGCCACCGACAGGCCCGACGGCGGCTGGAGCACGGCGGCGGACGGCGCCACCACGTCCGGCATCGGGCCCGCGGCCGCGAGCGGCACGGGCGACACCCCCGGCACCAGCGTGGCGAGCTCGAGCGCCGCCGCCAGGGCCAGCAGCACGGTGACGGCATCCACCAGCACCCAGAGGATCTGCCGCTTGTAGAGCAGCTCGCCGGGCAGCGTGAAGCCCCAGGCGGATGCGGGGCTGTCGGGCTCGGCGCCCTCGGGGTAGACGCGGACGCGGGCCAGGACGATGCCGAAGAGCGCGAGCCCCAGCAGCAGGATCGCCATCGCGAAGAGCGCGTAGGAAAAGCCGACGTTGTAGGAGGAACGCGATGGCCCCGGCGGATGCCGAGATGGTCCACAGGATCACGACGGCGGTGGTCTCGCCGAGACCGATGGCGACGAGCCGGTGCGACGTGTGGTCGCGGCCACCCTGGCTGATGGCGCGCCCGGAGAAGTACCGCACGAACGAAACGAACGCGGTGTCGAAGATGGGCAGCGCCAGCGCGAGCACCGGGAAGATGAAGATCGAGAACACCGTCTTCGAGTACGCCTCGCCGTTGGTCAGGTTCAGCGCGGCCAGCGCGAACCCGATCGTGAAGCTGCCGCCGTCGCCCATGAAGATGGACGCCCGCGGGAAGTTGAAGACGAGGAACCCGAGGACCGCCCCGATGAAGACCGCGCTGGCCGTGGCCCCCTCGAGGTTCCCCGTCTGGTGGAAGAGCAGCAGGCGCGACACGCCCGCAATCACGGCCGTGCCGGCCGCCAGGCCGTTCATGTTGTCCAGCAGGTTCAGCGCGTTGGTGATGGCCACCACCCAGAACACGACGATGGGCAGGTCGATCCACCAGGCGAACGCGTCGTTGAAGTGGAAGTCGGCGGCGTACAGCAGCAGGCCGCACGAGAGCTGCAGGACGACCTTGGTCTGCGGGCGGATGTCGGTCGCGTCATCGACCAGCCCGATGACGAACATCAACGCGGTGAGCAGGAGCAGGGGTGTCGTGAACGCGGAGAGCGGCAGGTGCCAGACGAGGCCCAGGGCGAAGCCGGCGAAGATGCCGACGCCCCCGTAGAGGGCGGTGGGCTCGGTGTGCCAGCGGTCGGGACGGGCCGGGGCAAGCCAGCCGCGCTGCCGCGCCAGCCGGCGCACCGCCCACGTGGCAGCGGCCGCGACCACGAAGGTCTGCGCGGCGACGAGGACGAGTCGAAGGGCGTCCGGCACGTTCGGGTCAGGCGCGGGTGAGGGCGTCCATCAGTTCCGCGGCGCTGACCGTGGCGGTCCCGCGCTTCATCACGACGAGTCCCCCGGCCACGTTGGCAAGACGGGCGCTCGCCTCGATGCCCGCCCCGGCCGCCAGGCCGAGCGTCAGCGCCGCCATCACGGTGTCGCCGGCCCCGGTGACGTCCGCAATCTGATCCGACCCGAAAATCGGAATGTGGACGGTCGGCGTGCCGGGCTGGAAGACGGCCATGCCGCGGCTTCCGCGCGTGACGACCACCGCCTTCATGCGCGTGTCGTCGAGGAGCTGCCGGCCCGCACGCTCGAGGACCCGCGGATCGTCGTCGATACGTACGCCGAGCGCCTCCTCCACTTCCGATTCGTTCGGGGCGCAGGCGGTCAGTCCGCGATATCTCGTGAGCGCGTAGCGGAGTCGATGAGCACCGGCACCCGGCGGCCGGCCGCGCGCGCCACCGCGCGCGCCAGCGCAGGGGTGACCAGCCCGGAACCGTAGTCGGAGATCAGCACGGCATCGACGTGGACGGCCGCCGCCACGGCGGCGCGCCCGACTGCCGCTCGGTCGGCGTCGGTGACCACGTGGGTGCTCAGGCGATCGATGCGGACCACCTGCTGCTTGGCCGAATGGATGCCGCCGGCGAGGATGCGTGTCTTGACGGGGGTGCGGTACGGCGGGCCGGACGAGCCCGCGCCGGTCCACGCGCCGGGAGAACGCCCGCTGCAGGCGGCGACCCGGTTCGTCGCGGCCGGCCAGCGACACCAGCCGCACCTCCGCGCCCAGCGCCGCGACGTTGGCCGCGGCGTTCCCGGCTCCGCCGGGCACCACCTCGGTGGAGTCGTGCTCGAGAATCAGGACCGGCGCCTCGCGCGACACGCGGGCCACGCGGCCGTAGACGTACTCGTCGGCGATGAGGTCGCCGATCACCAGCACGCGCGCGCGCGCGAACCGCTTGACGATGTCGGTCATCGGACCATCCCGGAGCCGGCGTCCGTGCGCAGCACGTACCCGACGGCGGCCATCAGGTTATCGCAGATGGCTTCGACCGCCTGCCCCTCGGGACGCGCCTTCTCCTGGTCGCGGCCGTGGCCCGTCCGCAGCAGGATGGCGCGGCCCCCGACGGCGTGGCCCATCTGCACGTCGCGCCAGTGATCGCCGATGACCCACGATCGCGGCAGGTCGAGGCCGTGCCGCGCCGCGGCCGCGCGCGGCATCGCGGTCCCGGGCTTGCGGCAGTCGCACGACACCGGCAGCTCGGGCACCACCGACGCGGGATGATGCGGACAGTAGAACCAGTCGTCCACGTGCGCACCCGCCCGATCCAGCTGGCTGGCCATCCGCGCGTGGGTCTCCTCGACGAACGCCGTGCTCATCAGGCCGCGGGCGACGCCGCCCTGGTTGGTGACGACGATGATGGCGTAGCCCGCGCGGCGGAGGAGCCTGATCGCGTCGGGGGCCCAGGGATAGATGTGCACCCGTGCCGCATCCGTCAGGTAGCCGACATCGTCGTTGATCGTGCCATCGCGGTCGAGGAACACCGCAGGCCGCGGGCTCGTGAGTCGGGTCATGGAGATGGAGTCCTTCCCCGGGCCGGCACGCCGGGTCCCAGGGCCTCGAAAACGGCCGCGGCGCTGACGCCCGTCATGCACCGGTGGTCGATCGGGCACTCGCGGAGCATGCAGGGCCGACACCACGCCTCGGCGGTCATGATGCGCGGGGCGGCGGCCTGGGCATCGCGAGTGAGCGGCGAGGTCCGGTGCTCGTTGGTCGCACCGAAGATGGCCACGACCGGGGCGCCCACGGCACCGGCGAGGTGCATGGCGCCCGAGTCGTTCGACACGACCGCGTCGGCACGAGCCATGAGCGACGCCAGCTCGGCCAGGCTCGTCCGCCCGGCCAGGTTGACGACGGGGGCGCCGCTACCCGCACCTGCCGCATCGGCAATGGCGGTGGCCGTCGGGAGATCGGCGCGGCTGCCGATCACGGCGACCGCCCGCCCGTCACGCCGGATGAGGGTCGCCAGTTCGGCGAAGCGTGCCTCGGGCCACTGCTTCGCCTTGCCGTAGGCGGCGCCTGGCGCCAGCACGACGAAGCGGCCGTCCGGCGCGGGAGGGCGTACGTGCGCGGGGGCATCCACCCGCGCGTGCATCGGACCGTTCGCCACGCCAAACGCCGCGACGAGCGCCTGGTAGTAGCCGGCCTGGTGCAGGCCCTTCGGCGGTTTCGGCGCACTGCGCGTCAGCAGCCGCGTGCGCGCGTCCGTGGCCAGGCCCCAGCGTTCCGGGACACCGGCGCGGGAAACGGTCAGCGCGGACGCGAACGAGTTCGGCAGGAGGATGGCGAGGTCGAAGCCGCCGCCGGCCACCGCCGACACGTCGTCGCGCCACGTGGACACCGCGGCGAGGCCACCACGGCCCGTCAGTTCGAGTACCTCGTCGATGCCCGGCACCATGGTGAACAGCGCGGCCACGGACAGGCGCGCTGCCACCGCGAGGCGGGCACCGCCGAAGTGCCGGCGCAGGTCGGCCACCGCCGGCAGCGCCATGACCGCGTCGCCCAGCCAGTTGGGTGCGAGCACGACGAGCCGCTGCATCGCCGTCATTCCTGGGCAGCCGGAAACATCCCGCGGGTCTCCGGCGCAGGGGCGTCGCGCCAGCGCCGGTGCATCCAGAGCCAGAGTTCGGGGTGGCGCCGGACGTACATTTCGAGCACGTCGGTGCAGCGCTGCGTGAACTCGCGGATCGGATCCGGGTGATCGGCCGGCGGCGGCTGCACCGGCGTCTCGTAGACGAACCGGAACCGCCCGCCCGGCAGCGGCAGCGCGAAGACGGGAATCACCGGGGCGCCCGTCCGGAGCGCCAGCGCGGCGAGAGTGGAAGTCGTCGCCGCCGGGCGCTCGAAGAAGTCCACCCAGATCGCATCGGGGCTGTGCATGTGCTGGTCGATCAGCATCGCCACGCCGTGCCCGCCGGCCAGCGTCTTCAGCACGCGCCGCACGGCGCCCTGCCGGTAGATGCAGTGGTTGCCGGTGGCCCCGCGGACCTCCTCGAGCAGCGTGTTCAGGCCGGGATTGTCGAGTGCGCGGGCCAGCACGCCAATCGGTTCGAACGCCGTGCCGTGCTGGATGGCGTGCAGCTCCCAGAAGCCGAAGTGCCCGGTGAAGAACAGCACGCCTCGTCCCTGCGCGTAGGCGTGGCGCACGTGGTCGGCGCCGTCGATGTCGGTCAGGGCCGTGCGCTGGTCCGAGGTCAGCGCGCTGAAGCGCAGGAGTTCCAGCAGGAGGTGGCCGAAGTGCATGAACGTCTGCCGGGCGATGCGGCGACGCTCCTCCTCCGGACGTCCGGGAAAGCACTCGGCCAGGTTGCCCAGCGCCACGCGGCGGTGCGGGCGATCCAGCACGTAGAAGGTCAGCCCCAGCAGGGCGCCCCACGCCCGCACCACGCTGTCCGGCAGCCGGCAGGCCACGGCGCGCACGCCAATCACGGCCCAGTACTCCAGCCGGCGTCTCATCGGCCCGCGCCCTCCGCAACCGCAGGATCCGCATCCGCCGGTGCACGTCCCCTGCCGGAGCGGGCCGCGAGCATCGCGGCCACGCTCGCGAACAGGGCGTCCGGCGGTTCGAACGTGACGTCGAGCGGGACACGGTAGAGGGGAAACGGAATCGGACCGGCCGCCTCGAACCGCACGGCGTCCTTGTCGGTGGTCAGGACCGCCTGCGCCCGCGTGCGACCGAGCTCCGCGTGCATGGCGGCGACGTCGCGTGGGGAGAACCGGTGGTGATCGCGGAACGGCATCGTGCCGGCGATCTGCCATCCCGCTGCGCGCAGGTCCGAGACGAAGCGATCGGGGTTGCCGATACCGCAGGCGGCGAGCACGGGGGCGCCGGCCTCGAGGGCCACGGCCGTCTCCGTCTCGTCCGCGGCCCCGGCGAGTATGCGCACCGGGCGCCCGATGGCGCGCACCGCTCCGCACGCCTGCGGCACCCCCAGCGCCCAGCCCTCGGCGGCGGCGGCCCCCGCGGTGCCGCCCATCAGGACCAGCACGTGCGCGCGCGCGGCAGCGTCCGGCGATTCCCGCAGCCGGCCGGCAGGCAGGACACGACCGCCGGTGATCTCCCCTGGCGTCGTAACCAGCACGTCGAGGTCGCGCGCCAGCCCGACGTGCTGGAACCCGTCGTCCAGCAGGTGCACCGTGGTGCCCAGGGCACGCTCCGCCAGGACGCCGGCCAGGTGCCGATCCGCGCACACACACACCACGGCTCCCGGCACGGCGCGGGCGAGCATCAGCGGCTCGTCTCCGGCCGTGTCCAGCGTGGCACGCACACGATGGCCGTCCGACACGACGACCACGCCGGGCGGCTCGAGGCGACGGCGATAGCCGCGGCTGAGGATGGCAGGGCGCTCACCGTGCTCCAGCAGCCACCGCGCGAGCGCGGCCACCACCGGCGTCTTGCCGGTACCGCCGACCGAGAGATTGCCGACGCTGATCACGGGACGAGCCAGGTGGCGACGGCGCTCGGGGTGCCGTTCCATCGCGCGGCGCCGCCAGCGCGCCGCCTGGGCATACAGGAGGTCAAGCAATGGGCCTGAAGGGCACGACGTTGGAAGGTGGCGCCGGCTGCAGGAGCGATTCGAGCACGGCCACCGTCTTGCCGTTGGCGCCGCGATTGGCTTCGACCAGCGCGCGGGCCGCCGCGCCGAGCTTCGCCCGGCGCACGGGGTCGCCCAGCAGCTCCACGAGCGTGATCTCGAGCAGGCCCTCGTCCTCGAGGCGGACCGCCGCACCGGCGGCGACGAAAGCGTCCGCGATCTCACGGAAGTTGTCCATGTGCGGGCCGAACACGATGGGCTTGCCGAACACCGCCGGCTCGAGGACGTTGTGCCCGCCGGTGGGCACGAGGCTGCCGCCGACGAACACGACAGTGCCGACCTGGTAGAGGCTGGCCAGCTCGCCGATCGTGTCCAGCACGACGATGTCGGCGCGCGGCTCGGCGTCGATGCCCAGCTCGGAACGCCGCATCGTCTTCCAGCCCTCGCCGCGGCAGAGCGCCTCCACTTCCCCGAACCGCTCCGGATGCCGCGGGGCCACGACGAGCAATGCCGTGGGCATGGTCGCTCGCACGCGCCGAAAGGCTCGCAGCACGGCGGTCTCCTCTCCGCGCATCGTGCTGCCGGCGACAATGGTCGGCCGCGACGCCGGGATGCGGAAGTACCGGAGCACCCGGTCGCGGGCACGGACCGCGCCCGCCGTGTCCAGCGAGTCGAACTTGAGCGAGCCGGTCACGACCACGCGCGCGGGATCGGCGCCCAGTTCGATGAAGCGGCGGGCCGACTCGTCGCTCTGGACGCAGAACCGATCGACGTCGGCGAGCACGCGCGACATGAAGGGGCGGATCAGGCGGTAGCGGGGGAACGAACGCGACGACAGGCGCCCGTTCACCACCGCCGTCTTCACCCCGCGGCGGCGGCACTCGCGCAGCAGGACGGGCCAGATCTCCGTCTCCATCATCAGGAACATGCGCGGACGCACCAGGTCCAGCGTCCGCCGCACGAACATCGGGAGGTCGAACGGGAAGTAGAACACCGCGTCCACGTTCGGTACACTGCGCCGCGCGAGCTGCTGGCCCGCCATCGTCGTCGTGGAGAGGAAGAGGCGGAGATCCGGGTAACGCCGCCGGAGCTCGGCAATGAGCGGGCGGGCGGTGAGCACCTCGCCGACCGAGACGGCATGAATCCAGATGGATGGGTCGCCATCCATGTTGAACGACACGGGCAGGTAGCCCATGCGCTGGCCGATACTGCCGACGTACTTGCGATAGCGCAGCGCCTGGTACACGAACCAGGGCGAGGCCGCCACGACGGCGACCAGGGCGAGTACGCTGTAAAGGATATACATTAAAGGACTTACGCCGCACGAGTATATCGCGCCCTCACCGGGGGCCGCAAGGTTGCGCCGCTTCGGTAGAATGAACCGTTTGTTCGGAGGGACTCATATATGGCTCTGAAAGTCGGCATCAACGGATTCGGGCGGATCGGGCGCAACATCATGCGGGCGGCCCTGGGCCGCACCGACATCGACTTCGTCGCGGTGAACGACCTCACCGACGCGAAGACGCTGGCCCACCTCCTCAAGTACGACTCGGTCCTCGGCAACCTCTCGGCGACCATCACGGCCGGAGACGGGACGATTGCGGTGAACGGCGACGAGTTCAAGGTCCTGTCCGTGAAGGACCCGGCTCAGCTGCCCTGGAAGGACCTGGGCGTCGACGTCGTGTTCGAGGCGACGGGCCGCTTCACCAAGCGCGACGATGCGGCCAAGCACCTGGCGGCGGGTGCGAAGAAGGTGATCATCACGGCGCCGGCGACCAACCCCGACGTCACGCTGGTCCTCGGCGTGAACGACGGCGCGTACGACAAGGGCGCCCACCACGTGATCTCCAACGCGTCGTGCACCACCAACTGCCTGGCGCCGGTGGCCAAGGTCGTGCACGAGGCGTTCGGCATCCGCCGCGCGTGGATGACCACCGTGCACGCCTACACCAACGACCAGAACCTGCTCGACCTGCCGCACAAGGACCTGCGGCGCGCGCGCGCCGCGGCATTGTCGATCATCCCGACCACCACGGGCGCCGCCAAGGCCGTCGGCGAAGTGCTGCCCGAGCTCAAGGGCAAGCTCGACGGCATCGCCATGCGCGTGCCCACCCCCAACGTCTCCGTCGTCGACCTGGTCGCGCAGGTCGAGAAGAATGCGACGCCCGAGTCGGTGAACGCCGCGCTCACCGCGGCGGCGAACGGGCCGCTGCAGGGCATCCTGCAGGTGTCAACCGACCCGCTGGTGTCGATCGACTTCCGCGGCAACCCGCATTCCTCCATCGTGGACGCGGCGTACACGAAGGTGATGGACGGCGACTTCGTCAAGGTGCTGGCCTGGTACGACAACGAGTGGGGCTACTCGAGCCGCTGCGTCGACCTGCTGGCCAGGCTGTAGCGCCTGCTCGCCCCGATCGCAGCATGACCAAGTACTCGATTCGCGATCTCGATCTGCGGGGCCGGCGCGTGTTCGTCCGCGTCGACTTCAACGTCCCCATCAAGGACGGCCGCATCAAGGACGACACCCGCATCACGGCGGCGCTCCCGACGATTCGCCTCGCGCTCGAGGCCGGGGCGACCGTCATCCTGGCCTCGCACCTGGGCCGGCCCAAGGGCAAGGTGGCGGCCGAGTTCAGCCTGCGGCCCGTCGCCGATCACCTGTCGGCCCTGCTGGGCCGGCCGGTGACCTTCGCCTCGGACTGCATCGGCGACCCGGCACGCGAAGCCGTGGCCGCCGCGCACGCGGACGGCGGCTCGCGGCTGGTCCTGCTGGAGAACCTGCGGTTCCATCCCGAGGAGGAGAAGAACGACGCGGGGTTCGCGTCGGCGCTGGCCGAACTGGCCGACGACTACGTCAACGACGCGTTCGGGGCCGCGCACCGCGCGCACGCCTCGGTCGCGGCGATGGTGTCGCACTTTCCGCAGGCGGCCGCCGGCCTCCTGATGGAGAAGGAGCTGACCTATCTCGGGATGGCGCTCGGATCGCCCGATCGGCCGTTCGTCGCCATCCTGGGTGGGGCCAAGGTGTCGGACAAGATCGAGGTCATCGAGAGCATGCTCGGGCGCGTCGATCGGCTGCTGATCGGCGGCGCGATGGCGTACACGTTCTTCAAGGCGCTGGGCATGCCCGTGGGGCGCTCGCTCGTGGAGGACGACAAGCTCGATCAGGCGCGCGACATCCTCACGCACGCCAAGACGCGCGGCGTGCAGCTGCAGCTCCCGGTCGATCACGTGGTGGCCGAGGCCATCGACGCGAACGCGCAGACCACGGTCCTCGAGGTGGGCGACGAGGCCATCGGCACCCGGATGGGCCTCGACATCGGCCCGGCCACGGCGCACCTGTTCGCCGAGGCCCTCACCAGCGCGAAGACCGTGGTGTGGAACGGCCCGATGGGCGTCTTCGAAGTGGCGCCGTTTGCCGCGGGCACCATGGCCGTCGCCCGCGCCTGCGCCGCCGTCGAGGGCACGACGATCATCGGCGGCGGCGACTCGGTCGCCGCCGTGAACGCCGCGGGTGTCGCCGACCAGATCACCCACATCTCCACCGGCGGCGGCGCCTCGCTCGAGTTCCTCGGCGGCCAGGCCCTGCCGGGCGTGGAGGCGTTGCCGGAGAGGAAAGAAGGCTCGGGGGGTTGAGGGCGTGGGGCTTGGGGCTTGGGGCGTGGGGCGTGGGGCGGGACTTGAGGACTTGAGGACTTGGGGACTTGGGGACTTGGGACTTGGGACTTGGGACTTGGGACTTGGGACTTGGGACTTGGGCCAGCAGCTTCGTTTTTGTGCTTTTTGCCTTCTGCCTTTTGCCTTGTGCCTTCTGCCTTGTGCCTTCTGCCTTTCTGAATTCTGACTTCTGACTTCTGAATTCCCCATGCGCATCCCACTGATTGCGGGCAACTGGAAGATGTTCAAGACCGTGCGCGAGGCCGTGGCGCACGTCTCGGACCTGCGGACCCGGCTGTCCGGGCGCACGGGCGTGGACGTGCTGGTCGCGCCGCCCTTCCCCGCCATTTCTGCGGTGGCCGCGGCGCTCGACGGCTCGGGCATCGCCGTGGCGGCGCAGAACGTGCACTGGGAGCGCGAGGGCGCGTTCACCGGCGAGGTGAGCGCGGCGATGGTGCGCGAGGCGGGGCGGGCTGGGCCATCATCGGGCACTCCGAGCGGCGCACGCTCTTCGGCGAGACCGACGAGACGGTCAACCGCAAGGTGCGTGCGGCGCTCACCGCCACCCTCACGCCCATCGTCTGCATCGGGGAGACGCTGCAGGAGCGCGAGGCGGAGCGCACGCTCGACGTCCGGACCGGCAGATCAAGGCGGGGCTTGACGGCGTCACGGGCAGCGAGCTGGCGGCGCTCGTCATCGCCTACGAACCCGTGTGGGCCATCGGCACCGGACGCACGGCCACGCCGGCGCAGGCCCAGCAGGCGCACGCGCACATCCGCGGCCGCCTCACGCAGTGGTTCGGCCAGGATGCCGCGTCACGCTGCCGCCTGCTCTACGGCGGCAGCGTCAAGCCGGACAACACCGCCGAGCTGATGGCGCAGCCGGACGTGGACGGCGCGCTCGTGGGCGGCGCCAGCCTCGACGCGGAGAGCTTCGCGCGGATAGTTGGCGGTGCGTGAAGTGGGCGTGGGGCGTGGGGCGTGGGGCGTGGGACTTGGGGGCTTGAGGCTGAGGGCTTGAGGGCTCGGGGGCTTGAAGGCTTGCAGGCCTGAAGGCTTGCAGGCCTGAGGGCTTGCGGGCCTGAGGGCTTGCGGGCCTGAGGGCTTGAAGGGTTGATGGCCTGAAGGCCTGGTGCGTGGCGCCTGGTGGCGCCGCGGAGGCGTCAGTCCTGCCAGCGCCTCAGGGAACGGACAAGGGTCACTCAAGCCCGCAAGCCCTCAGGCCCGCAAGCCTTCAAGCCTCCAGGCCTCAAGCCCTCAAGCCCCCAAGTCCCCCAAGCCTTCCAGTCCCCAAGCCTTCAAGCCCCCAAGCCCCACGCCCCAAGCCCCGTGCCCCCCACTCACCCCTCCGCGTCCATCTCGGTGATGAAGGCTTCGGCCTCGGCGATCGAGGATTCGAGGTCGGCGACCAGGGCGTCGACGTTGGTCCGCAGGGCCAGCAGCTCCTTGTCGAGGGCGCCGATGGCCGAGGCGTTGAGGTTGTGCTTCAGGAAGAGGACACGGTCGCGCAGGGGCTGCAGCACGGGGTCCACGCGCTTCTCCGCCTTCTCCATGGCCGCGATCACGCCCTGCGCGCGGCGCCGCGTCTCGCGCAGTTCGCGCTGGCTCTCGGCGCGGAGCGAGCGGTCCTCGTACTGCCCCAGCTCCTTTTCCCATTCCTTGAACAGGTCGTCCGACACGTCCTTCACCGACTTGACGCGGTCGTGGATGTCCCTGGCGCGGTCCTCGCTCTTGTTCAGCTCGCGGCTGAGCGCGTTGTGCTTGTCCTCGAGGCTGCTGTCGTCGGTCGCGACGACTTCCTTGAATCGCTCGAGCGCCGAGCGGAACTCCTCCTTGCCCTTCTGCTGCGCCTCGCGCGCGTCGCGGACGCGCTTCACGAGGATGTCGCGCTTCTCCACGCCGAACTTCTTCATCGTCTTGTAGTACAGGGAATCGCACCCCGACGACACGGCTGCGGTGGAGAGCAGCGCGGCGACGACACACAGACGAGCGAGGAGACGCGTGCGCATGACTGGATACCTGCCCGACGGCTAGGCTAGCACGTCGGGGGCCCCGCCGGCCCGTGGCGGAGTGCCATGGGCCAGCTACTTCGACAGGCGCTCGAGCTCGCCACGTGCGCGGGTCAGGGTGTCGACGTCCGTGCCCTCGATGGCGCCTTCGGCCTGCAGGGCTTCGAGGATGGCAATGGCTTCACGATAGTCGCGGGCGGCGGCCTCGCGATCGCCGGACGCGGCCGTCCGGGGCGTGGCCGCGAAGCCGGCGAGCGCATCCGCGCGGCCGATGAGCGCGAGCGCCACCGCCACGCGGAGCTCGACGTCCCCGGCGTTGGAGGCCTGGAGGTCCCGGCCAATCTCGAGGGCGCGCCCGAGGCTGGACAGGGCGGCCTCCCGCTGGCCGAGCGCGGCCTGCGCCGCCCCGACAGCCGACAGGTCCGATGCCACTTCGAGCCGCATCCGGTCGTTCCGCGGATCAGCGGCGGAGAGCGCGCGGTGGATGTCGAGCGCCTGCTGGTACTGGCCGAGCGCATCCGCCGTGCGTCCTGCCGCGAGCTGCATCTCGCCAATCTTGAGGAGGCTGATGGCGAAGTCGTTGCGCGCCGAGGCGTTGGTCGGGTCCTCGGACACCTGCGACTCGAAGATGCCGAGCGCCTCCCGCTGGCGTGACAGCGCTTCGTCCCGACGGTCGAGCGCCAGCAGGATGTCGGCCGCGTTGCTGTTCGCCACCGCGAGATTGCGACGGAACAGCGCGTTGGTCGGATGCAGCGTCGTCGCACGGCGCAGCACGTCGATGGACCGCTCCATCTGCGTGAGCCCGCCGGCGTAGTCGCCGACGTTCGGGTAGTTGGGATTGCCCAGCGAGTTGCCCAGCTTCTGGAAGGCCGTGCCCGCCTGGCGCAGGTTGTCGACGTCAGCCGGCGCTTCGGCCAGGAGCCGCTCCATGAGCGCCAGCGACAGGTGCCGGTACTCCAGCGCGCCGCGCGTGTCGCCGGTTGCCGAGAGCAGGTCGCCCATGCGGCTGTAGCTGACGGCCAGATCGCGCCGTGCCTGCGCCGAGGCGTTCGGGTAGGTAGCGATGTCCTTCTGGAGCTCGAAGGCGCGGCGCGCCAGCTCGAGGGCCCGCGCCGTGCCGCCGGACACCGACAGCGACTCGCTGAGCCGCAGGTAGGCGGTGGCCGCCTGGCGCCGCAGCGCCGGATCGCTCGAGGGCGTCACGCCGAGCCCGTCGTACAGCGTCACGGCCTTCTCGTAGCTCGCCAGTGCGCCCGTCGTGTCACCGAGGTTCGGGTTGAACGGCCGGCCCTGCACGTCGCCGACCTTCACGTACCCGGCCGCGAGCTCCCGCTGCAGGTCCGGACGATCGGCCGCATCCTGGGCCAGCTTGTCCAGATACGCCATCCCCTTCGCCACCACGAGCTGCCGCGCGGACGTGGATCCCGGCAGGTCGCGAATGGCGTCGTGCAGTTCGAAGAGGAACGCGTTGGCAAGCGCACGCACGTCTTCGAAGCGCTGTTCGGCGCGCGCACGCTCGGCGCGCGCGACGCGCGCCTGCCACCAGGTGCCGGCCGTCCCCGCCAGCAGCGCGACGATGACGCCGGCCGCCGCGATGACGGCCGCGCGGTTGCGGCGGACGAACTTCGACGCGCGGTAGCCCAGCGTGTCCTTGCGCGCCACCACCGGCAGGCCCGCCAGGTGACGGCGGATGTCCTCGGCGAGCTGATCGGCCGAGCCGTAGCGCCGGGGCGGCTCCTTGCTGAGCGCCTTCAGCACGATGTTGTCGAGGTCGCCTTCCAGGCGGCGCCGCAGGCGCTGGACCTCCGAGGCGTCGAGCCGCGTCGTGCGCGGCGATGTGGTCTGGCGAGGCCCGCCGTCACGCGTGGGCGCCTCACCGGGCGCGCCATCGCCGGTCACCGCCGTGCTGGGCCGCGGCGGCATCGTCTCGCACACGATGCGGGCGATGTCCGACGGCGATCGGTTCGACAGCTCGTATGGCCGGCGGCCGGCCAGCAGCTCGTAGAGCAGCACCCCGAGCGAGTAGATGTCCGAGGCCGTCGTTACCGACTCGCCACGCACCTGCTCGGGACTGGCGTACTCCGGCGTCATCATCTGCAGCCCGACGGCGGTGGGCGCCATCGTCTGGCCCGCCAGCTCGGGGTTGAGGAGCTTCGCGATGCCGAAGTCCAGCAGCTTGGGCAACCCGTCCGACGTGACCAGCACGTTGGCGGGCTTGATGTCCCGGTGGATCACCAGGTTCTGGTGCGCGTACTGGACGGCCGCGCAGACCTGCTGGAAGAGATCGAGTCGCGCCGTCGTGTCCAGCTGGTGCTGGTCGCAGTAGTCGGTCAGCGGCGCCCCGTCCACGAACTCCATCACGAAGTAGGGCAGCCCGTCGGTCGTGCCCCCGTCGATCAGGCGCGCGATGTTCGGGTGATCCAGGCCGGCCAGGATCTGGCGCTCGTGGCGGAAGCGGCGGACGATGGCATCGGTGTCCATGCCGCGCTTCAGGACCTTCACGGCCACGCGCTTCTGGAACACGTCGTCGTCGCGCACGGCGAGGAAGACGGCGCCCATGCCCCCGTGTCCGACCTCACGGACGAGGCGGTAGGGACCGATGCGCCGCTCGTGGTCGGGCGGCGCGCCGGGCTCGAACTGCGTGGGGGCGTCGGGCGTGCTCACAGGGGACACACGAGTATAGGGCCGGGCGGTCCGCCAGCGTGCCGCCCGCCCGTGCCGGCGGCAACGACTCGAGCACGCCGAGCACTACCCCGGTACGTCCCGGATCGGATGGGCGTCCGGCACGGCGCTGTCGCGCCCGGGGAGACGTGCGGGCAGGAAATCCGGACGGACACGCATGGCCCTGACGCGCATGAGCACGTAGACTCTCGAGGAAGGCGGCCCACCATCGCGCCGCGCTGTCCAGGAGGATTCCCGATGACCACCTTCGTCAACTGCGATCCGCGGCAACAGCCGCCCTCGCCCCTGGCCGCGATCAAGGCGCGGCAGCAGGCGACCTGGGCCTCCGGGGACTTCGCCGTGATCGGGACGACGCTGCAGATCGTGGGGGAGCAGCTCTGCGAGGCCGCCGACGTGCGGTCCCTGGAGCGCGTCCTCGACGTCGCCGCGGGCAACGGCAACGCCACGCTGGCCGCCGCGCGCCGCTTCGCCGACGTCACCTCCACGGACTACGTGCCTGCCCTGCTGGAGCGTGGGCGGGCGCGCGCCGAGGCCGAGGGCCTCGCCGTGCGCTTCCAGACGGCGGACGCCGAAGCGCTGCCGTTCGACGACGCCGCCTTCGACGTCGTGCTGTCGACCTTCGGCGTGATGTTCGCGCCCGATCACGACGCCGCGGCGCGGGAGATGGCCCGCGTGTGCCGTCCGGGCGGCCGCATTGCCATGGCGAACTGGACGCCGGACGGCTTCATCGGCACGCTCTTCCCCGTGGTCGCCCGCTACGCGCCTCCGCCGGCGGGACTGCGTCCACCCTCGCTCTGGGGAACGCCCGCGCACGTGGATGCCCTGCTGGGCCCTGCGCGGCCGGAGTCACGCACCAGGTGCGCACCTACGTGTTCCGCTACCGGTCGCCCGCGCACTTCGTGGACATCTTCCGGCAGTACTCGGCCCCATCCACCGCGTGTTCGCCGCCCTCGATGCCGACGCGCAGCGGGCGTTCGAGGCCGACCTGCTGGCGTTTGTCGGCGAGTGGAACCGGGGTGACGACCGGGGCCTGATCATTCACGGAGAGTTCCTGGAGACGGTCGTCACGCGCCGGTAGGCGGAACATTCGCGACGCCGTGCCGTAATACCCGCCAGACACGGGAGGGGCGGCATGGGGGCGTGGATGGGAGACGTGCGAGTGTCGCTGCGCCAGCTGGCGAAGGCGCCGGGGTTCACGGCGTCGGCCGTCGCGGTCCTGGCGCTCGGCATCGGGCTGAACGCGGCGATGTTCAGCCTCATCTACGCCATCGGCTTCATGGGACGGCCCTACACGGCGCCCGGGCGCCTCGTGCAGCTGTACTCGAGCCGCGTCACGGAAACCGACTCCTACCGCAACTTCTCGTATCCCGCGTATCGCGAGCTCGCCGCACGGGCCGACGGGTTCTCCGGCCTTCTCGCCCACTCGCCCACCATCGTCGGCGTCGGCGAAGCCACCGAGTCTCGCCGGGCGTTCTCGGTCGTGGTGAGCCGCAACTACTTCGACGTCCTCGGCGCGCCAATCATCGCGGGCCGCGGCTTCACCGAGGAGGAAGCGACGCCGGGCCGCGACGTCCCCGTGGTCGTGGCCACCTACGGGTTCTGGCAGCGCACGGGCGGCGCGGCCGATTTCGTCGGCAGCACGATTCGGGTGAACGAGCGGCCGTTCACTGTCATCGGCATCACGCCGCGCGGCTTCACCGGCACCATGATGGTGTTCGGGCCCGAGCTGTTCTTCCCGCTCGGCGTGTTCGACACGGTCGCCAGCGAGTTCGAGGGCGAGCAGCGGACGCTCGACCGGATCGATGCCTACAACCTCTTCGTCGTGGGCCATCTCGCGGACGGCGTCAGCGCGGAGGCGGCGACCGGCCGTCTGGCGCAGGCCGGTCCGGCGCTCGAACGGGCGTTCCCGGCGGAGTATCGCGACGCGAGGGTCACGCTCGACACGCTCCCGAGGCTCGGCACCAGCACCACGCCGAGTGACGAGCGGGGCATCACGGCGTTCGGCGCCGTCATGATGGGGCTGACGGGCGCGGTGCTGCTCACCGTGTGTCTCAACCTGGCCGCCATGCTGCTGGCGCGCGGCCGTGCGCGTCGCAAGGAGTTCGCCATCCGTCTCGCGCTCGGCGGCGGCCGCCTGCGCATCGTCCGGCAGCTGCTGATCGAGGGCCTGATCCTCTCGATCGCCGGCGGCGTCCTCGGAGTGGCGTTCGGCATGTGGGGTATCGATGCCCTCATCGGCGCGTTCGTGTCCCTGCTGCCGATCACCATCGTGCTCGAGGGCGCGCTGTCACCCGCACTCGTCGCCGCCACGGTGCTCTTCTGCCTGCTCGCCACCACCTGGTTCGCCCTGGGACCCGCGCTCCGCCACTCCCGCGCCGACGTCATCGACGACCTGAAGCCGCACGCCGGCGACGACGCACCCGTGCGGCGACGCTGGTTCGTGCCGCGCCACCCGCTCGTCGTCGGGCAGGTGGCCCTGTCGCTCGCGCTCCTGATCGCCGCGGGGCTGTTCGTGCGCATGGCACGGACCGGGCTGGAGGTGGACTTCGGCTACCGCGCCGCGGGCACGGTGCTGGCCGAAGTGGACGGCAGCCTGGCCGGCTACGACGGTCCGCAGATCCTGGATCTCTATCAGCGCGTGGAGTCGCGGCTCGACGCCATCCCCGGCGTGGAGTCCGCGAGCGTGGGTGCGCTGGTCCCGCTCGGCATGGTGAGCATTGGCCGCTCGGTACGGCGCGCCGGGATCAACGTGCCGGAGGGCGAGCAGCCGGACACGCCCGAAGCCGGACGCGCCTTCAACACCCCCTGGAACACCGTGAGCGGCGCCTACTTCGTTGCCATGGGCATCACGCTGCTGCAGGGACGCACCTTCACGGGCGTGGAATCATTCGACCCGTCGGCCCGTCCGGTGGCCGTCATCGACGAGACGCTCGCGCGTCGCCTGTGGCCGGACGAGAGCGCGCTCGGCCAGCGCATCTCGATGAGCGCACGCGGCGCCGATTCGCGCGCCCCCCGCATGGAATACGACATCGTCGGGATCGCGGCCACCACCCGGCGTGACCTGTTCGAGAAGGAGCCGCGCGGCGCGGTGTACGTGCCCTTTGCGCAGGAGCCCATGGGCAACGCGTACTTCCATGTGAGGCCGGCCGCGTCGTCCACGATCCTCTCCGACGCCGTACGGCGGGAGATTCGGGACGCGGCGCCCGGGCTGCCCCTCTTCTCGTCCCGGACGTTCGAGCAGCACGTGGCCAGTTCCGCGGAGTACTGGGCGCTCCGGCTGTCGGCGTCGCTCTTCAGCGTCTTCGGACTGATGGCGATGATCGTGGCGCTCGTGGGCATCTACGGCGTCATGAGCTACGCGGTGGCTCGCCGGACGCGCGAGATCGGGATCCGGATGGCGGTCGGCGCCATGCCAGACGCCGTGCGCCGCATGATCCTGGGCGAGAGCCTGTCCACGACCCTGCTGGGCGTGGCGGCCGGCTGGCTCCTGGGCATGGGGGCCGGGCGGCTGATGGCCAGCGTGTTCGTGGATCTGCCGGCCTTCGACAGAACGATTTTCGCCGTGGTCCCGGTGGTCTTCGTCGGCGCCGCCGTGGCGGCCGCGTGGCTGCCGGCCCGGCGAGCGACGACCATCAACCCGACGTCCGCGCTGCGCGCCGAATAGGCGCGCCGGCCCTTCGCCCGCGCGCCGCGGACATCCGCGCCAGCAGGGCAACAACGGCGTCGATCTCCTCACCGGTGTTGTAGGCGGCCAGGCTGATTCGCACCATGCCCGGCCGTCCGGCGTGCGACCCCTGGAAGGCGCCGACCGACGCGGGCGGAATCCCGAGCAGGGCGGCGACGTACGGCTGCGCGCAGAAGCAGCCGTTACGCACGCCGATTCCGCCTTCGCGGCCCAGCCGTTCGGCCACCTCGTCGTGATGCCAGCCGGCCAGGTTGAACGGAATCACGCCGACGCGATCCGAGCGGTCCCGAGAGGGCGGCTCACCGTAGATCGTGACGCCGGGCACCTCGGACAGCCGCGACCTGGCGTATGCGGCCAGCGCGCTCTCATGCGCATCCACGCTGTCGAGGTCCCAGGCCGTGAGCACCTCGGCCGCCGCCGCCATGGCGACGACGCCGACGGCGTTCGGGGTACCCGCCTCCTCGCGGTCGGGCAGCGCGCCCCACGCGACGTCGGACTCGGTGACGATGTCAACGGTCCCTCCGCCGACGGCATCCGGCGGCCCCTGCTCGAAGGCGGAACGGGGCCCGACCAGGGCGCCCGAGCCGAACGGCGCGTACATCTTGTGGCCCGAGAAGGCGACGAAGTCCAGGTGTTCCGGATGGCCGTGCGGGCGCATGTCGAGCCGGCGATGCGCGACCAGTTGCGCCGCGTCCACGACGATGGGGGCGCCGGCCGCGTGAGCCTTGCGGGCGAGGCGATGAATCGGCTGCACGACGCCCGTGACATTGGAGGCGGCGCTCACGGCCACCAGCGCGATGCGGCCGGCGTGGAGTGCCAGCAGCCGATCGAAGTCCGCCTCGTCGAGACGGCCGTCGGCCGTGATGCGGGCGCGCACCACGCGGGCGCGACGCCGCCATGGCAGGTCGTTGGAGTGGTGCTCCAGCAGCGTGCTCACCACGACCGCATCCCCGGGCATGGGCAGGCGATTGGAGACCTTGTTGAGGGCGTCGGTCGTGTTCCTGCCGAAGACGACCACGTCGCGGACCGGGTCGGCGCCGACGAATCGCGCGAGCGTCTCACGCGCGCGCTCGAAAGCGGCCGTGCTCGTACGGGACTTGTAACCGGCGCCGCGATGCACGCTCGCGTAGTAGCGAAGGCTCTCGTGCACGGCGTCCACCACTGCCCTGAGCGGCGGGGTGGTGGCGGCATTGTCGAGGTTGATGTACCGCGCGAGGCGTCCGCCGGCCAGGGGCACCTGCGCATCGAGGCCGAAGAAGGCATCGGCACAGTCCATGGCGCCGCGCGCGTCCGTACATACCCGCACCTGCATGGCGTGGCCTCCCAGCGTGCCCGCACCGCCGCAACGGCTCGACGGGCTCTCCCTCTGGTGACGCGAGGGCGCGGATCGTGTCAGCGGGACGGCGGCACGGGGCCGCGAGGGCTCAGTAGGTCTTGCAGCGCCGTGCGAGCAGGCCGGTCGCCTTCGCCAGGTCGAGGTCGGCCAGCAGGAGTCCGGGCTGCCCGTAGGGCTGGTGGCACAGGAGCGTGCCGTCAGGATTCACGACGGCCGACGTCGTGGGCGATCCCTCGCTGGCGAAGTTGACGCTCGCGACGTAGCAGGTGTTTTCGGCCGCGCGGCACAACAGCGCCTTCTCGTGAAACGTGTTGTCGGGATCGGCAAACCGCGTGGGTCGCACGCCGCCCGGCTCGGCCTCGTGGAAGTGCGGGTGGAACACCACGTGTGCGCCCCGCCGCGCCGCCCACCGCACGGTCTCGGGATAGCGCCATCCCTCGTGACAGATGACGATGCCGAAGACCAGTGCGCCGGCCTGGAACACGTGCCGTTCGGAGCCCGTCGCGAACTGCGCTTCCTCGGACGGGTCGATCTGCACCTTGTCCTGGAAGCCGGCGACGGTGCCGTCCGCATGCACGACGAGTGCGGAGATGACCAGCCCCTGGTCCATGACGCGCTCGGTGCCCATGACGACGGCGATGCCGTGCCGCCTCGCGGCCGCGGCGGTACGCTGCCACGCGCGTTCGAGGAAGGCGGCGTCCGGTGGCGGGACCGACCGGGTCGGCGCGCGATAGCCGGGCACGAAGCACTCCGGAAAGCAGACGACGACGGCGCCGGCGGCGGCCGCATCGGCAATGGCGGCCTCGGCGGCGTCCACCGACGCCTCCGGGCTCTCGGGAAACGGCAGATTGGCGAGGGCGATGCGGGCGGTCGGCATGGCGCGGGCGCGTGGGCCCGATCATACGCCGCCCGCTCGCCCGTCCCGCGTTAGAAGTTCGCCTTGACCCCGAACATCGTCCACCACCGGTAGTACTCCTCCTGGATGGGACGATTCGGCGAGCCGATGTAGTAGCGCAGCGGGGCGTTGGTGAGGTTGAGCACGTCGGCGAACGCCGTGAAGCGCCGCGAGCCGCTGGCTGAGGTTCAGGTCAAGCTGCACGTGGTCGTCGTAGTAGACGTCCTGCGCGGCGTCCGGGCCCACCGCATCGATGTAGCTGCGTGGAAGTTCCACGACGCCCGGGCCGAGCGAACTTTTCGTACGCAGCGCGACGTTGCCGAGCTTCGAGGACTGTCCGGGCAGCGTGCTGTCGCCCGAGCGGCCCGGGAACCGCCGAGGAGTCCGTCCACGTGTAGTTGGCGTAGATGCCGAGGCCGTCGAGGGCGCCTGGCAGGAATGTGAGCCGGTTCTGCACCGCAACTCGAGGCCTGATTTGCCGAGTCGCCGTTCTGGGGCTGCGTGACCTCGTAGACGTCGCCGAAGGTGTTCTCGATGAAGGTGAAGGGATAGATGTAGTTGCCCAGCCGCTTGTAGAAGAAGCCGCCAGAGACCACACCCACCCGTCGAGAAGTAGCGTTCGACCAGCAGATCGACGTTGGAGGACGTCGTCGGCTCGGAGGCGCTATATTGCCGCTGAATCTCGGCGTCCTCCTGGATGACGATCTGGGCAGCGCGAGTCGTAGTAGTTGGGACGCGCCAGCGTCCGCGTGAAGCCACGCATGCGTTGGTGTTGTCGTCGATGGCGTAGCGCAGGTGCACGCCCGGCAGCAGGAACCCGGCTAAGGTGTCGCCGCCAGTCACGCCACAGGTCGAGGCATAGTCGCCGTCTTCGTCGAGGACCTCATGCTGGTAGTCCGCAGCTTCGTGGACTCGAATCGAACGCCGGGCAGCAGCGTCAGCTTCGGGCCGATGAAGAGCTCACGGCCATCACGTAGGCAGCGCCAATCCGCTCGGTTGCGTCGTAGTTCTCGGCGTCACCCTCGCGGTCCACCTCGGCCTGCGGACGCCCGGTGCTGGCGTAGAGTGCGCGCGACGCCTCGGGGTCGATCCCGGGGAAACCGGCGTAGCCCGGGCTGGCGGGAAAGTAGGACATGAACCGGTCGTTCCGGAAACCTGCGTCCTGCAACTGGCTGAACGGCACCGTGTACCCCGGCGAGGCCGCCGTGGCCTCGATCGCCCGGACCTTGCGCTTGTCCTTGAACTTGCCGCCGGCTTTCAGGAACGAAGCGGTCTTGCCGCCAGTGGCCAGGGGCATGCGAACGTCGAACGAGGCGGTCACGTCGCGGTCGGTCGTCTTGAGAACCTCCGTCTCCCAGGCGTTCAGGGTGGCGTTCGCGGCGTTGTTCTGCGACGGGTTGACCTGGATGTTCACGGGATCGATGGAGGTCGTCGACGTTCGGCGCGGGGATGCGCGACTGGCGGAAGATTGTGTCGAACTTCGATCGGAGCTGCTCCTCCTGGGACTGCTTGAGTGGACCCGGTAGTCCATCGTGATGTCGCTGCGGACCACCTGCTGGCCATTGGCAGCCAGCGACCGGATGTGCTGATTCTGGTTTCGATTCTTCAGCACGTACTCGATTCGCGAGTTCGACAGGCGGTAGCGGATACCGGTTGTTGATCTCGTAGTCCTTGAACTCGTTGAAGATGCCTCGGAACACGAGCGAGCTGCCCAGCCCCAGCTGGACGTCGGCGCCATTCACGCCTAAGCGCTCGATCTGGTAGTCGCGGTTCTGGAAATCAGCCAGCTCGCCGTCGTCGTACGTGGCCTCGAAGTTCTCGGACCCGCGGTTGAGGGCCGACGCCGACCCGCCGAGCAGCAGGCCGGTGCGGCCCCCGGCGATACGCCGGCCCACCGTGCCCGAGAACCGGCTCTGGCCGGCGTCCTCCTGCAGCGCGTTGTATCCGCCGGCCGCCGAGAACAGCATCGTCGGCCGGCCGACCGCCCTGCTTGGTGACGAGTTCACGGCGCCGCCGATGGAATCGGCATCCATGTCGGGCGTCACCGCCTTTGACACCTCGATCGACTGGAGCTGATCCGCCGGGACGGCGTCGAGCGCGACCTGCCGCGCATCGCCCTCCGGCGCCGGAATCCGCTCGCCGTCGATCATCATCGAGTTGAGCCGAGGCTCGGTCCCGCGTACCAGCACGTACCGCCCTTCGCCCTGGTCGCGTGTGATCGACACCCCGGGGATGCGCTGCGCCGATTCGGCCGCGTTCGGGTCCGGGAAGCTGCCAATCTGGTCGGCCGAGACGACGTTGGTGATGTTCAGGGCGGTGCGCTGCTGGTTGAGCGCCTGTGCCTGTCCTTCGCCAATCGGGGTGGCCGTCACCTGCACGACCTCGCTGAACGACGCCGGACGTAGCGAGACCTCGACCGACACCGACCGGCCCGACGACACGGTGACACTGGCACGCTCGTCGGTGTGGCCCAGGTAGAGGACCAGCAGGCTGTACTCGCCAGTCGGCACGCCCGTGAGCAGGAAGGCGCCGGTGCGATCGGTTGCCGTGATGAAGGCCGTGCCATCGAGGGCGACATCGGCGCCGGCGAGCGGGGCGCCGGACACGGCGTCGGATACCGTGCCGCTGATGCTGCCGGTGGATTGTGCGGAGGCGAGAACCGTAACGAAGAGAAGCAGGACAACGACGACGGCACAGCGCCGTACCAGGGACATGAGCATCCAATCACGCTAGCTCCCGCGCTTGTGATACGTGTGTCGACCTGGCAACGAGACCGTAAACTCTTCGGTGCAGGATCGTCGTCGGGGAGCGCCGGGCCATACGATGAAAAGATGCTCGCTCGTCGTCTGGTGTGCGCCGGTGGCCTGGTCGCCTGGTGCCTGCTTGCCCTCCCCTCGTGCCGCAATGGCGGCGTCCTGGCCACTCCGCCGCTGGATGCGCACCTCACGGTGACAGCAGCCGGAGAAACGGCCCCGGTCCCGCACGACCCCGACGACCCGGCCATCTGGGTCAATCCTGGCGATCCCGCCCGCAGCCTGGTGCTGGCCACTGACAAGGTCGAACGTGACGGCGGCCTCTACGTCTTCGGCCTCGACGGTGCGCTGAGGCAGGCGATCACGCCCATGGATCGGCCGAACAACGTCGACGTGGAGTACGGCGTCACGCTCGGATCGTGGACGGGCGATGTCGCCGTCGTGACGGAACGCAAGCAGCACCGTCTCCGTGTGTTCGGGATTCCGGCCGACGGCGGCCCACTGCGCGACCTGGCACCCGAGGGCCTGCCGGTGCTGGCAGGCGGCGTCGCCGACGCCGGCGAGCCCATGGGCATCGGCCTCTACACGCGGCCGTCGGACGGTGCGCTCTTCGTCATCGTCGCGCCAAAGACGGGCCCGGCCGAGGGGTACATGGCGCAGTACCGGGTTGGCGCCGGCGCGGGGGGACAACTGGAAGCCACCGAGGTGCGCCGCTTCGGTGCCTTCAGCCACATCGGTGCCGAGCCCGGAGACCCAGGCGAGATCGAGGCGGTGGTGGTCGATGATGAGCTCGGGTTCGTGTACTACGCGGACGAACGCTGCTGCCTGCGCAAGTACCTGGCCGACCCGGACGCGGTAGATGCCGGACGCGAGCTCGCACGCTTCGGCGAGGGCACCTACCAGTTGGATCGCGAGGGCCTCGCGCTATACGTGCAGCCTGGCGGCCGAGGCTTCCTCGTGTCGTCCGACCAGATTCCAGGCGGCACGGTCCTGCACCTGTACCCGCGGGAGGGACGCCCCGGTGTGCCGCACGACCATCCCGAGATCGCCACGGTCCACACGCAGGCTGACGAGACCGACGGGCTGGACGTCACCTCGACGCCGCTTCCCGGGTTCCCGGACGGGCTGCTGGTCATGATGAACAGCGGTCCCCGGACGTTCCTGCTACCGGTGGGCGGACCTGGGCGTCGGCGGTGGGAGAATGCCCGGCCGGCCGGTCATGTATCTGCTGCTCCTGGTGGTGGTCGTCGCGGTCTCGGTGCTGCTGGCGGCAGCCGCGTGGCCGCACCGCGGCCGGCGGGGCTTCATCCACTTCTTCCTGCTCGAGGCGGGAACGGCTGGTGGGTGCTGTGCTATCTGGTGAACGGCTCGACCAGGGCGACGCACGGCTCTGGTTCGCTGCCAAGTTTCCCGCCATCGCGCTCATCACCGCGAGCTGGCTCCTGTTCGTCCGCCACTACATCGGGCGGCCGCCACAGTCACGCTGGTGGCGGCTGCTCTACGTCTGGCCCGTCATCATCGGGCCCATCGCCTTCACCAACGACCGTCATCACCTCTTCTTCACCGATATCGTGGCGGCGCGAGCTGATCGGGCTGAACGGTCCGCTCTTCCCCTCCACCTGGCGCTCGCCTACGGCTGCGTCCCGGCCGCGGCGGCGTTCCTCGTCGGCGACTGGCTCCGGACGAGGCGCGCCCAGAGTGCGCTGCTCCGCCGGGTCGCTGCTGCCCTTCGCCGCGAACGTCCTGAACGAGGTGGCCAAGGCCTCGCCGGCCGCCGCGGCCTGGCTGCCGCTCAACCCCACGCTGCCCGGGTTTGCGGCGTCGGCGACGTTTCTGGGCTGGGCGGTGATGCGATACCGGCTGCTCGATGCGCGGCCCGTGGCGCTGGGCTGCTGTTCGGAGTCCCTGCCGGACCCGGTGATCGTGCTGAACGAGTCGGGTGTGGTGGTTGACGCCAATCAGTCGGCAGATACGGTGCTTGGATCGCCAGGTCGCGCCCTGGTCGGACAGCCCCGCACGCGGCCGTCAGGGGCGCGGAGGGTTGGGCTGAACTGGTGGACGGCCGCCATGGCCGGGCCGAGCGGCCGTGGCCGACGACGACGGCCACCCGCTGGTTCGACGTCGAGCCGCGCGCGCCTCGTGGATCGGCACCAGCGATCGGTGGGGACGCTGGTGGTGCTGCGAGACATCACCGCGCGCAAGGCGCTGGAGGCCCGGCTCCGCCAGGACAGCCACAGCGACGGCCTCACCGGCCTGCTGAACCGCCGTGCGTTCGACGAGGAAGCGGCGCGCCTGCGTGCCAGCCGCGAGTTCCCGTGGCCATCTTCGCGCTCGACGTGGACGGACTGAAGGCGGTGAACGACGGCCACGGCCACGCGGCCGGCGACGAGTTGCTCCGGGCCATGGCCAGGTGCCTGCGGCAGGCCTTCCGAGGCGGCGATCGGCTCTACCGCACGGGCGGCGACGAGTTCGCCGCCCTGCTGCCTTCGACCGACGACGCGGAAGCGGACGCGGTGGCGGCACGCGTGGCGGGAGGTCTCGACGCGTTCAACAGCGCGAGGCCTGCGCCTCGAGTTCTCGGTGAGCTGGGCGATTGCGGCGAGCGCGGCGGAGTGGAGCAGGCCGAGTCGGAGGCCGATGCGCGGGCGTACGCGCAGAGCGCGCAGCCTGAGGCAGGACGATTGCGCCGCTCCCCCACTCCCATTCGCCAATGCGCCAATGCGCCAATGCCGCAATCAAGAACGCAAGGTCGCAATCCGCGTCGAGGGGATTCAGCCCGAAGGCCGAGCGCGGAGCGCGACGGCCGAGCGCCTGAAGCCCCCGTTCGCGCCGCGAACGAGGCGTATGCCGATGTGAGTGGTGCGGAAGGGGGATTCGAACCCCACGTTCTTGCGAACGCCAGCCCCTCAAGCTGGTGCGTCTGCCAGTTCCGCCACTTCCGCATTCGGTGAAGACCGGGATGGACTCCTGGCAAGGGTCCCGGTCGGGCATTGGAGGGCTTTCGAGCCTAGATACTCCGTATCGCGTCAGCCTTCTGAATGCTGAATCCGTCCTTCTGAATTCGGTGCCTATTGCGGCGGCGGCTGGGTCGCACCGCTCGGCGCCGTCGGCGCCGGGGTGTCGGCGGGCGTGGTCGTCGCCGGAGCGGGCGCCGGAGCCGTGAGCGGCGCCGCCGGCGCGGGCGCGTTGATGCCGCCCACCACCGAGCCCGGTCCGCGAATGCCCCAGGCCGTCAACAGGAGCGAGAGTAGGATGAACAGCGCCGCGAGCACCGTGGTCGCGCGGGTCAGCAGCGTGGCTCCCGAACGGGCGCCGAACACCGCCTGGCTGCCGCCGCCACCAAACGCACTCGCAATGTCGCCGCCCTTGCCCTGCTGGAGCAGGATGACTCCAATCAGGACCAGGCAGACGATCACGTAGACCGTGACAATCAAGTAGTACAGCATCGGAACCTACCGCCAGCCCCAGCCGGGGCACGGCAAACCGTAACTATACCACGGCGCCCGGCCCGTGGACGGGCTGGACGGGCGTCCCGCGCCGGCGTCCACCGCCGGCGGACTCACCCCGGCTACCCCGCCGGCAGCCATGGCGGCTACCATGGCCCAACGCCCATGCGACCCACCGGTTCCGACCGCTTCGGCGAGCTGCTCTTCTACGCCGTCGTCATCCTGATGGCGTACCTCGCCTACATCGTGACCCGCCCGTTCTTCGAGCCGCTCGCCTGGGCCGCGATCTTCGCCCTGTCGCTGGATCCGCTGCGGCAGTACCTCGCGCGGCGGACCAGCGACACGCAGGCCGCCCTGATCGCCACGCTGCTGGCCGCGCTCCTCATCGTGGGTCCGCTGGCGGCGCTGGTGTCCATTCTGGTTGGCGAGACGCCCCAGGTGGTGGCGTTCGCGCAGCAACTGCCCGAACGTGCGACGCCCGAACGCATCCAGGTGATCTGGGACGGCATCCGCGCCCGCGTGCCGGTCTCACTCCCCGAGGACCCGACGCAGCTGCTGGGACAGGCCGCGCAGACCGCCGTGGGGTTCGTGGCGCCGCGGCTGGGCGGGGCCGTGGCCAACGTCGCCTCGATGCTCGGCAGCCTGTTCGTGATGCTCTTCGCGCTGTTCTTCCTGCTGCGGGATCGCAACCGCGTGATGGACCTGGTGCACCGCGTCCTGCCGTTCCCCGCCGAGGAGCGGCGGCGCCTGGTCAAGGACACGCACAACCTGGTGGTCGCCTCGGTGGGCGCCGGGCTCTCGGTGGCCGCCGTCCAGGGCCTGATCGGCGGCGTGACGTTCTGGGCCCTTGGCGTTCCCGCGCCGGCGGCGTGGGGCGTGGCCACCGGCGTCTGCGCGCTGATCCCAGTGGTCGGCACGACGCTGGTGTGGGGGCCGGTCGCGCTCTGGTGGGCCCTGTCGGGAGAGCTCGTGCGCGCCATCATCCTGGGTGCGATCGGCGTGGGCATCATCGGCATGGCCGACAACGTCCTGCGGCCGCTCATCCTGAGCGGACGTGCGTCGGTCAACGGCCTCGTGGTCTTCATCGGGCTGCTCGGCGGGGTGGGTGCATTCGGCTTCGTCGGCCTGGTGCTCGGGCCCATCGTGCTGGTGACGGCCGGCACCCTGCTCCAGGCGCTCACCCGCCGGCCCACCGTCCCCGCAGCGCCCACGGCACTGCCCGAGTGAGATATCCTCGCGGGATTGCGCAGCATCCGCCTCGCTCTCGGCTGTCTCGTCCTCGGCGCAGCCACGCTCCAGGCCCCGGCTCCGGTCGCGGGCCAGGCCGCGCCCCGAACCTCATCCAGCACAGGTACCGGGCCGTCATCAACACCGGCGACCTCGCCAGGGCTGGAAGCCGTCGCGGCGGCCTATGAACCGAGAAGGGCGTCACGCCCGAGAATACTCGAAGCCTTCTCGTGGCTGGGACGCGGCGCGCTCGCCAACAGAAGCTGGACGAGGCGGGCAATGCGCGCGCAGGCCTACGACCTGTGCCTCGCGCGCTGGCGCCGAGCCCGCCAGATGGACGACGAGCCGCGGCTGCCGATTGCGATTGGCGCCGCAATCGAGGTGCGCGGGCAGGTGATGGCCGCTCGCGGCAACCGCTCGGAAGCCGTCTACTTCCTCCGCCGCGAAGCGGAGACCTACGGCAAGACGTCGATCGTCCAGCGCATCAACAAGAACATCAACCTGGTGAGCCTCGAGGGTGAGCCCGCGTTCGAGATCGCGTCGAGCGAAGCGCTGGCCGGCACCGCGCCACGCTCGCCAGCATAAAGAGCAAGCCGGTCGTGCTGTTCCTCTGGGCGCACTGGTGCCCGGACTGCAAGGCGATGGGGCCTCCTCGACGGAGATGCGCATGACCTACGCCGCCTCGGGCCTCACCATCGTGTCGCCCACGCAGCGCTACGGCTACGTCGCCCGCCGCGCCGCGCCGCCGGACCGGAGGCTCGCCTACATCAAGGACATCCGCCGCGAGTTCTATCCGTGGATGGCCGAGAACACCGTCGAGCGGCACCATTCCTGCGCTACGGCGTCTCCACCCCCACGCTCGTCTTCATCGGCCGAGACAGGGACGGTGAAGCTCTATCACCCCGGGCAGATGACAGGCAGAGATCGAGCCCGTGATCAAGGGCCTCGTCGCGACCGCCGGCTCGGCTGGCGGCGTGACACGAAGATCACGAAGATCACGGAGGGCACGGAGGGCACGGAGGGCACGAGGAGGGCACGGAGGGCACGGAGGACACCAAGGTCGAAGGAGCTGGACGCCATCCGACCCCTGAGCTCGACCGCTCGGGATACAGCACATGCGGGCAGCGAGCACCTTTGCGCAGCGCATGAGAGCGGAGATGGCGAAGTGTTCGCGGTGCCCTGAGCACTGTCAGTCTTCGACCTTCTCTGTGCCCTTCGTGCCCTTCGTGCCCTTCGTGTTCTTCGTGTTCTTCGTGTTCTTCGTGTTCTTCGTGCCCTTCGTGGTTTCGTTTACTTGCTGAGCAGCTCCCGCCGTTGGCGCAGCAGCTTCTGCATCGGCGCCGGCGGTGAGAGACGCAGCGCGCGGTCGATGGTAGCCAGCGCGCGCTCGACGTCGCCGTCAACCGCGTAAGCGGCTGACAGGCTGTTGAGGCCTTCGACGTTGTTCGGCGCGAGGGCGACCGCCTTCTCGAGATACCCAATGGCGGGCCTGGTCTTGCCCGTCTGCAGCAGCACGCTCCCGAGGTTGGCGAGCGCGACGGCATAGTCCGGCTTCAGCGAGATGGCGCGCTCGTACTCGGGGATGGCGCGATCGAGCCGGCCCCCGATGGCGAGCGCCGTGCCGAGGTTGTAGTGCGCCTGGGCCGACTCGGGCTGCGCGGCCACCGAGGCCTCGAAGTGCCGCACCGCATCGCCCGCCTTCCCCATCCCCAGGTACAGCAGCGCCACGTCGTCGTGCAGCTCGAAGTCGTCTGGATCCACGCCGAGCATCGTCTCGTAGCCGATGATGTCCTCGGCGATCATCTTGTCCGCAATCTCGCGGTTGAGCGTCTGGCGATCGCGATCGTTCTTCGCGAGGAGCTGGAACCACAGGTCGCCCATCTCGTCCTTCGAGCGCTGGCCCCAGAGCACGCGTGTGGGCGGCAGCTCGGGATTGCGGATGTTGTCGGCGGAGTTGTCGTAGGTGTCGCGCATCGACAGCCGCGTGCCCCTGGGGAGGTGCAACGGCTCCACCAGGCGATACACGTGCTGCCAGCGGAAGTCCCAGTCCTTGATGTACATCACCCGCCGCGAGGTGCCGTCCGGGAAGGTGGCCGTGCCCACGATCTCCTTCGCACGGTAGTGGGCGTGCGGCTGGATGGCGAGGATGTCGACCTCGACGGGCAGCGTGTAGTCGTCCGTGATCACGTACGCCGGGTCGCCGGGCGGGATGTCGATCCCTTGCGACCCCAGGCGCAGGATGGTGGGCGTGCGCACGGCCGGCCGATCGCTGAAGTAGACGCCGATCTGGGGACGCACCTGCTCCACCGCACCCGACGGCTGCAGGTGGAGCTGCACGACCAGATCGCTCCCGGGGTCCAGCGTCCAGGCCAGGTCGGGGCTGACCAGCGGAGCCACCTGGCCGGGCGTCCATCCGAGGAAGTGGCCGTCGGGATATTCCGCTGCGCGTGCATCAGCCCGTCGTAGCCGGGCAACGGATCGGCCGCGTCGAGATCCCGCGATCGTCGGCGTGCGGCAGGTCGACGCGGATGTTCGCATGGTGGACGACACGCGGTTGCCGGGGTGAAACTCGATCCCGCGCACGTAGCGGTCGCGGACGGGCAGCGGAATGGCGAAGATGCGGAAGATGTCGGTGGGCTCGGCCTGCAGCGTGTACGCCTCGGGCAGGGTCACGACCAGATCCGGCGTGCCCAGCAGCCACCCGTCCGGAACGCCGGCACCGCCGGCACGGCGGCGGATCGCCTTCGGGCGTGCCGGCTCTTCACCCGTGCCCTCCAGCGTGTCGAGTTCGGCGTCGGTCAGCGGACGCTGATCCCGAAGTGGCCCACCGCGGATCGACCTTCCACGGCGGCATGAAGCGGCTGCGCGTGACCTGCAGGACCTGCGTGGCGCGCTGCCGCACCTCGCGATACGACGCGATATTGAAGGGGCCCGGGCCGCCTGGGCGATGGCACGGCGTGCAGGTTTTCGAAGATGACGGGCGCGAGATCGGGCCATGTCGGCGATGCCGGGGATGCGGCGGTCGTGGCGGGCTCCTGGCCGACGCCGCAATCGGCACAGCGACGAAGACGACGAGCGTCGTCAACGCCAGCGCGGCCACACGGCGACTCGTCCGGCCTATCTCTGTCCTCACCCCCACGCCCGCTCTTCCCCAGGCCCCAAGCCCCGTGCCCCAGGCCCTGTCCCAAGTCCCACGTCCCAAGCCCCCGCCCCCTACTTCAACAAATCCGACAGGATGCAACCGACCGCACGCGTCGTCTTCGGCCTGATGGGACGACCGGCCAGCAGGTTGGTCAGGGCACTCGAGGTCGGGTGGTTGGGGCGGGGACGGTCGACACCGAAGTCCACGTAGCGGTCGTCGATGCGGCCCTGGTAGACCGATGTCGCTCTCGGCGCCACGACGGCCACTCCTCGGCGTGACATCGACGCCCGTGCGTTTCACCAGCGAACGCGGTGTCACGCACCACGCCCAGGTCGTAGCCGAACATCGTCATGTGCTGCCGAATCTTGTCCGGCGTATCGCCCGGCACCGGGTAGACGAGCACGAAACGGACGCCGCGCTGTGGAAGGCCGTGCCCGTGCGCGCCACCTCGGGCGCACCGGTTGGAGATCGGGCAGTCGGTGGTGGTGAAAATCAGGACCGTGGCCCGCGCCGCCGCCATGTCGAGCGGGTCCACGCGCCTGTCGAGCCCGACGACACCCTGTGCCTGCCGCCCTCGATCGCACCGCTCAGCAGAGCAGCACCGCCACGCCACGCGCGCCAGTGACATGGGGTGGTCAGTATACGGGAGTCGGGAGTCGGGAGTCGGGAGTCGGGAGTCGGGAGTCGGGAGTCGGGAGTCGGGAGTCGGGAGTCGGGAGTCGGGAGTCATGGGAGTCGGCTAGATTGTCGATTCCCTCTACCTTCAAGCCCGTGCTCCCGCCCGTGCTCCCCCATGTCCTGGCAGTCTCAAGCCCCACGCCCCCGGCCCCACGCCCCACAAAACGGGCGGCCCCCTCGTCGGAGGCCGCCCGTGGACACTCTCGTCAGCCCGGTCCTACCAGGTCATGTCGACGCCGACGCGGATGATGCGGCCCTGCAGGATGACGGACGGCCGCTGGTAGGCGGACGCGAGATACTGCATGGTCGACACCGACGAGTAGTCGTCGGAGTTGAGGGCGTTGAAGAAGTCGATCTTCGGCGTCGCGTTGACGCGGCCGACGGTCACCTTCTTGCTGAACGAGACGTCCAGCTGCTTGATGCGCGGCGTGTACTCGGTCTCCGGCGCCACCAGCGGGATCTGGACGTTGGCCTGACCGGCCGAGCGGAGCGCCGTGGCCAGCGAGGCCGGGATGCCGGTCGTGGTCGGCGTCACCTGCCAGTAGGTGCCCTGGCCGTTCGGGCGGTCGAAGCCCGTGCCGGCCGTGAACCCGCCGTACGCCTGCGCCGCCGAGCCCATCAGGTACCCGTTGAGGTTCTGGTACGCCACGCTCACCGACACGCCGTAGAAGGGCAGCGGGTCGACGACCGTCGCCTTGAACTGCTTCTGCCACGGGATGCCGCTGTCGGCCTGGTCGCAGTAGAGGCTCTTGTTCGGGTCGCTCTGGGCGGCCACGCACGTGTTGTTGATGGTGCGCTCGAAGTTGAGGCCGCCGAAGGCGCGGACGCCGCCCGCCATGCGGGCGTTGAAGTTGATGTCCGTGCCGGTGTAGGTGCGCTTCATGTCGCTGCTGGTGCTGTCGATGTTGGCCACCTGGCCGCGGAACTCGGGCTTGATGATCCACACCGGGACCGTCGCGCCGTCGAGCGGGCTGGTCACCTCGAAGCGGTTGTAGCTGTCGGCGTTCAGCAGCGAGTTCTGCCGAACCGTGAGGTTCTTGAACGCGATGCGGTAGAACTCCGCGGCCACCGACAGGCCCGGCAGCACCTCGTGGGTGATGCCGACGTTCAGCGGAAGCGAGTACGGCCGCTTGAGGTCGGAATCGGCCGTCGCCAGCGAGCGCACGCCGAAGCTGGCGGGCAGGTTGGCGAAGTTGATCTCGCACCCGGCCGTCAGGTACGCGCAGCCGCGCTCACCCTGCGCGATGTCGTCGCCGTTGACGTCGGTCCACGGGAGCACCTGCGTGGTCAGCGCCGTCGGGCTGTAGAGCTGCGAGAAGCCGGTCGTCTGCGCGGTGACGAACTTGTTGAAGCCGGCGCGCACCGCCGTCTTGCCGTTGCCCGACAGGTCGTAGACCACCGACAGGCGCGGCGACACGTCCTTCCAGGTCGGCACGGCCTGGAACGAGTCGTAGGCCGGCGCGTTGGCAAAGCGGCCGATCTGCGCCTCCTGGCCCACGACGGTCTGCTTGTTGTAGTCGAAGCGCACGCCGTAGTTCACCGTGAGGCGGTTCAGGCTCCACGTGTCCTGGGCGAAGATCCCGAGGTTCGCGTCCAGGTCCTCGCGCACGCGCAGCGGCGTGTTCAGCACGGTCACCTGGATGGGCACGCCGTTGTTGTAGGTCTGGTAGAGGTCGGCGTTCGCGTTGTTGTAGCGCGGGTACTTGCCGAACTGCAGCGCGGAACCGAACTTCATGTTGTGGGTGCCGGTGACGTAGGACACGGCGCCCTGCATGTTGTAGCGGTCGGGATAGTTGCCCAGCTGCGCCGACGACGCGTTCCACAGCAGCCCCGTGCTGGTGTCGTTCTTGCGCACGTTCTGGTACCACGCGGGCGTGTTGCGCTCGGCCAGGATGCCGGGCTGGTAGAGGTTGTCGTAGCGCTCGCGGTTGAAGGAGCTGCCGACCTCGAGCAGGAGCTTCGACGAGAGC